>JANQGZ010000023.1:0-26307 GCA_028282825.1 SAR324 cluster bacterium
GAAAACGTTTACTTCAATTAACTATCAAAAACTGAGAAGTAGATTTCTTGTTATACAAAAAAAGTGAAAAAGTGGTCTTGACATGGGGTCCACTTCAGAGTTTCTCCTTTTTGCTTACGAAGCCTGCTTTCTTGAGCTGCTTTTCAAAATCCAGTTGCTCCATGGCTTGGTACAGTTTATTATCGGCTAAATTTCCGTGTGAACCTATAAAATGAACGACAGATACGGCATTCATTATTTTTCGTGTAGAAGCTTTCATTTTCGCCTTGGGGAGGGTGGTTAAGAGTAATATGTTGAAATCATATGCTATTCTGCCATCTCCAAGGCGTTTTATCAAATTATTTCAGCATTATAAAGCTTAAGTTTGTGATAAATAAAACCTTAAAATGTGAGTATATCGATTTGCTATTAGTTTCTAACACTACTCGGAATATTGACAACACGTTCATATAAAAACTTAGTATTTTCAAGTGTATCTTGTTCACAATATTTATACATTGGGAGAGTGTGCATGGGAGACCAAAGGCATCGAGCCATGATATTAAACCTGTTGGCATACTTCAAAAAGTCGTTGCGTTGTTCTTGATTTTCTAAAAGTATCGCATTGAGCCAGTAGTTTGCTTTTGTCCCTTCTCGTTCTTGAATTGAATTTATTCCTAATGAATCAAAAAATGTTTTATATTCATTTGCTAGATCTCGTTTGCAAATAAGAAAATCTGTGAGATGCTCAATTTGTGATACACCTAAAGCAGCATTAATGTTCGGCATACGAAAATTATAACCTACTTCATCGTGATTAAACTCCCAAGGATGATCTTTTTTTGCCGTCGTTGTTAAATGCTTTGCATTTTTAGCTAGAGCTTCATCGTTTGTAACAACCATTCCTCCTCCACCTGAAGTAATGATCTTGTTACCATTAAAACTAAAAACCCCTAACTTTCCGAACAGCCCTGTATGAGTTCCGCCAACATAACTGCCTAGACTCTCAGCTGAATCTTCCACCAGAGTCAGGAAGAATTCCTCACATATTTCTTTTATTTCTATTATCTTAGCCGGAAATCCACAGGTATGCATTGGTACACAACCAACGATTTGTTTTTGAGTTGTTTTATTCCAACACGTACCATCCTTTTGTTCCGTATGCTCTTCTAAAAACCGTCTTAAGGATGCAGGAGATAGTCCCATCGTGTTTACATCAACATCAATGAAAATAGGACTAGCACCAGTGTAGGCAATAGCGTTTGCAGTAGCAACAAAAGTAAGAGATTGAGTGATAATTTCTGTTCCTGGTCTTGCTCCTATTAGCTTAAGTCCAATAAATAAAGCTTGAGTGCCGTTTACTACAGCAACCGCACATTTGGCTCCACAGAATTCGGCGACTTTGTCTTCGAATTTATCTACATATTTGCCGACACTTGAAACAAAGGTGGAATCTATGCAATCGTTTAGATATTTTTTTTCATTACCCCAAAAACGCGGTTCATGAAGAGGAATGTTCTCGTCTGTTTTGTATATCCCTCTAATAAAATCAACAATTTCATTAAACGTTGTAAATTCCATCTTTATACATGCTAAGGTTTGCCTTTTCTATATCAGTAAACCAGGCAATTGTTTCGTCTATTCCCTGTTCAATGGAATATCTTGGTTCAAATCCGGTCAATTCCCTTATTTTAGTATTATCACAACACAAACGATAAACTTCTGATTTTTCTGGCCTTAATCGTAAGTTTTCTGTAATAAACTCTACTTCGCTATTCATATTTTTTTTTATCAGCTTAAGCACATCACCTATTGAAATTTCACTACCAGATCCGATGTTGATCACCTCTCCTTCAAGACCTTCTTTTTTTGCTATTTCCATAAACCCATTGCAGGTATCTTTCACATAGTTGAAATCTCTAGTGGGTGATACATCTCCAAGTTTTATCCTTTTATTACCATTAGCTATTTGGATGATAATGGTAGGAATCACCGCTCGAGCTGATTGACGGGGACCATAAGTGTTGAAAGGTCTGGCAATTATCAACGGTAGGTCAAATGAATTGTAGTAAGACATCGCAACCATATCTGCCCCTATTTTTGAAGCACTATAAGGTGATTGAGGTTGCAATGGGTGGTTTTCGTCAATTGGTACATACTTGGCGGTACCGTACACCTCGCTAGTAGAAGTGTGGATAATTCGCTCGCATTGATTTGTCAGGGCTGCCTGGCAAATGTTTAAAGTTCCAGCAACATTTGTATCTATATAACTATGAGGAGCAGCATATGAATAGGGAATCGCGATCAATGCTGCTAAATGAAAGATTACATCTATGTCTTTAGCTATTATATTGCAAAAATGGGGGTCTCTGATGTCTCCTGTTACAATTTCAATATCATTTGCTACCGGGTTGTCATTCAACCAGCCCCATGAGTTAAATGAGTTATACTGGCAAAGTGCTCTCACTGATTTACAGCTTTTCACCAATGATTCAGTTAGATGAGAGCCGATGAAACCGTCTGCCCCAGTTACAAGAATGCGTTTTTTGGTTAAATTCACGATGTATCAATTCCTCTTCTTTAACTCTAAATTATAAAAGGACAGATCAGAAAATTAGGCATCAATATGACTATAGTCTCCATAAATTCAATCCTGTTGACTTTATGGCATCAATTCTGACTGCGCATTTCACATCGACAATAACTCCATTATTCGTAAGCAGTTGACTTATTTCTGAACAAGATAGTTCTGTATAACGTTTGTGAGCAACAGCAACAACAAGTGCCTGACTCTGAGAAAGACAATTAAAATCACACAATTTAATCCCGTACTCGGCTTCTGCTTCTTCTGAATTTGCATACTCATCATGAATCTGAACATTAACCCCAAATTCCTTTAACTTATCTATTATATCAATTACTTTTGAATTTCTTAGATCAGGATAGTTTTCTTTGAAAGTTAAACCAAGAATAGTTACTTTGCTATCCATTATTTGATGTCCAGCCTTAATCATCTCTTTGATGGTTTGCTGAGCTATGATTCTACCCATGTCATTATTAATCTTTCTACCTGACAGTATGACTTGGGATGAATACCCAGTTCTCTCTGCTTTATAGGTTAAATAATAGGGATCTACCCCAATGCAATGCCCTTCAACCAAACCAAGTTTGAATGGAAGGAAATTCCATTTGGTGGCTGCGGTTTGTAAGACTTCATTAGTATCAATATTCAGTCTATCGAAAATTAGGGCAAGTTCATTTACGAAAGCGATATTTAAATCTCGCTGAGTGTTTTCAATTACTTTCGCAGCTTCCGCTACCTTTATAGAAGTAGCTCGATAAACTCCTGCTGTGATGACTGATTCATACACTTCAGCCATTATATTCAAAGTGCTTTCATCCTGGGCTGAAACAACTTTTTTGATTTTTGTGAATGTATGTTCTTTATCTCCTGGATTGATCCTTTCTGGACTGTAACCTACTGTAAAACCAGTTCCAGCTTTCAACCCAGATTCCTTTTCTAGAATTGGGATGCAGTCCTCCTCAGTTGCTCCTGAGGTATACTGTAGACTCGTACACCTCAATGTCATCAGCTTTCAAAATGCTGCCAATCGATTTTGAAGGACTTAATAAATACCTGAGATCGAGTTGCTTTGTTTCGTTAACTGGAGTTGGAGTTGAAACGATGTGAAAATCAGCCGCTCGCAGGTCATCAATTTCGTCAGAAAAAAGAATGTTAGATGAATTCAAGTCTGAATTGGATACCTCATTGGTAGTATCGCTACTTTGTTTTAAATCCTCTAAACGCTTATGATTGATGTCAAAACCAATAACCTGTGATTTTTAACCAAAAGCTACCGCTATTGGTGAACCAACGTAGCCTAATCCTATAACTGATATTTTCTATTGCGTGTCATGTATTCAAATAGCAGACATTTCTAATTCTTATAATATTCCTGATACCAACTTATAAAATTTGCAATCCCTTCTTGAATCGATGTCGATGGCAAGAAGTCTACATCCCTGATCAAATCATCGACGTTCGCATAGGTAGCAGGAACGTCTCCTGCTTGCATTGGCAGCAGATTCATTTTTGCTGTTTTACCTAAGGCATCCTCTATGGCATTTATGAAATCCATCAATTCGACAGGATTGTTGTTTCCGATGTTGTATAGTCTGTAAGGTGCGTAACTTGTAGCAGAGTCAGGATTGTTGCCTGTCCAAGAGGGATTTGATGCCGCTGTGTTATCCAAAACTCGAATTACCCCCTCAACGATGTCATCAATGTAGGTAAAATCCCTTTGCATTTTTCCATAGTTAAAAACATCAATTGGTCGGTCTTCAAGGATGGCACTGGCAAACAGAAATAATGCCATATCTGGCCTTCCCCAGGGACCGTAAACAGTAAAAAACCTCAGGCCGGTGCAAGGAAGATCGTACAAATGTGAGTAAGAGTGTGCCATCAACTCATTCGATTTTTTAGAAGCCGCGTAAAGGGAAACCGGATGGTCGACATTGTCATGAACTGAAAAAGGCATTTTAGTATTTGCGCCATAAACGGATGATGAGGATGCGAAGACAAAATGCTTTACATTATTATGCCTACAGCCTTCCAAGAGATTTACGAAACCAACTACATTTGAGTTGACATAGGCATGAGGATTTTTCAATGAGTATCTGACTCCCGCTTGAGCAGCAAGATTAACAACTTTGTCAAAATTACCATGTTTAAACAGTTCTTCTATTCTGATACGATCGGAAATATCCCCTTTTATAAATTCAAAATCCTTGTATTCCTGCAAAATCTTAAGACGATCTTTTTTCAGGTTGACATCATAATAGTCATTGAGGTTGTCTATGCCAACAACTTGGTCACCTCTTTCCAGCAGTTTATTTGATAAATGATAACCAATAAATCCAGCTGCTCCAGTAATTAATATTTTAGACATTTTGTGATAATTTTTATTTTCTGTTTATGAAGATTGACTATTTCTCAATTCTTTATTTCCGATTTCGCCACTTCGATTTCCAGTCGAATCCTCTCGTATTCTTCCTCTTTGCGTTTAATAAAAGCTTTGGTAATTCTCAATTTCTCGGCTATGCCTTCAGGGGTTAACACATATCTATAGCCGATTTTATTGTCGCTATGAGCAAAGTTCTCCATTTTGACCAGTCCTTTGGAAATGAGGGCTTTGAGGATAAAATTGATTTTGCCGAGGCTGATCCCCATGTTTTCGGCTAAGGCTCTTTGAGAATTGGATTCCGACTTCTCTAGTTCTTTTAACAGGTAATATTTTTCGTCAAGCTGAGTGCCCATTTTCTTCCGGTATTAGAAAATGATCAGGATGTGCTGTTTACTTGCAATGGCTTAAAGATGAGTAAAACATCAGAGGAAAACGAGAATTCTGTAAATGATTTTAAGAAGACGCCGCTGACTGAATAAAAGTCAAATTCACATTTTGTTGTCAAATCATATTCGATCAATTTGCAATGGGGATCGCGTTAGAGCTGACAGAGGATAGAAAGCTTTTGGGCAAGCTTCGCCAAGCGTGTTACAGAAAAAGCAAAGGAGGATGTTCATCTTTTGAACACCAATACTATTGGGCAATGAGCACCTTGTCAATAGCAAAACGCCGTAAAAACAACTGTTTTAAAGGAATACGGCAGAACAATTTCTTTCTCGATGGACAGGTTCTATCTGGCAGGAGTTTACGTGGATGGCAACGGAGCCTGGAATTGAATCAATGCTGATTTTAATTAAATCACGGTTGATTTCATCAACAAACCCTTCAACTCCAATTAAGGGACCCTGAACTACTTTTACTTGCATCCCGGATGCAAATTCATCAAAAGTGGTAATTTGACCTTTGTATTTCTCAAGACGTTTCACGTTTTCTATCTGGTTTTCAGGGATAGGTATTGGTCCCTTGCTATTTTTTAGGACTTCCACCACGCCAACGCTTTTTAACACTTCAACATGAATCTCTGGATTGAGTTCAGCTTTGATGAACATATAGCCGGGAAAAAAGGCTTTTGTCAGAGTTTTTTTTCTGTCTTTACGTTTGCTGAGGGTTTGGTAGGTGAGGTAAAGAGATTTGATATTTTTGTTTTCAAGGTTTTTCTTCGCTATGTTTTCATAACGAGATTTGACCCTGATAGCATACCAATTTTCGCCGGTGGAATATTGCATATCGTTTTTCTGACGAGTATTATCAGGCGTTTATTCAGTGGATATTTTAGTTTTGATCTGAAGAAACTGTCAAACTAAAAATGTGTTTTCTAATTGAGTTTACTTGCAATTTATCCGCCATGCGAAGATATTAATCTTTGATAGTCATTGCTATTTTACCCCAAAGATTTGGAATTTCAGGCTTTGTAGTTTCACTAGACTGCAACTTCAAGCTCTTTTTTTGCTGGATATGAAAAAAGAAATAGTTTAGGTTTAGGAAGTCTCGACTATCAAAGGTTTATTGACTTTCGATGTTCCTTTACAGCTCTAAAAGGCGCAAATAACCAATTACTTTTACTGAATGGCTAATCGATATAAGATCTTGGCGGTCGACGATGATCTTGCCAATTTGAACATTATTTCTGAAATATTGAGCGATGATTATATTATAGAGACGGCGGAATCAGGCGAATCAGCGCTGGTAATTGCTGAAAAATTTGTTCCGGATCTTGTACTGCTGGACATAATGATGCCTGGAATTGATGGCTATGAGGTCTGCAAAAAGTTAAGAACCAGTACAAAATTGTCGAACACTAAGATTCTGTTTTTGTCGGCAAAAGAATTACTGGAAGATCGACTTTATGGTTACGATGTTGGCGGCGACGACTACATAACCAAGCCTTTCGATGAAGAAGAACTGGTTGCAAAAATTAAGGTTTTTTTACGCCTGAAGTATGAAGAAGAGATAAAATCTCTTAACAAAATCGTCGAAAGCGGCCAGCCCGAGGTGATTAATAAAATCACCCAGTATTTCAGCAGTGTTTTGTTTATCCATTCCACCTTTCCGTATTGCAAAATTGTCTGCAAAGCGGAAGAAACCGATTCTCTCCTGCTGCGCACAACTCTAAAAGACCTCGAAAATCAGTTTGACGGGCAGGATCTTCTAAGAATTCATAAATCTTATCTAATCAATCCCATAAAGGTTGTATCCGTTGAAAGGAAAGGCAATCAGGACTACGAAGCTGTGTTGAAAGACAACGACGAAAAAATTGTTAAAATTCCTGTTGGCCGCAAATATCACACAAGTCTCAGGGAGTTAAATCCAAATTGGTTTTTGAACTAACTTGATCATAACTTTGAAACCTGTTCCTCCTATTTAGTAAAACTTTTTCAGCGTTTTACCTGTTCACAACATTTTAATTAAATTTTCTTCAAGTTGAAATAGCGTAATTCATTGCAATGTAAAGGCTATCTCGCCATGTTGCTCTCTAAAGCTTACCCGTTCGCAACAATCTTAAAATTCCCAACAAAATTAACTTGATCCTCGTTTTTGGTCTGATATAATACGCCAAAACTCTCGATGATTTAAGATAGTTTCAATTTTGATCCGTCAAATGCACTAAAAATCGGAGAGTAATCAGTCTCTTAAATGAGAAATGCCTAGGTGCTAAAAGTGATCAATTCAAAAAGGAGGGCCAATGAAGCGTTGGAACAACAGTAAAAAAAGAAGCAATCAGTCGCTCAGTTTTAAACCGAGTCATCAAGACATTGAAAGCGCTGTAAATGATTTCTTGAAAAACGGAGGTAAAATAAAAAAGGTCGTCGCAAACGAGCGTACCTATAAAGATTTCATAGCGTTAAATGAGCTTCCTTCAGCAGCTGATGATTTTTTAAATGATTTATAGCAGGACAGTATGAAAAAATGTCGTTGATTGAGGCTGCAATAGCGAGTTCAGCCTCAATAGAAATCATCTCTAACCCTTCAATGCTGACTCCTACTTATTCTCTGCAAACAGTTCGAACCCTCCTGACAAATAACCATTTAAATCCTGATATGAGTCTCCACCAAATCATTTTGTCAAGATTGCCGATTCTACCGGTTTTGTGTTAAAAGTATAATAATAGGGCTATTTTAGCATCAAATTAGACAAACATTCAGTTGGTTAATACGGCTTCAGGTGGAACGGTTGGATTTAATAAGGGATTATCACGAATCAAAAGTACTGGTTGTAGATGACGACCCGTTAAACGTTGATGTACTTTATGAAATATTGATGAGTGAGGGATATACCAGCATTGTGACCACCACCCGACCCAAAGAAGCCATCCATCTATATAAGGAAAATGAATTCGATCTGGTTCTGCTGGACATTCTCATGCCGGAGTTAGACGGTTTCGGTGTCATGAGCCACTTCAACGAAATAAAAAAAGACAGTGATATCCCGATTCTTATCCTTTCCGCACTATCTGATCACAGCACCCGACTACGAGCCCTAAGCCTGGGCGCGAGAGATTTCCTGACAAAACCGTTTAACACTGACGAAGTGTTGGTTCGCATTCGTAATCTACTTGAAGTCAAACTTGCCCAGGAACAATTGCTTCAACATAATGCTATTCTCGACCAGAAAATCCAGGAGCGCACCAAAGAACTTAGAGACACTCAACTAGAAATCGTAAACAGATTGGGTATTGCAGCTGAATATCGAGACAATGAAACGGGTCTTCATATCATTCGTATGAGTCAGTTTTCCTTTGAAATTGCAAAAGCATTTGGATTTACTGAGAAAGAGTCCGAACTCATCCTCAACTCAGCCCCCATGCATGATATTGGCAAAATCGGTATTCCTGATTCGATACTATTGAAGCCCGGTAAATTGAATGATGAAGAATGGGAGATTATGAAAAGCCACACAACGATTGGAGCCAGGATTTTAAGGGGTCACTCATCTGATCTGTTGCAAACAGCTGTTGATATTGCTCTGACACATCACGAGCGTTGGGATGGAAACGGATATCCAAATGGACTGATGAAAGAAGAAATACCTGTTTCAGGAAGAATTATTTCGATTGCAGATGTTTTTGATGCATTGACTTCCGTGAGACCTTACAAGAAATCTTGGAGTGTCAAAAAAGCCATGGAAGCTATCGAAAGAAATTCAGGCAAACAATTTGATCCGGAACTCGTCAAGGCCTTTAAATCATGTTTGCCCAGCATTTTGCAGATAAAAGAAAAATATGTGGATCAATTCCCCGATCATCAATCATCTAAAGCCGTTTAGGGAATTTTAAAAATATCGGAACCATGACTAATAGAAAAATCAGCTTCTTTAAAAAAAACTTTTCAATGGTTCGGAATTAGATAATAATATAAGCGCTGGAACTACTTGATTGAACGTAATTTTAGCTAATAGATAATCCAGATTCTATCTCCGGGGCATAGTAAACCATGGATAACGAGTTATCAAACACGACCTTACAAGAAACAGATCAACTAGGTGTCTTGGTCGTCGATGATGATGTGGACATTCTGGCTTTGGTGAATCACGAGCTCAATGATTCCTACCGTATATTTACTGCTGAAAATTCGGTCGAGGCAATGGAAGCCCTCAAAAAGAATGAAATCGGGATCGCGTTGTGCGATGAACGTTTGGCCGGCGAAAGCGGATCGGAACTATTGGCAGAAATGAAAAAGCACTATCCGGACGTCGTCAGAGTGCTGATTTCCGGTTACACGGATACCAATGCCATCATGAATGCAATCAACAAGGCCAATGTGTTCAAGTTTATTATCAAGCCTTGGGGTAAACAGCTGAAGATTATCGTTGATGAAGCGAAACAATATTATCTTTCCCGAAAAAAAAACCAGTATAAAGATTCACTGACCAGTTTAAAAAGCGAAAACACCATCCTGGATACTCTTCATAGTGAAATCAAACGTAGCAGCCGCTACAACGTTAATCTATCATCGATACTCGTTTCGATTAGTAACCCTAAAAAAGACAGTGCCTTACACGATTTTTTAGTGGATAGATTCCTTTTGAGACGTATTGCCGACATTTTAACCTTGGAATTGCGAGAGAGCGATATCGCAGGGCGGCTCAGGGATAACAAATTCCTGGTGTTGCTGACGGAAACAGATCGCGACGGAGCCAGCACCTTTTTAAATCGATTAATGAAGCGAATCGATCAATTTGAGCAAAAAGTGAACCGGGGATTGCTGCCTTATGGAATTATCACGGCCATTCATACCCTGTCCGGGAAACAATCCATTGAACCCGGTGAGTTAATCACCTCACTTTATGCCCAACTACCTGAATCGGAGACCGGTCTAAACCAATAATAATGACAGATTGCTGTTTTGATGTGCTCTTCTGAAATTTGATAACTAATACATTGTTACACTGATCCTGATCAGCACGTTCCCAGCACTACTGGAGCGAAGACATTCGAGTTGTAAATAATTGTGGTTTTTGCTATATTCGCGACAAACTTCAAACATACAATTGGCTTTCTTTAGCCTTGAATTTTCAGGATGTGGTGTATCATGAAAGAACCAGCAACAATATTAATCGTTGAGGATGATCTTTTAAATCTCGATTTCATTTCAGAAGGCTTGATGGATAAAGGATACGATCTTCTAAAAGCGGAAAACGGCATTGAAGCCTTAAGAATTCTGGAATCAACAGAAAAAGAGATAAAAGCGATCATTATCGATTGGATGATGCCTGAAATGAGTGGACTAGAGCTAATGGGATTGCTAAAGGAAGACGATGCCTTCAAGCACATTCCGGTTATCATCCAAACAGCTAAATCCCAACCCGAAGACATTATCCAGGGAATGGATTCAGGGGCTTACCAGTTTCTGGTCAAGCCTTTTGAAGATGATGTGTTACACTCAATGGTACGATCGGCAGTAGCTGAATACGACAGATTTAAAGCTGCCATGCAGAAAGCTAATTAGAACGTTGAAGAGTCAGTTCAAACGCTTTAGAAGAAACTGCGCTGGCGCATGCCATAAAACCTTAATCCAAACGGCACTATGAAGTTCCTGATTATTGATGACAATAACGAAACCTTGCTGCTGTTAAAAAAAATCCTGGATGATCATGGTGAATGTGTTACGGCAGACAACGGTCCTGCAGCGATAAAAGCGTTTGAAGCTGCGCATGAAAGCAATGCCCCTTTTCATCTGATTTTTCTGGATATCCTGATGCCGGGGATGGACGGGCATGAAGTACTCAAAGCTCTCAGAAAACTTGAAGAAAGCAAGTATCAGGAAGATTTAAAAGCTAAAATCGCGATGTTGACAGCACTTGGCAGTCCCAAAAACCGGTTCGCCAGCTATGAAGAAGGGTGTGAATATTATCTGGTCAAGCCTATAGTCAAGGCTGAAATCATCGAAACCGTTAACAAAACCAAAGAGTGGTTTGATGTGTTCTCTGAATAACCACTTTTAAGTTCCTGCCGAATCGCTACCTCCAGGTTCTGCAACTGAACCTTCTCAATCTGTTAATCTAAACAAATGAAATCAATTAATTACCTGAAAAAGGTGGCATCCTCTTTTGCTATTGAGGGACAGGTGCAATCTATTTGCGAACTCGGCCAGGGAAACGTCAATGACACTTATTTGATCATTACAGATGCTGCTCAGAAAAACAAATATGTTCTGCAACGAATAAATCAAAGCGTTTTCAAACATCCGCATCTAATTGCAGAAAATATAGACACTGTTTCCAGGCACATAAAACAAAAGCTTGAGAAAGAGCCCACCAGGCCAGACTGGAAGATCATCAGCTTGATAAATTGTTTGAACGGAGACACGCTGTATAAAGAGTCGGAAGAATCTATCTGGCGAATGACATCTTTTGCCGAAAACACCAAAATCTTTCAAAAGGTTGATTCCGCGGCTTTAGCTAGAGAAACAGGCAAAGCTCTCGGAAGATTTCATTTTCTACTCTTTGATTTAAACACTAGTCGACTAAACGACACTCTACCCGGATATCATCACACACCGCTCTATTTAGAAAAATATGATCGGGTTGTTTCCGGTTTCAGTGGATCAATCACTCATTCTGACATTGAATATTGCAGAAAGCTTGTTGAATCACGAAGAAGTCTGGCTGACACAATCGAAAAAAAAAGGCTGGAAGGAAAAATAGCTACCTCAGTTATTCATGGAGATCCTAAGATAGACAATATTTTGTTTAACGAAGTAACCAATGAAGCAATTGGAATGATCGATCTGGATACAGTCAAACCCGGCCTACTTCATTATGATATCGGTGATTGCCTGCGCTCGGTTTGCAACCCTGCCGGAGAAGAGACCCGGAATTTGGATCAGGTACTTTTTAATCTTGATTTTGCAAAAGAATGGCTTGCAGGATATCTCGACTCAGCAAACGAAATTCTAACTCTTGAAGACAAATCCCTGTTTTACGAAGCCGTTTGGGTAATAAGTTTTGAACTTGGATTACGGTTTTTTACCGATTACTTGGAAGGCAATGTCTATTTCAAAACCAGGTCCAAAGACCAGAATGTAAAAAGAGCCCAAGTTCAATTTAAACTTGCAGAGGATATTGAGGCCAAGGAGAGACAAATAAGAAACTTGATAACAGATGTCGAGAAAAAAACGGGATCAGGATAAGTTCAACCCCGCTTTGTTGTTGGCAGTCCGACTAGTTGCTCACTTTGTCAACAATATCGCCCACCATGTTTTTTCCTTTTTGAATAGTATTACCGATGGCATCAGATCCTCGCTCAAATATATTCTTTGGCTTCTCACCTATCAAAGCAAGGACAGGTTCAGGTAAATTACCTCTGGCCCAATTGTTAACCGGCGGTACAAATTTAATAGCTAGTATCACAATAGCTAGAACAATAATAAGCCGAAAAATGCCTTTCTTCTTCATGACACCCTCCTCCTTAAGTTATCTGCAAGTTGTTGGTTCTGAATTGGCTGGTCGATCAATAGAAATTAAAACACCCTCCATTTGACGGACCATATTATCTGACACCATTGAATTCCGCAAGTTGTGATCGTTAAGGACCAGTTACCCCAGCAGCTGCTTCATCATGTCAGATTCGGTGAACAATCCTTTTTTCCCATTAATCCATTCTGATGCCAAAACAGCGCCTGTTGCAAAACCAAGCCTGTTTCTTGCCGTGTGTTTCAGTTCGATAGTATCAAATTCAGAATCGAATAATACGGAGTGAGTTCCAGGAATATGACCGCCTCTCATCGAAGCAAAGTGAAGCTCTTCAGGATCGATTTTCCTGTCCAGCTTTTCTTCAACTACTTTTGATTTGCGCTCCAGATTTTTTAAAAGAATATTTGCCATGGTGGTAGCCGTTCCTGAAGGGGAATCCATTTTTTTATTGTGATGAGCCTCAAATGCCATAACGTCGTAAACATCAAACTGGTTCATGACTTGCGCAGCCTGTTCAATCAATTTAAAGAATATGTTTACCCCAATCGAGAAATTCGATGAATAGACAAGCCCTACCCCCTGTTTTTCAACCATTTGTCTGACGGTTTCCATCTGCCCTGTCCATCCGGTGGTTCCAATGACTGTATTTTTCTTGTATTTACAAGCATTTTCGATATTGCCCATGGCTGCATCAGGTTGTGTAAAGCAAATGCAAACATCTACATCTGTCATAGCGCTATCACTAAATTCCTTGTGGGTTGCTTTTGGGTGAAAAGGGTCGATTATGGAAGCAATTTCCAGATTTCTGTTAATCGCACATTGTTCGATTAGCTGACCCATCTGCCCGTATCCGACAATAGATAATTTCATTTTTGTTTAATCCTTAAATGTTGAGGAAGCTTTCCGCTGAAATAGACTTGGCGGAGCGTTGGCTGTTTTGCATCAATTTTGATAGAAATGTAATAGAATAAGGGTATTTACCGGTCTAAGAGTGCAGTTATAGCGGATTTTTTAAAATTAATGAAGACAAAGAAGGAAAAAGAATCTTCCGCAAAATTTGCGAACCAATCAGCTGATCAGGACTTTAAAAAGTTGATGAGGCAATTTGGTGTTGAAGAGATAAAAAAGAAACAGGAGAAAAAACCAACGACTAATAAACAAGGGGAATCCGAACCCGTGCGTTTCAATGCAGATCAAGATTGGAATCCAAATGCAAGCCCTTCCAGCAAAGCAAAGTATGGAGACACCAAAAGACCCACCGCCGTTACAGCGACAAAAAGAAAGCTCAAAATCTCCCCGGGATTCATGCCCGATGCAGAAATCGATTTGCATGGTTCAACAAAAGAAGAGGCTTTGCGGAAAACAGAGAATTTAGTAGCGAAATGCAGGAAAAACAAACATCAGACCGCTTTGATCATAACAGGGAGAGGTTTGAATTCAGGACAGGAAAAAGGAATACTGAGGAAAGCGGTTTGGGAATGGTTAATTAATAATAGCAAGCACTTAAACGTTAAACACCGCTGGGCACCAGCCTTTTTGGGAGGTAAAGGGGCTATTATTGTATTTTTTAATTGATTTAATAGCTTAGTTCTGCGTCAGCATTCTGAAGTCAAAACCTGTGGAAAACCTGTGGAAAACTCGGTTGAATACGCCTGATCTCACGTCAATTAAGGAATTAACTTAACTCATTAAGATCATTCGGTTATCTACAAAATCACAATAATTCAATCAATAACTTCAGTTGTTTAAGCAGGTTTTCTGCAATCTCGTAATGCTCTGCTTTCTTTCGTTTTTATTAAATTTGAAAAAAAACAACAGTTTTCAACAGGTTTTCTTGTTTTCGCAACAATTCGGTCAGGAAATCCAAATTTTTTATGGGTATTTTAGTTCAACTTGATCGTCATTTTAAAATGGCGAAGAGGAAGTTTTACCACTCTTCATCGTACAGTTCAACTATTTTGTTCATCTTTATTTTGAAAACACCGGAAACCACTTTCTTTTTAGTGATATACGGAATATTCGCCGATTCATTATACAGTCCCACACTTCCGTCTTTTCCAAGATAAACTTCGATTTCCGGTTGTAAAGGATCAACCAGAAACTCCTGGTCCCCGTAATTCCATACAATAGGTCTTTGATTTTTTAATTTATCCGGAATTTGACTATGCTTAGTTTTAGTCAAAACGACATGCCTGTCAGCGCCTTCTCCTTCGGAGTTGGTTTTTAACTTAAACTCCATTGCCAAATGATGTATCAGGCGCCGATAATAGGAATTCATCGGCTCCAGATGTATATCGTTTTCCTCACCCTTCATGAAGCCTATTAGCTGTTCTTCATATTCAGCCACAAAAACGTCATCTCGGTCTTTCAATTCACCACGTTGCATAAACAGTATGTAAAGATCTTTGGTTTCAAATAATTATAAAAGTCATAGCTATACACTTACCTTAGCCTGCAAATATTAAAACTACCAGAATTATTTGAACTCAACGGTCGAAGAGAGGAATTGTTCATAAACTTTCCGGTAGCATATTCTTGAGTATAGTACGAGAACACATACAGTTGAATCAAAAGTTTCTCACTTGCTCAAGCTCTATCAACACTGATCATGCAATAAGTGTGTTTTCAGACCTCTGCTCTCTTGGATGATATTGAACATTCGCGAATACCGACTGACCCCTCTTGAACTGCCTTCTCAGAGCTTTCTCCGGGCAGCACATTGTCTTTTACTCCAGCGGCCCTGTTTAAGGCACTAAACAGGGCTTTGAAAGAAGCAATACTTATGTTCGCGTCGATACCCACCCCAAAAAAAGCAGACCCGCTTGCTTCCAGCTCTATATATGCGATCGCTTGGGAAGCTGTTGTTTCATCCAAAGCGTGTTCCGAATAAGAAGTGAGTTTAAAATCAGTTGTCAATTGCCTTTTTATGGCAGTTCCCAGGGCATCAAGAGGTCCATTACCGACACCCTCAATCTTATGCATTGTGCCCCGAAGATTGATCCCGGCAATTACCCTGGTAGAATCCCCTCGTGTGCGAATTTCACAGTCCAGAAATTCAAGAGGATTAAATCGATCAATATACTCTTGATTAAAAAGCTCAAGCATTCTTTCCGGATTCACATCAACACCTGTATTTTCAGCTTCTTGCTGAATGACTTTTCCGAATTCCACATGCATGGACTTGGGTAATCTGATTCCGAATTTGCTTTCCATGATGTAAGCGACACCACCTTTGCCGGACTGACTGTTAATACTGATGATTTTTTCATAATTTCTGCCCACATCTTGCGGATCTATGGGGAGATAGGGCACAGACCATATGCGTGACTCACCGGATTCGGTATAATCCATACCTTTCTTAATTGCATCCTGATGAGATCCGGAAAAGGCAGTATAAACCAACTCACCAGCATAGGGATGCCTGGGATGAACTATCATTCCGGTGCATTTTTCATAAATTGATGCGATACGATTAATATCGGAAAAATCCAATTTTGGATCGATACCTTGCGAGAAGAGATTCAAAGCAAGATTCATCAAATCAACATTTCCCGTTCTTTCACCACAGCCAAAGAGTGTCCCTTCAACCCTTTCCGCACCTGCCATCAGAGCCAGTTCTGTAGCTGCAACCCCGGTTCCACGGTCGTTATGAGTATGTACACTGATTATTGCCTGCCCAGGTCTGGAAAAACTGCGACAGAACCATTCAATCATATCCGCGTAAATGTTTGGAGTAGACATTTCTACGGTTGCCGGCAGATTCAATATGACTTTATTTTCCGTATAAGGTTGCCAGGCGTCCATCACGGCTTCACAAACCTCAAGCGAAAAATCCAACTCCGTACCTGTAAAGCTTTCCGGAGAGTACTGAAAAATAAAATCCGTTTCTTTGATAGAAGCTGCCATTTCACCTATCTGCACAGCCCCATCCACAGCAAGTTTAATGATGTCTTTCTTGTCAGCTTTGAAGACAATGTTTCGCTGCAAAGAAGATGTCGAATTGTACAAATGATAAATGACTCTTTTCGCCCCCTGAATAGATTCAAAGGTCTTCTCTATCAATACCGGTTTGGATTGAGTCAGCACCTGTATGGTTGCGTCTTCAGGAATTAATTCGCCTTCAATGAGATTTCTGATAAATTCAAATTCCGAATTGGATGCTGATGGAAACCCCACTTCAATTTCTTTTAATCCAATTGCCAGCAACAAATTGAAGAACAATAGTTTGTCATCCGGATTCATGGGAATTTTAAGAGATTGATTGCCATCTCTCAGGTCTACACTACACCACGTTGGGGGTTGAGTAATGCTGGTTCCCGGCCATGTGCGATCGGGCAACTGAATCGGCGTATACGCCTTGTATTTATTCACCGGATTAATCATTTTGTTCTCCATTTATCCGAAGATTGTTTTTGCCTTTTTTAAATCACAGCTGGATTTGAAAAGGCAAAAAAAAAGCCGTGAGCTCTTTGCCCACGGCTTTTTCTTGTGGGCAGAAAGCCCACAATTGGTAAACAACACTGCGGTCTTCCTTCACCTGGTCAAGGGCAAGAGTAGAAGCAGCAGGTTGTTTAAAGATACGGTCATCATTCGTATATTAAGATTTATTGTTTTTCGTTTTATTGATTTAATGGTTCACTATTTCGATTCAGGCTGTCAACCTTCCATTTCATTGAGCCCGAATAAGCTATACTTTAACAGCTGTTCCAGCATTCGGGTTCATGGATGCTGAGTAGGTAAACGGTTTCTCTGACTCATTGAGCAGCATACCCATAAATTCAGGGCTTTTTAGGAAATCAAACAAGGCTTCCCTTTCATCCACGTCTTTAAAGAGATCAAATAGCGTCTTTTTAAGATCTTTAATATTCTCGATTCCGTTTTCCTTGAAAAACTGCGTGCTACGCAATCTGGTTTTTTGAAGATCGGTTAAAGACAGGATTTTTTCTTCCAAAGAGGTCGTAATTTTGTCCAGGTCTTCATCTTCCAATTGGTCAAGGTTCAACTTATTTTCAAGCCGTGATAGGATTTTCAGATATTCGTTAATTTCCAGTTTGTCGTTATCTTTATTGCCTTCTGACTCATTGGTTGCTTTTTTGTTGGCAAATAAAGCAACATTTTGTTTGCTTTTGATATTATTTGCCTGTTTGGCAGCATTTTCCGAGGAAACTTCAGACTCTTTCCGTTTTTCGTTGCGTTGATTTCGAATTAGACTGTTTACTTTGTCCTGGCTGGACGAAGTGGTCTGAACGGTATTCATGGGTAACTCCGGGCTATTGTTGGTTATGTCCAAGGTAAATGCGCGAATAGCATCTCTTTGGAACACGGTTTTTCGGATAGGAAATCACTTTCCATGCCAAATGTTTTGACGGCTCTATTAGTAACAGGATTGGAAGCAGACAGATATTTTTTATAACCTCGTACACTCAATACCTTCATGTCTAGAAAGTCCAATGTCGCAATCATCGGGGCAGGTTTAGCCGGCTGTGAAGCTGCCTGGCAGCTGGCATCCCGCAATATTCCAGTCACCCTGTTTGAAATGCGCCCAAAATTAACAACTCCAGCCCATCAAACCGGAAACCTGGCAGAACTTGTTTGCAGCAACTCTTTTAAGTCGGTGGATACCTCAAACGCACATGGACTGTTGAAGGCTGAAATGGAATGCGCTAATTCCTTAATCATTGAATCGGCAAAGAATAATTCAGTCCCGGCGGGATCTGCCTTAGCCGTAGATAGGGCGCTGTTTTCTGCCGAAGTAAAGTACAAATTGTCTGCATTGGAGTCATGTGAAGTGATATTGCGGGAGATTACGGATATAAATGTTTTACTGAAGGATTATTCATATGTGATTGTCGCTGCTGGTCCGCTTATGTCAGATGCTCTTTCTGAATCTCTGAAATTACTCCTCGATGATGAAGGGTTGTATTTTTATGATGCGATTGCACCGGTGGTTTATGCTGATTCCATCAATATGGATATTGCTTTCAAAGCCTCGCGGTATGACAAAGGTGAAGCAGACTATATCAATTGTCCCATGAATCGCGAGCAGTATGAAGAGTTGGTGAATAACCTGGTTTCTGCTAAAAAAGTTCCTTTTAAAGATTTTGAGCAAGCCAAACATTTTGAAGGCTGCTTACCGGTTGAGGTGTTAGCCAAACGAGGAATCGACGCATTGGCATTTGGGGCTATGAAACCGGTTGGTCTCAACAACCCGAAAACGGGAGAGCAACATCATGCTGTTCTCCAGCTGAGACAGGAGAACAAAGATGCCTCGCTATACAATCTGGTCGGTTGTCAAACCAGGATGACCTGGCCGGAGCAAAAAAGGGTTTTTCGAATGATTCCGGGATTGGAAAATTGTGAGTTCGCCCGATTAGGCAGCATGCACCGCAACACCTACGTCAATGCCCCCAACCAGTTAAACACCAATCTCTCCCTGAAGGTTAACAATAAGGTTTTTCTTGCAGGGCAGATCACCGGAGTCGAAGGTTACACCGAATCATCTTCAATGGGTCTCTGGGCAGCATTAAACGTTTATCAGTCTTTACAAGGCAACCAGTATTTAGAGGTCAATCCGGAAACCATGATCGGGGGGTTGGTAAACTACCTCCAAACAGCCTCTCCAAAGCGTTTTCAGCCGATGAATGCAAACTTTGGATTGTTACAAGCACTGCCAGGTAAAAAAATCAAGAATAAAAAGGAGAAAAGGAAACTCCAGGCTGAATTGGCACTTTCAACCTGGAAAAGTCAACTCAGGCAATTAGGAATCTAATTGCCTGAAATTGTATTTGGTTAGATAGTAACGTCGCCAGTCGGCTTTTGCTCAGAAAAAGCCTTTTTGTAATCTTCGTAATAACGTTCGACGTTTTTCAAATAATTGCGGGTTTCCGCAGGAAGGGTTTTAATGGTTCTCTGAAAGAAATTATTGCTGTAGCGATTGGCTTTATACTTGTAACAGTTAAAACCTTTGCATTTGAAAGCCCTTTTCACTCGGTGAATCCCGGCATTGTATGATGCAATGATCAATTGTCGATGCTTGTCAGGGTTTTCAATTCCTTCCAGACGATCTTGCAGGGTTTTAAGATAACCAACACCCAGGGCGATGTTTAACTCCGGCTGTTCTATCAGGTTCTTCTTCAATTTATATAAGGAAACATCCATACCGGACTTGCGGTATTCATCCAGAGCAGTTGTTGGCATCAGTTGCATCAACCCTAATGCTCCTTTATGACTTTTTGCCTGGATTTTAAAATTTGATTCGGCTTTCATTACAGCCAAAACCAGGGGAATGAATTCATCATCATTCTCCACATATTTTGAAATATAAGGCAAATATGTCTCTGCAGCCTTGATATCCTTGGCCGCAAGATGCCCTGTTTCATCCAATCGTATCGTACTGAGCTGCAGCTCTGAAGTAGGGCCGTCAAAGTCTCCGGGTGAAAACAATATGAATCCCAGAAACAGTATTGGAAAGTACAAAAAAAAACTTTTATTAATCATAGCAATCAAAACAACTGTGTCACAGATATTAAGTCTGTTTGTCTCAAAGTAAACCTCAATTTTATAACAACGGACTTAATTTTCTAGTCCAACCTTCCAAAAGTCAGTCAGACTTTTATCCAAATCAATGTTTCAATTGTCCGTAAAAAAGGACAGATGGTTTATATGGTTGAAAGTTTTAAGATTTTTCAATGAATTCTATTCAATGAAAGGAACCAAAAACAGAAAAATCTTCATTTTTCATACCAATTGTCCGGAGTATAATACATCCTTGTTGAGATTTTGAAGCGTTTGTTTTGATTACTTGGCTATATTCAGTCGAAATGCCTTTGATTGGCGGGATCTATCATATTGATTCTTCCAACTTTCCGGCAGTGATTCACGATCACATTCTGAAAAACCCAGACTTTTGAAAAACTCAAACATTTTGGGTTCTATGCTGAGCGCAAACATAAATTCTTTTTTTGCATTTCGCACGGTTTGAATCATTTTTTCTGCTAATTCCCGGGCTCTCCCTTTTCCCTGGTACCTGGGCAGGGTGCAAAACTTGGCTAATTCGATCGCAGCACCATAATCAGTCAGTTTAGCAATGGCCACTATGGATCTATTGACCGTGTATACATAATATTCATGAACCTCCGCCGCAATTGAATCCTCGGATACCGGTAAAATAGCTCCTGACGAAACATAGGGTTTCAGAAGCAGGGAGATATCCATAACGTCTGATTTTTTACCCTTGCGAATGACATTTGGATAGTCGTTGGTGAGTAAGGTTCCCTTTCCTCTGTGCGTGAAAATCTCTTGAAAAAGGCATCCGCTTTCACCTTTTAACAGGACAATTTCAAACCCGTATTCAAGGTTACTTTTCACCAAAAAATCCAGGTGATTTCTGCCAATATTCACCTCCGAATTGTCTTTCATTTCTCGCTGTGCTTCTTGCGGAGTTAAGTGCGATATGAATGATTCGTTTATTTTTAAACCGTCAAATTTGGAAAGAAAGAAAACCTTATCAACGATAAAATGTTGCGCTAAATCAATCGTAGATTTTTCAATTAGTTCCAAAGAGGCATGACGATTTTGTCGAGCTTTAAGGCCAATCACCGGAATCTTGCCTTTTTCCGTCAATTCCCTCACGTCAGCAACTGAATTGGTAAAATCGGTGTCGCATTCCTGCTGAAAGAATTCAAAAGGATACCCACGATCAGACCATTCTCGGACTGTTTTTGAGAGCTTAGCCTGATTCTCCATCACAACGATGCATTTAATTTTTGATGCATTTAACACCCGTAAATCGGTCACGATGTTCTTGAGATCGGTCTCTGGCGAAAGAGACAACACAAATAAGCGACGTTGGAAGCGATAAGAATAGTGAAAGAATTCAAGTGCATTCAACATTTGCACTTCAATAGAATGATTCATGGGCTTGTGTTGGCTTTGTTTTTAAAAACAGGCTTATTCGCAGAATATGGGCATCCCCGGCATAAAAAGAGAGCAATTAACCAGATATGTCATGTTATTGAATGCCCTAAAAATAAAGGAGCCCAAAACCGTAGCAAATTAATGAGTTGGCTCGTCCTCATCCAGATAATCTGTTGCCTAGATCAACTTATTCATACTACCATTGCCGAAGTATGTGAAGCAGGATAGTCGCTAAACCCCTTATAGTCATTGAACTAGAGAAACAATGGAAAATCAGTCAACCGAAGAACACAGCACAACAAAAGGTCAAACCGCCGGATCGGGAGCCATGTCCTTTATTGATCACCTGGATGAATTACGCCGTCGACTCATCCGGTTTCTGGTCGTAATGATGTTGTGCGTTTTGGCCACCTACGGATTTAGAAAAGAAATCCTGGATCTTATCAGGGCTCCGGTTGACGCCCCTTTAAAGAAATATACCTCCACCCAACAAAAAACTGTAACAAAGCCCGAACTGTCTGTAACCGACCTGAATTCCTACAATTGCAGTTGTTCTGAAATTCCTGTTACTGCTGCTGTGGCTGTTGTAGAAGAACCTGTCGACGACGCGACCCATGATACTCAATCGAAAACAGATGTGACTGCCGATGCTTCGACTGAGGAACAACTTGCAGAAATGGCTGATACCGCCGGCAATTGGATTGATATTGCAAAGGAGACTGTCAACGATTTCATGATTTTCTTTCAGGTAGCATTAGGCAAGGACCCATCTCCCGTGTTCGAATCGAACAAATACCAGACCACTTTGCAGGAATCTCAGGCAGAATCAGGTTTTCAACCGCTTCCTGATCATCTAAATCTAAACTGCCAATGTTCTCTGGCTGTTTCAAGCAAAAGGGCAGAACCACATTCTTCCATGGTTTTTATTGGATTGCCGGAATTGTTTTTCGCTCAAATGAAGGTCGCCATTTTCGCGGGTTTTTTCCTGTCATTTCCCTATTTGCTGATTGAGTTGTGGGGTTTTGTTGGCCCTGCTTTATATAGAAGCGAAAAGAAGATCTTCTGGATTTTTGCCATTTTCTCCTTCATCTTTTTTATCGGTGGAGCGCTTTTTGGTTATTTTGTGGTATTCCCCTACGGTTTTGATTTCTTCCTGAGCCTGACCCAGATGGGAGAAATAATGCCTTCCCTCTCGGTTGGCGAGTATCTAAGCTTCGCCCTTAAGCTTTTGATGGCATTCGGGTTTATCTTTGAATTGCCGTTGGTGACTTTCATTTTGGCCAGAATGGGAGTAGTCACGCCGCAATTGATGATCAAGCAATCCAGGATGGCCATCCTCATTGTATTCATCCTCAGCGCCATGCTGACACCTCCGGACCCGCTTACCATGATGTTCATGGCTGGCCCAATGATATTGTTGTACATACTGAGTATTATTGTGTGTTTTGTGGGACTAAACAGGCAAAAAGCAGCCCTGAGGAAGCAGGGAATAGATCCGGACGAGTTTCGCGAAGCTTAATCATCTTCTTTGAATGGGGTTGTGGGGTCTTTTAAAAAAAGCAGCACTCCCAGGCAAATTCCGGCGATGACTGCAGACAGCTTAATTTCCTGAGGAAAGTCCTGCCCCAGTAAAATAATCTGGGGCAAACGGTAGGAGAGATATCCGATCTGAATAAAAAAAACGATTAAGATGACGATCGAAAGCTTTTTCTTCATCTGATCGGGGGTAGGTTGGATGTTAACTATTACTTAGCCAATTGAAGAGCGATTGGCATCCAAAACTCCGACATAGGCAATTCACCATATTCAGCCACATCGATCCTTTCCTGATTCCACACCAAATCCAGTGGCCACCTGGCTTTTCCGTCGCGAGTCAATCTACCCGTCGTCAATGAGATTCCCTCATCTTCCTCCAATTTCAAATCCCAGGGCAGGCTCAAGGATTCCCATTTATTTCTATATTCCTCCAGATAACCAATTTGATTAAATGACCCTAAACATTTGATCCCATTCATAAATCTTAAGACCAGAAATTGTAAAAGGATTCCGGGGCAGATTTTTTTATCTCGCAAGGTTCTGGCCAGTGATTCTCTTCCATAGGTCTGTTCACCGCTCTTTGATCCGATTGTACCACAATTTGCCCAGGATAGGGTTTCGATTTTTATCGATTTTTTGCTTTTGTAGGAACCAAGAAAAAGATTGGGGTGATCGAACAATTTATTAAAAACAGTTGTTATCCCGTTATCAAAAAGCAATGAAACCAGCGGATGATCATCTTTACTGGTTAATATCTTAATCAAATAGTTGCTGATCACACGATTGATATCAAAATAGACGATATTTGAACGGTCAAAAACTTTTTGCTGAATGCTCGAACAAACTCTACACGCCCAACTGGAATACGATCGACTAACTTCAGGCGGTCCGATTTGAGATTTCAATGCTGAGGAAAACTGTTGGTAAATCTCTGCTTGATGACTGGTTAAATCAGTGCCAAATACCAGTTGATCTCTCTGTTTGGAGGGTATCAGCGAAATCCGTCGATCGGAAGTCCCGTCCTGCTCGCGATCCTTGGATGCCTTCAAAGTTTTGTGATAAAGAAGCTTCTTACTATCCAGCAGTTCTTCTATGGGAATGTCACCGTAATTTACAGCGCCGGACCAGGCTGCGTTGGAAAATGCCACTCCGGAATTGGCAGCAACGAAATATACATCATCCTTGGACAAGCCCGCCAGACTAACAAGATCATACGCCAGAAAAGTGGGTCCGTTTGTGGGAGTGACATGGTGCGAGGTCTGAAGCACCGGTCGATTCCTTAAATTATCCAGGAATGCATAAGCTGAATCGGATGAAAATCCCTGCTCCAGCCATTCTTCCACAAACGCTTCTTCCAGCTCTGTTTCGAATGTGATTGCCTTATTGTGGTAAAGACTTTCCGAATATTTGTTTAGAGGTGTTTCCCAATACTGATCAAAAAACCCGGCAAGCACCGGGTAGGATGCATTGAGAGCTTGAATAAGTTCCGATTTTACCATTTATTATCCAACGCCTCTGCAAGCAGATGTGGAACACCACCAAAGCCTCCGTTGCTCATCATAATAAAAATGTCATTTGGTTGTGCTTCAGCAATACAATACTCAACGATATCATCAAACGATTCCAACTGCTGAGCCGTTTTTCCCTGTTCGGTGAGCTCCGAAATAATTTTATTTACATCCAATCGTTCATCGGGATCGATAGTTTCCAATCGATGTAGTTTGGAAATAGTGACTGTGTCTGCATTGACAAAAGCAGAACCCAGAGTTTCCTGATGAATATTCCGAACCGCCGTGTTGCTGCGGGCTTCAAATATCGCATGAATCCTGGAGTCCGGCCAGGCAGTTCGCAGGGCATTGATGGTTTCTTTGATGGCTGTTGGATGGTGGGCAAAATCATCAAAAACCCTGACATACTGATTGGAGGTCAGCTGTTGAAGTCTTCGTTTCACATTTTTATAGTTTAGCAGAGCCTCCTGAACCTGCTCCAAAGGCAGATCTTCATGAATGGCCAGGAGAATAACGGCTGTAGCATTCCTGACATTGAACTCACCCAGGATCGGTATTTCCCAGTTACCTTTATTCTCTTTATAATCCAAATCAAAACTCATCCCCAGCTTTCCAGCAATTGCTTTGACATTGCTGATGACAGCATCACACTTATCTGAAAATCCAAACGTAACGTAAGGTGAGTAACCGGACTTTGCCACTTCCAGGGCAACCGAATCATCACCATTGACAATAATCAATCCGTTTTGCGGGATTTGCCTCAACATTAAAATAAACGATTTTTTAATGTCATCAATATCTTTAAATATGTCGGCATGGTCAAACTCAATATTGTTGATGACCAGCAGATCCGGTAAATAGTGAAAAAACTTTGACCTTTTATCAAAAAGGCTTGTATCGTATTCATCGCCTTCTATAATAAAGTACCCCCCTTTTTCAACATCTCGCGAAGAGGTTCCAAAATTCTCCGGAATACCACCGATCATGAAACCTGCTGGTTTTTTGCAGTGGTCAAATACCTGGGCTGTCAATGATGTGATTGAGGTTTTACCATGCGTTCCGGTGATTACAATTGATCGATTCCCGCGGATAAATTCGTTCTTCAATAACTCGGCAATGGAAATATAATGAAGATGAGCCCCCAGTGCATATTCGACTTCCGGATTTCCACGGCTCAGCACATTTCCTAAAACAATAACATCCGGATGCGGTTTTAAATTATCCTCATGATAAGGTGATTGAATCTCAATCTCATTAGCTTTGAGAAAATCAGACATGGGAGGATACACATTTTGATCGGATCCGGTAATTTTATGACCTCGTTTTTTTAACAGGACTGCAACAGAAGCCATGGCTGTCCCACAAATGCCTGAGAAATGAAAATGTTTTAAAGACATTTCGGTTATCGGTTATCGGTTATCGGTTATCGGTTATCGGTTATCGGTTATCGGTTATCGGTTATCGGTTATCGGTTATCGGTTATCGGTTATCG
>JANQGZ010000053.1:0-154129 GCA_028282825.1 SAR324 cluster bacterium
TAAACTGTTTGCAGAGCAGACACCAATTACTGTGGCAAATTTTGTTAATCTCGCATTAAAAGGATATTACGACGGACTGACTTTTCACCGGGTCATAGATGACTTCATGATTCAGGGTGGTTGCCCAAACGGTGACGGCCGGGGCGGCCCAGGTTATCAATTTGAAGATGAATTCAGGGATGATTTGACCCACGGAAAGCCGGGCATTCTTTCCATGGCTAACGCCGGACCTGGCACAAACGGAAGTCAGTTCTTTATCACACATGTTCCTACTCCCTGGCTTAATGGAAACCATACCGTTTTTGGCGAAGTGATCGGAGATGAAGATCAGACCGTGGTAAACGACATCAGAATGGGCGACACCATCAAGAAAGTAACTTTTGAAGGGGATACGCAGGCTGTGCTAGATAATGCAAGTGATAAGGTTAATCACTGGAACGCTGTGATGGGATAATCCAAGGCCGGGTTTGGAGGGGAAATCCCCTCCAAAAACTGTGACTTAATCTCTATTTCCACCAAGCAAACTGAGCAGTAAGAGGAAAAGATTCAGAATGTCGAGGTAAAGAGACAATGTTGCAGAAATATACTCGTCAGTTGGATACCTTCTTAAAATATTCGATGTATCATAAAGAATAAATCCGCTGAAGAGGAATACACCGGCTGCTGAATAAATGAAGGATAATCCGGAACTCTTAAAGATAAAAGCATTTAGAAGCCCACCAATTATCAAAACAATCAATCCAACCGAAAGCATCCCACCAAGGAATGAAAAATCTTTCTTGGATATAATTGTGTAAGCAGACAATCCCACAAATACTATACCTGTCAATACCAAAGCGTTAACGATAGTAGCTTGAGTGTATGCCAGTAATACAGGGGCAGTGGTAATTCCTGTCAATATCGTGAAGCCGAACAGGGCGACTAAGCCCAGGGTCTCTTTCTTTCTTGCCCAAAAAGCAAAAAAGATCACGCCAATTTGAGCAATAAAAAAGAAGATACGATTGGCCCATACAAAATTCAAAAATTCCGTATCTCTCAAAGTCATCCAGGAAGCAGCTGCCGCCATAAATATACTGATTGAAAGCAAACCGTAGATTTTTCTTAAAAAAGCCATTCGTTCCGGAACAGAGGCTTGTGCTGCAGGAACCGGTTGAGCATAATTAGGCATTGATTGCATAGATAATCTCCACTATTAATTAGTTGAATTTATGTTACGACAGGTCGCATGATGCACCAATCATCACAGATTCGTCGTTCATCCATAATTAATATCATATTGAAGATATGATATCATGGCAAGTCCCAAACCGGGAGGTAATTAGTTGAATTTAAATGTAAAAAATATGTTAAAGCATAATTAAAAAGGATAAAGAAATACCATCTGAATTTGGGTGGAACCGGTCGACAGGGAGTCATCACCCAATTCTCCTTCTCCGGAAATCCTAATGATTTGGAGTCCAAATCCAAGAGTTTCTATGAAGTAATAGGTCGCTCCAGTACCAAGAATATACCCATAATCGTCTGATGTATAAGCAAATTCATCACCCTTGTGAATTGCTGAAGAAATCATGGCCAGTCCGCCCATCAGGTAGGCATCGAGTTTTGAACGTTCTTCATAAGCTCTTGCCCTGTAAACCAGATAAAATGAATTGGCCCGCAGTCTCTGTTCAGGGGATTTATCTTCGTTCAATCCGTGCATGGTGTTTACCCCTAAACGAATCGTTCCAAAATCCAGAAAAAGGTCAAATTTATCCACCTCGCCATTGCCTCCTGAGTCGTCATAGTCGGAGGCGTGAGGTGAATTTCTATATGCTGCGGCCAGCCCGGCTGTCCAGCCAAATCCACCACCTTCCTGGGCATAACAATCCTTGCTCATGCTCACACAGGACAGGGCAATCATGCTGATAGTCGTCACTATTTTGGAGATGATCGCTTTTTTCCGGAGAAGAAATTTTATCCTCACGATTAATTTCCGTTCAGTTTGTGGTGAGAAATCAAAGACCTTTTGATACTTCGCATTGTTTCCAAACCGGGAATCTGGAAAAATCGAAGATAACCTGTGGATACCTTTCTATTACCCGATGTTTAGCCACTAAATCAAGATCTAGATACCATGATATATGTTAACAATTTAGGAATGCACTTTGGACAGCAAATCTTGTTTGAAGATGTCACATTCCAACTGAACAAGGGAAATCGATATGGGCTGGTTGGGGCTAATGGTTCCGGAAAGTCCACCCTGTTGAAGATTTTATCAGGTGAAGCACAGGCAGAATCGGGTGAAATCAGTTACCCTTCTTCAATTAAATTTGGAGTATTAAACCAGGATCATTTTTCGTTTGATAACACGGCCATTCTGGATGTGGTGTTAATGGGAAAACCGCAACTCTGGGAGGCGTTACAAAAAAAGAAAAAGCTTATCGAGGCAGGAGATCTTTCTGAAAAAGGAGGTGAGCAACTGGCAGAACTTGAGATGGCAATCGGTGATCAGGGAGGATATAATGCAGAATCCGACGCATCCATGCTGCTTGCGGGGTTGGGAATTACAACGGAAAAACAGAGGGATTTGCTCAATACGCTTTCCGGTGGATACAAACTGAGGGTGCTGCTGGCACAATGCCTGTTCAGCGAACCGGATTTTTTGCTTCTGGATGAGCCCACCAACCACTTGGATTTGATGTCCATTATCTGGCTGGAATCCTATCTTTGTGATTTCAAGGGAACCTGCCTGATTATCTCTCATGATCAGACGTTTTTGAATCATATCTGCACTCACGTCGTCGATATCGACTTTGAAACCATTAAAGTCTATACGGGGAATTATCACGAGTTCCTGGAAGCCAAGGCCCTGGATGCATTGCAAAAGGAGAAGGAAATTGCTCAACAGGAGAAAAAGAAGGAGGATCTCCAACAGTTCATCACCAGGTTTAAGGCAAAAGCCACCAAAGCCCGGCAAGCAAATAGCAAGGCTAAACAGCTGGATAAGATGGAAGATATTGTGATCAAGCGTTCCTCACACGTGTCGCCCGGGTTTGCTTTTGATATGATCCGGCCTTCCGGGAAGCTGGTTTATGAGGTTAAGAATCTCTCCAAATCGTTTGGAGACCTCACTGTTTTAAAAGACGTATCATTTAAGATGGAACGGGAAGAAAAGCTGGCTGTGATCGGTGTGAACGGTATTGGAAAATCCACTCTCCTTAAGATTCTGGCCCAGCAACTTGAACCCAGTGTCGGTGAGGTCATAGTAGGTCATGAAGTTCAGCCTGGTTATTGCCCTCAGGATCATCATGAAATGATCAAGGAAGGATCGACCCCCTACGAGTGGCTTTATTCCTTTTCACCAGGGGAAACTATCGGAACCATCAGGGGATTGCTCGGTAGAGTATTAATTCAGGGAGACGACATTAAAAAAGCCACGGAATCCTTGAGTGGTGGAGAATCAGCACGGTTGATCTTTTCCAAAATCATGCTGCAAAAACCAAACCTGTTGTTGCTGGATGAACCAACCAACCATATGGACATCGAATCTCTGGAAGCTCTGAGCATAGCCTTGCAAAATTACAAGGGCAGCATTGTGTGTGTGAGTCACGATAGAAGATTCATCGAACAATTTGCTACCTCGATTCTGGAATTAAGACACGACGGACATGATCTGTTCAAAGGAACCTATCAGGAGTTTCTGCAGATCAAAGGCATAGACTATTTCGACCGTTCCGCGCAAAGCCTGGAAAAGAGAAAACAAAGCTTAAAAAAAACTGAAAACCTACAAAACAAAGAGTGGCGTGAAGTGTCAAAAAAAGTCACTCGCCTGGGTAAACAGATTGCCAAACAGGAAAAAAACATAGCTTCTCTGGAACAGCGAATAGAAGAAGCAGATGCCAGACTTGCAGATACGACAATTTATCAGGAGAAAAACAAAAACAGACTGGAAGAGGAACTGGCAGCTAAGAACCTACTGGAAAAACAATTGGAATCAGCCCTTGCCGAATGGGAATCACTAATTCAGGAAAAAGAGGATTTGGAATCGATACTGGCAAGTTAAAAATTTATTTTTAGATTGAATTTTGCCATTTTAGGCGTGATCTGAAAACTGGGTTGTATCTTTTCAGTCTCATCGGGAGTTGCATTAGTTTCATTCGAAGCGATTCCCATTGATGAATCCGCCGTAGGAGCCTGGCTCAAAAACAACGTTTTGTTACCAATAGCAACTCCCAGCAGCGCACCAGCTAGTGTGCCGACTGTTAAAAACCGGACATTTTCCCTGGAATCTCCGCCTTCAACCAAAGCAAACCAACCTCCAATCAAAGCCCCTGTTCCAATGCCGTACATGATATTATCCGGCAGCATTTCCTGGTCTCTTGCCAGTGCTGCAGCCAGATCCACTGAGGGTAGCCCCGCTCTTTCAGCGGCTTCCCGGGCTTCCTTTACCTCTTCTTCACCCACATATTGAGAATCTTCCGTGGTGAATTCTTCACCGGTTACATCAAGAAACTGTTGTTCTTCCCACAGACTTTCCCCTTCATCTTCTAAATAATCAAGGTTTTGGGCTAAGGTCAGTGGTTGTATAGTAAACTGGGTAAAAATTACCAAAACGGCTAATTTTAGGAGGAATGGTGGATTTATCAACATGTGGATCTAGTGGATTGCTTTTGTTAATAGGTTGTTGCGATGGTCATGTAGCAGCAAGTTTACAAAAACGCCCGAATCTGTTGATGCCAACGCTGTGTTACTGGATAAATGCAATTGGCTCGCCGTTTATAAAATTGATACGGAATTTTTCTTCGAGTCGACAGCTAAACGATCCTGTTCAGACCTCAAGATACTGACTCCCGGGTTTTGAGATCAGAACAAAATTTGACACCATTGTATCAATTTTATTATGTGGCTTGCAGTTTCCCAGGTTCCTTCCTTGAGCTTTTACCTATATTTTATTAGAATTTTTCGCAGGTAAACATTAGTTAAAAACGGCGAAGGAAAAACTCAAATAGTCGCAAACCAAGGGTTCGCAACTGGGTCGACCTCAAATACATTCGGCTTAAGTGTTGTTCTAATTGGATTAGAGCACCTCGATTCGAATCACGTCAATGACCATCTAAAGCAGGAAGACAATGAAAATAAAAAACCTTGAAACAAACGGGACAGGAAAAAACCAGGACGGGTTTAGTTTTATCGAAATTTTGATTGTTGTGGCAATCATGGCATTGTTAATCGCGGTAGCCGGACCTGAGTTGCTTAGCAGGTTGGATACGGCAAAAACAGATCAGGCCAAAATTCAAATGAAGAGCCTGAAGTCAGCTTTGGAGCTATACCGGCTGGATAATTCCACCTTTCCTTCGTCAGACCAGGGGCTGCAATCCCTGGTCTCAAAACCGGACCTGGGTGTGGTGCCAAATAACTGGAGAGGGCCATATTTAACCAGTAAGAGTGTGCCTAAAGATCCTTGGGAAAATGATTATTATTATCAGTCTGATGGAGGGACTTTTGTTATCAAAAGTTTGGGCGCCGATAAACAGGAAGGTGGCGAAGGTTTGAATGCAGATATTGAGCTGGACTAATATGCCAAGGCAGAAAAACTCGGGTTCCGGCTTCACCATGCTGGAACTCACCGTGGTGATGTTGATAATGATCATTCTGCTTGGTGTTTCCCTTCCGAATTTTTCAAATTTATTTGAAAGCAATCTGGAAAAGGAAACCCACAGAATTGCAGCAATCATCGATGAGTTGAGATTGCAGGCAATCCTTAAAAGTGAAAACTACCAATTGGTTTTCGATACAAAAAAATCTGAATACCAGGTTTTCACAACCGATCCTCAAGATTCATCCGTTACGGATCCTCACGAAAAATATCGAACTCCGATCAAGCTCACGCCACCAATCGAATTCACCAAGATTTCTACGGAGATTGAAGAAGAAACCACTGTAAGAAGATTTGGTGGTGAAAAACTGGAATTTGACAAAATTTTTGGCCAGCAATACATCTTTCGCATCGATTCTTCCGGGTTCATCGATCTGTTTACGTTGAATCTCAAGGACGAAGACACCACCATTGCACTAACTATTGAAAACATCATGGGCGATATCTCCATTAGCCACGAAAAACCGCTCTAAGCCGATAATCGTTACAACCAAAAAATGAAATCACGCCCGGAATTCAAAGGATTTACCCTCTTGGAAGTGCTGGTGGCTTTTTCTCTACTGGCCATTCTTCTCACCGTGATTATTCAATCCCAGGGAGAGACCGTCTATTTCCTGGAAAAAACCCGCAAACTTTCCACTGTGCAAAAGGAAGTGATCAACGAACTGCTTAAAACAGAACGCTTGTATTCAAATGAACCAATCAGCGCCGGAGACGGTGTCTTTCCGGAGGATCACATCCTGGCTGGAGACCGCTGGCAACGGGAGGTTACAAAAGAAGATTTTATGGGCATCGTGCCGGTGATGAAAGTGACTTACAGGATCTATTGGCGACCAAAAAAAGACGCAGAGGAACAATTCTTTGAAGCGTCTGTTCTCGGTGAGGTCAAATAAGATGAAGGATGTTAGGGGACAACGTGGCTTTTCTTTAATGGAACTGTTGATTGCCCTGAGCTTGTTTGCGGCAATAGCCGGAATTTTAATGAATTCGTTTTTTCAGTTCAGCCGGCAGTCGCAAAGATTGGAAACGATTCTAAAATTGCGCCAGGAATTACGCATTCTTGAGCAGATTATCAGAAATGATGTCCAGGCTGTTGTCTACCTGGATAAATTTATGGAAGATCCCCAAAAGCAGCAGGATGGCAGGAAATCCGGTATTTACGGAGTCGATGAATCCGGAGGTGATTACAGCAAAGACAACCTTCACATGCACGTTAATAACATCTCTCGATTTCACAGGAACCTGACAACCGAGCAGGATCCTGAGCTACATGAAGTCAGCTATTATCTGGAAGAGGAAGAGGGTGGGGCGTTCAAGTTTAAAAGAAGAGAAGAGTTCTTTGTTGATGCGGATATCACTGCAGGAGAACGCAGCATTACACACACCCTTTCCAACAAGATTGTTTCCTTTGATGTGAAGTATTTTAAATCTACTGCAGAAGAAGCCTCCGACGAATGGGACTCCAGTAGTTTTGTAACGACAGGACTTGCAGCTGATAAAATTCCGGCCGGGGTAATCGTTGAGCTTAAAATTGAAAGTGACAACGGAGAAAGCCTGACCTCCGATATGACTGTCAATATCCAACCATACATGGGGCAATACGTCGAATGGGGACAACAAAATTAAAAAAGAGCAGATCACGGGGAGTGGCATTAATCATGGCCATGTCCGTGATTTTACTGTTATCGATTGCCCTGATGCACACCTTTGAAAATCGCACGGTTGAAACAGTTCACCTGGCAAACACCTTACAACGCTTTCAATCAGAAACACTTTCACGTTCTGTGTTCAGGGCAATTATCATGTCTATTAAGACCAAAGGTTTGCTTTTTGTTTTGAACAACGAGGATCAGTGGAAAGATGTTCCTGTGCCTCTAAATGAAAATCAGTATTTTCAGATAAAAAAAATTCAGCCGATCGACCATTATTTTAATTTGAACCGACGATTTCGAGCAGATGACCCCTGGCCTACGGTGTTTTTAAACATTTATAACCAGTATCAGGAAGCAAGCGATCCGTTGGCTATAGAGAGCAGCCTGGAAGATGTTATCCCGGTACTTAGTGCACTGAATGACTGGATTGACTCCGATGATGAGGCCGATGCGGAGTTTTTATACAATAATGAGGATTACACTGATACAAATCCGGAATTTGAGGTAAAAAACCGAGAGTTGGACAGCCTTTCGGAAGTCAAACTGATTCCACCGGTCCAGGAGTTGGGTTTCAGTCAGAAGGATTTAAAAGAACGGTTTCGGATTTTTGCGATAGAAAAAGACTCCAACAAAATTTCGATAGATCTGAATTTATCTTCTCCGGCTGAAGTTGAAGAGTTCCTGCTCATATTCAAGGATGCAGAAAAGTACCCTAATGTTTACGATGAAGCTGCTACTATCAGGGAAATCCTGGAAGAAAGGGATAGTACCATGGAGGATGAAGAGCAGGAAGAGGGGAGTGATGCGTCAGACCCGGACCCCAGGTATTCACCGCCGCTCTACAACCGGGGAAATACGGAGTGGGAAAAGGCGCTGGAACTCGCAGGGTTGCAGCTTACGGCAGATGAACAAAAGCTGTTTTCAACCAGTACCAATCTCTTGGCTATTGAATATACTGTCACAACGCTTCGTGTGACAGTTACGACGGAAACAATTTTGGAAATTGAATATTCAGACGCTACGAAAAGTCTGGATATTAAATCGTTCAGAATTTTGCAATATGCAGTGAATTAACAGGTTAGGTATTATCTTTTAACAAGGCGTCAAAATCAATATCCTGGTTGCTAACAGTTTTACTGGCTGCATTGGCCTGGGCATTTGCCGCCTCCTGGTATGTTTCCATCTTGATGTCTTTTGAAGTGGTGGGCGTTTCGTCTTCTGAGCGTTGGTGAATGTTTTTCCCGTCCAGGGCAACAAACTCTGTTTTTTCCATTGAAACTTCAATATGAAATGGCTGTCCTTCGATTTTAAAAGACAGTTTGCGGCATAGATCCTTCTCAACTTCCGGGGCATCGATTGTTAAAACAATGGATGTTGTCAGCGCAATGGCCTTGGGCTGAGTATTGGTCGCTACCAGTTCATATTGATCTTCAATCCGCCTGCGAACAGTACCGATAATCTGATTGATAATCTCACCAATGCCATCCACAACCTCATCAGCAGTGTATTCAATAGCTAGCTCTTCCTCCGGGATCCCCATCTGCATCATTTGATTTTTGTAGATCGACATGGCGGATTCGGCAGTGAAATTCATAATCATCAAGCCAGAGTAATCACCACTGAATAATACAAAACAACCAATGTCCGGTCTTAAATGAATTACCGGTACTTTCTGAATTGTCTTGGCGTAACTGATTTCTTTTCCGGTAACGGAATCCAGAACATCTTTTGCGCATTCGCAAATGATTTTGGATAAGGCATTTAAAGTCTGATTTGATTTCACAGTCATAAGTTTGAGTCGAAAATGGTATGGTTTAAACTCTCCACCGGTTGATATCCTGGCGTAAACAGACACACCACACCGGATCATTGATTATAAGTGCCGACGATTGTAGTTTCTTTTCTAAGTATTGGAAATACAAGGTCAGATAGCGATATTATACTAGATTTGAAATCGAATCGCTATATTTTTTTTTGATCCGCAAATCTTTTTTCCGGTTCGAAACGGAATTCAGAAATCAGAAGGCCGAGTTTATTGGTTTCTACGATGGGGAGTTGGTCTCGAAGTGATTCGATATCACCCGGATAAACGGGAATTTGGCAGCCCGCAGCTAAATGCAGCCGGGAGACGTAGGTTTCCTCGGACTGCTTCAGAGCTAGTAGGGCATTGTCCAGAGATTTGGAAATGAGTTTGCGAAGTTTGGATTCCTTATTTTTTTCTAGTAACTGGCTGATCCTTTTCAGGTTGAATTGAGTGATTGTATATTCAGCACGCAAATCCAGGGAAACTTCAAGCTCCTCAACAGCAGTCCCACATTTATGTGTTCGACCGTGAGGTGCCACAATTTCAGTATACTCAACAGTTTCACAGCTGGGGCAATGCAGCCAGACCAGTGTGCCCGGGTAAGGTTTTTCAGCCTCTTCTTTCTGTTTTTTCTTGCGAAAGGCATCCAAAGAAATTGGTTCTGAGCTACTCATTCTTGATTCAACCTGAAACTATAAAGAGATTTATGTGGGTTTGACAAATATTATATATAATATCACCACTGCTGCGATTGCAAAGCAACCTTCCAACAACGCTATGCCCCAGTTTTGGTCCTGATGGATTTCCTCATCCAGTTTTTCAGAAGGGATGATAATTCTGTCGACGATAAAACGGAAAAAAGCCAGCACCGTGCTTCCCAAAACAAACCAGGCGATGAAGACAACCAGGGAATAAGAGGTTTTGATGGGAATTGAAAGTAAAATACCGATTGCCGTCAAATTAAATGCGAAGGAAATGCCCGCTGCCGCATTGCCTTCATCAATTTCTCTGTGGAAATCATACTGGGTGATTTTTTGATAAAGCAGGCTAAACAGATAAAAAGAAAGTTGCCCAAGCAGAAAATAGAAAATAGTGAGGGAAATTTCAAACACCCAGCCTATGGGTTCGCCGATAATGACACTACGAATGATCATGGCACTTCCCATGTAGCTCCCGGCAATAGCGATACCAACAGCTATGTTTTCTTCCTCCAGCAGTTCCTTTTTATTTTCAAATGTTCTCAGTATCAAACGATCGTTCATTTTTCCGGCAATGTTTAAAAGCAAGATGCCGATCACGCCCCAAATCGATACTTCGATCAGGTTACCGACAACAGATTCATGGTAGCCTTCCAGTGCGGCTTCCAGAACCACAACAACACCACCAAGGTAACCTACAAATGCAACGGCAATTGCCTTGTTATCTGCTTTAACTAGTTGATATTCCAATGAATAGGGAGTGAAGAGGTCAAACAGTTTTTTGCCAATCCAAATCAGCAATAAGGCCAACAGTATGAATATAAAATTAGGAAAATAGCTGAGGTTTTCAATACCATCCAAATAGGTGAACTCGTAAATTATGGGATTCATTTGGGTGCCATGTGAAGAGTTATCGTTTGCAGATCTACAGTATATGGGCGTAGCATCATTAGAACCTCAACCTCCGTAAAAAGTCAAGGATCGGCTTTGCTGGCGACGTTACTTAAGGCTTCTGATTGAGGCGAATTGGCAGAATTGTGTGAGGAATTTTGAAAGGGAGTTCGTTCTGTTAACAATGATCAGCTGAATTGACCTAAAAATTTTTCAAATCATAGCTAAATCCATACACTTCCAACTCTCCTTGTAAAAAATCCAGCCCGGGGAAACGCTGATATCCCATTTTTTCATAAAGTTTCCAGGCAATGGTCATGGCCCTGGTTGTGTGCAGGATGACTTCGTCAGATCCTAACGCTTTTGCGCGTTGCATACAGGCAACGGTCAATGCTTTGCCAATACCCAAATTCCTGGCAGAATGATCTACTGCTAACAGTCTGATGCCGGAACTGTTTAAAACGCTGTTGGCAGAACCTCCGGAATCGTAATATTTCATGTCTCCGATGAATGTTACTCCTCCCATAAGAATTCCGGCTTGAGAAACCGCAACCAGAATTTCTACAGTCGGTCTTTCAGCACGCGATTTTACATCCAGCAGCATTGAATAATAATCCGGTTGTTCCCTGGAATCAGGCATCCCGGGGAGTGCTTCATACACTTGAACGGAAAGCCTTCCTAAAGATTCATATTCTCCTGGCAAAGCCTGTCTGATGTTAAAACTGATTGAGGTTGGTTTTTTCATATTGATGACCATTGAATTACGAAGCGGATCCACCTCTGACACGTGAGTTGTGACACAGAGTCTTGTAATGGACCAGCCAACATGCAATTAAAGATGCATACTAAAATTAAAGTGTATCAGGAGAAAGGACGTGGTTATGTGACTTAAGTTACAAAGAGGCGGAATCGTTTTCGAGAACTTGCTTCAACCGACTTGCGTCCAGTATGCTTATCTGCTCTCTGCTAATGGTAATTAACCCGTCATCAGTAAAATTTTTCAGTAAACGGGTAATGATTTCTCTAACAGTGCCAAGCTCGTCAGCCATTTCCTGGTGAGACATACGGATCAGGTTTCCCTTCTTAAGCAGAAAAGCAGCCAAACGTCTATCCAGTTTCTCAAAAGCGATCTCATTCACGAGTTGCATCAACTCTAAAACTCGTTTGGAAAACAGGGAGAAGATGTATTCACGAAACGACCGAATACCTAACAACTTTTCAAACTCTTCTGTGGGCATCATCACCAAAGTGACTTCCTTTTTCACCTGACCCACAGCATTATAGGGCTCATCACCAAGCAAACATCCGGCCGAAACCACACAGGCATCACCGGGAGAAACTGTGTAAAGAGAAAGTTCTCTGCCGTTCGATGCCTGTTTGAACACACGCAGTTCACCAGACAAGACAAAAGGAAACGCGTTGCAGGGTTGCAGCTCTTCAAAAACGATCGTTCCGGATGTAAAGGAGACAGACTGTGCCTTGGACAATGTTTGTGAAAGGAGATCTTTATCTATTTTGGATAAAACCGGGTAATACTCAAAAAGCTTTTTTTGTAGGGTTGGGTCTAACATGACTATGGCAAGTTGGAAAGAGAGTGCTGGAATAGGATCGTTGGAATGATATTGTTTGCCTGCTGTTTGGCGAATCATCCACCGTTTCAGGTTAGTAACTGATAATAGAATACATTTCTAAACATGTTAATAGTAACTTGTTTTGCATTTATTCACCACGAAGACACGAAATTTTTCATTTAAAGGGCTTTAGGCACAAGAACTAGAGAGTGTTGTGAAATTAATCATTAATTCTCATCCGCCATTCATTGATATTTCTTGCACTTAACACCGTCAGAAATTCAGAGAAAAATCCTTGCCGCTACGGATTCTATCTTTTTTTTTATCTTTGCTTCGTGAACTTCGTGTCTTCGTGGTGAATAGTTCCTTTCATTTTTATGTTTTTATCACAATTTAAGCTTGGGATTGGCAGATTTAGAAGATATAATGTCCGCAATGTTAAAATCACATTTAGAAACACCGTTCAAGACAAAAGGAAACAACAATAGCAATTGAAATCGGCCATGCAAACAAAAAAGCGACGTTCCGGTAAAGATGACTTTGAGTCACCCGACAATCAAGTAGATAAATCAAGTTGTAGTCTGCGCCGGTCCGAACCAATTCAATGTTTCTTTGCTCCTACAGAACGATCGAAAGACGTAAGCAACCAACAAGCAAAAAAAATAGCTCCAAACAGAACCGGGATACCGGACCGTCTCAAGTTCGGATTGGAGAAGCTCTCGGGTTACGATTTATCTCCGGTAAGGGTGCACTATAATTCAAAAAAACCGGCTCAAATTGGTGCGCTTGCCTATACCCAAGGTAATCAAATTCACCTTGGACCAGGGCAAAACAAACACTTACCTCATGAGGGTTGGCATGCTGTGCAGCAAATGCAAGGTCGAGTCAATCCTACCAGGCAGTTCAAAAGAACTCCCATAAATGATAACCAGCAGTTGGAGAATGAGGCTGATTCTATGGGAGCGAAGGCACAGCGACTAAAGCTCCGCAATAATGCACATGAAATTACGAACAACCCTGAGTATTCCAGTACTTCATCTGTTGTGCAAAGAGCAGTCGGTTTTGAGTTCCAGACAAATTGGAATATTCACAAAACAAGATGGTTTGGTCAAGATCCGGTAGAATATGGCAAAAAAACTCGTCTATTCAGGGGCAATGGCTGGCAAATGGAAACAGATGGTAATGAAATTGAATACGTCGTTGATCAGGTAGAAGAAGACCTGGATCCAGTCGGTACTTATCAACTAACTCAAGTCATGACTAATCTGGAAAACTTTGTAAATAACCTGAATGGGATGAGAAACATCAATGGTGGTGATCTGCGAAATAATCATCTAACCGGTCAGCACATAAATCTTTTAAAATCAGACTTTAAAATAACGACATCTGGTCAAGACATTGCTGCCAATCCACAAGTGACTGCCGGAGTCAGGATGGATCGGATCACCAAGCTTTATCAATCACTTGGGGCTGCAAACAGTACGTCAGGAGATGAATTTCTAGGACAAGCCCCGGTTTTTTACCGACCAAAAGTGAATACAGCCCGCCAAAATGCGAATACGGACGATCCTGCCTGGGGGAACCATACACCAAGTGCAAAACTTCAGGGTTTGTTGACCTTGATTGCACAATACCTGGATATGGGATCGAGTCCAGGATCATTGATAACTGCAAAATACATGGCTTTTGTCATGGCCCGAACAGATTTTGGAGCAATGTTTAATCAGTTGGATGACGGCGAAAAAAATTATTATTCAGCTAACCGTGATGCATGGGTCACATATGTTTGTAATGACGTCATGAACGGTTTGAATAGAAATCAACCTGTTATCAACCGGGAAATCCACGATGGATTGAATTTACCCCATGGACAACGCATCACTATTCCTATAACCCGGACCAATTGGTTGAGCAATATTGCAGGTGGTCGGGATCTATTGACCAAGCGGGCCAATGAAGTCCGTTGGTATAGTAGCGATCAACATAGAGCAACTTACATGGATTCGAGAGAAAATCTGGGACATCGTTTGCGCGGTTTTGGTGGTTTGGGTGATACCTTTGACGATTTATTGAACGGCCAGACCGGAGCCATCCTCGAATTCCGATCGATGAGGGGAGGAGTCCCTTATCGCAACTGGCAGCCTCTTGCTATTCAAGCGTATCAATATTTCAGGGCTATCAATCAATTGAATAATGGAGACCCGCTGCCGGTTTTTTAAGTCCAAATCAGTCATGCTAGATTTTTGATGTCATGATCTGTACCTAAGAATCATTCACCAAAAAGATCCATCATTCCAGTGAAATAGAACAGTGCAGTTTGAATTGCGGAATCCACATTCAGTTTTGCTCCTCCGTCCGGATTAATTAACTGATTATGCATATCTCTAAGTATAGGTGCTATGGCTCTGTTTTCAAACAATGCCAGGTTTTCATCGTCGGGATCCGTCTGGTCTCCTAGTCCTCCAAATCCTCGCAGATAGTCAGCGAGCATGCCTTTTTGTTCTTCTGTAAGAGTGTCATAGCGAAAAGCAATATAAACTCTATTTGCAGCGTATGAACTCTTTTGCCAATCTACCAAATCACTTATCTGAGGATCCATTCCATTTCGGATTAAAGCAAGGTCTTCATCCAACTCCACATCTTCTTCAATTTCTGAATAGGCAGCTTGAGCATAGTTATCCGATGTCAGAATGTCTTGCGGATTTTCTCCGTTTATCCATGCTGTAATCCACTGTGCAATAGTGAAGGTTGGAGGAAGGACGTAGTATGCGGTACTCCTGACTGTGTCACCGTATGGCGTCATTGAGGGTAATCCGCCTTGTCCACCACTGATTTTAAAAAATCGATCTCTGTCTTCGTTCTCAAGAATAAACCTATCAAAAATATTCACGTTTCTTTGTTCAACAATATCCATCTCTTCCAAAGGATTATCCAATTCCGGGTCACCTACAACACCGGCGATGATGGAATCAATAAACACCTGCTGATGTTCTCGGATCAATTCTTTTAGTCCATCCGGAAGCAAATTAAATAAGGTTGAAAAATCATTTCGATGCATCATCGGTGTGTACGTTTTTGCGCCACCCTGTATCACCAATGGATTTTTCATCATGCGTATGAAGCCAATAGCCGCTGTTAAAAGTCCATATAGTTTTTTAATATCCAAATCTTCGTTTTCTGTTTCGAATTCAACATCACCAATTTCTTGGATTAGGTATTCAATTGAAATATCAAGTGCCCGTGTAGATGCAGACAGCAAAGGCTCCAGCGCATCCATAGCCGAGGCATCTTGGTCACCAACCATTGCTCTTTGCAGTAACAAGTTAATGACAGGTTGATTGGATGCTGCAGGTCGTTGGGTGAGCGCATCAAAAATCTTTGGTATATCTTCAAGACCTATTCCTTGCGTTGCCTGCAAATTCAGTCGAGCGACAGAACGTCCCCTGGACAGCATAGCACTTTGCACGGAAAAATTATGTTCGTTTTGTTTTATGAATTGACCTTCAGCATGATTGCGGCCAGCCTTGGGAAGGATGCGTGTGTATATGTCCCCTATTTGGTCCAATGTTGTAACTAATCTGTCGTAACCATCATTTGTCAGAGGAAACGGATCGGTTACGAATTCCATATCTGAAAGAAGTTGTCCTTCGTAAACTAGTTCATCCGCTTCCAATCTGAAACCGTTTCCCTGGTGAAGGAGTTCATGTTTTGTCATTGGACGCACGTTTCTATTATGCTCTGCATCTCTCCAATATGGGGTTCGCAGTCCGAAGGTTTTTTTCCATGTCCACCAATCTCCATCTTCCATTTCAAAACCGACCTTCCTTTGGAACTGAATCACGCTGGATGCTGTCGAAGGCGATGAAATCAACTGGGCAGGAATCTCGGCAAAGCGATCGTTTCTCCCTAATCGTGATGCTTTTGAGCCAATTAGCTCAGCTTCTTTTTCCAAAATGGTATCCTCGCTGATCCCAATCCCTTTCATTTGCACAGTCGGTGTGACTCTCCCCTGCATTTGCTGTACGACGTGCCAGCCTTCGTGGGGAAGGTGCTTCTGCTGACCACGACCGAGATGGATGTTGGTACCCTGGGTGTAGGCCAGGCCGCCGATTTGTTTTGGTTTTGGGGAATTGTAGTGGACCTTGACATTTGATAAATCGAAGCCGGAGAGGCTTTCCAAGCCGGATTTTAGCCTTGCAGGTATACCTGTCCGATTTGGTTTATAGTCTACATTAGCTTTTTTATCTGGTACTTTTTGGATGGGTTTCAAACCCATGAACTTGCATTGTCTAGTTTCGCTGATATGCGTTTGTTGGATTTCAGGTTTTGTGTTAGCTGACCCAGTCTCGTTTGAAACTTCTTGGTGCTGTTTATCTGCGTGCATAGATGCCTCGGTAATAACCGGTTGTTGACTTTCCTTGGAAATGCATTGCATCAAATTTCAGCTCGTAATACATTTCGGGAATGCTCATCTCTGAATAGAAATCTCTAAATCAAAGATTTAACGCAAGTTTCTTACGACATGCGTTGATGTCCACCACCCGGATTGTTGTTCAGCGATTTCATGTAGTCAAAGAAGTCTAGTGCCCACTGGCGAGCATTGGTGTAGGTAATCAGACGACTCGCAGATCTTAACTCGAAAATCGGCAGATCGTCATTTGTGTTAATATCGGTGTCCATTTTGGCGCCCAATGCTCCATACCCCTCCACTTCCTGCTTGGCGGGTTTACCAGGGAACGTAGCGCTGGTCAGCTTATCGGTCCCCGTCCGCATAGCCGGTGAGCTTCGCCTTTCCCTGAAGTTCCGCCCACGCTCAACAATACCACTCAACCACTGTCTTAGTGTTAACTTGTAGTACCACGGTGCCACTTCTCTGCGTCTCCAGTCTTTCTTGCCAAACTTATCATCTTCTTCCACACCACGAACGCCCTGAAATAACGGTTGATCCATCCGGGTTGCGTAGTTTCCCTGTGTCGCGACCAGTTCTTCCAAACCTGATACACCCTCCTTGTTTTTCTTTGAATAGTACGTCTTCACAGGGGCCGGCAATGTTGAGAACATCACAGCCAGGTTGGTCTTGGCCATGAGAGGTGTATGCTGTTTCAGAAATGCGATTTTGTATTTCATGGACTCACAATAAGTAAATATGATTGTCAGCAAGCCTTCCAGTTCTCTCCCACCCGGCACATTGGGATCTTTACTTTGGTAATCTGCAATAGCGTTCTGTGCCAGAGTGTGCCCGGTCACCAGAGTATTGGCTTCATCCATTCCGCCTAGTGCTTTCGGTTCACTAGGATTTGCTGTTTCCGGGTTTCGCATACGCAGGCGTCCCGGATCACGTGAGGCTTTTTCGGTCGCATTTTCGTTTGGATCGGCATGGAAATCATGCACGAGGTCGCGCACATTTTTTAACCGGGTACCAAGCGTGACCTGTCCTGCTGTAAGAGCACTCGCCCAGTTTCCCTTAATCATGGCGTCGTTCATGCCAATGTTGAAGCCGGCTGTGCCATCTAACGCCACGGCCGGTACAATTTGGGAGGGGTTCGTAGCCACCGCCAATGATGTATATGTGTTAATAAGGCTGTTCACGTCAGTCATCGCCTGATCAAGACGCGCGCGTCCACCAGCATTCAACGGAAAGTGCGTGGTTACGACCTCAAGGTCAGATCCGTTTTGGCCATCATCAGCTCGTATATCCACATCCGCCTTGCTGAGCAGTATGTCGTTCTTATTAAGGCTCGTCGTCCGGGCATCATCCCAAACGGTTCTGGCAGCCCGCTCATTGGGAAATCCGAGGTCCGAAAGTGCGCCAGTGTTTGATTTGCGGGTCAACATCAGTTGCGATTCAAATTCAAAGCCGACATCCCGCTGTACTGTATCCGTTACGGCCATCGATAGCGATTTCAATCCTGTTTCATTTGCAGCAGATTTCCCCTGGAGGGTAGGAAGTCTGTCAGGACTCTTTTGAGTGGCAGCCTTTTTGCCCATTAGGTCGGCTTCATTTTCCAAAGCAGGGTCGTCATTAATCGAAACCCCTTTTGCCTGCATGGTAGGCCGCACTCGATTCTGCATTTGCTGAACAGCGTGCCAGCCTTCATGGGGGAGGTGTTTTTGCTTTCCCGGGCCGATATGGATGTTGGTACCCTGGGTGTAGGCCAGGGCACCGATTTGTTTGGGTTTGGGGGAGTTGTAATGTACCCTGACTGAAGAAAGATCGAAGCCGGAGAGGCTTTCCAAGCCGGATTTTAGCCTTGCAGGCATGCCTGTCCGGTTCGGCTTTGGCGATACATCAGCATGTTTAAATGGTTTTTTTTGGATGGTTTCTGAAACTGAAAACCTGCATTGCGTGGATTCACTGGTCTGCTCTTGTCGGATATCAGTTTTTGTATCAGCTCTCTCAGCTTCACTTGACATCCCCTGGTATTCTTTTTTTGCGTGCATGGCTTCTCACTATCAATCGTTCTTTACTTTTTTGGGAAATGCCCGACCTCAAGCTTCGATATTTCTACTACCCTATTGGTAACGGGACGCTTTTGATGCATCAGGCTCTTGGGAAGTATTCCGGATTTGTTTTTCTGCATGCATGGAATCCTCAATCAACTTTTTTCCAATGTATGTTGTCATGAAAGATAATGTTAACCAATCCAAAGATCAATATTGCGCCAGATCCTTTTTTTTACTGAAGAAAAATAATAACCTTTTCTCTGTCAGTCCTCTAAAGTCAAAATGAAAGACTTGAACCCCGTTGCTCCATCATTCTGCAATAACATTACTCGGCCTTGTTTCGTTGATGTAATGCTTAACGGTAACCTCATCTATTTCGTCCAGTTCATCCGTATACAACCCACAACTAAGAATGCCAATATAGACCGATCCGTCTCCGCTTTGCACTATTTGCAAGGGATAATCGTCTGAACTTACTACCGATCCACCTCCTTTTACAAGAATATCATGATACTGGCTCTCATTACCGGCTGCCAAGAAAAGAGGATCAATGAACAGGGTTTTTCCGGAAACTTGATCTTTTTGTTGTTCTTTAACTGATAGAGAAAGGGCTTTATTTTTTTCTTTAGCCGAATCAATATGGTTACCAGTGACGACTTTGGAAAATTCATAGTCACTGATGATTGTCTGCAAGTCTGCTTTCTTAATCAGGCCAGCTGGTCTGGACACCATCTGCACTTCGGCTTCTTCGGCCTCTTCTACAGTTTCATGTTCCACGAGCACTATCAAAAGACTTCCTCCGTTTAATCGAATTCTGTCACCAGTGATGACAAAATCTGGATTTTGAAGATTGTTGTTTAATTGTGCGTTTGTACCAGTGAATACAATTTTTACTTGGTAGGATTTACTGTTATATGATTTAAACATTGCTCTGATTTCCGAAACTGTAAGGCCCGTTTCCGTATCATATTCCACATCAACGGTTTCCTGACTGACACTGCTATCAAGGGACTTAATGCCAAGTTTGGCATTCCATGTTTTTGTCTCGCATTGCGCAACAAAGCCGGAATCGGTATTCACGGGTATGGAAGGCTGGTTTAAAGCAGTTTTGTCGCCTGATCGGACAGATAAGCCAGAATAATGGGCGGCTTTGACTCCCATCAGATCAGCTTCATGCTCCAAGTGCACTTCATCATTGATCGCCATTCCTTTTTTCTGAATTGTTGGCCTGACTCTGCCCTGCATCTGCTGCACGGCATGCCAGCCTTCGTGAGGTAGGTGTTTTTGCTGGCCTGGACCGATGTGGATGTTGGTGCCTTGGGTATAGGCCAGGGCGCCTATTTGTTTGGGTTTGGGGGAATTGTAATGCACCCTGACCGGGGAGAGATCGTAACCGGAGAGGTTTTCCAGGCCTGATTTGAGGCGATCCGGCATGCCTGTGTGGTTTGGTTTTTTTTCGTTGGTTTCTTTGTATTCTGCTTTTTGGACCACATTTGAATCAGGAAACTTGCATTGAGTGGTCTCGCTGAAATGTGAGTGGTTTCCTTGATGAAATGATTCTGGTTTTTCGACTTTTTGTGAGGTATCCTGGGTCTGCTTTTCAGCGTGCATGGTTCGGCTCCGGTTTAACTGGCTTTCCATTTGAGGTTTGTGCTTACAAACATGCCTTTACCGTTGTATTTGGGGGTTGAATCAGGTGTGCCGGCGGGTGGGGGCATGGTAGCGGGTGACATGACTTCAAATACCGCATTGAATTGCTTGCCTTTGAGCAGGACCGGTTTACCCCCGTCCTTCATTTTTTTTGCCTTCTGATCACCTGCCAGACTGCCTATTTTAAGAGTACCTGTTCCCGGAATTGTATACGGAGGTGCTGTATACATGCAGCCGGGAACGCTGACGTTTTTCTCGTCTCCGTCTATACACACGTTTTTCCCTTGCACGGACGCCTTACCACCAGCTTTCATCTGGCCGGGTATTGGCACCACAATGGCCTTTCCAAAGGGAGGTAAAAAATTGACTATATCGCCATCGATCAAGATGATGTCGGACATGGGTGTTTACCTTTATATTCAACAATTCACCACAGAGACATGGAGAACACAGAGAAAAGAATTTAACAAAGTAGTCTACCAATCAGCTACCAATTCCGGCATTAAGGTCTTTTCAGATTTATTGTATTCTTCCCTGGTGGCCTTCAATATATGGCTCATTTCCAGGTTTCTATCCTCACTGGCCGCATGAAAAGCTGCATTTACGGCAATACTGCGAATGATTCCACCGGGAATCTCCAAGCGGGCCAGTTTTTCATAATCCAATCCATTGATTGGTGTTTCTGAAGGAAAAACGCTGCGCCAAATCCCGGCTCGTTCAAAGGCCTGGGGAAAAGGAAATTGCACAATAAAACGCAACCGGCGTACAAAGGCATCATCCATATTGTTTTTGTAATTGGTAGTAAGTATGGACAGCCCCTTATAAGATTCCATACGCTGCAGAAGGTAACTCACTTCCATGTTAGCGTAGCGATCCTTGCTGTCGTTAACCTGGCTGCGTTTGCCGAATAGGGCATCGGCTTCATCAAAAAGAAGAATGGCACCACTGTTTTCGGCCGTACTGAAAATCTGCTCCAGGTTTTTCTCCGTTTCGCCGATATATTTACTTACTATTGCCGAAAGATCGATGTGGTAGATGTCAAGATCCAGTTCGCTTGCCATCACCCTGGCTGCCAGGGTTTTACCGGTACCACTTACCCCGGCAAACAAAGCACTGATACCGAGACCAAAAGCAGATTTCTCCGCAAATCCCCATTCCTGATAAACCCGATGCCTTTGTTTCACTTGATCCACGATGCTGTGCAGGATCTGCATTTGGTCTTCGGCTAAAATCAATGATTCCCAGTTAATGATTTGAGATGCCGGTTCAATAACTCGAGCCAGGCCTTTCAGTCTGTGACGTGATTGTTGGCGGCACAATGACCAGAGTTTTTCAAAGTCGCCCCCTTGGTTAACCTCGCGCTCTGTCAGGAATTGATTACCGATGTTGGCAATTTGCGCCTCTCCCAAGTCAAATTGATCAAGTAACCGAGGCAGGCGCCTTGTTAAATCTTTTTCGTCATTGGGAATCACAGCTTGCCAAAGCTTTTTTTGTTCATTGTATTGAGGGCGATTGATTTCCAGTTTGACAATTTCCTTATGCAGGCCGGTCAGGGATTTGTCTGCGGAAACGAAGCAGGTTGCCGAGAGCCTTTTTAGGAGATACAGCAATGATTTCAATCGCTCCGATTGGTTTTCATCGATTTCGCCATCGAATAAAAAAGCACAACCATACAAAATGGCATCGCGCTCCAGGCGTTTAAATATTCCATGCAGTTCCTTAGTATCACGGGGGAGCATCTCAATATCAATACGATACAGCTGCAGGCCCATTCTTGTGGTTGCATAGCGGGTGATACCTGTTTTTGCCTCAGGTTCTTTTCCGTTTAATAAAAAAACCGGCTTGTTTGCTGAGGCAGCCGAATGGTTCAGGGTACTGACAATATAGTCTGCTAAAACCTTGTGAGAATCGATCAGGTTTTCCGTTGAGGGCAAAGGGAGTAAATAAGGTTCCAGTTGCGGATCGCTGACAGGATGTCCGATAAGATAGTTTAAAATAGATTGATCCAGATGGATTGGGCATACAGTTGGACTTTTCAGGTCTTCAGGCTCGATGATCTGCCAATATCGCAGTGTGCATTGAGTATTGAAGGGAGCCCAATTGCCTTCATTAAAAAGCCGCAGAGCAAGATCAAAGCTAAGCCAGGGCTTGGATTTATCTCCTCTCAACTCACGGCAGATGTCGCCGAATGCTTTATCCAGTTGAATGCCGGTACTAAACAAAACCAGCTGACGTTCAAAGTCTGAAAGATGGAAAAGATGGCTCAGACGTTCGATGGCAGGTGGATTGCTCTTGTCAAAATCAAAATCTTTTGACAGGCTGCCACTGGGTAAACCAGATCGTTTTTTAATTGATTCCAGCAACTGATCCAGCTGAGATCGTAAGTATCCCTGGTTAATAATATCCCAAGTTTCCATGATGATCCTCTTAGGGCTCCCGGTAACATTGCAGAGAAGATTGGTAGCCGCTATTGTTCAGGGTATGTGTCACCGATTTGACCAGCCACTTCCCGTTGACTTCGCTACGTAAGCCCATCAAGACCAAAGAGCCACCGGCAGTTACCTCCGGATTGCCGACAATGGTAAGACTAACTTCTTCCGTACTGCGGTTTAACTCTTTCAGTTTTGATTTGGCGGCGACTTTAGCTTCGTCTTCATTACTAAACAAGTGCTGGATATAAAACGTCTGATCAGTTTTTTTTCCTTCAATAACCTGCTTTTGCTCAGCTTTCTGAATATCGTACCAGGTGGCAATAACTCCTTCGTAAGCAGAACGATCTGAAAGATTCGTGCTCCATTGAATGATATCATTAGCATTCAAAATAACGGGAATCAGGGGAATTCCCGAAGCTGTAACGGCCTGGCCTTTGGTTAGAAAAAGCACACATTCGCCGGCGGGTTTGGCCATGGCACCGTATTTTTCAGCCAGTTTTGTCAGGAAACTCATATCGGATTCCCGATTCTGGTTTTCGATTAAGACTTTTGTCATGCCAAGCTTCATGCTGACTTTGGCTTTGAGATCATTTTCCTTGGCGATTTTTTTCACGATATCGCCAAGGGTGGTATCTGCCCAGGTTTGGCTCCGTTCGTTAAGGAGCAGTTTGGGCACTGCTGTAACGGATAAGGTTTGACCACTACCCGAACCATTCAGGCTTGCCTGGTCCACGTGAAATACCCCCATCAAAATCTTGCGGAGTTCGTATCCCATCCAGAGCTTCAGTTTTTTTCCGGTTTTGGGAAGAGTAAATTTTTTTGAACCGAGGCGCGAACTATCATCAAAACTCAAGGATAGCTGATCACTTTGACCTCCATCGTATAAATTGACGCTAACGGAGGTCAGTCGATTCTGAACCGACATACTAATGGGAATGCCATCGGCTTCCAGTTTGTATCCAGGCGGACTTAGTTTATAAATGGCGGCAGGCAACATCTTAATCGTCCCATAATTGTATGATTTCGTTGTCTTCAGCCTCCGGAGAAAGATCCGGCAATGTTATAGTCACACCCGCTGGAAGCACGGGACCGTATTCTACCAGTTTGGGATTGGCATTTAAGACTTTTTCAACAATGCCTCTTAAATCTGCCGTACTCATGGCGCTTAAAGCCTGAATTCCATCCACCAATGAACTGGAGTTTGATTCCGAAGCGAAAATTCCCAGTTGTTTGGCAGCATCCTCCAGTCGTCTGCGCTGTCCATAATGCATCCAGCAAATCCAATCGAGCATGTCTCCTTGTTTTGTTTTGTATGTGTCCGGCATTGTATTATCTCTCGCTAATACCTCTTCAAAGACAAACTGAATTCGATTTTACGAGCTACACCGTTGTCCAGAAACTCTGTGTTGGTCTCACTGACACTTTCAATAATCCAAAGCCCTATGATCCATCCTGCAACGCTGATTAACGGTAAAGGAATTCCCAGCCCGGCTGATAACCTCATCAGAAGCAAGTCCGTCGAGCCTCCGTTGAACTGAGGGTAAATGGTTCCATTCAGGTTAATGGTGTCTTCTCCGGGAGTAATATATTGGTGGGTTGGTCCTCCAATTCCCATGTGTTTTAAAATAGGATGCCCCAGGGGATTTTGTGTTGCCCAGGTATATTGAGTCGTGCGTTGTAATTGATTATAGGTAGCCTGGTCCAGGGCGAAACGGATTGGTCCAAGCATCATCATAAATGGAGCGGGCATTGTTCTCCCCTATATAAAACCAATGGTTAAGTTTGATAAACGTCTTTATTGATGTCTTTACGAACACTGCTCAAAATGGCGAACTTTTCCGTATCTTTTCCAAATTTTAAGGTTTTGGCTTTGATGCTGAAATCCTCTACATTTGCTGGGTGATTAGAACGCCAAAAATAGGTGGTGCCACCACCCCGAAGCCAAACAACTAGTTTTGTCGCTCGAAATACGTTTGCGAAGTTGCCGATAAATCGTTGTTTGGTCTGGTATACTTCAGCCCGGATGAAATCGGAACCATGTCCCCAGTTCGAGGAATGGGCTGTAAATTTGCTCATCAAAGAACCTCTCCATTGGGAATCGGTATGAATATTTGGTCTGCAGATTTCCAATTCCAGCATGCCATCATTCCAACCCAGATCGATAAAAATTACCGGGTAGAACTTTTTGAAATCACCTTCGACCTTGAAACTTCTCGGTCTGACCCTAAGGCTTTCGATATCCAGTTGGGCACCTGGTTTTTGCGTGCCAACTCCAATATTGCCGTCTTTGGTAATGACAACCTTGGCGGTCTCTGCCCCTTTCACTGCACCTGGTGACAATACGATATCGCCATATTCCCGAAGTTCCATTTTGTTTTCTGATCGGCGGAAAAGAATGCGATGATTATTGTCCAGACTACGAATCTGCCCGTTGTCTGCAAAAAACATTTCGTTTTCATTGCTTTTTAAATCGATCCCTATTTTTCCTTGTGCATTTTTAAGTTGCACTGTCCCCGTGTCCCCTAAAACACTTACCCTAGCCTTGCCAGACTTATTGTTAATATGCAGGTAGCCGGCCCCATTGTCCGATGCCAATTTGGCGGCGTATTCTTTTTTTGTCTTGTGATTAATCTGAAGCCCGTCGTATTGCTTATTGGCAATAATATGTAAGGGTACTGCCGGATTGGCGGTACCTATACCCAGATTTCCGTTATTGAGTGCCATCTGGATGGTGCCCCCTTTCCCCGGATTGAGTTCATCATTGTGATGAACACCTTTTGTGAACCAGGCGAAGTTTTTGTAGCTTCGATAATACTGTGTATAGCTTTGTATCCCAATTCCGTAATCAGTTTTCCATAAATTCATCATTTGTCTGACTGTGTCTCCGAAATTGATCGAACCATTTATTGTCAGATCTTTTGTCGTGTCAGTAGCTTTGCTGGTAGTCTCGGATGGTGTCCGCTCAAACCCTTGCAAAGCGGCTTTCAGCCCTGCCGGCGTGACAGCTTTGTCATCGATATCCCCGGCAAGGGCTTCGTCGTTGTTGGACAATTGATTAATCAGAGCAGCCTGCATATCCCCGGGTTTTACAGCTTGCTCGTCTAATACATTGTTCAAGGTAAGAGGAGATATATATTTGTCATCGGCCTCTCCTGCCAGGGCCTCATCGTAAGAGGCCAGCTTTGAATCTAAGGTCAGTTTTAGGCCTTGAGGTGTTACGGCCTGGGTAGAACTTTTACCCTCCAAAGTAACCCGGGTATCCGCATATCTATCTGTCAACGCATTGGTAATGGCTGATTTAACACCAAGAGGAGTCACTGCTACGTCATCTGCTTCTCCTGATACTGCATCCGATTCTTTAGCCAGTCTGACCAGACCAGCCATTTCCTTGTTGGCTGAGCGAATGTGAAGATAGGAGTTCCCGTCAAATTTGTAATCCTCTTCGCTCATGTCGGGTAATAAAAGGTCAAATGCCAATAACAGTTCGGTACCAGGTTCTTTGGTCATCAACGCTTTTTGGTCATCACCCGGATTTGTAGCGTAAACAGCAAACAGCAACGGCTCTCCGGTTTCCATTCCTTCTGAGGTGATGGGTTGCAGGAAGAATCCAATTTCATGAATATCATAAGCATTTTCTTCCTCCCCTTCCTGAGGTAAACCAGCAACGGCAGTGATATGAAGGCGATTGGAATCTTGCACTACAACACTTTCAATAGTTACTCGCTGAAGTTCGTTTTCAAGCGTTGTAATCGCCGGGTCTACATCATATCCGGCTCCATGGGCATCGCCCAAAGCAACGTGGCTGAACCTGTAGTTACTTGTAGTTGAAAATCCATTCATCAAAGCTTCTCTGCCTTGATTGGTAATAACCGGGGTTAATGCATTTGACATTTGATTCTCCTTTAGGTTGTTGTTCTAGCTATCTTTTTTGGTTTCGGAGTCTGCCTGCAAATCTAAAACAAACTTTACATACACAGGGGATCTGGTTTTAAATCCAACAGGTTTTGTTGTTTTCATCTTCAAAACCGGAAACTGAAATTCCAGATTATTTGTTTTTATTGCCCTTGTTTTATGACCTATGGGTAATACACTTTCTGTTTGAAACTTGGGTGTTGGCTTGGCTAAAAATGACCAACTGGAAATTGATCTCAATTTGCCTGACCAGGGTTGTTCGTTCCTGAACTTCAGCTTAGGTTTCACTTCCATATAAAAGCGAGCATAAGGAACTGCACGAATGGAGCTTTGAACCCTAAGAGGTGATTCAAGTTCAGCTCCCCCCACTGCAAGTGTGTAGCGGGTACTGATCGGTTTTACAGCATCAACAGCCTTGCGAAGTTTTTGATATAATTCGGGTTTCAAAAGTCCTCTGCCTCCCAAAACGCCTCTGCCGATCAACAAAAGGATTTCAAAATCGGGAGCCTGCCTGGATTTGTAACGACCCGAATCCGGTTCAGATTCATTTTCTTGTGATTGATCCGTGTACCTTTCCTGTTCCCACCATTCTCGAATCTGGTACGAGGCATCGTATTTTTGAATATCCAGGATATCAATGCGATCTTTATTGTCGGCCAAAGCCAATATCCTTCTTATTGCCTTCTCTACTGCTGCCCGGGTGCCTTTTTGCTTGTGATCACTTACACTTTCAGACACCAGTTGCCGCTTAACATTTTGATCCCAGTCTTCTTGCCAGGAATCCAAAGACATAGACCAGGCCAGCCAGGGTAAGAAATCTTCAGGTATTTTTTTGGCATCCCATAGTTTGCTGATATCGACCAATAGATTACTGATAGCTGATGATCGTCTGGCTAACTCCTTTTCCAATTCTGTTGCATTAGGAGGTAGTAAATCGTTTTCCAAGGTGTCCGGTAGTTTCATTAATTCAACCCAAGCCTGTTTTTATCGCTGACTTTCAACATCGTTCTTCATTGAGGCGGAAAAACCCAGTTTCCGAATATTTCTGAAAACAAAAGCAGTCTTTTGATTTATGGCAAAACTGAGATCTGCAACCGGTCGGAAGACAAGATTAAACCGGGTTTCCAATCCGTCTTTGATTGGATTATAGGGAGCGCTGTTGCTTCCCAGCACCATATCACTTGCAGGCCGCAATAAACGAACATTTTCAACTCCTTTGCGATACAGAACGGAGTGAAGTTCATCTCGCAGAATGTTTTTACCCAAACGATGATTGCTGCTCACAAGTCTTGCCATGTCACTTCTTATCATGCCGGCCAGACTGTCGAGGTCGACATTTGGCAGTACATCTATTACAGCGTGAATGGAAAAGTCTACAATCTTTGCCCAACGAACCCGGACATCATCAGTTACGGATCGCGATCGATCAACCGCTTGTCTGACCTGCTGCAAAACCTCATGTTCTCCTTCAGATCCGTTACCTTTCCCCTGGTCTGATAAAACAGTAATCGTTATTTTTTCCGGCTTTAAATCGTCACTGCTGACACTGATATCCTTGACGTGAGCACTTGCGGATAACGCCTGGAACAAATAGGTACCCTCACACCCTACCTGGGTCATTGCCTCCAGCGATAATCGGGACCTAAATCGTAATCGCTCATCCGATTCCATAACAGCGTCAACCGGTGGGGATGCCTCGGGATCGGCTTCTCTAATAATGAGCCGTTTTGTGCCATATAAAGCCGCTACATGGTCCAGCTCAATACCTTTGGCCGTAGCCAGTAAAACAGATCTGGCACCGTCGTTGATTGCATTCCTCAAAGCCGTAGCTCTTTTTGCCAAAGTCTGCCCAAAAGCCCTGGTAAGATCCGTCTGAAATTGATCGGGTTTGTCCGCCAATTCCTTTCGATCCGTCAAATCCGGGAGATATAGTCGTGACAGGTCAATTGCCGGAACCGTACTCATGCTGATCCTCCTTCACTTTGGTTTGAAGGCAGCTTTATTGGAAATCCTTCGAACATTTCTCCATTTTGATTTGCAGTGTGGACAACCAGGCTTTCTGCCGGTTCAGGAACGGCAACATCCATAAAACGGGTACGATTGTCACCACCTGCTGAAATGATAGCCAAAGGAGGCATGCCTGCCACCTTTTTCCCCGCTTTGCTACCCCAATAAACGTAGTAGTGGGTTATTCTGATTTCATTGACAGGCGGATTTATCACCAGTTCACAAGTTATTTCTCCATCTTTATTTCTATTGAATCTATTCAGGTAAGCACTACGAATCATCTCATCGGGAGGAAAGCTGTCGATCTTTATGTCAATTAATTCACACAGGGGGGCACAGTTTGAGTCTGTAAATAGGTCTGTCAGGGAAACATCGCTAGTGAAAGGTTCAAGAATTATGTATTTCACTCCTTCCTGATGCAGGGCAGAAAGAACACCTGTGCGATAAATTGTTGATCCAAATTGGAAACGTTCGGAAATATATTCGTTTACTTTTACCTCCGCCGCAGATCTTACTTCAGCAGCACCGGGCATGCTTTCTACTCCTAATCTTGCAGTGATTCTAAAAGGAACAGTTTCGGCTGCACGGACCTCTATTTTATGGCCGATAGGTCTAATGGAATTGTCGAGTAGTCGCAAGTGGACTTTCTTAACCAACTCGTCAAGTTTCTTTTCCGTAGTTGCAATGTCTAATTCTTCCTGGTTTTGGCCCTGAAGCATTAATTGCCGGCTAAATAGGAGAATGATTTCAACCACTCCTGCCCCGGGGTTTGTTGCCTTTACATCTATCAACTCGCTCTTTTCTTCAGGACTCAATGCGTCATAGGAAAAGTACTTGTATCCTTCCACAGTTCCCGCCGTGTGAATGGCTCCTGCCTGGGATATGACCTGTTGAGGAACTGTTTCTAAAGGATCAGGTTCGTCGGACAGAAAAAGAGAAGCCAGTCTGTTTAAATCCAGTTCCTGGGCATTGGCTAGTCGACAGGATTCAACACGCTCGTTGATCTGCTGTCGGACGTATAATTCCCTATAGGCTAGAACTTCCAGAAGCTTGGATAAGGGGTCGCTTGCGGGGAGGGTGTTTACATCAATGGAGGAGAGAATGGGATTGTGGCTGAAAGTTTCCTGCAGGCTTGCTTTACATTCAAGCAATATGGATTCATAGTCTGGCAAGTCTTGTGAATCCTTTCCTGCCAGCTTTTCAAGATCGTTTAATGTAAGATGTCCTGCTGTCATATGTTTGTTCAGAGATTGCCTTGTGTTTTATTACACGGGACCTAAAAAATGCAGAGGTTTAAACGGCCTGGATGGTGTCCCTGTGCCCGTGTTGGTAGATTGTGCCAATTGTTTGCCTAATCCCTGGATGGCCTGAATAAGTGTTTTTGTATCTGCCCTGCTCGATTGTTGATCCGACAGCAATTGTTCGCATAGCTTTTGAAGCAATGCCGTGGACTGAAATTCACTCGCTTTGTTCGATTGTTTTTTGGATTCCTGAATCTCTAAGATCTCTCGCATCTTCATATAAGTGCGTTGTGCAAGCATACTTTGGCGAGATGGAGGCTCTATCAGATCTGCCCTTTTAGTTTTAACTCTCTTATCCGATTCCAGTGTCGGAAGTAACTTACCGGTTTTTTTTAACTGAGATTTTTCCAATAACCCGGTGTTGTCTTTACCGCCTTCATTTGTTGAGGATAGTAACGAGTCGCGTTGACGGGATAATGAAGTTTCTTCGTAAAAAACAGAAGGAATTTTGTGATTTTTTTTGCCGATCCTTAAAGGAAGCACCTCTTTTGTATCCGGATACTGATGCTGAATTGAAGTTTTTGTTCTTTGATTCACTTCCCGATTAACCGGAATATCTTTGTCATTCAGGTCCGTTTCAACAGGAAATACCTTAGATCGAGCGGGATTATCGGTATTGTAAAAATCTGCTGTTTCATTGGTTTTAAGAAACCGGGAAATCCCTATGGAAAACAACTCAAAAACATTTCCTACCCTGGGTTTGATTGGGGTTCTGTACCCTCCTTTTGATTCTCTAGGCCCTGCAGATAATGATTTAACCAATTTGTCTTCATCAAGAAACGGAGCTTGTCTGTTAGTGTCATTGAAAAGCAAAGGTCTGTTTTCAAAGAGCTGAAGAATAGAAACAGGAACTGTATTCTTCTGACCAGTTCGCATCTGCAAACCCTTAGTTTCAATTAGAACAGGTGATCGATATAAAAAGGGTTTAGCTATAATGGAGGTTAGTCGTCCTATGTTTCGACCGGATATCAGCCATCCAGGTGCTTTATCCTGGTGTTTTTGAGCTATCCCTTCGGAAAATGGTGTAGTTTGGTTTTCTTTGAACTGAGACATATCAAAACCGATTCGATTGTCCTTAAATCCCAACGTTTCAAATGCATCAGCTTTTTCTGTTGATAATTCCTTTCCACTCTTTTTTTGTATACCTTGAAGGAATGGTTTGGTTGGACTTTCAGCCGTATCCCATTTTGAGGATAAAGCTTTCGCAAAGCTCCCCGCTGGTAATGAACTCCTTTCTATTCGGTTTTGACCATTCGCGACGGTTTGAGTTTTCGAAGCATTGTCCGGAATCCCTAAACTAAAATTCCTTTTTAACAGCTCTACCTGCAGGCCTCGCTCTGAGAAAACAGTTTGATCAATCGTTTTGATCACTTGTTCGCTGAATGTCTTTTCATTTGCTAAATTCGAAAATAGCCGTTCATTTGATCCTTCCGATTGTTGTTGAGCAATGTTACTGCTCGAAATGTAAGCTTTATGTGCCTGGTTCGGTAGTAAATTTTTACCGACTCGCTGGTAGATTAATTGTGTTGATTTATTACCAGGTCTTAAGCTCCAGGCTGGGATTTCCAGGTTATTGGAAACATCAAAAAGAAAACCCAAGCCACTCTGATATTTTTGAAGGTAGCCCGAAGAGAGGTTGACAATCGAAGGTTTGATCTTCTCGGTCTCAAGTCCTCCATTTAATACTCTGTTTTCATTCGACCATTTAAAGAAAAAAGCCATCTGCTGCTGCAAGCGAATGAAAACATCATGTCTTTTGGGGGTTTGTTTTTCGCCCAAAGATTTATCTTCCGGTTCGTCAAAAAATGGAAATTCCCGATAAATTTCAGATTTAAACAAGATAAACGGTGAGTTACCTAACAACCCGAATGGTTTGCTGTCGCGCTTTACAATCTTCACCGTCTGGAACCTATCGAATCCGGTTAATTTCATCGATGGAGAAATCAGACTTAATTTTTCCAAAAGTGAAGATTTATTAATTTTTGTAAGATTGCTGCCTGTTTTCACCGGAAGTTACCCCGTCCAAAATGAGACATGATTTACAAATCGCTTGATAAAATGCTGTTAGACTATTTTATCAACCTGTGAGCGGTTTCCAACCAACTGATCAACTCGTGCTCATCCAAATCCAGAAGTTCATCCAATCCCCAGCCGCTTTGCCTGGATAACAGCATGACGGCTTCACGAAGTGCAGCTGGGTCTAGGATAAAAAACCTGCGAGAGCTTCCTGCACTCTCACGTAATCCGACATATCCAACTCCTCAATGTCGGAAGGTGCAACTTCGCAAAGATTAGCAATAAAACGGATCTCTTTTTCAGCTTCTGCTCCGTTCATTTTTTCTACGGCTAATCTATCCCTGACTTTGGGTCGACGTAGCGATAACTTTTCAATGGCTTTTCCATTCACTTGAATGGGAAAGTTTAATTTCACACTGGCTGTTTCCATATTTTGCTTCTCCGGTAGTTAGGCAACGAGTGGTTGAATCAAGCTTTGCAATAGGCGGAATGTGGAATCGCAATTAAATACCAATCGCGCCTCTCAATGCTTCCAATTGGTCGTTGCCATCGATTTTCCGAACCATATTTTCGGGATCGATTTCCACCAGCTCGGCACCGTTAATCTCAAGGCGGTAATACCTTAAGGCAACACTGACTTTCAGCGGAGCATTTTCTCCCGATTTCCAATTACCAAAATCAAGCTCACGCCACGCACCACGTAAAGTCAGAACAACAGGGATAACGCCTTCTTCTCCGTCCAATCCGCCGCGCAAGGTCAGTGGAACCTGGGCTCCGTTGTTCAAGCCAAACATCTTGATAATTTCAGGGTCATATTCGGAAATGGTCATGTCGCATTCCAGCTTTTCCATGCCCATTTCGATCTCAATCGGGGCGTCCATGCCGCCGGCCTTGATTTCTTCTGTTTTCAGACTGAGTTTGGGTAAGGTGAGTTCCTCAACGCGTCCGGCATATCCGCGTCCGTCCACGAACAAGTTAAATCCTTTAAGTACCTTTGGTATCATGAGAAGACCTCCTCGATATAATCGTTAATCATCATGCTGCGGAAAGTGATATGCTCAGCAGGGTATGGCGGGGTGAAATCAAAATCAAAAGTCACCTTACCTTGTAGAACCTGATCCCAGGTGTTGATCTCCGGGTCTGCCCAGCATTTGCCATTAATAATTGCTCCGATCTTGCGAAGATTCCTGAGAAAGGCATTCACGCCCTCGGTGACATCCTCTACGTAGGTTTTGGTGATGTTTCTATCAACAGCCCAGAGGTGAGCCCTAAGCAATGAATCGTTGATGATATCTGCTGTGCGACGAACGCTGATAAACGTCCATTTGGGGTCAGCCGTAGTGCTGCGATTGCCCCACAATCGATATCCGTTCTGGTGAATGATCGTGGAAACCCTGCCCTCATTCAGTCGATTGGCAGTGGAATTTGGGTTGTCCAACGCAAAATCAACCGGGAATTCAGTGCCGCTGATCCCGCTGATGTTTTGATTGGAAGGACTGAACCAGTAGCCCCTGTTTGTGTCAGATCGAACTATTACCCCGGCAATTCTGGCGGAAGCTGGTTCCAGCCTTTCCAAATCATCACCGCAAGGTACCTTCACACGAGGATAAACCAAGTACATTCTCGGATCATTATTCGCTTTGTTGTCCTGGATTACTTTATCGGGGTCACTATCGTTAATACCGTCAACAATAGCGATGCCTCTTTGAACAGCAGCAACTTCCGCCAGTTTGTCTCGGATTGCCTTTTTGTGACTGAATCCGGGAGCAACCAGTAAACGTGGTGTTTGATTGACGATGCTTTCTGCTCCTTTCAAAGCTTCGATGGCGTTTTTGATGTCTTCATCCTTTTTGCTCTTAGCTCTCACTACCACAACCATAGCGCCAGCCTGATCCAGGATTCCGTTGAGGGCATCTCGAATGGTGTTGTTTTCTGAAAACACATCGTCGCCATCAGCAGGTTCTTCTTCCTTTTTATCGTCTTTCTTTTTGGCCGGTTTTTCCTCTATGATCGGAAAATATTTATCTATCGCTTTTCTGGTACCGGGTATTAAGACGGGTAAATTTGGTTCCAGGCCATCATCTTCCACTTCTGCAGTCCCAACCAGGCCTATAACCGATGCACTGGCTCCACTGATCGGACGAGGGCCAACATCAAGCTCCTTCACTTCGATGCCGTGTAAAAATGCACTCATGTTTTCTCCTTAAGAATTTGGTCAATCCTTACCCTGTATGCCGGATTGCCCGGTTGTTTTTACTCGTAATTGAGTTTCCAAATTAAACATCCTACAGGGAGATGTTTTCCATTCTGACTTGCTGCCCCTCGCTGGTCAGGTAACCATCGAGATTGACAAGCAGTTTTCCATTTGCCAGTTGGTTATGGTCATAATTCGGTTCCGAACCAACTGGAAGGACCTCTACCTTTGTTAGTTGGATTCTTGGTTCATGTTTTGTTATGGCCATGACTACAGCAGCCTGAATATCAGCAATCAATTCCGGGCTCATGGGCCTGTCAAGCAAGTCAAACAGGCGAGAGCCGTAGTCGCGCCTCATTACCCTGGTTCCGATTGGGGTAGTTAGAATATCTTTTATGGATTGCCTCAGGTGATCCAAGCCGTCCAGCACTTTCCCGGTTTCCGCATCCATTCCTATCATTTTTATTTCCTTGCTTATCCGTTGATTCAAGATTATGAAACGTCCGCTCCCGAACTGTTTACCACGAGCTTGGTACCAGCATCCAGTTCCACTGTTTTGGATTTCAAAACAATTTTATCCTTTTTCATCTCAATTTTACTGCCGCCTACAGTCAGAGACAGTTCTTTGGTCGACTCCAGGGCAATTGCGCCACTTTTCATTTCGAGCTTGCTATCATCGGCTGTCAGACAAATATTTTTTGCCGAGGTAAAGGCTGAGGAATCTTTTTTCACTTCAATTTTCTCTTCTTCTACCGTCAGAGAGAAGTCTTTGGCAGAAGTGAGAGATAACGATCCACTTTTTAATTCAATGGTTGTCTGATCGCTTTCCTCTTCCCCGCAAATTACGGAGATTTCACCTTTTTTTTCCTTTGCCGTGATAGAGATGGACGTTGCAGCTTTTTTAGCATCGGGTTTTGATTTAAACAGCATTGAAAACTGGTGCTTTTTTTTGTCAAATGATACTTCGGAGCCATCGGCAAACAAGCGTTGGTAAATATGTTGTTTAGCTTCAGCCGGAGTTTTAAGCCCGACTTCCGGTTTTGCATCTTGATTATCACTGGCTTTCAAACTGAGCCAATCACCCCGGAAAAGCATACCGATAATAATCCCCAAAGCCAGGTTCCCTGATGGTGCTACAACCACAACCTGTTCATTTAGCTCCGGTTGCCACCATTCCGCGTCATAGCCCGCACGAGCCGTTACCCAGGGCATCCAGTTCCTGGTGTAGGTTCCTTCTTCTTCTCCCCCGATATGAACCAAAACGGTTGCCGAGCCTTTGGGTGGTTTGGGATCGTCTTTTTCCGGTTTCACAATTTTTCCGATCTGAACAACATTGCTGATCATCTGGTCATGTTTGACCACGTGACCATCCATATCGTTTTCACCGGCAAATGTAAGTTCGTCCATATCGTTAGTAGGTTAACAAGCTACAACACCTTTTCTGCATCCAATTCAAAACGAGAGTGGATTTGGTTGGGGTTGACTATCTCATTTGATTTGGAAAGTTCACCGAGTCTTAGCATTTGTTCCCAAGTCACTGCCCACAGTGCCATATTGGCAATAGGATCGGTTCCGCCATAAAGATCCGAAGCCCTGGCAAGGACAGATACCCCATAACGCCAGCTGGAGACATCCGGCTTAAATCCTTTTGCCAATCCATGCAAATCGGCAGACTCCACCTCCCTGGCTGGATGAACATTGGGCAGTTGCCACCGGTTTCCGGCAACAAGAGTGAGCATTTTTGAAATGATTTCCTGCACAGCCGATTCGCGCTGCAAACTGTCGGTGTTGACAACCAGGATGTAAGCCACCATATACATCACAGAATCGATTTCTCCGGTTTCAATATGGGTGGTTTCGCCGCTACCAACAGAAGTGATGTATATTCCGGGCGTTTCAGCATGAATGGCAGATATTTCAGTTGTCTCAATATAACCAGCCAGCGGCTTGCACCGTGCTACTTTATCTTTAAATTCCTCTTCTGTTTTTTTTACAACCGCAGCTATGAATTTTTTTAGCACTTGATTTTACGAATGAATGTTGCCCGGCAAACTGTCGTAGCTAACCTCTTAGCATTGCTGATGCTCAAGAAACGGGCTTTATTTAATCCCGTGAAATGATAAAACCGGCTTTTGTAATATTTTTTAGTGACAACCATAAATTACTAAAATCGACTCTTAAATATTTTGGATTGTCATATTATTTAAATAAAAAAATATGATATTCAAGAAATTTTTCAAAATTCAATAATTTCAATTTTAATCGTAAAAATAAGATTGAGAATGGAAATAGGTAATAATTCATTAAAAAAGTCAAGGTATAAGAATTGAATCTTAAAAGTGTGTCTTGGATAAGAGGCGGAAATTATTAGTCACAGATTGGTTTATTTGAGTGAGGCGCGGAAAAAGGGAAAGATAGAGAGGGATATCTGCATAGATGCCTATCTTATTGGCTTTAACTAGTATTGTAAATTACCAATATAAATTTATATAAAATTTCAATAGGTAAAAATATTATATAAATATTATAATTAAAGATTTTTTTAAAATTTCAAAACCGATTTAGGATTGAAAATAGATCAAGTGATTCAATTTGCAAGTCATATTCTTTGATTTTGAATTGATTTTTAGAGGCAAGTGAAACAAAAGGATAGAAAATTAGTGGTGGAAAAGGGGGATGAAATACAGCTAACACTGAATGTGACTTCTAATTTGCCTGTAAAAAGAAAGTATCGGAAAAAGTGACCGGCGTGAAAAAAAAATAATTATTTCGCTAAGTGAGGGCAAGAAGAAACGTGAAGGCGGGATAACGTGAATATAGGGTGATTTGACAAAATTAGACAGATCACATTGGTGGGCCTTTCTGCCTAAATTGGACTGACTTGTCTATCGAAGGTTGCATATCAGTTCACCAAATAGTTTTCAGACACTTAGCTTTGATAAGGTTTTTGTCTGCCGTTACAAGTGAGGCCTTCTTAATTATAGCAGTTGCTGAAATGATTCGATCGACCGGATCTTTGTTTATTTCATCAGGTAGAATGGTTGATTTTTCAGCGATTTCAGGTGTAATTCCTTGATATTGAAAGTTGTTAGATGCAAAGACCAATTTAATAAAATCTCGATATGAAATGTCTATTTTCAGTCTTTCTCTAGTGATAAGCATGGCAATCTCCCAAAGAGAGATCTCACAGAATAGAATACCATCCTTTTCATTAGCTTTATCTATGGCTTTCTTAGCTTTTTTGGAGAGTCGATCAGGTGTTAATGCATCCCATATTATTATGTGCGTATCAACGACTATCACTTGTTTATCTCCCAATCTTCATCAATCGGAGAAATGATGTCTCCTACCACGGCCGTTTGTTGTAAGTTTTTTAGCGCTTTTCTTGCGTCTTTTGCTTTATCATCCGGTGGAATTATTTTGGCGACTACATGGCCACGAGAAGTCAGCGATATTACTTCTCCGTTTTCTACTTTTTTTAGAAAACCAACCATATTTGCCCTGAATTCACTAACAGCTACTTTTTCCATGTTATTCTCCGTGTTACTTGTACAAATTAAATGTACAAAATAATAGTAAAATTTTCAAGGAAAATGGTTGTCAGGAAATGTCTGATAAATCAAGGACTAGACAAAAGATATCAAAGTTTTAACTACACTGCCTCCAGGTTTCTCAATGGTCTGGTAAGACTGAAAACAGCCAATATAAAATATAAGATACAAAGTACTGAAAGGATGAGCCAGTCATTGTAAACATCAAAGAGCGATGCTCCCATTTGATTTAATTTCAAAAAACCATCGATACCGGCTGTTGATGGAAGCACCCAAGACACAAGCAGTAGAAACTCAGGAATAGCTTCCTTTGGCCATGAAAAACCGGTCAAGAACAGGGCCGGAATAGAAGTGCAAAGGAGCACAATCATCGATATTTCCCTATTTTTAAACAGGGTTGAAATGGCAAGAGCCAAAAAGATCGTAGAAAACAAAAAGGGTGTCAAAAAAAGAAACAGTTCAAAAGGATCTGCTTTTATTGGGAATCTGTAAATTCGGAAGAGAATACCAAATATATAAACAGCATGGATCAGATAAATTATGAAATAGGTAATCGCTTTTCCTATCACTTGTTGAACCGGATTGCCGAATTGAAATGATGATATGGTGCCATGTTCCCTATCTGTTCCGGCAAGCATTCCGATGCCGATTAAAAGGGTTTGCTGAAGCAGCATGATTAGTACTGCCGGGACAACATAAGTTGCATATCCCCCTTGGGGATTAAACAAAGGAAAAGAAACCAGGGATAACGGATCTCTTCCGGAGCGCGCAGTTTCCTCTGTCACTCCTTTAGCCATCATACGTTTAATTTCGATCCCGGCTGAAAATGTACCGGTACCGTAATAGAGGCCTTTTAAAACTTGTCTATAGATAAGAAAATAGCTGGCATCGCAATAAGCTGATACAGTGGCCTGCTCGCCTCTTAATATGTTTTTTTCAAAATCCGCAGGAATCAGCAAGATACCGCCAATGTCTCCTTCAACCAGGGCAGCTTTGGCATCGGTCATCCCGTTATATTTGGAATTGATATGGACCAGTTCGCTGGCGTCGATCATGCGTGTTAATTTCCTGCTTGAGTCGGTATTGGAGTGATCAACCACGCCTACCGGGACATCTTTTAAAACTTCTGCGGAATAAGGAATAGGATAAAAGAACGGGTAGATAATGATTGCACCGAAAATCACCAACAAGACACCCTTGTCACTGAATAGTCTTCTAAACTCATGTAATGATATATTCAGTACTGTTTTCATGATCTGCCCCAATACTCAGAATTTTTAAGAATTTTGGAAAGCCTTGGAATTGATAGAGGGATAAAAATCAGAAAACAAAACATTATGCTGAGTTGAGGCAGACTGACATTAATCGGAGCGCCTTTCATGGATTGATCGATGAAAATTTTGATGTAGTAGGTCAAAGGGAGTAAATAACTCCAAATTTTTGCTAAAAGGGGCATTCCCATCAGTGGGAAGGTGACACCTACAAAGGCAAATGCCGGTGCTGAGTAAAATCCTGCCATGCTCAAGCTCATTCTCAGATTGGCAGTTAGAGCCAGAATGAACAATCCAATGGCTTGGTAGGCAAGCACAAAAATAATTGTGGAAACAAGTATTAATCCGAGGCTGCCAGCCACCGGGGCCTTAAAAAACATGAATAGAAAAGTATTCATGAAAACCCCAAGCAGACAATAAATCAAAGTATAGGGTAATAGTTTTCCCAATAGTGCAAATAAGATGCTTTGGTTTGAGGATTCCAGAAGCGAGCCGGCTGTCCCGTCTTTCAATTCCGAACCGAGAGCAAATATCGTCATGGTGATGATAAAAATCTGTAACAAAGTAGGCTGAAGTGTGCCGGACAGGAAGTAAAAGTAATTCAGGTATGGATTAAATAGCGTGTGACTAATGATACGAACAGGTTCAATATTGTTCAGGGCGGCTGCCGGCATCTCCCCTTTTCTAAGTCGAATGGAAACATTGAATGATTTTGAAAGGGTGGTGACAACAGAATTGATGTCCCTGCTGATCATGCTTCCTGCCAACAGAAACTCATTATTATAAAAGTTGACTATAGAAGGAGAAAAGCCGCTCAAAACATCCTTCTCCAGATTTTTGGGGATCATGATCAGTGCATAGGACTTGCCGGAAAGAAGCAGTTGTTTGCCTTCTTCAAGACTGGTCACCCGGTGTTTTATCTCAATGGAGGAGGTGGCGTTGATCATCCGAACTGCTTGCCTGGAAAGTGATGATTTATCCTGATCAAATACAACGACAGGCAGATTTTTTGGTACCCCCTCTGCGAACATCAACCAGAATATGGAAAAGGAAAGCAAGGGCAACACAATCAGCATCAGGACATAAAGAGGCCTGGACACCATTCTTTCTATCTCTCGTTTCAAGGTTGGGATTAAGTATTTCATGATGTGACCTGTCAGCGCAGATTAAATTGTACCGCTATTTTCGTTTTTTATCCGATCCCATTCTACCAGTGCTGTCATGCCGGGTCTCAATCCCTGGATGTCGCTTACCGGAGCCGCCCTGATTTCAAAGGTTTTCATGTCAAAATCTCCACTGGTCTTGGTGGCATGCCAGGTGGCGTACTGTCCCAGTGCGTTGATGTAATTTACTTTCAAATACACTTTTTCTTTGCCCAATGCAGGAAAACGTGCTTCGAGAATGGTGCCCATTTTAATCTTTGTGAGAAGCTCCTCTTTTAAGTTAAAGGTCACCCAGACATCATTCAGATCAACAATGGTGATGATCGGAAATCCCGGTGTTATTAACTCTCCGGTTTTAGGGGTGATGGATGTTGCTTCTCCACTGATGGGTGCTGCAAGCCTGGTTTCTTTGAGATAAGCTTCAACTTCTGCGACGGCCCCTGCTGCTTTATCCATCATAGCTTGTGCTGCTTGCTTGTCTTCTTTTCTGGCTCCTTTCACTGCCATGTCATACGTTGCTTCGGCAGCTTCTGTTGTTCTTTGGGCGGCCTGGTGCTGTGCATAGGCTTCATCAAGTTTCTGAGAGGGCAAGACACCCTCTTGATTTAAATTCCTGACTCGCCGATACGTCTTAAAGGCAAGTTCCTCCGCTGCTTTAGCCTTTTGCCACATGTTTTTAGCCGACAGGATTTTCTCAACCCGCGTGCCGGTATCCGCTTTCCTTTTTTGAGCCTGGGCGGCTTTTTTTGCCGCCTCTGCCTGCTTTAATTTGGCCTCAAGTTCCGGACTCTCAATAGAAACAAGAACATCTCCTTTGTTTACCGCAGCTCCCTCTTTGACATAAAACGAATCGATTCTACCTGCAATTTTTGATGATACCCTGATCTGTGTAGCTTCCACTTCTCCCTGCAAAAGAATTGGGGTCGGTTTGATCAAGAAATAGCTGGTGAGCGAAACAATAACGGCAATACTTATGACGATAATGTACAATACGAATCTTTCGGCTCGTTTCATTAATGAATCTCCTCTGCATGTTCGTGATTTCGATAGGTTTCGAATTGCTTGGTCTTTCCGCTGGCTTCAAGTAGTTCTGCCAAAACGACATCAAATCGGTAAGCTGCTTTAAGTTTATCAATTTTGACACGTGATAATGCCAACTCGGCATCCACGACATTGATTGATGTTGTCATCCCTGCTTTAAAAGCTTTTTTTCTAACTCGCACATATTCGTTGGCGAAATTGAAGGAGCTTTCCGTTGCTTCATATTGTTCCAGGGCTGCCATCAACTCGTTGTATTTCTTTTCCACCAGGGTACCGATTTTTCTTTGAGCATCTTTTTCAAGATAGTCCGCTTGGGTTTTCACCTGTTTTGCTGCCTGAAGGCTATTATAATTGGTGAAGCCGCTAAAAAGATTAACAGAAAAACCAATACCTACGGCCCATTCCGGTTCCAACATCGTCAAGTCCTCTTTGTACAGCTCATGTTTACCGAATAGATAAACGGTTGGGTAAAATTCGCTTTTTTCAATTTTATAGGATTGATCTGCCTGGTCCTTCTTTGCAGCAATCTGTTTTAACAATGGATTGTGGGTCTCGGCAGACTCCAGAAACTGTTCCATGGTGCCAATAGTACGATTAATAAACATGCTTGAAGCAGGATCAATATTTTCATTGCTGGAAAGAATGCTGTTCAGAGCTGCCTGGGTAATAGCAAGCTGCCGAACAGCTTTCTTATATTCTCTGTCAGCTTCAGCCCAGGTAACCTCCGCGTGCAGTTTTTCCGACAAGGCGATCATGCCGTTTTCCTGAAGTTTTTTTGCCTGGACCAGATGTTCATGCATACTGTTAAGTACCTGCTTTCGTACCTCCACCACTCTTCTCGCCAATCGAACTCCGTAATAGCGTCTCACCAACTCAGAGGTAAGAGTCGCGTCCACACTTTTGGTTTTTTCCCTGGATTCTGTAATTTTTGCTTCCGCTGCGCGATTGGTCGCTAAAATTTTCCCGCCCGTAAATACCGGCCAGGTAAAATTAATATTGGATTTAAAGAAGCTTTCCTCTTGAACTGTTTTCTCAAAGGACGGAACCGCCGATTCTATCCCGGGAGTGGCAGCGTGAAGTTTGACTATAACGGTTCTGATGTCATTCAAGTCAATTACTAATGGTTCGTCTATTCGGGTGTATTTTCCTTCAAGACCAATTTTAGGCAGGTACAAACCACTGGCAGCCTTTTTGTTGAATTCGGCTGTCCGTTCTTCCGCTTTGGCCGCCAAAAACGCTTCGTTATTTTTTTCCAGCATTTCCAGTGCTTGGTCAAAACGCAGTTCGGAAGCATGTAAATTTCCGTTTAGACTTAACAGCATCAAAAAGACGCAAAAAGCCTTTATATTTTTAAACATGGACATTCCCTGTTCCTTAAATTGTAATCCGATATTTAAAAAGTGGAGTTCTTCTGGGACTTTGGCGCGGGGACTTCGTACTGTGCTCGGAAGCTTTTGAAGCCGAATGCTCCGAGCATCAATCTCTCAAAAGTTATCTAAAAACTCATCACGTTAATCAGCTTGTTAACAAATTCCATATTTTTTTCATTCTTCTCTACTGATTGCTCTTGCTCCAGACTGGACTTGAATTGTGCGTATTTGTCTTGCTGGGTTTCGCTAAGGCTAAGATCTGCTACCAGGGTGTCCATTTTTTTCAATTCAGGCTGTCCTGCGTTACTTTGAGCATAAAGGTTTCCACTTCCACCAATGGCGAAGGCTGTTAGCATACCGAATACTGAGATTCCATAGATCATTTTTCTTGTTTTCATTTTATTCCTTTTGTTGGGGTTTTGTGTGTTGATACTGTTTTTTCTCGGGTTTCAAATTAGAAACTCATCACGTTGATCAGTTTGTTAACAAATTCCATGTCCTTTTCTGTTGCTGCTTTTTCGTCAAGACTGGACTTGAACTGAGCATATTTGTCTTTCTGAGTCTGGCTTAAGCTCAGGTCTGCCACCATGGAGTCTAGCCGTTGCAGTTTTTGCTCGGAATCGCTCTGAGCATAAAGATTTCCGGTTCCACCAACCAAGAAGGCTGTCAACATTCCAAATACTGAGATGCTATAAATCATTTTTTTTGCTTTCATCTTTTTTCCTTTTGTTTTGAGTTTTGTATCCGATTCTTAAACCGTTTAAGAATCGTTTTGCGCTGTTGTGATTCCAGAATAGGGAAAAAGTATTAATCAAATTTTTTTCATTTGTAAAAAATCTGTAAGTAAGTAACCACTTGCATAATAGTAAGCTGGAAAAAAATTGTCCAATATTTTTTAGAGGGGCACTGGATCGGGGATTACTTAATTCACTGAAGTTTTTCTAAACGTGATATCTTAGTAAGATTATTTATTTTGAAGTATTATCAAGTTAATACAATAAATATAAACAAACGAAAATATATTAGATGGGAAGCGGAACCACACGTTGTTATCGCAACCAAATCTGTGAGGAACTTGGTTTTTGATTGGGTAGGGATTCATTGGCTAGGGGGGGCAATATCCTCTTCAAGGATATTGCCCGGTCTTCCCAAAGTCAGTAATCGCGGAGAGTTCAGAGTAATTAACTTTCGAATATCGGGCTGTTGAAATCAATTACAATAGGCTCATGCTAATAGCCGTTAAATATGCCCCATAAGATATCAACCCGATACTCACTATAAATCCAAGCGGTAGAAAGTACTTTCGAGTTATTGTGACAGCCTTTTCCACTCCAAACTTTTTTCTCCAAATTAAAGCTTTTGGACTGGTTTCAATGTATTTTTTCAAATATTCGGGATTTTTATAGGATCTGATAATTTTATACAGGTAAAAAATCCCTACTATTAAAACGAAGATGGCAAAAATATTAGAGTTTTCCATGTCAGGCTTCCTGTTCAGATAAAAGTTAGAATGAGACCAAAAAAGAAATGACTGTTGAGTTTTTTAAAAGCTGACCATAGCCGACAGATGCCGAATTGTCAGCACGGTGTTCATCGTTTAATGTTCTCTATACTTGTGAATGATATCCTGCCGAAACTGCTGGGTGATATGAAAACCCGGCATAGTCAATCTACCTTTAATCTAGATGTTTTTTGAATGCACGGTACTCATCCGTTTTGTAACCAAGTGATTTATAAAAATTTTGTGAACTGACCCGATCAGAATCTGTAATTAACATTATGTAAGAACAGTTTTTCATTTTAGCTTGCTGTTCAACGTGCCTCATTAAGGCTTTACCAACACCTTTTCCTCTAACCGACTCATCAACAATCACATCTTCAACAACCATAAACGATTTGCATTGTCCAAACAGCATTTCGCAGATTATGGCCAATAAAGAACCTACCAGTTTCCCATCGATTTTAGCTGCCAGTACAATATGGTTGGGATTGTCTCTATTCCGATCAAACACCTCCTTCATTTTGGAGAGAGAGACTTCGTTGGGGATAAGCTGCTGATAGAGTACCGACAATGGCCGGAAATCCTGTTCAGTTATTGATTTAATTTCTATTTTGCTCATTTTTATTGTTTTGAAGAGTTTAGTCTGGAAAAAACGCTAGTGACAGGCCTACTTGTCAGTCATCAAACATTGAGCTCCGAATGGCAGGAAAACACTTTCTATTGCAGGTACTTTTGTTGGATTTTAGTTAATTCTCCACTATCTTCCAGTTTTTTAAAGGATCTGCGGAACTTTTTAACAATTGAAGGTGAGCTGTCTTTATTGAGAGCGATGTAATATTTCTCAGAATCATCAAACAATAGCACTGGTTCAAAGGTAGAAAATTCAACGCCGATGTTTTTTGCAATATGAGCCAGAGAATAATCCAAATGGATCACTAAATCGAGTCGCCCTGCCAGGAGCATCTTTATTGTTTGATCATGATTGGGTACTTCGTAAGGTCTCAGCCCTTTTGATAATATCAGATCAGTAACGGCCGTTCCGGAGACGGCACCAATTTGATATTTTTTTGCATCTTCAATTGAGTTTACAACGATATCTTTGCGACTGGCTAATTTGAATAAGTATTGTTTACGATCACTAACAGGTCCGATGAGATGGAATGTTTTCCGGCGTTCTGTGTTTCCGACAACTGTGTAAAGCACTGTATTCGGATTAAACTGGGTTTGATAATACGCTCTTGCCCAGGGAGCAATTATCCAAGCGTCTATTCCAATGCCGGAATCCATGACAATGCACTGAACAACATCAGTTGAAAGTCCGACAATTTTCCCAGCTTCATCTTTGTATCCATAAGGAGGAAAATTTTCAGCCCAAACAGTAATCCGCTCCTGGGCATTGATTGGATTTGCGATTATCAACAAAGCAATGATTTTTATTATCTGTCGCATTTGTTTTCAACCTTTAGCTATTTCAGCAACCCCGGTTTTTTGGATATCGTCAACAATGTGATTGTTGTGATGATCGCATTGATCGACAAAAAAGTCGCCATGAACAATCCAGGCCTGCATTTGGAGACTCTTTTATGTATTTTGCCTAATTCTAACTTTGTTTTTGAGGGTATTGGTAATTATCCACTGTTTCAGATGACTTAAACGTCCCATTCTATTTTTTAATAAGATATTGCACTTTGAGATTCTTTCGTAACGTCAACTTTCCGATATTAAAGTTGATAGATTCAGGTCTCGGTGCCCCTGACCGATTTGAAAACTTTGCTGCTGTTACAATTTCAGGCAGTGGATCGTTTGTGTTGCTGATTTTCATGATTTCTAAAGATTTACCTTCTAAATTTAATTGAAGTTTTTTTGCCAGGCTTCGAGAGTTGTCCAGGGCCTTTATGTAAACATTATTAGCAAGTTCATCCATCTGCGAATGGGAATAAGCGAGACTTGAAACAGACAAATCTTTTTGCGTCATTAGTTTACTTAAAATTGGATTCAAATTTTTCAAATCTTTCAGGCGAACGGTGCTTGAAACTGAAGATCGATAGCCCCGAAAAACCTGGGAATTGTTTTTCCAATAATATTCTTTGTCCAAGCTGATATCAGAGGTATGATAATCTTCAGTACTGACTTGCGACTCTGTAAGTATTTTCGTGATTTTATCTACCTGTTTTTTCACACAGTTGTTTGAAGTCAGAATATTCCTGTTTACACAGCTGGCATTGACAACAAAGTCGGCAATGTCTGGTTTCACCTCCATTTCACCGGTTGCAAAAATGTTAACCATCACATTCTGATTGCCTGGATTTGTATTACATCCAAAGAAAATTAAGGAAAAAAAGAGGAACCAAATACAATTTCTAATCATGATTTTTCTCCATATACGCTTATATTCCTGCATTGGCATCTGTTTTCGCGTTGCCGATATCGAATTCATGTTAAACCTTCAAAATTTGGAATTTTCGAAACTTTCACCGGCATTTATTGGTTGGTTTTATGAAATAGTACCTAAACGAACTCCCCGGGGCCTATTATTCGTATCTTACAAGAGGAGATTTCCAGGAAAATGCTGGAATTAGCTTTTTGTAGGGCTGTCTGTTAAATGCTGACTTAGGTGTCTTTCCCAGCCATTTCCAAGCGATGAAATCAAGCAATACCTTCCAGTCTTCAGAAGTATGGGCATGACCCCTTTCGCGTAAGTGAAACGCTATATTGTTTTCTGCATCAAGGAATTTGTAGACCTCACCAGCTGCCCAAATGCACTGTATCATTCCTTGCGGATTTGACCAAGGGTCGTTCAGTGCATAGGTTGAAAGCAACGGACGGGGCGCGATTGATGCGAGCATACAATGCTGGTCGAATGGAAGGTCGTCTTCCCGATTGAGATAAGGCTCTAAACCGGGGCCAAACCAGGATGGAAAATTGTTTATGATATCTAAGGTTTCTCCGCCTTCTCCAACATATCTGAATGCGGCGCTTCCTCCTGCGCCAGAGGCATTGTCATTGACAAGCGTAATCCGGTCGTCAGTCATTGCTGCTAACAAAACGGTTTTTCCACCACGAGAATGTCCTGTCACGGCGATGCGCTGTTTATTAACGAATGTCAACTCGTACAAAAGATCCACGCACCTGTGATAAGCCCAAGCCCACGCTGAAAGAGCTCCGAACTTGTGACCGGGAAACACATTATATAACCCACCATTTCTTTTACATTTATCCGGAACTCCGGGATATCCAAGGTCTTCAGCCAGTTCGGTTCTGTTAAACATCACCAACGCACAACCGCTTTGCAATACTTGCTGGGCTACTTCATCAGAAATTGACCACCAGCATCCGTCTCCATTTATAATGGCCGGAATCTGGTTCGCCTGATTAGGAAAAAGAATTTTAACAGAAAAAGAAACAGGGTGCTCACCGCCATGACACAATATACGGTATGACCAGAGATTAGGCGAGTTCGGCCAATGCCGGACCTTGCTGTGGCATAAAGACTCAAAGGTAAATTCTTCCGGTTTTGGCGGAAGTCCTCCGTATTCGTTTTCAAGAATTATATCAATCCAGAAATTTGATAGTTCGGGCCATTCATCCACTGCTTTTATTCGATGACCACCTGGCTTAACAAAAAGATCAGGCAACTCACCCTTGTTCACGGATAATTCTAATTTGTCCCTTATCTGCTGTTTCCGGTTTGTCATTAATTTATTTTTGATTAACACTCCATATCAAAAGGCACTGTTGCAATGGTAAGACAGAAATCAGTAGGTGTGAACATATTTTAGGATCTTGTTCTATGACTTCCAGGTGTCCGGAACTCTTTGATCGAACTGAGGGAGATCGTCTTTTATTTCATACCATTGAGCTTTTGAAGTAACAAAGATATGTGCATCTGGCTTTATTCCCGGATCTCCTTTAACCGTACCTAGGGCTATCGAGGTAACCCTACCTTTTTCGGTTCCGCACAAAGTCGAGCCGCACTCACAACAAAAACACCAACCTGCACCTGATGGTGTTTCGTATATTTTGGTATGTTCTTCTCCTAAGATCCATTTAAAATCACCCGGATTGAAATTCGCGTAAGTCGAAAATGCCGCACCATGCTGCCGCCTGCACATGGAGCAATGGCAATGATCGGCATTAAAAAGAGGACCGGTGATTTCATATTGAACCTTTCCACATAAGCATCCACCTTTAATTGCTTCCCTGGTTTTCATTTAAATACCCTCGGTCACTAAATTATTTCTGATTGATTATTTTATACATTGAACATTCATCAACGTATTTACCATTGAAGTATAAAGAAATGATTTACATCGCTTTCAATTGGATGATCCGTCTAACGAGGATATCAAGAGCTAGGAAGAACAGGAATGCTGTTAACAGGTATGGCCAAAAGCTGGATTTGATCTCTTGATAAGACAGGTTCGCAGAAAACAAAAATTCTGGCTCTTCATCGGCTGTAAGAGTACGACCACCAGTGGTTTCGGCCAAATTGTGCAAAAGAGCATAGTTGATTGACCGGGCTCGATATTCATCCCCATAGGGAATGGTAAAACCGAACACCTTTGTACCTATGTCCGAAGATTTGTTTTTTGAATGGAGGCTCAAGTAGTATTCCCCACTCTCTTCAGCGGTGAATGCTCCCTTGTATACCCCCGGGGCATCCTGCTCCATAGGAGTGGTAACACTGGAATTAGATGGAAATAGCACCCCGAGTTGCAACGACAAGTTGTTTACAAAGTTCTTCTGTTTATCGGTTATTTCAGCAGTAAAAGTAACCTGTCCTTCGTTTAAAACCGTCCTGGTTACAATGTTTTGTTCTGTTTCCGGTTTTTGTATCCAGCGGACAAGCGTTGATAAAAAACTCCCGAAGTGATCCCAATTTAACCAGGCCTGGCTCCATATTCCGGAAAGATCCGAGGTAAAAGCCGCACTCCTGCCCAATCCATATCGCCAGGTGGCCAGCAGGGGGCCGTGGTCTGTTTGCAGGATGTTAGTTGCACCAGGCTTTGAGTAGCTAATGTCCATTCCGTAAATGGGGGGCAATTGGTCTGAAATCAAATTCCTGGAAATTTCATTTCTAAAAGCCACCCTGGGTTGCAGATGCCTTTCTGTGATGATGTTTTTTGTGACAATTTTGGTTTCATAAACGAAGATCCTGGGAATCTGATTAACATCATCGGTGAAAAAGCTTCTACCCTCGCCCCATTCTGCGATTGATTCCATGAACTCACGATTAGAGTCGTAACCGATTGCCACGGTTGAAATGGTAATGTCGGCCTTGTGTATTTTTTTAATTAAAGGAGCATAATCTATTTCATCCGTTATCCCATCCGACAAAACAATGATATGTTTTCTGGCGGCTTTTACTTTGCTCAACTTTTGAAACACGCTGTCTAAACCCGGATAAAGATTAGTTCCGCCATCTGCTGCCAACGCATTTAGTTTATTTGCGATATCCTGCCTGTTCTCAGCTTTAGTGATGGGAACAATCCATTCGAACTGGGAATCAAATGCCAACACCCCTACCTTGTCAAAGGGATTGAGCATTTCAATTGTGGAAAACGCTGCTATCTTGGCGCCCTGCAATTTATTATTTCCGGCAATATAACCTGACATGCTCGATGATTTATCGATCACCAGGATGAGACAAAGACTCGGGAAATCCATGGTGGTCGGAATATCCATAAACACAGGTAAAGCTCTTTCAATTGGTGTGTTTTGGTATCTACCTGCACCAAAACTCTCATCGCCGCCTGTCATTAGCAAGCCTCCCCCGGTGTCTTTTACATAGTTTTCTAGGTTTTTCATCGTAATTGGGTTAATGGACCTTGCCGGGACATTGTCAAGAATAACTGCCCGATAATCGATCAATGCGCTCATGTTTTGAGATAACTTATCTGCGGGCATTTCGGTGACACTAAATCCCTGCTTTCGTAAAACCCTTGTTACCAGGGATTTCACACCAGACTTTTTGGTTACAATCAAAAGACCCGATTTCTGTGTGCCATAAGTGAACGAGGAGCCAGTGTTGTTTTGATGGATTGTATCTGTATGCGGATTGACAATGGCTTTGTACAAATACAGGCCGGGTTCTTTCAGCACATCAGTAAAACGAAAAAGATTCTTTCCGGCGTGTAAGGTGATTGGGGTATTAGAAACCAGTTCATCATTTCTTAGCAATAGTAGTTCAGCCCGGTTTTTATCGCTGCTTGAGATTTGAACTTTTAGTTCAAATGGCGTCTCCAGAGAGATGTTTTTTGGGGTTTCCAATTTATCCAGAAAAACTTCTTTACCAATTTGTCTGGACGCAAAGGTCACAGGATAAATTTCAATACCCAGGGAACTGGCAAGCCCGGCCATTTGCCCGGCGTTACCCACTGTCTGGTTTCCATCGCTCAACAGTGCAATCCTACGGGTACCGGAGGTGGGAAGCCTTCCTATTGCCAGTTGGAGTGCTTCGGAGATGTTGGTGTGCCGGGTTTCAATATCTGATTGGATCTCAATGTCACCAAAATTGTTGGAAAGGGTTGCTTCCAGGAAAGAATGCTTTCCAAAAACAATCAGACCGGCTCTGTCGTCCGCAGCCATTTGGCTGGTTGTTTTCTTGATAAATTCTAGCGCTTTGGTTTTTTCTTTTTTGGTTATACTGTCCGATTGATCCAGGACGAAAAATAGATCAACGTTGTCAGTATGCTGCCGTATCCCCGGCTCGGCCAAGGCTAGTCCGATAAACACTATCAGGAGAGAACGGATGCCGACTGCTACCAGATGACCGATAGTTTTTTTTCGATCCTTATTAAAATGATAGTAAGATATCCAGACAATGGGAATAAGTAGCCAAAATAAAAGAAAAATCGGTTTCACAAACGTAAAAGGCAAGTGAATCATAGGGCTCTCCTGTGAAGCCAGAAGAACCATTCAACCATGGTTACAGCAGCCATCAGGATCAAGACAATCCACCAAAGCGGTAAATCCGCAGTGTGTTTGCTGATGGAGTGTGAAAAGGTACCCCTGCTTGATACATCAGTTTCGTGCAAGGGGAGAATATTTGATTCGGCTTCATCAAACAGATTTACCGCAAAATATTGTCTCTTTTCTCCACCGGTTACTTTGTAGATGCCGACTTGATGGGTAGATTCGTAAATAAACGGAGAAGAGGCTAGAGGATATTCTGTCCGGGTATCAGCTGGTGTTCGAATGGCGATCTCTTTTTTATCGGCTTTGAAAAAGAGAGGCATCGGCTCCCCTGCTTTTATCTGAACTTCGGTGAATTGCCTTTTTCCAGGGTTTAACCATTCAAAGATATTGCTCATCAACACAGGGAAAGCGACTCTTAAAGACAGGTCAGAACGGGTGATATCAAATCCCAGGTAAGCAACCCTCAGTTTGTCTTTTTGAAAAGTGTACAATAGGCTGGTTCGGTTTGAATCGATCAAAGGCAATACGGTTTTATCTGCAGTAACCATAGATGCCTTTTCGATGATTAGTTTGTCTAAATTGAGATTTGCTGTAAGGGGATGATTGCGATCCCAACCAAGTACCTTGGGATAATTGATTTCTGCTACTTTTTTTATGGGAACAGAAGGGTTGAAACTGTTGATCAGAAGCAGGTTTCCTTCTTTGACGGGAGGAGAATCAATCCCATCAACGATCACAATGTCATTTAGACGAGTTTGGTCCTTCCAGGAGCCGGGGATAATACCGTCTACTTTGCCAACCTGAAAATTTGGAAAGGTTTGCAACAATTTTTCAACGAAGTAGTTGCCCTTTGAAATCAGGAGCACAGAAATTGTACTGGACTGCTTTAAGACCGAGTATGCAGCATTATCGACCGGGAAATCATCTTCAATATCCAAAACAGCTTTATATTTTCCCGGGTATAACTGGACTGCAGGAAAGATCATCGATTTTTTTTCATTTGCTTTTAATCCAATGGTGCGTTCTCCCACGACTTCTCCTTCCAATTCCAGGCGCAAAGGGCTCACAGTCGAAGAGTTGGTGAAATTTTTTACTTCCAATAATATTTCGAACAAATCGTTGGTGTTTATTGTCCTTCGTATCCTGAATTTGGTTATTCCAATATTCCTTTCCCCTCCGTTAATAGTAACCAGGTTTAACTGCGAATGGATGCTCCCTAAACCTTTCATATCCTTCCCCGCGCCATCGGTGATAACAAATATCTGATCATTGCGGTCCGATTTGTAAAAAGAAAGGGCAAAATATATGGCACCCCTGATGTCTCCGGCGGTGTCAACTGGTTTCAGGTTAGTTAAGGAGTCTTTCAATGCAGATCGATCATTCGTGAAATGCTGAACCAAATAAGGTTGGATTCCGGTTTGCACAAGCAATAGGCGGCTGTTTGGAGGAAGATCTTTTACCAGTTGCAATGCTTTTTTCCTGGCGAGCTCAAACCTGGTAGAAGAACCTGCCCGGGTTTTCATGCTGGCGCTTGTGTCTATAACCAGAATTCGGTCCCCTTTCTGCCTTATTTCACGAGTCCAGACAGGTTTAGCCAATGCCAGAGCCACCAGGCAGACAATGATAATTTGCAGAATCAGCAAAATACCGGATTTGAACCTTTGCAACCGAAAGCCCGATCTCTCTTCTTTGAGAACATCTTTCCACAGAAACAAGGCGGAGGTTTCCAACGTTTTGGCCTTGGGTTTCAAGCTGTGTATCAAAACCAGAAGCGGAATTACACTAAGTGCCAGTAATCCTTCCAAATTGGTTAACATCATAGCTTTTGACTCCTCGTCCAATTGAGGACACGTTTCCGATAATTCCCCGTTGTTTCGGGGTATATGGGGTGTAGTACCAAATTATACCGCAATAGTTCCGGAGGCAAATAAATCGGTCAGAAACTCTTCAAACCGCTGGTTTGTTTCAGCTAATATATAACTAACTCCACGCTCTGTGCAGAAATCATTTGCCGCTTTTAGTCGCTCAGCCATGCTTTTTTTGTAACGTTCGATGAGATCGTCACTTAAACTCAATCTTTTTGATTCTCCGCTTTCAATATCTACCAGGTTGAAGTGGCCCTTTCTTTTCGGAGCCAGTTCAGTTTTATCCAGAACCTGGATCACTATTACATCGGTTCTATTTCGATTGATAAACCGGAGTCCTTTTTCAAATCCACCCGGATCAAGCAGGTCACTGATAATAACCAATATGCCCTGTTGTTTCGATGCCATGGAAAAACTCTCCATGACAGATGAGAGATCAGTTTGGCCCAGGCATATCAATTTCTTAAGAAAATCAAGCAGTGATAAATAGGTTGACAGACCCTTCTCAGCGGGCTTTGAGAAAGAAATGGAATCATTAAAAGCGGAAACTCCAACATGATCCTGATTGGCCAGTCCGATATAACCCAGCGCTGCAGCAATTTTCTTTGCATGGACCAATTTTGGCGGATTACCGACATTCATGGACAGACTGGTGTCTATCAGAATGGTCAATACCAGGTCTTTTTCGGCCTGAAACAGTTTTATGAACAACCGATCCAGTCGGCCATATACGTTCCAGTCGACATAACGGAGATCATCCCCGGGTTGGTATTTTCGATAATCCAGAAACTCCAGGTTTCCCCCGCTTTTCCAAGTGAGATGGCTTCCCGGACCAGGAGTATTGATTCTTTTTCGTGTCAAAATTTGTAGCTGATCCAATCCTCTTAAAAAATCATCGCTGAGAAAAGGATCTGTCTCTTCAGTATTGACCATTCTCCAGCCATTTATTTGGTTGCTTCGGATGTTGAGCGAAGGATTTCATCAATAAGAAAATCGGGATCTATGGCCTCAGCTTCTCCTTTCATATTTCGAATGATTCTGTGCCGTAATGCAGGTTTTGCTGATTTCCTGATATCTTCAAACGCCACATTGGAGCGGCCATCTAACAAGGCAGACATTTTTGCAGCCAGAACCATTGTCTGGATACCCCTTGGGCTGGCTCCGTAACGAACGTATTCTTTTATGGAGTCACGTGCAGTGTCGTTGTCTGGATGGGTTGCCAAAACCAGTCGTATGGCATACTTCTTTACGTGGGACGCGATTGGCACTTTCCTGACGAGATTTCCACAGGCAAGAATCATATCGGCATTCATCACAACTTCGATTTCAGCTTGGTAGTCTTCTGTTGTTTTATCAATAATCTCTTCCAGCTCGGTTGAATTGGGATATAACACCTTCAATTTAAAGAAAAACCGGTCGATTTGAGCTTCCGGCAGAGGATAAGTTCCTTCCAGCTCCATTGGGTTTTGAGTGGCCAAGACCATGAAAGGCCGCTGCAATTTATACTCAGTTCCAAAAACTGTTACATTGTGCTCTTGCATTGCTTCCAACAGGGCTGATTGGGTTTTGGGCGTTGCCCTGTTGATCTCATCAGCGAGTATGAGCTGCCCAAAAACAGGACCTTTATAGAATTCAAAACGGCGATTCCCTGATTCATCATCTTTTACAATATTGGTTCCAATAATATCGGCCGGCATCAGGTCGGGTGTAAACTGAATCCTGGAGTAATCAAGATTTAATATCCGGCCCAGGGCTTTGACCAGATGAGTCTTTCCTAACCCCGGAACACCTTCGATCAAGACATGTCCTCCGCAGACAAGGCTGCAGAAAAGGTCGTCTACAAGTGAATCGTGACCGACAAACACTTTTGACAGTTCATTTTTTACCGACCGATAGCTGATTAATAGCTGGGAATGCTCACTCAGTTGTTCCATATGGTTCTTCTCCTCCTTCAAGACCGATCTGCAAGAAATAGTTTTTAATGGTTTGTTGATGTTTTCGAGGAAATTTTTCTTTTAATAAAACGCTATTGAGATCCTTTTGATAATCCCGAATGATAAGTCTTTTTTTCATTTTTACTTCACCAATGGCGGTTGAGGATCGTATTTTAACATCTGTCCAGTCACCGTCACCTCGATCGCCTCTCAGGATGTCAGGTTGTTCTGTTGACGAGGCAATGTTATATGAATCGTTTTGTTTTCCGGTTGATTTGCTTTTACTGGCAGATGAGAACTGATTGGAACCGTCACCTAACTTGTCTTCCTCCTGTTCCGCCAATTGATCCTGTAGCTTGTCCCTGCTATTCCCGGAACCTCTCCGGGATCCAATAGTGCTATTTTGGTCTCCGGATTCGCCTTGTTTATCGGAGATTGTTTTTTCCTCCTCCGATTTGCTGGCGTGTTTATCATCTGTTGAATGGTTTCCTCTTCGGTCAACTCTCGGTAATTTATCGTACAAATCATCCAGTTCATCTCTCATTTGATCAAGAAATTTCCCTGTTATGTTAAACTGCTCCAGTTCGTTCAACTGCTTTTTGAGATCGTCAGGCAAGCCGTCTTCAAAAAAGCTTTCGATCATTTTGACAAGCTCCTGCATGGCGATTTTTTCATCGCCTAAAGCATTTCTCATGGGGACTTCATTGGTTTGCAATTGTTGGTTCAGGCTATCGACAATCTGACGTCTTTCCTGAGAAACCTGGTCCTGCAAGCCTGCAACTGAACTGCCTATGTTGCCTTGCTCGATCGATTGGGTTTTTATCTTTTCTGCCAGCTTTCTCAACTCAGCAAAAATTTTAGATCCTTGCTCGTTTTCTTCCCTGAGAATTCGAATGGGTTGCTGATTTGTAAATTCTTCCATTCTGGTTGCCAGGGCGTTTAACCTGGGATCATGAGGAGTTTGTTGCAAAATGAATGGTGCTATAAACAGAAAAACAACCCCGAGGATGGTTAGGCCTGTTGCTGTAGCGACTAGGGATGAAATTCTTCTTTGTGTAATCTGCTTTTCACTTAAACTGTCCAATTTTGCGGATGCTTCTTGCAGCAAGGACTGGTTAAAAACAGAATTTTTTTTTGATGCGTAGTATTCGTAAGCCGTGGCTAATAGTTCTTTGTGTTCATAACGAGCATCCAGATCGATCAGAAGATCCAATAAACGTTGGCGCCTTAACAGTGTGATGAGAAACGAAACAACCACGCCAAGTATCAATGGCACTATAAACAGAAGAGGATGGATTGGTTTTGTAAGCAGAATCCGGAAAATCGCCAGAGTGATGCACGCGAACAGCGACGAAAATAACAGGAAAAGCAGTAGGAAACTCCTGAGTCTTGATTTTTTCACCGATTTCCGAATCCGATCAATAGAACGTGAAAATAATGTTGAAGGTTGCATCGGCATGTAATCAAACGAATATGTAATTCCAGGATCTTTTGTTTTGATCTTAACGTAATCTATTCATTCTTAGAAAGTGATAAATTACCAATATAGATTAACCAAACACGCCATACCGGAGGTCATTTTGACCTTAATTTGAAATGAATCTTCAGAAAACAAATCAGCCCTAGAAGAAGAGTTAAAGCAAGTAAAACGAGATGATAACAGCTAAAAGCACTCATTGGTACCGGTGCAATCACTTCTCGACTTAGGTTTAAATGATACATCAAAACAAGGGGGTTGATGAAATGCAACCAGATCGCCGTAAAAAGAAAAAAGGATAAAAAGAATAAGCTGGTAATGAATGTGTCGAGGATATCCCGCTTATTCAAAAAAAGGTAAACAGAAAAACCAAAGACCCTGAATGAGAAGGCTGTGCTGTAAATGATTGCAATGGTTTTTGCCAAATCTACCCAGGATAACCTGGAAATTGCCACTCCGGGCAACAGCATCGGGAAAAACAGAACTGAAAGCAAAATACTATGAGTAACGAATCGAAAAAACAAGATAACGAAAAACCATAGTTCATTTTCCCTGGGGCTTTCGCTAGTTTCAGGCAATTGTGATAAACCATCGAGAGTCTTTCGAGCCTCTGCCCTCCCAAAGACAAGACTTACAAGAGAAATTAATAAAACAATCGATATCGACACGATAGAGAATGTTTTAGGGATTTCGCCATTTAAGACAAACTTGTAAAGCATCTTATCAGGCCAGCTGAGCAACACTATGACCACCGAAATAAAAGCAGCAAAGAATGCTGTCGACTGTAAGCTGCTCTCCCACCAAACTGTTAATGATTTTACTTGTGCAATCACTTTTGTATAAGAATTCATGGAACACACGTTTTGGGATTTGGTATTAGTACACAACCACAGTAACCTGTGCCTGCATTATCGTTTTTCTGACATAGCGATTTAACGATATCACCGATAAGTTATCGGGATCTCCCATTCAACTATCCAAATCGATTTGTTTCCTGACAAGTCCCCTGGTCGAGTTTTTTCCCATCCCTTTTCGGGAAGCATTTGACCAACTAGAATGATTGAGTCCTTTCTCAATGCGAAACTGTTACGCACACTATCCAATAACTCCTTTCTTAATGATCGATTCAATTCGGGGAAAAAAAGAGGTCGATCGATGATAATCTTGTCTGAAGGTGTTCGATCCACCTGATTCTCTTTAACCAACCTGTTTTGATCAATTGCCACCCTGGTAAAAAGACGGGTCATTTTTTTTCGAGCTTCTATTACTCCCAATTCCAGGAGACTGTCTTTGAATAATAAGTAACAACCGTGAAAACTTTGGGAGGATTGATTATCAAAAGTTACCGCCAAGTTGTCATTCTCAAAGGAAACGTCACTATCTATCGATAAATCAGCCAGGTGGTCCGTCTGCAGGAATTTGTATGACCAATTTTTCATTGGAAAAGTGGCTGAGTTATTATGACGAATCTGATTCAATAAAATACCATGCTTCACATCGTCTGATCCCTTATCATGCAATTGGACCATCTGAGCCTTTGAATCAAGGTCCAATTGAAACTCCCCTTTTTGAAAAGCCATGACAGATTTAAACTGCCTGATTAACGCTGTGGAGTCATGTTTGGACAGTTTTACTTGCCCTAGCCCGGCCCAGGTTGGAGACTTCTCTCCTATATAATTATTGAAAAACCAAATTCCCAGGACAGAAAATAATGTGCCGGTCCCTATCAAAAGTACCAGGCTTGTTTTGCCTTTAGCATCATCCCGATTCATGTATTTAAAAACAATAACAAGGCAGAACAGATAAGCAAATAACAGGATCATTGTCTGCCTGAACGATGGGAAATCAGCAGGGTTTTCTGACATCAGTGCGTTTAGTAGCGAGGAATTACTGAAAGTGGCGGCAAAAGAGGTTTGTTCCGGCTTTAGTTGGTAGATTTTCTCCCAAAAGCTCTGCCAACCTGACCAGGTAGCAAATGAAGGTTGCTGGTATTCAAAAGCCAGAACAATAATTTTCCCGAACCCCAGGGACCTTTGGTAGATGATTGGGATGTCATTTTCCTGCGCGAGGACTTCTGCGTTTTTAGGTCTCGTTTTTAGCAGAATGAAAGGACGGTTTGACAGAAATTCTTGGCCACTAAAGGCTTTTAGTCCTTTCAGACTGGAGACGGTTTCAATTCCGAATACTTCTGTCCGAATAAAGCTCTGAACGCTTTCATCTCTAATGGTTCCATAATTAAGATTTCCCGTAAGTACAAGGGTACCTCCTTGTTTTACCCAGTCTTGCAAGGCCTTTAATTGTGAATCGGTCAAACTCCTCAAAACATCTGTCCCAACCACAAGCATTTCAACACTGTCGTAACCGATCGATTTTTCCGGTAGGTGGAGGGATAATGTCGAAACAAAATTAACTCCGGAATGTTCAAAAAGAGGAAGAGTGATAGAGGTGTTTACCACCACAACCAGTGGATTTACCGTGAAGTGTTGTCTCAGGTTAACAGAAGATCGGTATGGAGCTTTCCCCTGCTGGGCAAATTCAATGATTAATGGATGAGAATAGGAGTTAATAAAGACAGTAAATGAAAACCGCTTACTTGCAAACATTGGCAGCGAAACTGGTTTTGAATAAAGCGTTTCGCTCAGGTTTTCATCCAGTTCGCTACCGGATCGGACACGTATGGATAAATCACCACTCGTTTCCGGCCCTTTGTTTTCCAAAAAAACTGTGACCGGATTCCAATTGTTTAAACGAAAAACGCTGTTGAACCCAACTTCGTGCCTAATCTCTACTTCGTTTGACCGGGCAGGTTGAGGAAATACTGACAGGGTCAACAGTGCAAAAAACAAAAATAAGATATTGCTCTTTACCAAAAGTGTTTTTTTTATCCACACAATCCAAACTGGGGAAGGAATCCACATCAGTTCATACAAAAAAGCTAACTGCCCAAAGGATGACTCCGGATAAAACCAAACTCAAATGCGCTGCAGCATGCGGTTTGTTTCCAACAGCATTTTGCGCCTCATTTTTGTCTCGATTTGGAGATCCAACCAAATGGTAAATGACTTGCGGAATATAAAGAACTCCGCTGTGCGAGCCATCGTCATTTTGATTTGAAAATCCAACCGTGCGCCAAATAACTTTTGGTGTGTGCAATGCTCCACTAGTTGATCGAGTAAATATTCCTGCTCCAAATGAGACAATAGGTATGGCACCTACTACAAAAAGGATAAGATCCAATGATTTTCCAGAATCATTAACAAAGTAGGAAATTGCATAACTAACAAATAACAGCGGTAAAGCAACGAGAATGGCTGTAAGCAAGATTCTAAGTGATTTGGCAATCATAATCCTCATGTTGTTGGTTATGAAATAATTTATATACGGATTTATACTCTTTTCAATGATTTTCATGTCCTTACCTTTGTTAGCCGGCAGTGCTAAGCATCAGTTTTCCTTAACGCTTGCTATGAAAAGAAGGACGTTTTACGTCGCTGATTATTATAGTTATACGGTTAGGGCTGTCTGTTTGTATGTTTTTGTTAGCGAGCCTTGTGTATAAAAGCATGTTGCGACTTAATTTTTACAGGATTTATTGAACTAAAATTCCCTTAGTAAAATATCTATTTCCGTTAAAATCATCTATATTTACTTCGATTGTATCCTCTAGAAATTGAAATCTGCCCTTTGCCCTCCATCCCAACTCCGGCATAGCGATATCAACGAAAATTAAGTTCTTAGTAAAAGTAGCTTTTGATGCAGAAATCACAGGTTTCCTTTTGTTTACTTCGAACTGTCCTGTAATGCCTGGTTTATATTGAGTTGGTTCATTTTTTTCATCGTATTCAGTCACAATCAGTTCATTTTTCTCATAATCGATTTCAAATTTAATCTTATTTGTTCTAAATATTTTCTGATTGTAAGTAAAGACACTGCCGTTATACTTATCCAGCCAGGTCGGAATTCGAATGTTTCTTTTTTCTATATTTTTCGGCTTTTGTAGTTTTTGGATGTGAGCTTCCAATAGTTTAAAGGCTCCTGGATTTTCAGGTATTTTTTTATCGGATACGATTGCAGGTAAAATATAGGTGGAATAAATGCTTTTCGGTTTATGTGTATGCCTATTCGGGAACGAAGAAGTAAAAACAGTAAGCAGGTTATGTTTTCTGTCCACTAAAATTATTTGCCCTCCTTTGCCAAGAGCAAAAAACAAATTTTTAGTCTCCACCCACCATTGATACCCGTAATAATAATCATATTTATCCTGTTTTACATTCGGGGAAGTCGAGACACGAATCCATTCTTTTGAGATCACCTGTTCTTTATCCCATTTGCCGTTCGTTAAATAGAGAAGTCCTAACTTTGCCATGTCCAGGTTATTCATTCTTAAACTGCCATAACCCAAAGTAATTCCAGCCGGATGGTCACGCCAGGCATAATTCTTAATACCCAGCTTTGAAAAAAGATACTTATCGACAAACTCAGAGGTCTTCATTCCAGTAGCTTCCTGGATCACAGCGGAAAGCAAAAAGGATGTAATATTGCTATATTTGTAATGTGATCCCGGGCTATGGTTAACAGGAAGGTTTAAAACAAATTTTGCCCAGTCCTTGGTTCGATTCATCTGTTTCAGGTTTTTCCACTGATGAACGTGGGTATCACGAAAATCGATACCAGTTGTCATAGTCAAGGCATGATGCAACGTTATCGTTTGTTTTTTTTCTTTATCGATAGTGATGTTTGCATTAGGGAAGAATGAAAGTAACGGCCGCTCAACACTTTTAAGATAACCCTTATCAATAGCTATTCCGACCGCAGAAGCCGTTATGCTTTTCGTGCATGAAAAAGTATGATGAAGCCGATCTGGTTGATAGGGGTGTAGATAAGCATCAAGCACAATATGACCATCTCTGATGATAGTAACTGAATCAATTGGATATGACTCTAATACTCGAAGTATCTCAAGGAGTTTTTTAGAATCCATGCCCTTGCTTTCAGGAGAAACTTTTCTCCAGCCTTTTGTTGGCCAGTAATCCGGGAAACTGTCACTTAATGTTTGGTTTGGGCAGCACAGTATTAATACAATAAATATGCTTAATAATTTAATCGTTATGCTGTTCATCATACATTACATTTCTCAGCGAAATTTCTATTTCTCATAAAGCTTTCCAGTTTTAACATACTGTTCTCGCTCTTCCGGATAGGTATCGAAAAAGATGACATTCCCGTCCGGATCTTGCACTTCTGCACTCCATGACCCGTCCGGCTGTTTGGTTGCAGCTTGTTGAAACTCAACGCCATTTTTCGAAGCTTTCTCGACAATAGTGGGAATATCTCCCCCGCGAAAGTTAATCAGGTTCTGTTGGATGTGCCCTTGATAAAGGCTTAAGATCATGTTGTTGTTTTGCAAAACGACCCAGTTTTCATTTCGTTGATCTTCAATAATTTGAAAACCCAACTTTTGGTAAAACTGCATCGATTTCTCTAAATCATCCACTTTAAGACAAAGGTTATATTCCCCAAGATCCATCTTGCTTTAACTCCATTCTGTATATGTATCCCTTAAAACCAATAACTTCAAAGTTCTAACCGGACATTGCTGATTTTTATCACAGTTTTACTTGAAGCACTCAGCTCTCCGGAAAGGAAAATTCTCTTCTTGTTCTAACTTAAGCACATTGACTCGGTAAAGATTAGCAAATGTTATTACCAATGTGACAAAGAAAAATATGATTGAACTGGTTCGATAGTCAGCTAAACTGGCAAGCTGCACAGGCCTGAATATCTCAATGAACTTTGAGTGGATCACTGAATTAGCACGACCGGCGACTTTAGACGGTCAGCTTGAGAATTTTGTCGGGCAGTCTCTGTAGATAAAACTACATTTCCTTCACTTCTTCTTTTGCCGTGAATCCTACAAGTAATTTCAAGAAATACACGGGAATTACCCATTGGAATCCTGCGGGAGGAGACAGAGCCATACCAAGAAACACTATGCCGACAACTTCAATAATGGCTGCTGTTCGTTGAAAAGTTAAAGGAATATTAATTAAAATGAGTGTAAAAATACACAGAGCAATATAAATACTAATTCCATATACTTGAAAATTTGTCGGAATATCAGATACAAAGAAAGATGCCACTATGAGAAATACTGCCACCAGGCATTCGAACCCTATCACTGCCTTTTGCCCATTTTTACCTAACCGGCGCTGACCGGTAGATGGAATGATTTCCAAAAACTCAACATATAGAATAAATGTCACAAACCAGTATACAGTAACGCCAATAAGCCAATACTCATTGTTGAAAAACATTAATATCAGTGGATGTATATGCTGCAAGTTATGATGCAACGGAGGCAATCGACTGGTTTCTTTTGAACTTCTCCTTTTTATGGCAATATGATTGTACCCGATTACTCCTCCAAATAGATCCCAAGCAATCAAACCCGCTACTGCCATTTGAATCCAAGACCATTCCAAACCAAATATTTTGGCATAAAAGAGCAACCCCATAGCGAAAAGAATTGAAAACGTATATGCAATAAAAACTTGCCACTTTGCCCAACCTACACCGCACGTTTGAATCCAACTATTAAAAAGGTAGCGCAAAACCGGGTTATTGATCTGTTTTTGATCACGATTTGATTTCATTACTTTCCCTTTTTTGAATCAATTTCCAACTGTGGGTTGATTTTTCCGACCCAGCGCCAAACAAGCATGGCTCTTGTCCGGTAAATTTTACAGGTAGGTTTTTGAGAATCGAACACTTGCATCTGTCGTCAGTCGTTAGGGTCGGACCGACCCGATTTTAGTTTTAATGATTCTTTTTGATCGTCGTTCCATCCAACATAGTCGAAAAATGGGTGACCCTTTACTAATTTTCCATTTAAGATTTCGTTGATCTCCCAAGCATAATCCGTATAGTCATCTAGAACCACTCCATCGAACTTTACTAAAAGTTGTTCAAGGAAATTGAACAATTCATCTTTTCCTGGATGGCGTCCTGAAACATTAACACAGATGCATAATTCTGGTTCTGAACCCAGCTTTTTAACCAACCCTTTCCATTCTTTAGGTTCAATTTCAGCCCAAAATCTTTCTTCATAAAACTCAATGTAAAGAACCAGATCATCATTTTTTAACCAAAGCCAAGCTTCGCCGCTTCCATTTCGATTTGAACAAATATTGTCCAATAGTGATACTATTTCAATAGTCTTAGGTTCCTTTAGATAAACAAATACGGATCTCATTTTTGATGATGGATGTTAACATATGTATAAATGGGGGCTGCGACTTACTCAGTGTAGTTTGAGGGTTTGCTAGGTATGCTAAACTTGAATCCGTCAAGAGTGGTAAGTCGTCAGCTTCAGCTATTTGTTCTCTGATGATTTGTCCATTAACGACTCATTTCGGTGGAACAAATCCAATTCGACGTTTGTTCCCTTTTGGTTTTGGTGTATCAATCAACTGTTTAATTTCCCGAATTAATGCTGTTAGGACTTCATCGTGTTTACTGACTCTTTCTTCAAGTTTTGCAACTTTGTTTGCCAGTTTTTCGTTTGTCAGAGCAAACTCACGTAAATATACAAACGCTCTGATAATATAGACACTCATTTTATTTGCTTGACTTGAGTTCAGAACATTTGCCGCTTGTAGTGCTCCATGCTCAGTATAAACTAATGGAGGCTTTCTACGACCACCCCAGCCAGAACTTGATGTCGCAATTTGCGATTTCAAGTTCTGGAATTCATCCAAGGTCAATTGAAACATGAAATCTTTTGGAACTTGTCTATGTTTCTTTTGACCTACTCATTTAGACGTCTTGTTTCAACTCCGTATAGCTTAGCAAGATCGGAATCTAAAATCACTTTCTCTCCACGGATAGCCAGAATTGATTTTAATATCTTCTGTTCCGGAATTAAGTCACTATTCTTATTCGCCATTTTTTCTTTGATTTGGTCAGAGAACACTATTTCTGTGCTGCTGTGCCAACCTTCCATACAAAAAATTTGTTATCTTTTTTCCACAAAACTTTTAATTTTCTGTTTACAAACATTCTCCGTAAGCTTGAGTAGCTTTTTTACTGAGATAGCAAGCATCTCCAAATCTTCTTTTGATATTCGGTATTTCGGATCGTAACGCCCTCCAATATATGCATATTCTAGGGAATTGAATCGATCTATCTCATCATCCGTTCTATAAGGAAAAATATCTTTGAAAACCTTTTCCTCTTCTTCTGCCATGTAACCAAGAATTTTAAGATAATGCTCATTTGGATTGTAATTGGTTAAGACCAGAAGAACTGATTTGTAGCAAGATTCAGCGGCCTGGTGCAAATTAAAAGCGGCTAAAGCATACTCTTGTTTATCAAAATGAAATCGATATCCGCTAAAAAATCCGGTTGCTCTGTCGAACCAGTGATCGAAATGATCTTTTGCTATTCTTTGTTTGTCTTCAGTTGTCAACTCCCTCCTGTCAGCAAGCTGGAATATATCTGAATTAAAAAGAATACAACCCTCTTTTTTTATATCAGAGAAAAAGTACTGGCCTTCAGCAAGTTTTATGTTTAATTCTTGGATATCGTGAGCAATTAGCCTGGTATGCGCACTCAGTTTTAACTTATTACATTTTTTTGATAACTCGTCCCAAAGACTACTTTTATCAACGGTTTCCTTATATCTTGTTACAACCAGGATGTCATAATCCGATACATGCCCGGATTTCCGATTTGGACTTAAATCGTCTTTAACCTTGAAATCACCACGGGCATATGAACCGAAAAGAATGATCATCTCCACGTCGTTACAGTTCTCTCGAATTGTGGAGACAATATCCTTTATTTCTTTCCTTTTGACTTCCGGTAGATGATTTAAGGTTTTTTTCATGAATGGCACTTGTTAAATTTTTTTAATTTGATGATTCCACAATGAAAGCTGGGTGTAAACTCACGATAACACTACAAAGAGGAACGATGAGTATCAGGTCTTTCATTTTGATATTCTTGTGTTTGGAGGGGCAAATCTGCCTAAGAAAAGCGTTATCAACATTTCACAAATTTACACCGTCAAGAAAACAGATCTATTTGAAAAAATTGGCCAGGTGTCGGTTACGCGCTTTGATGAAGTCCTTGCAGGTATAAAATTATTGACTGAACCAAGGGACCTTTAAATGTTTAATTTCATTGCAATTGCGATTAAATACATAATGGTAATCTTATTTGCGTAGACTTAATTAATCTATTTAAAGATTTTATGGCTTACAACCTGAGAATCAAAGATCAGAGGGAGTTACGGGGAATTTGAGATTTAAGTTGAAAGTTTGGGTTGGACGATCAATAATGGAGGTTTAGATAAAATTGGTCGTTATTTTGATTTTTGATAAATGAAAAAGAAAAGCACACCGGAGGGGCATGCGTTCAACGGGTTCAAACCTGGGTATATCAGTGTCAGACAAGCAAACGAACACAATCTGAAAAATGTCGATGTTGATATTCCCAGGAATAAGCTGACTGTCATCACCGGTCTTTCCGGTAGTGGAAAATCATCCCTGGCGTTTGATACCATTTACGCTGAAGGTCAGCGACGATACGTTGAGTCACTATCCGCATACGCCCGACAATTTCTTGATCAGCTCCAAAAACCTGCCGTCGAAAGTATCGAAGGCCTTACCCCAACTATCTCCATTGAACAACGAACCGGAAAAGCCACTCCGCGTTCTACTGTTGCCACAACCACCGAGATTTATGACTACCTGAGGGTCCTTTTTGCCAGGGCCGGTACGCCGACCTGTCATCATTGCGGCAAGCCCATCGCAGCCCAATCTGCTGAAGATATTGTGAATGCTCTCCAGGAACTTCCGGAGAAAACAAGGCTTCACATTCTTACTCCCCTGGTGCGTGAAAAGAAGGGGGAACACAAAGAAGTGTTGGATTATGTGCGGCGGGAAGGGTTTACTCGTTTGCGAGTGGATGGAGAGATCTGCCTGGTCGATGAAGTAAAACCGCTGAAAAAAACCTTTCGTCACACCATCGAAGCCGTGATTGACCGGCTTGTAGTGAAGGAAGGGATCGATGCCCGTTTAACTGATTCGGTGGAAACAGCCCTTAAATTGGGTGATGGGCTGATGATTGCCTTAATGGAAGACCCGGAATCCAAAGAAACCTCTGAAGAGAAATACAGTGAGCGGTTTGCCTGCCCTGATCATGGAACTGTACTGGAAGAATTATCACCGCGGGCGTTTTCCTTCAACAGTCCGTTTGGGTCATGTCCCGAATGTCTCGGCCTGGGAACACAGATGGAACCGGCTATGGAACTGGTGATTCCGGATAAACGGATCAGTCTGGCTGATGGAGCAATTAAAGCGTGGAAACGGTGCGGATCAGGGTTAGGACGGTTTTACAACGGCTCTGTGCGTTGGCTGGCGCGCTATTTTCAGGTATCGGTGGATACTCCCTGGAACAAACTGCCTAAGAAAATCCGTGATCAGATATTGTACGGTGAAGAAGAACAGGATAATGGGTACGGATTTGAGGGAGTGATCCCCGGTTTAAGAAGACGATTTTTACAGACCGATTCCGATTCACAAAAGGACAAGATACATGAATTCATGACGTCCCTGCCGTGTCCGGTTTGTCATGGTCAACGACTGAAGCCCGAAATCCTGGCGGTGAAAATCAGCGATTATAATATCTACCAAATGACCGAGATGACCATTGAGCGGGCATTTGAGTTTTTCAGCGGGTTGATGCTGCCGAATGAGAAAAGCAAGATTGCAGAACCTATTAAAAAAGCTGTGCTGGAACGATTGTCATTTTTGCAGAACGTTGGTCTGGGCTATCTGACCATGAACCGTAATACCAGCTCTCTTTCCGGTGGTGAGGCCCAAAGGATTCGTTTGGCAAGCCAGGTTGGGGCTAAGCTGGTGGGGGTCACCTATGTGCTGGATGAGCCGACTATTGGGTTACATCAAAGGGATAACGGCAAATTGCTGGAGACCTTAAAACAGCTGAAAGATCTCGGAAACACCGTGATTGTGGTAGAGCACGATGAAGAAGTAATTCGTGCTGCCGAATATTTAATTGATATGGGCCCTGGAGCCGGTAAACACGGTGGCGAAGTGGTGCTGTGCGGTGAAACCGAAAAAGAACTGGAAACCAGCAATTCCCTGACAGCCCAATACCTTAATGGTGATCTGCACATTCTTACACCCGACAAACGACGGAAAACCAGCAAAACCAAGAGCCTTGTAGTGGAGGGAGCTGAAGCCAATAACTTAAAAAAGGTTGCTGCCAGGTTTCCTTTGGGAGCTTTGATCTGCGTGACCGGTGTATCCGGTTCCGGGAAATCCAGTCTGGTTAATGAATGTTTATTGAAAGGGGTACAGAAAGAACTGGGATATGCCAAGGTGTATCCGGGTAAGTATTCGGTTATCAAGGGCACGGATAAGATCGATAAGATTATCAATATCGATCAGTCACCGATTGGCCGGACTTCCAGGTCCAATCCTGCTACCTATACCGGAGTGTTTGACGGTATTCGCAAGGTGTTTGCCCAGGTACCGGAAGCCAAGATCAGGGGGTATACACCCGGAAGGTTTTCATTCAATGTGAAAGGCGGCCGTTGCGAGGCGTGCCAGGGCCAGGGGATTAAGATTATAGAAATGCATTTTCTGCCGGATGTTCATGTACCCTGTGAAGTCTGCAAGGGCAGTCGCTATAATCGGGAAACTCTGCATATCAAGTATCGCGGAAAAACCATCTCGGATGTTTTAGAGATGCCTGTTGAGGAAGCCTGTGATTTTTTTAAAAATCATACAAAAATACATGCAGGTCTGAAAACATTATTGGATGTAGGCCTCGGCTATATCCAGCTTGGGCAGCCATCGCCAACTTTGTCAGGTGGTGAGGCACAGCGAATCAAGCTGGCATCGGAGCTGAGCAAGCGTTCAACGGGGCAAACCCTTTACATCCTTGATGAACCAACAACAGGTTTGCATTTTCATGACATCTCAAAATTGCTTGAGGTTTTACAGCGACTGGTGGACTTGGGCAATACGATTGTGATAATAGAACACAACCTGGACGTCATAAAAAACGCTGACTGGATACTGGATCTGGGGCCGGAAGGCGGTGAGCAGGGAGGTCAATTAGTAGCGGAGGGGACTCCTGAAACCATTGCCAGGTGCGAAGCCAGTCATACTGGCAGGTATTTGCGGAAGGTGCTTTCGGTGATGAATTGATGATGTCTGAAGGATTGGCAGGCATTGAGGAAATTGATTTTTGACGTTCAGATTGAATCTCATCAGCAGTCAAATAAGGTCAGATGAAGAATGGCTTTATCCGCTATTCACAAGTATTTTTAAGACAGATTCTGAAAAATTTAACTGGAGACGGTTCAGGTGGTTGCTTGGACACGAAATGATTGAAGACTTCAGTTTGGGTTTTATATTTGAAGTAACCACAGGAGTGGAAAGAAAGGGGTAATAACGTATTTTCAGGCAAAGAATTATGAAAACCAAATTGATATTCATTACCGGGGGTGTTGTTTCGTCGTTGGGAAAAGGTATTGCTGCTGCTTCAATCGGCGCAATCCTGGAGTCCAGGGGGCTGAAGTTAACCATTGTGAAGCTGGACCCTTATATTAATGTCGATCCAGGCACGATGAGCCCGTTTCAACACGGGGAGGTGTTTGTCACTGACGACGGTTATGAAGCAGATCTGGATTTGGGACACTACGAACGCTACACCAACATTGTTACCAGCAGGGATCACAATTTCACCACCGGTCAGATATATGACACGGTGATTCAAAAGGAAAGACGAGGTGAATACCTCGGGAAGACCGTGCAGGTGATTCCTCACATAACCAACCAGATTAAAGAAAACATATACAAAGCTGCTGAAGGAAATGATGTTGCCATTATCGAAATCGGTGGGACAGTGGGTGACATTGAATCGTTGCCCTTTTTGGAGGCAATCAGGCAAGTCGGGCACGAAATGAAAGGAAACCAGGTGTTGTTTATTCATATGACCCTGGTTCCATTTATTGCTGCAGCAGAGGAATTGAAAACCAAACCAACCCAGCACAGTGTTACCAAATTAAGGGAGATCGGTATTCAACCCGATATCTTGTTATGTAGAACTGACAGGGATTTAAGTACGGAGTTGAGACGAAAAATCGCGCTGTTTACCAATGTTGCCCACGATGCGGTGATCCAGGCCAAGGATGTGGATTGTGTTTATGAGGTGCCGATCCGATTTCATGACGAAGGGCTGGATGATAAAATAGTAGAGTTGCTGCAATTGTGGACCAAACGTTCAAACCTGCAGAAATGGGCAGATATTGTCTATTCTTTTAAAAATCCAAAAGATGAAGTCAATATCGGTGTGGCAGGCAAGTACGTGAACCTGCGAGACTCCTATAAAAGTTTGCATGAAGCATTGGAACATGCTGGAATTGCACTTAATTTGAAAGTAAACATCGTTTACATCGATTCAGAGCAAATTGAGAGTGACTCCGATGCCATGGAATGGAAGCACTGCGATGGCATTTTGATTCCGGGAGGATTTGGTGAGCGCGGCATAGAGGGCAAGATTAAAATGGTGAAATACGCCAGGGAACAAAAGGTGCCTTATTTTGGCATTTGCCTGGGTCTGCAGATGGCTGTGATTGAATACGCTCGAAATATTGTTGGGCTGGGGAATGCAAATACTACCGAAGCTGATCAGAATACCAATGAGAACGTCATCGATTTGATGAATGAACAGAAAAATGTCACCGATATGGGTGCTACAATGAGGTTGGGAGCGTATCCGGCCAAGTTTCTTCCGGAAGCAAAAATTGCTGAAGTATATGGAGGAACTGAGATCTCAGAACGACACAGACATCGCTATGAGGTGAATAACAAATTTGTGCCCGTACTAGAAAATGCCGGCCTTGTGTTTTCCGGTAAGAACGAAAAGCTGGACCTGGTGGAGACCATCGAAATCAAAGATCACCCCTGGTTTATTGGTGTTCAGTATCATCCGGAATTTAAGAGCAAGCCGCTTGACGTTCACCCATTGTTCTATAGATTTGTAGAGGCGTCATACGCTTATAAGCAGAACAAACCTGGTAAATAAAGAGTCTTAAGCGCTCATGCTCCTTTTTTTCATGGAGTACTGTCCATTTATTTCCGCCATCCAGGTGTTGATATGGCGAATACCTGGATACTTGTCCGGATGATATTTCTTGGTAAGTTTTCTATAAACCGACTTCAGGCTGTCTGCTTTGAAAGTGTTTTTCAACGCTTTCAGATCCCTTTCAAAATCAAATCGTGACGGAGGTACAGGCATACCGGCTGACTTTGTGTTTTGCGAGCGATCTGCTAGAATTTTCTCCAGAGTGATTTTAGGAGATCGAGTAATCTTTTCGGTTTTAAACTCGAAACGATTTTCCGCCTTGTTCGTCGTTGTTGACTGGTGTGGCTTGGATTGAGAATTTGCAGTTGTTTCTTCCTGGTTCTCGGTTTTGGATTCTAGATCCATCGGATTGAATTCTTTGCCCAGGAAAACAGTCTGAACCTTGCCTTTTTCTTCGTAAGTTGCATGCCAGTAAGGTCCATGTCCTTTGCCTTGGGCACAAACCCAGCAACCCGGATCATGACAGAAAATGTGTTTCAATTTAAACGTCAAATCCGCTTGATTCAGATCTTTTGTGAAATGTTCCATAGCTTGATAAATCCCCAATTACAATTGAATACGTTATGATGAAACAGTTTTTCTGCTTACAGGTTTTATTTTTTTTGACCCTCTTAGGGGCAACCGATAAACACATTGCCTATGCAAATTCAGAATTGGTTATTCAGGGAAAAATCATGCAGATGGATGGCAGCCAACCCGGTTCCCAGACCGTTCATCTCATGCAAATCACCATGAGCGATGAACCTTCGATCAAACCGGTTACAAGTGTACAATCCGATGCTGCAGGTAATTACAAACTCAGCTACTCTCCTGAAACAACCAATGAAGAAAGAGTCTTTTATCGCGTATCTGTCGACTACGGCGGTCAGGCCATTGGATCTGATCCGTTTCATGCCAGTGGATCCAAACAATCATTAACAATCAACCTTTCCCTGCCAGCAATGAAACAGGGTATTCAACATCTTTCCACTCCCAAGGAAGTAGTGATTGTTGAAAGCATGGAGAAGAATATTCGCATCACCAATATTCTCTACATTGTCAATCGCACGACGGCTTTGATCGATGCAAAAAAAATTCCTTTTGAAAAACCAATTCCTGAATCTGCGTTCAACATCCGTCAATTAGGCCCTCCCGGAAGTGCAGATCTGGCAGTTGAACCAGGTAGAGTGTTGATAGGTGTCTCAATGCCGGAAGGAACAAAACAGGTGTTTTTCAGCTATGATTTACCCGTCAGTGGCAGTTCTCTTTCTTTGGATTTCCCCTTGATGAAGGGTGTCGGGGAGTTGGAGTTAACGACGCCCGAACAACATCTGGAATTGAAGGTGAACCAGGGATTCAGTGGTGAAATGGAGCTGATTTCCCAACAAAAAAAGATGGGCGGCAGAATGTTCTATTCCCAAATTGTCAAAACCGGTACAGAAGGCAATATTGTTCCGATAACCATATCCGGGCTTCCAATAAGCCAATCGAGCTTGATCATTCCTGCTATTATACTGTTTGTGGTTTTAATCACAGGGTTGGCTGTCTATTTGGCCAGGAATAAACAAGCTTTTCCGGCCGTGTCTTAAATAGCAGGGTTGCTTAATGCAGGTCTCCGCATATTTTACAAATTCCTCCCATCGCTTTTACGGTGCTGTCACAGCATTGGTGATGCTATCCCTGTATGAAATCTTCATCATGTGGGAGGCCAGTGCGGGCTTGATGGTTCGCAACGCTCCGGAAGCGTGGTTACGAAATATCCTCAATTTTCTGGGAGTATCCCACTATCACATCAGCTTTATCATGCTGACGGCTGCCCTGGTAGCAATGCCTGTTTTTTACGATTCAAAGGTTAGGTTTAATGGCAAAACCATTTTGTTGATGATTCTTGAATCGATAATGTGGGGAGCCTTTTCCGGATTTTTAATCCGGCTGGTGATGATCAATCTGCTATTTGCCGCTGGAACCATATCAGGATCGTTGATTGGTGATTTAGGTCTGGCAATCGGTGCCGGATTGTTTGAGGAGTTGCTGTTTCGAGTGATATTGACCACGCTGTTGATCAAAGTAACATTGAAAACGATTCGGGTTAAGTGGCTGGCAATCCTAATTTCCATACTGGTTGCTTCCTTTTTGTTTTCGCTTGCCCATTATGTCGGCAATGCTGCTGACACTCTGGAACTCTATTCCTTTCTTTTCAGATTTTTGGCTGGAATCTGGTTCACGACCTTGTATGCGATCAGGGGCTTTGCAATCGTCTGTATGAGTCACGCGTTTTACGATATAATGGTCATTCTTTTATAAGGCGGATGGAGAACATTGACTATCTCAACCAAAGATTGCAGACTGGCAGAATTAACCTACTAAGGGGTACGAGCAGGAAACCGAAATAATTTCAAACCAATCCGTAGATATCTCGCGTCCCCTTGCAGGGGCTCAACCAACAACAATAACCAGAGATTTAATTATGAGATTAAAACTATTTGCACTTCTTGCCACGTTGTTTTTGACCTTCGGTTTTTCAGCTTATGCACAGGCTACTTTGAAGGTCGGATTTATCAACATGAACAAGGCAATTAACGAATCAAACGAAGGGAAACGTTCAAAAAAGTTTTTGGAATCACAATTTGCTAAAACCAAGCAGGATCTGGATAAGAAAAAAACGTCTATTGAGGAAAAAGAGCGTGAACTGGCTAACAGCATGATGCTGACAGAAGAAACAAAAAAAGCCAAAAAGGAAGAGATCCTGAAACTAAAAAAAGGATTGGCAGAAGAAGCCAAACGAATGCAGAAATCTTTCAGACAGGATGAAGCCCGCCATACTAAAAAGATCCTGCAGGATATTCTTTCCGTGGTTAAAACCGTTGCCGCTGCAGACAAGTATGACGTTGTGTTGGAGTACAATATGAGTCAGGCAATTCTCTATTCCAAGTATCCCTTCAAAGATATTACCGAAAAAGTCATTCTGGAATACAATAAATTACAGTCTATTCAGTAATCGGCAACTTGCCTAATTTTTCGTGGCTCAGATCGGATGGCCATTTGGCGCAGCCGACTGCAAGGAGTATGAATGGTATTAGATATTAATGAGATTAAAAAACGGCTGAAGCATCGCTATCCTTTTCTGCTAATCGACAGGGTATTGGAACTGGAAGAGGGAGTTCGATGTGTGGCCCTGAAAAATGTCACTGCTAATGAGCCCTTTTTTCAGGGCCATTTCCCGGAAAGTCCGATCATGCCTGGTGTTTTGATTGTGGAAGCTTTAGCACAAACAGGTGGGATAGCCGGTTTTAGTCTTTATGAAGATGCCGGGAAAGATATTACCTATTTCGCCGGAATGGATAAGGTTAAATTCAAAAAACCTGTGGTTCCGGGAGACCAACTGATACTTAAATCGGAATTCGTCAAACGCAAGCTCAATATTTGGCTTTTAAAAGGTGAGGCGTTTGTGAACGACGAATTGGTAACCAAGGCAGATTTTAAGCTGGCAACGGTCTCTCTGCCGGCCTAGTTATTGAGATAAACGGGTTTAATTACAGGTTATATGATACATCAAACAGCAATAATAGACCCTAAGGCAAAACTGGCTGATGGAGTATCCATCGGCGCTTACTCCTCCATCGGTCCTGATGTCGAAATCGGAGAAAATACCGAAATCAGACAGCACGTTGTTATAGAAGGCCCTACCAAAATCGGACCAAACTGCAAGATTTTTCCTTTCGCCTCCATCGGTCTTGAACCTCAGGACAAAAAGTATAAAGGTGAAGCCTCCCGATTAGAGATTGGTGCAGACAACCTTATCCGTGAATATGTGACCATCAACCGCGGAACTGATGTTGGCGGCGGGATCACAAAAATCGGGGATCGGGGTTGGATTATGGCCTATTGTCATGTGGCGCACGACTGTTTAATTGGCAACGATGTGACCATGTCTAACGGAACGACCCTGGGTGGACACGTGGTAGTGAAGGATTTTGTGACTTTGGGTGGGTTAACCGGAATTCACCAATTTTGCAGGGTTGGGGAATATGCTATAACCGGCGGACAGAGCATGATCACCCAGGACGTGGTACCTTTTTCCATTGCGGCGGGTAATCGGGCGAAAATGTCCGGAATAAACTACATCGGACTGGATCGAAGAGGTTTTTCGTCTGCGGAAATTGAGACAATTAACCAGGCATACAAAATCTTCTTTAAAAGCGGATTAACCAGGGATGCAGCCCTTGTTAAACTGCGTAATGAATTTCCGGATTCTGATCATATCAAATTATTGATTTCATTTATTGAATCGTCCGAACGTGGAGTTTGCAGGTAATGTTGCAAATTGGTAAAGGTGGGCACTGGTTGATGGACAACGAGTTGCCCATCCAACGTATTTCACTCAGATTGGCTGGATGTTGAATAAAGGTAAAATCCTGACAGATTCAGATTAGGAACGGTAGGGCGGCCCTACGTGGCCGCCGGAGGATTAGATTGGGAGAATGAACAATAAAATATCAAATGGGTTCGTACTTTTAAACTTAGTATATGCAGGGCTTCCCAGGTTTTAGTACTGCAATAGATTGTCGGCGGGGTCGTAGCCCCGCCCTACCGTAAGCTTTCGAAGAGAAATTAATCATCATATTACACAATGCGTATTAAATTAAATCTAAATAACAGGAAGTTAAATGAAAGTTGCCGTTGTTGGATACGGATATTGGGGACCTAACCTGGTTCGAAACTTCTCCTGGTTGGAAGGAGTGGATGTAAAGTATGTGTGCGATCTGGACCAGAGCAGGTTGGACAAGGTTTCTAATCTATTTCCCAATGTTTCGATTACGACCACAGAGTATCAGCAAATATTAGATGATTCCGAAGTTGAAGCAGTTGCTATCGCTACGCCTGTAAACTCCCATTATTCACTGTCGGAAGCTGCCTTACAGTCTGGAAAACACCTGCTGATCGAAAAACCGATGACGGATACGGTGGAAAGCTCCAATCGACTCGTGGAACTGGCGAAAGAAAAGGATCGTGTATTGATGGTAGATCATACTTTTCTTTATACGGGAGCTGTTCGCAAAATCAAGGAACTGGTTGATGCTGGCAAGATCGGTGATATCTATTATTTTGATTCGGTTCGGGTTAACCTGGGGCTTTTTCAAAATGACGTAAATGTGATCTGGGATTTAGCGCCGCATGACCTGTCCATCATGACATATGTGATAGACAAGAAGCCTGTCAGCGTTAGTGCGGTTGGGGTTTCACATGTGAAGGACGGTCTGGAGAATATTGCCTACCTTACCGTTTTTTACGAGGATACAACCTTTGCGCATTTTCATATGAACTGGCTGTCTCCCATAAAGGTGCGACAGATAATGATTGGCGGTTCCAAGAAAATGGTTGTCTACAATGACATGGAAAACACTGAAAAGATTAAAGTCTATGATTCAGGAGTAGAGACCAAGCCGGGCAGCAAGGATGAACTTTACCATACGCTGGTTCAATACAGAACCGGGGATATGTATGCTCCCAAACTGGATCAAACGGAAGCACTGAGAACCGAATGCCAACATTTTATTGATTGCATTAAAACGGGAAATCGACCGATCAGTGATGGTGAGTTTGGTGTGCAAATCGTGAAAATGCTGGCTGCTGCACAGGCCTCAATTGAACAACAGGGAAAAAATATTCGATTGGATAACTTATGATTAAACTTTTGATCGATTCAGATATTCTAATTGCGGCCTCAAAGAAAGAGCCCCAGGCCCTGAAACTATTGAAAATCTGCAGGGATAACTCTGATGTCCAGGGGTGGGTATTGGCTGGTGCAGCAATAGATCTGGTCGATGCCAGTGTGGATTTCGGCAGTATTAATGATTTACTGGGTGATCTGGCCCAAATTCCTGTGAACGCATTGCTGAATGAGCAGGCACTTAAATCTGACATGCAATTTTCTGCTGCATTGCTGAATGCTGCTGGTCCCATATTCAAAATAGACAAGATCGTATCAAAGCGATTTCAGGATGTAGCAGGCAGTATTCAGTTTTTAAACTGCGATGATGCCCTGGTTTTAATCGAAAGTAATCCGGAGCCGGAGAAGGTCAATTTTATGAACCTAAACCTGGGTTTGCATCCGATTTTCAACCAGGTGGACGGATGGTATACCGATATCATCCAAAATACTGCGTTCGCCGGTGGAAGGCATGTTGATGCCTTTGAGAAGGAATTCGCAAAGTATTGTGGAACCGAATATGCCATTGGTGTCAGTAATGGTACTGATGCCTTGCGCTTTGCTCTGATAGCCATGGGCATTGGCCAGGGGGATGAAATCATCACAGTGCCTAATACCTTTATAGCGACCACAGAAATAATGAGCCAGCTGGGAGCCAAACCTGTTTTTGTGGATATCTCAGAAGATACCTACAACATGAATCCTGATTTGATCGAAGAGAAAATCACGTCCAAGACCAAAGCGATTGTTCCTGTTCATTTGTATGGTCGGGTAGCAGACATGGACCGAATCATGGAAATCGCTGATAAACATGGATTGATGGTGCTGGAGGATTCATGCCAGGCTCATGGAGCCATCTATAATGGTAAACGAGCCGGCAGTTTTGGGAATGCCGCGGCTTTCTCGATGTACCCGGGGAAAAACCTAGGGGCCTACGGTGAAGCGGGATGCGTGGTTACCAACGATGCAACTATTGAGGATGTTGTTCGGTGCCTAAGAGAACACGGACAGTCTAAGAAGTACTATCATCGCATGGAAGGTTATAATGGGCGGATGGATAATCTACAGGCTGCAGCACTTCGGGGAAAATTGCCGTATCTGGATGGCTGGAATCAAAAAAGACGTGAACGGGCGCAGCAATACCTGGAAAACCTAAAAGACATCTCAGAAGTTGTGTTGCCGGCAGTTTCAGATTTTTCAGCTCATGTATTTCATGTGTTTGTGATTCTCGTTCCGGATTCAGCAGCGTTGTCTGACTATTTAAAAGAGAAAAACATATTTACGGCTTTTCACTACCCTGTGCCGCTGCACCTTCAAGATGCTTACAAGGGAAGTGAAGCTGCTAAAGGAAGTTTTCCTATCTCTGAAAAATGCGCCGAGCGCTTGATTAGTCTTCCCATGTACCCTGAGCTGACAAAACAGGAAGTTGATAAGGTTTGCGTTGAAATCAGGCAGTTCTTTTCCAGGTAAAAAATCCTACTACAATCTTCTAACCAATCAAACAATGTCAAAAGTCCTGGTCATTGCCGGAGAGGCCTCCGGTGATCTGCATGGTGGTCATGTATTAAAAGAATTGAAGCAGTTAAGACCTGACCTGGAACTCATCGGAACCGGTGGTAAATTAATTTCAGAACTGGGTGCTGAGCTTTATTACAGAGTGGAAGAATTGGCTGTGATCGGTTTTTTTGAAGTGGCCAAGCGTTACAGTTATTACAAAGGGATTTTTAACAATATAGTTGCCAAGCTTGATCAGGAAAAGCCTGACGCTGTTTTTTTGGTTGATTATGCAGGATTTAATCTCAAATTAGCGGTAGAAGCCAAAAAGCGCGGTATTAAGGTTATTTTTTATGTGGCTCCACAGGTTTGGGCCTGGAAGAAGAAACGGATTGAAGTTTTAAAAGAATATGTAGATGAGCTGATTGTGCTGTTTCCATTTGAAGTTGATTTCTTTCGCAAGGAAGGCATGGAAACACATTGTTTTGGTCATCCGTTATTAGACATTGTAAAGCCTGACATCAATAAAAATAAGCTGATGGAAAAATGGCAGCTGGATTCCGGTAAAAAACACGTGTGCCTGATGCCGGGCAGCAGAGTGAATGAAGTGACCAAACACTTGCCTTTGCTGTTTGAAACTGCTGCAAAATTGAATGAAAAAACCGAGAACGTCCAATTTCTGATTCCTTTGGCACCCACTGTTAAACCTGAAACGATCCAGCCTTTTTTAGATCAATATTCACTGGATCTTAAAGTGGTATTTGATGATACCTATAATACCATTGCCCATTCCGATTTTGCCTTGGTGGCATCCGGAACAGCGACCTTGGAGACAGCAATTCTGGGCATTCCGGAAATTATCTATTATAAATCATCGATCATTACCTATTTAATCGGCAAATACCTGTTAAGGATAAAGATGATCGGTCTTCCAAACATTATTGCAAATGAGATGCTGGTTCCGGAGGATCCACATTTTGTATCTCCCGGTAAAATGGCAGACAGAATTGCCCGGTATTTGAACGACGAAAATTTATACACAAGTTTTAAGAATAATCTCGGGGTTGTGAAATCAAAGCTGGGCGAAGCGGGTGCTTATAAAAAGACAGCGGAATTTATAAATTCTCTTCTTTAAGCATTGAATTCAGTGAGAGAGTTTATGAAAACCCCAACAGGCAAACACAAACAAACCGGCTACCATGGTATGTTTCCGAAGAGCCGGATTAACCGACTACTGTCGCTTTTGGCAGTTCAAAGGAATTGAATGAAAGAAGAATTAACTTTCGAAGACAAACGAGTCATCCTGGTTGGTACCGCCCATATCTCCCAAGATAGTATTGAAGAGGTCAGACAGGTTATCGAAGAGGAAAAACCAGACGCCGTTTGTGTGGAGTTGTGTCAAAGTCGATACGATTCCATCAAAAACGCTGAAAAGTGGAAAAACATGGATATTGTCAAGGTGATCAAGGAGGGCAAGGCGCCCATGTTGATGGCCAATCTTATATTATCCGCTTTTCAAAAGAGAATGGGTGACAAGCTGGGCGTCAAACCGGGTGCCGAAATGATGGCGGCGATAGTATCTGCTGAAGAGGCTGGTGCTGATATCGTTCTTGCAGACAGGGATATGGCAACAACACTCAAAAGGGCCTGGGGTAATCTTTCCTTTTGGGAAAAAACCAAACTATTGTTTCAGATTTTACTGGGTATTTTTGATGCACCCGAGATCTCCAAGGATGATGTGGAAGAGCTGAAGCAGGTTGATGTGTTGACAGAAGCCATTGAATCGATGGCCAAGGAATTTCCCGGCGTCAAATCCGTTCTTATTGACGAAAGGGATGAATACCTTGCTGCAAAAATCGCGGAAACAGACTCGGAAACCATTGTTGCTGTGGTAGGAGCAGGCCATGTTCCGGGCATCAAGAAAAAAATCAAGACATCCATAAATATGAATAAGCTGGAAGTTATTCCTCCTCCCGGAAAAGTCGGGAGAACTCTGAAATGGATTATTCCGCTGCTGATTTTCGGAATTATTGGCTATAGTTTTTTCAGGATAGACGCCAATGTCAGTCTGGAGATGTTCAAGCGTTGGGTATTGGTAAATGGGGCATTTTCCGGACTAGGCGCAATACTGGCAGGGGGACATATTGTAACAATTCTGGTAGCCATAATAGCGGCTCCCTTTACCTCGCTGAATCCAGCCATAGCAGCGGGCTGGGTTGCAGGGCTTACCGAAGCCTGGATTAGAAAACCAAGAGTGGAAGATTTCGAAAACCTGGCAACAGATATTACGTCATTTAGGGGATTCCGCAGCAATGAAATTACCAAAATTTTATTGGTGGTTGTACTTTGCAACCTGGGAAGCATGATTGGCAGCTTTGTCGGGATTCCATTGATCACCGATCTGTTAAGATAGAAAAATCGCGATTTTTAAAACGGCACAATCTGTTAAAACCTATCGGTTACAAGTTCAGACAAGTAGCTATCACTGTCAATGCAACTGCCAGCTTGGTATTTTTTGAAAGTTGTCCCCTTCTTCCAACCGGGTAAAATAATTGCTAGAAATTGGTAAAGGTTGACATATCATGAACTCGTTTTGTTGCCTATTTGTTCCAAAACACCAACGTCTTCAATTACTTGATCCACCGGTTGTTATTTTACCCTCCCTTAATAAACCCCAGGGCTAAACTCGTTTTAGAAATGTATCATCGTGAGAAAAACTAACCAATCACGTCGTCTATGATTGGTAGTGTACTGCTTTTGTTATGGTTTTGCGCCAATAGCATTAAACCAATTAAAACGAATGCAAAACGCCTCAAACTTTTCCTTTTCAGTGTGAGTAGCCATCTTCAGGGGATGATGACTAAGGTCTGAAATCCAGGATGACTTCAATTCATGCAAGATTTCCCATTTATAGTGATTCAGTTTTGGCTTCCAATGGAAAGAGAGCTAACTCTTTTTGGAATAGGAAACAGATTCCAATGATTTCGTTGATACAGGGGTAAGGATGGAATTTTCTGTGAGAGAAGCGGTAACTCAACTAGGTGTAAGTCGTCAGGCAATTCATAAGAAAATCAAGCAGCTTGGATTGAAGCCTAAAAGGTGTGGGAATCGATACCTGCTATCCCGAGACCAGTTGAATAAGATCATTGCAATCAGCTCAAAAAAGAGCACCATGTATACCACCATTGAACCTCATGACTCACCAGTCAGCCCCAAACTGCCTCTTTTATCCGGAAAATACACGGTTCCCTCCCTTCCTATTGAAACGCTTTCCCGTCCGAGGCTTTTAGAGCAACTGGACAAGACTCAAAAATATCGTCTCACGTTAGTAACAGGGCCGGCTGGTGCCGGAAAAACAACCTTGCTTTGCCAGTGGGCAAGGCAATCAAATAAAAAAATTGCCTGGATAACTTTAGATTGGATTGAGAATGAAGAGGAATATTTTTTTGCATATTTGATAATGGCTTTGGATGATCTTTATCCCACTTTGAACTTCTCAAAACTTCTGGAAAGGCCATTTCGCCCGGAGCTAAAGCATACTTCCCTGGTTTGCGAAACTGTGACCAAATTGGAAGAAATTCCGTCAGGTACGACTATTATTCTGGATAACTTCCACGTTATAAAAGATGAACGTTTGTTATCCACGTTTTCGTTTTTTACTAAACATTTACCTTCTAAAGTACATTTGGTTATTGCAGACAGAAGACTTCTACTGCCTGGTTTATCCCATTTTAAGATTAATGACCAAATTTTGGAGATAAATTCGGATCAACTCAGGTTTACCCGGGATGAAATTCAGCAATATGTTGAGCCTTTTACGGAATTGGCAATGGGTGACAAGCAGTTGCAGTCCCTTGAAACAAGAACGGACGGTTGGATAACCGGACTTCGTATTGATTGCCAGGTTCGGCAACGAGTGGATGACTCCAATATTTTGCTGAATAATTTTACCGGTGATTATGGAATAATATCCAAATACTTGCATGAGGTTGCATTTCAGGACCAAACAAGTGAAGAAAGAAGATTTTTACTTGAAACTTCTATTTTACAGACATTGGATATTGCACTTTGTGATGCTGTTACATCTCGGTCGGATAGCAGGGAAATGGTTCAAAAGCTGATTGATAAAAACCTGTTCTTGTTACCCGTAGATAAAGCCCAAGGAGTTTATCGTTACAATCATATGTTTGCCAGATGGTTACGCTACAAACTTGCAATGACTGAACCCGGTAAAATTCATGAGCTGCATAATCGGGCGTCTCATTGGTATTTGAACAGAAAAAACTACATCAATGGTATCTATCACGCTTTAGAATCCAAAGATTATGATCTTGCAACACGCATTATCGAAAAAGAGTATATTCCGATGTTATTAAGGGATGATGTCTCAACTATCAAAAAATGGCTGGAGGCTTTACCTCTCGATTTTTTGAAATCAAGCCGGCAGTTAAGGATAGCGTGTACCTGGGTTCTCCACAATAAACAAAGATATGAGCAAGTCGCGGCGGAATTTAAAGCGTTGCAGAATGAAGTCAAGGTGCTAGGTAAATGTTCTATATCCTCCGAAAACAAAAGGCTCCAAGGTGAACTGGCTCTTTTTGGCGCTATTTTAGCGCATAGCCAGGGGCAATATAGCCAAGCGATCAGGCGGTGTAATGAAACGCTTGAAAGACTGGAGGATTTCAACCTGCCTTTTCGTTCGGAAATCCGCTTCATATTAGGAGACAGCTATTTCTTAAATGGCAATTTGGAGCAATCCTCCGACATCTGGCAGAGCCTCAAGCAATCAAGTGTTGAAAACATTTCTCACAAGATATATGACCTGCTTTCGTACCGGACGTTTCAACTCCTGTTTCTTAAAGGGGACTTGAACCAGATCGAGAAGATGATTCGGAGGTCCAAAGAGTTACAGGACAACAATCAGAAAAAAGATGGGGTGATTGCTATCATCCAAGGACAGCTTCTTTATGAAAGAAACCAATTGCAAGAGGCCGGGTCCTGTCTACAGCAGGCCATCGATTTAACCTCACAAAAAAGACCTTGGCTGGCACTGCATGCTTATTTGAGTATGGCCCGACTACAAAATGCACTTGGTGATTGTTCCGGGGCTAATCATTCACTAGCACAAGCCCGAATTAATGCTGAAATGACGCCCGACCTGGTGTTTACCAGGATTGTACAAGCATGGCAGGCAAAGTTATCCCTGTTGCAAGGGAATGGAGAAGGTGAGGCAAACCTGTTCCGAACCGGTTTTCAGGAAGATACCCACATTGACTATGCCGGAGAAATCGAGTGTTTAACCAGAGTAAGGTTTTATCTATACAAAGACGAGGTAAGGAAGGCGTTGACTCTTCTTAATCGACTCCACAGCATAAACGTTACCAAAGGAAAAAAAGGCAGGATGATTGAGATCCTTGCATTAAAAGCTTTGGCGTACCAAAAGTCTGAAGACATGGCAAAGGCTCTCGATAATCTGGAATCCTCAATAAATATTGCCATAGAGCAGGGATATCGACGCATTTATCTTGATGAGGGTAACAATATGCGGGACCTTTTGGTGGAACTGACCGGAAAAAGAAGAAGAAAAAAAATCATTGATCCGAGATTTGTCAGCTATTTGGAACAGCTGATTTCCGGCTACAAGCTTTCAAACAATGATCAACAACAAAGCGGCCGTCCGCAGGTTTTGCATGAGCAAAACAATTTGACACCAAGAGAATTACAAGTGTTGAGAATGATGGCAAAAGGACTTAGTAACCAGGAAATTGCCAAAACTCTTTACATAGCCACTTGCACGGTCAAAAAACATGTAAATCGTATTTTTGACAAGCTTTCCGTTGAACGACGCACCAAAGCTGTTTATGAGGCAAAAAAATATAAGTTGCTCTAAATAAATCAGGTTTGGATCTTCCGCCAGTTGCCTTCTGATTCATCTTCAAGTTGAACGGTTGATGATTGTCAACCGATGTCAACTAACCGCCCCCAAAGCAATTTGTCGTTTCCGTGTTCCATTGGATTCCGAAAAAGGTGTCAACCTGTTGCAAAATCACCTGATAATTAAAAAAGTTGTCTGTGATTCTCTTCGTCGGTGCAGTTTGTTGTCAGCCTGAAACTCTCCGTTGATCGTAAAATTCACCCCTGGTGGTACGACAGCCTGACCGTTTTGAGTAACATTCGGTGAAACAGTTCTAATATTCATATTATTCAGATTACGGAGAGTTTGACATGAAATCGATTAGAGTATTCCTTGTTCTTTTTATCTTCACAGGTCTCACGGCATTTCATTCATTCGCCGCAGAGTCTATCCTGGATTCAGTCAAGAAGAAAGGTGTGATACGAATTGGCTCAGGCCAGACAGTGCCGCCTCTCAATTACATCAATGAAAAAGGTCAGTGGACAGGTTTTGATATAGAGTTGGGGGATGCCATTGCAGAAAAAATGGGGGTTAGGGTGGAAAGGGTAAACGTCAACAATAAAACTCGCGTGGCTTTTCTTGCTTCGGGAAGAATCGACCTCACGATTTCCAGTATGAGTCATACTCGAAGCAGGGATGAACAAATTGACTATGCCGAACCGGCGTACCTTTGGTCGGGTAAGATCTTTTATGCAAAAAAAGGTAGATTCACCTCTCCTGAGCAACTTGGTGGAAAAAGGATAGCGGTGGTCCAAGGTTCCAATGCATACATAGCTGCTACCAATTATCTGGCAACCTTAACCGATAAAAAACCGAAAATGGTGTCTTTCCAAAACAACTCCGAATGTTTCATGGCTTTAAAACAGGGGAAGGTTGATGCATACACTCAAGATACTCCTATAATTGCAGGGGTGGCAGGACATGAAGGAGTGGAATATGAGTCAGTTGGCCCTATTTATAGTCCCGGCTTATACGGTATAGGAGTGCCGCCAAACGACAGCAAGTGGAGAGATAAAATAAGTTTTGTCCTTCAGGATATTATTCAGGATGGCACCTATGAAAAAATCTACAGCAAATGGTTCGGCCATTCCGGTCAGTTCCCTTTGCCTATAAACGCGAGACCCAGGCTTCCCAAAGAAGTATTTGGTGAATTTAACACTTTTGCCTGGCCTGAATAGTTATCAATGTAAAAACATCCCGCGTCGTTACGGTTATCGGGATGTTTTTGATTTAACTGATGCTGTAGACTACATTTTAGCCCACCAATTTCCTAAACTCACATAAAAAAGTCATTGTCAGATTGTTTGGTTAATAATTAGTTGAATTTGATATTTTTAATCTTTCTCGATCTGTTTAAACCGGTTTGTTTTCTTAGAGTTTTATATGATGGTTGGCAGACAATATTGCATGCTAATTGACTTGGACAAGTGTATCGGCTGCTACGGTTGTCAAATAAGTTGCAAGAATGAATACAACTTACCGCCTGGTGTTTTGCGAGGTAAGGTTGATACGCTAAATTTTGGCTCTTTCCCGAATTTACAAAGAATACACGTCTTCAGGCTTTGCAACAATTGTAGCAATCCTCCTTGTATCAATAACTGTACAAACAGCTGCTATTTTAAGGACACTCTAGGCGTTGTCTCCGTCAATCAATTAAATTGCACCAAGTGCAAATGCTGTGTCGAAAGCTGTCCTTATCAGGCAGTATCCAGAAATTCTCTCACCGGAAACCTGGAGAAATGTGATTTTTGTATTGAACGGGTCATTCAAGGACTACAACCAATTTGTGTGGAGAACTGCGTTGGAAAAGCCCTGCACTTTGGAGATATCCGCAATCCTGACGTTAAATTGCGAGCCGCCCTGGAAAACGAGAATATCAAGGTTTTAAACACTGAATATGACACCCAGCCAAATGTGTTCTACCTTTACTCGGGTTTTGATCCCAGTGAAACCCTAATACCCCGTAAGCCGGTTGTTAAGAGTAATACCTTATCTTTAACAGAAACCGTAACAGATGCTGTCAACCCTATCCCTGCTGAAAATCCAAAAAAAATAATTTATACCGCAGATGTTATGTGCCCCGCGGAGTGCTCGATTGCAGTATCCGTGGAGGATGGCAAAGCCGTCCGAATTGCAGGTAACAGGCATTCATTGATGAACCAGGGTACACTATGCGGTAAAGGGGCTTCGGGATTGGAGATGACCTATTCCCGGCAACGTATTAAAACTCCTTTACTGCGCCAGGGAAAACGAGGTGAGGATAGCTGGAAGGCAGTAACTTGGGAAGAAGCCAGTGATTACCTGGCTACAGAATTGGTACGCTTAAAAAAACAGTATGGCGCGGAATCAGTGGTTGTTGATTGTGGGGATGTAACAGACCAGGAAGCCTATCACAAGCTCTTTTTTGCTTTTGGCACCCCGAATGTTTTTAACCACGGCTCGGTCTGTGATACAAACAGGAAGTGGGGACAAAAGATCATGCTGGGCGATGAAAGACCTCTCCCCGATTTACAGAGACCAATATTAGTAAGAGATGAAAAAGGCCAGCTACAGAGGAGAACAAAGCATGACGCAAAACTGGTGATGCACCTGGGAGTGAATTCGTTGGTAGCAACTCGCTTTTCCTTTATGGCCAGGGGGATAACCAATGCGAAAAATGAAAATGGTTGCATTTTTATAGTCACTGATCCCAGCTATACCAATTCTGCTGCAAAAGCGGATATATGGCTACCGGTCAAACCGGGGTCTGACCCGGCATTACTCGCAGCAATGCTCTTATATATTATCACAAATGATGATCCTGCGTATGAGTCGACCCGGTTTATCGATCACTCTTTTGTGGAGCGCTATACAATCGGCTGGAATGAATTCAGGGATGAATTTTTGTCTTACGCCAACCAGCTTGATCCTGCTAACCAGGAAAAGTACTTTTCGCTTGCCTGGGCTGAAGAAAGAACAGGAATCAAACGTGAAAAAATTGAAGAAGTTGCCCGGCTGTTTGGTGTTACCAAACCCGCGTCAATGGAAATTGGTATGCATGGCACCGCTCATCATAGCAATGGAGATGTTACATCGGTATTAATGTCTGCACTTTGCCTGGTTACCGGTAATATGGATGTTCCCGGAGGTCTCGTTTTTGTGGATTCCCAAAAGGTTAAAAAAGGACGATCGGCGATTGCACGGGAAAACCTGGATAGGATGATCGTCCGAAAAATAGATTCTGAGCTTGTATCAGGAACAATAGGGCAATTGAAAAAAGATACTTTTGGCGAGTATCCGGCTTCGTGGAAGGGCGTTCTTGCGGACCTGCCACAGGATATCCGTAACCAGGTCGGGTTAAAGTATGGTGCCTTCAAAGGTTTTCGGTATCCTATCAAAGCGTTTATTAACAGAACCGGTAACCCTGTTATGACAGCCGGACATACCGGACAATGGATTGATGCTTTCACAAAAACCGAGGCCGATGGAAGTTATGCACTTGAGCTAATTGTTCATATTGATACTCACTTGAACGAAACCGGGAAATATGCCGATCTGATTTTGCCGCAGGCAGGCTATCTTGAGCGCATGGGATTAAGTGATGTTTGCTCTGTAAGCCCGGAAGTTGCTCTTCGAGACAAAGTAATTGAGCCACTGTATGATTCCAAAACCGATTTTGAAATCATGGTTTTACTTGCTGATAAGCTGGCAGAAAAGAATGACACGGATATCAACCCGGTCGAATTCGGAGGCAAATATAAAAATGAAGAAGAATTTATAAATCACCTTTTGATTGATTCTCCCGGAATCTACAATATTGGATTACCCCTTCCATATCCGGAATTGCCGGAAGGGTGCATTATCACAGGAATACCAGGTGATCCTATCGCTACCCAGGATGGAAAGGTGGTGAAAAGAGGAACTGCCTTGACAGCAGGTTGGTTGAGAAAAAACAAAGGGATTGCAACCTGGCCTACCAGTTATTATCGCTTCAAAAAATCGAGTGACCATCCTTCAGGAGTTTTTCCCGCTACTCATTCAAAGAAGTTTGAATTCAGATTTGACTATTTGGCAGCATTTAACGAACGTTACCAAACAAATTTCCCAACTAGTTTTTACTGGTATGAAAGCAGATGGGATCCAAAAAACAAAGACTACGAGCAGTACGTTTCCGAATATCCGTTTCAATTAATCAGTGGCCGAGCCCACCATACCGGCACCATGACACAGGTATGCGGCAGTTTGAATGAAACGGAAACGGAATGCATGAAAAGATTGAATGGTATGGTTTCTAATGAAAAAGGATTGGAGAATTGTAATGCCAATAATCCGTCAATGCCCGTTTTTTCCCTCAGCTCTGCTGACGGTGAATCACTGGGAATTCAAACGGGAGATAACATAATACTTGAAACACCCCTGGGAACAATAGCAAGTGGGAAAGCATATCTAACTGAAGCATTATTACCCGGAGTGATTAAAACAGTATTCGGGAGCGGTGGTAGACTGGTCGATGGGCTGAGCATACTGGGTAACAAAGATGATAATACCCCGAATATTAACGCATTGATAGATCCCGAGAATCTCAATAAATTTACGGGAATGCCCGGATTTGGTGACGTTATGGTGAAAATTAGGCGTCTTTCCGGATAATAAAACCTTCCATTGTCATCGATTGCGAGCTTATTGAAGGCATCCATAAAAAAGCGAGGGAAAACTTTGATAGAATTTAAGAACGTCAATAAGTGGTTTGACCAGGTTCAGATCTTAAAAAACATCAATCTGAAAATTAAATCAGGAGAGGTTGTTGTTGTATGTGGCCCCAGTGGTTCGGGAAAAAGTACCTTGCTGAGAACCATCAACAAGCTGGAATCCATTCAGGAAGGAGAAATAGTGGTTAACGGTCAGTCGTTGTCGGACCCTAAATTGAACCTGCCAAGATTTCGAACTGAAATAGGAATGATTTTTCAGCAGTTTAACCTCTATCCCCATAAAAATGCTCTTCAAAACATCATGCTGGCACCTGTCAAGGTAAGGAAACTTGACCAAAACGAAGCAAAATCCAAGGCTTTGGAGCTCCTTGAAAAGGTGGGACTTGCCGGTAGAGGTGAAGCCTTTCCTTGCCATCTGTCAGGTGGTGAACAGCAGCGTGTTGCCATTGCCCGAAGTCTCGCCATGGAGCCCAAAATAATGCTGTTTGACGAAGCAACTTCGGCACTTGATCCGGAGCTTATCAATGATGTTCTGGATGTGATGATGTCCTTGGCCCAGGAAGGAATGACAATGATGGTGGTAACTCACGAAATGGGCTTTGCAAGACGGGTTGCCGATCGCATTTTTTTTCTGGACAAGGGAGAGATCCTGGAATCCGGTTCTCCAACCGATATCTTTGTACGACCAAAACACGAAAGAACTCGTGAATTTATCAGTGAAATTCTTCCTGAAGCCTCAACATTATTGAAAATTAAGCGATTTAAGAGAATGAGAATTGGGATGGGCTATAAATCCAAACCTTTGAACCATCTTAATGGTGATGGAATCTGGTCAGGTTTTGATGTGGAATTTGCAAAGGAGATTGCAAAAAAACTCAAGGTGTCACCGATTTTAATTAAATCAGCCGGCAAAGATCGTATTTCCGCTCTTTTACAAAACTCAGTGGATATTTCCATTTCTAATCTCAACCACACGATTACCCGGGAACAAGCAATCGATTTTTCTCAGCCCTATTTGTGTGACAAAAAAGTCTTTCTGGTAAAGAAAGGCCGATTTAAAGCCATCGAGGAATTGGCTGGTAAAGCAGTTGGTGTTGTTCATGGAAGCAACGCAGATACAGATGTTAAAAACCGGTTCGGGGAGATTAATGAAAAGACGCCCGGGTTTGTATACTACGAATCGGATGAGGAATGCCTTAAGGCCATGGAAAATGAACACATAGATGCTTATGTTAATGACACAATTTTGGTACGTGGAGCAATAGCCGGTAAGGAAGGATATGAATTTCTTGGCGAACCGTTTAGTAATACTTTTTTCTCCGTTGGTATGATGAAAAACGACACAGAACTACGTGATGAAATTAATCATGTTATACGAGACTTGTGGATTGATGGTACTTACATGCGACTATTTGATAAATATTTTGGAGAAAAATCTAACTATCCACTTCCCAAAGAGTCGGTGAAATTTAACATTTTTGCAGAATAGAAGAGAGTTAAAAAAACTGGGTACTTAATGATTTAGGAGTTTTTTTGAATTCGGTTTGGAGTAGTTATTCAGATGTTTAATCTAAAATATGAAATAGACTGGAGTGTTCCCTTTCGTTCACCTTATGACGAGTGGTTATTGTCCGGAATGCTTTTTACGCTGGCCCTGGCTTTAATAACGTCAGTGACTTCATTATCGCTGGGTACCTTTATTGCGGTTCTGAGGATGTCTAAACTCAAGATTTTAAGAATTATCGGTCGGATCTATGTCGAGATCTTCCGCAATATTCCCGGTTTGTTTTGGTTATTGTTTTTTTATTTTGTATTTCCGGAATTACTGCCATTTAACTGGGGGGAGGCTCTGAACAGCTATGCTCACTATGCTTTTGTAGCTGCAGTTCTGGGGTTGACATTCGATAATTCACCTTATGTTGCTGACATTATTGTCAGCGGGATAATTTCAATTCCGAAAGGGCAAAAAGAGATTGCAGTGTCAACAGGACTAAATGGCTATCAGCAATGGGTGCACGTAATATTGCCTCAAACATTTCGTATCATTCTCCCACCATTAGGGTCCAGAATGATGCACAATCTGAAAAATACTTCATTGGCAATGGTGATAGCCGTTCCGGAGCTGACATGGTCGACTCAGCAAATTGAATCGTTGACATTTCGGGGAGTAGAAGCAACGACTATTGCCACAGTTTTTTATATATCCATTTCCATGTGTCTGATTTTCCTGGTTTCAAGGTTGGAGAAATTTCTTAGTATTGATCGGGAAAGTATCACCATGGTTAGTGGTTAATTACAATACTTTACTATTATGTTCGATCAATTTGCGTACCTGAGGTTTTATCTGGTTGGACTTTATCCTGCAGGTGATTTGGGAGGTTTGTCGTTAAACATATTGCTTGCTTTTGCTGCCTTGAGTATAAGTTTTTTGTTCGGAGTTATTCTGGGTATCTGCCGTATATCCCACAAGCGAGTGTTGCAATATCCAAGTATTTGTTATGTTGAAATAGTAAGAGCAACACCGTTGATAATGATTATTTTCTGGTTTTACTTTTTTTTCCCAAATGTGTTAGGTAAGCCAATATCTGTTTTTTGGAGTTGCGTTATCTCTTTATCGGTTTATGCCGCTGCATACCAGGCAGAGATAGTCAGAGCGGGGATTTTGGCAGTTTCAAGGGGACAGATCGAGGTAGCACTTTCCAGCGGCATGACACAAAGCCAGGCCATTCGATTGATAGTATTGCCCCAGGCATTCAAAATGATGATACCTGCCTTTTTAAGCTTCTTTATATCCCTGTTCAAAGATACCTCGATAACCTATGTTATTGGAATGGTTGAATTAATGCAGGCCGGTGTGATTGTCAGCCAACGCCAGCCTGATAAGATGCTGGAATCCTACCTTGTTGTTGCCGTTGGCTATTTTATTGTATGCTACGGAATGTCATACCTTGCCGGAAAACTCGAAAAGAAGTTTGGCATAATCGATTACGAGACCATCAAATTGTAGCTTTTCGTTTATTCATTTCTCCCAAAGCATTTATTAAATACGCGGTAGCGCAGCCGGTTCCTTTTTCGACCATTATGGCTTGAGGTTCGCAGTTCAGGATGCATGCCCCGCATTCCATGCAGGCGTCCAGATCTGCAACTTCCGGTTTTTTAGCCTGCAGTTCAAACACCGCATGCGGACACACGTCCATGCAAACACGGCAGCCCGTGCATTTCTCTCGATCCACCTTTAGTGTGGAAACCTGTTTTAAATACTTAAACTTTGCCATAAAAACGATTGTGTAGTTTCCGGTAATGGTTATGGTAATCGGGTATTCTCAATAATAACCGATAAATGACAGCACAATTGTATCGTTGTGCTGTTGAATCACAAAAAGTTGGAAAGAGTCCAGAGCACAAATCCCAGGATGAATCCAACAAGTTGAAGCCTGCCGGCAGTTGCTATCTCTTTTTTAACTCCCGATAGTGAAGCGAAGGTGGTTGACCCCGTATAATTCATCGCAAAAAATGATGACAAGGCCGGAACTAAAACCAACCAGCTTATTGATTCCAAGGGATTTAAGCTGTTCCGGAAGTAATAGATTCCAAGCACAGTGAACAGAATTCCTATTTGAAGACCTTTCAGGGAAAAACTTCTGCCGGGAATCCAGGGTAACAGCATGGAGGTAACAAAATTACCGGAAAAATAAGCGGCCACAATAAAAATCCCAGCCCTGATTCCTGATTGAATGAGCTCCCCTGCCGAATAACCGTTGGAATTGAGTCCACTGAGAAGAAACAGGATTAAAGCCAAGACCAAAGCCATTGGAAGATATAAAACGAGTTGCATGGGAATTAATTCGGCTCTGTCCCATAGATTGAATTCAACCGTTCTCATTTCTTGGGTGGCTTTATGCCCCAATTGATTATACCTGCCGATATCGCATGCCCTGACAGGACCGAATTTCACCTTGAATCCACTCTGACGTTTGACCTCGAATGCTGCCACTCCAGGAGCTGAAAGCATGGGCAGAATGATGGTTCGATGCTCTACCACTTCTTTCAACCGGCTGGTTTCAATCCGATCAATAACTTCCTTTGTGCTAAAGGTGCCTTTGGCAGCTGCACACCAGACATTGATCCCTTTTGTGTCCAACACAAGCAGCCAACAGTCTATGCCTGTAAGCTCCTTTCTCACTTTGTCAAAGGTTAGTTTATAGTTGGCTGTCACGTAGACATTGGACTGACTGGTTGGATTGCCCAAGGCATAAAGGCCGGGCGCTACCATATAACTCATCCTGCTGACACCAAAGCGTGCTTTTAGTTCTCCAAGTTTATCCCGGATTTCCAAATCACCCTTAATGACAGGAATCTTTCCAACGGGTGTGTCTAAAAATCGGTCAGTCCAACGTTCGGGATTTTCAAAATTAGCTTGCGACATGAGACGCTTCCTTTTTACGGGCAAATTTAATGTTTGTCATTGCGACAAGAGACGGTAGCCAAAGTAAATCTGCCAATACGGCAGCACTAAAGGCAACAGCGATCAATAACCCAAAATGGGCCATTCCCTGGTGTATGGAGATAACAAGAATGAGAAAACCAAGGACGATTATCAACGAGGTAAAGCAGATGGCCTGACCGGACTGCTTGATACTTCCGGCAATGGCTCCAAACTTGTCGTTACGTTGCTGAAACTCCATGCGGTAATGCACCAGAAAATGAATCGTATCATCTACTGAAACCCCAATCACAAGCGGAGCTATAATCAAGGTATCGGCGTCCAAAGGAATTCCCAAAAAGCCCATGATGCCAAAGGTTACCAGGACAGGAAACACGTTAGGCAGAATGGCTATCAGACCTGTTTTGACGGAGCCAAATACAACCAGCAGGATAATGGAAACAACAACCAGCGCTAAACCGAAGCTCTTAACCTGTGACCAGCTCATGTATTCAAACAATTCCATCATCAAAGCCAGGCCACCGGTAATTTCATATTCTAAACCGGAATAAGATGATTTTAACGGTGAGAAAATGAGTTCCATATCCCGGTTAACTGATTGAAAGAAATCCAGGTACTCGCTTGAGCCGTAGTTGTATAAACGGACGCTAATTCTTGCCTGTCTGTAATCGTCTGTTACAAGTTGTCTGCGGTCATCAGGATTGGCTGAATCAAACAAAAATAGGGTTTGTGCTAACGCGGTTCTGTCAGAGGGGATGACATATTTGTCCTTGTCATCCTGGTTTAATGATTGGAATGCATCTTTGACACTGTCTACCAGGGAAACGGTTTTGACGACATAATTTTTGTAGTCTTTTTCCAATTTGCTTTGCATTTGATCCATGGCACTCAGTACCTTTGGGTCTTTCAGAGCGTCGGGACTTTTGAACTGCAAAAAAATCTCCATACTCTGTGTTCCTGCCATAACCTTATCAATCAGACGGTGAGCAACGGGTAGGGCAAGGTCGTCCTTTACTATATCTACCATGTTGGTATCGACTTTGATCCTGGTCATCCCCCAGGCTGAAATGATTGTGATGATCAGAAAGGCGAGACAAGTACCTTTGGGTTTCTGATGTGAAAAAGGAATAAATTTTTCAAGAAATCGCTGAATCCAGACTTTGTCGTCTCCCATTGATGCTGATTTCTGTTCGTGTTTTTTTGTGAAAGGCTGCCAGAGGTCCATCATTAAAGGTAAAACAGTAATAGTTATAATGAACGCAACGATAACGCCTACACCTGCGCCGATACCGAAATACCGAATAGGAGGAATGGGAACAACCGTCAGGGAAAACATAGCGATGGAAGTAGTAATACTGGTAAGCATGCAAGCCAGACCGGATTTTTTATATACCTTTCGCATGGCGGTGTTGTAATCATACCCTTGTCTTCTAAAGAACAGGTACCCCGATAAAATATGGACAGAATCGGAAATGCCTACTACCAGGCACAACATCATAAGGATGATGATCATGGTGCTCATGGTGAGTCCTGCCCAACCGATAAACCCCAGGGTAATGCCTATGGTGAGCGCGACTACCAGCAGCGGCCAGAGCACGGCGCTAAATGAACGGAACAAGACAAACAAGACCACCAGCATCAAGGCAAGTGCAATTCCGAACAACATGCCCAACTCAACTTCGATAACATCATGGAAAAATGCCATCAGAACAGGATTACCCACTTTATAAAACTTCAGATGTTCCGAATATTTTGGTTGAGAGATCACTTCTTCAAGGGCGCTGGTAAAGTCAGCATATTCCAGCATGCTGTGGGACTTAAATTTAATCTTTTGAAATTCCTGGGAAATGTTTTCTGAAATTGATGATTCGTCAAAATTCCCCTCTTCCGGAATTGCTTCAAAATCGGTGCGAAGGTAAATTCCTCCGTATCTGGAGTCTTTCGACAAATACAACAGGGGATAATCAGGGTGATTCAAAGCCTGGTTTCTGACTTCTTCCTGTTCCTGCTTATTTAATGGCATGCGGTCTTCAATAAATGGATCGGAAACCAGTGTATCGTTTTTTCCCTGAAGGTATTCGACATTGACAATTGTTGTGACTTCCACAATATGATCCAAAATCGATCCCTCTTTACTTGCTGTGCCCCCTTCATATTCCGTCAAATCTTCTTGGATACCTTTTACTGCGTTTAGTGAGTCGTTTGAAAATATATCTCCATCCTTGGCCTCATAAACAATATAGACTCCGTTATCCCCACCAAAGGCTCTCCTGAACTCGGTATACAGCTCAACTGTCGGATTGTCTTCAGTGAAAAAAGACATGGCGGACATGTCAACTTTCAAGCGGGTGATTCCGGAAACCATTGCCAGTGTAAAGATAATGAATATTGCTAATACTTTAAAAGTATTCGGTCGCAATTTCTCCGGAATGGTTTCAAAATTGATTTTTCCCATGTTACCCCCTCAGCCCAAAGTTAATTAAATAGTTATAATTTTAACAGCAGCCTTAGATCTCAAGAAAACCCTGGTGGATCAGGGTGGATTTTAGTTTGGCTGCTAACTCTTCAGTGGAATCTCCTTCCAAAAATTTGCATTTGCGAACCCGGTTAGAAGAAGGTTCAAGTTGAATGCAGGAATATGCCGAATCCAGTTTAAGATTCAAATCGCCAAGTGACAGATAACGAATCGGTTTTTTCCTGGCATCTCTCATGGCAGTGACTTTAGCCGATCTAATAGTGCCGGCTTCAAAACTCACGGTGACCAATGCCGGCATCAATCCCTTCAAAACTTCGAAACCGTCTGCTGTAATACGTTCCACGATGATTCCGTGATCATCAATCTCAATGTTGCGCGCCCAGGATACAGCCGGAATCCCAAGTAATTCTGATAGAGCCAGGCCTGTACAGCCCGCATTGGTGTCCGCTGCTTGCAGTCCGGTTAAAACGAGATCAAACTCAAACATTTTAATCGCTTCTGCCAGAACTAGCGGTGTTGTTCCGGTGTCCAACTGCATCTCTTGCGAATCAATTAAAACCAATTCATCGGCCCCGACAGCAAGTGATTTGATCATGATCGCATCAGACATTTTGTTTCCGGTTCCCACAACGATGATTTTCGTGCCCGGATGGTTGTCCTTGATGCGTAGAGCTAGTTCCAGGGCACTTTCATCCAGAGGATTAAGTACTTGTGATATGCCCTCCGCGGTGACTTTAAGGTGCTTTGTATCTATTTCAACAAATGATGAATGTGCCTCCTGATCCCTTACTTGTTTGATACAGACAACAATCGTTAGTTTTTTTTTCATGAACCTGCTTAAGAGCTTTGGTGGTTTAAATCTTTGATCAGTGCGGAAAGAATAGATTTATAGTCCCCAACGACGCCGTAATCCGACACCTCGAAAATGTAGGCTTTGGGATCATTGTTAATTGCCAGTATCATGTCGCAGCCATTAATACCAGCAAGATGCTGGAAAGTGCCTGAAATACCGATCGGAATGTAAAGCTTGGGGTTGATTGACTTTCCCGTTATTCCGATTTGACGGCTGGATTGAATCCAATTTGCGTCACAAGGCGGTCGGCTTGCTCCTACGGTTCCATTTAAAATTTCGGCGAACTGACCAAGCAGCAGGAAGCCATCTTTTCCCCCGACACCACGCCCGCCACCTACAACTATATCAGTATTGTTAAGATCTTTTTCTTCGGAAGTGTTTTGGTTTTGTCGAATTTGTTTCCAATGAGAACGATTGGTTTGAAATGGCACATCCAGGTTGATTATTTCCGTTTGTTCATTAGCATTCCGTTGAGACATAGACCTTATTCCCGGCGAAACAGTCAAAACCTGGGGACTTTTATGTATACTATAAGTGGCCAGAGCCACTCCACCCTCTATCGGCTTAATCGCGTGTAACTGTTTTTTTACAACGCGCACTTCACGAACGTCGGTTACCAGCCCACCGTCCAGGCGCTGGGAAAGTCTGGGTGCAATGTCCAGTCCCCAATTGGTATGTGGAAACAGCACCACTTGCGGACGGCAAAGGCTGAAAACTGTTTCCAGATAGGCAAGGTACCATTCGGGTTGGTATCCGTCGTTGGCAGGTTTGGCTACATAGATTTTTTCTGCACCACATTTCCGAACAAATTCATGATTGTCGTCGGCAGCTGCTACCACTACATTGAGCTTGAACTTGGATGCTATTTGTCTGGCGAGTTCGCACATTTCCAAACCAAGGGATTCCGAAGATCCTGGTTTTAGAGAATCGCAACAAACAATGACGTTTCGTCTTTTGCCGGCGGATCTAAAAAACATATTAGTTTTCTAAATGATGGGTATCTGTTTTTACGTCCCGGTTTTGTTTTCTAAATGTTGTTATTTGCCTGATTTTTAATAGCAAAAGTATCCATGCTTCTTTCTTGGATGAGATACCCAAGGGACTCGACCACTGCCGAATGGCATCTTTTGACAAAGCACCGCTCAACGGGCTTAAACTGGACAATTGCTTGGGGTCCAACTTAAATGAAAGGGTTCGAATCAAGGACATAACCGGCTTTATCTTGTCGAGGCCGGGAGAAGCCGCCATAAGTTGCCCTCCGCTTCTAATTATTTTGATTGCGGTGTTCAAGGGAAGACCGCGAACTTTTGCTTTGGGATCTTTCCGTTCAATGCGAGTCAAGTTCATGTAAAGCATGGTGTGACCACCATCTTCCAGAATACACCAGGACCCTTCCGGCCCGTCATTCAAGACTTCACCTTTTTTTTGAGCTTTGATTTTAGCTGGTTTACAGATTTTTTCATGGGTTTGGAGCGTCGAATCGATGGAATAGTGGCTTACTGCCGGCAAAGGTCCGATGGTTCCCATCATGGGCATAATGACTGCTTTGGAGGTATAATCCTTCAAGTGAAACAACTGGGTGAGTGCCTGTTCTAGTCTGAAATGTAGATAATCTGCATCAAAACCGTTTGGAACGGGAAATTCATTGAATCCAAAATAAATACTGGCGTTGGTTTCTTTGGAGATTTTGTCGGCACATTTCTTACAATAATCCATATGCGCCTCATTCTTGGCCATTAGAGAACCTAACCAGATGCCATTGGGCATGAACTTGCTGTATGTCTCTGACCTTCTTAAATCTGCCCATTCGGATTTCGAATCGGCTAAAATTGCTTCCAGTTTGGTTGCACTTAGTTTGCCAAAACTGTCAAAAATTTCTGATTCCCCAACTGAATAGAGACCGTTGGCCTCGTCAGCCGAATTATCCCATTTTAACCAAATATTAATTGCCAGATCTCCTTCGTCGATTTCGAACCAGGGAGCTGCACCACCCTTCTTTAATGATTTTGGGCCATGCCAGGGGTAAAGCTTGATTCCAGCTTTGGTAAACACTCCCCTTTCTCCAAATGCACCAAAAGCACCTCTCATCATACCAAGCAAACTGGGACCGGGGCCGTCTCCGGAAAACCAGCCTGCTTTTGGAAATTGGGAGGAACCCAGTTTCATAATTTTTCCGGTAGGCAATACCCATTCTATTGACATAGCGTTACGTTCGTTGAACCCTCTTGAGATACCGCTATCACCTTCGCCGGAAACGCTGGTGACAGACGCTAACGGGGAGGTACTGGAACCGGCATCTGTCATATGAGGCGCCCAGCCGTATTTAATACACTCAATAAACAATTCTCCCTGGGTGACTCCCGGTTCAACCAAAGCGTACCCATGGTCTTGATCAATCTCGATAATTCTGTTCATGCGAGACAGATCAATTGTGAGTGATCCCTCATTCATTGGAAATGCAAAGGGCATCTGGCCTGTTGAATGGGCTTTGTATTGAATTCCATATTCATTGCAGAGCTGAAGAATACGGCTCACCTGCCCTGTTGTATCAGGAAGAATAACCGCACCGGCTCTGTTCCACCACGGACTCACTCCCAAGCCCGGGCGAGGTACCCCAAAAACGGTTGCATGAGCTGCGTAGGAGTCCAAAATTGCCGGATCCTGGCTGATATAGTCCTTTCCAACCACATCTTCCAGTTTTCTATAAGCTTGCGACATAAACGTCATATTCCTCCCCCTCCGAAAAACAGATCCGTGATATCGACAATTTCAATGGATTCGCCATTGACATCAGCGGTCTCTTTCAGGATTGATTCGCACCAGCCGCAAGCTGTTATGATCACTTCTGCATCAATCGATTTCGCTTCCTCAATTCTTTCCCGGGCTGTCCACTTGGCAAATTCGGGAAATACTTCGCGAACACCGGCACCGGAACCACAACACCAGGAATATTCCCTGATGCGCTCCATTTCAACGAACTCCAGTTCGGGAAATGCTTTAATCACATTACGTGGTGGGTCATAACAGCCATTGATTCCGATTTTCAGTGGTTTTTCCGGCACCGGTTCATAAATATGAGATCCGGTGAGTTTCCATTCTCCGTTCCAGGGGGAAACTTGCTCTCCCTTTCGTCCAAGATGGCAAGGGTCATGATAGGTCACCCTCTTCTTTTTCTTTTTTTTCGGTTGAATCGTTCCTGCATCAAGACATGTTTCCAGGTATTCACTGATATGGTAAATTTGGATGTTGTCGATGGGGGTGTTGGCCTGCAAATACAGGTTTTTAAATGTTCCGTAACAATCTCCGCAGGCAGTGATGAGTGTCTGTGACTTGGATGACTTGATACGAGAAACTGTATCCTCAGCAAAGGTTTTTAAAACACTTTTGAATCCAAGTTCATATGCCCGACCACCGCAACACGATTCCGTGCTTTTAAAGATGCCTACTTTCTTGCCAGACTCCCGGATCAACTGCACCGCATTTCGTATGGTGCCCCACTGCTGTTTATGGTATGAAAATCTACATCCCGCATGAAAAATAACGTCCGCCTGTCGGGCGGGATCGTCGAGATTAATCAAATCGAGTCCATTCGCCCAATCTGAACGTTTTTCCCTGGATTGCCCAAAGGGATTGTCGTTTTGTTTCAGACTGTCAATTAAGATCATTTGTTCAGGCAGGATATAGCCAGACTCGATAGCCCGCATGCGGAGTTCAAGAAAAATTTCCTCATGGTCGCAAAGCAGAAAGTTGTTAGGTCTGCAGGCCATCTGGCAGCAGCCGCACATATGGCAATTGTAGACCACCTCCTGCATTTCCGGTGTCCAGTTATCAAGTCGACCTTCCAATAGAGAAAGGGCAATTTCGATTTTGCCTGATGCTGAATAGGCGTGAAATTTTTTGTTATCGGCCGAAGGACATCCACGGGAAAAACGTCTGCTTTGCATGACCGGCCAGGGAATGAACTTACAATGTGAACACCGGGTGCAGCTTTCCAGCTCGTATTTGTAATCAGCTAGAGACATAATCTGGTTTGGAGAATTGAAATTGACCGGTCTGCAATACGCCGTTGGGATCGAACATATTTTTTAGATCACAGAGTTGTCTGGAAATCTGTCCGGAGTGGGAATAAACATATTCCGCCGTGATGCCGTATGGCCTCGAAAAGAAAGCCCCTTGCTGCATCATCACTGTTGTGGCTTCCTTGACCAATCCATCAATCATTTTTTTTTCGGATCCTTCCGAAGCAAGGCAGTGCAGGTTGAATTCGAGATGACAACAGGAGCCTTGCCTTTCAGGCTGAATATAAACGCCCAATTGCGATAAAGGAAAATTGTGTTTCTCGATTATTTTCTCCATGACACTGACAAAACCTGGAGATTTGCGGATAGCAGTCTGAAAAAACACCTCTTTTGAATGAGCTGATAACCTTATTTTCCAATAAGGGTCGGCGCTGGATGTTCTGATTAAACAGTTGATTTTGTCCGGAGCAATTTTGTTCAGCGAAAAATTGGACCCACTAACCATATTTTTAAATTCGGTTTTCTTATAGGTGAACATGTCACCAGGCAAGGCACCGGTTCCGGTTATGGAAAAAATTAATGTCCATGAAGGTAATGAATGCCTGAGGTCCAGAATCTCTTCTTTATCCTGCTCCAAAAGACAGGCAAGGTTTAAAGAATTAAGAATATAGATGTCATCTGCCAGGCGTGAATAAACAAGCTGGTGGGTCAGTTCAGCAAGATCTATCAGATTTTGCCCGCTTACACTGAAGACTTCTTCATAGTCAGGTAGACACTCGCACCTGATGGCTGCCCATGGACAAATCCCCATTGCACCCTGGGCTGCGCTTCCAAGTTTTTTGACATTCAGGGTCAAAATCCCAAATGGATGTTTGTGAGCGTAGCCCCTTTGTCGTTGTCTTTTTTTTGAACCCTTCAGAGTCCCTATTTCACCGGCGAAAAGGGATTCCCCGCTACCCTGTATCATTTCGAGGCTGGTTATAGGATCCATTGCATCCCACTGAAACCTGGGAGTGGTGAGTGCTTCTCTTTCCCAGTAACAGGCAAGAACAGATTTGTTTTGCTTGGGCTGTAAAGGGGTCATGGTGCGGAGTCCTTCCCGGGCCAAGGCTGGTTGAAGTTGCTCAAAGGTAACTCCGGCCTCTATAACGGCAACACGATTTCTGCGATTGATCCATTCAATCTCTGTCATTGGTTGCAGGTCGAGGATTACAGATTTATCATTTCTACACGGAATGCCACCTCTTTGCCGCGGTCCGCCTGAACTTACAGGAACGATGGAGAACGATTCCTTGTTGGCAAGATGAATGATACGTTTGACTTGTTTGTGCGAATTGACCTTGACTACCAAAACCGGGCGATAGCCTTTCTCTCCGGAACAATCTGTTGCAAAGCCGTCCAACAGGGCAGGATCATTAAGCACGGATTCGCGGCCGACAATCCTTTCGAGCTTTCGTTTAGTGGTCTTCAAAGAGCCTCGTTTAGTTGTGAATCAATTCTTTCGATTGGTGTTTTTTGACTTCCTGGGCAGACATGAAAGACATCACCTCTTTATTGAACTCTTTATAGTGGGTCAGAAATGGGAAATGCCCAGCCTGGAGAAACTCCAGGTATTGACAGTCTTGAATGTTGGCGTACAGGGTTTGGACTTCCTTGGGATTGTATTGATATTTTTTAAACTCATCCTGTTTTCCGGTTACAATAAGCGTGGGGCAACGAATAGTCGATAACAGGTCCAGTGTCGAGAAATATTGAAACTGAATCATGTAACGCCTGGCTGCCTCATGTTCGATCACCTGGGCGGTAGATAACAGTTTTAAATAGCTGTCACGGTTGTCCAGAATTGATTCCGAATCAGTGCACTGCATGACGTTTTCGATATCCTGCCAGCAGGATCTGGTAAAATTGGAAAGCGATTCTTCAATCGACTCGGTGTCGTAATTCTTGCTTCTTATTTCATAACCACAACCGGTGAGAGTCAAACTCCTGACGCTTTTGGGGTGCCGGGCTGCCAGTGTCTGCCCCACCAAACCACCCAGGGAATTACCAACAATGTGGAAACCTAAATCGATCCCAAGACTATTCAATACTTCGACAATATTATCTGCCATTGCTTCCAGGCTACATCGGGCTAATTTTTGACTAAATCCATGTTCCGGCAAATGAATTACAATGACTTGATGAGTGGAAGACCAGGCTTGCATTTGAAAGAACCAAACGGGAGCTGTCATACAGAACCCTGGAATTAGAACAACAGGACTACCCTGGCCGCCTGTTATAATTTCTGTTTTCTGATTGGCTGCATTGCCCACCAGTAATCGGACTTGGTTATCTTTTTTATCGAGGAGGGAATCAAGATAATGCCTGAGCAAGCTGTTTTTTGACTTATGAAGTCGCTTTTTTTGTTTCTGTCTGGAGATGTAATTGTCCAGGTGATGCTCACCGGATAAACGCTTTTCAATATCAATGATTGTGAATAATTCCGTCTTATCCATCCTGTTAACATCGCTCCGGGAATCAACCAATTCAAGATAATTAGGATCCGGAACCTTCTCCAAAGTTACCTCGGAATCCGCCCATGATTTTCCCAGGTAGAATGTGCGGATCATGTTGTAGTGCTGTCCTATCAAATGCTCCGAAAATAGACGGATTGAAGGAAATTTGTAGAAAAAGTTAGGAGCGACCTCAATTTGAAAGGTGGAACTGATTTGGTTGGACAGATCTACCACGTCGACGGAACCTAACCCTGTTTCGACTAGATCACTGTCAAGGCTGATATCACTTGGCTTCAGCTTCAATATGCCTGCAACCGTTAAGAGGCAGTCATGTTGCAGTTGATCCAACAGTTCATCGATTAATTGTTGCTCTTTTTTGGAGACATTCTCGTTCAAACCGAGATTTTGGTTTGATTTCTTTTTGAAAGCTTCTGGAATGGCCTGGTCTGTTTCATTGCCGGCAGTCAGAACGGAATCATCTGTTGGGGGTTCAAGGGTATGGTCGAACTTGTGTGCATAAACAACATTTAATTCTTTGCTAAGATACTGCTCTCTGCACTTGAAATTTTGTATTTTTCCACTTGATGTTTTCGGAATGCTGCCGGTCTTTATCAGGACGACCTCTGTCAGCTTGATAAAATGCTCTTTTAAGACCGATTTAAACATTTCGATTGCCACTTCAGTACCATTCAATTTTCTGAGGTACTGACGGTTGACTTCCATTACAATGACAAGCTGCTTTTCTCCTTTGTCAGACACTGAGAAAGCAGCTCCAAATCCCGCTCGAAGGGCCTCATGGCTTTGCTCGGCGGATCTTTCAATATCCTGGGAATAGTAGTTCTTACCGTTTATTATGATCAGGTTCTTGATACGACCGGTAAGATAGAGCTCTTTTTGATAGAAAAAACCAAGATCTCCGGTTCTCAGGAAGGGACCTTGTCCACAGCTGGTAAAGGCTTGAAATATTTGCCCGGATTTTTCCCTGCTCCAATTCCAATAGCCTTTTGCCACACTATCGCTGGAAACCCAGATTTCTCCAGTTTGATCCGGAGGACATATTGTTTTGGATTCAGGGTCAACAATTTGAATTTGAACATCCTGAAGGGGCTGACCACAACTAACCAGCTTTTGGCTTTTGAGATCTTCATTGCTTAACGTTTGAATTCTACGCTGTTTTAATCTGGTTTGATCGAAGCAGCCAAAAATCGGATCGTGATACTTATTTCCACCCGATACAAACAGGGTGCTTTCAGCCAAGCCATAGCAGGGATAAAAGGCTTCATAGTTGAATCCGCGGGAGGAAAACTTATCCGCAAACTGCAACAGGGTGTCGGGATTGATAAAATCAGCACCAATAAATGCCAAATCCCACGATTCCAGGTTTAGGGACTTTACCTGTTCATCTGTAATTTTCCTGAGGCAAAGATCAAACGCAAAATTGATCCCTCCGCTGGTCGTTCCGCCATAATCAGAAACTGCCCGCAGCCAGCGATAGGGTTTCTGAATGAAGTCCACCGGCGACATCAATGTGCAGGGGAATCCTGCATAGATGGGCTGCAAAATACCTCCAATCAGACCCATATCATGGTAAGGAGGCAGCCAGATAACTCCCTGGCTGTTTTTGTGATGACCATAATACTTGTCAATCAAAAACAGGTTTTCCAACAGGTTGCCGTGGGAAACAATCACGCCTTTTGGCACTGAGGTTGACCCGGAAGTATATTGAAGAAATGCTGTGGTATCACGGTTGATCAAGTCATGCTCAAGACAGAATTCCTGCTGAACTCGTAAATCATCTGTAGAAACCCAATTTAGCGTATGGAGAATGGAGTCGGGTTTAATTTTTGGCAGTAACAAATTGACAATGGGACTGATCGACAGGGCAAATTTTGATTGAGAATCTTCAGCAATTAAATCCAGTCTTTGCATATGGATAGAGGCAGTAGGCGGATAGGCAGGTACTGCAATGACACCGGCATACAGACATCCCAGATAGGCAGCGATATAATCCAATCCCGGTGGATACAATAACATGGCTCGTTCACCAAATGCATGATGAGCCTGAAAATTTGCCGCAATAGCTTGTGCCTTTTCATCCAGTTCCCGATAGGTGATTCTGTTTTCCACAGGATCTGCATCACCATTAAAGTTCAGGTAAATGAATGCAAGTTGATTCGGGATGTTTTCTGCTCGTTTTCTGAGGATTTCAACAAAACTGGAAGATCCTGATTTCTTTTTTTCCTCTATTGAGAGTTTCATGAATCCATAAAATGTATTGTTTTCGGAATATTAATTTCCCTGTGCATGCAAAGCTGCTCCTAAGGCACCAGTCAATTGCGGTTCCCCGGGAATTTTGATTTCTGTTTTCCAGTGATCTTGTAGGTATTGAACCAGAAATTTGTTTTTGGCTACACCACCGGTGAAAACAAGTTTGTTGACAGCCGGTGATACTTTTTCGGTCATGGCAATAATTTTGGAAGAAATAGATTTGAAGATCGCTTTGGCTATGTCCGCAATATCATTACCGTCTGCCTTTAACGAAATTACCTCCGACTCCGCAAAAACAGTACAAATTGATGATATTTCGATTTCACAGCCGGACTCGTTTGCCAGCATGTTGATTTCGGGCAGAGTTTGTTTCAGGGAATAGGCCATCACTTCAAGAAATCGTCCGGTTCCGGCTGCACATTTATCATTCATCATAAAATTGGCTACCTTGGCCTCGCTTGTTAGCTTTATGACTTTAGTATCTTGCCCGCCGATATCGATAATTGTTTCGGTTCCGGGAAATGTTTGGGCGATTCCTTTTGCGTGGCAGCTAATTTCGGTAATATCTTTATCGACAAAGGGAATCTTCTTGCGACCGTATCCCGTGCCAATTGAAAATGTTAATTGCTCCTGCCGTATGCCGGCCTGGTTACATACTTCCGCCAGGCATTTTTCCGCGACTGTTTTGTAGTTGGACTCAGTTGGCATTATTGATGAGGCAATCACCTCCTGATCATCATTCACAATCACTGCTTTTGATGTGACCGAGCCTAAATCAATTCCCAGGTAGTATTTGTCCATTGTATTTCTCGTTTTGGTAATTAGATTGTTTCTTCCCGCCCTCGCCCTTCAATTCCTTGACAGTGCCTTTTGAATCTATCTTAGGAGATAACCGGTCCTTTCCTAAATCAAGCTTTCCAGAAATGCTTCCACCCTGGTGGTGATTTGAGCTTCTGAAAACATTCTCGGGTCAGCTGAATCGGCTTCTATGGAAAGGCACGGAATCTCGTATTTTTCCATTACCAGCCTTTCCAATTGGTTTTGAGGCAAAGATTGCGGTTTGCAGGATCGATCCCTGTGCATGATAATGCCGTCGATACTTAGTTTGCTAACCAGTTCACTGATGATCCGTGCCTTTGTTTCGACGCCAACAGCCGAATATAGCCTGGAATAGGCATTGGCCCATTTGCCAAATACCTCTTCAAGGGATTCTGCGTCCATGGTTATATCACATTTACCATCTCTGCACTCGTTTCCTGCACCAGGGAAGAAAAAAGTAGTGGCAACTACCGAAGCTTCATTTTTGGATAGAAGTTTAAAAAAGAAGTTATTACGGCTAAAAATTGGCATGTAATCCCACAATAACCTGATTCGTTCGTTTTTTATTCCTGAGATTCCTTCTTCCATCCTGTGAACGATTTCAGATTTTAGCAGCTTGTAGTGTGTGACGACTTCCTCTCTTCCTCGGAGCACGTTATAGGGGAACATGTGGGTGTATAAGTCCAGTGCGTCGAAAGGGGCCGGAATCAAACCGGAAAAATTGACTATCTCGTTCCAGAGTAAACTTGCTTCAGCGCTTAGTCTGGTGGCAGTCATGATTTTTTCTTCTACAATGTCAACGTTGAAGTTGTCCTTTAAAAAATCAAGCAGCTTGAAAAACTGGGCGGTAATGTAAGATCTATGGTGCTCTGGTAAGCCTTCTCCGGAGTCGTCAGCGGGTATCGGAGGTATGTCGAGAATGAAAACCGGTATGTCATTTGCTGAACCCAGTTTCTCTGCAAATTTGATTGTCGATTTACAGACATTTGTGGAACAAAGCACCATGTCCGGTTGTGGCAGTTTGACACAAAGATGTTTTTGATAAAGGAAGGTATTTAAAGCGATTTTTAGTTCCGAACAGAGCTCATCCGGGACGCCCAGCTTTTCAGCTGCAAAAATTGCTTCGCGAGAACGGTTAAGGGCTGCATAAACGGAGGCATGATTTTGTGGATAAAAAGGAATAATATCAAATCCATAAAGAATCTCAGAAGGAAATCCAAGACTGACAGCGGCCGTCAGTTTCCCTTGTTTTTGTGCTGAATTGACCTCTTCATAATATTTTTTGATGATGGTGTTCAGCTGAAAACCTGATTTCAAACGGTTCCAGTATTTTACTTTAGGCATGGTCTATCTCTCAGCTAGGATTTCGGAAAAAGCTTCGATTCGGGTAAGAATTTGATGGGCAAATTTTCCTTGAAAATCGATATCTATGGTAATAGACGGTATGCCGGCTTCTTCCAGAGGCTCTTTTAGCCGATAATGCTGAAAACTGTGGGGATCGCAGTATTTAACTACCAGAAAAATAACGCCATCCGCATGGCTGTTTTTTATCTCTTCCACTATCAAATTGTCCCAGTCAGACTCCGGGGTTACTCCATATCTGGCTGCACAAGGGAATTGCCTGACATATTTCTCTGCCAAAAAATCAAACAATTCATCCTGACTGCAGTTGGAAAAGTTGATCTTTGATTCCAAGTTGCTTGCTCTTTTAAAATTGCGGCCGGAAAAACATAATAAATCTCCAACAATGGAAAGATTGGCGTCCTGTATCAAAGAAAAGACCTCTTGATCGTAAACTGAATTGCCGATTAGAAAGATTCTCTTTTTTCCACTGTTAGCAGGGGCTTCTTTTTTATTAGAAGCTTGCTCATTCTTGAAGGTATTGACCATGGCGGCAAAATCGTTGATTCCCGCCTGGTTTCCGGCATTAACCAAATCGTAATACGGAATCATGTTATCCTGACCAGACTTTGAGGAAACATTTTGCAGGTCGTTAACAGCCTGATGAACATCATGGTAGCTAAAAACAGCATTTCTAAATTGTTGCACAGAAAATTTTTGGCCGGTAAATGCGGAAAGCTTGTCTGAAAATCGTTTTGCTTCGGCTCGGAAAAAGCTAATGGCTTCAGGAGTATCTGTGTTTATGGGGCAGGCAAAATTATAATAAAATATATCTGTTCGAATTTGTCTCAAAAGGTCTCCCAACACTCCCATCGCATCGCATGACGTAGCGGTGACAACCCCATCCAGCTCGTTGCTGCTGATAAATTCTTCCAAAACTGCCCGGATAAAGGAGCAACCATAGACGCTCAGGAAGTTCTCGGCCGTGGTGACCGGTCCTTTTTTGCCAAACAATCGAATCGGTTTGATATTAAAGGTTTCCAGCAGTTCTATAGGCACATTATTACAGATATATCCGAAGGCCAGATTGTTCATTTCATTACCTCATGTTTTTCATTGCCCGCTAATCCTTCGAAAGGCCGATATTAGCCAAGTGTTTGGGTCGTCTAGGGGATTTTGATAAGGGTTAAATGTACTTGCAGACAAGTCTGTCTGGTACTTTGTAGCTAGAGATGTTCTCACGGCACCATTTTTTTAGTGCTTTTTCATTCAATTCAGACTGTTCAGACACTGTTACCACAGCCTCCGATGTTTCAGCTTTGGCATTATCAATACTTTCAATTTCATAGGTGAATATCTTGACATCGATAACCTGTGGATGTTTTTTAATCAATTTTTCTACTTCCTCAGGGTAGATGTTTAACCCGCTTTTGATGATCATCTTTTTCTTTCTGCCGCTAATATAGAGATTTCCATCTGAATCCAGATAGCCCAGATCACCTGAACGCAACCAACCATTCGATATGGCTGATCCGGTTTTATCATCACGCTTGAAATAGTGGCTGATCACATTGGTACCTTTGATCAGAATTTCACCTATTTGTCCGCAACCCATTTCTCTTCCTGCGCGAACGATTTTAATCTCATTCCATGGCATCTGTTTTCCGGCTGCACCTATTTTGTTTTTATAGGCCGGGGAATTGAAGGTGGCGATAGAGGACGTTTCGGTAAGTCCGTATCCAACTCGAATGTCAATGCCTAGTTGTTGTTTGAACCGTTTTTGAAGATCGATAGGTAGTGCCTCTCCACCACAGATCCAAAGGCGGGTTGAAAGCCTGCCTACTTCTAACTGAAGCCGTTTTTCGATCGCCAAAAACATGACCGGCGTACCCGTAAATATTGTAATATCATGCGTTCGCAGACTATCAACCAATGATTGAGGTGTAAAATTACCAAGAAGGTAAAACGGAACCCTGCTGCGCAAGGGAATCAAAAAAGTTGACACAAATCCAAACGAGTGGAAAAGAGGCAGGGCAGCAATAAAAACATCATTTTCTAAAACGCTTTCTGCAAATACGGTGGAAACTTCATATAGTGCATCGTGGCAAATGACTGCCCCGGATGGTGTCCCGTCTTCTGCCGCAGTATACATTATAACTGCGGCTTCACCCACCTCCGGACGTTTCCAATCAGATTGTGGTTCAGCTTCATTTATGCTTTCCCAAAAGGTCTTATAACCTTCTGCTTTATCAATCAGAAGAAAGTTTTCTTTAGAAACGAAGGAGTGATTGTCTATTTTAAATTGCTCTAGTCGGCCCGAAAACGTGAGAACCAGTTTGGGATCAGACTCATTGACATAGTGTTGTAGCTCAAATCTGCCTGCAACCGGGTTTGTTAAGACGGAAATTGCTCCCAGTTGGGCAATCGCTAAAACTGCATAGAGAAATTCCGGAGTATTCCCCACGTTTAATAATACCCGATCACCGGCTTGAATTCCTTGGATTTTCAGATACCCAGCTACTTTATTTGTAATTGTCAGCGCATCAGCATAACTCACAGACCGGTTACCATCCAGGAAAAAAGACGATTCGGGGACGGCTGTTGCTGCTTCAAGCAATAGTTGGTAGATACCGTTTTCAGGTGCTTGCATGAATCAATCTTGAGGTTTGTCTAACGTTTAAGGAATTGCTTACTTTCCTTTTTTACCGATCAGTAGAAAGTGGCCCATATCTTTTTGTTTGATGGCATTCGTGGCAAATCTTTCCTGTTGAAGCAGGTCGAGCGTGGTTCGAATGCCAAAATCCCTGATCAGGTTAAAAACCAGTTTTGTTTTTTGTTTGTATGAAAACATATACTTGCTTCCGCCCTGATCGGTAACTTTGTTATATTCCTGAATACCGGACCAGTCTTCAGTATATATATCAGTGAATCCGGCGGATTGAGCAATGTTTATGAAATCGTATTTGGTAAGGGTTTGGATGGAGTACACTTCATTAACTTTTTGCTTAAAAACAACATCGTCCTGTTTCCTTTCATTGATGAAAATATCGTGAAACACCAAATAGCCTCCTGGTTTCGCGGCCCTATGCATTTCCTGGGCAATTTTCAGGGGATCATCCGGAATGACAAAGACACCTTCATTCAGAACCATATCAAAGGTATTGTCTTCGAATTCGAGATTTAGGGCGTCTCCAAATTGAAATTTGAGCCTTTCGGAGTTTATCCCCTTTTTTTTCATTGCGGTGTTGGCTATCTGTTGCATGATAGGATCGATATCTATGGCAGTGATGTCGCAATTAAATTTCTCATGCCAATACAAGGCGGTGGTTCCTCTGCCATGTCCGATGTCGAGGATTTTTTTTGATTTTGAAAGTTCGGTTTTGGCAGCTATTCTATCGGTTAGATCCCGGCCTCCCGGATGCATCCATTGCATTTCCACGTAATCTAACCGCATGACACTTTCTAGATTCATTTTTTTTCTGATTATAAATTGTTGATATTCCGGAGTTTTTTTTAGCCAAGGGTTATCCTAAATGATAAACTCCCGATAGACTTAAAACTCCGCAGGAGCGATGTAAAGTAGCCAAAAGCTAATTCCTTCTATCGATTCCGTGCCATTCCCTGCGTTGCAAAGCAAGCTTTGCATAACCTTGGTTCATCATAAAACACCAGAGAGTTCCTTCAAAGTTTCTAGTACGAAACAGGTTATAGATAAACATCTTCACGAAATTAACCGGGGAATACAGTCGTTGTGTAATTTTAAAATATTCTTCCCAGAATTTGTCTTCTGTGTTTCCGATAATTTTGGTTACCAGTTCGAATGTATCGTACTTTTTCCAGTCTTCCGGATAATTGATGAACAACAATCGATTATCGTCCAACATTTTTTGATATAGCTGGGTTCCCGGAAACGGCGTCATGACCATTAGTACGTTTACGTTGAATTTAATTTTCCAAATGAAATCGGATTTTTTCTTTAAATACTCCGGGGTGTCGTGATCAGTTCCGTATATAAATGCTCCACATACGCCTATTCCATGATCATTAATCTTGTTCAACACCGTTTGGTAATCTCGCTTGATGTTTATTGGTTTGTTCATTTCTTTCAGATCTTCAGGTGTTGGTGATTCAAATCCGATAAAAACAACCTGGCATCCGCTTTTCTTTGCCCAATAGAGCAATTCCGGATTATCAGCGAAGTTTATAGACGTCTGGGTGACCCATTTTTTATTGAGTTTACGTTCAACCATGCCTTTGAAAAGTTGAATGGCTCTTTTCTCGGCCTTTTTCCCATACCCAATGATGTTGTCATCAACGAAAAAAATGTTTTGTTGGGGGATACGTTCCAGTTCATCCAGAATGTCTTCGGGATCACGCTGTCTGAATTTGTTGCCGTTGAATGCAGTAACGGCACAATAAATACAATTCAAGGGGCAACCCCTTGATGTTTGTACAGTGGCAAAGAGATATTTGTTGCTGAAAAGATCTCTACGTGGCTCTACTAACCGGGACGGATCAAGATGTTCACCATAATATTTTTGCTTTAGGTTGTTTGCTTTGAAATCTTCAATGACTTGCGCCCAAACACTTTCTGCTTCTCCAATGACTATGGTATCGACATACTGCAATGCTTCATCCTGTTTTGCAGACACATGGACACCGCCCATTACTACAGGTACATTTCGTTTCCGATATTCCTCAGCTATCAGATATGCTCTGCTGATCGATGTAGTCAGGGACGTAATGCCGACCAGATCCGCATCTTCAAAATCGAAATCATCAACATTTTCATCGATGATCTTAATCTCGAATTCGTCCGGAGTCATTGCAGCGATGACTCCAAGGGCCATTGGAGGGTGCAAAAACGCGATGTTTTTTGATAAACCCATCTTATCCGGATTTTGGGGATTAATTAGCAGTAATTTTTTTGTTTTTTTGGCTGATTTGTCTCCTTTCCGATTTTTTAGCTGCCGGTTCATGTCGTTCAGCAAACGTTTTCCGTATTGCACATAGATGAGGAAAAGTCCGAAGTAAAAAACTGTCGATTCTACGTAAATACCAATAAATAAGAACAATTCGACGGGAGTATTAGGAATAACCAAAAAACACGGAATCATCGAAAATAGAAACAACCCAATGGGCACCATTGCGTAATATTTACGCTTCCAGGATACCAGCATATCAATGTTGCCTGCTATAAACTTGAATCCCGGCAGGAAGAACAAAAAATAAAAAAGCAGAATTAATGAATAGCCTCCGATAGCCCGCAGCTGCTTCTCTGAGAAGAGAAAAACAGCAGCAATCAGGATGAAGCTGTTAAGCACAATTAAGTGTGGATACCTGGACCTCATAGCATTCCGTTTTCTCGTATTCTGTCGATTATCCTGGGCAAATAAACATCCAGACCAACTTGAACGATGTCATGTATTGGCCGGCAATATATTATGTCAAAACCATGTGCCAGTGAAGCACAGCTTCCACCGCAGATATACTTATAGGCGCAATCTTCACATTCAGGGTTGTTATCAACTGCGCGGCTGTGCCACAGACCCAGACGTTCCTCATTGATTTCAAATTCAGGGTAGTATCGGCCAAGTACCAGATGTTCTGCTACTCCTCCGGGACAGGCGAAAATAGTGCCGTCAGGGGCGAATGTCCAGGAAATGTGTGACGCCGAGCAGGTAGATAATTTGGGCGGTGGCAATTCTCCGCGGTAAAACAACTGGCTTACACCCAGGGATTCCGGGCGCAGCATTTTCATTAATGAGGCGTTAGACTTTGCCATCTCAGATACACGTTTGAGGATTTTTACATTTTTGTCGGCCCCGCTAACTTTACCTGAGTAGCCCTGGTTTTCCGTTAAATCCATGCAATGCAGGATGAAGCCTGAGATGTCTTCTGCCAGTTGAATCATGAATTTTTCATCTTCAAGGTCCAACCACCCCTTTTTGTCCAGAAATTCTGCTAACTCGGGAAGATGGTCGATGTTCTGTTCATCAATTACAGTTTTAAGCATGACAGGCATGCCATGTTCCACGCACAGTTCGATTGCAGCTATCGTTTTGTCATATGTCCCTTCACCCTGGCGGCTGAATCTTCGCTGGTCATGAATGCGTTTGGGGCCATCCAGAGTGATTTGAAACGTTACAACGTTAAGTCCTTTGAAATCATCAATAAACTGATCCAATTGGGTACCATTCGTTACAACGCCAATAGGCAACCCCGCCATTCTGCATTTGTTCAGGATGTAGCGGACAATGCTTTTTCCTTTTTTTGTGGCCATTAATGGTTCACCACCGAACAAGGTGACTACCGGAGGGCCGGTATGAGCTTTTTCAACAGTCACCTTGTCTTGAATGATCTGGGTTATGCGATCCACCATTTCGTAGGTCATGTATTCACTTTCCCGAGGCATTGCAACCTTGTCTTGATAACAATAGGTACAATTCAGATTGCAGCTGTAGGTCGGCGAAATGAAAAATTGATGACCCTCTTCTTTTAGTTTTTCGTAATAGTAATCATTTGCAGCCCGCTCCGCCTGTTGCTCTTCTACTGCGGAATTATACAGATAGTTGTTTTCGATAAGAAATTGATTAAACGACCCGATTTCATTCAGATTATTAGTCTTTACAATGTCCGCAAGCTGATAAGGAATTAAGTGGATCTTCCTGTTTAAAAAATTAACCAGCACTTTGTGCTCAGGGTATTCCTCGGAATTATTGTCGAATATGATGTTATATTTGCTTAGGTACATATCTGCTCATCATGGAAAATGGTATAAGTCACGGATCGAATTTAGTCATTTAACACGCAAAGACAAGTTATTGCTCCAAGTTTTTATATCAGGTAGGAATCATCTGTGTTCTTCTAAAGCTTTGAAAAGATGTCGGATATTTTTAGAGTTTTAAAAAACACTGGTAATACACTGCCCAAAATTGGTTCCTGATCCGGTTTCCTTACCGCAACAAATCACTATTTTTTTCTTGGTGCGGATGTTTTTGTCCGTCAAATCAATAATCTGATAAACTTTCTTCTCTTTTTGTTCACCGGCATGATACCCGGAACTGGAAATAGTGATGACTTTTTTTTCCATGGCGGTCCTCCTATCGCTATTCTCGTTCAATCAAAAAATAACCGTGTTAATTGCGGCAGAATTGATTATGATTTCTTTCATAGATGTTGTACCAGCAAAGTGGAACCTGACGTCCGTCTTTGAGCAGCAGCATATTGCAACACTTTTTCAGTCTCCCCAAATCGAAGTTGTAAGCATCCATATAATGGTGAATAAAAATTTGCTTCAAACGTGATTCAAAGTCGCTCATCTGGTCTTTGTCCAAAGGGTCCACATGAGCAATTTGACTGGTTGGGGAACACGAACAGGAACCCGAACTTCCGGAAACCGGGGCTGAACCGGAAATGATGCTTTGCCTTGTATCGGGGCGTATTCCGAGTTCATTTTTTATCATGTTTAAATATTTTTTCTGGCTGATAACCCGCCTTAAGGGCATGGTCTTTTCCCCTTTGACCCAGAGATAGGCTACAATCTGGCATTCTGAATGTGCACAAGGAATGGTATCAAAGTCTGTTTCTTCCAGCAGACCGTCACTTTGTTCAGCAATTAACTTGACGATATCCGGCCCTGTAATACGATCTAATGGATCTCCTCCGAAGTTGTATCCACCTTCACCTGCAAAAATCAGAGGTTGAAATATCAACGATGTGACGTTCTCATATTTGGAAAATTCTTTGACGATTTCTCCCAGCTGGTCTTCATTGACTCCCTTGGACACCGCTGTTTGGATGACAATACGTACATTGTGTTTGTTTAAAAGCTCAAAAGCCTTCATTTTTTTGGGTAACAGGTTACTAACGCCCCTGTGAGCTTTCGAACTTTCATTGTCAAAGCCATCGAATTGAAGGTTTATGTACACATCGTTTTCTTTCAGTCTTTTAACGAATTCTTCATCTTTTGCTATTTTCAATCCATTTGAGATGACATCAACTCTCGTTATTTCTTTTCTGCTATTGGCTTCCTCTACCAATTCAAAGAAATTGGGATGCATTGTGGGTTCACCACCGGTCAATATGAGAATTTGAAGCGACCCTTCAGATTGGATAACGGAATCTAAACGTTTTTTGAAATCATCGAGGCTGATGTGATTAGGATTTTGTCTATTGGTAACAACACAAATTGAGCAATTCATATCGCAGGCATCAGTAATGTCAATTACCGGTGCACAGATGTGCTGATGATGATCGCTACAAATTCCACAATCATATGGACACCCGTGTTCCCTTTTAGTTCTGAATTCAAGTGGCGGTGTTCCACGCCTGAGAAGCGATGTATCCCATGACTTTTTATACCATTCGATGCTGTTTGATTTCAAAGTGAGAGTGTTGCCATGTTTCGGACAGTATTTTTTAAGATACACTTTTCCGGATTTGACCAATATTTCAGCATCAACCATATCCAGCTTTTCATTAGGATCGCGATTGGCCAAAAACTCGTCATAACATTTATGGCAGATCGCCCGGGTTATCCCCAGGTACAAGTATTCATCCAGTTTTCTCTCTTTTGGAGTGGATTCCTCAATGGTTGAATCTACTTTTGAACAAACGGAAGTATCACTCATAGGAAATTCCTTTGCTTAATTAGGTTTAAAAAAAGAGAGTGCAATAGTGTGGCATAAACCATTGACCCGAAATTCTGCCTGAAGATTCTTAGGCATTAACAGGATTGTTAACAACCCCTTCATACAGTTGATCTTCCGGCCTTGGGGGAATTAGCAGTTCACCGCAGTTCTTACAGATAAAAATTGGCCCAATTGGAAGATTCAAATCGATATAATCATCATCATTGGGATCTATTTGATTGGTTTGTATCGATCCGCATCGGTTGCATTTATCAGGCTTCCAACTTGCCACATCATAGTATCGCTCTACCAGATTAACGAAAGTGGTAGCTGTAATTAAGCTGGCGATATCAAATTCCTTGGTTTCAGTGGTGATTCTTTCAGGCTCTATTTCAGGCATAGCCATGCGTAATATCTGAACACCTCGATCATTAAGTGAACAATCCCGGAAGAACTCTTCCTTGCCGTATTTTTGAGTCAGATATTCAAATACATTGGCATCCGGCAGCAAAATGTCCAATTCGTCTTCAATTCGTCGCATAACATCAAGGAAGTCAATGGATTCAGCCCCCAGATCATTGATTAGCGATGAATCTGCATGGATTTCACTTTTATCAATATCCAGTACCTTTGCCAGAATATCTTCAACCAGTGTGTAAACATCATCTCTAATGAATTCTTTCATTTTATTCAGTGCCTCCTCAGAAGGTCTTGGTCTTTTGTATTGAGCAAATTTTTCAGCAAGTATATGAACGTCATTTGTGAATGTCTTACACCCTAGGATGAATTTTTGAGAAAGACTGTGATTGAGTTTTGAAGTCAAATTGCAGTTAGAGATAGAATTCAACGGTGGGCTAGATTTCGGTGAATTGGATCTTGAAGAAAATGCCTTGTTTGAGCTTGTGAGGAAAATACAAACCATGAAGTGTTTTTTTAATTGAATTGGTTTGATATCCATAATTCAAAAATCAAATTATTGGAATTGCACTGTCGCTATTCATATTGGCTGCCTTCAAAGTCTGATGCCACGCACTACTAAAATTATAGATTTAGTTTTCCAGCCAGGCTTGAGATTTGGTTGAATAAAATACCATTTCTATCAGACTTTCAATTGCGTTAGGGACTATGAATAAGCGGAATTTTTGTTGAGACTTTGAGTTAGGAATCTCGAAGGCAGGTGTCAACCACACAGGATTGACAATAATGGAACCGTCAACCGGTTGACGCGAAAATGAGCTATCTTCTGCTAAAGAGCAAAAACCGCTTTTTATGTTTATGGATCTCAGGTTGGTTTGTCAGTGAAGTGACGGTCGGCAAAACAGTCCAGAAATAGGTTTGCTTAATCTGACCCGCCCGTTTATAATCGGGACATTGTAAATTAAAGCAATTTTTGTAAGATACCTATCTGAATTTACAGTTTATTAACTAAAAAAGCCTCGCGGAGATACAATGGGAAGTGAAAAGTCGATCCTGGATAACTTTCTGCCTCAATTGAAAAGTTTTGTAAAATCCGAAACTGTTTTTGGAGAACCCTATAGCATAGGTGATATTACGCTAATTCCTGTAAACTCAGTAAGGGTTGGCTTTGGTTTTGGGTCGGGTGATGCATCCAAAAAAGTGGATGGATCCGGGGGTGGCGGAGGTGTTTTAATGACACCTGTTGCGTTTGTGGTGGTTAAGGAAGGTGACGTCTCCATTCACAATCTCAGTGCCGGAACTATTGAAAATGTGATGGATAAGGCTCCGGAAGCTTTGGATCGTTTATTCAATATTGTCAAAAAAGCCACAACCAAAAAACCAAACCAGGAAGGATGATCGCGCTCGGTATTTTGCTTTCCCTTGGTCTTCTACTAATAACCATTCTAAGCGTTCCGATCAGGGTTCGGTTTGAATCCAACCCTGTCTGTTATATCACCTGGCTGTTCTTAAAATTTCGTGTCCGTTTTGTTAAAGGTGATGTAAAAACGGATGTGAAAATATTTAACAAAAAGACCAGGTGGTTTAAGAAGAAAAAAAAACCTACCAAGAAAAAAGAGCCTTCAGCCGCTAAAAAAGAAAAGAAAGAAAAGAAGGAAAAGAAAAAAAAGAAACAACCCAAGATCACCAAAGATCTAATATTAGGGACATTATCCGATGTAGCAGTAAAAAAATCCCTGCGAGTGATACTAAGGTTCTGTTGGCGTTGTGTGAATTCGGTTCGCATCAGCATGCTTCATTGCAATATCGGGCTTAAGGACTATTATTGGCAGGGCATCCTAACCGGACTATTCCATTCGTTACCCCACACGAACAATCTCCAAATATCCGGCAATTTTCTGGAGGAGAAAGAATTCTCTCTGGAACTTCAGATTTCCATTTTGAGGATTACCCTGGCATTGTCCTTATTGTTATTTACTTTCCCCTATCTCAAGGCCTACAGTCTATACAGACGATTGGATCTATAAAAAGTTCAAATTCCTCGATAAACTGGTTGACGTATCGTACCTTCAGGCCTATGTCATAAGGAACAATAACTTTAATAATTAATCAAGAGTGTTTTATGGAATTCACATCCGTTTATGAACAGGATGGTTTAAAAATCGTTCAGGTATGTAGCGGATTTGTGGAAGTCTACTTCGATTGGTCCAAACTACCAGACCTTGATCTTTCCGAACATTACTATTGTATTCGTGCAAATCCAAAAACATCCCTTTTGCCCGTTGAATATGCCCGTCCTAATTCGGAAGGTCCTCTCTTTTTGCATTTGGCTCAAACTGTCATTTACCAAATTGAATTAATTCAGTTGAGCCATTTGACATACACGGTTCAATCGGCTTTGAAACAACTACCTTGGGTTGATTTGGTTTCTCAGCACGAAAATCTACATAAGCTCGTTTGGAGCAACACTGAAATTAATGGTGCAGGAACTCTTGAGATTTGGGCTGATGGTGAGTTGCAGGGGTCGGTCTCATCAAACGATCCGGCCGTTTTTCACGTCAAGGGAAGACCTGAATTCATTTCTCTGAAAACCGACAAAGGTGAGGAACTATTCAAAGTTATAACCAATCTTGCAGCAATTGACATAGTTCGTTCCACTGATTTTGAGATTAAAAAAGTTACTACCAAACTAAGTTTTTACACGGCGATCAGTCCTTCCGGCGGATGGAAGGTGCGGGCGGAAATGAATCCATCGTTTAAGATTCGCGAGCTGTGGCAAAGATTTTATTGTCGACGGTTTCCGGATTGTGACCGAGCCAAGATCGTGGGCAGTTTTCGAATGATTGAAGATGGAAAGGTTGTGGGGACTGTCAGGCAGTTCGGATTTTGGACCCGTGTGCGCGATCATATGATCGAAAAAATTCAGTTGGAAGAATGGAATCTCTCGCAGCGAAAGCCGTTGGAAGGCATCCGCTTGCAATTGCAAATTACTTCTGCTCATCGCGAGCTGTACCGTTTTGTTCTGGCTGAAAAAGAGGAGAATTCCTCCGGGGAGATTTCGTTGATCGGTTTTTCCGAAGAGGAAATCCAGGAGGCGGAAGCGGCTCTGGCTGCTATAAATAATCGAGTTTCCTGGGACCAGGCACATTTGGAATTGGTTTTATGGTTTAAAACGGATGACACCTGGCATGAATTCCAGCGGGACAATTCCCATAATCTGCGCTGGGAGTTTTTTCCATCCCACAATACCCGACAGGCGCGATGTGAATGGATATTGTCCTCTATCGATAATGGCAACCGTGAATTGGTCGTCTTAAAATCAGGGACGGAAAACCGGCCGGAGTTTTCTGCAGAAGTGTTTCTGCAACCATTCAGCGCAACTCATTTGGTAGCGATATGGGAATTGGATCAGAAAAAAGTTGAGGATGCCATCAAAGCCCAGTGGCGGGTTGAACTGCGCGAAGTCGGCTTTCACTTGAAAGTCCATGAGGAATACTTGGGTGTTCGGACCGCCAGACCGGATCTCGACGTACATATTCCGGATATATTTTCTCCCCATCAAAACATTTACTTTGAGGTAGACCCGGACAAGTGTTTTTCGGCAGAGATTGTTGCCAGACATTATAATTTTGAATTTGCACTGACTCCTGTGTCCTCTCCTGTGGTGGTCCCCCGTTTACAACCAACAGGCCGTGCGGTAGAGAGTTATCAAAAACCCGGACACTGGTTTCATAACTCACAAAGAGAAGTAAAACATCAGGTCGGGAAGGATTCTTATAATAAAGCCAAAGTAATTCTGCATTTGCATTTTCACTCGCCAAATCTATTTCGGGCAGATCCCTTTCGCGAATCTTTTCTCAAAGATATTGAGTGGCCCATAAAAACCGCGCAGGGAGATGAAGTTCATAATCCCCCCGGTGAATGGATTCTAAAAAATTGTATGGACTCCTGGTTGCCCATCCTCAGAATGTTCAGAAAATTAGCTTTTGAAGGTGTGGATTATCAGTTTAGCCTGAATATCACCCCTCCTGTGGCCTATGTCGTTTCCAGCCCGAGATTTAAAGACTACATGTCCAGGTATCTCCTACGGGTGCAGGCCTTTATAAAAAGTCAGATCGCTCTAATCAAAAACAGACAGGATTCCCAGGATTATCTGCATGCTGCCCAAAGGTATCTTGAAGATGTAAAAGCTTTGGATCTTTTTTATAACCAGGAAATTCATAAAGATATTGTCGGTGCTTTTTCCGATTTGGAAAAAAGGGGATACCTGGAAATCTCCACTTGCACAGCAACGCACGGTATGCCGGCAGAGTTGGCTGCCATGTCGGATGCTTTGAACGCCCAGGTAGCTCTTGCTGCCAGAAGTCACCACAGGTTATTTGGTGGTAGGCCGCAAGGAATCTGGTTGGCAGAAAATTCGTTCTTTCCAGGGGCAGAGCAGTTCGTTTCTTCAGAATTCTTCAATTATTTCTTTGTGGAATCGGAATCGGTTTTGTGGGGAAGCGCTGCATCTCAGGAAGAGGAGTTTAATCCTGTGATGATTCCAGGAACTGGCGTCGCGGCAATACCACGAAGTCGCTTGGGCAGGTCGCAGGTTTGGGATGCGGATATAGGCTATGCCGGTCATCCTGATTTTCGGGAGTTTCATTTCCGCCACCTGGGATTGCCCCTCAAACGAATCACTTCGAAAGACAGTAACGAAAAGCAAGCTTACAATCCCGATCAGGCAAAAGAGACTGCCAGGGTTTTGGCACGGGATTTTTACAACAAACTGTGCGACAAAGCGCATGAATTAGGCCAAAGAGTCTTCAGAACCATACCGTTGATTACCTGTTCATATGACGCGGAGTTGTTCGGTCATCATTGGTCGGAAGGGCCTTACTTTCTGGAAGAGCTGATCCGAGAAATTCACCGAAAGAGCGATGTCATCGGCTTGACGACGCCTTCGCATTACCTGGTGGATGCAGAAGCCCTGCCCGAAGTGATGCCCAATCCTTCAACCTGGGGGCACGAAGCGACCCATGTTAAATGGAGTGACCCAAAGGTCATCTGGAGTTACAAGGAAATCAAGCGGGCTGAAAAACTGCTGAATGTCTATCTTAAAAAAGCGTTGGAAGGCGAGTTGCAGGAGTGGCAAAAAGAGATGGTTGAGCAAATGGCGGCGGAATTGATTCGGGCTCAAAGCTCCGATTTAACGTTTGTCATCATGGCAGGCAGTTTTGAAGAAGATATGCAGAGGGAAATACTTAAATATCTGGATTATTTTTACAAGTTGAAGCATCTGATTGATAACAACAATGAAAACAGGGATTTCTTGAATTTTCGAAAATATGAAAATGATATGTTTCCGGAGATCAAGGAGTTTTATAACATCAGGCCGTAATTTGGTTTTGACGACTGATATATTGCCTGCACCTGCCCATCTAAAACCTTTTTTGCTTACCAATCATCTCCAATTCAGAGATTTTGTCGGCTTGATTTGAAGAAGCGTATAGTTTTTTTAGATCTTCAATAACCTCTTTTCCGGCTTCATTGTCACCAGCTTTGAAATAGCTTTGATAGGCGCCGGCTAAGTGCCGTTCCGCAGCATTGAGATCGAACAATTTTTGATAACACAATCCAAGCTGGTGCAGACACCATGCAACCTCTACCGAATTAGATTCTGTGGAATACACTTTCATAGCCTGGTTGAAGTAGTCGATTGCCGATATATAATCCTCAATCATCATCAATACAACAGCCAGAGACGAGTAGAGGTAACTTTTTAAATCATAGATCTTTTCACTTTCAATAATAGCTTCTGCTGATCTCAGGCAAGCCAGTGCCTCTTCAACGTCCCCTTTGTCTCCTAATAGATCCGCCTTGTGGATGTGAATCAGAGCTAGTCCGTGTCTGTTTTGAGTATCGAGGTAGCCTTCCACAATTGAATCGACCAATTCCAGGGCTTGGTCCGGCTTTTCCGCTTGTTTGAATATCCTGAATTTTTCATGATAAAGGAAGGTTAGCCAGTGTTGATCCTGCAATTGTTGGAATGCCTGTTCTGCTAAATCAAAATGTTTAAGCGCCAGCTCGAATTCCTGGCGTTCCAATTGGTGGACAGCTTCATCATACTCTTGCTCACCTTGCGAAAGTAGAGATTCTCTTTCTTCAGCGGATACCATGGTCTTTAAAATATATTAATAATTTCAGAATAATAATTGCGGCACCTCGATGATTTAAATCCTTAGAAATGAATTTGTACATGGGGTGGAAAAGAAGCCCTGATTTTCTTTTTTTCTTCTTCTGAAAAGCTGTTGTTGTACAAATAGAGTTTTTTTAGCTTTTTCAGTTTGTAAATAGCCGGGGGTAAGGTCTTAAATTCGTTACAAGAAATATTTAAAACCTCAATGGTTCGTTTGATCAAATCAGGTTGTCCGTTTATAACCACTTCAATGAATTCGTCATCGGAATCATCCTCCTCAACAGCCTCTCTTTCTTCAATAATGGATTGAGCTTTAGATTCCAATTCCAGCAAGGATTCTATCATCTCAACCAACTGGTCGTTGTTGTATTGATATAGCGAATCATCTTTGCAGGCTTCTTTGATAATTTTAAGAATGTCAACCATGATAAACAGTCCCTTGATGTACAGATAGATTTTCGATCGGGGTGTTTTTGCACACATTGAAGGTTATCAAAATAGATGCCAACTTCCCCGTTTTTGCTAAGCACGAACTAAATCGAATGACAAGGCAGTGGGATAACTGATAACTCAGCTAAAACCAGATTAACGTTAACTTCTTCCAACGAAGAAAGGTTGAACCAACCCTGGTAGTGAGTGCCAATATTAAGCATTGTCATTCATCTTCATTATTGTCTACCCAATAGCGTAGCGGAGTTTTGATATAGGTTTAAAATCCCTGATATTTCAATTGATTCGACGATGTTAATCGGTTAATTCTATAAAGAGATAAACAGCTCAACCATAAATCAAACAGGAATTAGATCATGCCAGACGAAAAATTAAAAGTAGGTGTTGTCACTATCAGCGATCGGGCTTCTTCCGGTGAATATGAAGACAAAAGCGGACCCGCCATCAGGGAATGGTTAGGGCAGGCCTTAGCCTCCGAATGGGAAACTATCGAAAAAGTCATAGCCGATGAGCAAGATCAAATAGAAGAGATTCTCATCACCCTGGCGGACAAGGAAAAGTGTCATCTCGTTTTAACTACCGGTGGAACAGGGCCGGCAAAGCGCGATGTAACTCCCGAGGCAACAATGGCCATTGCCGATAAGGTCATGGATGGATTTGGAGAGCGCATGCGCTCGATCAGCCTGAAGTATGTCCCCACGGCTATTCTTTCCAGGCAGGTCGGTGTTATCAGGAAGGAGTGTCTGATCATTAATCTGCCCGGACAGCCAAAGGCAATTAAGGAAACCATGGATGAATTGTTTGCTGCCATACCTTATTGCATCGATCTGATCGGAGGCCCTTATATCGAAACCAACGAGTCTGTGGTCAAAGCATTCAGACCAAAGTCAGCTATTCGGAAATAAGAATATCGATCATAAACGATTTGTAAGCGGTTGGTTTTGCAGATTGAAAATCTGGTGCAGGCTGACAGGGATCAACCTTTATTTTTTTAGCGTAGCCAAATTAATTCACTAGATAATACAATCAACGTTTGAGAGATTATTCTGCATTACTATAGAAGATTTATAAATTCATTTAGTTAACTTAAATTTATCACTTATCAATTACTTTAGACTAGATAAAGAAAATGGACCCATTAGAGCAAAAGATCAAATCGGTTTTGGAACAGATCCCTTTCGGAGAAAATGGTACCAATATCGTAGAAAAAAATGTCGTTTATTCCATGAATATTGAACACAGCAAGGCCAGTGTGGTTTTGGTAATTCCGGAAGAATACAAGAATCTGGAAGGTGATGTGGCTCGCAAAGTTAAGGAAGGTTTGAAAGGGCTTGAAGAGATCAATTCGGTAAATATCGATATTGTTCGCTCTCCCAATGAAGTTGAAGAAAAAGGGCAAGCTGATCCAGCCAACCCCGCTCCTCCCGAGCAGGCCAATTACCTGACAGAATATGAAAACGTCATCCTCGTTGCCAGTGGTAAAGGTGGTGTTGGTAAATCCACGGTAGCCATCAATTTAGCCTTGGCACTTAAGAAGATTGGTAAGACAGTGTCCTTAATGGATGCGGACGTTTACGGTCCTTCCGTGCCTATTATGTTGGGTTTGAGAGGCGAAACAATCAAGCTGGAAGGTAGCCAGATTAAACCGATCAATAAATACGGTCTGGATTGTGTTTCGGTTGGCAACATGATCAAGGAAGACCAGGCTTTGATTTGGAGAGGGCCCATGGCTCATCAGGTTATCCAGAACATGCTAAGGGACGCAGCCTGGCCAGGCGGAGAATACATGATTATCGATCTTCCTCCCGGAACCGGTGATGTTCAATTATCACTCTCCCAAATGACTGCAGCTACAGGTGCTGTTATTGTCTGTACCCCGCAGGATGTTGCTTTGCTTGATGCCAGGAAAGCTATTGCCATGTTTGACAAAGTGAATATTCCAGTTATCGGAATGATCGAAAATATGAGCTCTTTCGTCTGTCCTAAATGCGGTGCTGAAACTCCTATCTTTTCCAAAGGCGGTGCAGAGAAGGAAAGTGAAGCTCAGCAGGTTGAGTTTGTGGGACGCGTGCCTATTGAACTGGATATTCGACTTGGGGCTGATAACGGTGACCCGGTTGTTCATGGTATGCCTAATTCAGCTGCAGCCAAAAACTTCATTGAAATGGCAGAGAACCTGGATAAAATTATTCAGGGAGGGTAAACATGGCATTTAAGCGTAGAGCCATACCAAAAGATATTTTCTTTGACGGTGAAATGAATATCATTTGGAAGGATGGTGCTCATACGACATACGATTATTGGCAACTGAGAACGTCCTGCCCTTGTGCCAGCTGTGTGGATGAAATAACAGGTGAAAAGATTCTTGATGACGCCACAGTCCCCAAGGATATTCATCCGGTTCGCAGTGCTTATATCGGGAACTATGCTTTGGAGATTCTCTGGAGCGATGATCACAACACTGGCATCTATACCTTTGATAAGCTCAGGGATATTTATCCACACGAAGTAAAATCAGTAAATTAAGGAATACCTCTGTTCAGGTGTTCCCTTATGACAAGGGACTATTGGCGGATTCATCACTTCAATTTGAACTAAAAGCAATAGACGGCCTGGCCAGGGCCGGTATCATTCATTTGAAGGGGCGAACCATCCAATCCCCTGTATTTATGCCTGTTGGTACCAATGCCACGGTCAAAGCTCTGACTGTAGAAGAGTTAAAATCGATTGGTTACCAGTTGATTCTGGGCAATACTTACCATCTGCATTTACGCCCCGGTGACGAAACCGTGCGGAAGCTGGGCGGTCTCCACAAGTTCATGAACTGGGATCGCTGCCTGTTGACAGACAGTGGCGGTTTTCAGGTTTTTTCCCTTGCCAAGCTAAATAAAGTTACGGAAGAAGGTGCCTTTTTTCAGAACCATATTGATGGTTCGAAAATGTTGTTGACTCCTGAAAAATCGATATCCATTCAGGAAAACCTCGGATCGGATATCATGATGGTGATGGATGAGTGCCTGGCAATTCCGGCAGACAGAAAAAAGGCCGAAAAGTCAATAGAACTCACCTATCGCTGGGCGAAACGTTCACTGGCGGCACGGCAATCGTCAAACAATATGTTTGGAATTGTGCAAGGGGCTGAATATGAAGATTTGCGCTTGAAATCAGCTGAAATGATCACCAGCATCGATTTCGATGGATACGCAATTGGCGGTCTTAGTGTCGGAGAAAGCAAGGATGTAATGTATGCCATGGTTTCGGCGGTTGCCCCCAAACTTCCCCGGGATAAACCGCGATATTTGATGGGTGTGGGTGAACCTCTGGATTTCCTGAATTGTATCGAACAAGGGGTGGATATGTTCGATTGTGTGATGCCTACCAGGAATGCCAGGAACGGGAGTTTATTCACCTTTAATGGAAAGATCACCATTAAACAGGAACAATACAAGGAAGATCCAAGACCATTGGATGAAGAATGTCAGTGCGAGGTCTGCCGCAATTATTCCCGTGCATATTTACGTCACCTGTTCAAAGCCAATGAAATACTTGCCTCCCGCCTGAACACCTATCACAATCTATGGTTTTTTAAGCAAATGATGTCGGAAATCAGGGAAGCAATTGTAAAAGGGAAATTTGCAGACTATAAGAAAAGCTTTTTGGAAAGATATCAGCAATCCTGAGGCTGAATTCCGGCTCTACCCTTTTTTGTCCATGCGTTCCATCTCTTTCTCTACTACCAGACGCTGTTTGTAGCATTTTCTGGACTTATCCTCATCACCCTGGTCGTAAAGCAGCTTACCCAGCTGATCTAGTAAATCCAGCTGACCTTCATAATCTTTCAGTACTTTTTTGATGGAAAGATGGTTTTGGTAGGTTTGTATCAATCGCGGCCAGTCCTCTGTCTGGCGATAAGCTGTTTCAATGTCATCATAGGTGGCATCCATCTTTAGGTGGTCATGCATCTGCCTGTATTCGTTTAATGCCGTGAACATAAAATGGATGGCATGTTTTTCCAGCTCAACATCTTTGAATTTATCGATGAATCGCTCAAGCAATGGCAAAAAGTCCGGACTGCTTTTTGAGATGTGCTGGGTGACGATTTCCTGATAAGTCTGGGCTGCCTTGTCATACTGCCCCAATTCAAACTCATTGTTGGCTTTCAACTCGATGAGTTGTACCGTTTGCTCAGTGGTTTCGGCTTTCTTATTGGGATTTTGGGTGTACTGCCTGATAATCGCCAAGGATTCCTCGTGGTTTCCTTCTTCAAACTCTTTAATGGCCATGTTGATAGCAAGTTCGATACCCTCCTCCTCATCAGGATCTGATGCCAGATCCTTTCCGGTCAGGAACTCAGTGGAGGCGATGGGCTGATCGGCAGGGGGGGCTTCGGGTTTTAATCCTACCGGGTCTTCAGGTTTGGTATCCAGGTTTTCGTCGATATCATCAAACAGATTGCCAATCGGATCGACTTTGATAGATTTGTTCAGCTTTCTTAAAGACTCAAGACGTTGCTTCTTCTCGACCTTGGACTCAGCTACAGGGATTTTCTCCGCGGGCTCTGGTTGTTTCATTGGAGCTGCGGGTTTATTCGTATTACCTTTTGTTGATAAAGAAACAATGACATCTTCGTCTTTCTGTTCCTTTGGTGCAGGGCTTTGTGAGGTTTGACGTTTTAAATTGGACTCAAATTGCGCAAACACCCCCGAATCCAGTTTTTCCGGAGCAACTTTTTGTTTGGGAGGAGTGGCTGAAGCTTTTTTCAATTTTTTAATGACATTGGCTGCTCTTGCCGCATCCGGAATACTACCGGATTTCTTGATGTTGATGCGCCGCACGATTATACGGGCCTGCAGGGCAACCAAAACAAACAAAACCCCCAGCACGACACTTAATTCCAGATCGAGTCCAAAACTAAAGAACAATCCTTCCACTAAGGCTAGTATAATGATGAGCTGAATGAAAAACTTAAAGATATGCCCCTCCTTGGTTACAACCAGCTATGACCTTGGAATTTAGCCGCCAATTCGACCACTTTCAGATTGGAATCCCTTAATCTGCGGGCTAACATTTGTGCAAAATTTCGATAGAGTTTCAGGCTGATAGGAAAGAATTTCCTGCTGTTTGAGATCCTCAACAGCATTTTGTCGGTAATGGAAAAAAGAATGGCATCGCCCTTGGCGGTTGCTTTGGCTGACCGGGCACGTCCGTCGATCAATCCCATTTCACCAAAACATTGTCCCGGTTGAATTGTTGCCAACTCCGTCTCTTTAACTACACCGCCTTTTCTGCCTGCTCGTTTTGAAATCGTTACCTGACCGTTTATTAGAATATATAACTTATCACCCGGAAAATCCTCTTCAAAAATGATATCCCCGTCCTTAAAATGCTCGGGGTTCATAAACTTGAGAAATGTAAAAAGCTCTAAATCCGAAAAATTATGGAAAAACTCAACGGACATTTTTAGCCGTTCAAAAATCTCTTTGCTTATTTTAATCATACTGATTGCCTGCTGAGGATGAAAAATCTTATTTCAAATACGGGTCATGTCTCCTAAAAGGCTACTCTGGCTCGACCGACAAAGTAAAATCCTGGGAAACCCCATCTATGCTGAAGAAATTTTAGATTTAAGCTTATAGTATTTTTATCAGATTGTTAATAAAAACCATCTGGGTTATCAGCTATCGGTTATCCGTTATCAGTCTGTCGTGAAAGCTTTGCTTTCAGTATTAATCAATTGATTTATTGAGCAATGTTTGATTAAGTCAAAAGATGTGTACTGATGTCAAGTTTTAATAGCTGTTCCACATCTGATAACAGATAGCTGATAACCCAGATGATTTTGAAATGGGTAGCCGGACTTATCGATAAATCAGAATTATGATAAAAAAAGGGATGTTTTGATTGCTGTTTTTTATTGTAATGTGTCCTGTTTTCCAGATTCAGTCAAGTAGAGGGCAAGCGTAGATGCCTGAATAGATAGCCGTATTCAAACCAGCTCCGTATGAACCACTTATGCACTTTATCTTTCTCATGATATGAGATAAAAAGATGGCTTTGTTTACCTTTTGCACAAGCAAGAGATCCGACTTCCCAGATTTCAACACTATCAGATGATCATTCAGGTAGCGGTCAATATTCCCTATTCAGACCTTTACGACTATCTTGTACCGGAAAAGTTACAGTCTTCTGTTAAATCCGGATCAAGGGTTTTAGTTCCCTTAGGTTCTCGGGCAGTTATAGGCATCGTTGCGGGATTTTCAGAGAAAACAACTGTCACACGATTAAAATCCATTATCGATCTGGTGGATCGGGAAGCCCTTTTTGATTCGAGAATGCTGGAATTCACCCGCTGGATGTCAAGTTATTATCTGTGTAGCTGGGCGGAAACGTTGGATGCAGCATTGCCCGGGGGACTTAAACCGAAGGTCAAACAGAAAATCAAAGTCGAATTTAACCATGGACAGTTTAATAAGCTTTCGCCGGAAGACCAGACGTTTTTAAAAAAACTGGATCAAAAACCTGCGGCGGTTTTAAAATCCCCTGTTTATCGCAAGCAAAATAGAAGGATAAAAGAATGGAAAAGTAACAAACTGTTCGCAATAGACTCTTTTATTGAGGGTAATTACCATGGTTTAGAGACTGAAGTGGAAGTTAAACTCGTTTGCCAACCACCGGGTAACTACCAACCACGTAAAGGAAGCAAGGCCGAATCCCTGCTGGATAATTTCAAGGATTCAGAAGTCATTACCTTAAACCACTTGAAAAGAACCATCCCCAATGTCGGTCCGGTGGTCAAAAAATTATTGGATCAAGGCATAATTTCCAAACAATCGGTTCCTGTCACGTTTCGAGAAAGTTCTTCGGATATTGCCTATCACAGATTTCTGGAGTTGAACCAGGAACAGCAAATGGCCATGGAAGATATTTCCAAGCCTATCCGAGCACTCACTTACCAAGCATTTTTGCTATCTGGGGTAACAGGGAGCGGTAAAACAGAGGTGTACCTGCATGCTGTCCGGCAGACGCTGCTTCAAAATAGAAGCGCTTTGATTTTAATACCGGAAATCTCGTTGACTCCCCAGGCCGTCAGTCGATTTGAAGAGAGATTTGGAGAGCGGGTGGCTGTTCTTCACAGCGGTATGAGTGATAAAGAAAGAGCTACGGAATGGTGGAAAATAAAAAAGGGACAATGTGATATTGTCATTGGAGCCAGATCGGCTATTTTTGCACCGCTGAAAAATATTGGCCTGATCGTGGTGGATGAAGAACACGACTCCTCTTACAAACAGCAGGAATCCCCTTTCTACAATGCAAGGGATGCGGCAGTAAAACTGGCAAGCGATTTACAGGCAGTAGTTATCCTGGGATCAGCAACGCCGTCTATCGAATCGTTTTACAATTCTCAAACCGGCAAATACAGCCTGTTGGAGCTGACACAAAGGGCAAACCTGAAACCATTGCCCCGAACCCATATTATCAATCTCAAAGAAGAGAAACGACAGCCGGGCATCTTTTATCTTTCCTTGGCACTGGTTGATAAAATGAAAGAGATGATCGTTGCCAACAAGCAGATCTTGGTGTTTTTAAACAGAAGAGGATTTGCCGCATTTATGTCCTGCAAGGAATGTGATTTACCGGTGCTGTGCGATAATTGTTCCATAGCCATGACTTGGCATAAGACCAGAAAGAGGCTCATTTGCCATCATTGTGGGGAAACTCGAGGTTATCCCTCCTCTTGTGGGGCTTGCCATGGGTCATCATTTCGTATGGAGGGTTTTGGGACACAACGAATTGAACAGGATCTGGGACGGTTCTTCCCTGATGCGAGATTCTTAAGAATGGATCGGGATACCATTCAAAGAAAAGGCGCTTTGGAGAAAAGCATTGAAATGATCAATCGCCGGGAAGTCGATTTTATCATAGGAACCCAGTTAATCAGCAAGGGGCATGATTTTAAACATATCGGGATGGTCTGTATTGTGCTGGCCGACATGAGTCTGAATTTTCCCGATTTTAGATCGTCGGAGCGCAGTTTCCAGCTGATTTCACAGGTTTCAGGACGTGCCGGAAGGGATGCGCAAGGAGAAGGAAGCACCTTGATTCAAACTTACAACCCGGAACATTTTGCCATCACCTCTGCGGTGAAAAACGATTACAAGGGTTTTTATCAGCAAGAGCTGGAGGCCCGCATGATGCTGGTCAACCCTCCGGCTATCAGGTTGATACTCCTGAAAATCAGCAGTGTTGTTGAGGCACAGGCCAGGTCTGCTGCCTTAAAATTGGGAACAGTGCTCAGGGAAAAAGAACCTGAGTATGCATTTCAGGTATTGGGGCCCATTGAAGCACCCATTCAAAAAATTAACAAAAGATATTATTGGCAGGTTTTGTTGAAATCCGAAAATCCTTCCGGCTTGAAAAAGTACCTGCGGTCTGTGATCTGGGACAAAAAAAGCGGGCTAATACCCGGGAAAACCCGGGTATCTATTGATGTGGATCCATACCAGATGCTTTAGTGGCTTATTTCTTCAGCTTCCCTGATCTGGCGTCTATCTTCAGTTTCTTTTTGGTGGCTTCGTCGTAATCCAGAATCAGGGTTGTGCTACCCGCCCTGACATCCATATATTCTTCACCGTCCATCAACGCAAAAATCTCAACCCGATCGATTCGGGTATCGATCTTTTCAGGCGCCAGGACTTTGGCTTTGATACGGGCGTATCCTCGCGGGTTTAAACGGATATTGTCCGCAAAAACGATATTTTCTGTAGCAATGCTAATATAGACTGCCCCGGTCCTTTCTACATTTTTATTGGTGCGTACATCAACCAATTGCAATGTGAAAAATAATTCTTTTTCATTCCCTTTGGAAGGAATCGTTACCCTCTTCTGGTCTCCCTTGATTACGATTTGATAGTGTAAGGGCTTTATTTTATCGCCAATCGATCCTTCCTTTGCAATCTCCTCTGCCACATTTCCGGCAGTCAATTCTACCGACTCAGTTTGGTTGGTGATCTGTACTTTTCCGGTAGACAAAGTGACATCCAATTTCGCATCTCTTTCTGACAGCGCGACAGTTGTGCCCTTGATACCTACCGTTGCCGTGGGGGTGACGATCACTGTTTTCTGATAATTACGGGAAAACTTGCCCCAGAAAGATCCCAGTTTTAGTTTGAAGTTATGGAGAAATCTGCGGGGACCTTCGGGTGACTCATGGGATTTTTCGATCAGAAATTTGGTATTGGGGAATAGACGAATTTCGGAACCATCTCTGAAAATGATAGTGATTCGAGACCTTTCATGGGTGACTACAAGATCCTTGTCATGCAGAATCAAGCCTGTTCTGGCAGCAATAGTTGCGTTTCTGCGCTGAACGTCAACCGGTCCGTTTATTTTCTTTACACTGGCGACTGCCTCGGCAGCAACAGCAGGTTTGTAGGCTAGTAGCATCACAGAACAAACAATCAATGTCGTTAAGGTATATAGTAATCTCATGATTTCTCCTTTCACCCATGGTTAAGGTTCTTATCGATTAACTGCCTGCTTAAAAGTATTCACAGTTTAATTTGGAAAATCAAGCAATTGATCAGTTTTAAAAAGTAAATATAACCGATCTCCCAGGTGATTGATGGAAGTGTATTCTGCAAATTGTGTACAATTGATTATCGGATTTCTTGAGGATTAGAAAATAGAATGTCTAATTTATTGATTTTCTGAAAAAATAGCTCTTAAATTTGCGCAGAGTAAGGTTTTAAAATAGTTGAATTACCGGCGAGGACAATCAAAATCTGCGACACCAAATGCTTAAAAGTAAGTCTGATTAACCGCTCCAAAGCTTTATACGGATTAACCCGGAAGGTCCGTTTCAGCCAACTAGTAAGAACTGCCGGGAAAATGCGATGTTGTCAGTGCACTATTCTTGCAAGTCTTTTAGCGTTTAAAAATTGAAAAAACGGTTTGATAGTAAAAACAATACTCAAATCGATAGGTAAAAGCCTTGCACGACAATTTGGTCGAAACAAAAACGACGATTAACAGCATACCTAAATGTTCCCATGCGAAAACAACTACTTGTATTGATTTTTATAATTTGGTCGGTACCGGCTTTTGGACAGATGGTGGTTCCATCGCTTGATCAGGCCCGTGAAGTTGAGCTGGCATCAGCGTCTGCCTGGAGAATCGGTTCTACCATTGGAATTCAGGTCGATGGGTATTATCAAAAAGGTGATGGAACAAATGATGCCAAAGCAGAGAACATAGGCAATAGTGTTTTGTTTGCTTATCAACCCGGCAATTTTATCACCGAATTACTTTACTATTCAGATACCAAACGCATTGACGTTAATACAACCAATTCGACTGTTACTTCCGAAGATGAAAATGATACCGGAATTTCCTTAAAATTCGCAATTCGCGGAAATAGAAGTGTTTCGCTGGGATTAGGGTACAATCGAAGTGAAACCGATGATGTAAGCAATGACAAGAAAAACACGACAACATCTTTTGAAGGCAGCTTTTCCCTAAGGTTGTTTGACGGTCTGATGTACGCCGGGGGAGGCATGAGGCGGGTTACTGCCGAGCAGGGCTCTGATGACTCCTTAAAATATAATGAAGTCATTGCCGGTATTGCTGTCCAAATTGGCGATCCTTTGGAAACGATGTTCCAGACCGAAGCCTCAGTCAGGCAAATCCCGGAGACAGAATCGGATAAAGGGCTGATCACTAAACAGCCAAAATCAACCATTTCGCATTTGAGCCTTGAATTGCAAACCGGAAGTTTTTTCTTTGCTTATCGTATTGGGCAACTGGTCATTGAAAATGATGCTGCCAATGATGATTATAAATCGACAGACAGCAAAGTTGGGGTAGGGATGAAATTAGGAGGCCTGTCCCTGGGGTTGTATCGTGACAATCATCGGATAGATTCAGGTGACGATTCGGTGGACTATGACACCTATGCGTTAACTGTCGGGTATAATTTTATATAGAAAAGTTAGGAGGGGTGCAGTGATTAACCGGTCTCAAGCGAAACTATCACTATTGATTTTTGCGGGAATGCTGTTTCCGTTATGGACGTCGGCTCAATCGATTACGGCATCATTTGATCCTACGGACTTTGTCAGAATGCCTGCTGCGGCTAGCTGGCGGGATACAAAAGGGATAGGAGGCACTTATCGGGAAGCAAGCGGAAACAGATCCATAGATGGCAACGAAACTCATAAATATGACATTTCAGCATCATCAGCTAATCTCCATTTAAAATTCAGTAATGTTTCCTTTGATGCAGGCGTAGGTCAATGGTCAAACAGTATCACAACGGAACAACAACAAAACATCCCCATGCTGCTTGATCAAAGCATCGGCAGAATCAATTTATCGTTGTTAGGTAACGAATTTGTCTCCGTTGGTTTGGGAGCCTGGGAAAACGACCGTCACGAGTATCATGATGCTACCGATGATAATCGGCATATCACCGAATCGGCTATCGTCGGCAGCATCTCGGTTAAAGTTTTCGATTTCCTCTATTTAGGAGCAGGGTACGAAAGGGTCAAAGAAAAAAGCGATGGAAGGGTGGACAACCACTGGAATAATGTATTGGTTGGTGCTTCGGCCATGTTTGGAGATCCTGGCGGAACAAGGTTGCGGTTGGAATACAGTTTTTTCAATTCTCCCAAGGCAGAAAGTGACTCTCAAGGCTTGCTAAAAGAGTCAGTCCACAATGAGATCCAGACTAACAGCTATTCCGCCGAATTGATGCTAAACGGCCTGCTGTTTGTAGGCAGAGGAAGTGAGGAAAAATTGTTTTTTGATGATCCTGTATCACTACAGCCAGGAGGAAAAGAATATGATGTTTTAACTCTCGCTTCAAACGAGGCAGGAGTGCTTTGGGTCCCGGAAAACGGCATTGTGTTGGGATTTTTCTTTGCCACTACTAAAACAACATTGATGTTTGAAGATGAGACCTCAGAATTCCGAATCAATATTGGTTATATCTTTGAATAGGTAAGCGCAAAATATGTTTAAAAAGTCACCCGGGTACGTAGTTCCCCTACCCCAGGTGCTCATCAACCTTCCTGATCACCATTTCCGGTGTTAAGTCCTTAAGGCATTCCAAACCGCATTTCGGGTAGACACAGCTGTGTTTGCATCCCGGATCATATTCCACAGCAAGATGACGTGGATTATCGGGAGGGGTCCAGTTTTTCATCAGAGGTCTGCCAAAGATGGCAACGGTTTTGGTTCCGGCCGCAATGGCAAAATGCATCGGACCGTTGTCGTTGCCTAAATGGAGATCTACCGATTCAAGTAAGGCGACCGTTTCCGAAATGGATGGCATGTCGTATTTGGGCAGTGCAGATCGTTTCATCTTGTCCTTTACCTTTTTTACAAAATGAAATTCTCCAGGACCCCATAAAAACAGAATCTGGGCAGCATATTTGTCTGCCAGGTAATCGCAAACCTGTGCAAAATATCTGGCAGGCCAGACTTTATAATCCCGTCTGGAGACCGGTGAAACAGAAATCAAAGGACGATTGCCCGATACACCGATGCCGGAAAGGATTTGCTTTGCCTTGGTTCTCTCTTTCTCGGTAATAAAAAAATCAAGCTTGGCATCTCTGGAATTGACTCCAAGTGACGAAAGCAAATTCATCTTTTGCAGGGCAGAATAATGAACATGCTCCTGTTTATCGACAGGGTGTGTGTAAAAAAGTGCCCTGCCCTTTAGATTAAATCCAATTCGTTTGCGTGCTCCGATCAATCGACTGATGACAGCGGTATTGGGCATTCCCTGAAAATCCACAATGGTTGTATAATGTTCTTTTCTCAGCTGACGAAGCATGCTGATAACCTCACTGAACTTCGGTTTCTTTGGAATTTTTGTAACCTTCGAAATATACGGGTTGTATGCAAATATCTGGTCGGACGGAGGTTGAGTAAGAAAGTGGATTTCGCCATTTGGAATTCTGCGGTATAACTCGCGAACGGCAGGTGTTGTCATCAACACATCACCAATTTGCTTGGGTTGAATCAGGAGAACTTTTTCCGGCATTAGAGGTTTGGTTGGATTATTGAGAGCTATCAGCCGATGGCCGACGGGTCATTTCGATTCCTCGATGGAATTGGAACAATTCTTTAGCGAATTTTGCAGTGTCTCGGCATGATCGATAGTCAATGACACCACCAACCAAGCCGCCGACAAGAGGGATTGCCTTGCTGACCCTCGTCAGCCCTTTTTGAGCAGCAATTTGCATTAGTTTGGAGGCGATGGCCTGGTTGACGATAGAGAGTGTCCTGGTTGGAATAGAGCTTAAACCTTTCTTTCTGATATAGGCCTCAACGTCTTCTAAGTTTTGATTAAGAATTTCTTTTGCTTTGTTTCCTAATAGACAGAGTGCAATCGACATTCGGACCGGCGGATCATCGATATCAAATCCTCCGATGTGAGCCATGGCAGCCACCATTCTGGTTTGTAATACCCAGTTAATGCCCAGGGATGCCGGTATAGCTACAGGTAATGTTATGATACCTCCCAGGCTGGTGACAAATCCTGATGTAAAATTTTTCCGCTCTTCCCACCTGATAAGCGCATCTATCCGCTCAAGCTTACTTGGGTAAGAAGGATTGTTGAGATATCTATCCCCAAGCTCCTTGGCACTAGAAAGTCCAGGCCCACCTTTTATACCTATCTGTAAAATCTGTTTCAAAATATAAGTGGGGTCTTGCCCGGGAATATCATCTTTCATTTCTTTTTTTAGGAACACAATTTATTGATCTTATCCATCTTGCTAACGACAAACTCATAAGAGCCCATTTTGGCGACAGGTAGCCTGTCGCACATTCTCTTTTTCGGGCTTTATGGAATGAATTTTACAGATAAATGAGAGATTCGCAAAGTCAATCTCGAAACACGAATATCGAAGAAATTGACTTTTTGGGAAACACAATCTAAGTTTTACTCTCATTGTCAGGGATTAGACGATAAAAACTGGCAACCTGATATATATAATGTGAGTGGTTGGTTCACATTCATGAGAATCTATTGAAAGCGCGTTGTTGAGAATTAAAGGACTGAGCCGCCGCCGTTTAGTGCATTCTTTTGATGATTGAACTTAAGTCGATACCACGAAAAAGTATCCGGGAAAAAAAACGGGGATAACATACCAAGGATTTACAATGAAACTGGAAGTCAGAAAAAAACCGTTGTTTGGAGAGCATAAATATTCACCAAAAAAATTGATCAAGGAGTTGATCAATCATCCGGATATTGAGAAAGCGCTGGAAGAGCATCCTCCAAAAAAGACCTTTGGCAGCAATCCCAAAAAGTACGTTCAGGAAATATTAAAAGAGATTGTGGCTACTCCCTCTCCTGCGGTCGTTGAAGGATTACGACGCAGTTTGCGTATGCTTTGGTATCGGATTTTCAACGGGCTTGAGATTCAGGGGCTTGAGGAACTGAAAGCTCAGATTGGCGGTAAACAGGTGGTCTATTTGCCTTCACATCGTAGTCATCTGGATTACCTGTTGTTGTCCTATGTTTTGGATGAACATTACATGGAGATTCCTCACATCATTGCTGGCAACAATTTAAATGTCACGGGTGTTGGGAAAATTCTGAAAGGCGGGGGGGCTGTGTTTATGAGGCGCGTCTTCCGCAATCAACCTGTTTATGCAACAGCCTTTATCACCTACTTGTACTATCTGTTGGATCATCGCTTTCCAATTGAATTGTTTATTGAAGGGGGTCGGTCCAGAACCGGGAAGAACCTGCTCCCAAAAATCGGCCTCTTATCAATGTTGTTGGAATACCTGATAAAAAACCAGGAAAAGGACCTGCATTTTGTCCCTGTATCTTTTACATACGAAAGGGTTCCTGAAGAAGGTGCATATATCAAAGAACTCAATGGGGCGGAGAAACAACAGGAAAACCTGTTGGAGATGATCAATGCCTTTAAGGTGTTGAAAAAGAACTTCGGAAAGGTTTATGTGTCATTTGCACCCCCCATGTCCGTGCGTGACATGATTGCCCGCTACTTGGATAAAAACAAGCTGGATCAGATTCCGGATCCTGATTCTGAAGATTTCAGGGAGCTCTCATTCTCGTTGGGAATGGAGGTGATGGATCAGATCAATATATATACCCGAACTTCTGCCGTTCCTGTTGTGGCAACAGCCCTGCTTTCGGAGCGTCATCGCGGATTTCAAAAGAATGAACTGCTGGAAAAGAGTCGATTCCTGGTGGACCTCTACCAGGCTGTACATCCCAGGGCTGTGGATACTTTGGTTGAGAGCGAAGGAGGGCTGGAAGGTATTGTTGAATTTCTGATTCAAAGCGGAACCGTCGGTTGCATTCATGATCCGGACGAGGATATCTACTATTTCGATACCAAGGATAAGATTCGTCTGAATTTGTACAAAAACATCTTTGTTCACCATTACGTTATTCCCTCTATCATAGCTTTGAAACTGAAACATGGCGTTAAAACCAGGGACAAGCTGTTGGAAAGTATCTTTTTATTTAATGATTTATTAAGGTACGAATTCCGTTTCCCGCAGTCCTATGATTTTACCGAAGCTGTCGATACAATGCTGAAATTTGCCCTGGAACAGGATCTGGTTACGGAAAAGAAAGGAGTTTATAGTATCAATCCAAACAACCAGAAAAAGATCAACATGCTGGCTAATATTCTGCTGCCTTTCCTGGAGTCCTTTTATGTGGCTATCAATGTTCTTACCTCCAAAAAAGCGGCTTTTCCCATGGATTCGAAAAACCTGATTGAGGTGTTTCGGGAAACTCACCACAAGCTTCTGTTACTGGGGAAGATCGATTCGTTGGAAGGAAACCTTACGGTAAGTTACAACAACATCATAAGGTTTTTTACAGAGGAAGAAATTTTAAGTGTCTCGGAATCAGGTAAAAGAAAGAAACTGATTAAGAAGGGCGAGGAGTTTGAGAACATTCATGCCCTTAACGAAAGATTTTTCCCCTCGGAAAGCGAATTAATCAGCGCCGGAGAGTGGTAACGGTTTAGTAGTTCAGATTTTGCCTTATCTTTTCCAGGTCTGGGGAAGGAAAAGGATTAGTATGGTTAGAATTTCCAGTCTTCCCATTACCATATCCAGCGAAAGCACCCATTTAGTGAAATCTCCCAGATGGGCATAGTTATCCGTTGGTCCAACAGTTCCAAAACCAGGTCCGATATTGCTTAAACTGGCCACAACGCTTCCCAGTGCTGTCACCATATCATTCGTATCGATCGAGACCAGTAGAATCGAAAAGATCATTACGGCAGTGTAAACAAAAATAAAACTGAGAATATTTGCCAACACACCCCTGTCCACAACTGCGTCCTTCATTTTGACTGTTCGGATCAAATTTGGATGTATCAGCTTCAGCATTTCCACATACATATATTTAATGACTAACATGAATCGTACTGCTTTGATTCCTCCGGCAGTGCTACCGGCGCATCCACCCATGACCATTAGGAACATCAGTATGAACTGGCTGAAAACCGGCCAAAGTTCATAGTCAGCCGTACCAAACCCTGTCGTTGTCAAAATGGATGCAATGGTGAAGCTGGCATTGCGCAGTACTTCGAGTAAATTACCCCCTTGTCTTACAAATACGGATGTACAAATCGCAACCAAGGCTAAAGCGATCACAATAAAATAAAACCTTAATTCCGAATCCTGACTGTATATCTTGGGATTTAATCCCCTGAACATAACATGATAGTGCAGAGCGAAATTGACTCCCGCCAATATCATGAAAATGGTCAGTATCCATTCGATGACAGGAGAATGAAAGCCCGCTATGCTGGAGTTATTGGTACTGAATCCACCGGTGGACATAGTCGTAAAAGAGTGATTCACCGCATCGAATAAGGTCATCCCTGCAAACCACAAGAGTCCAATCAAGACCACCGTAAAAATCAAATAAACGATCCACAGTACTTTCGCTGTATCCTGGATTCGTGGAGTCAGCTTTTCGGCCGTTGGACCGGGAACCTCCGCCTGGAATATTCCCATGCCTCCAATGTTCAAATAGGGGATAATTGCCAGGGCAAAAACGATGATTCCCATACCCCCCAGCCACTGGGTAAAGCTCCTCCACAATAAAATGGCAGGAGGGAGAGCTTCGATATCAGCCAGTATGGAAGCTCCGGTTGTCGTAAAGCCGCTGATAGATTCAAAATAAGCATCGGTGAATGAGGGAATATAACCGGACATATAGTATGGGAGACAACCAAACAAACCAGCGCATAGCCAGCCAAAAGTCACTAAAGCATAACTATCGCGGGTTTTTAAGGATGACTTGGATTTTGGAACCAAAAAAAGTAGGAGAGCAACACTAGCTGAGATTCCGATAGATATCAAAAACGCACTAAAATCGTTCGTTCCTGAGAAAAAGGAATAGGTTGCAGGAATCAATAAGAAGGCAGCTAATACGCCTATGATTAATCCAAGCGCTTTTAATATGGATCCGAATTGCATACTCAGGATAATTCGCTGAGTGCCAGTAGTGGCACAATTGTTAAGGTTTAACTAATTGTTTTTATTAATGCCTAATCAGACAAAAAAGGAAAGTGCATTTTCTCTGTCAAATCTGTGCAAGACCAGGAGAACAATATCTCCCGCCATTAAAAATGTATTTCCTTTGGCAAGTAAAAATGTGTTGTGTCTTTTGATCATTCCTATCAGAACGTTCTCCGGAAGCGTCAAGTGTTTTAAAGGAATGTTCAGGCATTTTGAGTGTGCTTCAAGATGAACTTCAAGGACTTCAATCTGGCTGTTAACCAACGAAAAATAGGATGAAACATTCGTGCCCTGGATAAACTGTACCAAATGTCTTGCGGTTAAAACGCGTGGACTAACCCCCAAGGTAATTGGTGTGTTCTGGTTAATTATCTGAACCAGTTCCGGTTGCTGAACCAGGCAAATGGTTCTTTCCACACCTTGATCGCAGGCCAGCAAGCAAGAAGTGATATTGACCGGTTCAGAGTCGGTTACAGAGATAAAATAATCCGCACTTTCCACTCCTTCGGTCATCAGTTGGTTGAGATCGGTGCCGTCAAAGTTCAATACCAGGGACTTCTGCAGAGATTCGGCTATCTGGTAGCTGCGTGAAAGATTTTGTTCGATAAGTTTTACTTCCTGATCTGCTTTCTCAAGACCTTCGGCTATCCTTAAGCCTATATTTCCACCACCGTTGATAAAAATCTTGCGGGTTTTTGAAAATTTCTGCGCGTAACCCAGGACTCGCCTTAGAGCCACAAAGTCTTCATTTTTATAGATGAAATAGACAACATCCCCATATTTAATAATATCTTTCTTTTGTGGAATGAAAGACATGTTCTTGCGTTGGATGATGGCGATTTGAAAAAGGTTTCGCTTAAATTCTTTTTCCAGGACTTCAATGGAGCGACCGATAATCCGCGAATACTCAGTCATGCGGTATCCGGTTAGCAGGATTTTTCTGTCCAGAAAGAAGTGGCTGTCAACAATGTTTGGTGTCAAAACCAATTGTACCAGCTCGTCAGCAACCAGTGATACAGGATTGATCACCCAGTCAATGCCCAGGGACTTTAGTGAGAACTCTTTTTTGGTTGTCGACAAATCGACCTGTCGAATTCGGCAAATAGTTTGTTTGACCCCCGCTTCCGAAGCAAGTTTGCAAGCAATCATGTTGGTTTCGTCGGAGTTGGTGATGGCAAGAAACAAGTCAGTATCTTCCAGATGGGCAGGAGATAAAAACTGACTGTCGGCAATGTTTGAATGATCGGTTTGTATTCCGTAATCCAGCTTCAGTTTCTCCAATACCTCGGCATTGATATCAATCACAGATAGGTCCTGATCTTCTCTGCTGAGATTTTCGATTAAGTGGAAACCAACTTCACCAGCGCCTGCAATGACAATTTTCAAACATTCTCCTTGGAAACAGCGGTCATCAAGTTATAAACAACAATTCAACCTTCCAAAATCATAGGCACTTTGATTGGCTTCGTCAAAAGCCGAAATAGAAACGATTTGATTTAAATGATTGTTTTAACAGGGTGGAACAGTCACATTTGGGATTGTGAAAAGTAGGTATATGGGATGGGCTACCGGCTATGAGGCTTTTCGAGATGGATCAGAAACTCCTGATTACCACTCTTTTTGCCTTGAATAGGGGATTTATCTAATGCTTTGCACGTAAAACCGATCGATTCGGCATGACGTTTAATCGTCTCAACCACCTCATGGTGAATTTCAATATCATTGACAAGACCGCCCTTTTTCACTTGATCCCTCCCAGCTTCAAATTGCGGCTTAATTAACGCGATAACCTGTCCACCCTTGACAAGAAAGCGATAGCAGTTGCCAAGAATTTTTGTGAGGGAGATGAAACTGACGTCAATCACAGCCAAGTCTACATGAGTTCCAATGTCAGCCATAGTCAGACGCCTGAAATTACATTTTTCCATATTTTTAACTCTTGAATTGGATATCAGTTTCCAATCCAATTGGTTGGTTCCGGAATCTACTGCAAATACGAAACTGGCCTGATTCTGCAACAGGCAATCTGTAAAACCGCCTGTAGACGCACCTATGTCCATTGCCACACGGTTCTTTACCTCAATGTTGAATTGTTGAATAGCCTTGGCGAGTTTTAATCCTCCACGACTCACATAAGGCTGATCTTCCCCCAATATTCTTATCTCGCAGTTGACAGGAAACTTTTGCCCTGGTTTGTCAATCTTTTGCGTACCCACCAGCACCTTCCCGGCCATAATATACGCTTGTGCTCTTTCCCTGCTTGGAGCGAATCCTCTTTCGAAAATCAATTTATCTATTCTATCTTTTTTAGCCATGTGATGAATTAGTAACGAAAGACAAGCGGCATACAATCCGAGCCGGGTGAAGCTGCACTTTTAAGGCTTTAATAGCGGGAGATTATCCGATTGCTGCTTAAATGGCGTGTTAGGTAGGCATGGTGCGAAGAGGCTTGCTGTATCGCGGTCACTTAACAAGCCTTGATTTGGTTACAAATGGTCCGTCTCATCAACTAGAGATTCAAGATAGTCCTGATCCCGAAGAATGATATGATGCTTATTCATTTCAATGACGCTGGTTTTCTCAAGCCTGCCAAGGACTCTAACCACCGTTTCTGTGGTAGTACCCGCCATAGCTGCGATCTCTTTTCGGGTAAGGGGCATGTTTAATTGATAAAGACCGTCTTCCTGAAAACCTATTTTTTTTGTGAGGTTCAGCAATATTTTAGCGACGCGTGATTCAATCCTTGTCAGGGCCATTTCAGGCACTTTGCGCATCATTTGCTGACTGTTTTGACTACTTAATTTCAGGAATTTGCGATAGATTTCCGGGTGTTTATCCAAAAAATCAAAGAAAGGTTCTTTTGGAATCTCAACCAGGGTTACCTCTCCTTCCGTTACAGCCCGAACGGCATATGTCTGCTCACTGAAAATAGCCAGAATCCCAAAAAACTCACCTTCGGTAGCAATACGAAGGATCATTTCCTGACCCGGTTTCAAGCTGCGGATGACTTTGACCATTCCTTTATTCACAAAGGTGAATTTCTTGGCAATATCACCTTGTTCAAAAATAACTTCGTTCTTCTTTAGTGTCCGAATGGTTGTCAGTTTTGAAAGTTCAAGTAACAGGTCATGGCTCAAATCCTGAAACAATTCCAGAGTCTTTAATGTCGCAACCCTGATTTCATGATCGAATTTTTTATTCACAGGTGAGCCTTTCATAGATTAATCTCATTAGTTCGCAAACAGGTTGATTCCCAAATATTCCAAGTACCTTTTGAGGCGCCCTCAAATAAACGACAAGATTTTCTTAAGTTATATGACCCCAAACAATAAATCAATGAAAATATATTGAGATATAATAGGATCAGAGATTTAGCTGATTATACTTACCAAATTAGAGGGTGTAAGATACATGTAAAATTGACCCCTTAGCTGAAGAGGTTTGACACTGAATATAATCTTTTGGGTTGGTGGTCAGGTTTAATAGATTTTAAATTAACCAAAGTTTTGTATCAGCAGTTCGAGGGGTCAAAAAATGGGGGATGTAATTCTGGCCAATGAATAGCTGAAAAACTCAATGTTTATGTAACCTTATTTTATTTTATGGATACGAATAAATCAACAATAATGAAATCTGCCAGAAATATGTCAGGAAGAATTAACTGGTTTCCCGGGCATATGGCCAAAGCTCTTAAGAAGGTGAAAGAAAAGATCGGGAAGGTGGACATCATTGTTGAAATCCGGGATGCCAGGGTGCCGTTGTCATCCGGCAACCCTTCAATCAAGGAAGTAATCGGTGAGAAGCCTCATTTGGTTGTACTCAACAAAACCAACCTGGCTGATCAATCCATCTGTGAGCTTTGGAAAAAATGGTTTCGAGATAATTCTCAAGCAGCGGTGTTTGTTAATGCCCTGCAGCCTAAAAGTCTGAAGAAAATTACCAGCACTTGCCGGGACATCATGAAACCCCGCTGGCAAAAGTTCAAAAATAAAGGAATCAAGCCCCCGCCGCTAAGATTGATCATCGTGGGTATCCCAAATACAGGAAAATCCACCATTATCAATCGCCTTACCAACCGCAATGCAGCTCAAACAGGTGACAGACCCGGTGTTACCAGGAATCAGGAATGGATTGTGTTGGGTAAAGACCTGGAATTGCTGGATACCCCGGGTATCATGCCCCCCAGGATAGAAACTGAAGAAGAAGGAATGTGGCTTTGTGCCATTCACGCCATTAAGGATGAGATTATCGGAAAAGAACAAGTTGCTGCATATGTTATTAATCAACTGCTGGAAATAAAATCTGAACAATTTAAAAAACGATACCATTTGAATTGCCTGGATCATAATGCTGAAGAACTTCTCCTACTCATCGGCAAACAATTAAACTATAAAAAGCAGAAAGGAGAAATAGATATCGCAAAAACATGCGGACAGGTTCTTCAGGATTTTAGAAAGGGACTACTGGGACCTTTCAGTTTCGAGAGACCGCCAGCAGGTTGATCTGGTATTGCCTTTTAGACTATCAGTCGAAACATTGATCTGGTTGAACGGCATCCCAAACTCTTCATCCACCCGGCAGGTTGTTTGCATTTCACCGAAGCTTTTTATCTGCTGAACCAGTGTTTAAGTGTTGACAGCGGTGAGATGAATGAATATTAATTCTCCCCATTTATTTTTTATTTCCATCTGAATTTTCTTAGTAATTAACTTCAGAACATTAGAGTATTCACTTGTTTTACTAATTTTAAACTGTGAGAAAGGTTGGGCAAGCAGGGAATTGCATTCCCAGTTCCGGTTTAAAGTTTTTTTGTTTGATTATAACTCACGGGTATTGTGGTTAGTGGGGTTCACAATAGTGAGAGAGCTTATAGAAGTATATGACACAAGACAGACTAGAAAATCCAAACAATCCACAGGAAGAGGAGCAATTCAGTCTCAGGCCCATCGAAGAAGGGGCCAAATTTCCCTTTTCCTGCCATCCGGGCGTTCCTTGTTTTAATGTATGCTGCAAGCAGATAGACGTACTTTTGACTCCCTTTGATGTAGTCCGAATAAAGAATACACTCGGCATCCAATCAGATGAGTTTTTGGTTAAGTATGCGGAAATGCAGACATTTAAGGGCACCGAACTTCCACTCTTAAAAGTAAAAATGAATGCGGAGGAACAATGCGTCTTCCTGGGTGAGAAGGGATGTACAATTTACGAAAACAGGCCAGTGGTTTGTCGGAACTATCCGACAGGAGTGGCTACAAAAAAGCCTGATGAAGAAGCAGGCAAGAACTCCTTTTTTATCATTGAGGAGAAGATGTGTAAGGGTCACTTTGAGAAGGATCAATGGACCGTACACGAGTATAAAGAAAACCAGGGTGTGACTGAGTTGGATAAACAGAACCACGTCTGGTTGGAGATCGTCGCAAGGCTGAAATCCATGGGATTGAAAAATGACCAGGATCAAAAAATGAATATCTTTATCATGGTCAGCTATGATTTGGACTCATTTCGCAGCTTTGTGTTCAACAGCAGTTTTTTGAATCGATTTGATATTAATGACGATGTTGTAAACAAGATCAAATCCGATGACGAGGAGCTGCTCAAATTCGGCTTCGAATGGTTAAAGTTTGCTCTTTTTGCAGAGGGGCCGATTCACCCGCGGAAGTAACCAGGTCAAGTTGTCGGAGAGCAATGAGCATATGCTCGTAAAATGCCTGATTTAAAAAGGAAATTTGCTCATTGATTTATGATTTACATCATTCCGATTCTCTTGACAGGAGGTACTGAACGGGTAGAATAATCCTTGTTTTTTTTGGATCTTCAGTACGGGATTCATAGATAAAGAACTAATTAAAGAAGTGTTTTTATTAACCTTTTGCAAAACTAAACCTTCTTCTAGGAGATATTAGATGCCAAGTTTTGTAATGACTGAAAAGTGTGACGGTTGCAAGGGTCAGGATAAGACAGCTTGTATGTATATTTGTCCTCATGACCTGATGAACCTGAATATGGATACGATGAAAGCGTGGAACCAAGAACCTGAGCAGTGCTGGGAATGTTACAACTGTGTTAAGATTTGCCCGCAACAGGCTATTGAGGTTCGCTGCTATGCTGATTTCGCCCCTCTGGGAGCTTCTTGTATTCCAATGAGAGGTACTGACACAATTATGTGGACTATCAAGTTCCGCGACGGAATGATTAAGCGATTCAAGTTCCCGATCAGAACAACTGACGAAGGTGCTGCTGACATTTCTGGTGGCGTACAGGCAGTTGACGTTGACGTTTCAAGGATCAAAGAACAAGGTCTTTTTACTCAGATTTTTAACGGTGTTACTCTTAAGACTCCGTAATCTACTGACATTTTTTCGCTTAATTTTTCTCATTACCCCTAATTTAGGAGTGTTAGCGTAATGGAACAAAAAGTTAATAATTTTGAATTTTGTGAGAAGCCGGAAATCGTCGTCCACGAGACTGACGTACTGCTGATCGGTGGTGGTATGGCTGCTTGCGGTGCTGCTTACGAAGCAGACCGCTGGGCTAGTCCACAGAAAATGAGAGTAACCATGGTTGATAAGGCTGCCGTAGATAGATCAGGCGCTGTTGCTATGGGACTTTCTGCTATTAATACTTACATGGGTAAAAACGACCCTGCAGACTATGTTAAGTACGTAAGAAACGACTTAATGGGAATCATCCGTGAAGACTTGGTTTATGACCTTGGTCGATGGGTAGATGATTCTATTCAGCTTTTTGAAGACTGGGGACTCCCAGTATGGAAGAAAGGTGATGATGGTGTTTCTCTTGATGGTCATCAAGCTAGAGCTGCCGGCAAGAAGTCACTGCGTGAAGGTGGTGAGCCAATGCACTCTGGTAAATGGCAGATCATGATTAACGGTGAATCTTACAAAGTAATCGTAGGTGAAGCTGGAAAGAAAGCTCTTGAGCAGAACAGAGTAGCTACTGGTGTTGACCAGAACTTGTTCGAGCGTGTTTTCATTATTAAAGTTCTGAATGACAAGAACGATCCTACTAAAGTAGCTGGTGCTGTTGGTTTCAGTACTCGTGAACAAAAACTGTATGTCTTCAAGTGTAAAACAGCATTGCTGGGTTGCGGTGGTTGTGTGAACTTCTTTAGAGGTCGAGCGACTGCAGAAGGTCAAGGTCGAGCTTGGTTCCCGGTATGGAACTCCGGTTCTAACTATGCTATGGGTGCTGAAGCTGGTGCTGAACTGGTTCTGATGGAAAACCGATTCGTCCCAGCCCGATTTAAGGACGGTTACGGACCAGTTGGTGCTTGGTTCCTGCTCTTTAAAGCTAAAGCTTCAAACGCTCTTGGCGAAGACTACCAAGTAACACGAGCGGAAGAAAGTAAGAAACTGTATGGCCAGTATGTAGACAATATCGGAACTTGTATGCGGAATCACATGATGATGCTGGATATGAAAGAAGGTAAAGGTCCTATCTTTATCCATACAGATAAAGCTCTCCAGGAAATGGGAGAAAAACTGGATAAGAAACAGATGAAGCATCTGGAAGCAGAAGCTTGGGAAGATTTCTTAGACATGTCTATCTCACAAGCTGGTGTTTGGGCTGCTAACAACATGGCTCCTGAAAAGGTTCCATCTGAATTGATGCCTGCTGAGCCTTACATGTTGGGTTCACACGCTGGTTGTGCTGGCCTTTGGGTATCCGGTCCTGGCGACTTCGGTCCTGAAGAGTACTTCTGGGGATACAACAGGATGACCACTATTAAAGGTCTCTTTACAGCTGGTGACGGTGCTGGTGCTTCCGGTCACAAATTCTCCTCCGGTTCACATGCCGAAGGTCGAATTGCTGGTAAGGAAATGGTTCGGTACTGCATGGACAATCCTGAAATGCCTGAATTCGCAGAAGACGTAGAAGAATTGGCTAAAGAAGTATACCTGCCAATGGAAACCTATGGTAAGCATAGCGGATACACAACTGATCCTGAGATCAACCCTGAATATATCAAGCCTAAAATGTATCAACAACGACTCCAGAAGATTATGGATGAGTACGCAGGTGGTGTAAGTACTTATTACATGACTTCAGGAACTATGTTGAATGAAGGTTTCAAGTATTTGGAAATGTTGAAGGAAGACGTTGTTCATCTGGCTGCTGCTGATCTTCACGAACTGTTAAGATGTTGGGAAAACCATCACAGAACAGTAGCTGCTGAAGCTCATGCTAGGCATATTGCGTTCAGAGAAGAGACAAGATATCCAGGTTACTACTATCGTGGTGATCACCTGGCTATTGATGATGCTAACTGGAGATGTTTCACTAACTCTACTTATGATAAGAACACGAGAGAGTGGAAAGTATTCAAGCGTGATTATCATCAGATCATTCCTGACTAATCCAGAATTGCCTGGACCAGTTTCTTAGGCTGGCTTTCATCCTGAAGTTCAGCTTAAGATTCCTATTTTGAAATATGCAATAGGTGGAAGCGGGGTGCATAAGCATCCCGCTCTGTCTTGAACTTATGCATGTGAGATTTTCACCTCAACACGTTCATCTCCGGAAGTGAAATATTTTATTCCTGAAGTTAAACGGGGTTTGTTCCACTAACTCGAAAGAATTATCCATAATATTGAACTATCCGATCCAACAACAAGGGAATTGAATGGCAGAACAAAAAGGAAAGATATTAGTTATCGGTGGCGGAATCAGTGGGCTGACAACAGCACTGGAAGCGGCCGAGGTCGGTTATGAAGTAATTCTGGTTGAGAAAAATCCTGTCCTTGGGGGTCGAGTTTCCAGGTTTTATCAGTATTTCCCCAAACTATGCCCTCCCCTTTGCGGACTGGAAATCAACTACAAAAGACTCAAGCCGAACCCACGAATTCAAACATTTACAGATTCTGAAGTCACATCCATCACTGGCAACCCCGGGAGTTACCAGGTAAAAATCAAAACCAAACCACAATACGTAAGCGAAACATTCAGCTGTGAAGAGGCCGTAGAAGCCTGCCCCGTTGAAAGAGAAAACGAGCATAATTACGGGCTGGATAAAACCAAAGTGATCTATATGCCTTACAAAATGGCATGGCCTGCGAAATACGTCATTGATCGCGATAAATGTCCGGAAGGCTGCACAAAGTGTGCTGACGCGTGTAAGTGCGGCGGGATTAATTTGCAGGCAGAAGAAACCACAACAGATCTAGAGGTTGCATCCGTGGTTTACGCGACAGGCTGGAAGCCTTATGACATCGCTAAAGTTGAAAATCTTGGTTTTGGCAAAGTCCCCAACGTGATTAACAATGTCATGATGGAACGAATTGCATCAGGTAACGGACCCACAGGTGGACAGATTCTAAGACCATCCGACCAAAAGAAGGTAGAATCGATTGTATTTGTGCAATGTGCAGGATCTCGAGACGAAAATCATTTGCCATATTGCTCTGCAATCTGCTGTTTAGCGTCTCTAAAACAAGCTAAATACGTCCGCGAAGCCAATCCGGATGCTAAAATTACCATTTTCTATATCGACATCAGGACTCCTGGTAAATACGAAGACTTTGCATCAGCTATTCAGAACGACGAAAATATCACACTGATCAAAGGAAAAGTCGCCAAAATTACTGAAGGTCAGGGACAAAATGCTATCGTTGAAGCGGAAAATGTTCTTGATGGCAGTATGATGCATCTGGAAACAGATATGGTAGTATTGGCCACAGGAATGGAATCAAGTTTAAAAGGTGAAAAACTGCCTGAAGCAGTGCAGATTGATGAAAACGGGTTTGTTGCTCCCAGTATTCAAAAGTTCGGTGTACACGCAGCTGGAACAGCGAAACTTCCCGGCGATGTCAACACCGCTGTTCAAGATTCAACCGGGGCAGCTTTAAGGGCTATTCAAACAGTAATGGGGAGCTAAACTATGGAAGAAAAGAAAATTGGAGTTTATATCTGTACCAGTTGTGATCTTGAAAAGGCTATCGATTTAGAGCGCTTGGAAAAAGTTGCAACAGGTGAATTAAAAGCTGCTGTTTGCCGGATCGGCGAGAATCTCTCCAACCAGGCCGGGATTCAGGTTTTAAGAGATGATTATAACAATGAAGGCATCAACTGTTTTATCATTGCAGGCAGTTCCGACAGATATCATGATAACAGCGTTAAAGTAGCTGAAGATACAATTGAAGTAAGGGTTCCTCTCAGAGAATGGGTTGCCTGGACCTTGGAAGGCAGAAATGAAGAAGGCGAGGTAAACGAAGACACCCAAATGGCAGCGGAAGATTATCTTCGCATGTACATGGCCAAAATCAAGTCTATAAAGATACCTGAACCTTACTTTCAGGAAGATACCTGCAAAGACATTCTGGTGATTGGTGGTGGTGTTACAGGAATGACGGCTGCATTGGATGCTGCAAAAGCCGGCTATTCTGTGAACCTGGTAGAAAAAGAGAGCGAACTTGGTGGTTACGCCTTGAAATATAAAGGCATGCTGCCTGCGCAACCGCCATACAACACGATAGTTCCCAACTACGTACCGGACATAGTTGCGGAAGTTGAAGGAAACGACAAAATTACGGTGCACAAATCCAGCACTATTGAATCCATCGCTGGTGAACCAGGTGATTTTGAAGTGAAGGTCGTTGGAAGTGGTGCCAATTTCAAAGCGGGTGGAATTGTGCTGTCTGTTGGGTCGAAACCATATGCCAAGGAAAAATTGACTCACTTGGGAAGCGACCAGGAAAACGTCGTGACCAGTGAAGAATTTGAGGCGATGGCAAAATCAGGATCGATAACCAAAAAGGATGGATCAGAAGTTAAAAGTGTTGCTTTCATCCTCTGTGTTGGTTCCAAAGACACCGAAATGGATTCCTACTCATCAACCGGCTCTCTAACCTCTCTCAAGCAGGCCGGTTATATCCGACAAATGGATCAGGATGCTAAAGCTTATATCATCTATGAGAATATGCGAACTCCTGGTCAATACGAAGAGTTCTACCGAACTCAGCAAGATGATCCTGGTGTGTTTATGACCAAGGGTGATGTATCTTCAGTAAAGGCTGAAAATGGTAAGGTTGCAGTAGATGTGGATAATACCTTGTTAGGTTCCGATATTCAACTTCAGGTCGATTTGGTTGTGCTGGTTACCGGACAAGAGCCTGTGACGTTGAATCAGGATGAGAATTTCCTGAATCTGCAGTATCGTCAAGGCCCTGAGATGCCGGAATTGAAGTATGGATATCCTGATTCTCACTTTGTCTGTTTCCCATATGAAACCAGACGAACAGGTATCTACGCCGCAGGAACCGTCCGACAATCCATGAACGTTAACGACGCCAAAATGGATGCAACAGGTGCAGCCCTCAAAGCGATCCAAGCCATTGAAATGACCGCCCGCGGTGAAAGGGTTCATCCAAGGGCCGGAGATCCAACATTTATGGAGCCAAATCTTCAGCGCTGTACGGATTGTAAGCGTTGTACAGAGGAATGTCCCTTTGGTGCCATCGACGAAAACGAAAAGGGAACACCGTTACCAAAATCTGCTCGGTGTCGTGCTTGTGGAATCTGTATGGGAGCCTGTCCTGAAAGAGTTATCTCTTTTGATGATTACAGCGTGCCAATGATTGGTGACATGATTAAAGCCGTTGATATTCCTGATGAAGAGGAGGAAAAGCCAAGGGTGATCTGTTTCATTTGTGAAAATGATGCACTGCCTGTCCTGGATTCTTTAGCCATGGATAAGATCAAGCTGAATCCTTATGTCAGGTATATACCGCTTAGATGCCTGGGTGGAAACAACCTGGTATTCATATCAGATGCCCTGTCTGCCGGAGTCGATGGTGTTTTATATTTTGGTTGTAAGCATGGCGATGACTACCAGTGCCACTTCATCAAAGGTAGTGAATTGTGTAATGAAAGATTGGGTAAGGTACAGGAAACAATTGGTCGATTGTCTCTTGAATCTGAGCGTGTCCAACAGTTTGAAGTCAGCATGAATGATGCGGGAGTTGATAAACTTCCGAAGATCCTTGAGGACTTTTTTGACGAACTGGAAGATTACGGACCGAATCCATTCAAAGGATTTTAGTTTCTGAATTGATTCTCGATTTAAAGAGATTTTTGAATACCAACTTTAATTGGAGGTTTTACACATGTCAGACCGAGTTATTGTAGATGCGGATTTAAAATTCGTTGAAGGAGTTCTCAAGGCTGGCGGTCAGGACCTTAAAAAGTGCTACCAGTGCTCAACCTGTACCGTTGCCTGCCCTTTGACTCCAGAAGGAACTCCTTTCCCACGAAAGGAAATGATCGAAGCCCAATGGGGTATTAAGGATAAACTTATAAAAAGCATGGATCCGTGGTTATGTTTCCATTGTAATGACTGTTCTGAACAATGTCCCCGTGAAGCCAAACCGGGTGACGTGATGGCAGCTATTCGAAATATGGTCATTGCTAACGTTGCCGTACCATCTTTTCTGGGCAAGCTATCTCAGAGTTTTGGCGGTGCACTGATGCTTTTACTGGTTCCTATTATATTAATCGCAGCTGTTATTTTTGGACAACATGGCGGTGATTTTGCGTTTTTGAATGCACCTGTCATCGATTTCCATAAAAATATGATTTCCCAGGTAACTATCGAGATCCTGTTTATCCCGGCATTCTTTTTTGGAATTATTACCGGATTGCTGGGTGTAAAAAAGCTGATTGCGGGCCTTCAGGAAACCTACCCGAAAACGGACAATGGTGAAACCATTGTCAGTGCTTTGGTGGGGACCGTAAAAAGCATTATGACTCACACTAAATTCAGGGAGTGTGGACCTAACAAAAGCAGAAATATAGCTCACATGCTTCTTTTTTATGCTTTTATCGGCTTGATGATTACCACAGCAGGTGTAACTGCTATTTACTATATTAACCTTATCGCTGGAAGTGAGATCGTAACACCAACACCGCTTCCATTTCTGCACCCGATCAAGATTATCGGTAATGTTAGTGCTGTCGCTGCCGCTATCGGTATTCTGATGATTCTTTATCGCAGGGCGTTGAGTGGTGATATTGGTAAATCAGTTGCCTTCGATTGGATTTTTATTCTTAACATTCTGTTGATTGTGGCAACAGGAATTTTGGCTCAAACAGTTCGAGTTGCTGGTAGTTCAGCTTCATACTTCATTTATTATTGCCATCTAGTTTTGGTATTCTTTCTCTTCTTATATATGCCTCATTCCAAGTTTGGACATATGTTCTACAGGACTGCGGCATTGGTATACGCCAAGTACTCTGGTCGCGATAAGGCCATGGGAATGAACTTTCTGGAAGGGAAGAAGCAAGAACTGCCAGAAGAAACAAAAGAGTAGGAACGTCGGTTCCGTAATGAGTCTTTTGTAAGTCTGTTTTTACAACGGAAGCCGTGGAAGTCAATCTTCCACGGTTGTGTTTTTTAGAAACCAATTTAGGAGATATTTTAAATGTCTGGATTAATTCCTCCACATGGTGGAAAAGGTTTGGTTTGCGCTTTACTTGAAGGTGCAGAACTGGACGCTGAAAAGAAGAAAGCTGAAGGTCTTAAGAAGATCTCTATTACCGGTCGAGAAAATGGTGACCTGATCATGATGGGTATCGGTGGTTTCAGTCCACTGAACGGTTTCATGAACAAAGCTTCCTGGAAGCGTGTATGTGAAGAGTTCCTGCTTGAAGATGGTACTTTCTGGCCAATTCCTGTGACCCTGTCTGCTGATAAAGCTGATGCTGATGCAATCAACGTAGGTGATGAAATTGCTCTTGAGAACGCTGATGGCGTTATCATGGCAACTATGAAGGTCGAAGAAAAGTATGAAATGACCGAAGCTGACAAGAAGTGGGAATGTGAAAAAGTATACAGAGGCTCAGGCGAAGAAAGTGAAGGCGATAAGTTCTGGGAAATTGCTTTAGATGATCATCCTGGCGTTCAGATGGTTATGGCTCAGAAAGAC
>JANQGZ010000006.1:0-37051 GCA_028282825.1 SAR324 cluster bacterium
TTAGTTGTTAGTTGTTAGTTGTTAGTTGTTAGTTGTTAGTTGTTAGTTGTTAGTTGTTAGTTGTTAGTTGTTAGTTGTTAGTTATCGGTCTTTTGTGAAAGTTTTGCTTTCATTTTACATTTTAAACCATAAACACAATCTTTCATGCGTCTTCTCAGGTTAGAAGCTTCGGGGTTTAAATCTTTCTGCGATAAAATAGTGATCAATTTTGTGCAAAATGGGATCTCTGTTGTTGTCGGGCCAAACGGTTGCGGGAAGAGTAACATCGTGGATGCGGTGCGTTGGACTCTTGGGGAGCAAAGCGCCAAGCACCTGAGAGGAAGCAGCATGGAAGATGTTATTTTCAGCGGCAGCAGTAGCCGGCAGCCAGTCAGCATGGCCCAGGTAAGCCTGATCTTTTCCAATCCGGAAGGGGATACCATACCCAAATACTCCGAATTCACAGAGATTGCAGTCACGCGGCGCTTATATCGCAGCGGTGAAAGCCAGTACCTGATCAACAAAACACCCTGCAGGTTGACTGACATTCGCGAATTGTTCATGGATACGGGGATTGGCGGTAAGGGGTATTCCATCATAGAGCAGGGCAAAATCGATCAGATTATCACCAGTCGGGCTGAAGATCGACGCCTGATTATCGATGAGGCTGCAGGAATTGTTAAATTTAAGACAAAGCGCAAAGAAGCGGAACGCAAATTTGCAGCAACCAAACAGAATCTTTTGCGAGTCGAAGATGTTCTTGCTGAGCTGGTAAGGCAGGAAGAAACCCTGGTCGTTCAGGTTGAAAGAGCAGAGGAATACCTTGCTGCCAAAGCTCGTTTGGAGCGATTACAAAACTGCATTGCAGCGACCAAATGGTATAAACTTAATGAACAGGCAATAAAGATCGGCCAGAACAGGGATAAAGCTATTGAACAAAAAAACGACCTGGAGACGGAATTAACCAATCTGGAAACCCTGGAGTCATCCTTGGCTTTGGATATTACGACCGGCGAGGCTGAACTAAACCAGTTCATGGCGGAAATCCAGGGACAAAAGGAAAAAGTCATTAAGCTGGAAAGCAAGCTGGATTCCGATAAAATTACCCTGGAAAACCTGGATGAATGGGAAAGGAAAAATAAAGAAGAAGGTGAGCTGGTTGAAAAGCAGATAAAAACGGTCTCGCTTCAACTGGAAACATACCAGGTTGAGCATAAAAAACTATCAGGGGAGGTCGAGGAAAAATCCAAGTTGGTGGAAAGCCTTCAAACCACGGCTGACAGCAGCGAAAGCGATCTATCCAGCCAGAAAATCCGCTTGGCCAATCTTCAACAAAAAGAAGTGGAATCCATGACCACGGTGGTGGCTGAGCAAAACCAGATGGAGCAACTTGCAGAACGACTGAAGGAAGTTGATGAAAAAGCCTTGGTAATGGTGGAGCGAGAAAAGGAACTGGAGGATGAAGAAAAGGACCTGAAGAGCATCTGGCAGGAACTTGAAGGAAAGATTGAGGATAAAAAGGCTGAAAAAGAACGTTGCAACGAAACCATTCAGGTTTACTCCAACCAGATGGAAGATGCAGAACAGGAGCTTTCCAAGCTAAAAACTAAATCGGAGGAGTTGCAGCAACAGGTGAATCAGTCTGAAAGCAAATTGGAATCCCTGCAGGAACTGGTTCTGAGCCACGAGGAATATGATGCGGCCACAAAAAAAGTGCTGGATACATTTACTGAAAACCCGGACATTTCGAAAAACATGGGTTTTTTGGGGACCCTCGCAGAATTGGTGACCTTGCCTGAAGAGCTGAATATTCAGACCACGGCATTTCTCAACCGTTATTATAACATTTTGATTTTTAAATCGATCAAGAAGCTGAAAGAGATTGTGGATTTTGCAAAAAATGAAGAACTGGAACAATTTCAACTGGCTTTTCTTGATTCTTTTTCCGGGAACAACAAAAACGGAAACAATCCGTTGTCTTCTTTGATTCCGGTAAAACCCGACCAGACAGAATCCCTGGCCCTGGTGGATTCCTTTGACGTGGTGAAAACATCCCTGCATGAGCTTAAGGTTGATCAGTTGATGAACGGAGGGGGGTTGATAGATCCTGATGCATCAATGGTGACCAGGGAAGGGATTTTTCTGATTGGCCTGCCCGGCAAATCCAATCTGGCTGAAACCTTTATCAAGCGACGACAGGAAATCAATCGCATTGAAAAAGATCTGGAGGAATTACGGAAAAACCTGGAATCTTCAACAGATCAGTTTGAAGAAAAATCCGGGATTCTGGAAGAATTGAAGCGATCTTTGAATGCTTCACAGCAGGACCTGGTTGCGTTGGATCTGGATATTGTCGGTCTCCAAAAGGAACATGATGGTAAAACCCAGGAAAAACAACGGTTTGAAAATGTGAAGAAGGACCTCGAAGGTGAACAAAATCAGTTATTGGAGCTGAAAAAGGAGTTTGAGGATAAAATTAAAGGACTGGAAAAGTCTATTGAAGAAAATCAGCAAACCCAGGAAACCATACGGAAGGTCTGTGCTGATTTAAAAGAGCAAATTGAAAAGACCGAGACCAACAGAAAAGAAGCTGCGGATGAGTTGCAGCAGATCAAAATCGTTTTGGCCGGTTTACAGGAAAAACAGCAGAATCAGGAAGAAGGCATTGCCCGTATGACCGACGATCTAGTGGAGCGAAAAAAACAGCAAAGGGAAATATCGCAGCGCACCACTGAAACTGTTGATAAACGGGAATCCATTGCACTGTCGCTCAAAGAGGCAACGACCAAGCTGCCGGATCTGGTGGAAGATGTCGGGAAAAAGGAAAAACAGCAGAACCAGATGAGTGACGCTCTTGAGAAAAAGCGAGCGGAATACCAGGAATTGAAAGACAAGATTAAAAAAGAAACCCAGGCCATAACAAATCTGAAGGATAAAAATTATAAGTTGGAGATCAAGCTGGCGCAATTGGCCCAGGAAGCCAAGAATATTGAAGACAACCTGTTTGCGGAAGATGCTTTGAAACCGGAAGACCTGATTCAAACCTTTGAGGTGAAATCTTTTGATGTTGAGAAAGAAGCGGAAACCATTGCAGAGTTAAAGAAGAAAATCGGCGGCATGGCAAACATTAATCTTGCAGCGAAGGGGGAGTACGATATTTTAAAAGAGCGTTTGGATTTCCTGCAGACCCAGTCTTCTGACCTGACCCAGAGCATGGAAGCGCTGGAATCGTCTATCAATAAAATTAACCAGGAGTCCCGCAAACGTTTTAAAACAACTTTTCAGCAAGTCAACGAGAAATTCAGCGAATTGTTTCCGCAGCTTTTCGGAGGGGGCGAAGCATACTTGAGATTGACTGATGAAACGGATCTGCTGGAATCAGGCGTTGAGATTATCGCCCAGCCTCCGGGCAAAAAGCTGCAGAACATGACATTGCTGAGCGGCGGTGAAAAAGCATTAACCGCCATTGCTTTGATTTTTGCCGTGTTTATGATCAAGCCCAGCCCCTTCTGCTTGCTGGATGAGGTAGATGCTCCCTTGGATGATGCCAATAATGTGAGGTTCAACAAACACGTCCAGGCCCTGACTGAAAACTCCCAGTTCATCATTATCACCCATAACAAAAAAACGATGGAAATCGGCGATGCCTTGTTTGGTATTACCATGGAGGAGCCTGGTATTTCCAAGGTTGTGTCTGTGGATTTCAACCTTTTTGATCCCGATCCCTTTCAAAAAGCCGGGTAAACTCTCGATTATTGAGGGCTTTACAATCCCCTCCTGTTTAACGCAAAATAGCCTACTATTACGCAATTATTCACCTGAACCACACTAACCCCAAGGATACAGCTTATGCAGAAAATTGCTGTTATCGGATATTCCTGTCTTTTTCCGGGAGCCCACACTCCACAAGAATTTATAGACAATCTTAACAAGGGCATCGACTCCACATCTAAACACACAATCAAGCAGATGGGGGTTGATCCGGACTTGTTTTATAGCCCCCAAAAAGGTCAGCCGGACAAATATTACAGCAAAAGGGGAGGCTATATCACCGATTTTGAGTTTGATGCCTCCGGTTTTAGGATTGATCAGACTATCCTTAATCAACTGGACGATGTTTATAAATGGTCACTGTATGTAGCAAGAGAAGCGCTGAAGGCTGGAAGCTACCTAAACAAAACGGAACAGCTTGGATCCTGTGGGGTTATTCTTGGCAACCTGTCTTTTCCCACCAAGCTTTCCAATCAACTTTACCTGCCGATTTATCGTCAAGCCATGGAAAAGCAGGCGAAAGAGTTGCTGCAGACTGATTCGTTTACCATCGGTCAAAGCGGAAAACCGGATACTCATTTCGATAACAGTCGTATTTCAGGATTTCCATCTGCCCTGATTTCCCATGCTTTAGGGCTGTCAGGTGTTTTCTTATCGCTAGATGCAGCCTGTGCTTCATCCTTATATGCTGTCAAATTGGCCTGTGATTACCTGAATAGCGGAAAAGCAGACATGATGCTGGCTGGAGCTGTAAGTGCGGGAGATCCCTTCTTCATCAACCAGGGATTTTCCACCTTCACTGCCTATTCTGAAAATGACGTGAGTTGTCCTCTTGATCGACGTTCCGAAGGTCTGATTTCAGGAGAAGGAGCCGGGATGTTGCTGTTGAAACGGTATGATGACGCAGTCCGGGATGGGGATACTATTCACGCAGTTGTCTCAGCAATAGGTTTGTCAAACGATGGCAGGGGACGTTCTGTTCTCAGCCCCGGTGCCAAAGGGCAGTTGCTTTCTTACGAAAGGGCTTATAAGGACTCTGATGTTGAGCCTGGAAACATCGATTATCTCGAATGCCATGCCACAGGAACGCCTGTAGGTGATCCCGTTGAGATGGAATCCCTGGATACCTTTTTTGGAAAGCACAAGGCAGCGCCGCTTGTAGGTGTCGTTAAAGCCAATTTTGGTCACCTTCTGACTTGCGCCGGTTTGGCAAGCATCATCAAGGTGATCATGAGTATGAACCAGGCGGAAATACCGGCAACCATCCATCTGGAACAACCCATATCTTCTCCCAACGGGGTTATCCCTCCTGAAAATGTTGTCGAATCATCCCGCCCCTGGCCATCGGGTTCAAAGAAAAAAACCGGTGCTGTTAATGCTTTTGGCTTTGGCGGTACCAATGCGCATCTGGTGTTAGAGGAAAACAAACATGTTTCCCAACCTTCCAAAAAGAAAAGCGAAAAAAAACCGATGGCAATTGTAGGGATGGAAGCCTGTTTTGGTCCGTATAAAAATCTGCAAGCATTTGATCATGCGATCTATACGGGTAAACAAGGCTTTTCCCGGTTGCCCGAAAAACGCTGGAAGGGTTTGCAAACTGACACTGAGCTATTGAAACGGTTTAATTTTAAAAAAGGACTGATCCCCGAAGGAGCTTATCTATCTGATTTTGATTTTGATATTTTGCGCTATAAGATTCCGCCTAATGAAATTGAAGCGATGATGCCCCAGCAGTTATTAATGCTGAAAGTAGCTGATCAAGCTGCAAGGGATGCACGATTAAGAGAGGGATCAAATGTCGCGGTGATTATTGCCATGGAGGCTGAGAAGTCTCTGCATCAGTTCAGGGGCCGAATCGACCTGGATTGGCAAGTTGACAGGGCTTTTGGACAGTTTAATCAAGCTATATCTGAGGATAAAAAGCAGAAGTTGAAGACACTGCTAAAGGATTCGGTTCGCAAGCCAGTGCAGGTTAACGAGTTTACCAGTTTTATCGGAAACATTATGGCGAGCCGGATTTCCTCCCTCTGGGATTTTTCCGGACCCTCATTTACAGTTTCGGCAGAAGAACATTCTGCTTTTCGGGCGATGGAAATAGCCCAATTGTTGATTGGAAATGATGAAGTGGAAGCTGTTATAGTTGGGGCGGTTGATCTGGCGGGTAATGTTGAGGACCTGCTGGTCAGGACGGCTCAAGGAGAAAACTATTCGGAAGACCTTGCTTCTTTTGCATTGGACAAACACAACAAAGGTTTTAAACCGGGTGAAGGAGCCGGAGCCGTTGTCTTAAAATCTGCAGACAGGGCTCGGAAAGACAACAATACGAACTATGCAACCATCGATAGCATCCGGTTTCATAAAAGCGGCGACATGTCTGCTGTGAAGGAAACCTGCCAGGCGGATTTTGATGATCTTTCCATTACAGGAAAAGATGTTGGTTTGTTCGAAATGACCGGAACCGGAAATGAGGAAGACCTGTTTGAAGGGATAAAGGCTGTTGTTGGTGCCAAACAGGAATCAAGCTGCGCTGTGGGCAGTGTTGTTGCAAACGTGGGGCATACCTATACAGCGTCGGGAATTGCCGGAATCATCAAAACGGCTTTGAGCCTTCATCATAAGTATATTCCAGCCGTTCCGGCCTGGAGAAATCTTCGATCGGATCTCACTGATAACAGCCAGGGATTTTATTTTCCTGAACGTTCCAGCTATTGGCCCACAAAGCCGGAAAAAAAGAGAATGGCCTGCGTTGGAGGAATAGGCCCTGATAACTCATATGTCCAGGCTGTATTGAGTGAAGGATTATCCAACCAAAAAACACAAAATCGATATTTTGAGCAATCCCACCCCTTTTTGTTTCCTTTGGCCGCCAACGATCAGGAATCTTTGAAAACAGCATTGTCTGAGCTGCAAACAAAGATCTCAAAGTCGGATGATTTATACACACTGGCTTGCTCTACCCTGGCGGAGCTGGGCAATCATCCGGCTGCCGACTTGCGAGCAGTGATTATTGGTTCCGGTAAAGAGGAGTTGTTATCAGAGATATCCCGGGCAACATCCGCAATCAACGATGCAATCAATAGAAAATCCGAGTGGCAATCCCCTAATGGAAGTTGTTTTACCGCAGATCCTTTAGCCAGTGAAGGAGAGCTTTCATTCGTCTATCCCGGGGCATTCAATGCCTATGTGGGGATGGGGCAGGATTTATTCCGCATGTTCCCGGATTTAACTCATTTGATGCCAAATTACAGCAAAGATCAAGACAAGCTGTTGCATGATCGTTTGCTGTACCCACGATTACAGGATAAGCCAGGAGACTCCGATATTCAAAACCTGCAATCTCAGTTGGATATATCCGTAATCGCCAATTTTGAGAGCAGTATTCGATTCGGAATATTGCAGACAGCTTTATTGCGGGGTGCTTTTGGTATCCATCCTAAATCAGCATTCGGCTACAGCATGGGTGAAGTCACCATGGCATTTGCCCTTGGCCTCTGGAAAGATGCTGATCGGATGAGTGATGTGTTGCATACCAGTTCGTTATTTCTTGAGAGGCTTGCCGGTTCGATGAAAACAGCCAGGGAGGCTTGGCAGTTGCAGGAAAATGGCGTAGATAGCGAATCTATCTGGGAATGTCACGTCATCCAAGCATCCGTAGCAAGCATTGCTCAAGCAGTTGCCGGTCAAGAAAGAGTATTTTTAATTCTGATCAATACCCCAACAGAAGCGGTGATCGGCGGATTTCCCGAGGACTGCAAGCGATTGATTAGGGATAACTCGTTCAAGGCAAATAAAACGACCCTGAATAATGTTATTCATTGCCAACCGGTCGAAAAGGAGAGACGGCACATCCTTGATTTGCAAACGACTCCGGTGTTCCCCGACAAAAATATTCGTTGTTACAGCGCGGCTGGATACGGTCAAACCGAACAGACAAGTCAACGACTGGCAGAGAATATCGCAGATATCTATTGCAAGCTTCTCGATTTTCCTCAACTGGTAAACCAGGTTTATCAGGATGGTAGCCGGGTGTTTGTGGAAATGGGACCGCAAGCGAATTGCTCCCGATGGATCGGTGATATTTTGAAAGGAAGGGATCATGTTGCGGTTTCCATGGATATCAAAAGTGGCAACGAACAGCAGAATCTCTTTAAAGCGCTGGCCAGGTTGTATTCACATGGTGTGAATATGGATTTTACAGCTATTTATCCGCTCAAGGATGCCTTCCCAAAAGTAATTTCCAAGACGAAGAAGATCGTTTTAGGAGGAGCCGGTATTACCGAATTGCTTTTGACTGCCGAAAATCGGGAAACGTTTAAGCCGGAGGCAACTGATCGCCAAAAATCGCAGACAAAACCAGCACAAGCAGGAGTCAGCGGGGTTGTACAATTTAATTTTGAACAAGAGATACACCATCACCGGTCCCGGTTAAACCAAACCCATTCAGCCTTTTTAACTACCAGGGATGCAGCGCTGAAACATTTGCGGGAAATGATCAAGTTGAAGATTGTCTTGGGTTCGGAACAACCTGTGGCAATGGTTGGCGAAGCTGCATCTCAACCGTTTAAAGGTGATCCGTATCTTTATCCCGAAACGAGGAAGCCGCATACCCATCAGTCAGTTGTTTGGGATGAAGCGGATCTTCTGGAATTTGCAGGGGGCAGAATCTCAAATGTGTTTGGAAAAGAATATGAGGTCATCGATACTTATAAATATCGTGTACAGCTGCCTTTACCTCCTTATTTGCTGGTGAATCGGGTGACAAAACTGGATGCCGCCTGCGGAGAATTCAAACCGTCTTCCTTAACAACAGAGTATGACATCTCCGAAGATGCCTGGTTCAGTGTCGATGGCCAGATTCCGTGGGCGATTGCAAGTGAGGCCGGTCAATGCGATTTACTGCTTATCAGCTACCTGGGTATCGATTTTGAAAGCAAGGGATTGAGATATTACCGGTTGACCGACTATACCATGACCTTTTTTGATGAGCTTCCTAAGGCCGGTCAAACGCTTCGTTATGATATCAAGATCGAATCGTTTATTCGTTCCGGTGAGATGCTGATTTTTAATTTTGGTTATGACTGCTATGTGAAAGACAAGCTGGTGTATAAAATGACCGGTGGTCGGGCTGGCTTTATATCTGACGAAGAGTTGGCACAGGGAAAGGGTGTGGTCTTCTCCAAAGCCGAAGAAGAGCAACGCATGTCGGTGACGAAAAGTCAGTTCTCCCCTTTGCTGCGATGCGAGCAGACAAGCTTCAGCAGGGAGCAATTGCTTAATATTACAAAAGGTAATATTGCGGGGTGTTTCGGTGCAAACTACGATCAGCAGGGATTAAATCCCTCCCTGAGGTTTGCTGCCGAAGAGATTCTGATGCTGGATAGAATCGTATCAATCGATATTAACGGCGGTCCATGGGGACTTGGGGAGGTTATTGCGGAAAAGGATCTGGCCCCGGATCATTGGTATTTCCCCTGCCATTTTAAAGATGACAATGTACTCGCCGGAACACTGGTGACAGAAGGATGTGTTCAGTTGCTTGGCTTTTATATGCTCTACCTGGGGTTGCAGGTAAATACCAGGGATGCACGCTTTCAGCCGATTAAGGACAGACCATACGGTATCAGGGCCAGGGGCCAGATTGTGCCAACCGATACCCGGTACAGCTACAAAATGGAAATTATAGAGATCGGCCTGAAACCACGACCCTTTGCCAGGGCTAATTTTTATATCATTATGAATGGCAAGATACTGGTTGATTTCAGGGACCTCGGGGTGGAGCTGTTGGAGAAATCGCCCACGGATCCTGCCTACACCGGATCAACTCCTACGCCAACATTGGCTGAGAAATCGGCACTTTACGGCCCGGAAGTAATAGAAGAATTTGCTACCGGTTCGCTGGCAAAGGTATTTGGACCTGATTTTGAAATATACAATAACAAACGTGGTCCCCGGATACCGAACGGAGACCTTAAGCTCGTCAGTCGTATCACGGATTTAAAAGGAGAACCGGGAAATTTTAAAACTCCTTCCACCATCGTTGGCGAATATGATGTGCCAAACGATGCCTGGTTCATCGCGCAAAATTCCTATCCCATCACTCCGTATTCCATCATCATGGAAATCGCCTTGCAGCCCTGTGCATTTTTAAGTGCTTATATGAAAACCACATTTGCCTATCCGGAGGCGGAAATGTGTTTTCGAAACCTGGGCGCTTCTTCCGAATTGGCTTATACTCCGGATTTGAGGGGGAAAACGATAGAAAATAAAGTGAAAATGACAAGTGTTGCCAAAGCTGCGGAAACAGTGGTGATGAATTTCGATTTTGAATTAAATGTTGAAGGTCATATCTTTTACAAGGGGTCAACGCAATTTGGTTATTCCACACCTCAAGCGCTAAGCATCCAGAAAGGGTTGGACAAGGGCGAAAAAGTACCACCCTGGTTTAGTGAAAAAGGTTTTTCCAAAAACAACGGAATCGTTATAGATTTACTTTCCCATGATGTCCGTCGGCAGTTTTATGAGATATCAGCGGGCAATCCGTATTATCGTCTTGCCGGTGATCAACTGGATTTCCTGGATGAGGCCACCGTTTTTCCCGACCAGGGTAAATATGGCAAGGGATATGTTTATGCCTGCAAAAAGGTTAATCCGGCAGACTGGTTTTATCCGTTTCATTTTTTCGGAGATCCCGTAATGCCTGGTTCTTTAGGCGTTGAAGCCATCTTGCAATCGATGAAAATTTTTGCCCTTTGTCAGAATCTTGGAAGAGATTTAAAATCGCCCCGGTTTATTAACGCTCCCGGGGTGATTAAATGGTTGTACCGGGGGCAAATCACTCCGGATAATGATACGATGGATCTTGAAGTTCACATCAAATCGATCGTATCCAGCCACAATCAGATCGTGCTAACAGCCGATGCAAACTTATGGAAGAATGGATTGCGGATTTACCAGGTAAACGATGCCGCAATAGTATTGACAGGAGATAACGAATGACAGCGCTGCCTAATCGTATTTCAACCCTTAATCCCGTGCAAACCGGACTTTATTGGAATGGTCCGAGAGAATCATTGGTTTTTGATGAAGAAAGTATCCGGGAGTCTCTATTGCACGGGGAACAACCCTGTTTCTTTATTAAAAGCGAAACCGGTATAGGAGCCACAAACCAGGGAACTCTTTCGACTGACGTTCAAGGGGACAAGATGATTGGATATTGTCCACCGTTGGTTCCTGAAAGCCTTGGAGATTCGGGTTTTAAATCAGATCACAACACGCGCTACGCCTATTACACGGGATCAATGGCACATGGCATTTCTTCGGCTGAGATGGTCATTGCTTTGGGCAAAAAAGGAATTCTGGCTTCCTTTGGTGCGGGAGGCGTTTTGCCCGCTGTTCTTGAATCGACCATAGCGCAAATCAAGAGTGAATTACCGGAAGGACCGTATGCCTTCAATTTAATTCATAATCCATACATCGAAGCGCTGGAAAGAGCATCTGTGGAGCTTTATATAAAGAATGACGTCACCACGGTGGAGGCATCGGCCTACATGGAGTTGACTCCATATGTAGTGCATTATCGGGCTGCCGGTCTTTCGGAAGCAGCAGACGGAAGAATACGGATCAAGAATAAGATTATTGCCAAGATTTCCCGGCGAGAGGTTGCAGCAAAATTTATGGAACCTGCTCCGGAAAAGCTCCTGGCAAAACTTGTGGAACAAGGTGCCATAACCCAGGATCAGGCCAACATGGCAAAAAGAGTTCCAATGGCTGATGACATCACCGTCGAGGCTGATTCGGGCGGGCATACGGATAACCGGCCACTGGTTTCCCTGCTTCCTTCCCTCATTACCCTCAGAAACGAAATCCAGGAAAAGAACAATTATTCGAAATCTATCAGAATCGGTGCTGCAGGGGGAATTGGAACTCCGGAAGCGGCACTGGCAGCTTACATGATGGGGGCCGCTTATATTGTAACCGGCTCTATCAATCAATCATGTATCGAAGCCGGGACATCGGATCAAGTCCGAAATGTACTGTCCCAGGCACAGATGGCAGATGTTATCATGGCTCCGGCCTTTGACATGTTTGAGATGGGAGGTCGCCTGCAAGTTTTAAAAAGAGGTACCTTGTTTGCCATGAGGGCTCAAAAACTGGCTGATTATTACCGGGTTTGCACCTGTATAGATGATATTCCGGCTGACGAAAAAGCGAAGCTCGAAAAACAGGTATTTCGTAAGTCGATTGATGATATCTGGGCTGGAACGGTCGATTATTTCAATGAACGTGATCCTGAACAAATTAAAAAAGCGGAAGCGAATCCCAAAAAGAAAATGGCTCTGATCTTTCGCTGGTATATGGGGTTGGCCTCTCATTGGGCCAACGCCGGGGAAAAAGGCCGGGAAATGGACTACCAGATCTGGTGCGGCCCCTCCATGGGGGCCTTTAACGACTGGGTGCGCGGCTCATTTCTTGAAAAGACCGAAAATCGCAGGGTTGCCACTATTGCCTTGAATATCATGAAAGGTGCTGCTTATCTGAACAGGTTGCAGCAGTTAAAACTTGCCGGGCTTTCCTTTCCTGTTGAGTTTGAACAATTTGTTCCGGTTGAAATGTAATGTTTGTTGGGAGTCAAATCGAAGCGAATCGATCGAAGGTCTCTATTTTTACTTTATGTTTTCGCAGCTAATGGGTTATACTAATTGCAATCATTAAGATTTTAACTAAATGTAAGGGTACCTTGAAAAATTATAAATAGAGCCAATACCCAGTATCAAAGGATTGCTGCTTCAGAAAACGCATAAATCCATCCCTGGAGCTCCCGGAAGCGCTCCATGGCTTCCAAGGTTTTTGAAACAGTAATCCTTTGACACCAGTTAAATTTAATTTTTCAAGGTGCCCTTAATAAGATCTTTGAATTGTTCTGATTCCAAAATCAGAAACTGCATACTGTATTAGCCAGGAGAGAACATGACCGCAGAGGTTGAAGAAAGAGAATCGATGGTTGATTATGATGAACAATCAACCAAAAAAGATGAGCTGGAAAGCAAATACTTGAGCTTTCCGTTAGCAGATTCACTTTACGGTATTGATATCCAGCATGTTAAAGAAGTAGTAATTTTCAGTGAGAATATGAAAATTACTCAAGTACCGCATATGCCGGGTTTCACAAAAGGCGTCATCAACCTGCGAGGAAAAGTGATCCCGATTATCGACTTGCGACTTCGATTTTTGCTTGATGAAGTCGAATATGGCGGTCGGACCTGCTTTGTTGTTGTCAAAATAGAAGGCGTGACGACCGGCCTGGTTGTGGATACAGTAGCCGGAGTTGTTACCTTCAAAGCCTCGGACATTGACCCGGCCCCTGAATTGAACGATTCGGCACAAAGTAAATTTATTTACGGTATCGGCAAAACCAAAGATGAGGTTTACATTCTGCTTGATACCGAAAAACTGCTTCATCAAAAAGAGCTTGAGGCACTGAAGAAAGCCTAAATCTTCTTTGTCAAGGGGCTGCCATGCCCCAAAATCACATTATTTCAGCAGTTAATCCAAGTTTAAAAACTCCTTCCTTTTCCCTTCAAAACATCTAGTTTTGTTGAATTTCGACCTTGAAACTAGTATCATAACAATATTCCCCAGTTCAATTCAATTCTCCATTTGCCTAACATTAAGGATTGTAATGGATTATGTTCAGAAGGTTTTAGGCCCTATTCTGTTCATATTGGTTGTGTTGTCAGGTTCTCTTCCATTGAAAGCGAAAACAGTTCTGAAGATGAACCACCAGTTCCCTGCCAATACATCAGGTTCAAAATTGGATCAATGGTTTGCAGATCAAGTCTTCAAATTAACCGATGGTGAGTTGGAGATTAGAATATACTGGTCCAATGCATTGGGAGACGCCAAGGAAAATCTTGTCCTGTTAAAAAACAATGCCATTGATTTGGCAGCTGTTTCCGCCGGCTACTTTCCTGAAGAATTGCCTCTCCATTCCGCACCAAATGCAATTCCAATGGGGATGGACAATGTTTGCCAGTCGCGTAAAATTATGGAAGCATTTCTAAAGCAAATTCCCGATTTTCGCGAAGAAGCTCAACGCAATGGAATCCGATCCCTGTATTTCCATTTACTTAATCCCTATTTGTTAGTTTCCAAAAACCCTGTCCGAACCTTTGCTGAATTAAACGGGATGAAAATCCGAACCTGGGGAAAGGACATGCCGAGGCTTGTCAATGCAGCAAAAGCGAAATCAATCACCATGTTTTTACCTCACATCTATGATGGATTTAAATTCGGTTTAATAGATGGTTGCCCATTTTCAACCGATTTAATGGTATCATACAGAATATATGAATTTGCAAAGCACGTAACCGAAGTTGTGATGTGGGAAGGGCCAGGTTGGGGGGTCTGGATAAGCGAAAAAACCTGGCAAAAAACCAGCGATAGACATCGACAAGCCCTAATATCAGTTGCTGAATTAGCCAGGGCCAAGAGTTTTGAAAATACAAAAGAAGCCGATAGACAAGCCAGAATTTTTCTTAAACAGCAGGGAGTTACTTTCCATCCTTTTCCGGATAGTGAATTGAAAAAATGGCAAGACGCCAATCCCGATTTCTTTAATGACATGCAAAAGCAGTTTAATCAAACGGGTTTGCAAGACCCCGGAAGAAAAATGATTGGATTGTGGAAAAAATTAAGGTCCGAAGTTGAATGCCCCTGATTTTTTTTGTCACCAAACCTATCAAGTTTTGCGCGACCAATGTTTAAAAACCTAAAAATTCGCACCCGGCTGCTGATATCGTTTTTGATTTTAAGCATTGTTCCATTCGCTGTGCTTGGCGTTGTTACTTTGATGACCTTTGTAAAATCCCTCTCAGGCGTAACTTACAGCCAACTGGAAAATACTCGTGAAGTCAAGAAATACCAGATACAAAGCTTTTTCAGCGAAAAACAGAAAAATATGAAGATGCTCATGGAGACGGTTAGCAGTCTCCAAAAGGCGGCATTTGAAAAGTTGGAAACGATCCAGGAGATAAAGCGCGCTGAAATAGAAGGATATTTTAAACACATTTTGAGAGATGTTGATTCAATCGCTCATAATTCGTCGGTCTATAGGGCGATGCTTGATTTTAAAACGCTTTACGACATGCCCGGAAATATTGACCAGGGAATGTATAATTATCTGGAAAACATCAAATATGCCGGTTCATTAAGTCGTTTTAAAAAAGATTACGGGTACTATGATTTGCTCCTGGTGTCGGCAGAAGGTCTCATTGTCTTTAGCACTAACCGGGAAGCGGATCTTGGCAAGTTTATCTCTGCGCCTCCTTTGAAAAACACGGGTATATCACAGGTTTTTACAAAAGCATTAAAAAAGGCTTCCATTCAGGATTTTAGTATCTATAAGCCCTCTCAAAATCGCTACATGGCGTTTGCAGGTGCTCCCGTTCTTGATCAGTTTGGGAATGCTGTTGGTGTCATTATTTTAAAGTTTGACAATGATTATCTAAATGCGCTTGTTCAGCGGGGACATGCCAAAGGAAGTACGGAGAATTCTTTTCTGCTGGCAGTTCACAATGATAAAATGATCTATAGAAGCAATCCGGAGAACTCTTCTGATCGTTTTGGTCAGGTTTTTATTGGCAAGGAAATATTTGAAGAAAACAATACCGGCAAACAACGGATCGTCACCATACTATCCGAAAAACCCCAAATCATGGAATATGACCGAATAAAGGTAGGGGGGTTAAATTGGTTGCTGGTGACGGTTATTGATCTGGAATCTGTCATTGCTCCAAAATTGAAGAATGTAAAAGAAGACTATTTTCAAAAGTTTATTTCTATATACGGCTATTTTGATTTGCTGCTGATAACACCAGCCGGCGATGTTTTCTATTCCGTAGCCAAAAGTCCCGAATATCGCACCAATCTTGTGACAGGTTCACATGCGGGCACCAGTTTGGGAAAACTCTTCCACAGGGTCAGTCAAACCGGTCAGTTTGCGTTTGAAGACTTTCAACCCTATGCCTCCAGGTCTTACAAGCCGGTTGCGTTTATCGCCCAACCGGTGATGTATGGAGAAAACGTCGAACTCGTCGTGGTCCTTCAATTATCGCTTGAAACAATCAACCAGGTTATGCAGGAGCGATCAGGGATGGGAAACACGGGCGAAACCTATCTGGTGGGATCTGATATGTTGATGCGTTCGGATTCATATCTTGATCCCGGTGGGTATTCAGTTCAGGCCACGTTTTTGGAGCCTCTGAGAAAACAGATTAATACCAGGGCTACACAAAATGCATTAGCGGGATATTCGGGCCGGGAACTGACTTTTAATTACAACCGGGATGAGGTCCTTTCAGCTTATTCACCAGTTCGTGTCTGGGATGAAACCTGGGCGCTGGTAGCAGAGATCGATTCGAGGGAGGCTTTTTACCCGGTCCGACTTACCATCTATTTTTTTGGTGTCATAGGCATTTTGGGAATATTGGTCATTAGTGGCAGCAGCGTTCTTATTGCCAGAAGAATCTCCAATCCTATTAAAGAGCTAAAAGAGGCTTCGGAAGACATCAGCAAAGGTAAAATGGATATTAGTCTGTCACCGGAAATGATGTCTGCACGGGATGAAGTTGGGCAGCTCGCCAAGGCATTTAACGATATGGCAATTCGGTTAAGATCGATCATGGGAGATTTGCAACTGGAAATTTCGGAACGCAGACGTACAGAGCAGGAGTTGAGCCAGTTGCAGACCTTATTAACCAATATTATCAATTCGATGCCTTCTATCCTGGTTGGTGTGGATATCTCAGGAACGATTATGCAATGGAATCAACAAGCGGAATGTGAAACGGGGATGGTAGCCGCTGATGCGGAAGGCAAAAAACTTGAGGAGGCATATCCCTTGTTGGCCAATCAGATGGAACAAATTAAAAAGGCCATAGAACAGCGGACTGTCCGGAAAGATGAGCGAATTCTGGTTGAATCGAATGGGAATTCCACTTTTCTTGATATGACAATATATCCCTTAGCCGCAGACGGTGCAAAAGGGGCTGTGATTCGATTGGATGATGTCACGGAAAGAGTTCGAATGGAAGAAATCATGGTGCAAACAGAAAAAATGATGTCAGTCGGAGGGCTTGCTGCCGGTATGGCCCATGAGATTAACAATCCATTGGGAATAATACTTCAGGGGGTTCAAAACACATTTAGACGGCTCTCTCCGGAACTCAGGAAAAACAAAGAAAAGGCAGATCAGTTGGGAATTGATCTGGAGAAAGTTCAACAATATCTTGAAGACAGAAATATCAACAAATACCTGGAAGCTATGCAAGATGCCGGAATCAGGGCGGCAAGAATCATCGAAAACATGCTTGACTTCAGTAGTAACAGCAGGGCAACGCCAAAAAACAGACAAAATGTAAACAATATCCTTGAAGACACGTTATTGCTTGCCATGAAGGATTTCAAAGTTGATTCACGATTTGATTTTAGAAAGATTAAAATATTCAAGGATTACGAGGAGGATCTACCCGATATTTTATGTTCAAAAACTGAAATTGAGCAGGTTTTTTTAAACATTCTAAAAAACGCAGCCCAGGCCATGCATGAGCTTGAACAAGAGAATATAGAGCCGACAATAACAATCAAAACAAGATTCAACAATGGTTTGGTCGAAATTTACATTGAGGACAACGGACCGGGCATGGATGAAAAGACCAAAAAGCGCATTTTTGAACCGTTTTTTACGACAAAACCCACAGGCATTGGCACAGGGCTGGGTTTATCAGTCTCCTATTTTATCATCACCAAAAACCATTTTGGAAAGATCGATGTTCGAAGTGTCAAGGGAAAATCAACACTCTTTGTCATCAGTCTCCCTGTAGTTAACGAAGCCGGAGGAAATGGGAGTAAGAATGAAGCAATAACAGCGGAGTGATGTATATGTTTTTGTAAAGAGCTTCTCAGCACTGTTATCACTATAAAGTCTGGTCGATTTGAGGGAGGCTTTTGTATATATCCTTTCTGCGGTGACGAATAATTCGTCTGATATTGTCTATTATAACAGGTATTTTGATGAAAAATGAGCCGTCAATTTCAAGAATCTTTGTTGGTTCCAAAGCTTTGACAGAATGCAAGCGGGTATCATTTTTACGTATATTGTGAATAAAAAATTCGCATTCACCCACAGTATCGGGTCCGTCCAGCCGAATCGAGTCTTGACCAACCTCAATGCTGACTGCACCCTCAGCAATTAGTAGCCGCTGATCTTTCTCTCCTTTTTTGATTATGATTTCGTCTTTTTTTACACGGTATGTCCGGCTGTTTTTGGCAATGCGATTGAGTACCGTGGTAGATACATCCTGAGAAATATCCGATGCAGATTGAAACAGCAATCTCCTTTCAAACATCTCCTTGAAATTCCCTTCGTAATTGATGTCCAGGGCATTCATTGCTTCGATGAATTGAGAAGCGGGAATTCGTAAGTATCGTAGTCGGTTCAAAGTTTTTACAGAAGCCATTCTGGGACGCTGAGCCAGCACACCGATATCTCCCATTACCTCACCATCGCCTACGGACGACCTTGAACTCAGCTTTCCTTTCTCATCAAAAGTCATGAATTCCGCACGGCCTCGGACGATGATATAAACACTGTCAGAAGCAGCGCCTTGTTCAATCATGAAGGTTCCAATATTCGGATTGCTTTGGGTGGGCGTATTGGCAAAGACAAACGCATAGTGCCTCATGGTTGCTTTGGTGTTTTCATCTTCCGGATCTCCGAGCAGGCTTTCAAAATATTGCAATATCAGGTTGTATGCCTGGAAAAAGAAAGGAATGACAGGATGTAAGCCGGCTCCAAAATTTTTGATTTCACCATTGGGCAGTTTGATAACCTGGTCCAGATCTCCCACGGCGACAAACCTTCCTTCTTTCTCGTAGTCCTTGCTTAACAAGCTTTTAGTGACATGGGTAAAGACCCTGAACGATCGATCTGTCTTGGCTTTCTTCAGATCCTGCCACTGTCCGTGAACGGTGTAAGGAAGGGATTCTGCGCTAGGGCAGCCACAATCGTACTTTATTAAACTGTATTCACGTTTACGAATTACAGAATCCAGGTGATCCAGATGATCCTGTGGCATCCAGCCATCCTTGACCATTGAAGCCATCCGTTTAAAGGCAACAATGTCCAAAAAATGTCCGTAAGTGTAGCGATAACCTTCCAGTTGCAAATCAAAGGTATAGACAGTCGTCGGCACACTGTGGCAGCTTAAATGACCGGTAATCTGTATTCCTTCCAGGTTGTATGACTCTGTTTGGTAGGGATTGTCCTTTCGGAACGGCAGAATAATCCAGAAGAAACTGTTTTCCACCAGCAGTTCCGGCAGGTCAATTAAGGATGAGATCTTTTTGATAATGGAATACTTAACCGGCTCAGTAGTGATGATGTGGCACGGACTGTTCCGTCTGAACAGTTCCACCATGGCACCGATATGATCATCGTGGTTATGCGTGACCACAATATAATGGATGGATTGCTTGGAAAGACCATTGTGATTAATAATATCCGTCATGTTGGACGGATAATCCACCAGAATAGGTTCAAATTTATGGATGATGGTGGTATGGGCACAACTGAAATACGGATCCATACCGTCATATTCTCCTGTGTGCCAAATTCCGAAATTGGTGATCGGGAATTTCAAATGCTTATATTCCACAGGAGCCCTGAACTTTTCATCATCTTCCAAAGAGACTTCTACATCGATATGATCGTCTTCGAACACAAATCGATAGGTATTGTAACCCAGTCGACCAATCTTGATTCCATCGCCAATATCACTAAATTCGTTTTCATTTTTAGGTGACGGATCAAGGAATACGGATTCAATAAAAGTATGGCTGTCTTTGATTTCGTTGCCTACTGCCAATCCCAAAATTTCAGATTTTAGGGCATCCCTGGTTGCTTTAGGAATATCCAGTTGATCAAGTTCTTCCAATCGATCGATGCCATAATTCCCATACTTAATCATTTTCAGAGCCTTGTTAATATCAGGCTCCAAACCTACCAGGGTGGGATAAACACCGGCATAAAATGCAGGGACAAGCTTTGCTTTATGCTCGACAAGGCATAAATACAACGCGTACAGGATGGGGAACTCAACGAGAACCCAACATATGGAGTCGTCCTGTATTTTTGAATCCACGAGAACAAAAGTGTTGACGGCGTTGCGTCCGTAGTAACCTACTTGTTGAAATCGTTTAACCACATCCGGTGGTTGTCCAAGACTTATTCGGCGGTCTTTTGCAGGTATTTCCACAACGAAAACACCAGGGTCCAGTTTGGTGGCAATGAGTTTACGCTTTGGGCTTTCAACAACGGTTCGTCTTTTCATGAAATCACTCTAACCTGACAACTAAGCAAGTAGAAAGTCGGTGTTAATAAATTTTATTCTGTAAAATAATCCTGCAAACCTTGAAACGGCAGTATTTCAAAGTTTACAGGGCAACATGCGTTCTTTTCAATTTACTGAAATCACAATAAAAAATCAATTATTAAGCAAACATCAACAAAATGAGATAGTTTGGTTGTGACGAGCAAAGCATAAACTGCGCCTAATTAGGGGGATTTTTACTGGTGAGACTGTTTATTAAAAGCCAAGGAAAGGCTTTCTTAGCTGATCCCTGAATCTTGGATGGTGAGCAAGCAGTATTTTAACCCTGAGTTAAATGGCCGACGACTGCAAAAAATTCAAATCAAAATAATAGCATAAAACAGGAATTGGAAACTGATATTTTGATTGGGATCAGTTTGCAACAAAACTCATTTATCAGTGATTCATCCGCTAAAAAAATCTGGTTGTGGGATTGTAATTTACTATTTGTAAACAACATTTCTAGAATCTTCTCCAGAATTTGAACATGATTCAATTGTTTTTACGAGGATGTTCAATTAAATTTGAAGATAGAGCTATTGTATACACTTAGGTGAATAGTTGCTTGGACGTATTTACACGATATAATTGCCATGGTTTGTTCAGAAAGATTTTCCAGTTGCACAAGTTTAAATCATCTGATTAGAATCGACGAACATTGTGCAATATCCTGAAGAGTTGCAGAAGAGCCGAAGCGGACGTGTTTGCCTTGGTGTTCTTGTCGTAATCCCTACCCCGGAAGGGTTCTTTTCGAGAGCAAAATAAATGAACCCGGACTATCCCGGAGATGAATTAAAAGTATATGCAGCGAATAGTTACGTTATCAACCCGAATATCCTCCCTATTGTGGCGTTCTAATTCCGATATATAACTATGATTGTTGGGGAAATGGGATTTTATATTTCACTTTTAGATAGTTAATACTTACAGATAGACGAGTAACAAAAACATGTTGTCATCACAAGGGGATAGCACGAGCGGTTTCGATCAATTCGTTGTGTTCACAGATAAATTTAATTCGGAAAAACCATCTAAAGACGGAAATATGTGGGAAGTACTCATCGTCGATGATGAACAGGATGTTCACAAGATGACAAAGATGATCCTTCGAAATTACACCTTCCAGGGACAGAAAATCAATTTTCATAGTGCTTATTCTTCTCAGGAAGCCAAAGAGATTTTAAGCAAAAACGATAATATCGCTCTTGTGCTGCTCGATGTGGTAATGGAAGAAAGGGATGCCGGGCTAAAACTGGTGGAATATATCCGGCAGGATTTAGAGAATGAATCCATTCGAATAATTATACGGACCGGTCAGCCAGGAGAGGCCCCTGAGGAAACCGTTATAAGAGATTATGTTATTAATGATTATATCGAAAAAGGAGATATTACCACCAGAAGACTCTACACCACTATCACGACCTCACTGAGAGGCTATAAAGACTTGATTGCTCTGAAAGAGAGCTACCAGGAGTTAAAGCAGATTTCTGAAAAGCTGGAACATGCTTACGGCAGATTAGAAACTCTTGATAAGGAGAAGGCAAAAATCATCCAGTTTCTCTATCACGAACTGCTGACGCCATTGAACCATGTAGGGGCTTCGCAGGTGTTTGATGAGTACAATCTTTCGGATCAGAACCGGGCTGTTCTGGAAATGGTAAAAAAGGGTTTTAACCGTTTAAACGACTTAATCAAAGCTTTCCTGATCTATTTTGAATTCATGGGCAGTGAGTTGAACCTTCAGGTTGAAGATATTTCCATATCTAATGAATTACCTAACCTGATGGAGACGTTTCAGGAAACCATCCAAAAATCCAATCTTGTGATTGAATCGGATTTCAGTCAGTCCGAAACAATAAACATGGATCGACGCTATTTTGAAGAAGTGATGATCATCATTTTGGACAATGCCGTAAATCATTCCGACGAGGGTGGTAAAATCTATCTCAGCACCAAGAAGCCAAACCAGGAGTGCACACAAATCTGGATCGAAGACCGGGGTGTTGGAATACCGGAAAAAAATCTTGAAAAGGTTTTTCAGGCTTATGATCTGGAAGCATATTATCGTCGAGAAGATGGTTTCGGTTTAAATCTTTCCAAAGCTAAATACATTGTTGAATCCCACGGAGGCAAGATCTGGGCGGAAAGTGACGGTATAGACTTGGGTGCGCGTTTTATTATCGAGCTGCCGGATTAATCCTTTGACCACTTCTTTTTGTGTCTTCCTGAATGAAAAACACTATCCGGATATTCGGTTTTCTCACCACATTATTTATCCTACCGCTGCCGACTTTTGGAGATTCCATTCATGTTCAGGTCGATTATTCCGAGCCTTGGGGCTACTATCAACAATCCGTAGTCAATGATTCTCCGGAACGCCAGCTAAAAGGCATTTGGATAGAGATTATTCGGCTGTTTACCGATCACACCGGCATCAAATTTCAAACAACTATAGCACCGCACGCTCGTGTTTTACAGAATTTAAAGCATGGAAAAATCGACATGAGTTTCCAGGTGCGGCCTGAGAAAGATAGTGAAAACATCATCTACATCACGGAAATGTTTGCCGTGGAATCCATTGCAGTATCGACAAAAAGTAATCCTGCTAATTCTTATGAAGACCTTATGGGTAAAAGAATTGGTATTGTAAGGGGCACGAAAATCAGCCGACAGTTTGATAGTGACCGAATGCTATTTAAACAGCCGTTTAGAAATTATGAAATCATAGTTTCTATGCTGTTTCAAAAGCGGTTGGATGTTGTAGTCGGTGATCATGTTTCAATTCTATTTCTGATGAAAAAGAACGATTTTTCTGATATTCACAGCACTTCCTTTATCTTGCGTAAGTCAAACATCTGGCTACAGCTCTCCGTCTTCTCCTTCTCCAAAGACAAGATGAAGCGACTTACCAAAGCAAACGCCCAGTTCAGAAAACGGAATGATTACCAGACTATCATTGAACGCTTCATCAATTAGTGCCTGAATAAAAATCCATCGAAACCTTACCAAAAAAAGTTTAAGCGTTAGATCTATCCTTCGAGGCGTTCAGCGTTCAGGAATCAATATTTTGCGCACAAACTATCAAATCCGTTCAATTCAAACACTTTTTTTCTTGCATTAAGAGTTTACCTGCCATTTTGATGATTGTACCTAGCTCAGTTTGACCCTGTTTTATCATTCCCATACAAATTAAATAATTGAAGAAGTTCAGGAGCTTCTTGATTTTTAATATTTTTTCAGATAAACCAAAGAAACTGCGCATATTGTCGGCAGCAAAGTAGTATAAAATTGTATCTCTTTAATTGAAGTAACATTAGCCTAGTTGTTAAAGACTGAAAAAAAGGAGAATACCAATGAAAAGTTTTATTAAGTTATTCTTTATTCTGACTATTTCCCTATCTTTTGGACAAGTCGGGCTGTCTCAAAATCAAAATCCAAAGTACACGGCGAATGAGATTTATACTTACTTTCAGAGCTTTTCACCAAATGACATTGTTGATTTTACCAAATCGGCAGCAAATCTCTTTGCTGCACGTGGTTCGGAATTCTCAAATTTATCGAAATCTGACGAAGAAACACTAGCAGGTCAATTGTTAAAAGAGTTCCAAATGAATGCGAAGGAATTTGATAGTATAAATACGGTATTTCACCCATATGTTGTTTTACTTCGTTGTGACCAGTCGAGAATTGTCGCTCATCCGATTAAAGAGTTCTTTGTGGTGATGAGCCAGCCGGGATTCATCAAAATATACAAGGATGTAAACGGAAAGAAGATTGGCGTTGATCTTTGTGAAAAACTTGCTAGAAGTAAATCCGGCGTTTGGGGATTTCAAAAACAATGGTGGCCTTTGACGGATAAACCCCTGACTATGGGAGTTTATACCATGAATATTCCGGGGACTGTTTATCAGCTTCAAAGTTACTATCCCACTATCAAGTATAATGAAATTGAATTAAATGAAACTCTTGAATAGAAAAGATGGATGCTCAAAATGATCTGCCAGAAAACAGGAATCCTTTATCATACAGTCAACAATCCCTATGGTTTATCTACAAACTGTCTCCTCACAGTGGTTGTTACAATATCAATTATACTTGGGAAATAACCACTGGAATAAACTTATCCGCCCTTAAAGAAGCAATTCAGTTAGTTACTGATCGTCACCCTCAACTTAGAAATCTGATCCAAGATAGAGAAGGAGTTCCTTTTCAAGAAGAAAGAAAAGGAGCCGGTATCTTCTTTGAGGTCATTGATGGAAAATCATGGAATGATGATGAATTGGATCGGTTTATTAAACAAGAAACGCTGAAACCATTCAATTTCCAGGAGGATTGCCATTTTCGGTGGATTGTCATTCGCTTGTCCGGTGGCAAGAAATTGCTTAGCGTAACGGGGCCACATATCTCTTCAGACCTTTGGTCTCACATCCGGTTTATGAATGAAGTGCGATTCGCTCATAATGAAATAACCGAAGGACAGAATCCCATTTTTCCTGAGCTGGAGGAAAACTATACGGATTTCATAAAACAGCAGCAAGAATATGTAAATTCAACGGCTGGTGAACAGGCTTTTCGTTTTTGGAAAAAAATACTGAAGAGCAGCACACCGATATTGGATTTACCAACAGATTATATGAGATCTGCAAATCCTCATTTTGGATTTACTTCTTTAAAACTTATCCTCACTTCCTCGCAGTCTGACAAACTCAAAAAACTGGCCTATTCAAACTCATCAACACCTTATGCACTATTATTGGCGGTTTATTATGTTTTATTGTACAGACTTACTCACCAGGAAGACATCAGTATAGGAACGCCTGTTCCCGGGCGAAACAAACGGGATTTCAAAGATGTAGTTGGGTATTTCGTTAATACTGTCGTTGTGCGCCAAAAGATCGACGGTGAAGAACACTTTTTGACATTCCTGAAACATCTGACCGATTCGATTAAAGCCATTAGAGAGCACCAGGATTATCCATTTGCACTGCTTGCAGAAAAGCTCCGACCTGCAAGAAACAGCAGCAATCATCCTTTTTTTAACGTTATGTTCAGTTTGGAAGATCCAAACAGCTTTTTGGAACAAGAGAAGGATCTCGTAACTATTTCAGAAGAAGGCGAGACATGGGAGATGGGAAAGTTCTCCATGAAGCTGGTACAAAAAGCAATCGTAGATGATTTTGATCTTTCATTACGCGTGAGAGTTATAAAAAATAACTATTCAACCGTTTGGGCATATAATTCCAAACTGTTTAATCCGGAAACAATCAATCGATTTGCCGAACATTTCAACACCCTACTGAACAATATACTTGTAGCTCCGGATTTGCCAATTGATCGAATTCCCATTCTGACTGAATCAGAATATAAAACAATTACAGTAGATTGGAACAACACAGGGACTAAATACCCAAACAGGGATTCGGTGGTATCAATATTCGAAAGCTGTGTCCGGGATTTTCCGGAAAAGGTTGCATTAGAATTCAAAGGAACTCAACTGCTCTATCGAGAACTAAACAGTAGATCCAATCAACTGGCTCATTTTCTGATTTCCAAAAAGGTAAACTCGGAAGAGCCAGTTATTGTGTGTATGGATCGTTCATTCGAAATGATCATAGCTATAATTGCTATCGTAAAAACGGGTGGAGTTTATGTCCCAATAGATCCTGAATATCCTGAAGAACGAAAACAATACATGCTTAAGGATTCAGGCTCAAAAATCGTTTTGACACAGGGAGTTTATGCGGCAAATTTTCGGGGATCAGATTTAATTGTTAGTAGTGTTGATAAGGGATTGGAAGAGTTTTCCAAATATTCTGATCAAAATCTAAATCTAAAAATCGATGCAGATCAGTTGTTATATGTCCTATATACATCAGGCTCTACAGGAGAACCAAAAGGTGTCTGTGTATCACACAGAAATGCAATTCGATTGGTCAAAAATACGAATTACATGCACTTTGGACCGAAAGAAAAACTGCTAATGTTCGCTCCCTTGACCTTCGATCTATCCACCTTCGAAATATGGGGCGCCTTGTTAAATGGGGGTAGTCTTTCTATCTTTGATCCCCATATGCCGGCTTTGGGAGAACTGGCGCAATTTATTTTTGACAGGCAAATTACAACACTTTGGTTGACTTCAGGACTTTATCATCAAGTTGCGGAAAACCATCTTCAAAAACTTATCAATGTAAAACAGCTGATAGTTGGCGGAGATGTTGTATCTGTAACTCACGCACTAAAAACAATTGAAACTCTAAAAAATACCCAGCTTATTAATGGTTACGGCCCTACGGAAAATGCAACCTTCACTTGCTGTTACAGGATCGATGATCCGGCACAAATTCAATATACAGTGCCTATAGGTAAACCAATAGCCAATACTAAGGTTTACATTGTTGATAAAAACCTTAGTCCGGTCCCAATTGGTGTCACAGGAGAGCTCTGTACTTCGGGGGATGGTCTGGCCCGCGGTTATTTAAACAAACCGGAAAAAACTTTGGAAAAGTTTGTCAATAATCCTTTTTCCAAAAATGCGGCAGACAAACTTTATAAAACAGGTGATTTAGCCAGGTACAGGCCAGATGGCAATATTGAATTTTTAGGAAGAACCGATTTTCAGGTGAAAATAAGAGGATTTCGGATTGAACCTGGAGAAATTGAAGCTTGTTTAGTTGATTTTCCTGGAATCAAAGATGTTGCAGTGGTTGCCAAGGAAGTCGATCCCGGCAATAAGCAGCTGATTGCTTATCTGGTACCTGAACAGTCAAAAACTCTTTACTCAAACGAAATTAGAGAATTTATAAGTCATCAGTTGCCGGATCATATGATACCCTCCGCGTATGTGACCTTACATGCACTGCCTTTAACTCATAATGGCAAGCTCGATAGAAAACAACTTCCAATGCCGGGAATAGAAAGGCCGGAATTGAACGTTGATTTTATTAGCGCGGAGTCGGAAGAGGAAGATCTTTTGGTATCAATTTGGAAAGAGGTATTGCGTCTCGAAAAAGTCGGAACCAGGGATAACTTTTTTGATTTGGGAGGAAATTCAATTCTTATGCTGCAGGTCCACAGCAAATTACCAGAGGGGATGCAAAACCGTATCAAGCTGCTGGATTTGCTGGAGTTTCCAACGATTGAAAGTTTGGCAGCTCATCTCAATTCAAACGACCGAAAGAAAACCAACTCTTCATCTTCCACATCGTTGACCCAAAAAAGCCAAAGCAATGAAATTGCAATTATCAGCATGGTAGGCCGTTTTCCCGGTGCTGATTCCGTCGAAGAACTTTGGCAGAACCTATTGGGTGGGGTGGAATCGATTACCCATTTTTCCGAGGAAGAATTGCTGGCTGCTGAGGTAAGCAGGGAGGATCTGATTCATCCCGATTATGTAAAGGCAAAAGGAGTGATGCACGCTCCGGAGCTTTTTGATTCGCACTTTTTTGGATTTAATCCCAAACTGGCTGACTACACAGATCCTCAGCAAAGACTATTCCTGGAGTGCTCCTGGGAAGCCCTTGAACTGGCTGGTTACGATCCATCCCGTTATCCCGGCAAAATAGGTGTTTTTGGCGGAAGTGGGTTTAACAGCTATCGCTTTGGATTGGAGGAAAACACAACATCCTTGAATTCCACTGGCGACTTTCCAATAATGATTGGCAACGAAAAGGATTTTCTATGTACGCGTGTTGCTTATAAATTAAATCTAAAGGGACCTGCCGTTGTCACCCAAACTGCTTGTTCCACTTCCCTGGTGGCGGTCCACTCAGCTTGCAAATCTCTTAATCATTTGGAATGTGATATGGCTTTGGCCGGGGGTGTATCCGTGATAGGAACGACATGCGAAGGCTATTTTTACCAAAAAGGCGGCATCCTTTCACCCGACGGGCATTGTCGACCTTTTGATGCTCTTGGCCAGGGAACGGTTCCGGGACAGGGATTAGGACTAGTCGTTTTAAAAAGGCTGGAAGATGCCATCCAGGATGGGGATACTATTCATGCAATCATAAAAGGTACTGCAACCAACAATGATGGCTCGATGAAGGCAGGGTATACAGCTCCCGGTGTTGAGGGACAGGTAAACGTGATCCGGGAGGCGCTCGAAGTTGCCGGTGTTGACCCTAGTACAATTCGATATATAGAGAGTCATGGTACGGGTACTCCTTTAGGAGATCCCATTGAAATACGTGCCTTATCCAAGGTATACGGAGAAAATCGACCACAAACCGGGGATTGTGCGATAGGCGCCGTTAAATCCAATCTTGGTCATTTAGATGCCGCTGCCGGTGTGACAGGGCTGATCAAAGCCGCATTAACATTAAAAAACAAGCAGTTGGTTCCGCTGGCCAATTTTGAAAATCCCAATCCGGGCATCGATTTTGAGAACAGTCCTTTCTTTATCACGGATCGACTAAAAGATTTCACTTCTAATGGATACCCACTTAGAGCAGGCATAAGCTCTTTTGGTATTGGCGGCACCAATGCTCATGCGATTTTGGAGGAGGCACCTTCAAGGCCTGATTTAAAAGAAGCAGCTGCCTGGCATATCCTTCCTTTATCAGCGAAAACACAAGGGTCTCTTCAGCGCACAGTCAACAATCTGCTTGAATTCCTGATGGCAGAAAAACAGCCTGCGTATCGGATGACGGATATTGCCCATACGCTGCAAAATGGCAGACAGGAGTTTAATCATCGATGCATTGTTATGTGTAAAGACCGAGAAGACGCTATCGATGTGCTGGCCAATAAAGATCCTGTACAGATGACTTTCTCTCAAACAACTGCCAGCAGCAGACCGGTTGCTTTCATGTTTCCCGGTCAAGGAGCGCAGTATGTGGAAATGGGAAGGGATCTTTATGAAAATGAGCCTTTGTTTAAAAAAGAGATGGATCAGTGTATTGAGATATTACTGGACCAGTCAGGTCTTGATATAAAGAAAGTAATTTATCCTGATCCGGGACAAATTGAAGATGCTGCTCGCAATATAATCCAGACCGCTTATACACAGCCAGTATTATTCGCGATAGAATATGCCACCGCCAGACTTTGGATAGCCTATGGTGTTGAACCCCAGTGTATGATAGGTCATAGCATTGGAGAGTATACCGCGGCTTGTATGGCTGGTGTGATGAGCTTGGAAGAAGCGCTAAGATTGGTCGCAGAAAGAGGGAGACTTATTCAGGCTTTGCCGGGTGGTGCCATGCTTTCTGTCAGGCTCTCTGAGCAGGAAGTACGTCCATTTCTAACAAAAGGATTGTCACTGGCCGCAGTTAATACGCCAAACAGATGTGTCTTGGCAGGGGGAACCAATGACATCAATAACGTCCAAAAAGATTTGAAGGATGCCGGAAAGGATTGTGTTATTCTTCATACCTCACACGCTTTTCATTCCCATATGCTGGAGCCGGTGCTTCAAGACTTCAAGAAGGCTGTCATAAAAGTTCAATTTAAGGAACCGTCCATCCCCTATATTTCTAATGTCACTGGAGATTGGATTAAAAGCGAACAGGTTCTGAATCCGGACTATTGGTTAGATCATCTCAAGGGAACGGTCCAGTTTTCTTCCGGTATCAAGCAAATACTTAGAAAACCCGATATTGCCCTATTGGAAGTGGGGCCGGGTAGGGTTTTAAGAACACTATCCGTGCAAAACCTTGAAAAAACCAAGGATCATGTCGTTGTCTCGTCAATTCGTCACCTGACATCAAGACATTCCGACAGGGAGTATATTCTGGCAAGTCTCGGAAGGCTATGGCTACATGGAGTGAAAATCAACTGGGAAAAACTCAACTCCTCCACAAAACGATATCGGGTGCCTCTACCGACTTATCCATTTGAAAGAAGAAGACACTGGATTTCCAAAGAGAACAAGCCAACCCTCTCTACTGCTAAAATTCCAAACCTGGGCGATTGGTTTTATCTGCCAACCTGGAAGCAAACCTATCATAGTCACCGGTTTTCAGATAAGATAGATCTGCCCTATGCCATGAAATGGCTTGTGTTTGTAGATCGCATGGGATTTGGGAAAAGGATCGCGGAATCATTACGAGAAAATGATCAGCAGGTGATTGAAATCTCTATGGGAAGTCAGTTTCGAAGAATTGAAAACCACTGGTATCAGATTAATCCCAATCAAGCAGCCGACTATGAGGAACTGGCAAAGGTCCTCCAGGCAAGAGGGTATATCCCGCAAAAGATTATGCACCTATGGAGTCTGATTGGGCAAGAATACTGGGGATTGGAGTATTTTAATTCTCTGCAGGAAGTTGGCTTTTACAGTCTGATAAACCTGATCAAAGCATTTGAAGTTGCTGACCTGAAGCGTTTGATGCAGATTCAGGTGGTGAGCGATAACATGCAGGAGGTTCAGGGTAATGAGCAGTTATCCCCGGGTAAAGCCACAATACTGGCGCTGGTTAATACCTTGCATCTTGAATACCCGCACCTCTATTGCCAGAGTGCTGATATATCCATTCCTGATGCAAATTCCAAGGAAGCTGATGATTTAATTCCCCGGTTAATCAGGGAAATCGGGTTGTATGGCGATGATAGAATGATTGCCTATCGGAATGAATATCGATGGGTACAAGCCTATGAAAAACGATATTGGGAACCGCTTTCTCAAAATGCTATTCAACTAAAGCGGGGAGGCGTTTACTTGATAACAGGAGGATTGGGAAACATAGGCTTGATGGTGGCTGAGTATTTGGCTAAATCGGTAATGGCAAAAATTGCTCTTGTAGGACGTTCGCCGTTTCCAAAGAAGTCTGACTGGCAAAAATGTTTGGAACTGCAGACGGAATCAGATTCTATCTTGCAAAAAATTGAGCGGCTCAAACAAATGGAACGATATGGTGCTCAAATTCTAGTTTTGGAGGCAGATGTTTCAAACGAACATCAGATGGAAAAAGCAGTTGAACACATTGAGGAAAATTTTGGCCAGATTAATGGAATTTTTCATACAGCAGGAGAAATCGGTGAGCATTCTTTCCATAAAATCAATAAGCTGACAACTGAAATATGTGAACAGCAATTCAAACCAAAGGTCAACGGAGCATTTGTTTTAGAGAATATTTTTAAGTCCAAACAGGTTTCGTTTATTATGATGTTTTCATCGTTGTCCTGTATAACTGGTGGGGTCGATTTCACAGCATACGCTGCTGGAAATCACTTTTTGGACTGTTTTGCAAAATTACTGGACAGATTTTCCCCCATCCGTTGGGTTACAGTAAATTGGGATGGCTGGAAAACCAGAGACGATCAAGATCTCTATTTTTTAATGAGTCGGGAAGAAGGAATTGAAGTGCTGCACCGAATTCTGTCACAAAATTTTACGACGCAGTTAATTATATCAACAATTGATTTGGATAACCGACTCAGTCGATTGAAATCAAAAAGCGTTTTATTGTCTTCGGACAGAGAACCGACACAGAACACTAGTTTACCATTAACTCAGGCATCAGAGGAAGAAACATACGTGGCACCCAGGAATGACATTGAACATAAAATTGCCCTGGTTTGGCAAGAGTTTCTAGACATTGAAAGAATCAGCATTCATGAGGATTTTTTCGAATTGGGTGGGGATTCTTTGATGGCTGTGCGTTTAACAGCGAAACTTGAAGAGGTTTTTCCTGGGGCGGTAACTGAAAAATCCATTTTAGAGGAATCGACAATTGCGGGGCTTTCCAGGGCAGTGAAGCTGAAATTGGAGCTACAGGATTCAAATTCTGAAGCTCAAAGGCTGAAGCAGTACAGTTCACTGGTGCAAATACAAAAGGGAGAGACAGCCAAAAAGCCTCTGTACATGGTTCATCCAATTGGTGGTTTTGTTTTTAACTATGCTTTACTGGCAAAACACATAAATGACTCTTTCCCGATTTACGCTTTTCAATCACTTGGTATTACCGATGAACTCTCCCAACATTCTAGTGTGGAGGAAATGTCTGAGTTTTATGTTTCAGAGCTTTTGAATTTCCAGCCTCTAGGGCCTTATAATTTGGGAGGTTCTTCATTTGGGGGGATGGTTGCATTTGAAATGACTCGTAAACTAATTTCCCAAGGACACACTGTCAATTTGCTGACAATGATTGATACACCCGGTCCTGAAAGCAACGAATTAAGGATTTCCAGAACTGATCTGCAAATCGTAGAGCTTTTATTCGGGAGGAGCTTGCCTGTAGGAGATCATCATCTTGATGAATTGGAAGAAAACGAACTTATTAATTATGTTGTAAAAATGAATCAGAGCGAAAAAACCGGTTTTGAGCTTTCTCCAGAATTTATACGCAGTTGTATTAAGGTGACAAAAGCCAATATAGATGCAATGAAAAACTACCGACCCCAAACAATTGATGCCGAGATTCTGTTTTTTAAACATACATCCCCTCTGTCTGAATATTCGCCATATCCCGAAAGAGATTGGATCGATCTTTCGGAAACCGGAATAAGAGTAATCAAAATACCGGGAGATCACTACACAATGAATCTTGACCCTAACGTTTCAAAGATTGCTGAGCATTTAAACAAAAAACTTGGCAATAACAGCAATGGATAGTTGAATGTCTGATTCGTTACAAAAACACTTCAGAATCAGAGATCGTCTTTCCTACAAACAGGCTAAAGCGGCAGTTGCTATCGCTGTTGTTTTGGGGATGATGTTCAGCTTTTTTCAAATCTATCTCGATTTCCATCGCCAGGAAGAAAGTCTGGAATCGACCATTTCACAAGTATTGAACATCATTGAACAATCAGCTTCTCAAGCAGCCTATAGCCTGGATCGGGAATATGCTACCGAGTTAATCAGTGGTTTGTTTGAATATAAACCTATCTATGAAGCTTCAATAAAATCCGATGTTGGCGATATACTCTCCAAAATCCAAGGCAGCAGGGATGACGGTTGGTTGAGACCTTTGACTGACTCAATATTTGGTCAAAGCAGGGAGTATAATATCAAGTTAAAAATCTTACCACCCCCAGTCAGTTTTGCTGAGATGGGTAAGGTCATACAGGTCGGAGAATTGACCGTTAAGGTGGATACCTACCCAATAGGGGTGGAATTTATAAGACGCTCCTTGATCGTGTTTTTCACCGGGATGTTTCGGAATCTTATCCTTTCCTTTATGCTGTTGATCTTTTTCCACTATTTTTTGACAAAACCATTTATAGCTATCGAAGAGGAATTGCTCAGGGTTGATCCCAGGTATCCGGAAAGAGTGAGGCTTGGCATACCTAAGGGGCATAAAAGAGATGAATTTGCACGCATGGTCATAGCGACAAACAGACTTTTAGTCACTATCCAGCAAAATGTCAAAGAACGGGTCTCTCGTATTTCTGACTCCGAGCGAATGAGGGGGGAGTTGGCAGAGCGAAAACGCAGGGAAACTGAGTTGGAAGCTGTAAAATCCCAATTGGAAAAGGCTAACAAAGAGTTAACCGATGCCATGGTTGATTTGAAAATGACTCAATCCAGGCTTATCCAATCGGAACGAATGGCGGCCTTGGGAGAGGTAACAGCCAGTCTGGCACATGAAATCAACACACCTCTCGGTCTGGGCGTAAGCGGCGCCTCTCATCTTACCGACGAACTGAACAAATTTAAAAAATTGTATAAAGCCAAAGAAATTCCTAAATCAGAGTTTGAAGATTTTCTAAATGTTGGTATCGATATTTCCGAACTCATCATTTCAAATCTCAGAAAATCTTATCATCTGGTTAAGAGCTTCAAACAGGTCGCAGTAGACCAGGTTTCCGAGACAAAAAGATTGTTTAAGGTCAAAGAGTATACTGAGCAGGTCCTTATGAGCATGGGTAATATTATCAGCAAATCCGGGCATGTCATAACAATCGATTGTGAGGACAGTCTGGAAATTAATGGATACGCCGGTGCCTACTCGCAGTTGATTACCAATTTGATGTTAAATTCAATCATGCACGGGTTTGATAAGGGGGTATCCGGGAACATCAACCTAAAATTTACCAAGCAGAGTGAGATGATATTGTTTATCTTCTCTGATGACGGTAGAGGGATTCCGGAAGATATTCAGAGCAAAATATATGAACCGTTCTACACTACCAAACCCAATGATGGAGGAACCGGGCTGGGTATGCATATCATTTATAAGGTGGTGACGGAGCAATTCAACGGATCAATTGATTGTGTGAGCGAAACAAGCAAGGGGACTACTTTCTATATTGAATTGGCGGAAAACAGACCTGACTAGTCTCTTGTTTATTATGCTTTTGTTGTGTAGACCGGTGGTAACCAGGGTATTCGATACAAGTACATTCCTTTGGATCCGGCTGCCATGCTAAACCCGGGCGAGTTGTTCAGTTTTGAAGAAAGCCGGCTTGGCATTTTTTGTGATTCTGGTTTCATTGTTTACTTCCACAGTGATGTGCTCGAAATAGGATAATTCCTTGATCATATTATGATAATCTTTGGGGGTCTTGTTGGTGTCTGTCTGCAAACTGACAATTAAAGATCTCTCATTTTCGGAAATCTGCCAGATATGGATATCCTTCACAATAGTTCCGTCACTCTCTAATAGTTGCCTTATCTTCTTAATATCAGGTGTAAAATCTCCTACATCAAGCAAAATTGAACCTGTTTGACGGATCAGGCCGATCGCCCATTTTACAACAACAGCGCCCCTAATATACCGACTAAAGGATCAGCCCAGGTAAAACCGAAAAACTTAGCAAGGAGCAAAGCCGTTATTGCCAAAATCGATGTCAGAGCATCTGTGATGACGTGTAAATAAGCCGCTTGGAGGTTATGGTCTCTGTGAGCAAGATCCTGGTTATGATGATTGTGATTACGGGGATGGTTATGTCCATGATCGTTGTTTCCATGTCCAAGTATTATTGCACAGCCAATATTGACGATCAGCCCTATCATCGCAACAACGATGGCCTCATTGAAACGGATGTGAACCGGTGATATTAATCGTTCAACAGATTCATAAGCCATGGCCAGGCCGGCTAAGATCAGCAAAATTGCATTCGTATATCCCGCCAGTACACCCACTTTACCTGTTCCGAATGAGAAATGGGGGCTCTGACTGTGCTTGCGTGCAAAAACGTAGGCAGCAAGGGTGATGAAAAGTGCCAAAGCATGGGTTCCCATGTGAATTCCATCCGAAAGCAATGCCATGGAACCGCTTAAGATACCACCTGTTATTTCCGCTATCATCGTTGCTAATGTGATGATGACGACCAACAGTGTAATCCGCTCATTGTTTTCGGAAGATATCTGTTTTTGATTCAATTCACAGTTTGGGTTCATGTGCTTCCTCAAAAGATTCTGTTGATTTTTTTCAGCATGTTAGAAAACAACTCCGTTTCTTCATGATCAAGACAAGCGGAAATATCCTCGGCTAGTTTTAAATGATAGGAGTGATGTTCCTTGTGGGCCTGCCTTTGGACACATATGCTCACACTCCTCATTGATTAGTTTGGCAATCAAAGTTTATTGAAAATTAGTTTGAGTGTCAAGGTAAACGATGGCTTTGAGAATTGAATCAAAGGTAAGATATTGAAATAAAAATCGTAATACACAAAATAGATTGGAGGTGCAGTGGTCTGGTAAAAACAGCGGGGATTATTTCGAATTGAGGATTATTCGCAAGGTATTAGATCAGGGAATTTGTCTGGGGATTCACCAGATCAAGCAGAAACATAAGATCCTGGTGGCTGTCCATGGATAACGGGACAGACCGCATGACTTCAAATCTGAGCATTCCCTGGGATCTTAGAGATTGTTTGAGCCTGTCAGTGACTTGGGTGAGGCGGTTCAGAGAAGCCGGAAAATTTTCAATTCGAAATAGAAAATCCCTTTCTTCAATAAATTCTATTGGAATCAAATAACGTCGATTATCCCTGACTACGATAGCATCAGCACCGTGAAAATGATGCTTCAAATAAGCACAGGTATGCCTGTTAAGATCATGGTATTTCTTAGTAAACCCAATGTAAGACAGAATTGTCATCTCTGGGCTGAGATTGTTCAGGTATACTTTGGCTTTTTCGAATGTTATATCGTCAAACATTGGAATTCGGCTTGTCTGAAGTTAGGATATACACGATAATAGCAATAGTACCGGTTATTAACAAGTCATTATTTTTTATTCACTAGATGTGGCATTTATATCACTGTGGTGAAGTAATAAACATTGTTTTTTGCAAAACGGGAACTTGCCGGTTCCCAGCAGCTTATCAAAACAGTCCGAGGCAAACTCTAAATGAAGCTAATAAAAATAATTCTTCCGGTGGTGTTCATTGCCGGGATAATTTTGACCATAAACAACCTTTTGAGTCACCCGGGCAAGCGACTATTCAGTGATCCGGGATTTGCAGGGAGTCAAAACCAGTATAGTTGTGCCAGCTGTCATGCAAACGGAGAAAAAATAGGAAACATTGTCGACAAAAAGAGTTTTCTTATTGTAGAGACCCGCTATTCCTCTGTGGAAGATGTTATCAATTATGCGATGATTCCCACTTATTTGTCCGGCGCACCGATAGACAAACAGTCCCAGGAGATGAAAGATCTGGTCGACTATTTAATTCAACTGAAAGCAAATTAAGATATCAGTTATTGGTTATTAGATATCTAATGTCATTAACTTAAGAAAAGTTGGCCAGGATGACAACCAATCACAGTCCCCTTAAGTTAACGACATTAATCAGCTATCAGTCTGATATGAAGCCATGCTTTTGTAACTATTTGATTTATTTTGAATTTTTTCACAAAAGGTATTGCTTTCATTATACAATGGACATATCAATCGTTTAACCGATAACCGATAACCGATAACCGATAACCGATAACCGATAACCGATAACCGATAACCGATAACCGATAACCGATAACCGATAAC
>JANQGZ010000073.1:0-120805 GCA_028282825.1 SAR324 cluster bacterium
AAGTCCCTCAGCGCCGATGGTACTGCACGGGTGACTGTGTGGGAGAGTAGGACGCCGCCGGATACGCTTTCGCCAAGGCTACAGCGTACAGGTACTAAAACCGTCGCTAAAGCTATGACGCACAGGTACTAAAGCTTGCGCTAAAGCTATGGCGCATTAAAACAAAAAAGCCCAGCAAGACAGAGTGCCTGCTGGGCTTTTTGCGTTTTAGGGATTTAAGTCATTTTTATTTTATCTATGTCGCTAATTCAATCTATATAAGCTTGCCAGTTTAATTCTGGATCGATATGATAAAAAAATTTGGTGAAATATGGTATTTCACCGTTATTTTAATTTAACTTTTTATTTTTATTAACTTTTTTACTAATTGCCACTAATCGGAGGATTTTCGAATGGCAACAATATCTGTTAAGCATTTGTTTGATGCTGGTGCTCATTTAGGCCATAGGACGCAAAAATGGCATCCCAATATGAAAGAATACATCTATGGCGCAAATTCGGGCATTTACATTATAGATTTAAGAAAGACCCTGGAAAAATTGAAAGATGCATACGAGTATGTTCTTAATCTTTCGGCCAACGGCGGCAAGGTCCTTTTCGTCGGAACAAAATACCAGGCAAGGGATGTCGTACAGGAACAAGCAGAAAGAAGCGGCAATTTTCATGTTAACTACCGCTGGTTGGGTGGTATGTTGACCAATTTTGCTACCATCAAGCAATCGATTGCCAAACTGAAGAAACTGGAAGACATTGCAGGGCCTGACAGAGACTATGTAGGCATCCTGAAAAAAGAAGGTGTACGTCTTGAAAGAGAAAGGAAAAAGCTGGAGCTAGTACTTGGTGGAATCACCGAATTACGAAAAAAGCCGGCTGCTGTATTTATTGTTGATATCAAAAAGGAATTCATCGCTGTTAACGAGGCAAAAAAGCTGGGAATACCCATCATTGCGATCGTTGACACAAATTGTGATCCCAGGGGTATTGATTTCATTATACCTGGTAACGATGATTCCATTCACTGCATAGAGCTATTTACCAGCGTGATCGCCTCTGCCTCCATCGAAGGTCGAAATATTTACGAATCAAAGATGGCCGAGATGAAAAAGGAAAAAGATAAGGCGAAAGCTGAAGCAGATAAAAAGAAAGACAAAACCAAAGCTAAAAAAACTACAGCTAAAAAAGCCGAAACTGAAGAAGTAGTTGAAGCCAAGGAATCAGAAGAAACTGCCAAAGAAGTTGAAGCAGTTGTTGAAACTGAAGAATCAATAGAAGAGGATACTGCAGCAGAATAGCAGTTTGGATGTTAACTAGTACAAAAACCGGGTTACATGTCAGTCCGGTTTAACAAAAATCATTTCTACCAAAGGAAGACCGATGAGCAATATAACCGCAGCAATGGTAAAAGAGTTACGGGAAGTGACCGGTGCTGGAATGATGGACTGCAAAAAGGCTTTGACCGAATGTAGTGGAGATTTTGAAGCAGCCAAAGAGTTTCTGAGAAAAAAAGGACAGGCCATTGCCAATAAAAAATCAAGTAGAGAAACCAAAGAGGGATCAATTTGTATCGCTGAAAATGACAATAAAGCCGCCTTGGTGAAAATTGCCTGCGAAACCGATTTTGTAGCTAAAAACGACCAATTTAAAAGTTTTATCAAAGAAATGGCAGATCAGGCTCTGGAAGTTGGTACTGAAAATTTTGCCGATAAATCAAGTTCAAAGGGAAGCATTAAGGAACAATTTGTCGAAATTATCAGTAAGCTTGGTGAAAACATTGTATATTTGGAAGGAATTGATTGGGAAGCACCTGCTAACAGCGTTATTGGAAGTTATGCGCATACTAATGCCAAAATTGGTGTTCTTGTCGAAGTAGCAGCCGATCAAGCTGCTGATAGCTCTGCATTAAAAGATATTGCTCGAAATATTTCCATGCACATTGCCGCATCCCAGGTGGAAGCCATTCAAGAGGCTGATCTGGACCCGGCCGTTGTAGAGAAGGAAAGAAAGTTTCTGATTGAACAAGCTAAAGAGTCTGGAAAACCGGAAAACATCATTGAGAAGATGGTGGAAGGTAGAATGGTTAAGTATAAAAGAGAAATCTGTCTCTTGTACCAAAACTATGTAAAAGAACCGGATAAGAATATTGAACAATATCTTGAAGGTGCTGGAAAAGAATTAGGAGCGAAGCTGACAGTCAATCGCTTTTACAAGAACCAGTTTTAATAATTCAATACAAAAGGGGATTTTTCAAATCCCCTTTTTTTTTGCCTAAAATTTATGGAAAAAAAATACAAACGATTGCTGCTAAAGTTAAGTGGAGAGTATCTTGGTGGGAAAAAAGGCGAAGGGTTTGATTTTGAAGTAATCAATGGCCTGACCAAGCAAATATGTGATATACATGACCAAGGGTATGAAGTATCAATTGTCTTAGGTGGAGGAAACTTTTTTAGAGGAACCAAAAGCATTCCAATCAACATCGACAGGGTAGCTGCGGATCATATAGGTATGATGGCAACCATGATGAATGGAGTGTGTTTGAAAGAAGCTCTGGTGTGTGCCGGTAAAAAAGCCACAGTGATGACGGGTTTGGAAGCCCCGGCGGTTGCAGCGCTTTTTAACAAAGCTGAGGCGGTCTCTCTGATTTCTAACAACCATATCCTGATATTTTCCGGAGGTACCGGAAATCCGTATTTCTCCACTGATACTGCAGCCGTACTAAGAGCGCTTGAAATAGAAGCAGATGTGGTGATTAAAGGAACAAAAGTAGACGGTGTATATGATAGAGACCCGGTTAAAGATCCTTCAGCAATCAAATATGATTCGTTGACATATGATTTGATTCTGGCCAAGGATTTGAAAGTAATGGATGGCTCAGCAATAGCCCTTTGCAGGGACAATAGCTTGCCTTTATGTGTCCTCTCTATTGCCAAGCAAACTGATCTCCTCGATTTTTTAAACGGTAAACAAGTCGGCACCTTGGCCACTGGTTGATTATACACTGAATCTGATTATAAACAGATTCAGTGTATAATACTGTTACTAAAAATAAACTCAAAATACCCTAACATTGCTATTTGATCATTGAATCGCTACAATAGTCTCTGTGACACTCATTAGATAACCGGACTTAACAAATTGCACTTTGTAAGGAAATTATGAAAATTAAAATGGTTTTGTTTGGCATTCTATTTTTAATTTCGTATCCGCTTATTGCTATTTCAGAAGTCGTTTATTCGATAGACTTCACAAAGATGGCAGATGGTGATGCGCAGACCTGGTTTAAAGAAAACAACTACACCTTTAGATTGGATGCAGATGAGCTGAATCTGAAGTTTCAAAATGGCAGATTAGTATTGTCCAATGATGGAGATGTGAACGGCCTGCTTTATAAGGAACTTGAAATTAGGGGGGCAAAACGGGTCCGGATTGAATGGGGTGTAAACAAATACCCTCCGGGGATAGATTGGGAAAACGGATTTTTTAGAGATGGAGTGATGTTACTCATGACTTTTGGAAATGAGAGTATCTCAAGCGGCAGCTTTATAATTCCGAACGTACCTTATTTCATTGCCCTGTTTCTGGGGGAGAAAGAGCAAGATGGGAAAGCTTATACCGGCAGGTTTTACAAAAAAGGAGGACGTTATATTTGTACCCCTTGTGGTGCTCCGGAGGGAAAAACCGTGGTGACTGATTTTGAATTTGATGCGAGGTTCAAAGAATTGTTTAACAAGTCTAAAGTTCCGCATATCTCAGCGATAGGTATTGAGATGGACAGCAGAGATATTGATTCATACGCGGAGGCTTTTATAAAAAAAATCGAATTCCTTTCTGAATAATAAAATTTAAGACATTCTAATTTGTTCCTCATTGTAGAGGTTTTCTATTTTTGACAGGATGTCTTCCAAGGCAGGCATAGTTTCGCTTCCAAGGCTTAACTTGGGATTGACAATTTCTCGAAGGCTTGCTTCTCTCTCACCAATTGCCTTCCCTATGTCTGACAAGCTGATCCCTTCATTTCTTGATCGTAATAACCTGGCAATTTTCACTCGTAGATCATATATTTTGCCTTGATCCTTATCTTGTTTGAGGATTTGCTCTTCTGCCGGTTTAGTTTGAACATCGGTATTTTTACTTGGGATTTGTTTGTGCTTTGCAGCCACAGAATTTTGTTTGTAAGATGTTGTATATTTGTTGGCTTGTTTCGGTCTGGAGTTAAATGTTGAACCATTAGTTTTTGATGCGCTGCCAGAATCTGGTTCCAAAGCAACATTCAATGCCTTTTGGTGTTTAGTCTTTGCACGAAACTGTTGGTCTCGTTTCAGTTCAGTGTTGTCATTTCTTGTTTTTGAGGGTTGCCGGTAAACCCACCCTGCCAGCCAGATACAACTTAAATTTGCCAATTGCACACCGAATCTGATCAGAATAATAATTGATATTTCAAGCCACAATCCGAATGTGGATTCCTGATTAGCTAACATCTGCTTCAATTCTTCCTTAATTTTGATTTGATTGCGCACACTGAGTGCGGCATTAGTTCTTTGGTTTTGCAGAACGAAAGCATTTAAGGACTTATTGTTGTCCTTAATTTGACTATGCAGAACCTTGATCACTTCTTTTTGATTATTCTGTTTCTGTACTGTAGCATATAATGGGTATGCAGTTTTGAGACTTGATCCGCACACAGTGGTAACAAACAAAAATATCAAAAGAAGTTTGAACAACACATTTATGGGATGCAGGCTTTCTCCAAGTTTGTTCTTCTTGCCGGGAATCCAAACTGCAGCCATGATTCCCATGAATACCTCATTCAAAAAAGCTGCCCAGTATCCCATAAAGGAAAGTGATGATTCTGCTTTATACAGGTCCTGGAAAAATGAACCTGATTCGATGATCATAAAAACAGAAGCAGATATGCTAATTGATAGTAAAAGAAAAATAAATAATGGTTTAGTCAATCGTTCCATATCTCACTGCTTGCATAGGTTAACCGGAAGGGGAACAAAAAAAGAACATATGTACACATTATTTATTAAAACTGATTTTTGCAAGATCTTTTTTGGGGAAAAATGTTGTCATGTTTTACCTTCTAAAACAGTAATGCCTGTGTGCTTTTAAAGTCATAAGACAGATTGGAAAAATTTCTGTTTTTTTGTTTTTTATTGATATTTCCTCCATCATTTCGTAAAATAATATCTAGCTAGTTGTTTCATAATGTACATAAAAATGCATCAATAGAGAGAAAAGAGATGGCAGATAAACCCACATTGAAAGTAGGGCACCTCAAAATCACAGATCATCTGATTTTGGGAATCACCAAAGAACATGCTTTAAACAATACCACGCCATTTGAGACGTTCAATCTTGAAACAGTTCCCTATTTGGGGTGGAATCAGGTATCTGCAGCTATGATGGCTGGTGACATTGATGTTTCCTTTGTTTTAGCGCCAACAGCAATGGATCTTTATAAGGCTGGTGTCAATATTAAACTGGTTCTTTTCGCTCACAAAACCGGTAGTGTGCTTATCAAGAATAAAGCAGCGAATATAAACAGTCTTGAAGATTTTAAAGGTAAAATGATAGCAATTCCTTACCAACTATCGGTGCATCATATGCTGCTTCATCAATTGTTAACGGAAAAAGGAATTGAACCTGGAGCCGGTAAAGATGTTGGCTTAGAGGTTATGGCTCCTTCACAAATGCCGGATGCCGTCCAATATGACGATGAAGGTGAAATTGGCGGATTTATCGTGGCAGAACCATTTGGGGCGAAAGCTATTACTGAAGGATATGGTGAACAGTTCTATCTTTCTAAAGATTTGTGGCCGAAACATCCGTGCTGTGTAGTGGTTGCTAAAAATGAGATTATTGAAAAGCATCCGGACGCGGTACAAGAACTCACCAACAGTCTTGTTAGATCAGGTAATTTTGTTCAGCAAAATATCGATGAAGCCACAACAATTGGTTCAGCTTTCTTGGGACAAAATGAGTCGGTAGTGAAGAAAGTATTAACTGAACCTGCTGATCGAGTGATGACTAGTGAACTGATGCCTGTGGTGGACGATCTTTCTAAAATTCAAGATTATATGTGCGATAAGATGAATGTTTTAAAAGGAAAGATCGATTTGGATAAATTTGTTGATACAAGATTTGCAAAAGAAGCCGGTGCTGTTTAAATCAATTGCTTGTCAAACAAGGCTTTTCTTGACGGAACGAATTTATTTATTTATTTTTCAAATTAAAGATACAATTGACTGTTATGTCAATAACATTAATTTTCAGGTAAGAAACCGAGTGGGAGTGATTCATGGCAGCGAATAAAGATATGCGCATTTTAGTTGTTGACGACTTTTCTACCATGAGACGTATTGTTAAGAACATTTTAAGGCAGTTGGGTTACAACAACGTAATCGAAGCAGATGACGGTACAACGGCGTTGGCGAAAATGAAGACTGAGAAGGTGGATTTTTGCATCACAGATTGGAACATGCCAAAGATGTCCGGGCTTGAGCTGCTAAAAGAAATCAGAGGTGACGACGCTTTAAAAGACATTCCGGTGCTGATGGTAACTGCTGAAGCGTTACAAGAAAACATTATCGCCGCAATTAAGGCAGGTGTCAGCAATTATGTGGTAAAACCGTTTGATGCAGCGACTATGGCTGAAAAAATCGACAAGATTTTTAGTTAGCAACCCCTTTGAATTCTTACCTTCATTAGCAGGGCATCTATTGTATCCTCGATCAGCGAGAACCCTGATGAGTTCAGTTGTTCTTGCTGGTTTGACTTTGAACGGTTCTGGAAGCCCAAAGTCGCCAGTGACTTCTGATCAATTCCTTCCTGCAGTTAGGAACGCAACAAACAATCTCTTCGATTGTTCCCTTATGTGTTTTGCTGTATGTAGCCTCCAGCAATAATTTGCCAGCTCATATAGGGTTTTACAAGCTTATCTAAAAATGAGCGGTGGCCTAGGTGAGGCAGGGCTATGAACCTGTGAAATCGAAGTTGGAAGATAGATCCATTCTTGATACAAAATTCGGTGAAGCAGTTTTCACCGGGTCACAGTGTCTATCCAATTGCTTTTATAGGCATAACTTCTTAAATCCCTCTTCAAATTCTTTCTCTATCCAAAGCTTTTTGAGAGACGAATCCACATGCAATCTTTTGCAAGCATTGAATCTTTCGGACTCTGTAAAGTTGTCTTTCAGCGACGTAAAAAAGTTATCAGTCAGAAAAAGTGAAGCGTAAATTCTTAGCTTTTGATATCTCAACTCAAAATCATCAGGATTCAACCAGAACCCGAAATTTACTAATCTTAAAGCATCACTGAATTGTTTTTGTCGTATCATTTTTTGTATATTTTTTATGACCATTGCCGCTGCCTTTCTATTCTGTTTTGCCCTAATAAGTTCAACTCGAATATACTTATTAGGACGTGATTTCCACATCAGGCTGATTCGATTCCCCAATTTGGAATTTAACGTAAAACTACCGTTAGATAAATTGGCTTTTGTTACGAGGTTGTCTCTTGGAGCATTTAACTGCATGAATTGTTGAGTCGTAAATTTTGGTGTGCTGCTTTTAAATTGGTAGTCACCGGATGCTGTGTTTAGGTGGATTAAATGAAATTCCTTTGGTTTGGTTTGTACCCATAAATTGACATGTGTCTTATCGCTCCAGTAAATTTCGCTGCACCATGCAAACTGGCATGCATTTGCCAGTAAAAAAGGGAGGCTTTTCCTTTCCCTGGTGGATTTGTCCACAAGTTCCAGTTGTTGCCAACAAGATACTGTTTTGTCTGTACTAACAGATTTACCGGATTCCAGAGTCTGCAATGAAATGTTCAAATCTGTAGCAATCTGTTTTAGATTGGATTGCTGATTTTGCGGGGCACCGTCTTTTGTGAAAACCTTTGTGTGAAGTCTCGAAGTAATTATATTGGTATAGTCACTGTTGATTTTAAGATTCCCACCTACAATTTCAAAATAGTCTTCTAGTTTATAATCATAAAAAACATAGCGATTGGCATGACAATTAAACGGGGGGGTGTTTTTTTGGGTAATCGCTATGATGACTGTATGGTATTTGAAGGAGTTAAAAACTCCAAGATTTGTGGTATTCGGGTCAAGATCCTCAATCAGAAGCACTTGGTCTGCTTTTATGTTGGTGTGGAAAGCAAAGATAAGTAACGAAAAGATCAATGATTTGATTACCAGTCCTCTCCCGATTGAAAGCATAGTTTCCCCATGGTTACTGTTATAAACAAGAGTGTAAAAGGTTGATTTTTTTTTTAGTTCAGACGTATCTCGTTACAATTACTTGAAATGACCTGATTTGGCTGGAGATCAGTTACTCAAGCTGATTGTAGAAAATACGCTTATAAAAAACAACCGATTATAAAACGTCGACTTTTTAGGTGAAGGAATAAAGATAGGCTTGCGAAGTGATTGGTCAGCTGTCTTCAACAGTCGTGGGGGGCATTGGATTATCAGTTCCTGTTCCATTTTCGGCTGTTTCTTCTACATGCCGGTTGATTGCGTTTTTTGGCGAGGATACACTTGGAGAAAAATCAATGGATTCTAGCATGTCTGCTGACATGACTGTCTTTGAAAAATCTACATTTGTTACATTGCAATTTTCGAATTGACAATTGACGAATTTTACCATGCTTAATTGTGCATCCTGTAGATCGGCAAATTCGAAGTTGCAATTATAAAAAGCGATATAACAGAGCTGTGAATAGTTAAATTTGGCACCGGAAAAATTACAGCTTAAAATTCGATGGGGAGCTTCCGGCTTATCCCACTTGCTATGTGAAAAGTCGGTGCCTTGGAAACTGCAGTTTTTATATTGATGCCGATTTTTAAATGTGACGGAGACAAAATAGCTTTGATCGAAATTGGCATCCTGAACAACAGACTGCTCAAGCTCTTCCAGGGAGAATTGCTCGTCAATGAAAGTCAATCCGGTGTAATCCGGGTATTTATCGTCAAAATCACTTTGCCCAAAGTGGTTATTTTTCGAAGTATTTGCACCAGCCATAGCGCTTGTTGACGCGTGGTCGGCAGTATTATTGTTTTGCTTCTCTTGGTTAGGAGTAGAGGGGGGCAATTTGCCTTCGGCGTCAGCTGGATCATCTTGTGTGTTTGGATTGTGATGTTCAAGATCATTTTCTGATTCTGAAGATTTGGAATCAGTCTGATCGTCTTGAGATCTTCTTTTCAGGGTGTTCTGTTCGATTTCAGCTTCTCTCTGTCTTTTGACATGTTCTTCATGATGCCGAACCCTGGTTCTGGCGCTGAATTTACTAATTTCTTTTTCTACTTTTTGCTCAGATTCCAGATACAATTTCCTTAATACAATCAATTCTTTAATCTTTCCAGGAACAATAAATTTTTCTATTAATGATAGATTGTTAAAATAGTTTTGATAATCCTTCCAACTTATCTCTCTCTCTTTACATGCCAAGTAGTAGCTTTTTTGCTCGGCTTCAGTTTCCTGTTGGATTTGGTATAATCGCCTTTCCAGATAAAATTGCTCAGAATTGTGTTCAACAAGAGCTTTTTTTGATTTTGGTTTGGGGAGCTTTTTAAACTCGTTTAATTCACGCAGGGCGAGTTCGTATTTTGATTTGGGGAGTGGTTGAGCTTGGGGAAGAGACTTTAATAGATCAAAATCTTTCTTACGAGCAAGAAAGAGCATGTAAACAACAAGCAGGACAATTGAGGTTGAAAGAAGTATGATGTTCATTTTTTCTAAACAATTACGTCCTGCCTGTGTGAGTGATCGATGCTAAAAATTTATTATGGCGCCAGTACCGCTCCTCCAATTCCACTTGAAAGAGAAATATATCCATCCCATTTAATATTGCGTTTTACCATCAGTTCAGCAATTTTTTTTGCTTTTTCCTTATCTTCAGGTCCTAAAGAGCCTTTGCAATATTCTATTTTGGCATAAATACGCTGTCTTTCTTTTTCCTGTCTTTCTTTTTCTTCTTCCAGCCTTTTTTGCTCAGCTTCTTTTTCAAGTCGAATTCTTTCTTCTTCCTTCCTCTTTTCTTCAGCTTCACGTTCAAGTCTTAGTTTTTCTTCTTCAGCTTCCCTCTCTTTTCTGATTCTTTCTTCTTCGGCTCGCTTTTCGGCGAGTTCTTTTTCGGAAAGCTCTTGTTCCAATCTCAGCTTTTCTTCCTCTTCCGGTGTTAATTGTTTCTTTTTAACAACCTTCTTTTTCATTACCATTTTTTTCTTAACTACCCGTCCGTCCGGAAGCGTTTTGGTGACGATCTTAACTTTGGGTTTGTCTTCCGTAGCGCCATCTCTAGTAACTCTTTTTACACCGCCTCTTGTGGGTGGTGCGGTCCTTGCCCCTCTGTTAAGAGATCCGCCGTCAGGTCTGGTAGAACTTGAACTTTCTTTGCGAATTAGTCCTCTGGTCGGAGGTGCTTCGGATGAAGAAACTCGTTTTACTGGTGGTCTTCCACCCAATGTCCGAGTGGTTCGGCGTTTATTCAAATTGTCATTCATTCGATTTGATCTAATTGGGGATTGTTCAGCCATAATTAATAAACCTCCGATCTGGTATTAGCGGCTTTTTTTAAGACACTATGGTAAATGTTTGGATATTATACATTCTAATAGCGAATTTGCCATTCAGGTCATCAATGACCGGTTATGTCATTTTATAACTAGATTTTAAGGGTTTTTGCACTGATTTGTATAGTCTTGCTTGTCTACATGTCCGTCTTTTACTTATCGTGATCAGTAAAAAAATTCAAAGGAAAAATGGAACCGGATAATTAAGCCGGAGTCTAATTTTCACGTAAAATGCCTGCGGTTAATTTAAAGATGAACCTGCTCATGTTTGGGAAGATAATTCTACCAGTATTGCCGAATTGGAAAGTGGAAGCCAGTGCAATGATCTTTTGTTTTTTTGACCACGCGAATGCGACATTAGTTTGTTTAGCTCTTTGTCCAGTATGTTTTCGAAGTTTTCATCAGGTTGAGTGGAATCTGAATATGCTGCAGGTGATTTTGAATATGGGTATTCCTTTTTTAAAACGTGCCGATCCGAGATCATAACAATCCTCATTGACGTGCCGAAATAGATACTCACTATTTCTCTATCGGCAAATCAAACAGGAACTTGAGCCAGCGGGTCAGATGCAGGGAATGAAATATTTAAATCGAAATGCTAAAATGTGAAGCCTTCCTGAAACAACTCTTTGCAGACCTCAACCGCATCTGAATCATAATGAATCCCTTGATTGCTGATGATTTCGTCAAGAGCATACTTGTAGCCCAATGCCTCTCTGTAAGGACGATGTGAACTCATAGCTTCAACGACGTCTGCGACAGTTAAGATTTTGGCTTCTTTTAGAATAGATTCCTCGGTGATACCTCTTGGGTAGCCTGAACCGTCTAGCTTTTCATGATGTTGATAAACTATTTGAGCAATAGGCTGCTCGAAAGGAATACCGCTAAGTAATTCGAAACCGATTTGAGGATGTACTTTTAGAAGGTCATATTCAGCTCCAAGAATTCCACCCGGTCTGTTCAAAATATCAATAGGAATTCGTATTTTACCAATGTCATGCAGGATTCCAGCGATTCTGATTGTTTCAATTTCTGAGAATGCCAATCCTAATTTTTCAGCCATAACACAAGCCAGGCCCGCGACTCTAATTTGATGACCAGCAATATATGGATCCCTGGTTTCAACCATTTGTGCCATGACCTGTATGGTAGATTTGAATACACTGTTAATTTGGTCGGTTTTTTCTTCGACTTTTGATTGGAGAATGAGGTTTTGGCCCGCCAGTTCTTCTCCCATCTTTTTAACGGAAAGATGGGTCTGAACTCTGGCTTTGACTTCGATGGTGTTAAAAGGTTTGGTAATATAATCCACTGCTCCTAATTCAAATCCCTTGCGAATACTGGTTGTATCCTGCAAAGCAGTTAAAAAAATAATCGTAACATCTTTGGTTCCTTTTGAAGACTTTAATTTTTGGCAAACCTGAAAACCGTCCAATTCAGGCATCATTACATCCAATAATATCAAATCAGGTTTGTTATTATTCACGTATTCGATTGCTTTTAGTCCGTTTTTAGCTATGCCAATACGATAATCTTCCTGCAGAACTTCTACCAGGATGTCAATGTTGATGGTATCATCGTCCACGATTAAGACTAAGGGCTGTTTATTCAAATCTTTTTGCATTCTTAGTACAAAGTTGCAGTGTCGGGATTATTGTATTTTTCTAAAGTTTTTTGACTGATTTCAAGGGTTTCAACAAGTAGTCCAAGGCTCCAAATCTCAATGCCTTCACAGCGTCTCTAACAATATCTATACTGGATACGGCAATGACAGGAGTTTGCGGGGATGCCTTGGTGAGATGCCTTAAAACTACAAAACCATCCGTTTCAGACATGGATAAATCCAATAAGGTGAGATCCGGTTGCCTTCTGGAGCAAAGCTCTATTCCTAAGGCACCGTTTTCTGCTTCTGGGACCTCGAAGTCGAAATCTTCCAGATAGTATTTAACGCTTCTGCGAATAGCAAGTTCGTCATCTTTTGTGATTATTAATGGCGACTTGTTGTTTTTAATAAACATCATGAAGAACCAAAACTGGTAATGATGATTGCGAAAAAGTATTATTTTCCTCCTATTATAGATGTAAACCCTCAACACAGCAAGAAAAATGAAAATTACACGGAAGTCAGGGACAGGAATGTAAAAGGCCGTCAGCCAGTGTCAAGTACTCAACTAATCTTGTCTGGATTCAGGGTTCCACAATTCTATCTTGTTCCCTTCCGGATCTATAAACCAACCAAATTCCCCATAGGCTTCTTTTTGAATTTCTCCTTCAATGGTTGCTCCTCCTTTTTCCGCTTTTTCTAAGACACCTGCAACATCATCAACTACCAGATTAATCATAAATTCTTTGCGAGAAGGATCAAAATAACTTGTGTCTTCTCTGAATGGTCCCCATACAGTGTAGGGAATGGATTTGTCCGTTTCGAAGGTTGAACCACAGAAATCACTAATCTTGAATCCCAGATGCTCTTGATACCATTTAGCCAGAAATTCGGGATTTTTACTTTTGAAAAATACTCCGCCAAGCCCTATTATCCGCGCCATAATTCCTCATTGATATTAATTTCTGATAAAATGAAAGAGAATATGAAAGTCCTCTCCTCACGCTTGGCATATTTTAACATCAGGTACTCTAAATTGAAACCAAACCAAATATTCGCATGACAGCCTGATGCACCAAGGTCAGAGCTAGTTGTACACCTAATATCATTTGATATACTATGGGCGGAAAAAAGCCCTTACATTAATTTACTTGATCAGGTCAGTTTGCAATGAAAATAATTTCAAAACTTCCGGATGTCGGAGTTACAATATTTACCGTGATGTCAAAGCTAGCCATGGATAATAATGCTATCAATCTTTCCCAGGGTTTTCCGGAATTTGATGTGGATTCGGAATTGGTTTCATTAGTCGGTAAGTACATGAAGAAGGCAAAAAACCAATATGCCCCGATGCAGGGTGTGGATTCGTTGAGGGAAAAAATATCTGAAAAAACCGAAGCGGTGTATGGTCACAAAGCAAATCCGGATACGGAAATAACCGTAACAATGGGCGCCACAGAAGCATTGTTTGCTGCGTTCACTGCCATTATCAAACCTGGAGATGAGGTATTGCTTTTCGAACCGGCTTATGATTCTTATGAACCTGCAATTAGACTGAGTGGGGGTAAACCGGTATTTTGCCAATTGCAATATCCAGGCTATGATATCGATTGGAATCAGGTTAAGTCATTATTATCTGAAAAAACAAAGATGATAGTATTTAATTCTCCCCATAATCCTTCGGGTGCGATCCTCCGATCAGCAGATATGGAGGTGCTATCTGATTTAGTTGAAAATACTGGTATTGTTATTGTAAGCGATGAAGTCTACGAACATATTGTTTTTGATGGTTTACGACATGAAAGCATGCTTCGTTATCCTTCATTGTCGGCAAGGAGTTTTGTGATAAGCTCCTTTGGAAAGACATTTCACGCCACCGGGTGGAAAACCGGATATTGTATTGCCCCCGCGGCGTTAACAAAAGAATTTCGCCGCATCCATCAATATTTGACATTTGCCTGCAATACACCCATCCAGCATGCATATGCGGAATTTTTGGATCAAGATAAGAGATATTTAAATTTATCAGAGTTCTACCAAAGGAAAAGAGATACTTTTTTGGATTCGATCAAAGGATCGCGTTTTAAGCCTTTGCGATGTTCAGGTACCTATTTTCAAATGTTGGACTACTCTGAGATATCGAAAGATAAGGATTTGGATTTTGCTAAATGGTTGACCATAGAAAAAGGTATTGCGTCCATTCCACCTTCGGTTTTTTACCATCAAAAAACCGATCACAAAGTATTGCGATTTTGTTTTGCCAAGAATGACGAAACACTTCGTAGTGCCGGAGAAATCTTAAAAACGATATAAAATAAGACTTATTTGTCCTCTCTCGCCTTAGATGTGAGCTTCTTATCGGTAAGAACAGACCTGCCTGGGATCCGACTGCGCTGATACCAGCCGCGACCCAACGCCCGACATTCACCTGTAATTCGAAGTGATCTGAATTTTTGTTCATTTGAACATTTTGTGAAAGTGAACACTCCCTCAAATCTTATCATGCTGATATTCCATAACCTGAAAAACCTAATATGAGATAATAAATTGATATAATAGGACTAATTTTAAAGTTCAGGGACGGCGAATTTAAGTTGACAGGAAAGAAAAGAGTGAATAAGGTGTATTTATGTTCACTTATAAATGTAATTTTGTTCACACATAAAAATGACTGGGAGTCAAGTGGAGTATTGAATAGAAGAATTATAGCTCCATTTCACCCTCTTTTTTTTGGAGTAGACAATGAATAGTGCCGAACAATTTGTAATTTATGAATATTTGGATCAAAAAGGTGACCCATCACAACTTATATGTGACGGTCATGTTGACTCCATGACGTTCAGAGATAAATGTTTCAAAGACTTTTATGTGAAGCCAATGGTTGTGAGGCATCAATGGCAAAAAACAAGAAGGATTGTTGAACAAAGACCCGGAAAAAAATATAAGAACACGAGAACGGAGACAGTATATATTACTAGTGAAGAATTTGGTGCAACGCCCGTTACAATCGGCTTGGTTTGAAAAGTGTTTTAATTTCAGGTGGTTTGTTATAGGTCAATGTTTTTCTTTGACAAATTGTAAAATAGCTGCTTGATTAGTTTTGCAAAGCGGTAATGAATTGCTGGCAAAAGTGAAGAATATTACCGTCTTTACCCCCGTAATCGGTAATATTCTTCATATACATTGGTTGAAACTCTAGCCTTTTCTTATACACAGTACCAGCGGTACTGCTGCCAATTATTCCTGCTATCCATCCAGTTGCGATTTTTCCTTTTGCTCGTACCATGTAGCGGGATCTTCAAAAAACAAAAGCGTATCTTCCAGTGATTTAACATGGTCCCATTCGATTTTGGCCAGGTGCTCAAAAAAGCTTTTTTCCTGGGCATCAACAGCTTTTTCTTGGAGTTCAATGTAGAATTTGTATGCATTTTTTTCAAAATCGATTGCAATTTTGATTGCTTCTCTGTCATCTGAGGATGTTTCAGTGTTTTTATCCGCAAGTTTGGGCAAATCTTGAAGGACTTCTCTCACATCAGTGTCCTGAATGACTGCTGAAACCTCTTCTGGCCAGGTTCCGTTGGCTTCCAGTTTCTGGTGAATGGCTTTCAACTGTTCATAGTGCTCATTTTCATCTTCGGCGATGGCAGCAAACATTTTTTTGCCAACAGGGTTTTGTGTTTTGTCTGCCTGTTTGAGATAGAAATCTCTCTCTCTCAATTCATTTTGGAGTGCAATCTCAATCGCTTTCATTTTATCCATATTATCCTCTCTGGATTGTTATAATACGTTACATCAAAAGATAAAATTTATTTTACTATCACTGAGGATTACTTTATCACGCTGCTTTTTTTGATACAACTGATTGCTCAGAAGTAAGCAGTGAACAACGTAAATCGAAAGTCGCTTTGTCAGAATTGATTGTGTGCTGCTCACAAAGTTAAATTTTTGTCTTTATTGACAGACATGCAAAAAGGTTGATTGACAACTGACGGGAACTCACAGCAATCTTAAAAAGACAGGCAGGTATGATTTGAATCTATGCATATTGTAAGGAGGTGTTATGAAGGGTACGTTTTCTATAGCCATCCATGGAGGAGCCGGCACTATTCGTCAGAGTGAAATGACGAAAGAACGAAAAGCCGAGCTGCAGAGATGCCTTGAAACCGCAATAGTTAGTGGGAGGAACATTTTAGAAAACGGCGGTTCTGCCATTGATGCCACTTGTGCCGCAGTTGTTGAAATGGAAGATTCCCCTTTGTTTAACGCAGGTAAAGGATCGGTCTTTAACAGTTCGGGTTTTATTGAAATGGATGCGTCTGTGATGTGCGGTCGCACACTTGCTGCTGGCGCTGTGACCTGTGTCCGCAATATTAAAAACCCGGTTCTGGCTGCAAAAGTGTTGCTGGAACGAAGCACACATGTCCTATTGTCCGGCGTAGATGCCGAAGCCTTTTCCAGGGATCATAGTCTTGAATTTGAGAAAGACAACTACTTTTACACGGATCATCGATTTCAGCAATTAAAAAATGCCCAAAAAAAGGATCGAGTCCAACTGGATCATTCTGAAGACGATGATGGTAAATTTGGTACAGTTGGAGCGGTAGCATTGGATAAAGCAGGCAACCTGGCTGCTTCTACCTCAACCGGTGGCATGACCAATCAACTGCCGGGCAGGGTAGGTGATACACCGTTGATAGGAAGTGGGAACTACGCCAATAATCAGACTTGTGCAGTGTCATGCACTGGAATCGGGGAAGGATTTATCAGGGCAGTCAGTGCTTATGATGTATCCGCGCTTATGGAATACAAAGGTTTAAACCTGGAGCAAGCCGGCAAAATAGTCGTTTATGATAAGCTGCAAAAAGTTGGGGGAATGGGTGGTTTGATCGCTGTGGATAAAAGTGGTGCAATCAGTTTACCATTCAATTCCGAAGGGATGTACAGGGCCTGGTTAAAAGCCGGCTCTGAGATTCACACAGCCATGTATCAAGAATAAATTGTTAAGGATTTGTTTAAGAAGAAACCAACTGTGTTTGAAGCCAATTCAAAAATTGATCGCTTCCTTTGACAATTGGTGAGTCGCTAATTGTATATGTTCTACCACCCTGAATTGTTTGGATTTCTCTGCAAACCTTGTCAAACAACCAAGTGGAAGTTTTAAATCGGCATCTCCAATCGACTGCATTATCTGCAAGGCCGGATTCAGGGCCCTGGACTTGGGCACAAGCGACGATCTGTTTTTTAGAAAGATCTGAGATGAGTTTAACAGCTTCCGCCTGATTATCCACCGTCACTGTTACCTGAAGAAAATCTGTTTTTAGGGTTGGTCCGATGCCATGAGAATCGCACGCTTGTCTGTTTTTCATTGCTTAAAAATCAATAAGTTCCAATTTATTTTTGAATTCCGGATTCCAGTTTATAGCAAAAACAAATCAATTTAATTGTCTGGGATAGATTTTTTAATAATTCTTTCTACAGAATTGCAATTATCTTGGCTTTCCAAAAACCAGTCGTTAATTGCAAAAGGTCAACATCTGTTTGGAAATGCCAGAGGGATTTGCACACAGCCCCATTAAAAGGGCTAATATAGGAAGAAGATTGTGATTATAAAGGAGGCGCAGAGAGGAGGAGTCACCGGCTTCATGCTAGCCGGTCACTCAGATTTTACTTTTTTTTCCTCCCCCTCTTCGGCTGGGTCATTTCAAACGGATTTTCTCCCAGGATTTTCGCCAGTTTTGGCAGCACAACCTGGGTTTTGGTGATAATGGTTGAGAATTGTGAACGGGAAATACCACATTCCTCAGCCAATCTTGCTTGCGTTACTTTTTTAAGAACCAATTTTGATTTTATCTCTTCAGGTGATAACATCGTTTCCTTTCGATAAATGTTCATAAGTTTTTGGATTACTAATACATATAAAGCATTGGTAATCCGTTTCTACATATTCGAATATGCTAGAGAAAAGTCAATCAATTTGCAAGAAAAAATTTTTTTTTTATTTCCAAGCAATGCGTCTTATAGATAGTGTTTGATAGAAAAAATGTATAAATAAAACGTAAAAACAAATAATTATGAATAGAAGCCTGGTGGAATATTTCTCACAAAAAAAGAGATTCAAGCCGATTTCCCATTTTTGAAAATGGAGCGGTATGATCCAAAAATCTTGATCGTATACAGGCGATTATTGATTTTTTTTAATCAAATCGATTTTTCGCACCGTAGACAAACCATCCATTACTGCTTAATATTGTGACACATCCGGTTGGGACAACTTCTTCCTGCTCCTTTGATTTGGGAAACCGAGACAACTAATATTGTTGATTTAGAAGCATGAAATTTCTGGCAGCAATTATCATCATTGCCGTGATTGCCCTGGTCGGGTCCAGGGTGACTTTTCTCAATAGGCGTTTACCGTTGGGGTTAAGGAACATTCTGTTTACGGGTACAGAATACATTTTTATTGGAATGTTATTAGGAGAGTTCGGTTTTCGCATCCTGGACACTGAAACCCTGGTGGAGCTCGATTCAATTCTGTTGTTCGGATTGGCTTGGATAGGTTTTTTATATGGATTACAATTTGAATTCCGATTGCTGAAGAATTTGCCCAAGTATTATTTTTCGATCACGGCGATCCAATCAACGATTACTTTTATTGTTGTGGGATTCTCAATCTACCCGATTCTTTCCGCCCTGCTGGATTTACCTCAAGAAATCATTTTCCTCTCTTCAATTACCTTAGGTGCAACAGCGTCATGTACCGCTCAGTCTGCTATTGCAATTGTAAATCAGAATTATCGTATTCAAAATAGAGGATTGTTAGATTTGATGAGATATATATCCAGTGTGGATGGAATTTTTGCTCTGCTGTTCTTTAGCTTGGTACTGGTGTTTTTTCCAAATACGGTAACTACTGAAAGTGCCGGAATCTTAAAATCATTACAATGGCTTTTAATCACCATTGTTATCGGTGCTTTTCCAGGTGTTGTGTTAATCATTTTTGGTAGATCTCGATTTTCCAACCAGGAATTTACCATGTTTTTAGTGGGTACAATTCTTTTTTGTGGGGGCATGTCCCACCAACTGTCATTCTCTCCTCTGATCTCGGGCATGATATGTGGTGTGGTTGTTGCTAATTTTTGCAGACATCGAGTGAGAGCGATACAAATTGTCGTTCATGCAGAAAAGTCGATTTATATTATATTACTTTTGATCATAGGCGCATTGTGGCGATTTAAGTTAGACATCAGTCTGTTGATTGGAGCCGCTTATTTCCTGGTTCGCATTCTGGGCAAAGTGGCTGGTGTTTATACGGCAACTCACATTTATAAACCTTTCTATAAAGTACCTTGGAAACTGGGTTTGGGATTGATCTCCGAAGGTGGCTTGGTGATTGCGATCATACTGAATTTCAGGTTTTTGTATCCTCCTGTTGCGGATTCATTAATAACAATTGTTGTATTTTCAGTTTTTGCGAGCGAGTTGATTAGTCCTAGATTAATTCTGGCCCAGTTTAAAAAAAGTGATGTTTCATTAAAAAAGCAAATTAGTGTCACTTAACGTGTTTATAGTCTTTGGAAACATCGTTAAGGATGTTGCATCTTGGCGAACATTCGCCTTCATAGTATGATTTGTCAAAATCAATCTAAATGAATATTGATTTCAAAATCTTATTGATAAGCATTTTTGGATTATTAAAACTATCAAAAACGGGACCTTCGTTATAAGTACAAATATCAGGAATAAGCAAATTGACCCGGAAAAACGGTATTGCTGAGTTTTTTCTTTACACAAAGGAAATTTATGTTGATCTCTGAATTCTTAATACCAGAGTGCATCCGTGTGGATATGGAATGTAATTCAAAAGATGATCTTCTAAAAGAGTTGGTGGAATTGCAATTTAATGTTCATCCGGAGGTCGATCGGAATGAAACCATTTTAAGTCTATATGAACGCGAAGAATTGTTATCAACTGGAATTGGAGAGGGTATTGCGATACCTCATGCCAGGGTAAGCAGCTGTAAGAGTATTTCGGTTTCATTTGGGCTGCTAAAAAAAGGTATAAATTTCAATTCATTGGATAGTAAACCTGTTCGAATTGTACTGTTAATCCTGTTTCCTAAAGACAAAGTAAACCTTCAGCTCAGATTTCTTGCCCGAGTTTCACGTGTATTGCAGCATAGAGCCCTTCACGATGAATTGTATCAAAGTAAATCACCGGAAGAAGTTATCAAAGTATTTCAACAATATGAAGAACAACACTTTCATTAAACCTATCAAACGTCATGAAGCTTGCCCTGATTTTTCTTAATAAAATTGAATACCTTGAGGAACTGCTTGCGGCCTTTCTGGAAATAGGAGTTTCCGGAGCTACTGTGCTTGATACTGTGGGAATGGGCCATATAATATCTCAAAATATTCCAATTTTCGCTGGATTGAGAGATGCTTTTGCAGGAAGCAGTCCTAGCAATAAACTAATTTTGATTGTAGCGGAAGATAAAATGATCGTTAAAATCGCCGAGGTGCTGAAGGATATTTTTAGCGGAGAAGATGATGGAATGCCTTATTTTATGACAACGATTACAGTAGACAAATTGTATGGATTCGAGGGAGAGACAGGCTGACCCGGGTCCAGAACGGCACCCGGATCAATAAACTTTAAAGCCCACCAAAACCAGCTTCAGAGATTTCAACAATTGCACTATTCATTGCCCTCACCGATTGCATTTTCCCTTGTGTCACCGGCAATACTGAACTGATGAAAAATTCAGCCGTTTTTATCTGACCGTTGTAAAACTCGATATCCTTTTTCTTTGGATTTTCTTCCAATGCCTTTGCAGCGACATTTGCTCTCCAGAGCAGCATCCATGCGGATACCAAATCACCAGTGATTTCCAGAAGTGGCGTTGCTTGCGACACAGCTTCAAGAATCTTATCCGAGGAGGCAGCTTTGGAGAGTATTGCAGCGACCTCATGATACTTATCCAAGGTATCCTGAAGATTTGGGACGAGATTTTGAACGGCTGGGTTTCCTTTGGCCTCATCTATGGTTTTTTGAATCCTACCCAGAAAATCCATAAATGGTTTTCCTTCATCCATTCTCAGCTTTCTCATAAAGAGATCCAATGCCTGGATTCCGTTGGTACCTTCGTAGATCATTAGGATTCTTGAATCACGCATATATTGTTCGACAGGATATTCCTTTGTATATCCATAACCACCATAGATTTGAACTGCATGGCTGCATACTTCAAGGGTTTTATCTGTAATGTACCCTTTGATGATTGGAGTAAGAATTTCCAAGGTTCTTTCCAGATCGTATTTTTCCTGATCATTATCAGATGTTTTTATCCTGTCGAATACGGTACCTGAAAAATATATAAGGCTTCGAAGTGCATCAACGTAGGACTTCATGATGATCAGCTGTCGTTTCACATCCGGATGTTGTATAATGGGAACACCACCATCTTTTGGCTTCAAGATGAACGCACTTTGTACTCTTTCCCGAGCATAGTTCAGTGCACTGATGTAAGCAGCTGTTGCCAATGAAAATCCCTGCTGACCAACCAATTGTCTCTCTTCGTTCATCATCACAAACATGGCACTCATACCTTTGTTTTCCTCTCCAAGCAAAGTACCAACACAATTTCCCTTAGCCCCCAGCGTCAATGAGGCTGTAGCATTTCCATGCAGCCCCATTTTTTCTTCAATACCAGTACAGACGACATCGTTAAATTCACCCAGGCTTCCATCCTCGTTTACACGATACTTGGGAACAAGGAAGAGAGAAATACCTTTAGTACCTGCCGGAGCTCCTTCAATTCTGGCAAGGACGGGATGAATAATGTTGTCCGTCATATTGTGTTCACCTCCGGAAATAAAGATTTTGTTACCGGAAATGCTATAGGTTCCATCTTCATTCTTTTTAGCGACGGTAGTCAGGGCTCCGACATCTGATCCTGCTTCAGGTTCTGTGAGCAGCATGGTGCCTGCCCATTTTCCTGAGAGCATGTTCTTCAAATAAACTTTCTTTTGTTCTTCCGTTCCAAACGTTTCCACCAGTTTCGCAGCACCATGGGTCAATCCGGAATAAAGGACGAAGGATAGGTTGGCTGCCTGGAATAATTCGTTTGCAGCCAGGTAAACCGTATGCGGCATTCCTCCTCCGCCGACTTCGGGATCATCCGCCATGGCAAGCCATTCACCTTCACAGTAGAGGTCATATATTCGATGAAAGCATTCCGGTACCTTAACCACGCCAGATTCAAACGTGCAGCCTTCTTCGTCTCCAGGTTTGTTGGTTGGTAATAATTCCTTTATTGCCAATTGTCGGGCTTCCGAAATTATCATCTTGACGGTTTTTTTGTTAAAATCAGCAAATAATTCGTGATTAGCTAGTTCATCAATTTTAAATTGCTCAAACAAAGCAAATTCCATATCCCTTAAATCTGCCAGTTGTTGTGCCATATCCCAATTCCTCCAGTTAATTGGTGAATGCCCCGATTTAATGATAGTATCCTTGATGGATTTGAATCATTGGGCTAAAAATGCTTCATCTCATCTAATTGAAACACCCAGAACTGAGTCGCTCCTTTGTACTCTAGTAAACAGATATCGGGCGTTTGTACACAAGTATAAATGATAGAATCGGATAAGTTGTCAAGGCAAGTTACGTTGCAGTTTTGATTTTCATTTTATTTCTTAACAAAAACCGAACAATAGTACGGAATTGCAACAAAAAAGTTAATTAAATAAGTTATTTAAACGGGTAGTCTATTGAGGATGCCAAGTTAAAAATGATCTTGGCTTAAAGGCAGGGTAACGGAGAAAACAGCCCCACCTGCCAGGTAGTTTTCGGCTTCGATAATGCCGTGGTGTGATTTCACGATTTCATGACAAATAGCCAGACCCAAGCCAATTCCTCCCGCACCTGTTTTTGTCCGTGAACTTTGGATAAATTTCGAAAATACAGTTGAAAGCTCTTTTTCAGGAATGCCGACACCTTGATCCCTGATGATCAGTTTCAAAGAAGGGATGTTTTTGCCATTGTGAACAATCTCAGCTGATTCAAAAGAGATGAAAATGTTTTTTTCTTCCGGTGAGAATTTTATTGCGTTGGAAAGCAGGTTTTGAATAACCTGCTCTATGCGAATGCTATCACATTTAATTTTAGTTGGGATGTTTGGTTCGGTAATCTGGATTGTTTGCCTCTTTTCGTTTAGCTGCTCTTGGAGGTTAATAACGACCTGGTTTAATATCAACAACAGAACACTTTGACTCATTAAATAGCTCGTTTTTCCTGCCTCCATCTGGGAAAGATCCAACAGGTTATTAAGTAAAGAAAGTAGCCTGTTACCGCTAATCTCTATTTTTGAAAAATAGGATTGGATCTTCTCCTTTGATAAACTATCGATCTTCGTGATTCCTAGCTGAGCAAAGCTTAAAATTCCATGCATCGGAGTTCGAAGCTCGTGGGACATGTTTGCTAGAAATTCACTTTTGGAGCGATTTGCTTCTTCAGCCTCCTCTTTAGCGATTCTCAAGTCTTTGGTCTGCTCGTCAACCAGTTCTTGCAGATGGTTGCGGTGCTTTTTCAATTCCTCTTCTGCAAGCTTTCTACTGGTTATATCCGAGCCCACAGACTGGTATTCGGTGAGATTCCCACTTTCATCAAAAATTGCGTGATCTGTCCATTGATACCAGTGGGATGTTTGCTCATCGATCACGATATGGCGCTCTTTTGTGATTACCGGGTTGTTCGGATTTTTTGGCAGCTCTTCATCGGTTGTGGCGTATCCAAATATGGAACCAACCAATGTATCCTTGTTAAATCCAAAATGTTGGCAAAAGGCCTTGTTGGCAAACGTCAGTTTCTTATCCGGTGTGAACCGACAGACAAGTTCTGTTTGATCTTCGACTACTGCACGGTAACGAGATTCGCTTTCAAATAGCCTGTTTTCAAGGTCTTTGCGACTCAACGCAATTTCTATGGCGGCCTTGATATCAAATATCTTGACGGGCTTTACCAAGTAACCATAGGGCTTGACTGTCTTGGCTTCGTTAATTGCTTCTTCATCAGAGCGAGCAGTTAAAAAAATGATAGGAATGTTGGATTCTTGAATGATAATTTCCGCAGCCTGTATACCATTGTATTTACCCGGCATCATGATGTCCATGAGTACAAGATCTGGCCGGGAATCTGTTGCCAATGCAATAGCCTGTTCTCCAGAACTGGCTATTGCAGTCACTTCATAATCTAACTTTTCCAATTGCGCTTTCAATAGCGTTGAAAGCACTACTTCATCTTCAACAATCAGGACCTTTGTCATGTTTTGTTTCACCGATACGAACAGACTTGTTGGAATGGTAACTGATTAATTTTCTTATAATGATCAAAGGATTATAACAATTTCGGTAAAACTTATTATAATTAATCGAATGTAAAAAGTCTAAGAAAATCACTGATCAAAACAAATGGTTAAATGCCAATGTTATGAAGGAAGGATGGCAAATTCTCTGAATTTTTTACCACCTGACGGGGCTAATTCATGTTTTAAGTTTGGTAAGTCAGCTTATAATACAACGGTGATGTTAAATAGACGGTTTGCGATAAAAAATAAAAAAACTTGAATAATTCATGCAAACTCTATAAAATGGGCATCCAGTTTGTTAGGTTTTTAATATTACATGCGATTTAAAGTGTTTGGAGAGCCGTTAGATTGTTTAGCTAATAAATGCGGGTTTTTGAGTGGAACTAAATAACCCGTCTCACGTTCCCGGGCGTAGTTAAGGGTTGGATCCACGGCTTGGGAATTGGTTTGATTTTTGAATAACTTAATAAACAGGGCTGTTGGCGAGCCAGCAATTCAGATTTTAGAACGCCGGCAATGAATCAAACCGGAGACCATTATGGGTGATCGCTTTTTCATTATATTAGTCGAATATATCTGTGTAATTACTTTTTTGTTTTGCTTTTTCGTACTTTTCTTTTAGTTTTTGCATAATGACTTTCAAAAGCCTTGAAACCAAGCCTTCACCGCGAAGCCATTTCCAGGGTTAGAATCGTTATAATCCACCGCACTTTTATGAATATACAACTTGTCTTTTTTGTTAAAGATAATGTCAATACCATCCACATTAACCTTCCCATCGTTCTCATTTAACTCATCCAGAGTTAATTCCAATTTGCTGCCTTTTCAACCAACACCTTGAAAAACCAGACGCGCATATTTACTTGTCTCATTAGCCAATAATGAAATGAGTTTACTTTTTGCCTTGTCGCTTACCTTGATTTCGAGCATAGCTATGCATTTGTTATCATGTTGAATCAGTTGGCCCAGTGTTTCCTTCGAAATCCCATGTTCAATTATATCAATTCCGGTTAAGGAAAAACAAGACTATTGCTAATTCGAATTAGAGTCTTTATTTACAATGGATCACACAAACATAACGGTATAAAAAATTGTAAAATCGACTTCTTTGTCACAAAGGTTGCAGTGATATCAACGTTAGCCGGTAAGCTCCAATTTTGCTTGCATTGTAGAAGAGGTTTCGACAAAACTGTTTTGTAAATCGACAATTCAGAATTGAGGGTCGATGGGAACCGATTGATGTTTCTAGATGTTTAATCAGCCGGAAATGAAACTGAAAAAGGTAGGATCCTTTGTTTCAGTTTGAGTTTGTGAACTGGATTTAAGGGAGAAAATTATGAAAAAGCTTTTAATAACTTTTATTTTTTGCACCATTGTCGGAAGTCTGCTTTACGCAGGTACGAAGGACCCGGTAGCAGTCCTGTTTCAGGTCAGGGGAAATGTCGAGTATACAAAGAACGGCATAAAATGGAAGAAGGTTCGCCGCAACAAGTTCCTTTTTGCCGGATATCAGATTCGATCGAGTGCAACGGGTTCGGGGATAATAACCAATCGAATTTCCGGTAAGGATTCATTGCTTCAGCCAAATACCACCCTGCTGGTGACGAATAATGGCCTGAAGTTAAAAGAGGGAAAACTTTCCGAATCAAGAAGGTCCAATGCACTGATATCAGGATTGATGAAGCGATTCAGCCGGTCCCAATCATATACTACTGTCAGACGAAACGCTGATCAAAGACCGGATGCTTTTGATATTGTTCGCCACGTCATCGTTACGGACAATTATCCTTATTTGGTCTGGGAGAACTTAGATCACAAGTACCGGTATGAATTGGCGGTAGGTCCCGATTCATATTCGATTGATCCAACAGAAAAATCTATCATCCGGGTCAAACTGAGACCGTTTGAAAATACCCAAACAGTCAAGATCAAAGTGTTTGATGGGGATGAAGAAGTGACGAAACTGCAGCCTTATAGAAAACAGGGAACTTTGACCAATCACACAATCCATTGGATGAGTGATGCTGAAAGAGGAAGCTTTGAAGAAGCAATCCGCACGATACAAGAGAATTATCCCGATAATGATTTTATGCTGGGCAGTCTGTTTGAGAGAGAGGAAATGTGGTCTGCGGCAATGGATCAATATAAAATGTATCTGGAAGAAAATCCTGATGAGATAGAAATGACTCCGTATCTCTTCAGGGTTTATAAAAAATTGAGATTGAAGAAAGTCTATAAAAACGAATTGAGCCTTTGGGCTCAAGCCATGAAAGAGTGACTAAAACTATTTTTTAAGGGGATACAAGACCAAGCATTGCCGGAATTGCGTTCCCTTAAATGTTTTATTTAGGTTCGCGTACTTTTCATTCTCATTGCCCACGGGCGCCATCCTCAAGAAATCTTCAGAAAACAGCCTACGATAGGATTGGGCTGACCTTCCAGCCTGACATTATTCAAACATTGTCGATATCCATGATTTGTGGTATAAAATGGTTAGCTATTGCAATTGCAAACATTAAATTGCGGAAGACAAAAGCATTGCCGATGATAGCTATTTTTTGATAGACGAGAAAAAGCACGGATATGATTAATTTATATTTTCAGACTAAAAAGCCTGAATTCAAAGAAAGTTGAGTAAAACTTACAAACCAACAAATCTGACTCTGATCCACCATAATTTACCAGACAATATATTCTACTAAGCGAGCCGGAATGGAAAATTGCAACTATGACGACATAAAAGAGTTTGTTCATGATTCTGATCTAATTGAACTTTTATGTTACGACAAGACATCGGATGAGTTATTTGAATCTTTCATTAAGGATGATTTTTTAATCATCGACGGCAGTATGAAAATTCCCTTCTTCGCCGAGATCAGGGATTATAAAGGTGCAGTGGAAAAAGATTCTCCAAACAGCAAATGGCTGGTGAAACCGATCAAAGGCAAAGATGTTATCGAATCTGAAATGGCGATGATCGTTTTTTTTCTGGATCTGTTTTCACGAACTCTTTCTGTTCCCGTTATTGTTACAAAAATAAAAGGAGTGCTCTACAAAGCCACAAAGTTGATTGTAAAAGCCGAACAGCTCTCCGGGGCCAACTATACTGTTTATCCCGAACTGATTGAGCAATTAGCTCTTGATATGATCAACCGTTGGATCACTTATGATGAAGACAGGAATCCAAACAATTATTTGATTCGCTATAATTCGAAAAACAACAACCTTGTACTCGCCATCGATTTTGGCAATTGTGATCTGCTTGAAAAGGAAATCAAAATTAAAGGGTTGGCTAAAGGATTTGGATGGCAACGAAAAGAAAAAACGCGTTATCTCACACCTTTGAAAACGGATAATTTCCTCGCATATGGTATGGATTTTTATGAAACCCGTTTTAAATACTACAAAAAGCTGGATACTAAGATTCTCCACAACATATGCAGCAAAGTTTTGCACTATGACCCGGACAAAGAGAAATTTACCAAGCTTATCAGCAGCAATATTTTAAGGCGGGTAAATTACTTATACAAATATTTCTCGTCAAAGCTTCCGGAAAAGACTCCAAAACGCAAATCTTATAATGCAATGGGGAAATCATTTGAACAAATGTATAACAAATAGAGCCTGGTTTTATTATTTGAACATGTCACTATTCATTGAATAATCAATTAACTGTATATTTAAGGAGCGATTCGGATGAGACTTTTGACCCGTGATGATTTTGATGGTTTGGTCTGTGCTGCGCTGCTAACAGAAAAAGGTATTGTTGACGAATTTAAGTTTGTGCATCCAAGGGATGTGCAGAGCAATTCAGTAGAAGTTACCTCCAATGATGTTTTAGCAAATGTGCCCTATGCCAAGGGATGCGGTCTCTGGTTTGACCACCATTCAAGTGAGGAAGAGCGACTGGAACTGGAAAACCTGGAATTTGAAGGGGATTCCAGAGAGGCTCTTAGTGCGGCACAAGTAATTTGGGAATATTATGGTGGTGAAAAGACATTTGGAACGCATTTTTTGCCACTTTTGGAGGCAGTAAACAAATATGATTCGGCAGATCTAACACTGGATGAGATTTTGCTGGCCGAGGAATGGATTTTGTTAGCATTTATCATTGATCCCAGGACGGGCCTGTCAGAAGCAGGTGATTTCAAGATTGGGCATGAGCAATTTGTAAGAGATATGATCCAATATTGTCGGACCAAAACTGTTGAAGAGATTTTGCAAATACCAGATGTTCAAGAAAGGGCTATGCTGTACAATGAACAGCAGATTTTATTCAAAGATATGCTTAGACGTTGCACGACGTTTGATAGAAATGTCGTGATAACCAATTTACTAAACGAAGAGACGGTTTATTGTGGAAATCGCTTCATTGTATTTGCCAGCCACCCTGATCAGAATATCGAAATTCGACTTGGATGGGACAAAGAGAAAGAGAACGTCTATATTCAGTGCGGTCACAGCATCTTGAACCGGACCAGCAAAACCAATGTCGGAAAGCTAATGTTCAAATATGGTGGAGGAGGTCACGAGAAAGTTGGTTCATGTAAAGTTCCTGTAGATCAATGGGAAAAAATTAAAAACGAAATACTTGAAAAGATGAAAGTCGACGGCTAAAAGTCGATACTTTCAAATCTAATCAACTATATAAAAGGGCTTGGAATGCACTGGATTCGGAGCCCTTTTTTTATGTGTGGTTAACGGATAAAAGTAGCTAATCGTTTAATGAATATAGACATTTGATTGGCAGTTCCCACTGAAACTCTAATACAATCCTTCAAGAGACTAGTACCGAAATATCTCAGCAGTATACCAGTCTTTTCCAGTTCCTTACACAATTGGGCCGCTTCAAAGCCTTCAACACGGCAAAGTATGAAATTAGAGTTGGAATCGAATACTTTCAATTGCTTAAAGGTTTTTAATTGATTAATCGTCCATTCCCTGGTGTCGATAATTTTTTGAACCTGATTTCGGTAAAAGCTGAGATTTTCGAGGCAGACTTTTAACGCAGCTTCGGCGGCCACATTAACACTAAAGGGTGGTTTTATTTTCATCATGGCAGAGATCAATTCAGATGATCCCAAGCCATATCCGACCCTCAATCCTGCCATGCCAAAACATTTGGAAAAAGTCCTGAGCACAAGCAAATTGTTATGATTCTTAAGTTTTGAAACATGGCTGATTGCCGAGAATTCAAAATAAGCTTCGTCCAGCATGACAACAAGATCTTGATTAAGAAAATAATCTAATACCTCTTCCGAAACAAGATTTCCTGAGGGATTGTTTGGAGAGCACAGTATCACCAGCTTGCAGCGGGCCAAATCTATTTTCCTGGCCTTTTCCACTGAAATTGAAAAATCTGCTTCTCTTGGAATCTCCATGTAAATGCCCCTGTTTAGGGCAATAATATGTGAATAATATGAAAAAGTAGGAGTAAAACTCAATACTTTGTCGCCCGGTTCCAGGAGCAAGCGACAGGCTATGTCAATTATCTCATCAGCGCCCGTCCCTGCGATGATCATGCCAGTTTCAACTCCTGCATAAGCGGAAATTGCCTGGCGCAGTTGTACCTGTGCCGGGTCAGGGTAAATGTGATAATAGCGCTGCTCTGCCAGTGCAGCTATGACCTCCTGTGAAGTTCCGTAAGGATTTTCGTTGGCGTCCAGTTTGATTATGTCTTCTTCTTTTAGTCCCAATCGATTGGCGATTTGGTCCGGTGGTTCAATGGGAGAGTATGGAACCATTTCAGTTGCCGATTTGCAAAATAGATGTGTGATTGGTTTCATCGTAAAAAGGCTCAGGTTTATGTCCGTATTTATTCGATAATTCTGATTGACTATCATCCGCTGATCAGCCGTCTACCATCACATACAGGTTGTTTTGGCGAGCTGAAAAACCATTTCAAGTGATTCAAGTCCGAATAAAAAAAATAAAAGAATTCTTGCAATTATGAGTGAGTTAGCTTATGAATGAAGTGGATCAATATCAAGGGACATTTTCGATGTTTCTTGATTTTCCATTATGATTTTCGTCATTTTCTCGAAGCAGAACGATTGCAGATCGGGAATTCACTTAAGATATTGAAACTAGGAGAGTCGTGAATGACGTAAGAGTGTACGTTGGTAATTTGCCTTTTAAAACCACCAATGAGGAATTAAAGAAACTCTTTGATGCGTACGGGAAGGTGAAATCAGCCGATGTAATTCGATATCGAGAATCAGGGCGATCAAAAGGCTATGCTTTCGTTATAATGGATGAACAGGGGGCGAACAGTTCAATCGAACATTTAAATGATAATGAATACGAAAGCAGAGTTTTAAAAGTGCGTATTGCCAAACCGAGAGAAAACTTCCCAAGGGAGGAAAAACCGAAATCTCAAGGAGTAAAATCGATTCGTTTAGGAATTGATTAGAAGTAGAGTAATTCTGCAGAAATCAGTCAACTCAAAGGATTAAGAGAGCCGATCCAATAATAAAAGTTAATTTTGCTAGATTTCTGTATATGTGATCTTAGAGGTTATGCGGTGGCCGTGTTATACTCCCAGCCATTGGATTAGAGGGGTTTTCAAGGCATATAAATCAAATGCCAGACGAATTACTATGTCCTCTAATTCTAGATGGCCCCCGGGAATGAACTCAATTCAAAATTGACTTCATCCAATCTTTATCTTGTTGAAATAAAACAAACATGCCTAAATCTGATGACTTGAAAGGTATCCTCTATTCGTCGACAGATTCTGAAAACCTCTATTTTATCTCTAAAAATAGTAGTGGATGGAGAAAGCTGGAAAAGAGCTAATTGACAAGTCTGTGGATTCGTAATCATCCACTTTTTTTGTGCTGTATCCAAGTTCCCCTGAGAAGCCGAAATTAGGAAGGGATGGGAAGAAAATTTCTGCTCCTATAAAGGCTCCATATCCCGTTCCTGTTCCTTCAATATTCTGGGTGTCATCCTTAATTTGCATATAACCTATGGAACCTCCGTAATAGAGGAGGATATTCTGTACTTTTTTAAAGGTAAGCCCCATTCGATAATCCATAGAGAGAAGCTGAAGTTTATTACTTCCATACGAAACATTTCCATAAGCCAGTAAAATGTTTCCAAACATCTCCTTACTCAGGAAGAATTTGTAACTCAGCTGGTTGCTGGCATAAGAAGTAAGACCGGAAGATGAATCAAGAGTGGATCTTTTTTGTGAGTAACCAATGGCATCGCGCTGATTTAATTCAATATGGGATCTTCCGGTTGTCAAAAAATTGACGCTGGAAATGGGAATTTGTAAAACACCATACCCTTCCGGAGATTCTATTGTTAAAAACTCGTTGGTGAACTGCGTGATGATTCCTTCAATGATTTCACCGTTTTTAAGATAAAGCAAAAATTTGTTACCTGTCTGTTCCTTTGTCTGATATTTTTGGGCTGAACTCAGGTAGTCAATTAAACGAACATTAGATGTCGGGAGTTCAAGGGTTTCTTTTTCCGTTTCTATGGTTATTGTGTCTTTGGAATACCGGGTTATCTTTCCCTGGAGAATATCATTATTTTCCAGAATAATGATTTCTGCTTGTAAGTTGCTGGCAATGAAGCAAGAGAGAATTAGCAATGAAAGAAGGATTTTGTTTAGTTTTTTCATTAGTTTAGCCCTGAATGTATCTTTGGTACAATGGTTGTTTCGAATAGAAAATGCAAATTGAACACCAAGGTAAACAGGTATAACGAATATCCTAAGATAGTACTTTTTCCATGTGACTATTCAGCTGATAGGTATAGACCCTGCTGAAAGCTTCAAACTGAAAGTGCTTATTTCTAAAACCGGACATTGCGAAAACGGTATCAAACCATTAGGCTTATTTATGATTGTTGGTATAAACTCACCATCAAAACACTGTTGACAAATGATTTGTTGACCTGGAATTAATTGGTACTGCTGATTACGGTTTTGAGGTGGCTGTTTAATCCGGCATTTTTTTATTCTTTCGTTGATGTGGAATTCTTAGTAAAACATGGTTTTTTATGATTATAGCAATTGATGGTCCGGCAGGTTCTGGTAAAAGTACAGTCGCTAAACTACTGGCTAAGGAGTTAAACATTGAATATATCGACTCCGGTGCAATTTATAGAACGTTTACACTCTATGGAATGCAGTCTTTTGAGGGAAAGTGCGCAGATCACGAAGATCAAATTGCTGAGGCGGTTGCCGGTAATCCGGACCTGATTTCAATTACATATGAAAACCATTTGCAGATCATGTGGTTGAAAGGCAGGCAGGTTGCCAAAGAACTCCGAGTGCCTGAATTAACCAAGCAAGTCAAATACATTGCAGATTGTCCCCGTTGTAGAGAACTGGTCAATGCAAAAATCAGAAAAATCTCCCAGAGCTACTCTGTTGTAATTGATGGAAGAGACATTGGAACCATCGTATTCCCCAATACCCCCTACAAGTTTTACCTGGATGCCAAACCCCTGGTAAGGGCGAAAAGAAGAGCAATTGATTTGAATATTCCGCAAGAAGGCGAGGAATTTGAAGAGTTGCTTAAAAGCATTAATCAGCGGGACAAATATGACATGGATCGAGAGATTGCTCCGCTAAAAATTGCCGACGACGCAGTTCATGTGGATACCTCTGATTTGTCGATTGAGCAAGTGATGGCTGTTATATTAGGTCATTTTGAAAGAATAAAGCAGTCAGATAAAGTGTTTTAGCACCGCATTACTTTTCCGGCCATTCAATTCTAAACTCATCGATTAACCCTTCCAGGTTGATTACCATGATGTTTTTTCGCTTGTAACGTTTTACAAAATGGAAGGCTGCCTTAGGCAGGTTGATAGGAAAGTTTTTGACCAAATCTGTCGAAAGCACCTTGGGGCCGATCCTGCCATTGATAATCCGTGTGTAAAAATCATTCATAATCAATCCCACTGATATGTTTTTGTTAAGCTTTTTTAAAAAAACAATACTGGATTGGCTGAATTTAACATCCTTGAATCCAAACAGCATGGCTGGGTGCACAAAGTATCCTTTCGGCTTTCCTTGTTTACCTTCAAACTTCCATAATAACTGTTCTTTATTCGAAGGCGATATCCACAGTTTGTTGAGTGGAAAGTAACTGTCAAAATCTGAGTTTCTAATGCCAAATAGATGTGTCTGTTCTTTGAATACGAACAGTCCATCGGATTTAATTTGTTTCATAAGTATTATTGCTGAACTTCAAAAAATTTCCCATTTTTGGAGAGCTGAATCCTGCTTATGAGTAGGCTTCCGAGAGCAAGTCTCTACTTGATCTATTGGATTTCAAACTGTATTATCAGGTCTTTGTCGGATCATCATATATCCCGCAAAGCTGATCATGCAAGAGCAGAAATCATATGCAACAGCAGGCTTCTGGGCAAAGATGTCATGACTAACATGAATTGAGCATTGCAACAGGGGAGAAGATGTTACAAAGTGAACAGATAGAATTGCTGGATCAGCTGAGATTCGGTGAGCGTGCATCTGACAGAAACAAAGCGTTAAGAGAACTGAAACTGCATGAAGCAGAGGGTCTGATTGCGGAGGAGGATCTGTTGCGATTGTTGGATGAAAAAGACTTTGTGTTCAAAACTTATGCGATTGGTGCCATTGGACGTTTAAAGCTAGAGGGAGCAATCCCCAAACTCAGCAAAATATATAAAGAATCCAATGATCCCATGATTCTCCCGGCATTATTGGAAACTTTTGTTGGTTTTGAATCAGATGCGTTTGTTGATTGTGTGGCAAAGAAGTTAAAAATGCTTTCAGAGAGCAAAAATAAGACTGGAAATGGAAATCTTACCTTTCTACTAGAACAAATTGTGGTACCTTCGCTAAAATACTTACAGACTTCCGGTACAGCCAAAGTCGAAAAAACAGTCAACCGCTTTCTGGATGATCCTGATCCTACCATTCGCTGGCATGCATTGATGACATTTGACAAGCTGAATCTTAAGATATCTGATCAAAAGTTAAAGCAATACATAGATGAAGACTCATATGCTCTGGTCAGGGAGCAGGCATCTGTCATGTTAGAAAAAAGAAAGAAGCAGAAATGAAACTGGAAAGAAGTGGACTTTCTATCCCCAAAACAATTTCAAAAAAGACTAGCGATCAGGAAATTGCTCGCATGAAATTAAAAGCTGGAAAAAGCGCCAAAAAAAACATTCTGGACAAAATCTCCGAAAGTAACGACGTTCAAGCTCTGACCATCGCTGAATTACAGCAACTTGCAGCAAATTGTCGAGAAGTAATCCTAAACTCTGTCAGCCAGACAGGCGGACATTTGGCTTCTTCATTAGGGGCTGTGGATCTGACTGTAGCATTGGCAAAAGTGTTCGATTTTGAAAAAGACAAGATAGTTTGGGATGTAGGACATCAAACATACACTTATAAAATACTCACCGGCCGCAAAGACCAAATGGAGGTTCTAGGAAAAAAAGGCGGCATATCCAAGTTTCTGTCACGATTTGAATCGAAGTACGACCACTTTGGTGCCGGCCATGCTTCAACGTCTATTTCTGCAAGTCTTGGAATAGGTAAAGCCAGAACCTTAAACAAAGATGACTATAAGACGATTGCCGTAATAGGTGACGGCGCTATGACAGGCGGCTTAGCCTTTGAAGCTTTAAATCACGCCGGCCACCTGGATGAGGATTTAATCGTAATACTCAATGACAATGAAATGAGTATCGATGCAAATGTTGGTGCTCTTTCACGAACAATTCTCAATATCTCATCTTCAAAATCCTTTAATGTCCTGCGCGCGGAAATCATTCGGCAGATAAGAGAGCATAAACTGCCGCTGGCGGTATCAAATACCCTTGATAAAGTGAACGATTCCATGATGGCTTTTTTTACAAAGGGCATCTGGTTTGAGAAGTTCAATTTTAGGTATTTTGGACAGGTTGACGGGCATAATATCAAAAACCTTGTTTCTTTTCTAAAACTTACAAAAGAACTCAGGGGGCCTATCTTACTTCACATCAACACTCAGAAAGGAAAAGGATACTCACCTGCTGAATCCGATCCATCATCCTTTCACGGGGTTGGCAAGTTTGACGTACCAACGGGAAAATCCTTAAAAGCCTTGTCAAAAGGAAAAAGCTACACCTCAATTTGGAGTGATAGTTTCTTTAAGGTAATGGAAAGAGATGAAAAGGTTGTAGGTATCAGCGCGGCCATGCTGAATAACACCGGGCTGGTTCCAATTCAAAAAAAATTCCCGGAACGGGTATTTGATGTTGGTATAGCAGAAGGTCATGCAGTGACTTTTGCAGGTGGGCTGGCGACCCAACAAATTAAGCCGTTTGTGGTCATCTATTCTACTTTTTTGCAGCGGGCTTTTGATCACATTGTTCACGATATTGCAAGACAGAACCTTCCGGTACGCTTTATTTTGGACAGGGGAGGATTTGTAGGACCTGATGGAGCAACGCATAACGGCGTGCTTGATTTAACCTATCTGCGGATGATCCCGCAAATGGCGCTAATGGTACCAAAAAACGGAAAAGAGCTCCAGGCCATGATTACCCTGGCGCATGAGTATAACGATGGACCTATTGCTCTTCGATTCCCCAGGGGGTCAACAAAAGATTATGTTGATTTGTCCAAATCGGATGTCGATCCTATAGAATTCGGAAAAGGCGAACTAATTCAATCAGGCTCTGATATCCTCCTGGTTGCTGTGGGCACTATGGTTGAAACCGCTATGGAAGTTGCCCGTGTATTAGCGGAGAAGGGGCTATCAGCTGGTGTCATAAATGCGAGATTTGTGAAACCGCTTGATAAGAATTTGATTCTCGAAGAAGCTGACAAAGTGAAATGTGTCGTAACCATCGAAGAAAATTCCAAAATTGGTGGGTTTGGAAGCGGTGTGCTGGAACTGTTTGCCGAATTTGGAATTATGAAACCCACACTCCAGTTTGGGGTACCAGACTGGTTTATTCGGTTCGCTTCCAGGGAGGAACAATTGCAGATGGCGGGGCTGGATGTAGAATCTATTTTGGATAAGCTACTGGAATTTTACGACGAAAAATCCCAATAGTCCTGGGATGTCTGGACGTTTGCTGTTTACAATATTGTTGCATTCTCCTTTTTATTATTCTAGCTTTTCTCTTTAAAATACAGCACACTAGTCCAAGTCTGGGGGAGTAAACCCTCCGATTTTTTCCTTCAGCACCATGGCAAAATGGATGCAGGTCATGTCTTCCAGGTAGTCACCGACAATTTGCATTCCGATAGGCAAACCATCATTTGAAATTCCAATCGGAACAACAGTGGAGGGAAGATATACCGAATTTGTTAATCCCGGCCAACCCATTAAATTTGAATAAGGATAAGCTTTGTTATTGATTTGAATGGTTCTGTCAAACCAAGGGCTATGATCGTGGGCTATGGCGTTTGTACAGACGGCAGGGCACAGCAATAGATCATACTCCTGGAAGAATTCACTCCATTTTTGTCTGAATATTTGTCTTTCAGCATCTCTCATCAACCAGTCACGATGGCGTTGAATAGCACCTATCATCTGCTTGTTTTTATACACTGAATTTGAATGATCCAATTCAGATTCTTTTTCAATCCATTTTTTAAAAATCTTGTGGGGAGTTGCTTGTCCTAAAACAGCATTCAGCAGTGAAGAAAACAAATTAAAGCAGCGGTTGAAATCCAGATTCGGTTTGCTTTCCTCAACTATTACTCCCTCATTTGACAATTCATCGGCCACTCTGTGAATTGCATCCACAATGGATTTATCCACTGGGCATGCTTCGTCATCAGCCCAAATCCCGATTTTGAAGTCACTTAATTTATTTTTTTTGGATTCAGGTAAACTCAACTGCCAGGCTTTTCTGTCGTTTGCCTTTGGCTGGGCAATGATTTTTATTATTAGCTCAAGATCTTCAGGAGACCTGGCCAAAGGGCCGTTCGTAACAATATCCATATTGAAAGAGAAATCGCCGGCAAAAATCCCTGGTGCCGGTGGAACCATGCCTCTATCAGGAACGATTCCATAGGTGGGCTTATGTCCGTAGATTCCGCAAAAATGTGCCGGAATCCTGATGGACCCCCCAACATCGTTTCCAATATCCAAGACACTCAGCCCTGCAGCGACAGCCGCTGCAGCTCCGCCTGAAGAGCCTCCGGGTGTTTTGGATTGATCCCAGGGATTTGTTGTCTTGCCAAACAAATCGTTATAGGTCTGAAAATCATCGGCCAGTTTGGGTAAATTGGTTTTTCCAATGACAATGGCGCCTTCCTGCAGTAAAGCATCTACCACATCCGCATTGCGATTAGGCATGTGTTGTTGAAAATCTTTTGCTGCCGCCGTGCATGGCATTCCCATTACTTCCAGATTGTCTTTGATTGTCACGGGTATACCGTGCAAAAGCCCAAGGTTTTCTTTACGATCACGTTGTTTATCTGCTTCCTTTGCCTTTATAAGAGCATTTTCGAAATCATTGGAGATGATGGCATTGAGACTTGGATTAATAGCACCTATTCTTTTTAAGGTGGACTCCATTAATGATTCGGCAGAAAGGTTTCCGTTTTTAATGGCTTTCACAAGTTCAGTTGCTGATTCGTCATGCCAATTTTTCATCTTTTTTTTCCTGGATGCCAACTATTGTGTTTATGGAAGCAGTATTAAAGGGATAGAGAAGTTGTACAGTCAATTTAGGTACATACTTCGGCGACTGTCAAGTTACATTCTTCGATTGAGAAATTATCAACTGGATCAATTCCGCACTTAGATTGGAATTGATAACGGATAGTCGTTTTTATAGTATCGTAGTCTCACATATTTATTATTGTTATCGAATCTGTATTGTTTGATTGCCCTGTTTCTTAATCAAGTCACCAAACCAACGCAGATGTTCCCAAAACTTGTCTTGCTCACCTGACAAACACTGATTGAAACCGTTTACAAATATATAAAAAAAACAGATCCAGTGAGGAGTTTCAGTTCAAATCGCTTATCTGTAATTATTCAACAACCCTTCTTGTAAAAGGAACAAAAATGAGCATCATCGATGTCATCGGAAACACCCCGACAGTTGAAATCCGCAAAATCTGGGATTCAGACAAAACTGGCGTGAGAATATTAGGTAAACTGGAAGGTACAAATCCTGGCGGTTCCATTAAAGATAGATCGGCTTACCATATGCTGAAAGAGGGGATGGAATCCGGAGATTTAACTGAGGGGAAAGTGATACTTGAGCCGACCTCGGGAAACACGGGAATTGGAATGGCAATGATCGCTTCGGCTCTCGGGTTCCGTATTAAATTGATCATGCCCGCATGTGTCAGCGTGGAAAGGCGTTCTATTTTGATCGCCCTGGGAGCGGAACTGGAGCTAACCCCGGGCTGCGATAAAACTGACGGTGCCATAAAAAGAGCTCATAGCATAATTGGAAAGCAAGGCGACATTTACTATATGCCTGATCAGTTTTCAAACCCGGCTAACTGGAAAGCGCATTATCAAACCACCGGGCCTGAAATCGTACAAGATACTGACGGTCAGGTTAACGCCATTGTTGCCGGTATGGGCACAACCGGAACCTTGATGGGGATTTCGAGATATTGCAGGGATAACAAGCTTGGAGTGAGCGTGGTTGGTATAGAACCTTCCATGAACCATCGAGTGCAGGGGCTCAAAAACATGGAAGAAGCCATTGTTCCGAAAATATACGAACCTGGTTTATTGGACCAAAAGGTCGATTGCTCGGATGATGCAGCCTTTGATACAGTTCGGGATTTGGCCTTGCAAGAGGGATTGTTTTGTGGAATTAGCAGTGGCGCTGCCATGTGGGGTGCCATGGAAATAGCTAAAGATCTACCCAGGGGATCAACAGTGGTTGCCATATTCCCTGACCGCGGGGATCGGTATCTTTCTACAGAAGTCTACCGATCCGTTTGCGCCGAATGCCCGCCGTAAGATAAATGCTGTTATAAAGCCCGGTACATTTCGGGTTTTAAAGGAATTTTGCCATCCAATGCCTGTTCGATCAATCGGATTGTTTCTTCTTTTTCCTTTGGGAGACGGGCTTTGATTGGCAGATAGTTGGAAGCGTGATTAGCGAAAAACAACCCACGGGAAAGATCGGTGTGAGCAATCATTGTGCCTAACTCTACAAGCATCCCTTTGGCGTCTGCCAGTTCAAATTTACCGGCTCTCCAGTCATCATATAACGGTGTATTTGGTGTCAGCATAAGACTTAAAGCACCAACATATTCAGGATCGATAGCAGAAAGTACTCTACCGGTTTCCCTGGCGTGAATAAATGAACGTTCCGGTCCTGCCAGTCCAAGTAGTACTGTTATTGAAAGTTTAATTCCAGCTTCTTTGACCTTTCTGCCTTGCTCAATCATATCAGTTGCATTTCCCTTTTTTTGAACATTGGCCAAGGTTTCATCATCTCCGGACTCCAGGCCCATGTAGACAATACCAAGGCCTAGCTCTTTCATTTCTTTCAATTCTTCCAATGTTTTTCGCTTTAAGCTTTTCGCATTGGCATAGGTTCCCACTCGATTCACCCAGGGCAACTGGGTTTTGATTTCTTTGAGTAAACCGGGAAGTTTTTTCTGAGAGATGATCATGGCGTCACCATCGCACAAAAACAGCCGTTTTTGCTGCTGACAGTGTTGTGAGGCAAACCTGATGTCCTCCATGATGATATCCATGGGTTTGATTTTGAATCGTTCGCCTTTGTAAGCTCCGCAAAATGTGCATTTGTTGTGAGAACATCCAACCGTGACTTGCAAAAGAATACTGTTCGCCTCACTGGGGGGGCGGATCATATTGCCTTCGTAGTGCATGACCATCTCCGTATCTTATTAATATGCTATATGTATGATCGATTTTATCGGTAACTGAAAACTTTAGCAACGGCTGGGATCAACCACTATTGTGGATTGGATCATGAAAAATCACCTCAACCTGGTATTTCAGGTTGATGGCTGCAGGTCTCCATGAAGGAACTGGAGAAGGCTAACAGCAGAGATAGCTGCAGTTTCTGCTCTCAATATTCGCGAGCCCAGGTTAATGGGAAGCATTGTTTCAATTTCAATTTCGCCTCTTTGCCATCCTCCTTCCGGACCGATAAGAAGATTGATTTTCCCGGTAGGTATTTTGATATCTCCAAGGTGGGTGATGTGATTGCCGGTGTCAAAGATCAATGTTGGAATGTCACCAGGCAGTGAAGCAAGTAAGTCAGTTAATTTGTCGAATGATTCCAGATAGCTTAGCTCTGGAGGCTTTGTTCTACCCGATTGTTTGCATGCTTCGATACAAATTTTTTTCCAACGCTGTAACTGCTTTTGAGGATCTTTTTTTAATCTCTGAGAAAAAGCACTGGGAAACAAGTTTATGTTTGAAATACCCAACTCGGTTGTTTTTTGAAGTATCAATTCAAGGTTTTTTTCCTTAATCAAGGCCTGGAAAAGGTTTATTTTCAATGGGGATTCGGGAACTGTTTCCAATTCTTTGAATGGTAGTAGTTCCAGATCTCTTTTTGAAACCGATTCAACAGAAGCGTGAAATCGGCGAAAGTCTTTATCCTGAATCTCAATCAATTCACCCAATTGAATTCTACGGGAACTCAGCAGGTGTCGAGCCTCTTCTCCCGCCAAGGTAAACTGCTGATTTATATTGATTACATCTTCGAATATGAAATAGGACACAGATAGCCTTGCCAGAAATTGATTTCAAGGAATAATCTTAATTCTAGGAAAATAAAAACCTCGCATATTTGATCCGACCTTACAACCGTTTCCAATAGAAGAACGATTTGTATGAGTCTTGCTGGCTTAAAATTAGCCAATACTTAAGCAACAATATCCTGCAAACACATTATCTTCACATTTAAGACAACAATAGGAGATTTCATGGCTGATAAGCTTTCCCAACTAAAAGATATGACGATCGTAGTAGCCGATACCGGGGACATCAATTCGATCAGGCAATACAAACCCGAAGATGCTACGACTAATCCTTCCCTGCTTTTCAAGGCCGCCCAAATGGAACAATATCGGGACCTTGTATCTGAAGCCGTGACATTTGGAAAGAACCAGGGAGGTGGATTGGCGCAGGAACTGGAAAATATTTTGGATAAATTGGCAGTAAATTTTGGCAAGGAGATCTTAAATTCAGTTCCGGGCAGAGTCTCCACAGAAGTAGATGCGCGACTTTCATTTAATACAGAGGAAACGATTAACAGATCCAGAAAACTGATTGACCTGTACGAAAAGGAAGGAATTCCCAGAAACAGAGTTCTAATCAAGATTGCTGCTACATGGGAAGGGATTAAAGCCGCCGAAGTTCTGGAAAAAGAGGGAATTAACTGCAATCTGACCCTGCTGTTCGGCTTTGGTCAGGCCGTTGCCTGTGCCGAAGCAGGAGCATTTTTGATTTCACCTTTTGTTGGTAGAATACTGGACTGGTTCAAGAAAAATGAAAGTGCTGACTATACAGCTGAGAGTGACCCGGGTGTTTTATCAGTTAAAAGAATTTATCAGTACTACAAAAAATTTGGCTATAATACGATCGTTATGGGAGCCAGCTTCAGAAATGTCGGTGAAATCGAAGCTCTGGCAGGTTGCGACAGATTGACGATAGGTCCTAATTTCCTTGATGAACTGATGGAAAGCCAGGAAGATCTGTCAAGAAAACTGAGCCCCGATATGGATTTTCCTGCAGACATGGACCGGATCGAAATGGATGAAAAGGTTTTTCGCTGGATGTTAAATGAAGATGCCATGGCGACTGAAAAATTGGCAGAAGGAATCAGAAATTTCAGCAAGGATCTGGTCAAGCTGGAAGAGTATGTAAGAGGTTTTTAGATTGATCAAGGTATATCTTCAACGCGGTGATCTTTATGTTTAAGTCAAGAATATCAAACTCTATCACCGCTAAAATGGCTTCCATGTTTAAAAAAGGCTCCTCAAACAGGGATACCCGCTACCAATCCCGGTTTATCACTCTTGAAAATGGACTTGGCTTAAGCCTGGTGTCATTTCCAGGTGTTAAGACTGTTAGCTTAAGGTGCTTTGTTTTCGTGGGTTCAGTATATGAATCCAGGGAAAACAGCGGCATCTCCCATTTCCTTGAGCATATGCTTTTTCGCGGAAACGAAACGCTGGGTGATGCAGCCACCATGAGTGTGAAAATGGAAGAGCTTGGCGGTGAGTTTAATGCTGCTACATCGTTTGACCAAACAGAGTTCTGGCTGGATATTCACCTGGATTACCTAAAGCAGGGGATTGAAAGATTCTGCCAATTTATCCAGTTTCCGCTGTTTGAACAGCTGGAAACGGAACGATCCATTATTCTGGAAGAAATTCTGGGGGATTATAATGATGAGAATAACTTGATCGATCTGGACAGTTTAACATCGAACCTCCTTTGGCCGAATCACGCAATGGGAATGCCGATTATTGGGACCGTTGAAACGGTCAAGAAAGTCTCAAAGCAAGATCTGATAAACTGGCATGACAGGTTTTATACTCCTTCCAATATGATTATTGGGATAACAGGAGACATCGATTTGGGTCAGATTATAGACTCCGTTAATAGTCAGTTTTCAGTGGGTAAATCCAAAAGAATTAAAAATTATCCGCAAATTCATGCCAAACCGAAAATCGGGAATCAGTTATCCCTGGTATTCGATAAAGACAATCAATTCAGTATTCAATGGTCTTTTCCTGTTTATGAGTTGACACGGAATTTGCGGATTCAGTATGAACTTCTTCAGAGGATACTGGACGGTGGGAATAGCAGTCGATTACAGCGGATGATTCGTGAGGAAAAGGGACTGGTATACGATATTTCGTTAGATTCAACCTATTTCAGTACAGGAATAATCATGTCTGTCCAGTCTGTGGTTGGCGTTAACCGATTGTCTGAGTTGATGGATGCCTTGGTTGAACTTATAAATGACTTGGTTGAGAAAGGAGTCACGGAACAGGAGTTAAGAGTAGCGAAAGCAAGGTACAAAGCGGCTTTGGAATGCAACAATGATACTGCCCAGGGAGTTTTGTACGATTCGCTGATGCCGAGACTGACTCCGTCAGGGGCTGAATATAGAGATATATTGCCGGTTTTGACCGAGGCTACTATTGATTCCGTTAATTCAACGCTCAAACAGTTGTTGGATCAGCATCTCACAACATTCGTACTGGTCGGTCCTTGGAGGGAGAGTGAGGAAAAAATGCTCAAAACAAAGCTTCAGCCTTGGATTAGCGGCAAAAACATATCGTAAAACCGTGGAAAAGTTTTTGAGACGCAACCAGGATCTAAAATTGTCACCTCGGGAACCTTTAGTCCGGCCAGAGAAAACGACATTGCCATGCGATGATCATCATAGGTTTCCAATTCAGCGCCTTGTAGCTTACAATTGCCTTGAATGCTGAGTCCATCTTCCCATTCTTCAACCGAGGCTCCCAGCTTTCTTAATTCAGTAACCACAGCGCTGATTCTATCGCATTCCTTGATTCTCATGTTACCAACATTGCGGATATAACTTGTGCCTTTGGCAAAAAGACTGATAACAGCCAAAGTCGGAGCAACATCACTCATGGTGTTCATATCAACATCCACAGCTGAAAGGTTGTTTCCCTGAACGCAGACTTGGTCTTTATTCCAGGATACCTGACATCCCATTTTCTCTAAAATTCCCAGCAGGCCTATATCACCCTGCGAACTGTTTTTTGTCAGACCTTTTACTTCGATTTTTCCACCGGTGATAGCCGCCATGCCGAAAAAATAAGAAGCTGAGGATGCATCTCCTTCAATTTCATAGTTGCGCCCTACATATTTTTGAGGAGAAATGCGAAGATCCTGCTCACCTTGCCATGTGCAATCAGCGCCAAAATCAGTCATAATTCTCTGCGTCATTTCCACATAGGTGCGTGAAACCAGTTCGCCGGATATATGTATCTTGGTGTCTTTTGCAGCGTATGGAGCTGCCATCATAATGGCGCTTACGTATTGTGAGCTTTTGTCGCCAGGAATTGAAAGATCACCACCATTCAGGCCACCCCCGGTTATTTGCACGGGAGGACAGCCTGTGTTGTTAATATCCTTCACTTCAACACCCAGACTGTTGAGAGTGGCAATCAGATCACTAATCGGACGCTGCTGCATGCGTTCATTACCATTGAGGAGATAAGTGCCTTTTCCCAGGGGCAACATGGCAGTCAAAAACCGGGCAGCTGTACCTGCATTACCAACATATAGTTCTTCACTACAAGGAGCCAGATACCCATTACAGCCATTGATAAAAACAGTGTTATCATCTACTTCGCAATGAATCCCCAATGATTTGCAGATTTGAATCATATAGTGCGTATCATCGGAGTGTAACAGACCGGTTAATTTGCTTTCTCCCTTTGCTAATGATGCAATAAGTAATGCTCGATTGGTCAGACTTTTTGAGCCGGGAATACGAATGCTGCCGTCTATGGGACCTGATACAGGTATGATGAGTGATTGTTGAAGCTCCATAAGATTTGTGCTTTTTGGGAATTCCTAAGTGTCTGTCCTACTGTGAATGGTAAAAACAGGATTTGGGATTGTACAGAATTATGATTAGAGAAATAAAAGACTTGAAATAGAATTCTATCCGGAAGGTTTAGAGTCGATCAAGACATCGATCTCTCCAAATGCCACTTCATCTCCAATTTCCAGTTGTCTGGATGTAAAAGGAGCATGGGTGTGCCCCATAACCAGTCGGTCGGAGTCATCATCAACAAAATCTTCCGCATCTCCGTGAACAACCGGTCCCCCTACATCTATTTTTTTGACATTGACTTTGATTTCGAAGGATTCCTTGATTTTGTCGTAATATTCATCCGTAATCCCTGGCCTGTCTGCTTTTGCCTTCATTTTTTTCAGCCAATTCAGAGCTACAATATCGCTGTAATGTCCATAGGATTTATAACCATTGCCTGTTTTTACTCTGAAAATGAAGATTGTGGTATCGATTGGATGAGCTGAAGGAATCGGTTGAATCTCCAAGCCTCCATAGTCGTTCCAGACTTCCCGGTCCAGGTCGTGAAACAGCATGCAATCGTTGTAATCCAAGCCACTGCCTTTAAACAGCGCATTGAGTTTTGTGACTATGGTCGATTTGACAGTGTTGGTCGCAAATATCTTAATCTTGCGTTTAGGGTGAATGAGCGAATGAAGCCCCGCGAAATGGTCATCGTGAACGTGGGTAAAGAACACTCCTTCAATTTGTTGAGGTTTGATACCGAACGATTTAAGAGTCCACAAAATGTTTGGTCCTGCGTCCATCAGGAACAACTTACGGTTATACATAATGATGCTGCTTAAACAGGGCCTTGTATGATCCCACCCATCGCCTTCGCCCGAATGGATGATGGCAAAGTAATAGTTGGGTAATCGAACTTTGGGTAGAGTATAGGAAGGTTTGTATTTATGATGGCGTTTTAAATTGAGGTCAACCTTAACGGATTGATCTTTATAGCTGATAGTAAAATGATTCAGCTTGTTTCGTTTAATAAAGACACCGTTTTTAATCTCCAAAGTCTCATCATTAAGATATAGACCGGTCATCAGTTCGTCTGAAGGAATAAATCTTCCTTGGGCAAACTTCAGTTTCATCGTTAAATACTCTGCGGCAAATTCAGGTGTTTCGCCAACTTCCCTGAATTCCTGCTCCGACACCAATCCATAGTTTCCCACAAAAATGTAGTCCATTTGTGCATCAACAAAGGATTTCTTTCCGATTAAAATTGGAGTGGAGGAGTTATTCGGATGGCCAGGGAGGATCATCCCCTGGTTGTAAAACATGTGAAGAACAGGGAATTCGGAGAGGTTGCAGAGTTCTCCATTTTGAATCATGACATCTGAAAGGAGAATGGCATTGGGGCCGGACTCGTATTTGACCCCGTCTTTCTCCGTCATGGGAAGCAAACCCTTGGCGGAAAGATGCTTTATAGCGTCGGATGGGCATCCGCAAAGCAGTCGCAGGTCGGCTTCCGGTATTTCCAAGAGAAAAACACCGTCAAGAATTTTCCTTTTTGTGATTAATGCCATGAACGATAAAAATTAGATAAAACAACAAGTTAGAGTTGTTTTTTAAGTCATTCCTTATTTGGTACCTAATGTCTATAAATATAGAAAGAAACGTAATTGAGAGCTATAAGTCCTTTTTCAGCAACCAATCCACTTTATCGTTGATAGCGAATGTCGTCTGCTTGTAAAGAGTAACATCTCTTTGTCTGGCCCATTCAAAAAACATTTCAATAACATATTGGAACATAGGATCGTTATGATTATCATCATTTAAATTTGATGTCGCTTGCACAAAATTAATAAGATTATGAAATTCCTCGTGTTTTAGCCCTATTAACCGTGCCACCTGCGATAGCATCATTCGCTCAGGTTCCAGGATTATACCATCGGCCATGGCCATGGAAATCAAATCCAGAATGAAGCTGTAATGCAGCTTGTTTTTCTTAAGCTCCTGGAAAGTCTCGTTAATTTGCCCTTCATTAAATTTCTTCTGGGTAAAGATCAATTTTTTATTTTTTTCCGACAATTGAAAACGATCTGCCATTTTTTTGAGCAGGTTTTTCTCTTTATCATCGAACTTGCCGTCTATTCGGGCCATATACCCTATTAACGAAAGATACTGGACTCTCAGGTTGGCTTTTTTTTTATTTATATCCGGAAGTTTCATTTTTTTGGACATGGTAATCGCTGTTCTTAGAAGAGCGCGTCAATTGACCGATGAATCTATTCAAGTAGCCTGCCATTTGCTTTTCTTGTATATCGAATTTAAAAAAGATGCTATCAAAATATGATTGGTTAATCAAACCACTTAGACGATAACAAGATGATGTAATTGAAGATTGCAATCCATTCTTCGATATTCGTTAAAAAAGACAAAAGAACTGGTGTTTTAATTAATTATCGCCATGTCCAGCAATTCTCGATGATAAGCATTTTAGTTCTTTATACTAGCATAATTAAATTACAAAGTATCGGTTTGAAATGGGAATAACACTAAAGACACTAAGCGAACGGCTGGAATTAGAATATTCCGGAAAGGGTGAAACATTGCTGACACACGTTTGTGGGCTCGAGAATATCGATCAGGGAGGGTTATCGTACATTACAAACCCCAGTGAACTGGCAAATCTTCCCACTCCGGCAGGTATCTTTGACTCCAGAAAAAAACAGCTTTCCGAATTTAAAATTTCACCTCAAGCGGCGATTATTGTACCTCCGGATATAAAAAGCGAAAGTCACAATCTCTTGTTTTCCGATGATCCCATGCTTCATCATTGTATGGCGGCTGAAATGCTGCATCCAGGATCGACACGTACCCGGAAGATAAGTAGTCGGGCCAGTATAGCTGACAATGTTAAGTTGGGTAAGAATGTGACGATAGATAGCAGTGCTGTTGTATATGATAACGTGTCCATTGGCGACAATACGGTAATTCATGCAGGGACAGTAATAATGAATGGGTCGACAATCGGAAATGATTGCCTGATTTATCCCAATGTCACCATCAGGGAAGAATCAAACATCGGAAACAGGGTGGTACTGCATCCCGGCGTTGTCATTGGAGCAGATGGATTTGGATTTTTTCAGAGAGAAGGCAGGAACCTGAAAATACCGCAGGTTGGAGTTGTGGTGATTGAGGATGATGTGGAAATTGGAGCAAACACTACAATCGACAGAGCTCGGTTTACGGAGACCGTTATTGGAAGAGGATCAAAATTGGATAACCTGATTCACATTGCACACAATGTGGAATTAGGAGAGGCATCCCTGATTGCGGCCCAATCAGGGATTGCAGGTAGTACCAAAACCGGAGACCATCTGATGATGGGTGGGCAATCCGGGGTGCGTGATAATCTGGTTTTGGGAAACAAAGTAACCTTATTGGCAAGAACTCTGGTTACCTCAAAAACAAACGATAACGAGATTGTAGCCGGTATGCCTTCCCGTCCACTGGAGGTCTGGCGTAAGGTGCAAGCACTGATTAACAGTCTTGACAGTCTATTCGAACGAATCAAACGCCTGGAAGCCTTTCAAAAAGAGTCGAATAAAACATAGCCAATATGCTCAAATCGGAGGATTTATCCAATTCCAGTGTTGTCTCAGCTAAAAACAAACCGAGGCAAACAACATCAGGACTTTTATCGCAAGATAGAAGATCATACCAATAGCAATGCTGCGAATAACATGCTCTGGGAATAGACCAAAGTAGACTGAAATTCCAATGAAAAGTGTTCCCATTGAAAAGTAACGTGCTGTCAACAGTCAACTTTCAGCTTAAGACATTACAATGCAAGAAAAAACCGGCTGAGAGCTGATCGCTGAAAGCACCATACTTCGAAGTACCAAGCTGCTTTTAAAGCTTTTATTGGTATAGGTTAAATTGGTTTTTGTTCAGGCACTAATTAGAAGAGAAGAGATTTTTTGGTGACAAGCCGTGCATAAGCCCTCGGTGTCTGGTTATATAAATTACTTCTGATGTCAGGGAAAACTCTGATCGCAGAATCTTTATCCAAAAGTTTCCTGTAGAGTTCAAGTTGGTGGAGCTCTTCCCAAGATCTTGCCTGACATAGCTCACGAATCAGTTTGTTTGAATCCACTGGTTTATCAAAGTAATAACGATGACGGCTAATAAATTCTTTCAGCTTTAAATAGGTTTTTGATTCCTTGTTCCAGTCAATTTTTGTTGAGTAAGGCAAATAATATGTCAGGTCTCCGTCTGTTTTCAAAGAAGAGCGCATTTTTTGATTTAGTTCTCTTTGAATGGCAGCTCGAAATGTAGACATTTCACCCGCCATGTTCTCAGCAACAAAAAACATCAAATCATTGCCATCACCCAACATGTGGTTTTTATAATGGGGTTTAAGGTGGGTGTGAATGATCAGTTCAAGTGTGCGTCTTCGATTCAGTCTTGCCTTGGGTCTGCCACTTAATGCGTCAATCAGCCAGCTTCTGTTAACAATCCATTTTCCGTTGGTTTTTTGATATATCTCCGGGAAAGCTCTTCTGAGTTGTTTGAACGACTTTATTTTTTCCTGCAGATGATTGACATTGATCTGCCACAGGCCGAATGTCTGTGGTTCCTTTTCCAATCTTGAATTAAGTGATTCAAGATCAAAGAACCATTGTCCGACTTTTGCCATTTGCCGATATTCATTTCTAAGTTCATTAATAAAAGCGAATGTTTTCCTGCTCCAGAGATAAAAATCATATTCCCTGGTCTTGTCATGATTAGTATCTGTTAGCTGGTGCAGCTCGTTTGATAATTTATCAAGTTCTTTTTGATGAGTTTCAGCCAGGAAAAAGCTGGATACCGAACCCGGAATCGATTGGCTAATCTTGGAGAGAATATTGTTGAATCGTCTCCTTAACAGTTTCTTTTTTTGTTCGTTCAGTTTAGGGTTCCACTGCATGGTTGATTCCTGGGCGCTCAATGCCAGGATAATTCTTAAACCTTTTGGTGATGGAAAGAATTCCGCAGCTTGCAAGGCATCAGGAAGATCTCTTGCGATGTTTTTTGGTATCAGTGGATTAGAAAAAATATCCCGATACAACGATTTGACCCCTAAAAATCGGGCAACAAACTGAAGCTTTTCCTGATCCGGATAGGTGCGCTCAATTCCGTATTCAGCACAAGTTTCATAAAACAAATGCCAGGTCTGTGGAGTCGCTTTTTTACCGGGTTTGCTCAGACTGATCAGCATACCAGGTATTATCATCTGATGATCACCAAAACCGGGAGGCGGCATTTGTTCAAGAGATTTTTTGAGAGAAGAATGCTGCTTAACAAAGGAAACGAATTGATATGCAGGGCTCATAAAACCGGCGATCAGGTTCGCTTTCCAGCCATGTTTTTTATTGTTGAAACGTGTCTGGCAATGTTGCCACATGGAGGCCTGACCGGGAGTCAGCAAAACATTCTGATGTCTGATAAATGACAGAGAGAGGTGTTCCGATATTTCAGCCGGATGGAATGAAATGTTGACTAGTTCAGAAAGCTTCCTGCTTTGATGCCTTATAAAACTGATCCAAATTAGACTGATCTGCCGTGATAAGGACCGAGTCCCGGAAGTTTTATTAATTCTATCAACAAGCCCTTTCCAAGACAATCGTTGGTCATTGAGAACAATATGCTGAGTGGAAAAATAGCAATGGGTGGTGAGATGGAGAAAGTCCAATAGACTCCTGTTGTTTTCCAGATCGAAGAGTTCAGATCGATTTCTTTTTACAATCTTACTTATTTCAAATTCTATTGTTTTTAACACGCTAACAGGCGACGAAAGGCCCGAAAGATAGGTGTGAAGTGACTGGCAGTTTTTTGCTTTGCGGCTGTCAAGGACAATACGACTGAGTGAAAGGCTCTCACTTTTTGTAGGTTGAGATGCCGTTGCCTGGGCCGAGACATTCTGTGATACCGCCATGCATAATAAAACTGCCAGGAAAAAACTGTGCAAGGCATACACGCTTCGTTTAATCAATACCGTCCGCCCGCTTTTTCTTGATGATCCGACCATGTGTGAGTAGAGAATCGTTCATAAGAGTAACCACAAAATATAAAGTATCTGGAAGATTTTGAGATTCATTATATGGATTTGTCAAATCATACAGGAAAATGGATTCGACAATGAGGTGAACAAAACGTTTGTTATGATAATGATTTTTTCAGCTTAAAATTCAGAATTTGAAAGAAATAGCTTGACATAGTCAAGAAAAGGATACATATGTTCATTAATAAAGGAGTAAGTTTGTTTCTTTTATTTTCCCGCCTTTTTGATTAATTTAATGATAACTTAACCACCAGCTCACAAGCCAAAATGAAACTGACAAAGCGACAACAGGAAATTCTGGAATATATAGAGAACTATATTAAAGATAATCATTATCCTCCTAGTATCAGAGATATTGCTTCGCATTTTGATTTGGCATCAGCAGGAGGTGTACACAAACACCTCAATAATCTGAAAAACAAAGGCTATATCACTTTTGAGAACAATATTTCACGTTCTATTCACATTCTCAAAAATGATTTCTCCGGGCAGGAGCAATCTTCTGCTACCAGCCAGGATAGCCGATTAATTGAATTGCCCCTGATGGGAAAGGTCGCCGCGGGGCAACCGATACAGCATTTTTTGGAAAATGAGACCATGGAGTTTCCGGAGTCAATGATTCGAAAACCAGAAAAATCCTATGTTTTGAAAGTCCAGGGAAATTCAATGGTGGAGGAGTGTATCTGCGATGGTGATTTCGTTATTGTTGAGCACCGTAATTATGCAGATAACGGTGACATGGTAATTGCCATGGTGAATCATAAGGAAGCGACTGTTAAAAAGTACTATCACGAAGGTGAAAGAATTAGGCTTCAGCCTGCGAATTTCTCAATGGAACCTATCTATGTAGACCCAAGGGAGATTTCCATTCATGGCGTTGTCGTAGGAGTCTTGAGACAATATTAGAGGTATTCCCAGACCGGGTGTGTCGGTCTGGGAATTGAATTTCAGGTAAGACAGGGATTAATCCACGTTTTCGTAAATATGATCCCTGATTTCTTTCCAGGTTTCATAAAGCGGTTTCTTCGGGAATTCCTTCCAGTCCATTAAGGTCAGAATATACCCTTTCACTTTTCCCCTGGTGAGGTTTCTGTTTTCCCATTCCTGGTAAATTGATTCTTCTACGTTGGTTAATGCTTTACCATCCAGTTGTTTTCGGAACAGGAATTTTAGTGCGCTATCCGGGAATTTGTGGACAAAGTGCATTATTGCAGCATCTGAGATAGCTCCGGTTCCATACACCACGTCATCCTCTCCTTCAGTTATATCTTCAAAGTCAGCGCTGATTTCCTCTACCGTTTCGATAATTTCGGCAGGCGGTTCAGCGGGTGCTTCCGGCTTCTCTGCAGGTTGAATTAACGGGGGTTCTTCGGCTGGAACTGAAGGGGTCTCTCTCTCTTTAGGAGGTTCAATGACGGCAGATATCGCGCTGTCTTCCCTTTCGGCTCGCACAGGTTGCGGAACATCAGCAGGTTTTGCCTTTATTTTTATTTCCACTGAAGGCAGGGCAATCATTATCAAAATACTTGCTGCTGATACCAAAAAGGTAACCGAAAAGATAAACCCTCTTTTATTCTGGGTGTATTTGAAGTGATTTAAAACATACTTTACTGGCTGGTTGCCTCTTTGAATCAACACATAGTTTGAATTCATCTGATTCAAAAAGGTAAAACTACCTAGCGACAATGCGCCGATCAGCAATACCAATGCTATCATAAACACAGTCGCGGAGTTCATGCGTCTCATGATTTACCTCCTGACATCTTGGTTCGGATTTTCTTTGATACTTTATCGGCAAAATCGAACCGAAACTTTAGCCTGTTTTTTTGAAACCCAGCCAAATCGATTGATCCACGTTTAAGAGCAAGCTACCATATTTGATCAAAATCGGCCATACATCTGGCAGGGGTTAAGGCAATGTCATTTAATTAAGAGGATTGAGATTACGTGCCCTGACCGTTGTGAAGGGTCTGTCTGAACCCTCAGGAGATTCTTTTTTCGAAGCTGCAGGTTTCACTTCTTATGATCAGAATGACACCTATCCGGTCAACATTCCTTAACTAAATGAGATTGGGGTTGAAGGCAGTCCCAATTTTTTAGATATAGTTTTTTCATGTCCTCCCGGTAGACCGAGTGAAATTTGCACCATGCATTGCTTAACTGAAGATCAATGCAGTTTGAAAATTTGCTTTGCTCGCACGGGTGTTTCACATAAGAAGATCTCCAAACACCGAATTTCGATTTAATTTAAACAAATCAGGTGGTTATTTTATTGCCTAAATCTCCGAGAAAAGATAGTGATATACTGTCCCGTCTGATAGAACCTGTTTCTTGAAGATTTTTCCAATTACTGGTAGGTATGTTATAATGAAGAAAATTCAATCAAATAGGAATTGGCATCCGGTTTAATTGACGTTTGACAAAAGCAGGTTGAAATTCGATGCAAAATCTCATGTGTTTGTAGCATTCACCCCATATTTTCGGATGTTCCTTCATGACAAAGCAAGCTGACTAGTGAGTTAAAAGAGCACAATCATGGCAGAAAAAAAGGCTGGTAAAAAAAAGAAAAGCGGAAAAAAATCTGGGAAATTAAAATGGATATTTCTAATTCTTATTGTACTTATAGCAGCAATATTCGGAGTTTATTACTTTGGGCTGGATCAAAAAGTCGCCGGGTATTTACCATATCCCGAAATTGTATCTAAACCAAAAGAATATTTTTCTAAATCTGTCGATTATGTTTCTGAACTGAAAACCAGCTTTCTAAGTGATGAAGAGGGAGATACCAAGTCGGGTGAACTATCACCCTCGATTATCGAGTTGGAAGGAGAAAACACGGGAACTGGAGGGCTTGATGTTGAACTGGACTATAGTTCCCGGGGGGGATATTACGTGAAAGTTGAAGACTGCATCAATATCACCTGTCAGCAGGAGGTTTCCAAATTCCTAAAACGAGAGCGTCTGCCATTTACTAAAAAAGAAAGCAAAAGGAAAACCCGTTATTACGAATTAATATCTTCAACCGTTTTCACAAGGGTTGCCGCTAAAGCCAAAATTGAAGCATTAAAACAGGAACCGGTAGTTAAAGGTGATCCCTTTATGGTTAAGGTAAAGAATCGCTACAAAATCTCTCTTGGACAATTTCCAAAAGAAGACACTGGCCTCAGAGTGAAAGCTGATTTAATGGATTTATATCCAAAGCTGAAAATTGAATTTGAAATCAAGCCGAAAACAACTTATTACCGAGTAAATTCCTTCTATACGGGACCCTTCAATAAATCAAAAGCCAATTCGATTCATAAAAGGCTTAAGGAAAACCCGGAATATGAGTCATCAGTGATCACTCGTAAAATCTAATTTCCTTGTTTTGTTTCCCCATTTATATGTCAGAAAATGATCGAAAATTGTCTGTTTAAAATGTAACATTTTCGATTATTTTTCTCTCTTATCTCCCCTAAATCATTAGACACTTGTATAGCTTCTTTATCTACAGCTACTTACAGACTGGTTTAGGAAGTTCCTCCCTGAATTAAATTCCAAAATTTCGATTACTTTGGGTGATTTTGGCGTTTTTCTTTTCACTGTTCGCAACATTTTTTCCACAGTATAAATTCCGGATGCTTTGTTCAAAGATATGAAATAAAAAGACATTTTAAAAAATCATTAATTTTACCTTTTAACCGTTCACTATGTTTTGCCAGTTAACGAAAAAAAAATCTCGAAAAAGGGTATTTGAAGGTGTAAAATAGATCAAAAATATCTGATCAAAATAAAAAGTGACTTATCCAATTTCCAGAAATAATTTTCCAAATGATTAACTTTGACATGATTTATTGAGCTGTCCATTTATGCGATCATAAAAACCGATTAAAACTCATCATTTTTGAGAAATCAATATCCGGGTTGCTGATGATGATCGAATAATGAAGACCGATTCAATAAAAAAGTTAATTCAGGATCTGTTAATTCTGGAAAACGGATGGTTAGTAAAGAGCAACGGCCGTTCTCAAGTTTATATTTCTTCCGGTGTTTCTAAGATAGATGCAGAATTTTCAAAATTGAATGTTTGAATGAATCAGGAGGCAATGCCATGTTCGAACAACTACATTCGCTGACTTCAAGCGTAGATTTTTCCATTGATGAGGGTTCATGCACAGGTTCTTTGAAAATTTCAGGGGCCCTAACTGAAAAGAAAACCAGAGAATTCAAGGCTACCGTCGAAAATTCAGCGAATGCCGTCGACTACTTCAAGTTAAATCTTGAAAATGTCACTGCTGTCGATGTTTCATGCATCGAAGCGTTGTACACTACTTGCGAATCACTTCACAGATCCAACAAACCAGTCCATCTTGAGGGAATCTGTCCAATTGCATTTACCAGCGCAGTTGAAGATGTTGGATATTCCTATCATAATTGGCTGTGTTTTGGTCAATAACAAAATTTGACCAGCGATATCCCATTTACTAACTCTTGCGGCTTGTTGCCGACAGCGGAAAGTGCCAATCTAACCGTTAACATATCGGAGAGCCCTGTTTGAAAAGGGCTTAGGCCTACCGGCTGGATTATTAACTGTTCAGCCAGATTAACCCGATGTTTGTATCCCTCGCCCTATACAGCAGAATTGACGAACTGCAGTCTTAAGTCATATACAAAAAAAACTTGGAGGCAGGTGAACTTAAGAGTGTATTGCGGCTAATGCCGGTTTTGTAGCGACTAAGGCGGTAATTGTAGTGATGGTGGCAGATGTAACACACCAAATGCAGGTTGCACCGATGACAAAAGGTTCCAAAAAAGTTAAATAAACAAAAAAGCAAACTGCAATGACCGAACACGCCCAGGCTGATACAACAAAAAGTTTTTTTTGACTCCAAACATCAAATCTTGCCGCTAACCAGAACACTATACAGGCAGCATATGCAAACATTCCCAAAAGACTAACGGGAATGATTCCAAACAGTTTTGCATATTTGCTTTGTTGAACGGTATTGCACTCTCCTACCGGTCCGCAGCTGAGTTCACTTTCCATCAATCCCGACATAAACAAGTATATTGCTATTCCCATAGCGATCAAGCAAAGCACAGGATATAAACTTGGCAGTGCAAACTGGCTATCTGCTGGTCTGTTAATGAACAGTTTGAAGATATAAGCCAAACTAAAAATCATGCCTAACAATACAATTACAGCAGTTCCATTTCCAACCGGGTCTTTTTGATAATTGCTGTAAAAATAATCTAACCAGTTTTGTTGTTTGGGTCTTGTGTTTTTGGTGATCAAAAACGCAGTTGAATATCTTTGATTCGGGTTTGGAGATACCAGATTGGCGACCAGATTCTTGCTTGGAAAATGATCCGGGGGAAAAAAATCGTGCTGGGATCTGAGTAAGTTATTTAAGTTCCTTGAAATCTCTTCCTTGCTGCTCCAGATTTCATTTTGGGTTATGAATATGGGAAGCGTTGCGTTTGGAGGAATTTTTCGAGTCATTAGAAACTCTAAAAACAACTGCCCACCATCCGGAAGTGAATTATTTACAGCAAGGATTGAACGATCGCTTGAACTCTTATCAAATGCAGTGGGAATAATTTCATTAATGACTTCCAAGCATTCAACGCAATCGGTTTTAAAAAACAGAATGCCAGCCAAATTTGGACCGGGCGCGGGCGATACCGAGCTTGCCAAGGCCGGTATCGCAGGCACGGGGAATAAAAGGAGCAATATTGTAAAGCGAAATAGAGAAAACATCCTTGTTTTTAATCCGGTAGGAATACTTGGGGTTACAATGTGGTTTCTTCAAAGGGCATTTTTAATTTATAAACACCGTATTCAAGCTTGGCTTTTACAATGCCGCCTTTTTCAAAGACAGCCATCATGCCTGCATTGGATGATAATACATCGGCTGTAAATCCATGAAGCCCCCTTTCTTTGGCCAGCCTGATCAACATTTTATAAAGATAGGTAGCAATGCCAATTCCATTGAATTCCTCATCCACAACAAATGCCACATCTGCGAAAGGTGTATCGGGTTCTTTTACAAACCTGGCTTCGGCTATGATATGACCTTGACCTGGTTCATTAATCAATCCGACGATTGACATCACCTGACTATAGTCGATATTGACGTATTCCTGCATTTTTGTGTGAGGCATAGTTTTGATAGATGTGAAATACCGGTAGTAAACAGCCTCATCTGAAAACCTGTAGAATAGATGCCGCATTTCGTCTTCGTCGGATGGCTTGATGGCTCTAAACCTAACTTTGAGACCGTTTTTAAATACATGTTGTGTTGCTGCATCAGCTGGGTATAGATGAGCATTGTCCTTAAGAAAAATCTGGTCTTTGTAAATAAGATTGGCTTCCTTGGCTTTGGTAATCAGTTCTTCCCGGTCATCAGGATGGGCAATTTCTATCAGTGCTTGAGCACGCTCGCGAACAGTTCTTCCGTATAAATAGGCAAATCCCCATTCAGTTACCACGACATTCACTGATTCAGGAATATTCAGCAAGTTTGGATAGTTTTCCACCGAAGTCAGGAAATTGGGCTCACCAGCTTTGTTTCTGCTGGGTAAACCGAAAATAGTGAACCCTCCTTCTGAAATCTGGGCACCGGAAACAACAGCAGTAGCCTGGGCCAGGCCTGCGATAACCCCTTTGTTTCCTACGTGTAGAGTTACACGACCGGAAAGATCCACTTTTCGTGCTTGTACAACCGCAATGAAATTAGGGTTTCTCCCAATTTGAGTAGGATTAAAAACTTTATCTATGCCCTGAAATTCTATCAACGGATTTCTGTCAAGCCAATCCAATAACTCTGGAGAACCAAACGCATAGGAAGTTATGGTTTGCCCCCGATACATTCCTTTTTTTCGGTTTGTGACTGCACCGCTTTGTATGAGCTTCATTATATTGTCACTCAAAAACGGTGTGTGAATACCAAGGTCTCGTTTTTTATCCAGGTATTTTCCCAAATGCTCAAACAGGGTTCCGATTGAGGAGGCTATACAACTGCCGTCTTCTATAATGGAGGCAACATTTTCTGCAACCTTGTCAAAGATTTTGTCTTCCGGCCATGGCTCAAAATAAATTGGAAGATCCTTTGAGTAGACCAGCATATCAAAGCTTGAGGCGGGAACAAATGTGTCGCCAAAGGTCCTGGGGATTTTAGTATTGATTTCGCCGACGACGATTGATGCTTGCTCCATGGCAAGTCTTGCCACATCGACAGCCACGCCTAAGCTGCAATAACCTGCCTCATTGGGTGGAGTTACCTGGATAAATGCAACATCAATGGGAATCCTTCTTGATTCCATTAAGGTAGGGATTTCATCAAACCGGCTTGGTATCAAATCGACCTTTCCGGAGGTAATCGCATCACTGGCAATCCACCCGGAGAAAAAAGTTTTCAAACGGTATCTCTGATGTTTCAACTCATCCTGGGAAATCGCATCACCTACACTTACCAGTTGAATCAGCTCAAGGTCCTGTAAATTGTATGCATCTGAGCTGGTCAGTGCTTTTACCAGTGTTCGAGGTTCAGCGGGACCAGTACTAATAAAAATACTCATTCCCGGTTTAATCTTTTCCAGCACCTGTTCCGGGGTTACAATGCTTTTTTCCCAGTCTGCTTTGATGCGATTTGTCATTTTTCGTTTGATAAAGAAGTAATTGAGTTCCTGTGAGCAAGCTTGGATGTCTTAATTATTTTACAGTTACGACAGGGCAACGGGCTTCGAGGATCACGTGCTGTGCGGTTGATCCAAACAATAGTTTTCCGACTTTTGATGTTCTCTGGATACCGATTAAGATTTCGTCAATTTCGTTATCATTGGCAAACTTGACTAAATCTTCTCCGGACTGAAGTCCGCGAATCATTAATCGGGTTTCACATTCCACTCCTTCTTTCTCAAGCAGTGATTTGCCAAATTCAAGGTTACTTTCCGCGTTTCTGTTTTCTTCAGCATTATCTTTATTGCCGCCAACCAGCGACGTGACGAGGTATACTTTGGCATTAAAATGCTTGGCGTGTTGTAGAGCAAGCTTTAATGCTTCTTGAGCTGAATTGGAATTGTCGTAGCATACCATCAATTTCATTTTTCCTCCTGAAATCTTAATGATTATAAATAGGAAAACCTCAAGGCTATCGAAACAAAGTCTAACTAGAAATAATTAATAATAACAGAAAGTAAAGTTGATATCGCTGATTGCCGATAAATAAAAGGTCTTAGGCTTTCAGAATTCCGTGAGCTGTTATTTATTCCGGCATCAGTACAATTTACCTTTTAAAAGTGCTAATTGAGATTGATACGGTCTATGTCATAGGTACATGCTGCGGCTCAAATATTCAATCAAATTAAGGAGAATCTTGCGCCGGAAACGAGTTTCATATACCATTAAATAACAGTTCTGACAACGTTTTATCGTTTTGGCAACTGTAATGATTAGATGATGGTTTTTTTTAAAAAGCTAGGTTTATCAAAATTATAAACATTTTTTAAAAATATTCTAACAAATATTCTCCTTTTTAGGGGGACAATTTGCGGCTCAGAATGGTACCTGTTGGCTAACACAATATATCTGAACCATGCGCAGGGAGAAGGAAAAATGGATATTCTTGTAATTGACGACAACGCCCAAGTAAGAAAAATGCTTTCCAGTTATTTGATCAAAAATGGCCACATAGTTGAAATGGCCAATGATGGGAAGCAAGGATGGGATATGATTGAACGTGCTAACGGAGAATATGACCTCATTTTCAGCGATATCAAAATGCCCGTCATGAACGGTTTGGAGCTACTGGAAAGGTTGCGATCTCAAAACTTGGATATTCCGGTTATTATCATGACCGGTTATGCCGTTATCGAACTTACATTAAAAGCATTTAAACTTGGTGCTTACGATTTCTTGACCAAACCCTTTGAATTTAAACCTTTGTTGGCAACCCTGGATAAAATAGAATCAATAAAAGCCGGCAAGCAGGAAATGGTCAACATTTCCGAGCACTATCAGGCTCAAGTCCAATTTTCCATTCCCAGTAAAACCCGCTATATAAAAAGCCTGATTCCCATTCTGCATAACCACTTCAAACCGTTGTGTGAACTCCATAAACAAGACAGTCACGCAATTTCTTCCTGCTTGTTTGAAACAGTTAAAAACGCAATTGTTTTTGGTAATCTGGAAATGAACCCTGATTTAAAAGAGCAATCATCAGAGCAATTCAACGACCAGATTATCGAACGAGAGGCGACCAATCTGTATGGTAACAGGCAGGTTCATGTCCGTGCAGATCTAAATGCCGAACAATTAAAATTTGAAATTGAAGATGAAGGCAATGGTTTTGATACCTCAGCATTGCCTGAATACGATGAGTCGATGAAAACACTTCCGGAAGAGAGGGGACTGTTCCTTGTCAAAGCCAACATGGATGAAGTTACCTGGAATGAATCCGGTAATTGCATAACCATGGTGAAGCGGTTCAAGTAATGTTTCAGTATTGTCATCGGTTAATGGATTTTGTAACTGTACCATCTGTTAATTGAGTAAGGCTCTCATACGCACTAATAGAATGTCCTTTGTCTATGGATACGCAAAACCAGGATCACTCCTTTAAAGAGAATATCGAGATAGTAAATTATCTGAAAGAATCTCGACTGTTTGGTCACTTGGCAGATGATGTTTTGAATCAATTACTGCCGTTGTCCAAATTTATTGAATTTCCGGCAGGGCACAAAATTCTGGTGGAAGGACAACAAAACGACCGGGTTTATTTTCTGATTAAAGGTGAAGTTGGTGTTTTTGCTGGGGATGATCCGATTTTGCGTTTAAAACGAAAGGGAGACATTTTTGGCGAAATGAGTGTCATCAGCTCAAAAATGTGCTCGGCAACAGTTATTGCTAAAACCCCGGTTACCGTATTTAGCATCATGGCAAAGGGGATCGGTAAATATTCCGACTTAAAATCGGATCATTTGCAAAACTTTTTTTACAGGGTTTTTGCCATGGTCCTTACCGAGAAGCTAAGCCTGACTACAACCAAAGCCCAGCAATATGAATTTACCAACCGGTTATTGGAACAAACCAAGAAAACCCTGGAGCAAAAGATACTGGAACAACAACAGGCTGAAGAGAAACGTCTGCAACTGGAAGCGCAATTAAAACATTCACAAAAACTGGAAGCTATCGGGACCCTTGCAGGTGGTATTGCTCATGACTTTAACAACCTCTTGTTTGCCATGCTCGGCTACATCACCATGGCAAAAGAAGATCTTGATGCGGAAAGTCCGGTTCGGGAAGACCTTGAAGAAGCCATAACTGCTGCAAAAAGAGCAAAGGATCTTGTGCATCAGATACTTACATTCAGTAGGCAGCAAGAAGGAGAACAACAGCCCATTCGAATATCATCCCTTGTCAAAGAAGCACTGAAAATGATCCGGGCATTCCTCCCGGCTACCATCGAAATTCGCGAAGATTGGGAAAGTACTCAAAGTGCTATTTTAGCAGATCCCAGCCAGATTCATCAGATTGTCATGAACCTGTGCACCAATGCCGGATATGCAATGCGGGCAACAGGAGGCACGCTGGAGGTCAATCTTGCAGATGTTGAAATAGACTCAGGTTTTGCATCGTCCCATGCCATTTCGGAAGGCAGGTATTTGATGCTCAGTGTCAGCGATACCGGGCATGGTATTCCCGCTGAAGATTTGGATAGGATTTTTGATCCTTTTTTTACAACAAAACCTGTGGGAGAAGGCACCGGAATGGGACTGGCTGTTGTGCATGGCATTGTTCGGAATCACCATGGAGCAATTACAGTATCAAGTGAGCCTGGAGAAAAAACGGTTTTCACACTTTATTTTCCGGTCATTGAGGATGAAATTGAAGACAGCCAAACGGTCGTCGAATCAATGCCGAAAGGTACGGGACATATTTTGGTAGTCGATGATGAGATTTCCCTGGTAAAATTAGAAAAAAGAATATTAGAGCGTTGCGGTTATCAAGTAACAACAGCCATCAGCAGCCTTGAAGCCCTTCAGTTATTTCGAGAAAGCCCGGATTATTTTGATCTCGTTGTATCGGACCTGGCAATGCCAAAACTGGATGGCGCAGGTCTGGCTAAAGAAATGATCAAAATCAAGCCAAATGTGCAGATTATTCTGGTAACAGGATATAGTAGCGCTATATCAGCGACTCAAGCAAAGGAGATTGGCGTTGCGGAATATGTTATGAAGCCAATAGCGCCTCACGAATTCAGCAAAACTGTTCGACAAGTGCTTGACAAGCTGAATAACACCCTCTAATGGAATATTAAAAGCGTGTAAAATTATTGTTCAAACTTTTCAAAACAGTGGGAATTTCCTAAATGGTATAAGCGAATGCCCGATTTTATGAAGTCACTCAAACGGCTTACGGAACAAAGCGATAGTGAACGGATCTATGTGCTGAAACAGGTCGCCCATCATATGCTTGGCGCAAAGTGGAAGTATTACCATAAGATCAAAAGAGGCGGGGAAGGCTTATCCATATTTAAGGAGAAAACCTTAATGGAGCAGATGAAAGCAACTCAATCTGCACTAAGGTTTACCTCCAAAAGCGCAAAAAGCACTTATCGATCCGCCTACCAGAATTGTCTTAAAGATATTGCACAATATACCGGTCTAAAAAAAGAGCTGTTTCCGGAACTTCCGGAAGCGGTTGAAGGCCAGGAAACTCCCTCTCTGACTTCGCAATTCGATGAAGTGATTATTAGTTGGACCCCATTGAAGTTTTTTATCCCGGCCAAGAAAATCAGAGAAAAAGGAAAGGCAACTCAAAGGCATACGGAAGGCTTAGTGGCCAAATTATTTTTTAAGGTCTCCGCTTTTTATTCAGCGCCTGAAAATTGGAACAAGGATAAAATTTCACTGTATGTGCGGAATCTAGAGGAAAACTCGTCCTATCAGGATGTCGTTGCTGCGCTGGAACCACTAAAGAATGACTTGAACCAGTTTGTCGAAGCTTATGAACCTTTCAAATTTGGGAAGGCAACACTAACAAAGGGCGCAGAACAAGAATCAGACGCTTTTGATGATGCCATGGCTGTTGAAAGCTTTGAATCACAGGTTCGGTCTCTTTACTGGTATAACATCATATACTGGGCGGTCGAGACGTTTTTGTTCCGTTACTATCTCACTTTGATTACTTCGACCCGGTCTACACAAGCCATTCGGTATTTAACCGTCATATTTGAGTCCGCATTTGAAAAGGCTATTGATAACAAGAGCGTTTTTATCGGTTCCTTTGAAGTAGATCGAACCAAAAAAATATTTAGAGAACCCTTTGAAGAGTACAAGAAAAAACGTAGGGAGGACCCGAGATCAACAAAGCTAAAAACCCGAAAAGGTATCTACGAGACTTATCTATACAATCATAACCTGCTAGAAAGTTTGACGATTAGTTTTGAAATATCGGAGATACCAGGTATCGATTCCGAATGGGCGAAGTATTTAAAAGAATATTTTTTGGCACTCTATGTAGATCGCCTGGAAAAACCTGCGACAGAACTGGATGAGCACATGGAAGAAATTGCTCTTTCCAAAATTCCCCTGGAGATCAGGGAATACGCTTTCATGCAATTAATGGCGGTGATGGTAAAATGCACCCAGGCAAATCGCAAGGCAAGGCATAAAATATTGGAACGATTTAAAAAGCGAGTTGTCGCTGACAAGGAATTTGCAGAAAAACAGATCCTGGAAATAAAGAAGCGGGGTGAAAAACAGATTCGAAAGCTGGAGCGAAAATTCGCCAAAATTAAGCGCCTGAAGCAAGATGATGCGGCCCAGGTATTTGAAAATGATGTACAGAATTTTCAGAAAAAGCTGGATGCTCGCTGCAATTCAATAAGACAAAATGCTTCCAAAGAACTAAATGCTCAAAAGGAACGACTACAAATTCTTTTTAAGGAAATTGCCAAAGAAGATTCAGTGCATGCCGGTCTCAGTGCTAACTATATCTACAAACTCCTCGCGCAGATTGATGAAGACAGGGATTTTGTTTCCGGTTTTTTGAAAAGCACCATCGATAACGTTCAGCACCAGTATTCCAAAGAACTGGAACCGTTTTATGAGAATCTCTTTGAAATTCTTGATCCTTCCACCCAGGAAAAAATTGTGATTATTCAGGCGCTGAAGAAGTCAGGTGGAGAGAAAAGCATCAATTTGACATTGACGCAGGAGGAGGAAATGGAATTTGAAAATATGGTAGCTGAAATGAAAAGCAAGATAGAGCAATCCATGCCCGGTATTTTCAGCTGCAAAGTGTTTTTCCTTTCCCAGGCATTCCCTGTTGAAGATTTGTTTCGTATCAGCGTTGACAAGCAAAGCATGAAAAAGTTGTTGAGATTGAAATTTGCCCAGGCAAATACGGGGAAAAAAGTCAATGTACCTCCTGAAACAGCCAAAGCACTGCTGGTATTGAACATGGTGGTAAATCCGGTTCCAAAGAACAATTTGATTATGGAAGGGAAACAGGATGAACAAGACCCGCATAAAGCTATTAACAGTGCCCTGTTGAATAAGCTACTGGCGGACATTTCCTAGGTAATTGCTCTCATCGAAATTTCGGCCTTATTTAATATCAATCCTTGAAGGTCGAAACTGACCTTCTTCGTCGTCGAAATAGATTTTCTTCCAACGTATTTTTTAAATTACATTCCTTACAAGACGGATCATTCAACACAGGGGTAGGTTATCAACTAAATGGACAATTGGATGTGGAAGATTTACAATGCACCAAGTTCAAGCCGATTTTCCAGCGTTGATTTTCGATTGAAATTGAAAATTTAGAACCTAAACCGTTATCAATGTTGCATTTGGATTAGAAATTGCAATCCTTTCCAACCAGCAATAAAAATAAGCTAAATACCATTTTCAAAACAGGTTTAACTCTATAACTCCGGAACTATTTTAATGTCCTATGCTGGATATAATTGCTTCAGCTAAAAGCCTCAAAGACGAGACTCCAAGCGAAAAGATCTACTTATTAAAAGTGATCGCACATCAGATGCTTGGACCTAAATGGGTCTACTTCCGCAAAATTAAACATGCGGGAGAAGGATTTAAGCTCTTTAAGGAAAAGTCGCTCATGGAACAAATGAAAGCGACCCAGGCGGCATTAAAGTTCACATCGAAGCATGCCCGCAAAAAATTCAGGACCATATACAAGGAAACCCTTCGGGATATCAAGGCCAATACAAATCTAAGAAGTGAGGATTTTCCTCCTTCTCCGGAATATGACGAAAAAAATCAGCTTGAATCTCTGACTTCTGAACACGATGAGGTTTTAATAACCTGGACACCAATTAAGTTTTTCCAGTCCGTTAAAACCATTCGAGAAAAAGGTGTTGCAACTCAAAGACATAGCGAAGGCTTAGCGGCCAAATTGATGTTTAAGGTCATAGGATATTACGCAGCTGCGGAAAACTGGGATGAAGAGAGATTGACTTTTTATTTGAGGAAGCTGGACAGAGATTCCAGCTATCAGGATGTTGCCGTTGCACTAACTCCTTTAAAAGAAGATCTGCAGAAATTTACCGAGCTTTATGAACCCTTTAAATTTGGTAAGGTGTCTTTATCAAAAGATAAATCCACGGACGAAGGGGTGTTTGATGACACTTTTGGTGTCGAGAGCTTCGAGGACGAGATCAAGACTCTCTATTGGTACCATTTTATTTATTGGGCGGTTGAGTTGTTTCTATTTCGCTACTATGTGACTCTGGCGACTGCAACGGACTCCAAGCAGGCTATCAGATATCTGACGCAAATATTTGAACCGGCTTTGTTAAAGGCGATAGAGATCAAAAACGTCTTTCTGGGCTCATTTGAAACAGATCGCTCAAAAAAGAAATATCGTCTTCCTTACCGTAAATACCAGCAAGAAAAGAGAAACGAACCGTTAACCAAGAAAATAAAAACCCAAAACGGAATCTTTGAAACATATACCTATAATCTCACCATGCTGGAAGATGACACCATGGGGTATAGTATCGAAAACAAACCAAAAGAGGATTCTGAATGGGGCCGGTTCGTAAAATTCAATATATATAGTGCAGCAGCATATAAACTGACGAAGGGAGAACCGAAACCGGAAGAAATTCCTTTTGATACAACAGAATATGCATTGATGCACATTCTTAAATGCATGGTTAACTGCACCGGATATGAACGAACTGCCAAACACAAAATTATAGATCGATTTAAAAAACGATTGGTAACTGATAAGGAACTTGCTTCCAAACGTGTTAAGGAGGTTAAACAACGCGGTGAAAAACAAATTGGCTTGATGGAAAGAAAAATAACCAAGCTAAGAAGAATGAAACAAAGCGATGCAGCAGAAGTCTATCTGCGTGATATTGAAGCTGCTAAACAGAAAATCGAAGAAAAATGTGATGAGATTCTGGAAAGTACACAACTGGAAATGGCACTTCAAAAAAGAAGATTGCAAAGTCTGTTTCAGGAGTTCACCCAGGATCAGGATGTGGATGAGGGTAAGTCAGCCAGATTTCTGCTCGCCTTGATTAGAGATCTTACTCCCCAGGGAGATTTCATGAGGGATTTCATCAAGCGTGTTTCAGGGTTTATTCAAAACGAATACGAAACAGAACTGGAACCGTTTTATAAGAATATATTCAATATACTTAACCCTTCTACCCAGGAAAAGGTCATCCTGATTCAATCTCTGCAGAAATCGGGAGGGGACCAGTCTATTCACCTGCAGCTGACCGATGAAGAGAAAGAGAAAACAGAGAACATGATAAATTTGCTTAAGGCAAAAATTAAGGGAGGCATGCCTGATATCTTCAATTGCAAGCTAATTTTCCTGACCTCGGTAATCCCGATTGAAGACCTGTTCAAACTTGGCATCGACAATAAAAGTTTGAAAATGCTGCTCGGTCTGAAAGTGACATCTCCAAAAAACGCTAAGCCTACGTTACTGCAAGACGTTATTGTCAAAGCGCTTATGGTTCTAAATCTGGTTACCAATCCTGTTCCCAAGCATAATTTAATTCAACCAGGGCGTGAGCACATGAAAGACCCCCAACAAGCCATCAATGGGGCCATGTTGACACAACTGCTTTCAGATCTCCCCAAGCAGGAAGTACCCGCTTAAGGCATCGTTTCAAAGCAGTGTTTTCTTGCTTCAGCTATCTTCTGCTTTGTTTCACCAAGTTCCAGGGCAACAGCCTTCAAATGATCCCGTTGATTGATAATCATCTTCTCAACAGATTCAACAGCCGGACCTCCGGTATGCTTTTTTCGGTTGATTATAGACGACGGTGTGTTCAATAAATTGACATCTTCAACTGTGATCTCTATTGAGACATTTGTTTCCTTGATTGCCCGAGTCAGGGCATCATGTGTAAGCTTTCCGGCTTCATCGCTGTATTTTACTGCCAGCGACAGGATTTCGTAACATTCTCTGAATGCCAGATCAAACGTTTGTGCCATCCAGTCAGCCACATCCGCTGCGTTCATGAATCCCATCTGACATTGTTTTTCCATGTTTTTGTGTTTGAAAGTCATGGTTTTGCAGACATCCGAGAGAATCAAGGGAGCACTGCTGCATTCTCTAAAAAGATCGATAATCAGATACTTTGACTGTTGTATATCACGATTATAACCACTCATAGAACCTTTTAAAATACCAAGCAAGCTGGTGGTAGTACCATGACAATAAGCAGCTTTGCTACGAATGACCTCGGCAAAATCAGGGTTGCGCTTTTGAGGCATAATGGATGAGCCGGTGACATAGCGATCATCAATGTGCAGCATGTCGTAATACGGGGTGCTAAGCAAAATAATATCCTGAGAAATCGTACCGAGATGGTTCATCATCATCGAGAAATTGGATGCTATCATGGCTTCGTATTCACCTCTGGAGCAGATACTATCCAGACTGTTTTCATCAACTTTTTCAAAACCAAGAAGGGATGAGGAATACTCGCGATCAATCGCCCAGGATGTTCCAAAAGATGCAGCGGCACCAAGGGGTGAGCTGTTCAATTCGACAATATTTCGAGTTATTCGGTCAGCATCTCGTAACAGGGCCTGACTCCAAGCCGTCATCCAGTGCCCGGCCGTAGTTATCATAGCCGGCTGATAGTGGGTAAATCCCGGCATGATCGATTTTTTTTCGCTTTCCGCTTTATTCAGGATCTGCTCAATTAACTGCAACAGGTTTTCTGCAGCAATGATCAACTGATCTCGAAGGTATAGCCTCATATCTGTAGCTACCTGATCGTTCCTGCTTCTTCCGGAGTGAATTTTTTTTCCGGCTTCGATGCCCTTTTGCTGGGTTATAAAATGTTCAATGTTAATATGAACATCTTCTTTATCCGGATCCAGCATGAATTTCCCATGTTCATGCTTTTCAAATAAATCCAGCAGTGCATTTGACAGCTCCTTTAGCTCCTCTTGTGAGATGATTCCCGTTTTGCAGAGCATTTTAGAATGCGCCAGATTGGTCCAAATGTCGTACTTAAACAAAACCTCATCGGCCATGGGAAGGCTTTTAACGTCCCTTCCGGCGCAGAATTCTATATTCAGTTGATCGGGAGGCACGCTTAAACGAGAGCCCCAAATTTGTTGTTTAGGTTTGTTGCTAGCCATAATGCGGTGATTTGAAATGAATAGTTGGCAGTAACATAATGAATTTCGGCCGGCATCCTCCATGTGTGATGAACAGCTGCGGATTCAAAGATGTGATAAATATTAGTATAAACTGGTATAAATAAACAAATCGTTTATTCATCAAAAATCGGCTTTTCAAGCATATCTGTCATGCTGAATTCATCCGAAACCGGTTGAAGTTCATCCAGTGGACTTCCTTCGGCAAAAACAATTTCTCTGATGAATATGAACGATGTTTGCAGGATAGAAAACAGTGGAACCGCAACGAGAGCGCCAAAAATACCGGCAGCTTTTTCGCCTGCCATCAGTGCGAGTATGACCAAAACAGGGTGGATTTCAGCTGATTTTCCAATGATTTTGGGGTTGAGAATGTTGCCTTCAATAAAATGAATCAACAGTATCCAGGCAAGGATAGCAAACGCACTGAAAATACCGTTTGGATTTGTCAATGCCATTAGTAGGATAGGCACGGAAGAAATAAACACCCCAAAAATAGGAATCAATGACGTAACTGTGGCGAGTAGTGAGAGGGTTAAAGCAAACTTAATATCAAATATTAATAGTCCAATTCCGGTAAGAGTACCGTTAACCAGGCAAATTATCAGCTGACCTCTTACCACACCATGCAATCCTATATTTTGCTTCTGGAGAAAAATATCGAATCGACTGAGAAACCGCTCAGGAAAAAGTCCTCTGAAAAAATCCAAGATCTGTTCGTGGTCTATGATTATAAAGGCTGCAACCATCAATGTGATAAAGGTCTGAAAAATAGAGCTAATCACTGAAAATACCACGGCCTGTCCAAAATCCAGAAATCCAAGCAAAATGCTCTGCAGATTTTCCGTGAAATCAGCCACAAATTCGTTGATGTATTGAGCAAAATCGAATTTGTCGATGTCATCTTGTAATTGTACTTTCGTGATTTTATGGGGGATAATTTCAAACCCTGCCTTTCCCTGTTTAACCTCAAATCGGGTATTCTGAAGGAATTTTAAGATATCATTTTGCGAATCATATTCGGATGTTTTGGGTAGAGCCTTGATTTCATTGGAAGATATTTGTTCTTCTTCGTTCTGTGTTTGCTGGACCTTAGGTAAGTAGGCGGCAATATTTTGAATACCTTTGCTGACGGAGGGAACCCATTTTTCAGAAAAACTTTTGCTGTAAGAGGGGATATCCTTGACCAGCAATTGAATTTCATTAGTCAGATTGATCACAAAATAAGCACCGCCGAAGGACACACTGGTGATAATCACCAGGTAAAGAAATATAATGGAAACACCTCTTGGAATGTGTCGTTTAAACACTTTTTTTGAAGAGATCCAAACAACAAGGGGTGTAAGTATGTAGGCAAGAAATAAAGCAAGTATGAAAATGGGAAGAACCCCTCTGAACCTGTAAATCAAAGCCAACACAACAACAAAGAGGGAGACTGTGATGATTTGCTTTATTCTAAGGGATATATTCATTGTTTTGCAAAGTGTTTATAAACCAGAATGATCATGGTATTTTAAATTATATTAGTAAGTTAGGCATAGTGGTAATCCTTGTTTTCAAACCAATTATGGTTTGCCGCCAAGTCAATCCCTGTTTCTTCACGATTTTGCGTCATGCAGCCGATTAGATTAAAAATTAGTATGTTTTCGGGGTAAAGACAAGCATGAATACACGCTTCCACTCCGGCTTCAGCAATAAACTGATCTTTTAACGAGCATGTTTTTGTCTCTAAAAATTTTCTAAAAGGTAATATATTAGGATAGGATTTAATGTTAAAACTATAACACCTTGCAAATGGCCGATTCACAGAGAGACTTGTATACATCTGTTTACGATTGTATTAATATTCGTGTAATTTTTGGGATCTTTATTTGAAATAAGAGTTTGAAGATATGTGAATTTTTCCGATTGATAGTAAGGTCGACAATGAACATCTGCCATTACCATCGCTTTACAAATACCAAAATCGGATGACTGGCTTCAATTGGGATTAAGCGGGAAAACTATCGGTTTAATTTTATTCCGGTTACAGGCCCCGGTTGTTTGAGAATCGATTTTATTTGTATGATTGTTTTTTAACGATTATAAAAAAAGAAATACTGCCGGTTAACGAAATCAAACGAAAATCAGTTAATTGTTGATCGATTTTTAAAAGTAAGTCTTATAAACAACCGGATTGCCGAAACGTTAGGCAGGCAACTCGGTTAGAACGAGCTTTTTAAGTATGAGAAAATTCAAAATCCTCATTGTTGATGATGACCTGGTATCGAGGAAGTATCTGCACGGGATTCTCAGGAAATACGGGACTTGTGAGATTGCGGCCAACGGAAAGGAAGCGGTAGAATGCTGTAAAACAAGCATTGAGAGCAAGGACCTGTATGATATGATATTTCTTGATATAATGATGCCTGAAATGGATGGGGATGAAACCTTGGAAGTCATCAGGAAGCTGGAAGAGGAAGCTAAAATTTCCGCCGGTCAAGGTGCAAAGATCGCAATGATCAGTGCATTAAATGACAAAAGAAACATATTGTCGTCTTTTTCCAAAGGATGTGAATACTACCTGGTGAAGCCGGTCCATCATCATAAAATCCAGGAAATAATGGAGGATCTGGATTCCAGCCGCTAGTAATTCATCACAAAATCCCTTCGGTTTTATCACCCAACTTGCAGCACAAAGCATGGATGATATCGCTTTCTAACGCTAATCAATCAAAAATGAGGCCTTGCGATTGATGTTGACTGGAAAATTCATGCAAATCAAAAATAATTTGAAAAATCATCTAAATACAGATACAATTTATTAAATAAATTGGCACATCAACTCCAAAATTCAGCAGTGAATCATTGGTTTTTTGTTTCGTTTTTTTTGGAAAGCAAACTTAAAAAAAGGCCGGGTGCTTTTTTGAATACAAATTGATGTTGAGAAAAGGTACGGAGCCATTCCTGATTGCGTTATGGAGAAATACCACATTCTAATTGTAGATGATGTTGTTTCCAACCTAAAGCTGCTGGAGAAGATCCTTCGTCAGAACAACCATAAAGTCAGCAAGGCACTGTCAGGTAAAGAGGCCATCGAATTGGCATCCAGACATAAATTTACGCTGGCACTAATTGACATAGTCATGCCGGAGATGGATGGGATGGAAACCGCCAGAAGAATCAAAACCATAGAATTAAATAATAACCTGCCTGTCATATTTCTCTCGGCAATAATGAAGGAGCAGCAAGATATTATGAAAGGTTTTGAGTTTGGTGCTTTTGATTATATCTTAAAACCGTATGACTCTGTGCTGCTTTTGAACAAGGTTCGGGTTTTTTGTGATTTATGGGATCAAAAAAAACTTTTAAGTGAAAAAAACGAAGAGTTACAGACTAATAACTCCGCTTTGGAAGAAGCCATTACAAAAAGCAAAATTATTCAAAGAGAACTGAACGCCAGTCAAAAAGAATTGCGAAAACATCAAGAGCATTTGGAGGAGTTGATCGAGGAAAGAACCAAGGCATTAATTAAAGCCAGGCAGGAGGCGGAAGAAGCCAATAGAGCAAAATCGGAATTTTTGGCAAGTATCAGTCATGAATTGAGAACGCCGCTCCACCAGATCCAGGGATACACCAAAATGGGCATCGATCGGATCTACCAGGAAAACCGTGAAAAACTATTGGAGTTCTTTCAAGAAGCATATTCCAGCAGCCAACGTATGGGGGTGTTGCAAAACAACCTGCTGGATCTTTCAAGGCTGGAAGCAACCGAAGTTGTGTTCGATTTTCAGGATTTGAATCTATCAGAGCTTATTAGAGAAATTGTCGAAGAATACAGCAAAAAGGCTGCTGAGGAAAACATTGAGGTCCGGCTGGATTTCCGGCAAAAAACAGATCTGATTGCAGTAGATCAAAGTAAATTCAAACAGGTGCTAAGAAATCTATTGAATAATGCATTTGATTTCTCGGAATTTGGATCTTCAATCACAATTCAAATCGAAGAGAAAAAAAATGATTTTCAGATATCCATGATCGACTTAGGAATTGGAATTCCGGAACAGGAACTGATCAGTGTGTTCGATAAATTTGGCAAAAGCAGCAATACTCGGGATCTATCAAGTGGTGCCGGACTTGGGTTGTTTGTGTCCAATATGATTATTACCGGCCATAAAGGCAGAATTTGGGCTGAGATAAATCCGGATGGCGGAACAATTATCAAAGTCGTAATTCCTAAAGACCAAAAACGACGGAGAAAACTGTTAGGGCAGATTCTTGTGGAAAACGGTTATATAACGAAGGAGCAACTTACCAAGGAACTCAAGAAACAACACGTTGAAGATTGATATTTATACGATTGTTTTCAGTCGTATCAACGAGCGAAAGTTTATTCTTTGCAGTTCTGTATTTGGTAAATATGTCAATTCATCAAGTTGCTTTGAATTAAAGACAAGTTGTGTTATAGTAGCAATTAGACTGTACGTTGCGGAATCCAGGGGGTAAACTGATTTCTTCAATGAAAAGAAAGCAGTACAAAAGTCTGGTAGTGGACTCCCATTAGGAAAATAGCAGTAAAAAGTATAATTGAGTTAGACATTTGCGATGAGATCCGAATATAATAGCTCCATTAAATCAGTTAGAACAGGATCAAATAAACCAATCGCGAAATTTAAAGTCACCAGGAAATCTCATGCAAAAAGGTCATAAAATTCTTGTGGTTGATGATGACCAAACGAATTTGAAATTCTTAAGAGAAATTTTAGAGGACGAATATCACCTGCTAACCGTTGATACTGGAGAAGAAGCTCTCAGCGCCATTCACGAGTTCAATCCAAAAATTGTATTGCTTGATATAATGCTTCCAGGTGTAAGTGGTTATGAGGTGTGCGAAAAAATCAGGCAGGACGAAAAATTATCGCAGGTAAAAATCATTCTGATTTCGGCAAAGGCGATGATCAATGAAAGGCAGAAAGGCTATGAAGCCGGTGCTGATGACTATATAACAAAACCATTTGATCATGAGGAATTGCTCTTAAAGGTGCAATCCATTTTGGAACAAGTTACTAGTTAATTCGGGATTCCTAAAACGGATTGTTTTCCGGTAGAATTAAACCAACTCCATACTCTTAAAAACAGAACATAGCAAAAGGAGAATATGAAGTTCTTAATTGTTGACGACGACCTGACCAATAGAAAGCTGTTGCATACCATGCTTGAGGATACGGGTCATTGTGATATTGCAGTAAATGGAAAAGAGGCGGTTGACTATTTTCAGTTAAGCCTTAAGGACAAAGACTTCTATGATGTTATCTTCCTGGACATCAAAATGCCGGTGATGGACGGTCACGAAACGCTAAAGAGAATTAGAAAGATTGAGGAAGAAAACGGCATCTACATTGGCGCTGGCGTGAAAGTGGTTATGGTGACAGCACTTGGTGATAAACAGAATATTTTGTCCGCGTTTCATGAAGGCTGCGAGTATTACCTGGTGAAGCCGTTTCAACAAAAAAAGCTTTTTGAATTGCTGGAAGAGATGGGATTTAGTACCTGATCTTTTGAGATCTATCTTCGTATTCTCAGTTGCGGCCTGACTGGTGGATAGATAAAGTGCCAGTTGATAAGCAACGATTCTTTAGGAAATGATTCGGGCAATGGAGGTCTGGCAAAGGAGCCAATTAATGCCTGAATCACTCTTAATTCCATCTCTGCAGTCACATCCGAGCTCTTAATTCGATAACCCTGCAACCTTCCCGATTTGCCGATTTTAACTTCGATCCACATATTCCCGCCTTCCGGAACATTTCCCATGGCGTAATCCAGGGGTGCTTTCCACCATTTTTGAATATCTAAAGCCCAATTACCCATATATCGTTTAAATGTCCATTTATATGAATTCATGGAATATTCCAGTTTTTCATCATCGGTTTTTTCAGGTTTGCCATCCCTGAAGGTTTTCTTTACTTCCTCGGGAATCACTTTCTTTTTTTTCTGCTCAGGCGGAGTATCAGCTTTTGGTTTGCGAATAAACAGTGGAGATTGCGAGGTATCAGTCTCTTTTCGAGCGGTCTTAGCGGGTTTTGCAGGACTTGTCTGTTTGGGAGGAACTTGTTCTTTCGATACTATTTTGTCTTCAGTCAGTGTGGGATCAAGGTGTTTTTTGGTTTGAGGGATCGGAAGTTGTTTTTCCCTTGGTTTGGGTTTTTTATCCGGGGCCGGTTTTGATTTTTCAGGAGTCTGATTCCCACTGATAGTTTGATCAACAGAACTGTCTTTTTGTGCCTTGATTTCCGAAAGGTCAATAACCAGGCTTTCATCTGACAGTGCCGGCAGGATTTCCCTGTTTAGCCATTTGGAGAGAGGACTGACGGCCAGCAGATGAATCAATATTGTGAGCAACAAAGCCGTAAGGAAAAACAAGTGGTTACGATTCGCCATAAGTACCGAATACAACTTTTTTATATTGATGGGTCTTAAGCAAATCCAAAAGTCCTACTACCTTTCCGTGGGTGATTTTTTTGTCGATATTGAGTATGACTTTCTGTGTTCTGTCATATTTGGGTTTTTCAATTTCCGAATGTACCACCTTCCATTGGAATAATGCGCCGTTGATAAAAACCTCGTTTTCGTCACGCATAATAATAATCAACTTTTCAGTGGTTGAAATGGTGTTGGAGTTCTCAGTTTGGGGCAGGTCAACTTGAATCGCCTGTTGGTTGGTAAACCTGGTTGAAACTGAAAAGAAAATTATCAACAGAAACAACACATCTACCAAGGCTGTCAGATTGATCCCGGTTTTTCGTTTTGTGGTAGTAAATAGCTTCATGAAGGTTTTGTTGGTTATTCTTTGATAATTGTGGCTGCATGGCGGTCGACAAAACGGTTGATCTGATCTTCAGTCTGGATAAGGATTTTTTCGATATGGCGTGAAAACAGGTTAAATGCTATCAATGCCGGAATTCCAATGCATAAACCGGTGACAGTTGTAAATAAAGCCTGTGATATCCCTGAAGAAAGAGCACTCATTTTTGCTTCCCCGGCAATAGACAACCTGGAAAACACTTCAACCATTCCCAGGGCAGTTCCCAGTAATCCAAACAATGGGGCAATACCGGCAATGGTGTCTAAAAAGACCAGTCCCCTTTCCAATCTGTGCTTTTCCATTCTTCCCAGGTCTGTGATTCTTTCTTCCAGTCTGGAGCGGGTCAAAGGAAAATAGTCAACCAGTGAGTTCAGAATTGATGCGGGGACAGAGCTTGAAGTGGATTTGGGTCTTTCGCCTTCGTCAAGACCGTTTGCAAACCAGGTATCCCAGACTGACATGGTTTTTTGAGAGACCAATCTGCTGGATCTCAGCACCAATAACCGTTCAATAATCACCAAAAGAACGATAAAGGAACAAACAGCAAGTGGAATCATCATGATACCGCCCCTGGAGAAAATTACCTGAATCTGTTCCAGTAGCTGTAATTGGATTGGGTCATTGGAAATAGAAGTAGTCATGAAGTTTATACAAAGGATTGAGTGTTGAAGAAAGAATGGGTGAGTCTGGTTTGTTCTTTATATTGAGGTTGTAATAATAAAATCAGGTACTGTAAATGAGCTGATTCTAAAGTTTTAGTAAAATCCAGTGGTTGAAGGAATTAAACAACATGGGCCTTTATGTTTCTCCTTTGATGAATTGATAAAACCACTCAATTCTATCCTCAGAACAATGCTTTTCTAATAGACGAATAAATGTCTCTTTGATTCCGGACCGGCGAATAAAACTTTCCAAACCACCTTTTTTCCATTGAATTCTAAATTCGCTTAAACCATTTTTATTGGGCTTCTGGCCCAGTCTGGCAACCGCAAGAGAAAGAGTGTTAGGGTTCCACTCGTACTGTTCGTAGACATCAAAAATCAACTCGGTAATACAGGCTGGTTCCTCCTTTTCGTTGATAATTTTGCTAGTCAGATAGAGTGTTAAATCTTTTATATAGGATTCATGGTACAAGACTAACTTTTGAATGCTGAAAAACCCGGCAGGATACTCTTCCTCGTACCAAACAGGTTGTTGAATCAAAACCGCCAGCGAACGGATAAAAACTGATAACGCCCGGGCAGAAGCGACGGTCAGTTTGATGTCATCAAAAAATTGTTTTTCCGAAATGAAGCGTTCCGCCACATTGAAGTTGAACCTAAGGATCTGATTAAAAATAATGCCTTCCGAGTCATTCAATAATGACTTCATTCTCTCAAATGCATACAGTTGAGAAGCTTCCTCCAAGTCCTCTATCTCAATAATCGTCAGGGCTGGATCTGCATAAGCATAACTATCATTTGAAATAAAACTATCGGCCCCTTCAATTTTGTTATATTGGGGAGTTAACACGTTATCTGCAGAATCAGCGGAGGACGCAATATCTTCAAGTGAGATTAATCCCAGGTTAGCATATTTGATCTGTGATTGAATTTCTTCCAATTCCTTGTTTTTATTTTCAAGCAGCTCAGATTGTTCTTCGGATAACGAAAAATTTAACATGTGACCGAATTGAATATCATATATTTCTTTTTGGATAGTTTCCTGTTGTCTATGGAGATTCGACAACAATGTCCTCATCGCTTTATCAACAGAAATGTCCTGATCAATTGCGAGGTTATTATCCGTATATTCGGGATCTATTGAATAGTTTCGGGATTGTGCTCCTGCATCTTTTAACAAATCGATAATCTTTTTGTTTCCGGTTTCAACGGCGACATCAAGAGGATTCAGGTTGTATTCCGGATGAACCTGATCAAGTTCCAGGGGCAATTTCAAAAGTGATTCCACTTTTTCGGTATCTTCTACTTCAATTGCAGTAAACAGTTTATCTTCGTTGGGAAAGAACAATGGGAAATAGTCTTCCACAAGGGTTTTGAACAAAGTATGGTTTCTAAAATAACTCCTGTGATCAGGGTTGCTGTGATAGATTTCAAAACCAGGTTTTTTTGTGTAAAATTCCAGTTGTTCAAGTCCTCGTTCCGGCTGAAAATAGCCCCTGGTTAAAATCATATCAACGGTCTCCCGGCACCACCCATAATGTTCGATGACTTCGTCTATCAACTCGGCCAGTCGATCTTCATCTGCCTTGCAATCACCATAAAGTCGGATATATTCGGTAAACAGTTCAAATGCATCTGCACTCTCCAATATCACCCTTTTAATTAAGTAAAAAAGTGAGGGGGTTGAATCGTCATACCAGAGTTCCTTGCCATGGGAGATGTAAGCTGAAATGATTTCGCGACTTATTTTTATCTGCTCATTATTCCAGGCCAGTTGGTGAAAATAGTCTTCCTCTCTAATGATGCCTTTGGATGTCAAAAATCGAAATCGGAAGAACGGGCCGTCTTTGAGCTTCTCCAATTCTTTAGTTTTATTAAGCATAACCTGTAGCTGATCTATTTTTGAAGGTTGAATGCCAATTCCTTTTAAATCAAGATCGATCCAACTGAAGGCGTCAAGGTCTTTCGAATGTATTTCGCAATCAGATTCAACAATCAATTCTTGTGAGATCAGGAAGATTTTGTCAGGTTTTGCTTTTTCCAGGGAATTCGTTGCAAAACAGATTTCAGGAAGTCCAAATGCTACAAAGCGATCATCCGGGCTTAAACGCAGCGGTGTATCAAAATTGGTACGCAGCAAGGTTTTTTTGTCCCTAAAATCGGGATCACCCGGATGCACAATCAAGGGGGAAAGCTTTTTTCCGTCCAAAGATACTTTTCTTAAAACACCATGTTGAAATGTAACCCAGAATGCATCTTCCAGGTGACAATACTGCAAAGCTTCAAATCTTTCCAGGAACTCCTCTTTTACGTCGCGATAATCGTCTGAATAGGAAGGAAGCTCAAGACATGATAGGGCAAATTCAGGATCATCATCTTCAAACATGTCAGACGCTGCAAATTTTCTGACTGTCAAGGTATCGATTTTTTTGCCGGTTATTAGATCAAAAAGTAAAATCTTGGCAAGATATGCTTTGGTACCATTTTCAACGATTTCAATAGGATCGTAGCAAGGACGAATGCCGGTTTTTGTTCTCGGATCAAATGCTATGGGAGGCACTGGGAACAAGCCACTTGGGGATGGTCTTAAATAACGCAGTTCATGGGATTTTTTGTTGGAATCAATTGTCAAAAATCCATCTGATGAATGTATATCTTCAAGGGAACCAACCGGTGTATAACCAACCAATTGATTTTCATCCAGAGCGGTTACGTGGGTTATGTGGCGAACCCCTCGAATGGTCTGCACAAAAGACGTTTTCAGGTTATCAAGTTTGAATTCAAAAACATCAACACCTTCCGACTCCAGATTTTTTGTGACAATGTAGCCTTTTAACTGAGAAGGATAGAGGCCCGCGCCAAACAGACTGGTTGCTCCAATTTTGGCACTGGCAAGCTCCTGCTTTTCCTTGAGATCGTAAAGCCTTAATTCGCCGAATTTGTTAATGATAATCAGCTTACTGCCAGTAATGACTTCTGCCAGCGAAATGACAGGATATCCGGCATCCGGCATCAAAGACCAATCATGCTCATAAGAGGCATCGGATTTTTTCTTGAAAACATCCACATATCCGCAGTTTCCGGGAGTTACTCGGGTTAAAACTATGTATTTTTGCTGTTTACGCGTCAGGAATTGCATGAAACTAAGTCAATAGCTGGCATAAAATATCTGGAAGAAAAGAATATATTGAATCTTAATAACTTTAAGGTAGGACTGCAATTCAGAGTTTGATATTTTCGATTTGGGTGTATAAAAATGGAAAAGACGAGAGCGAAGCGACCCGGCAATGATGACTTTGGGGTAGTAGGTCGCTTCACTCTCTGGGGGCAATCTTAAGAAACTGTTTCAGCTTGCTGCATCTCTATGGGTGCGGTCAGGCCAAAATCATCCGCTATGGCATAAAAACACGGGATGACAATAAGTATCATTAGTGTAGATGCCATTAGACCGTATGCAATGCTCACAGCAATGGGAATCAATACCTGTGCCTGTAGGCTTGTTTCGGAAAGCAGCGGCATTAGACCGGCAATAGTCGTGACAGATGTTAGCAAAACCGCTCTGAATCGTTCTCTACTGGCCAGTTTCGCAGCTTCCACAGCGCTTTTCCCTTCTGCCCTGCGGAATTTCACGAATTCCACTAACAGGATCGAATCGTTCACGACAATTCCGGAGAGAGAAATAAAGCCCAAAATGCTTGGAAGAGACAATGATATTCCCATCAACAAATGACCCCAGATCACGCCGATTAACGCAAATGGAATCGCCATCATGACGACGAAAGGCTCACTGTAACTTTTGAACTGGTAACTAAGCAGAATGTAAACCCCGATTATCCCTATCAGAAATAATGTGACCATTGATCCGGAAGTCTTTGATGTTCTTTCAGCTTCGCCGCGAATTTTAACGATTACTTCCGGGTGTCGTATATTAAATTCGGGAATAAATTCGTTTCTAATTTTATTTATTACTTCACTGGTATTGGTAACGGAAAGATTTACATCCCCTTCCAAAGTCAAGGTTCTCATTCCGTCTATACGAACGATTCTGGCGTATCCCCTTTTATTCTCGAAATTCACAACGCTGGTCACAGGGATGCCGGTTCCATCGGCGCTGTACACTCGAAACGATTCCAGGTCCCTTATATCATCTTTATCCTCATCGGCTAACTGGACGGATACTTCGTAAGACTCCTGGCCAACCTGAATCTCGTTTACTGTCCTGCCCAGAAATGCTGACCTGATCTGGCTGGAGATTGTATTGGCTGTAACACCAAGAATAGTCGCTCCTTGTTTCAGTTTCATAACCAGTTCCGGTTTCCCGGGGCGCATATCGTCATATACGTTATAGACACCGTCAAATTGATTCAGCCATTCCATCAATTCAAGAGACGATTGTTTCAAGACTTCAAGGCTGTCTGCCTGAAACTGGATTTTGATGGCCTTTCCAGCCGGTCCAACGCTGGATTCACCATAATTAATCGTAATGACATCAGCAATGGAACCGACTTCTTTCCTCCAGAGGGAAACCACATCGGTGGTGGAATGCAGGCGAAACTCATTTTCCAACAAGTCAACAGCCACCGTAGCGAGATGCGGTCCTGATTCATTGGAATCTATATTTTGTCCGTATGAAACTCTAACATTTTGGACCAGTTTTTTCCCATCTGTTTGCATTGGTGTGAGTTTCTTATCTACGGCATCAAGTCCTTTGACAACGGATTCCACGACAGATTCCGTTTTGGTTAGCGTGGAACCTTGAGGTAACAGAATTTTTGCTTCGACAACATCACCTTCAACGCTGGGGAAACCGATGAATTTCAACTGCCCGCCAGCCAGCATGGCAAAGGATATGATCAGAAGCATCAGCACCAGTCCCACGGTGAAATAGCGACGATTGACAGCGGCATCGACAACGCGGCCCAGAATCTTCTCCCTGGCGAATTCAATGAACGAGGAAACCTTGTTTCTGAATTTGCCTTCTGCTACGTTTTCCCTGCCCTTAAACGAATGTCCTAAATGATGTGGAAGGATAAAAAACGCTTCCAGCAGACTGACAGCGAGGACGAAAAGCAGCACCACCGGAACAACAAGCAGCACGTTACCGATTTGTCCTTCAATAAAGGATAAAGGCAAAAATACACAGGCGGTTGTCAAAAATGACGCAATAACTCCGTTTTGTACCTGTTTGGTTCCGATGATGGCGGCTTCTACTGCATTTCTGCCTTTTTTCAATTGCACGGCAATGTTTTCAGCTATCACGATGGCATCATCCATCAATATTCCAATCGATAGCAGCAAAGCCAGGCTGGTCATCATGTTCAGGGTGTATCCGATCTGATACATCAGGAAAAAAGCGCCCATGAAAGAGATGGGAAGACCAACCACGACCCAAAAAGCCGTTCTGAGATTGAAGAAAATGAACATGGCAACAAATACCAGGATCAACCCCTGCCAGCCGTTTTTTGCAACCAATGCCAATCGATCTCGAATCAATGAGGCCATATCATAGGTGAGTGTCAGCGAAACGCCGTCTGGTGCCAGTTGCTCTTCACGTTCGACAAACTCCTTCACTGCATCATAGATAATCAACGCATCTTCAGACTTGGATTTGACGATGGAAATATAAGCTGCTCTTTCACCGTTAAATTCAATTTTGCTTTCTTCCGATTCAAAAGCATCGCTAATAGTGGCGATTTCACCCAGTTTGATTTCTGCACCAGTGCTTCCGCCGATAATCACAATGTTTTCAAATTCCTGAACGGCTCTTCGTTTGTCTGCAAAACGAATCAGCATTTCCTGTTCACTTGAATCGATGGAACCGACCGGTGTATCCAAACTCTGATTGGCAATAGTATTAGCGATATCCGTGATACTGATCCCATATTGCATCAGTTTATTGGCCTGAACCTTTATTTGAATTTGCCTGTCTGAAAATCCATTGATTTCGACAATGGAAATGTCCGGGTGCTGTTTAAGTTTTCGTTTTAGATACTCGCAATATTCTTTTAAGTGTTGAACCGACATGGGACCGGATACGGCGATGGCAACCACATGACTGGTTCTGCCCATTTCAGTAATCACAGGATCGTTGGCATCTTCAGGGAAGTTATCTATTGCTTCCACTTCCGTTCGAATGTCATTATAAAATTCTGCAAGATCCCCCTCTTCCTTCATTTCCACGGTTACATTTGTAATGCCTTCCTTGGACTCGGCTACGATTTCCTGCACATAATTAATGCTGCCCAGGGCATCTTCAATGGGCTGACCGACCGCTTCTTCCATCTCCTCAGCTGAAGCTCCGGAGTAACTGACGCTCACTCTTACTTTGTTGGCCTCGAATTCCGGAAATGTGTCTCTTTTTAGAGCGGGTAAGCCAACAACGCCGGTGATGATAATCATCAACATCAATAAATTCGCTGCCGTGGGATGCGTAGAAAAAAAACGTATCATTTTCCACCTCCCATCGCGTCAGCCTTGATTTTCGCAGCCAGTTCAAGGTCCAAAACCGGAATGACACCCATGCCTTCCACTGCCGGAACAACATCAGTTACAATTACTTTTTCACCAGGGGCCAATCCTTCTCGAATCATTGTGAAACTATCCTGGGTGAATCCGGTCTTTACTTTTCGAAACCGGAGTCTGTTGTTTTCATCTGCAATGTAAACGGTATCCTTATCGTGGAGGGCTGTTCTGGGGATGATGATGGCGTTCTTGAAGGGGCTGCCATAAAGCTCGACTTCGCAATACATGCCCTTGATCAGCGGTCTTTTGGGTATTCCAGATTTAAGACCAAAAGGATCATCCACCTGCACAATGATCCCGGGAGTTCTGGTTTGAGTATCGATTTGGGCATTAAATCGCATGACCTTGCCCTGCCACTCCGATGACATTTTACCGAAGTTGAATTTTACCTTTGCAGTGATTCCCAGCGTATCGCCAATAGATCCGTTACCCTGGATCAAGCGGGAGCGTACCTCTTCATCCAACTGGGGGCGGAACACATGTAACCCGTTAGCCAGTTGGGCTTCAATCTCTACCGAATCCACACTTTCAGCTTCGGCAATGCTTTGACCTTTTTGAATAAACTGCAATTTTTCCACATTCACACTGGAAATAATGCTGTCAAAAGGTGCCCTGATTTTGGTGTATTGCAATTGCAAATTGGCTGATTGTTGGGAGAGTTTGGCCTGTTCTTCCTGGGCCTTCAACAGTTCACGTTCCGAATCCAGCGAATTCAGGGTGTTTTGAATGGCTTGCACCTTATATTTCTGGGCGAGAAAAGCTGCTTCTGCCTGCTCGAAATCAGACTTGCTGGCAATATTGTTGCCCAGCAGTTTCTTCTGTCGGTCAAGCTCCTTTTGTTTCAGTTCTAAGGTATGCAGCTCCAGTTTTAGCAATTCCTTGTTACTGGTTTCCTTGTCTATCGATTGCTTAACCTGGGCATCGATGCTTTGCAGATTAGCCCTGGCTTCCGCTACTGTCAGTTTGTATTCCGTGGGATCTATCTCTACCAGCAACGTTCCTTTTGAGATTCGACCACCTTTTTTTAAAGAGGGACTTACATAAATAGCTTTTCCACTGACTTCAGCTACAGCCTGCCAGACATTTGTTGGCTGCACAGTTCCATAACCAACCGCTACAGGAATTACATCTGTTTCCTGAATTTCTATGATGCGCACTTTGCGCTTGTTATCGATCTGCTCCTTATGTGGAGGATTGGGTTTGATATTAAGCAGCACAATGAAAACCAGGATCCCAACCATAATTGGGACGGTCAGGAACAGTATGCGCCGAAGTTTTTTTCGTTGCTCAGACATAGATATACCCCCTTGTATTTATTACCTGGACGGGATTGAAGCTATCACCCGCCTGCTTAATTTGCCTTTTGTTACATTATAAGGATTTCGGAAGCTTGTAATAGGAAAAAATATCTCCCGTCAACACCAACAGTTTAACAAAATTCCTCTCATTCCCCACCCTGACAAGAGTTTCGCCTAGTTTCGCATCGGTGTAGTTCTTTTGAGCCTGGGAAACGTTGTAACTGGTACTTTTCCCAATTTTAAGCTTTTCCACTTCCTTATCCAGCAGATCCTTTGCCAGATTTACCGACAATTGAGCTGCCTTCTCTTCTTCAATGCCGAATTTCAGGTTTCTAAGTATTGTTTGCAGACTGACATAGATCTCTGCTTTGGCATCCTTGATTTGTAACTCCAGTTTGCTGCGTTCAATTTTGCGCTGCATAATGGTTTCAGAGGCAGAATCGTCAAATAAGGGAACGTTCCAGGTTAACGTCGCTGAATAGCCCTGGTACTCATCATTGGAGTAATACTGGGTTGTCTCGGAAGGTGAATCACCATATCCGTTCAGTGTGTAAGTCAAGCTAAGATCCAGATCAGTTTTGTCACTGTTGTAGGCATCATCCAAATCGTATTGATTGGATTTCAGACTGATCATCAAGGTCTTTAAATCAGTGCTATTCTCATAAGCCTTGTTTAGTAATTCCTGAAAATTGAAATCCTCTCCATGGATTCTTGGCAGATCGGCCGGTTTAAAACCGAATGGAATTGTCCCCAGATCAAGTGCCACTCTGATTTTATCTTCCGTTTCCTGTTCTTCGATTTGTTTTGTCAATAAATCTTTTCGGTTATTGGCCAGTTGGGTCTGGGTCTCTTTCAGATCAGTCGGATTCAGCACGCCAACCTGTACCCGAGCCCTGGTTTCCCTTACCAGCTTTTCGGAAAGGTTTACTGCTTCTTTCAAGGTCTTGATATTTTCCTGCACTCCAACCAGGTTCCAATATTCATTGGCCACCGATTCCAGCAGACCAACGCCTGTAGAATAGGTTGTGGCCTTGGCCTGGTCCAAAAGTATTTGGCTTCTTTTTACCGGCAGATCATTGACGTCGCCCCAGTCCTGAAAGAGGGGGATGGAAACAGTTGCGCTGAAAGAGGAGGAATCAACTTCCTCACCTGTGCTGCTTTTGGATAAATCATCTCCTTTTTCTGCCATGCTATAATTGTCAGTCTGTGATTTCGATGATGATAACGTGGAAGAGAAAGTGATTCCAAGGGATGTTTTTTTACTGACGGTGGCAGATAGGGCAGTTGAATCAGTAGAACTACTGTTTAGATATGAGGTCGAACTGTCATTATCATCTAAGTCGGTTGAGCCCAATGTTGATGTTTTACTCTGTGTAGCCGACGTTTCCAGGCTGGTCTGGTAGATAGCCTTAGATGCTTCAACCCCGGATTGAGCCGCGGTTTCACCCAGTCTTTGAGCTTCGATGGTGTTGCTGCGTTTAAGGACCATTAACAACACATCACTCAGGGTGACTTTCAGTAGGTCTCTTTTATTTTCAGTTACCAGCTCAACCCGTTCAAACAGCTCGGGTTCTTCCTGCTGAAGCTGTTGCATAAGAGCCATATGCTCGGCTTCGACCCCGTAAAGCGTTTTAATTGAAAACGATGTCATGAAAACAATCGTCAATAGTGCAGTTATTCGTTTCTTAAAAACCATTCCTCACTCCCCGTTTTGCTGAATTAGTGTTTACAAATCAATAGCTTTATAGATTAATGGATCAAGTCTAAATATATTCTGGTCAATTAACAACCAATTGACAGGTCTGCGATGATAAATCGACTTTAATAGATGATTAACTCATTCCGGTTGGAATTGCCCCGCATAGTTCAATGAAGTAAGACCTTACGTAGTCTTAAAGGTGCCTTACATAATGAGAAAACGTTCAGTGTGATATTTTGAACTATCGTATAAGGAAACAAGCTATCTGAAGGATATGAAGAAATTTTTTGTCAAATGTAAAAAATCTATTAAGCTCTCCTCAAAATCGATCAATTCTGTTTTTGCAACAAGAGGATTGTTCCATACTCAAACTCACTTGATTTTGTTACAGGTCGAGCTGAATTTTTTTGGTGCACCCCGATTAAGTGTCAAATTGACGACAAATGCCTTAAAATGTAGAATTGATTTCATTGCGTGGGAATACTTGATCAGCTTGCAAGAAGCTGATACCGGTCTTTAAAAGGAATTTACAAAACCAGGTCTTTAACCAATCTTTGGATAAACTAATGAATGAAGAAATTCTAAAAAAAGCTCGAATGTGGTCCGAAAATGAATATTTTGATGATAATTTTCGCAAGGAAATAGCCACGCTGATTGCGAATCAGGATGAAAATGAATTGACAGACCGATTTTACAAGGATCTGGAATTTGGTACAGGCGGATTAAGAGGGGTGCTGGGTGCTGGGTCCAATCGAATGAATACCTATACAGTCCGAAAAGCTACCCAAGGGCTGGCGGATTACATCCTCAGTGTCACAGATTCTACGGAAAAACAACCCGAAGTTGCCATCGCTTATGACAGCAGGATTAAATCTGATGAATTCAGTAAGGAAGCAGCATCAGTTCTTGCAGGTAACGGAATCAAGGTGCATCTGTATTCCGATTTGCGACCGGTTCCCATGCTTTCATTCGCAGTCAGACAGCTTGGAGCGACAGCCGGGATAGTCATTACAGCCAGCCACAATCCTCCGGAATACAATGGTTATAAAGTCTATTGGTCTGACGGTTGCCAGATAATTTCTCCTCATGATCAAGGCATCATCGATCGGGTGAATGCGCTCAAAGATCTTTCCGATGTAAAACTGATCGACTTTAACCAGGGTCTGGAACAAGACCGTATAAACATGATTCCTGATTCTCTGGAACAGATCTATTTTGACAAGGTTGATGCCTTGCTGCCCGGGGTGCCGGAATACAATAGGGAGTTTGGTGTCGTTTTTACACCACTCCACGGTGCCGGTAATTATCCCGTGCGGGAAATGTTAAAACGCAGGGGGTTTACCAAAGTAAATGTCGTGGCTTCACAGGAAAAAGCAGATGGTAATTTCCCAACCGTTTCCTCTCCAAATCCGGAAGAACCTTCAGCGCTCAAAATTGCCCAGGAATCAGCAGGAGCGAATGATCAGTTGATCATTGGCACCGATCCCGATGCGGATAGGCTGGGAGTTATGGTTAAGCATGGTGGTGAATGGTTCAAGATAAACGGAAACCAAATCGGCCAGTTGTTGCTTGACTATTTTCTTCGCAAGCAACATCAGAAGGGTGCCATTCCCGATGATGCCGTATTCGTTACAACTATTGTCACATCCGGCCTTGGCGAACTGATAGCGAAAAAATATGGCGTTCGTACCATTGAAACCTTGACCGGCTTTAAATATATTGGTTCGATCATCCGTGAGATCGAAACGGATAAAAGTGGTCAGTTTGTTTTCGGAACCGAAGAAAGCCATGGGTATCTGTTAGGGGATTTTGTGCGGGATAAGGATGGTGTGATCGCATCTGCCTTGTTTTCCGAAATGTGCGCGGAACTGGCTCATGAAGGCAAAACAGCCCTGGATCAGTTGGATGTGATTCACCGGGAACATGGTTATCACATAGACTCACTGGTGAATAAGGTGATTAAAGGGATAACCGGTGCACAAAAAATCAAGGACATTATGAGCTTCCTGAGAAGCCAACCACCGGAATCTATCGCAGGGATTAAGGTGGCGACAGTCAAGGATTACCAGGAAAAGACGATTTTCGATCGAAAAAGTGGCGAAATTACCGGTCAAACTGAACAACCGGCTTCAAATGTTCTGGCATTTTATATGGAAGACGGAAGCCGGATTACCGCCCGGCCTTCCGGAACAGAGCCTAAAATAAAATTTTACTTCAACTTGAAGGGGAGCGAGGAGAAGGCTTTGTCGGAAAAGAAGGCATCATTTGAAAAAGATTTTGCAGCTATCATTGACCGGGTTTAATCCTGATATTTATCCACAAACGGGATTCGTGCCTTGCTGAGTCCTTATAAATCCTTCAACCTTCATAACAACAATAATTTATAAGTTAGCGCTTATACGGCAATAGGAGGCATTTTGGAAAAGAGTGATTTGGAGTTAATTGAGAAATACGCAGTCGATAATAATGAGTTGGATCGACTGCATAAGGAGCATATTCGTCTTGAGTCTGAAATCGAGACATTGCAGGCAATTAAAATCAGAAGTCCTGAAGAGAGCAAGAAATTAAAAGAGCTGAAACGAGTCAAACTCGCCGGTCGTGATAGAATGGAAGAGATCTTTGAAAGCTTAAGAAACGGCTGAGTCAACGAGAAGCGAACTTGTCGCCGTTAGAATCTGTTGCACGATTGAATCAAACCAGTTATCACAGGTGTACCAAACGCTCACGAAGTTCGTTTTTTAAAAAAATGATGCTAGCGTTTTTCTAATTTTGATAACCCGGTTTTTAAGCAGGTTTCGCCATGTTTGCTTTTCACATCTTTGCAATCGCTTTGGGTCTGGTATTAGGATCGTTCTTACTGACAGTAGCAATGCGATTGCAGGATGGCAGGTCACTGCTTATTCGATCTCATTGCGAATCCTGTTCAACCAATATCAGTGTTACAGGTTTAATTCCGGTTATTGGGTACCTGGTCCAGAAAGGCAAATGCACCCACTGCGGAGAAAAGATATCGGCTGTATATCCGTTAGTGGAATTGATTAATGCAGCTATCATCTGGTCTATTTTCAGTAAAACAGGAATTGAAGCGGCTTTTTTACATAAGTTAATTCTCTTTGAGTTATTCCTGTTAATCGCCATCATCGATTTTCGCACTCACCTGATATTTCCTCAGCCCGTTGTAATCGGGCTGCTGGTTCAAACTTTCTGGTTATTGACCTTTGAAAATCCTGGCTTGTTAAATAGTATAATCGGCCTGTTTCTTGGTGCAGGGATTTTTCACTGGGTATCCTACTTGTATTTTCTTGTTAGAAAGAAAGAAGGTTTGGGATCCGGTGATGCGACCTTATTAGGATTGATCGGTTTCGTTTTAGGCTGGAAGGCTTTGTTTGGCGTAATTTTCCTGGCGTCAATTCTGGGCATTGTCGGAGGCAGCATGATACTTCTGATCAACAGGCAATCAATTAGCAAAGAAATTGCTTTTGGTCCCTGGTTGTCGCTTTCGGCGTTTTTCATATGGCGGTTTTCCGAACAAATTCAAGGGCTGCCATTGTGGTTTTCCGGAATTGACCTTTCATATTTTTAACACCACCATTTTATACCGTTGATGAAATGTAAATTTACTTAGGGGGAAGACATGAATTCGATAAATCGCACAAAACAGGATTTGGATTGGGGAAACCTGGGTTTTACCTATCAAAAGACAGATTATAGATTTGTCGCTTCCTGGAGAGATGGTGCCTGGTCGGAAGGAGAAAACATCACTGAAGAAATGATGACAATCCATGAAGGTTCACCTTCCCTGCATTATGCCCAACAGTGTTTTGAAGGTATGAAAGCCCAGACCGCCAGGGATGGTTCGGTGCTGCTGTTCAGACCTGAATTGAATTCCCGGCGCATGAATGAAACGGCAAAACGGCTGATGATGCCCGAGGTGCCCGAAGCTTTATTTATGAAAGGTGTTAACGAAGCCGTGCGTATGAACTATTCCTGGATACCTCCTTACGGATCGGGAGCAGCCCTCTACATACGACCCTTATTGATCGGAACGGGCGAAAACCTGGGGTTGCGACCGGCGACAAAATACGAATTCAGAGTCTTTGTCTCTCCGGTAGGACCATATTATAAGGGAGACGGGCTATCTGTGATAAAACTGGCCGTTACAAATTACGACCGTGCAGCTCCGCTGGGAACCGGATATGTCAAAGCTGGTGCCAACTATGCCGGTGGATTGTTATCCACAAAATCCGCCCAGGACCTGGGGGCAAATGAAGCACTGTACCTGGATGCTGCAGAGCGTAAATACCTGGATGAAGCAGGTTCTGCCAATATCTTGCTTGTCATGAAAGGCAATCGTTTTATCACTCCTGATTCCAAGGCAATCCTTCCCAGTGTAACCAGAAGGGCTATCATGGATTTGGCCAGTGATGAACTGGGACTAAAAACAGAAAGCAGACCCGTGGAACTGGAAAAGGAATTAAGTGATATCGAAGAAATGGCTGCCTGTGGCACAGCCGCTGTGATCTCCCCTGTTGGTAAAATCTGGTTTAAGGATCAATGGCATTCCTTTTACGGAGAAGGCGAGCAGGTTGGTCCGATTATGCTTAAACTTTATGACATGCTAACCCAAATTCAGAAAGGCGAACGGGATGATCCATACGGATGGACCAAGCCGGTTGCCTTCGACTAGGAAGCTGATATAAAATAATGATACCACTACTCGGAATACTGGTTTCTTCATTTGTTATTGCCTTGTCAGGCGCCCTTATGCCGGGGCCGCTGTTGACAGTTGCCATTGGAGAAAGTTCACAAAAAGGATTCTGGGTAGGTCCATTGCTGATTCTTGGTCATGCAATTCTGGAATTAGCACTGGTAGGCGCTTTATTGGCGGGATTAGCCCCAATCCTGAATCAGGATACCGTTTTTGGCGTGATAGCATTTTCCGGTGCCTTTATTTTGTTGTGGATGGCATTTGGTATGTTTCAATCCTTACCGCAGCTATCTTTGAAACTTGAAGCCAGGCAGACCAAGGGTAGTCACCTGGTCCTTTCCGGAATATTTTTGAGCCTGGCAAATCCCTATTGGTCAATCTGGTGGGCAACGATCGGATTAGGCTATATCCTTCATTCACAGACATTCGGTCTGGCCGGAGTTCTGTTTTTCTTTACCGGCCATATCCTGGCGGATCTGGTCTGGTATTCAGTTGTCACTTACTCAGTATCCAAAGGTAGAAAGCTTTTTAGTGATTCATTGTATCGTGGGCTGATTGGGGCCTGCGCCTGCTTTTTAGTAATTTTCGCCGGGTATTTCGGATATTCGGGCTGGGAGAAGATTTTTACCTGATGACTAAAAAAAAGAAAAAGCTGGTTGTGCAATGCCCAATTTGCAAGAAAGAAGCGGAATGGAATGACAATCCTCACCGACCTTTCTGCAGTGAACGGTGTCGAATTATCGATCTGGGATCATGGGCTGATGGAAGCTATTCCCTGGAAGCCGAGAACTCGCCTGATTTTGAAGAAACTGAATAATCCAACCTCACTACCTAAAAGCTATGAGAAATCAGATTGATAAGTATACGATGTTACTTATCGTCTTGTCTGTATTGTTTTTTTCCGTTCGGAATGCACCAGCTCAAAACATTCAGCTGCCTGAATCGACTAAAGAGCTGGTTGATTTTTCAGCCCGAATAAATCCATCCCCTTTTCGCCCCGGTGAAGAGATCAGGTTGATTATTGATGTGGATCTGCAGCCTGGGTGGCATATCTATTCCGTGATTCCGCTGGAAGCTGAAGATGCCCCGAGACCAACAAAAATCAAGCTAAAAGAAGGATTATTCAGCACAGCAGGTCCGCTCTATGAGACCAGACCGGTTGAAGACTACATCGATGTTTTAAACTATTCTATTTTTTATCATAAAAATCACGCTGAATTATACCAGAACCTGGTTGTTGCAAGTGAACCAAAGCCCGGGAAACATAGTTCGGAAGTTGTCGTCATCTATCAACTGTGTACGGACGTAATCTGTCTTCCCACCGAAACGCGAACATTAGACATTGAAGTTGCTGTAGAAGCCGGATCGATCCGGCCGGAGTTCCAGTTTGCGGATCGTAGCATCAATCCACTACCTGAACAAACCGGTATTAGCGGGATTACAGGGCTTTTATCAGGAGGGATCTGGGCATTTCTTGGTTTGGCTGCTTTAATGGGATTGGTGTCTTTAATGACGCCATGTGTGTTTCCCATGATTCCCATCACCGTATCATTTTTCTCAAAACAGGCAGAAGGGAAACAATCTCGGGTAATTAAACTGGCATTGCTTTTCATGGCCGGAATTATCGGAAGCTATACAGGCTTTGGATTGATTATGTCGGCGATATTTGGTGCAGGAAGCGCACTTTCCCTGGCAGCCAATCCTTATGTGAATCTCATTATAGCAGCGGTATTTATTGTGTTTGCCTTCAGCTTGATGGGAGCATTTAATATCAATCTGCCAACCGGCATTCAAAGCTATTTTGATCAAAAGTCACGAACACTAGGCGGAGCCCTGGGGGTTTTGCTGATGGGATTTACATTCACATTGACCGCCTTTACCTGCACGGTTCAATTTGTGGGAACCATGCTGATTGCAGCAGCACAAGGCGAGTGGATGTGGCCTCTGTTCGGTATGCTGGTGTTTTCAACTGTATTTGCTTTTCCGTTTTTTCTGCTGGCCGTGGCGCCCAGCTTGGTTGGAAAAATGCAGGGAAAATCCGGTGAATGGCTCGGTCGCAGCAAATTCGTTTTGGGTGTCATGGAATTAATGGCATCCGTAAAATTCCTTTCCAATGCAGATCTTGTCTGGCAAACCAACCTGATTTCCAGAAATACCGCTATCCTAATCTGGATAGGATTGGTAACGCTAATCGTAGTTTACCTGATCTGGACAGGCATAAGGCCTAAAATCAATAAATCTCCCTGGCAATGGGGAACTGTTTTGGTATTTGGAGGGATGATTGTCCTGCTTTCGAGGGGATGGAATGATAACTCCCTGGGAAGTCTGATTGATGCTGTTTTGCCTCCTCCCAGTGGTTTTCATCTCTCTTCCGAAGACTATGTGTCTGAAGAGGAAGCTAAACAAGTGGTTTGGCTGGATAATATGGATGAAGCACAAAAACTTGCTCTTGAGGCAAACAAGCCGATTTTATTGGAATTTACCGGCTATACCTGCGTTAATTGCCGCTGGATGGAGCAAAATGTCCTGGCTTTGAAGTCGGTTCATGAGTCGTTAAAAAATGATTTTATTCTTGTCAAACTCTTCACCGATGGTGGGGACGATGCTAAGAAAAATCTTAACTATCAAATTGATACATTCAACACAGTGGCTCTTCCCTATTATGTAAAGCTGGGCAAGGATAGTTCCTTCATTAGCGCCTTTAGTGGCATATCGCTTAAGCCGCAGGAATTTCTGGACTTCCTGAATAACTAATCTGCCGAATCCTGCACTTTGTGAATCCTTGCCAGACCCCCCTTACCTGTTTCACGGTAAGAAGCCATTAAATCTTTTCCTGTTTGAAGCATGGTTTCTACAACCTCATCAAAGGTAATACTGTGTTTTCCATCGGAAAGTAGTGCATAGGCTGCACAATCCTGTGCTCTGGCTGCGGCCATGGCATTTCGCTCAATGCACGGAATCTGGACCAGACCTAACACAGGATCACAGGTTAGGCCCAGGTGATGTTCCATTCCCATCTCTGCAGCGTATTCTATTTGAGAAGGTGTGCCTCCAAGTAACTGCGCGGCGGCAGCGGATGCCATGGAACATGCCGTTCCAATCTCTCCCTGGCAACCCACTTCAGCCCCGGCGACCGAAGCGTTTGTTTTAACCAGCATGCCTATTAATCCTGCAGTGGCCAATGCCTTAATAATTCTGGATTCAGTAAGGGCATAGGTTTGTTGCAAATGATACAAAACCGAAGGCAGTACCCCGGCGGAGCCACAGGTCGGAGCAGTCACAATTACTCCACCTGAAGCGTTTTCCTCTGCCACAGCCAGAGCGTAGGAAAAGATCTGATTCCGATCTTTAATAGGTCCGGAAACGTTGAGAGATTTTGCATAAATTGAGGAAGCTTTTCTCGCCAAGTGCAGTTTGCCCGGAAGCACTCGTTCGTTTTCCAGCCCTCTTTCCACGGATTCTTTCATGGTTTGCCAGATATGCCTTAAGTACTCTTCAAAATCATCGGACTCATTGTCGAATACGTACTCCCAAAATCGTTTTCCCGATTTATCGATGCAGGCCAGTATTTCATTCATGTTCTTTTCCCGGTAAACATTCGGAGACGTTTCCTGTTCCCCTTCTTCTACAATTGTCCCTCCACCGATACTATAAAACACCTGGCTGTTACTAAGTTTATTAACCGTGTTAAAAGCCTCAAATTTCAGAGCATTGGGATGAAACGGAAGCACAGTCTCCGGTTCCCAGATGATATCGACCTTTTTGGGTTTAAAGGCGTCAATAATCACTTTATCTGTCAAATGTCCCTTGCCTGTCGCTGCCAGACTTCCAAATAATGTGACTTGGTATGAAGTCGCCCGGGGATACTTCTCGATAAATCTGGCTGCTGCTTTCTGCGGTCCCATCGTGTGGCTGCTGGAAGGACCGAACCCAACAACATAAAGATCTTTGATTGATTTCATTTCAGGCTCCAATTAGGAAGTAAGATTATGACACATTTATTCAATTTCAACGGATCTTTAAACACACCTTTTAGAAATTGGTTTAACCCTGTATGGTCCGCAAACACAGGCTTTTATTTTAATTTTGACTGGTTTATATTAGTTATTGGTCATCCAATGTCATTAACTTAATTAAATTTGGCCAAGATGTCATTCTGCACGAGAGGGAAGAATCTCTCAAGGGCTCTGACAGATCCTTCACTTTTGTTCAGGATGGCATACAATCAGGACGCTTTAAATTAACGACATTAATTGGTTATCAGCTATCAGTTTGCGGAACAATTATTCAAGATTGGATGAGAACACTGATAACCGATAACTATTTCTTGTAACTTTGGTTTTACATTGTATAGACAATGATGTCGTCACATTTTAATAAAACCCTAAAGTATTTGATTTAATAAGTGATTAATTGAGCGAAACCGGCATTGTTGGTTGATTTAATTCAGGGAACAAAGGAAGGAAACTGAAAAGTGGTTGCGTTCGGGTATCAACTGCTTTTCAGTGGTTATTCGGGCAGGTTAATCACCATTTTTCATATCGTCCAGTTTGCGGATTTTTTCTACCAGTTCTTCCACCTCAAAAGGTTTGGTTACATAATCGTCGGCACCTACGGCATAGCCTTTCTGTCGTTCGTTTTCCATGGCTCGACCGGATATCAAGATAATTTTGATTGCATTGTATTTCTCGTCGGCTCGTATTCTCCGGCAAACTTCATATCCGTCAATACCGGACATCATTATATCCAACAGTATTAAATCCGGGTGAAAATCCGGAATAATCTGCAGTGCCTCTTCACCTGATTCAGCAGACTTGAGTGTGTACAGATCCTCCAGATCGTCCATCAGGATATCGATATTCATGGGGTCATCGTCAACTATTAGTATTTTGTAATCTGAACGCATGGTCTTGAACCTATCAATCTCAAATTATTAAGATATTTGATTATAGCCTTTAAGAGCCGATTTTCAATTATGAATTGAAATCTATGAATATTTGTCACAAGATACCATATAAATCTGAATAGATCTATAAGATAATAAATAGGTACATTACATAACCAGTAGCTAATGGGGTTGGGAATGGTCAATTCCAAATGATTGGAGGCGTCAATTTAAGTTGACCCGGTTTTCGGAAATACTTGAAAATAAAAGCTCCCTCAAATAAACTAAGGGCGTGAACCTCAATCCAAAGAACTTAAAGTAAGCAGTTCAACGATGACCACCGGAGAGTCATGGAACCTGAAAACCAGAACATACATCGAGAAGAAAAGAACGGTATTGAAAGCTTTAAACAGGCTTTCAAACGCCATATGCAGCAAACCATTGCTCATGACCTGGAAAATTCGACAAGTCTGGATAAATACCAATCGCTGGCCTATGCAGTGCGTGACAGGGTTATATCAAAATGGATCGCGACTCAGGATACCTATTATCAGAAAAACCCCAAGCGTATCTATTATTTCTCATTGGAATTTCTCATGGGGAGAACCCTCGGGAATGCAATTCTGAGTATGGATTTAGATGATATTGTCCGGGAAGCTTTAGATGACCTGGGTTACTCACAGGAGGATCTGGAAGAAATCGAATGGGATGCAGGACTGGGTAACGGAGGATTGGGCAGACTTGCAGCCTGCTTTCTTGATTCCATGGCAACTCTCGAACTACCTGCCTATGGATTTGGTATTCGTTACGAATACGGCATGTTTAAACAAACCCTGGTTGACAATCAACAAAAGGAAAACCCGGACAATTGGTTGAGATACGGAAATCCCTGGGAGTTTATTCGAGCGGAGGATATAGAAATAGTGCAGTTTTATGGACGAGTACACAGTTATGTTGATGGAAACGGAATTCTGAAAAATCGTTGGTTGGACACTGAAAACGTGGTTGCATTGGCATACGATGTGCCGATTCCCGGGTTTCAAACGGATACGGTTAATTCTCTGAAACTGTGGGCTGCCGCATCATCCCGCGAGTTTGATTTGGAAAGCTTTAATGTCGGGGATTATATCGGTGCCATCGTAGATAAACATCAATCTGAAATTCTCTCCAAGGTGCTTTACCCCAATGATACCTCCTACCAGGGAAAGGAATTGCGTTTAAAACAACAATACTTCATGGTTTCAGCCTCATTACGGAACGTCTTAATGCGCCTGGAACGTTGCGGTGATTCCCTGGACAGACTACCGGATAAGGTGGTTATTCAACTCAACGATACACACCCCTCCATTGCCATACCTGAATTGATGCGCATCCTAGTCGATCTTAACAACTATTCGTGGGAAGATGCCTGGAATCTGACCATTCGCACGTTTGCCTATACCAATCACACTGTACTGCCAGAGGCACTCGAAAAATGGCCCGTGCCACTAATGGAAAAAGTCTTGCCTCGCCACATGCAAATCATCTACGAAATTAACCAGCGGTTTTTGGACGAGGTTAACGTCGCATTTCCCGGCGATTTGAACAGAAGGCAGCGGATGTCAATAATTGAAGAGGGTGAGACTCAACATGTCAGAATGTCGTTTCTGGCTATTGTCGGCAGTTTTTCAGTAAACGGTGTGGCTGAGCTTCATTCGCAGCTCCTGAAGAAAGGAATTTTTAAAGACTTTTATGATCTGGAGCCGGGAAAGTTCAATAACAAAACGAATGGAATCACACCTCGCCGCTGGCTGAAAAAAGCAAATCCTGATCTTTCCAGTTTAATTACTGAAACAATTGGGTCAAATTGGATTAAAGATCTTAGTGAGTTAAAGAATTTGGAATCCTTCGTTAACGATAGTGCTTTTGTGGATAGCTGGAAACAGGTTAAAATAAACAACAAGCGACGCTTATGTCGTATCATCAAGCAACTGTGCGGTATTGAAACCGATCCCAACTCATTGTTTGATGTCCAGGTAAAACGCATCCATGAGTACAAACGCCAGTTATTAAACCTGTTACATGTGATTACCCTCTATAACAGGATCAGGGACGGTCAGGCAGATAGTGATGTTCCAAGGACTGTCGTGTTTGGCGGTAAGGCTGCTCCCGGGTATGACAGGGCGAAAGAAATAATTCACCTGGTTAACCTGGTCGCAAGTCATGTCAATCGGGATCCGACAATCCAGGGTAGGCTGAAAGTGGTGTTTTTGCCCAATTACGGGGTTTCCCAGGCAGAAAAGATTTTTCCGGGATCTGATCTTTCGGAACAAATCTCAACTGCCGGAATGGAAGCATCCGGTACCGGCAATATGAAATTCTCACTGAATGGAGCGTTGACCATCGGCACATTGGATGGCGCGAACATCGAAATAATGGAAGAAGTTGGGAAGGATAATATCTTTATTTTTGGCAAAACCGAAGAGGAGCTCTCCCGGATGAGGCAAGAGGGATATGATCCCAAATCGTTTTATAACGGGGACCAAGAACTTCAGCGCGTGCTGAATCAGATCCGTGATGGTATTTTTTCTTCTTCTGATCCGGATCTTTTTTGCGGTCTGTTTGATTCACTGGTTTATGAAGGTGATCATTACTTCAATCTGGCTGATTACAGATCTTACGTGGATTGCCAAAAAGCCGTTTCCGATCTCTACCGGGATCAGGAAAAATGGCACAAGAAGGCTGTTCTTAATGTTGCTCGTATGGGAAAATTTTCTTCTGATCGCGTTATTCGCCAATATGCAAATGAAATTTGGAATGTGGAACCCTGTCCGGTTTTGAATTCTCTTCAACACAAGTAATACTCCATGGAAAACCTCACACAAAATCATCTCACTTCAACTGAAGACAGAATTGAGCGTTTTAAACAATCTTTCGAACAGAGGCTGGCACTTTCCATAGGCCAGGATCTCTTTTTTACCAGTAAACTGGATCAGTATCGAGCGCTGGCGTTTGCTGTTCGCGATGAGTTAATCGCGAAATGGTTAAAGACGCAAAAGACCTATTATGACAAAAATCCCAAGCGCATTTATTATTTTTCGTTGGAATTTCTCATCGGTCGTACCCTAGGTAATGCCTTGATAAACCTCGATCTGGAGGAGACCGTCAAAAAATCCTTGGATCGACTAAGCATCTCCATGGAGGATTTGGCAAAGCTGGAATGGGATGCAGGACTGGGAAACGGAGGCTTGGGAAGGCTGGCAGCCTGCTTCCTTGATTCCATGGCAACCCTGGAATTACCTGCTTATGGATACGGAATTCGCTATGAATTCGGTATGTTCCGGCAAAAAATTGAAAAGCTGCAACAGCAGGAATACCCGGACAATTGGCTTCGTTACGGCAACCCTTGGGAGATTGGCAGGACTGCGAATCACTACAGGGTTCATTTCATGGGGAGAATAAATACTTACCTGGATCGTAATAATGTCCAGCATTGTGAGTGGGTGGATACGGAACAGGTGATAGCTCTTGCTTACGATATCTTAATTCCGGGCTATCGAACCAACACGGTCAACACGCTCAAATTATGGTCGGCATCATCAACGCGTGAATTCAATTTGGAGACATTCAACGCCGGGGACTATATAGGAGCCGTTTTTAACAAGGCGCAATCGGAAACAATTTCTAAAGTACTTTATCCCAATGACAACAATTATGAAGGAAAGGAACTGCGCTTAAAGCAGCAATATTTTATGGTCTCTGCCTCCCTGCAGGATATATTGTTCAGGCTGGTGAAGTGTGGAAATGAAATTCGTGAATTGCCGGATAAAGCCGCTATTCAGTTAAATGACACCCATCCTTCCATTGCCATTCCCGAATTGATGAGAATCCTGTTGGATGAGGCAAAAATGGATTGGAATCAGGCTTGGGATATCACCACTCGAACATTTGCCTACACCAATCATACGGTATTACCGGAAGCGCTTGAGAAATGGCCTGTGTCCCTGGTGGAAAAAATCCTGCCTCGTCATTTGCAGATAATTTTTGAAATCAATCAACGTTTTCTGGATCTGGTTGCGGCCATTTTTCCGGGTGATTTTGAACGCCGAAGTCGCATGTCCATTATCGAAGAGGGTGATCCGCAAAATGTCAGGATGGCTCATCTGGCAATTGTCGGTAGTTTCTCCGTAAACGGGGTGGCAGAGTTGCATTCTAGCCTGTTGAAACAGGGCGTTTTTAAAGATTTTTATGAATTGTTTCCGGATAAATTCAATAACAAGACCAATGGTGTTACTCCGCGACGCTGGGTAAGGAAAGCTAACCCGGCAATGACGGCTCTTATTACCAGTAAAATCGGAGATGGATGGATTAAAGATCTAAAACAGCTGAGAAAGCTGGAAGATGTGGTTCATGATGAAGAGTTTATCCATGACTGGAGCCGCATTAAACGTGCCAACAAGCTCGCTCTGGCCCAAGAGATTAGAAGGCGTTGCCATGTGGATGTCGATCCGGATTCCATTTTTGATGTTCAGGTAAAACGAATCCACGAATACAAAAGACAGTTATTAAACGTCCTGCATGTGATTTCTTTGTATAATCAGATCAAATCGGGAGATACGGAAGGTTTCGTACCCAGGACAGTTATTTTTGGAGGAAAAGCAGCTCCCGGGTATCAGGCTGCAAAAAAGATCATTCACCTTATTAATGCGGTTGCAAACCTGGTAAATCGGGATCGCAGCATATCTAACCTGCTAAAAGTCGTGTTTCTCCCTAATTATGGGATTTCGCAAGCTGAGCTGATCATTCCCGGTACCGACCTTTCGGAACAGATTTCCACGGCTGGAATGGAAGCCTCCGGAACAGGAAACATGAAATTTGCACTGAACGGAGCACTGACCATAGGCACGTTGGATGGGGCCAATATTGAAATCCTGGAGGAAGTCGGTGAGGAAAATATATTCATATTTGGGCACACTGCGGATGAACTGATAGAGCTTCGGAACCAAGGCTATTCACCCTCGGAATATGTTGAGCAAAATCCAGGTTTGGCAAAGGTTATCAGTCAGATAAAAAGCGGATTCTTCTCACCCAATGATCCGGAACTGTTTCATTCGATTTATGATAACCTCCTGGTACAATCGGCACCTTATTTTGTTTTGGCAGACTATGCTGCTTACGTATCTTGTCAGATCAGGGTTTCCGAACTATTCAAAAACCAGCTTCAGTGGCACAAAACAGGCGTGTTGAATGTCGCCAGGATGGGCAAATTCTCTACTGACAGGACTATTCACGAATATGCAAATGATATCTGGAATGTTGATCCGTGTCCTGTGGATTGACAAAACCGGGAATCTGGGATTTGCTAGAGTAAACATACAAGCTGTATTGATAAATTTATTAATTTTTTACCACGCTTTTAATGAATCTTGTAATCACCATAGTGGCGGTGTTAATGGTTTCAGATGCTGCCTTTGCTTTGTTAAACTTAACCAAATTTGAATCCCTGCTGCATTCCCAGTTTCCAAAAATGAATGTGAAGCTTCTGGCAGCAGTGGAGGGAATTATCGGGCTGGTGATTTTATTTATCAAACTCGCTACCGGGACGATCTCTTGATATTCCTGCCGGCATAAACCATTATTCAATTCGCTTCGCAAGCAATAGGGGATTGATAAACGATTTAAATCCCGCTAAATTGGACCTTGTGAAATAAAGACGTTTTCCTGAGATTTAAACCGGAGTTACACTTGTTTGAAAAGTATTTTTCAATAGTCATCATTCCTCGCAAAACTTCCAAAGTCAAAAAAGTCAACATTCCGGTATTTATGTTCTGGATTGCCGGGGTATTGGTTGTCGGAATAATTTCGGGCATGGTGTACATAGGATTTGATTACTATAGTTTGAAATCTCAAGTAGCAAGAATAGACGAGCTACAGAAAATCAAAGATCAGCAAGCCGAGAAAATAGCAACGTTCAACGACCAGTATCGTGAATTGCAACTCCACTATAATCATCTGAATTCACTGAATGATAAACTAAAATCGATGGTGGTTACCAGTATCGATTCGGAACGTAAATCGCGCTCAAGAGTAAATAAAAATAAATCCCTCCAGGAAAAACTTGAAACAGCAAGAAAAACAAGTGTTCTGGATGTCATCGCAACCGATAGCTCAGAAGTTGATTCTGACCTGCGGTATGAACGAGAGATCCGGTTTAGAAACTTGATTGCCTTTTTTAAGACTCGAAAAAATCCATTAGAAAGAATTCCCAGTGGATTGCCTGTTAATGGTTACTTGATAGATGAATTCGGAATGCATACAGACCCATATACAGGACAAATAAGTCCACAAAACGGTATTGGTATCGCCTCCCGCCTGGATTTTCCGATAATTGCACCTGCCGATGGTATTGTCATGGAAATCAAGGAGGATGAAGACATAGGCATTGTCCTGGTGGTGGACCATGGAAACGGATTTAAGACTCGCTACGGACATATAGGCGAATATGAAGTCGAAGTGGGGGATATTGTAAACAAAGGCAGTGTAATTGCACAGGTAGGCAATACAGGTCGTACAACCGGACCCAGGTTGTATTATGAAGTGCTATTTAATGAGGTACCCCAAAATCCCGTCAAGTATCTGAACGAGTGATTTGTTTGACCTCTGCATTATTTTGTGAAACAGGACCGCACTATTTCCTTGATCTTGTCATCAACAGAGATTCCTTCCGCCAATTCTCTATAATCGGCACGTAATTCTTCACTGGCTTCCGGGTGATGGATAATCAGCGAGAATTTGTAATACCTGTATTCGTTTCTGGTTAGCTCACCCAAATCTGTCTGAAAAGTTTCCGCCGGTTTATTCTTTTCATTAAACCAGTCGTGGCTGCGGTGTAGTGTCGATACTAACTCGCATTTACACTTCTCATTGTGAGGTATCCCAGGGGGCTCCTTTTCTTTAAAATCTTCTCCAAATGCCTTTCCTTCATCAAGCAGGCATGCCAGCGGTGTATCCCTATTGATTGGGGTGGTGAGCTTTTGCCCCCTGATTGAGATCTGCTTACCTCTGACAATAGTCGGTCCCTTGCGCTTCTGTCTGGCCCTTAAAGTGAGTATCAACACAGCTGCTGCCAGGACAGCCAGAAATTTTAAAGAAAATATTTCCATCAATTTCGATTCTCCTGCGAAAGCATATCAGAGGCAACAGCCCGTGTTTTGTCAGATATTTCATTTCCAGCCAGGAATTGTGCAATTTCCTCGATACGATCATTTTGCTTCAACCTGTGAATCAGGGTTTTGCTGGCGTTCTTCTCAACCACTTTTTCAACTTTCAGGTGATCTATCGCTTTGGCTGCAATTTGCGGGGAATGGGTTATACAGAGAATTTGTCTGGATTCACCCAGTTTGGTTAGTTTCTCTCCCACAGTTTCAGCAACTCTTCCACTAATGCCCGAATCCACTTCATCAAACACCATGGAACCGAAAGAAATGTCATAATTAAGAGCTGTTTTTATGGCCAGCATGATTCTGGAGAGTTCACCGCCGGAAGCAATTTTGGATAACGGCTTTAATGGTGTCCCGGGATTGGTGGCTATCAAAAATTCGGCCAAGTCTATTCCTCTTCCGTTAAAAGGCAAATCATTGTCAGATTTTGGTGTGAATGGCTTCAGTTCAATTTCAAAAGAGCTCTGCTCCATGCCCAACTCTTTCAGTGTGGCAATGATTGTTTTTTCAAAGCTTACTTTTGCTGATAACCTTTGCCCTGAGATCGTTTTGGCTTTTTCCAGAAGTTTTTTTGTCTGTTCTTCGATTTCCTGCTCCAACTCCCCGGAGCTAAACTCCTGATTTTCAAGTTTATGCAGTTTTTGCTGTTGCTCGTCTTTATACTGGTAAATCTCTTCCAGTGTGTTTCCATACTTGCGTTTTAAGGCATCCAATTCAGACAGGCGGCTGTTAACCTGCTCCAACCGTTGTGGATTAACCTCCAATTTGGAAACATAACCGGCAATTTCATTGGATGCCTCTTCCAATGAAATCAAACCGGATTGCATTTCTTTATAAACAGGTTCCAGTTTTTCATCCAGCTTAAGTGCCTGTTGGAGATTTCCTAAAGAAGAGGAAATGGCTGCTAGAGGTGAATGTTCATCGCTGTTCCAGTCGACAATAGGGGTAAGTGAGTTAATCAGCAGTTCTCCATTGGCAAGCAATCTGGCATCTTCGTATAATGCGGATTCTTCATCTGCGCTGAATCCGGCTTCATCGATTTCAGAAATCTGAAATCGTAAAAAATCAATTTCACGATTTCTATCAGCCGCATTCTGCTGCAACTCAGCATGATCTTTTCGCTTTTTGGATAATTCACCTGCTTCTTGAGAAAACTTACTAACACGCTCCTGTAAACCCGCAAATTCATCAAAAAAACGAATATGAAGGACAGGCATCAGCAGTGATTGTTGGGAATGTTGACCGTGAAGATCCACAAGATGTTCTGCAAATAAAACCAGCTTGTTCAGATTTATGGTATGGTCGTTGAGATATATCGAGTTTTTGCCGGATTTATGCACTTTGCGACGAACAATCAACTCCCCCCCATGTTCAATATCCATCTCTTCAAGCAATGCAACAACCGGTGGAATGGTGTCGATATTAAACTCGGCTTCTACAGACAAAAATTCCTTTCCGGTCCGAATTAAATCTTTGGGACATTTTTCCCCAAGGATCAGTCTTAAAGCTTTAATTAATACGGATTTTCCTGCACCGGTTTCACCGGTCAGTGCTGTGAAACCGGTATTAAATTCCACTATCTGTTTTTCGATGGTCGCCAGATTTTGAATAAATAATCGTTTTAACATGTTGAAGAGTATGGGTTTTTAAAAATAAGCTAATCCACCGGATTAATTTTGCGTACAATAATATTGTATTTTCGGATGCGGTAGCGAAGTTGCCTCAGGCTGATGCCCAGCATTTCAGCGGCTTTAATTTGCACACCCCTGGTTCGCTTTAGAGCATTTTCGATGGCTTCCACTTCTTCAAATTCAATCTGACTCTTTGCCTCGGATTGCTCTGATTCGGTTACCGGTTGCATAGTCGGAGATTCGGCTCGCAACGGCATCAAAAGACGAGATTTCTGGCTGAATTTCAAATAATTGTTTTGCTCCATTAAAAAAGCCGAGTGCACCGTATTTTCCAATTCCCTTACATTACCGGGCCAATCCTGTTCTGAAAGCATTTCCAAATCCCTGGGGCGAATCCGCACGTTTTTGTGAGATTGCTGATTTAAACTATCCAAAAAATGATTGATCAACAAAGGAATATCTTCCCTTCTTTCCCTTAGCGGGGGGACTTCCAGGCGTATCACATTCAAACGGTAATAAAGATCCTCTCTAAAAGTCCCGTTTCGCACGGCATCTTCCAATAAAATATTGGTTGCACAAACCACTCGCACATCTACGTGGATTGTCCGGGTTCCTCCCAGACGCTCAAACTGGCCTTCTTGGAGAACCCTCAATATCTTTGCCTGAAAGCCAAGTGAGGTATCTCCAATTTCGTCTAAGAATAAGGTACCCCCGTCGGCAAGCTCAAACCGACCTTTTCGGGTGGTTGCAGCTCCCGTGAAAGCACCTTTTTCATGACCGAACAACTCACTTTCCAAGAGGTTTTCAGACAGCGCAGCACAATTCACCCCGATAAACGGAGCCTTACGGTGCAAACTATTGTTGTGAATGGCTCTTGCAATCAATTCCTTACCAGTCCCACTTTCTCCATAGATCAATACATTGGTTTTGCTTGCCGCAATTCTCTTAATGATATTGGCAACCTGTTTCAGTTTCTCACTCTGGCCAACAATATCATCAATAATTTTTGGGGTGGTTTGCTGTTGCTGAAAGGAATCCTGTATTTCAATAACCGGAAAACCTCTGGCTATCATGCTAACAGCCAACATATCCCCGATAAATTTTATGATTCGTGCAATATCATTGATATCATCAACTTTCGTCACCATCGTGCTGAGGATACACAGCGGCAGGTGCTGTTGCTGGTAAGTTACCGGCTGGATAATCGTGGCGATGTGTTCATCGCTTTGCAATTCAGGAGAAGGAAGTTCAAGAAAATCCGGCTCGTCCGGATACAGGATCATTTCATGTTGCAGTTTCAAGGCAGGTGAGTTGGGCAGATTGGTTGTCTGCCTGTTCCATCTATTCTTCTCACTTTCCGATATTTCAGGCGCCAGATCGATAAAATATTTATTGATTATGTTATCCCGAATCAACAGACAAGGGTTCCGCAACGGCAAATACTCCTGAAGCATGATCAATACCATGTTCATGTTACGCATCAGGTCGCCATCGGAATTTAGAAGTCGGCAAATCTGGTTGATCAGGTTTAAGTACATTTATAGTAAAGAAAATAGAGATTAAAATCTCGTGAATCGATTTGTGAATGTCTGAGTTGTTATCAGTCAAACTAATAGTATTTTCAGTGTTTGTAAATGCAGGAGCCCGTTTGCCAGTATCCGGCAGCCGCTATTTTAAATCATTTTTAGCAGCATTTCAGCGACTTTTCATCTAAATGTGCAGCAGGAAAACGAAGAGGAAAGCCTTTCGATTTATATCAATAATAACAAGAGATTACCCGGTTAGACTATTTATGTTTCAAAATAAAAATCCCGGATGTTACCATTGTGCAAGTGATGACTTCCTGATATGCCGGAAATAGGAGGCGACATACCCCAGGCATTGATCACAAATTTTTGTGATCTTGATTTATTCAACATCTACCGGATCAACCATTACATGCTGTTCAATAAGAAAAAAAAGGCTGAAAAAAAAGAGCTCAAAGAAAAGAAAAAAGAGTTCGAAGAAAAATCACGTGAATTATCAGAACAACTGACCACCGCAGAACAAGATTTCAAGTCAAAGCAACCCGTATTAACCAAAGAAATTCACGCTCCACCCAGTGAGGAAGAATCAAAAGGATTTTTTCAGAAATTCAAAAGCGGGATTTCCAAAACAAAAAGGATGCTGGTTGGCGGTTTGATGGACCTATCAGTCGATGATCCCATCGATGACGATTTTCTGGAGGATTTGGAAGACAGTCTGCTGGCAGCTGATCTTGGAATCAATACCACCAGCAAAATTCTTGATATTGTTGAGGGGCAGGCCGATGAAAAGATATTAAAAACCCAGTCGGGAGCAGTAGAAGTTGTTAAAACAACAATCACCAACATCCTGGATCAGGGTGATCAACGTTTACCTGTTGCGGAATCAGGCCCTACTGTTTACCTGTTTGTCGGTGTTAACGGCGTTGGAAAAACCACATCAATCGGAAAAATCGCCGCTCAATTCAAAGCCGATGGAAAGAAAGTGTTGGTCGCAGCGGGAGACACGTTTAGAGCTGCTGCCATAGAACAATTGGCAGAATGGTGTGATCGAGCCGAAGTGGATATTGTAAAAAAAGATATCAATTCCGATCCGTCTGCTACAATGTATGAAGCCGCATCAAAAGCAGTTGAAGAAAAATACGATATCCTGCTCTGCGATACCTCGGGGCGACTTCATACAAAAAAGAATTTGATGGATGAGTTGTATAAAATGCAAAAGGTTCTGAAAAAAATCATTCCTGAAGCCCCACACTCGTCCCTACTCGTTTTGGATGCCAATACGGGCCAAAATGCGATCATGCAAACCAAAGAGTTTTCAGAACAAATAGGGTTGGATGGCCTGATTGTAACTAAGCTTGATGGGACAGCAAAAGGCGGGGTCATTATCGGTATTGTGAACGAATTTGAAATTCCGGTTTTCTACATCGGTGTTGGTGAAGGTATCCACGATCTTCAACCATTTTCCGCAAGAATGTTTGCAGACTCTCTATTTGAGTGAAGGTAGGTCCTGATGAAATATGAAGGTCCGGTTTATCGCCCCCCAAGTGAAGCAAATTCTCTGCTGATTCAGGCAACTATTGGTTGCCCCCACAACCGTTGTACCTTTTGCCTGGTCTATAAAAACGGTCCGGAATATAGGGAACGTAGCGTAAGCGAGCTTAAAGCAGAGATTGATGAAGCAGCTGAAGATTACGGCCAGCACATTCAAACCATTTTCTTTCCCTCGGGAAATACGATTGCAATGGAAACCAAAAAGCTGGCAGCTATCTGTCAGCATGCCAAATCCCGTTTCCCTAATCTGCAACGGATCACTGTCTATGGATCATCTCAATATATTTATAAAAAGGGATCTGAAGATCTCAACATCTTGAAGGAAGCTGGTCTTTCGCGTATACACGTCGGATTGGAGTCTGGTGACGATGCAATCCTTCGAAAAATAAAAAAAGGCTGTCTGAGCAAAACACAGATTGAAGCAGGATTATGGGTGATGCAAGCCGGAATCGAATTGAGTATGTACGTTATATTAGGTATCGGCGGTAAATCTGGGTCGCAGGGCCATGCCCTGGCTACTGCTGAAGTTCTCAACCAGGTTCAACCGCATTTCATTCGCTTGCGTACTTTTGTTCCCAAAGTCAATACGGCGTTGTTGGATGATGTAAAGTCCGGAAAATTCGAGATGCTGGGACCGCATGAAGTATTAAAAGAAACACATATGCTGGTTTCAAAGCTTTCAGCCCACTCTTTTTTGACAAGCGATCACTACACTAATTACATCAATGTTCAGGGAAGGCTGCCGCTTGAGAGAGAGAAAATACTGAAACAAATTGACGAAGCCTTGAAAAAGCCGGAGACGGACTTCAGGCCATTTTTTATTGGAAACCAATAAAGCGAAAACAAAACCATGCAAAGTTATAAACACCTTAAAGTTAAAAACGAAGGCAGGGTCAAAATTGTCACATTTAACCGACCGGATCAACTCAATGCCTTGAATATTGAGATGATGAATGAAATCAGCGATTTTTCTTTTAGACTAAATGAGGACGGTGTCACCAGGGTTGTTGTTTTTACTGGTGAAGGGGAGCATTTCTGCAGTGGGATGGATCTGACAGATAAACAACGGATCGATCAGCACGAAAATGACAATCATCTGATGAAATTAAGACATATGAAGATCGGACCTGAAATGATACGTCGTTTGTTTGAAATTGATCAGATAACCATTGCAGCAATAAATGGAGCTGCAGTAGGCGGGGGTGCGTGCATTGCCGCTGCCTGTGATTTCAGGATTGGAGAAATCGATTCAAAAATTGGCTATCCGGAGGTGAAACTGGCTATGAATCTAAGCTGGACTTCCCTGCCAATGCTTGTTCATTTGGTTGGACCTGTCAAAGCAAAACAGATGGTAATTCTGGCTGAAACGTTTGACGCAAGCACCATGAAGGACTGGGGTTTTTTAGATGACGTCGTTCCGGGTGAAATATTGATGAACAATGTTATGAAACTGGCAAAAAAATGTGCCTCTCAGGCTCCTATTGCTGCCCAAATGGTCAAACGTAGTGTAAACGCAATCAGTTCAGCCCTGGACAGGGCAATTATGCATATGGATTCTGATCAGTTTTTGTACGCAACCTCCGGAAAAGACTTTGAAGAGGGGATCCAGGCGTTTTTAGAAAAACGCAAACCTGAGTTCAAAGGCGATTAGGAAATCATTCCAGCTCTTCCGTGCGATTGAGCTATGTGGGTAAATTATTAATCAATGTCTGCTAAAGAAGTCCTTTACGGCACTCACAAGCTTTTCAATACTAGTTTGATCGATGTCCAAATGAGTAACAAAGCGAATGGGATTTCTGGCATTGATCAAAATCTCTCTCTTTTCAAGATAGGAAACGAGATCGCTTAAACAGGTCGGATCAACTGCGGCAAAAACCATATTGGTCTCTGCTGATCCCGGTAATACCCTAACTTCAGCGACATCGTTTAGTACAGTGGCTAAATAGTTGGCGTTCTGATGATCCTCTTCCAGCCTGGCAATATTGTTTTTTAAAGCAAATATACCTCCAGCGGCGATAATACCCGCTTGCCTCATACCACCACCTAAAACTTTTCTCCAGCGAAGTGCTTTGTTGATTTTTTCGGTGCTTCCACACAACACTGATCCAACAGGCGCTCCCAACCCTTTGGAAAGGCAGACAGAAACAGTATCAAAATATTGTGAAATCTCTTTCACATCAGTTTTCAGTTTTACAGCAGCGTTAAAAACACGTGCACCATCCAAGTGGATTCCAAGCTGATTCTTTATTGCGAGGTCCCTGGCACTTGCCTGGTATGCCAAGGGTAAAGTCCTGCCGGAATAGGTATTTTCGAGACACAGCAGTTTTGTACGGGCGAAATGAAAATCATCCGGTTTGACGAGAGATTGGACTGTCTCAAGATTCAACCGGCCATCTTCCCCAATTTCAACGGGTTGAGGCTGAATACTGCCAAATATGGCTGCCCCGCCACCTTCATATTTATAGGTGTGGGCACTTTGTCCAACGATATATTCATCGCCGCGTTCACAATGACTCAGTAAAGCCAGCAAATTACTTTGGGTTCCGCTGCTGCAAAACAAAGCCGCTTCCTTGCCCAGCATATCAGCTGCCAATTCTTGCAAGTGATTCACCGTGGGATCACTTCCATAAACATCATCACCAACATCAGCATTTGACATTGCATCACGCATAGCCTGGCCTGGTTTGGTGACTGTATCACTTCTTAAATCGATCATTTTTGGGAAATGGATGGAAATTCTCTATCAAAAACATGTCATAAAAATCAAACTTACAGCCGCTATCAAACGCTTGTCAACAAACAGCAGCAACAATATCCTTGAGCGTCATCAAAGGAGAGTAGAATAAAGATATGAAGATAATTGCAGGAAGGCTTTTCGTCGATGATGGTTCTGCCTTGATGATAAAAACCGGATACCTTTATTCTTTCACGGTTTTTATCCGGATAACGCGATCAAAACAGAACATTTACACAAAACATAGGTGCTAGGAGGAACCTCCGTATTTCGCAAATACTTCGGCTTCAGTCATATCATTTGTTTTTTCTGAAAAACTGTAATAGTCAGGCTTTTTATCGATAAAAACCTGGACGTTGAAGGTCAATTCATCAAGATTTTCAAAAAGTCCTACCGGCATATGATATTGTTGATTTCCTTTAAGCCGATAAAACAGGCCACTACCACATTGTTTGCAAAACCCGCGTTCAGCCCAGCCAGATGAATTATAGATTCCAATCGCATCTTCACCCTCAAAAGTCACATCGGAGCCACACATAACGGACATTAGCGGCCCGCCCGTCCATTTTCTGCACATGCTGCAATGGCATGCTCCAAATCCTTGATCTACAGCATTTGCTGTCACTTTGACAGCGCCACACAAACAACTGCCTTTTCCTACCTTTGTCTCAGCCATAAAACCTCCTGTTTGATTTTCCAAATGTAATTGTTTTCAATGATTATAATATTCTGTGTCCGGCTCAGCAAGACAGAATTCGGAACTGCCGAGAGACCTTCTCCATCAAAACGGTTCTTTTTTACGATTTGCACTTTTTGAAATAAGAATACCGCACAAGATGAACAACCCTATGAACTTCTGCCGCTCAGACCATAACCCTCGTTCGATTGAAGACGGATTGTATGGTTCTATTAAAGCCTTTGTAGTTTTTTTCGGACTTCGGTATCGGTCAATTCGATGTGATCGTTGCCATCATCAGAAATTACTTTGCGAAATTCTTTTTTTATCTCGCCTGCAGGTCTTTCAAGTTGTTTTTCCAGTTCTGCCAGGTAAAGCTTTTCCACTCGGTAAAGCGACTTATACTGCCGTAGTGTCCAGGCAAGTTTCTTCTCGAGGTTTGTAATCTTGTCCTTCCTGACATGGGTGAAGTATCCGAACAATGCAGTTGTGATTACCGCAATTGAAGAGGCAATTGATGTAATCAATATTCTTAATGTGTTTTCGTCCATCGAATTTCTTGGTTTGCAGGGATTTGTTATGATCTACTAAGGGTTTGTTAACTTGATGTATCGAAGGCAGGTTGGCTGTTCACTGCAATATCTTGCTAGTCAATGAATGATTTGCATTTGATTAATTTTACTTTCCCCTGATCAAAAAAAATATCAAGTGAGTCATTTCCAGTCATGTATTTATCCAGATAGTAATAACCATCTCTTTCTTTTATATCAGGCTCGCCTAATCTTTTAACAATATCGGATTTGGTTAACCCAATTATAGGAGATGGTAAAAAAGAGTTTTTATCAATCTCTGCAAAAAGGAATAGAAAACGCTTTTCTGCGACAATTTCATAAACGGCAATTTTAGCACCTGGCCACACTAACTCCCAAACTTTATCTTCTAATTTGGTATGGAAATTTTTAAAAGGTTTAAAAGTTGCTTTTGATGCCTTTCCAAACTTCAATTCCAAGTCTGCTTTGGAGGCATCGCCTTTGATTCCGCAAAAACTCGATATCAAATTTGGGTGTTTAGATTCAACTTCCAAGGGCTTTGCAGCAATTAAGGGAAAAGCAAAAATCAGACATACAAGCAGCAGTATATTTTTCATTTCGAGTTCTTTTATTGATTAACACCTGATTAAGTCCCTGGTCGATTATGTCCAGTGTTGGTGTCCGAATATTTTATAATTGGAATTGGATATAGTTTTCGGTATTAGGATGTTTCGATTATTTTTCCGGACATTAGTCATTACAAGGATTGATCCGGTAATGTATCGGGTTTGGTCAATTCAGCTGTGATCGTCACATAATTGTTTCGCCATATCAAGTTCTAAGATTCACAGCGCTTCTATTCCACTAAATTCAACAATGTCGATTCAAATTGCTTAGCGATAGTTTTATATGCTACGCCCGGAAGTGTCAAGATTGGTATAAATTTCAGTATTTTTACTAATTGAGTTCCTCGCTGTGATAACGATTAGGTGTGTCGTTTTAAAAGGAATAAAAAGATAATTCAGGGGGGGGGGGTTGCCAGGTGAAGCAAAATCTTCTTTAATATCAGCGAATAGTTTCAAAAAACCAAGGCATTTCTTGTCTTTCGGTTCAAATTTGAATTAAGGTGTGTTTGCTTTCCTCGATTATCCGCAGTTAATTTCAACCAGGAAAATTCCCAATGAAATTTCTCTCGTTTCGACAGATGCGAATTCGCAATAAATTGCTGATAAGCTATGCGGCCGTTATTTCATTTATCATCATTGCAGGTGGTACCATTCAGTATTGGATTGTGAGCAGGACGATCCAGATGAATATCGAGAGTGAGCTAAGAAATTCTACCAATATTTTGCTAAGTCTGGTGAAGACATCGGTATCGGTTTCCATCAAAAATCATCTCAGGGCGGCAGCGGAAAACAATCATGATATTGTCAGGCATTATTATAATCGTTTTCGTTCGGGAGAGTTAAGTGAAGCGGAAGCAAAAAAAGCAGCCGAGGTCGTGTTGTTAAGCCAAACCATAGGTGAAACAGGCTATATTGCTTGTGTAGATAGCAAGGGATATCTGCGAATTCATCCTCAAAAGTCTTTGGTCGGCGTGGATATTTCCGAAAATGGATTTGTTCAGGAAATGATTCGCAGGAAAGAGGGATACATTGAATATGATTGGAAAAATCCTGGTGAGCCGGAGACTCGACCGAAAGCGATGTACATGTCTTATTTTGAACACTGGGACTGGATAATTACCGTGTCTTCCTACCGCAAAGAATTCAGAAAACTTTTCAATATTAACGACTTTGAAGAAAGTGTTTCCACGTTGCAATTTGGAGAAACCGGTTATTCGTTTGTTACCGATACAAAGGGAACTGTTGTTATCCATCCAAAAATCAAGGGGGTTAATATACTAAATCAGGATCAATTACCTCGGGAGCCCTTTAAAAAAATGCTGGAAATGAAAACCGGTAAGCTGGTCTATTCCTGGCAGAATCCTGATGAAAGTGTTTCGCGCGAGAAGCTGGTAATATTTAACTTTATACCCGAGTATGATTGGATAGTCGCTTCATCCAGTTACCTGAATGAATTTTACTCACCCCTGGATACGGTAAGCAACGTTATTGCTATCACGCTGATCATCTCCCTGCTTTTGATTTTTCCCGTCACTTTTCAACTAAGCGCTTCCATAACGAAGCCGTTGCAGGCGCTAAAAGACAGAATATCACTTGAATTTGGTCCGCAGACATTCCTATTAAAAGAGTCCAGACCGTCAGATGAAATACAATTGTTAATGTTTTATTTTAACTCCTTTATAGCCAGGTTGGAGCGCAACAGTCGAAATTTGCAGGAAGAGATTAAAGAGCGCGAACAGGCAGAAGCCGCATTGAGAGTCAGTGAAGAGAAGTACCGCTCTGTAATGGAAGCGACACCGGACCCTATTGTCGTTTATGATATGAAAGGTAAAGTAACCTACATGAATCCGGCATTTACCAGGGTATTTGGCTGGGAGCCAGAGGATTGCGTGGGTAAGAGAATGGATCATTTTGTGCCCAAGGAAAACTGGGAGGAAACACAAGCCGGCATTGAAAAAATTATTTCCGGCCAGAAGGTCGTCGGCGTGGAAACCAGAAGGCTGACAAAATCCGGTCAGCTCACAGAGGTAAGCATACGTGGTGGTGTATACAGGGATGTGAAAGGAAATCCGATTGGAAGTGTGATTGCTCATCGCAACATCACTGATCTTAGGAGGTTGGAACGGCAGGTGATGGATATAAGCGATAAGGAACGTCAGAAAATCGGGCAGGATCTGCACGACGACCTGGGCCCACATCTAATCGGGATTGAAGGACTGATCAAGGTCCTGGAAAACAATTTGAGCGGGACAGGTCATGAAAAAGCCGGACTGGCTTCACAAGTTTCAAAACTTATCAAAGAAGCAGTAGAAAAAACCAGGCAGTTTGCCCGTGACCTCTGTCCGGTTTACCTGGTGGATCACGGACTCGAATCTGCCTTGAAGGAACTGGCTGAAAACACCAGGTCCATATTTGGTATTCAATGTCGGTTTTATTGCAGAAAACCGGTGCCAATAGCTGATCATACCGTTTCCAACCACATGTTTCGCATCACCCAGGAAGCTGTTCACAACGCCATTAAACATGGGAGGGCCAAACGGGTCAATATTAGTTTGAGAATGGACAATAAGCAGATCGAATTATCAATCAAAGACAATGGACGCGGGATTCCCAAGAAGATAATGTCAAAGGGGATGGGGTTGCGGATCATGGGATTCCGTGCAAAAATGATCGACGCAATTCTGGACATTAGAAAAGCTCCGAAATCCGGTACTTTGGTGAATATTATCCTTCAACGACATCTACTATCCAAAGGCCTGCAAACTTCGCGGGCAAATTAAAGATATGAAAACCAAGAAGAAAATTATTATTGTCGACGATCATCCCATATTCAGACTCGGTTTGGCAGAGCTGATCAACCAGGAGGACGACCTGGAGGTTTGCGGTAGCGCAGAAAGTGAAGCAGAAGCATGGGAAGTTATCGGAGAACTGAAACCGGATCTGATTATAGCTGACATCACCCTTAAAGAAGGTGACGGTATAAATCTGGTAAAAGAAGCGGGAACCCGTTATCCCAAACTCCCTATTCTCGTCCTTTCCATGCACGATGAAATGCTCTATGCAGAAAAAGCCCTGCACACCGGAGCAAAGGGATATATCATGAAGCAAGAAGCTATGGAATCTGTTGTTACTGCAATTCATCAGGTATTAGCTGGAAAAGTCTATGTCAATGACACGGTAAAGGACCTGATACTGGCCAATATTGCGGACACTCCTAAGAACAAAGATAAATCCCCCATTGGGCGACTAACAAACCGTGAACGTGAAGTTTTTACTTACATTTCCAAAGGGTTCAGCACGCGGGAAATCGCTGAAAAACTTCATCTCAGCGTCAAAACCATTGGCACCCATAAGGAAAAAATCAAGAATAAACTCAACCTCAAACACGCCAACGAACTGGTTCGATTTGCCGTGCACTGGCAAAAGAATGAATCCAATCTATAATCACGCCTTTCAAAGCTTCTATAAATACCGTAGGTTTTATCGATAAATACCAAACCCCAAGCCTTCAAGATTGCATAATTACTCCTCAGACGATTTTTTAACAATTGTGATTTTACCTGCAACAATCCTTTTGAAGATGCACAAGCAAACTGGTCTTACTTAGGTTGTCTCCATAGACTGCTTGAGTTCGATTTCCATCAATCTTTCAGCTTTCCAACGAAAGGATTTTCACCATTGGTTTTCTATTTTTGTTTTAGGTAGCATGCTGTAGATCTTGATTTTATCGGGTCCTATACAGTTTGAGACAAAATCAACAGAGAGAAGGAGATGTTGTTTAAGTTAACCAACAAACAGTCCATGATGCAATCTATAGGCAGAGAGTTCTCCCGTAACGTGGTTGCCGTCACTGCGTCGGAAAGGGACAAATCAAACCCTTTTCTAGGTAAATTACCTAGACGGCTAGGTAAATTGGCCGATTTACAACCTGGGAGCCGGACTTGTTTCTTTTTCAGGGTTTAGCCGATTGTCACCCCATTGTTATTAAGATAGTTGCAAAGCAACAGGTTAAAAACCAGGGCTGGGAAACATGGATTTTAATGCCCTGGTTTTAGAAAATTACCAGAGTTCTTTTAAAAACGGCTTCTGCGAGAACACCTGTCTGAAAAGTGAGATCGCGGATGGTTTTCATTCAATCTCAATCTAAGGAGATTCCCATGAATGCAGTTCAACACAACATGACCGATTACGAGAGTGAGTACAACAGCTTTAAATGGGAGGTCCCGGAGTATTACAATTTTGCCGGTGAAGTGATTGATAAATGGGCCGATGACACCGAAAAACTGGCGATGTTATGGGTCGATGACTTTGGCAATGAAACTCGCAAAACCTTTCTGGATATTAGTCTTGAATCCAAAAGACTCGCTAACGTTCTTATACAGCAGGGAGTGAAGCAAGGCGATGTGGTGATGGTCATTTTGCCCAGGAATATGGAGTGGTGGATTACTTTTACAGCCTGCATCAGAATGGGTGCTGTCATTGCTCCGGGGACGACGCAACTGATGTCGAAAGACATCGAGTTTCGAGCCAACAAAGCCAATGCGGTGAGTATCATCACCAATATAGAGCTGGCAGAGCGCTATGACAGGGTTGAATCGTCCTGTCCAACCATCAAATCCAAAATTGTGATTGGCAAACCAAAAGCAGGCTGGAGTTTTTATGATGATGTGGTTAAAGAGGCCAGTGACCAGTTCCAAACTGCCCGGACCCGTGCTGATGATAATTGTCTGGTGTATTTCACTTCAGGTACCACAGGATTCCCCAAAATGGCGCTTCACACGCATGCATCCTATCCATTGGGGCACAGGGTCACAGGCAAATACTGGCTGGATTTAACACCTGAAGACATGCATTGGAATGTTAGTGATACAGGTTGGGCTAAGGCAGCATGGAGCAGTTATTTTGGTCCCTGGTCCATGGGATCGGCGCAGTTTATCCATCATACGGACAAGTTCGATCCAAATAAAACGTTGGAACTGCTGTCGCAGTATCCGGTTACCACCATGTGTGGTGCCCCGACAATCTATCGCATGCTCGTACTGGAGGACTTGTCAAAATTCTCGTTTCCAAAGCTTCGGCATTGTGTGGGAGCCGGTGAACCCTTGAACCCTGAAATTATTGAGGTATGGAAGAAAGCGACGGACTGCGTAATCAGGGATGGATATGGACAGACTGAGACCATTCTCCTTTGTGGAAGCTTTCCGTGCATTGAACCTCGTTTCGGGTCTATGGGTAAACCAACCCCGGGGATCGACCTGCAAGTGGTGGACGAAAACGGAGATATCCTCCCTCCAAACACAGAAGGTGATATTGCCGTAAGAGTACAACCGGAAAGACCTGTAGGATTGATGAAGGAATACTGGAAAGAGCCGGATCGCACAGCCTCGGTTTATAGAAATGGATGGTACCTGACTGGAGACAGGGCCTACAAAGACGAGGATGGTTATTTCTGGTTTGTGGGAAGATCCGATGATGTGATTTTAACATCGGGCTACCGAATTGGTCCCTTTGAGGTTGAATCGGCTTTAATAGAGCATCCGGCAGTTGCTGAGTCTGCTGTTGTGTCCAGTCCTGATGAAACCCGGGGGGAAGTGGTAAAAGCTTTTGTGATACTCACCCCGGGTTATGAAGCCAGTGATAGTCTCGTTAAAGAACTGCAGGACTATGTAAAGTCAGTAACAGCTCCCTATAAGTACCCGCGAAAAATAGAGTTCATGGAATCCTTACCAAAAACGATCAGTGGCAAGATCAGGAGGGTTGAATTAAGAAACTCTGAGTGGGGCAAAAACTGACTTGCCGGCAATCATTCCACGCAGAAAAGGGATGGCGTCCGATTTGAGGGAGTTCTTCAAGCTATGCAGCCAGGGGTAACGGATGCTGTCCCATATCCAACACCATCTTTAATTTTCACCAAAGAACAATCAGTACTTCGGAGTGTCTGTGTATTAGGTACCTGGCAGAAGTGAAAGAAACGAGTTTTGTTCTTTGGTAAACAAAATTCCAAAAAAAGGGGGAAGGCGTATGAAAGAAAAATTATACAAAAAAGAGGTTCGATTAACGATCATCTTTTCAGTTTTATTACTGCTGATGGGGCATTCCGCAGCCATTTTTGTTCTGTTCCCACAATTACAATCGGTTGATTACAATGGTTTTCCGGCCCAGTACATCATTCCTATCATCTTAGGATGGTTTGGAATAGCTGCTGTTTGCTTTGTGATGACAATTGTTTGCAACAAATTTGATGATGAAATGGAAGCATACCTGAACGAAAATTCGACAAAATCTGACTAATAGCGGGAGACAAAAATGCCTACAGAATACGCACTGAATAATGTATGGTTGGGAGTTACGGTAGTGGTATTGTTGTTTGTTGTCTTTTATTATGTGGGATGGGTGGCCAGCAGGCGAACTGCCAGTGATGCGGACTTTTATGCCGCGGGTTTTTCAATAGGACCAGTCACAAACGGTTTGGGTATGGCAGCAACCTGGGCCAGTCTGGCAACATTCCTAGGTGTGATAGCTTTGATTTTAAAGTTGCAGGTTCCCTTTGTGTATTTATGGATTCAGTGGGCTATTTCGATCCCACTATTGACTCTTTTATATGGTACGAGTTTAAGGAGAATGCAGACATATACGCCGGCATCATTTATCAAAGTGAGATATGGAAATGGTTCCACGATAGTGATCATTTTCTGGATGATACTAATTATGGTGATGTATGCACTGGGACAGATGATCGGGCTCGGCCAGGCTTTTGAACTGCTTTTTGGTGTGCCATACAATATTGCTTTGGTAGTGGCAGGGTTGGCGACAGTGGGATTTATCACTATTGGTGGGATGTATGGAGCATCCTATAATGCTGCCTTTCAAATGATTGTGATGACTCTGGCCATGGTTGTTCCCATGGGTGCCATTATGAAAGCAATGGGATCTTCGGGATGGTGGTTTCCGCCATTGATGTACAGTGATATGGTACCGGACATGTTGAAGAGTATTCCCACTTTTTTTGATATGAAATATGATTTCAGGTGGTACTTTGCCTTGATTCCGGCATTTACACTCGGTCCTATAGCTCTACCGCATCTGGCGATGAAGGTTTTTACCTCCTCCAGTGTGAAAAATGCACGTTGGTCAGTGGTATGGTTTACACTTTTCTTAGGTCTCCTGTTTTCAGCAACTTACACAGTGGGATTTGCAGGAAACTTTTTTACAGCTACGACTGGAAAAGTGATCAGCAAGCCGGATCAAACAATATTAATCCTGAATGTTTTTTATAATCCCACCCTGGTAGCAGCTTTTGTAATGGGAGGAGCCTTGGCTGCAGGACTGTCGACCATTGGTGGTAATTTAATGGCAATTGCCGGGCTGGTGGGTAATGATCTTTTGGGAATCATTGCCCCAAAAATGGAACAACAGAAAAAGATCCGGTGGGGCTATGTGGCACTGGCTATGGGTGGTATTGCTGCCATCTTATTGGCGTTCCAACCTCCAAAATTTCTGGTGACGAGTATACTCTGGGCATTCGGACTGCTGGCAACAACGGCAACTCCATGCATACTACTGGGCGTGTGGTGGAAAGAAGCGAACAAACTCTCACTCATGGTATCATCGATATTTTGTGGGGTTTTATATATCATTATTTCACCTCATGTTTTACCCGATATTGTTGTGGGAAGCGGTCTGGTGGCCAAACTGGGAATGTCCGGTGGTATGGTGACAATCCCGCTTTCTTTTGCCATGTTTATTCTGTTATCTATCATTTTTAACAGAATTCCTGCCTTGTCAGCTTTTGCACCTACCCTGGAAGACAAAAAAATCATAGATCGTATACACGGATGGGGCGATGAGTATGAGGAAAGTCGTTACAACGGCATATTGTGGCCACTTGTAGCGGTAGTTGTATCTCTGGCTATTTTTTATTGGGGGTTGCAGCCCTGGAGTTGATCCACTTTCGGATCGGTTACGTGATTGTGAGAGAAGTGTAGGATGGGTAACTTGTTACCCACCTTTTTATACTGATACTTACCCATCCTGCAAATCCCAAGACAAAGTTGATGGGCGTCGATTAGCCCATCCTACGAAAGTATGGACAAATTGGTATCTCGTCGCTATTGATAAAACACTAAATGGTTAAGTTATTATGCATGCAATATCCAGAGGAGTGTCCGTGAGCTATTTATCGCATATGTCCCGTTTAATCGCATTGGACGCATCGGTGTATAACGAGCTGATGAAGAAGAACCTGTCCTTAAGATATTGCGTGCTGAATGTTTTCGTTACCGGCCTGATCTATGGGATTTCTTCAGCCTGGATAACGAAATCGATGAATTTTGCGGCAACAAGCGGCGATGCTGTTGTCTTTAATCCATTGGCAGTTGTATTGGTGGGAGTATCGCTGGCATTTCTAATACACGGCGGCACTGCGTTATTCATCTGGGTGTTTTGTAAAGGAATTGGTGGATGCGCGCAATTCATGCTGCCTTATTTAAACCTGGGCATAGCGAGTGTTGTCTTGTGGCCTTTGCTGCCCGTTGTGGCACTGTTTCAAGTAGGGCTCCGATACTGGGTGCTGGATATCTATCTAGTGATTTTTTCCATTTTCAGCATGATCGCGTTTTATGTTGCCGTCAAATGTGTTTCCGGGCTATCAACGACTAAAATGGTGATTGCTTTTGCCGGAACGATCGTTTATATTGCCTGTTTTCTTTACCTTTGGAGTTAAGTGAAGGCTTAAGGTATAAGGCTGAAGTCCGAAGGGGGGGGAATATTAGGTATTTTGTTTCAAGGGACAGAGATAAAATACTTGACGGATTTATTTTAACTATGAACTTTCAGTCTTCAGTCTTCAGTCTTCAGTCTTCAGTCTTCAGTCTTCAGTCTTCAGTCTTCAGTCTTCAGTCTTCAGTCTTCAGTCTTCAGTCTTC
>JANQGZ010000074.1:0-13556 GCA_028282825.1 SAR324 cluster bacterium
GATAACCGATAACCGATAACCGATAACCGATAACCGATAACCGATAACCGATAACCGATAACCGATAACCGATAACCGATAACCGATAACCGATTTTTAAAATGAACCTTGATTTTTTCAAACGCGAGAAAAGCTACTTAAGAAAAATAGCCCATGAGTTTGCCCTGAAGTTCCCGAAGGTGGCTGGGCATTTAAACCTGGGAGCCCATGATTCCGGTGATCCGCAAGTGGAGCGTTTGATTGAGTCGTTTGCTTTTCTGACCGGTAATATCCAGCAAACCATTGAAGGAGAGTTCCCGGAGGTGTCTACGGCGCTTTTGGGAATTCTCTATCCTAATTTAGTGAATCCGGTGCCATCCATGAGCATTGCCAGGTTCGATATCATTCCGGGCGATATTCCGGTGGGTGCTGATGCGGTTATTCCCAGACACAGCAAATTGTTTGCTGAAACTACTTCCGGATTGAATTGTTGGTTTCGTACAACCTATCCGGTTGATTTGGTTCCCATCGACGTTGATTATGCGGGATTGGAATCGGTGGATCGATTTTCCTTTTTGGATAAAATGGCCAATGTGGGAAGTGTGATACGCATCCGCATTAAGCCTAGGGGAGACTTATTGTTTGAAGATTTTGACTTAAACATTGTCAGATTCTACCTCAATGGCGATCCCATGATTGTCTCAACTTTATATGAGACTTTATTCTGTAATACTGTCAAAATCGCTATTCTGCCCGAAGGACAGGAAGAGCCCGTTTACTTACCAGATGATTCCATCACTCCAGTGGGATTTCAGGAAGGTGAAGAAGTGATACCGCTGGGCGCCAATAGTCACCCTTCATACGGATTAATTCAGGAATATTTTTGCTTTCCCGAAAAGTATCACTTCATTGATATCAATAATATAGACTTTAAGGAATCAGAGAAGGAATTTGATCTTTTATTGGTACTGGATAATAGCCCAAAGTTGGATGTCACTGAAAATACCTTTGTTCCCAACTGTGCACCGATTATTAATTTATTCGAGAAGAATTCGGGTACCATCGAACTTGATCATAAAAAATTGGAATATCACCTGGTGCCTGATCCCGACGAAGAAGATAACCTGGAAGTTCATTCGGTTTTAAAAGTGACGAAGGCAACTGCAGATGATGACGAGGAAAAAGATGTTGAGCCTTTTTACACATTCGGACACCGACTGACCAACGGCGATAGCCAGTGCTATTGGTACCTGAAAAGAAAGGAATCCTGGCGTAAAGGAGTGCAGGGGACTGAGGTTTTTATGTCCTTTCGTGACTTGAATTATGGAGACACCCAGCCCCAAAGTGAGCGGGTGTATGTCAAAACACTGTGTACCAACAGAGATCTGGCGGAAAAGCTTCCCGCGGGAGCTTTGCTTGAATTGGAGGAAAAAGGGGTAATTCAGCAGGCAATCTGTTTAAAAAAGCCGACATCACCGGTTACACCACCTTTGCGTGGACCTACCTTATGGCGTTTAATTTCCAATTTGACTTTGAACTACCTGTCGTTATCAGAAAACAACCAAGCCTTGTCGGCCTGCAGGTCAATTCTTAGAACGTATAATTTTACCGATAGTGCCACTATAGAACAACAGATTATGGGACTGCGTTCCATGGTGTGTGAGAAAACACTTCATCATTCCGGCTTTGAAGGGTGGAGAGGATTCTGTAAAGGATTGGCTGTTACGCTGACGGTCGATCCGTCTTACTACGCAGGTAGTTCGGCTTATTTGTTTGCTTCGGTGTTACGAAAGTTTTTCTCCATGTACGTATCGGTTAACTCTTTTGTTGAAACCATCTTGGTTCGCACAACTCAGGAAGGAATATGGAAACGTTGGACTCCGATGAAAGGAAAAAGGGCCACCCTTTAACCAAAGCCGGAGTCAACGGGAGAGTTGACTATCGGTTTACACAGTTGGTGAGTCTTCTGGAAGAAATGAATCCGGATTATGAGTCGGTAGGGGTGGGATCAGATCCGACCAAAGAGCTGATCCGGTTTGAAGGCAGCTATGATTTTGGATTTCCGGCTGAGGATATCCAACAGATCAAAAAGGGGAAAAACGGGGAGAACAAGGTTCAAACCAAGTTAAATTTTCTCTCCCTGGGAGGGGCCTTTGGTCCTTTGCCGGTACCATATTCTCAGTTGGTTCTGGAAAGGTATAATCAGAAAGACCGGGGAATTGCTGGATTTTTGAACAATTTTCAGCATCGCCTGGCTTCCCTGGTTTACAGAGTGAAGCGACACTACACGCCGGCCCTGGATGGAAAAAACGTTGATACTGAAAGTTTTGCAAGTCACGCTTTGCAATTGCTGGGATTTGGCAATCAGGAATCCAGAAATCGTCTCTCGATTTCCGATCGTGCGATTATGGGATTCAGCAGTATATTTCTTTCCGGTTCCAGATCAAAAGAAGGATTGGAAAGACTACTGTCCCGTTATTTTGAAACGAGGATTAACGTAAAACCATTCACCGGTCAATGGAATGATATCCCTGAAAGATACCGAACGACTCTTGGTAAAAAAGGAGTAAACAATGCGTTGGGGTCTAGTTTTGTGCTGGGAAAAAGGGCCTGGTTGGATCAGACAAAATTTCAAGTGGAAATTCCTTCACTCAAATTGTGTCGATACCAGGAATTCTTACCCGGCGCTTTAGCCTTCAAAAGCATCAGGGATCTGATCCGAGTCTATGCCGGGGATGAATACGATAACTCCCTGAAGATCAGCCTGAAATCGGATCAAATTCCCGGCTCAAGTCTGGGTAAACTGAGCAGTCAAAAAGAAAACAGACCCAAACAGATAATCGAACAACCAAAACTGGGCTGGAATTTTTACTTAAAAACAAAAGAGGGACCAATTAACGGTGCCCCCAAATCAATCCTGGTATTGAACGATAAAATATAAAAACAGAAAGCACAGCTTTCACACAATTTTCTGATAACCGATATCCGATAACTGATAACCGTACCTAAAAATTTAAAATGTCCAACTCCTATCTAACAATTACAACCCCTCTAGACGAAAGCGTCAAACGTGGCCATAAGTTCCATTTAAGGAGCTTAAAAGGGGAAGAAGGGTTATGTCGTGATTTTCATTACGAATTAGAAATCTGTTCTTATGAGCAATTAACAGAAAATGAGATTGAAGAGCTGATAGGGAGTTATGTGACGATCAGAATAGGGCTATCAACTAAGGAAGGTTTAGGAAATCAGCGATACATTAATGGAATGGTTTCCAGGCTTCGTGAATTGGGGATGAGCAAAGCTCCACTGATGCCGGATCTCTGGCAGTATCGAATCGAATTATCTTCATGGTTAAAACAACTGGAATATGCACACGAATGCCGAATTTTCCAAAAAAACGACAATACCAGCTTGAAAATCGTTACAGATCTACTTTCAGAGTTGGAATTCAAAGAATTTGAAAATCGCACAAAAAAGAAATATCCAAAACGCGATTACGTCACTATTTATGATGAGAGCTATTATCATTTCATCATTCGAATGCTCCAGACTGAAGGCATCCTCTGGCATTTCGAACACGATAAAACTAAACATAAACTTGTTTTTAGCGATGATATATCAAAGTTGCCAAAAATCCAATCTGGTTCATGGACGGGATTGGATAGTTTTACCACCTTTTGCAAGCTGAACTCATTAATACCAGTCGATGGAGTTCAAAGTTCGGATTTTGAATATGATAGTCAGCCAGTAAAAAAAGTCGGAAGAAAAGGAGACACAAAATTTAACTATTTTGAATATCCGGGTAATTTTAAGCAGAGAGCTGATGGAGAGGCCAAAACGTCAATCCTGAGCCAAGTAGTCAAAAGTGAAGAGCTATTGTTTGAGGGAACCTCTAATATTCGTTTATTGGAAGGAGGAAAGATTTTTAAACTTGAAGCTCCTGTTTTGCGAGATCTGGATAAGAAAGAATATGTAATTAAAAACCTGAAAATAGAAGCAACGCCTGAAACCTATTCAAACTCTTTTGTAGTCTTACCTTCTAATCAGGCATTTTTCTATCTTCCATCTGAAAGACTCCAAAAACCAAGAATCATTGGCAATCAAACGGCTATTGTAACCGGTTCAAAAAATCAAGCAAATGTCCACACGGACAACCAAGGCCGAGTGATGGTCCGCTTCCACTGGGACAGACACTCGCCTGCCGAAGTCGGATCAGCTTTTATTAGAAACCTGGCTCCTGCAGCAGGACCTAGAAGAGGTTTTGTTTTTGTACCTGAAATCGAGGAAGAAGTAGTTGTTGCCTTTGAAGATGGTGATCCTGACAAGCCAATTATTATTGGACGAGTTTACTCAAGCAATCAAAAGTTACCTGTGTCACCTAACACCTCTCCTTTTCAAAGTGTGATTCAGGCAAAAAACCAAGATGGTGCTAATAGATTATTGTTCGAAGACAAAAGTGGGTCAGAATACCTTGAATATAGAGCCAAAAAGGATATGAATATTAAGGTTGGAGGCAGTTTAAGTATAAATGTTGAAGAGAATCTCAACATGTCTGCTAAAAACGTCAATATCAAAACAACGGGAAACTTTCTCACAGGTAATATTATCTCGTTGGCAGCTAAGGGAATTAATAACTCAGCTGGCAATAAAATAACCAATGCTACGGGTTTGGCAGTAGCCAATATTGCTGGTGGCGTGATGGACACCAAGGCTGGTGCAAACGATGTAAATCTTGCTTTAGGAATGGTCGATTCTTCATCAGGAGGGCCGACGATTTCAAAAAGTCCCATCATGTTGAATACCACTGCTGGTGATGTTGAATTCTCAGGGAATACTAAAGTTAAAAATAAAGGGATGATCGTCGCAAATACAGGCAAAGATCTGTTGGAAAATACAGCCGGAAATAAATTGGAGCAAGACGCTGCGCTGGCTGTTCTTACAAAATCCAAACTGGAACGAAACAAAATCGGAAGCAACACAACGACAAAAGCTTTGATGATTAATGATAAGGCGGAAACAGCTATCAACGATGGTTAGCATTGAGAAGGCAATATTAATTGAAATCCAGGAAAGTATTTAGTGACACAACAAACGAACAAGAAACCTAACATGATAACATTACAAAACAACTATCTAAGTCTGAGTACATTGCTGGATGATTCTGTAAAAAGACTTTTTAAATTCAGTGTCATATCTCTTCAGGGAAGTGAAGGAATATGCGAAGACTTTCTTTATAAAATCAGGCTTTGTAGTCAGGAGCGACTATCAGGTAGGGATGTTCAACAAATGATAGGGAGCAGTGCTACTCTATGCATTGCTTTTAGCGATTTAAAATTAAATAAGAGTCATAAGTATATCAATGGAATAATATTCAGACTGACTGAAATAGGTCTTAGTAAAACACCGCTAATGACGGACCTTTGGCAATATGAAATCGAAATGTCTTCCTGGTTCAAAAAACTGGATCAGATTAAAGAGTGCCGAATTTTTCAAAAAGGGAACAACGATTCAGTTTCCATAGCAGGTGAACTTTTGAGGGAATATGGATTTCATGATTTCAGGTTTGAAGTCAAAAACAAGATTCCTGCAAAAACATATTCAGTCCTTTATAACGAAACTATTGCAAACTATATAAAAAGACTTCTTTTGGAAGACGGAATCTTTTGGAGATACGAACATAGTGAAAACAAGCATGTGCTTATCTTTCATGATAATTCCACTGCACTTCCTGAAATTCCGTTAGAAAACTTTGCTGGCCTTGATGCTGTAAAGAGTTTTCAAAAAAGAGAACAGCACATTCCGACTGCAGACATCACAAGAAGCTCTTACTATTGGGAAAATCAACCGGTCAATAAAGCTAAACAAAAAGTTGATGTCAAAAAAGGAACATTAAATCACTACGAGTATATTCCAAACTTCCAGAGCAAGCCTGATGGTGAAGCAATTGTTTCAAGACTCTCAACCATAACAGCTGGCGAAAAACAGACCTATGTAGGGGAGTCTACAATCAGAAGTTTTACTGCTGGTTGTAGATTTAATTTGCTCGCTCCAGCTCTGGAGGAAGTAGATGGAAATTCCTTTTTACTGCTCGACCTTAGAACCGAAGCAACACAAGAATCTTTCAAGAATTTCTTTACAGCAATACCTGGCAAGCAGACTTATTATCCTGAGGAATATGCAAATATAGAGATTCCCAGGATTTATGGCCCGCAGACAGCTATAGTGGTTGGAGAAGGAGGGAATGGTAATGTTCGGACTCAGGAACACGGCTGTGTAAAAGTCCGCTTTCACTGGGATCATTTGGCTCCAGCAGATGATCAACATACATCAGCCTTCATTCGTATTGGAATGCCCGGTGCCGGTGATCGTAGAGGAATGATTTTTATACCCCGGGTTGGGGAAGAAGTCGTAGTGAACTTTGAAGACGGGAATCCCGATAAACCCGTAATCATTGGAAGCGTTTATTCACGACATAATCCTCCACCGTTGCAGCCATCCAGCAATCCTTATTCCAGCATTATCAAGAATTCTTCTGACAGGGACTCGAACCAATTAGCCTTTTATGACAGTCCAGGTCAGGAAAATCTTGAAATTGTCGCGAAAAAAGACATGAAGATTGATGTCAGTAACGATTGCAATATCGATGCTGTTAACAATATCAACATTAAAGCTCGGTCTGTATTTATTGTTACAAAAGACACTATAAACGTGGTTGCGGGCAATAATATTGAAAACATGTCTTTGGCAACCATCATCAACCTGGGTCTGGCAGCGATTATGAATACGGCTTGTGCGAATATTCTGGATCTGGCATTGGGAATTGTTTTTAATAAATCAGGAGGTCTTTACTCCCAGTTAGCCGGTGGAATCATCGCCAATACTTCAGCCCTTGGAATAGTGCAGGCGTCTGACAACCTAATTGAAAGCACGTCTCAGGCCTTGTTGCTGAATACCGCATCATCAGTAATCAACAGTGGTAGTGAAAATATAAAAACAAAAGCAGGTCTTGCGATTCTCAACAGCGCATCTGAGAAAATTAACAACGAGTCCGACAAAAAAACCAATAAGATATCTCTGGTGAGCATGTCTGAAGCTAAAAATGCTGATGTGAAAGGTAATACGACAATCGGTCCTTAATCAGACATCAATAGGATTGAATCCATAATCAAAAAAAGCAATAAACATAAAAATGCCTAATTATTTGAGTTTATACTCCTGTCTGGATGCTACGGTAAAAAGAGAATGTAAATTTTGGTTGCAGAAACTGGAGGGTAGCGAGGGTTTGTGTGAGGATTTTAAGTACTCACTCAAAGTAGCTTCTCTGGAAAGACTAAGCGGTGAAGAAATTGAAAAACTGTTAGGCGATTCCGTAACAGTTGAACTGGAGTATCTTACCCAAAAACATCAAACAGAAAAAAAGTATATCAATGGACTGGTATATGGAATTGTTGAATCCGGGCTCAGCCGGGCGCCTTTACAACCCGATGTATGGGAATACGAAATTGAAATAGGCCCCTGGTTTCGACAGCTGGATTTCGTCAAGGATTGCCGGATTTTTCAAAAAGGTGGAAACAACAGCATGAAAATTGTTTCGGAATTGTTTAATGAGCTGGGATTTCGACAATTCAAAGATAAAACCAAAGGGAAACAACCTGCCAGGGAATACTCTGTTATCTATAATGAGAGAATCAGTGACTATGTTAGAAGGATTTGTCTGGAAGATGGCATTTTATGGCGGTATGAACATTCAGAAAAGAAACATGAAATGGTATTTTACAACCAGTCAACAGACCTCCCGGAAATTTCAGAGCAAACCTTAGGGGCACAGGATGGGGTATTCTCGTTTTGTCAGGAAACAATTCACATACCGGTGAAAGAATCAACTATATCATCCTATGATTGGGAAACATCTCCAGCCAAAAACTTAAAAAAGGCAACGGGTCTAAACAAGGGGAATATTTCTGATTATCGATACCAAGGTTCATTTAAAAAGCGCGAAGAGGGAGAGAAGCAGGCAGACCGGAGAATCCAATCTCTTAAAAGCCGAAAAAACCGTTTTTTTGGTGAATCAACAATGAGAAATTTTGTGTCCGGAGCGAGTTTTAAATTGCATGCACCGACTTTAAAAAACCATCATCATAAATCCTTTTTAATTAAAAACCTGACAATAAAGGCCTCAAAAGAAAAGTATTATAACAATTTTGAGGCTATACCTGCCGGAATCCCATATTTTCCTTCTCTTGAAAATCGAATCAACAAGCCGATTATTACGGGTACTCAGACAGCTGTGGTTGTCGGATCGGAAGGAAAAGGGAGAGTTGGAACCAATAAAAATGGCCAGGTTAAAGTCAGATTTCATTGGGACCACCATCCAGCTGAAAATGCGGTTCATACCTCAGCATTTGTGAGAGTTTCTAATCCTTCAGCCGGATCTCAACGCGGATTCGTCTTTACGCCAAGAATAGGAGAAGAAGTGGTTGTCTCTTATGAAGACGGAAATCCTGAAAAACCACTGATTCTCGGAGGTGTATATTCATCTAATCGTCGCACCCCAAACATGGAAGGTCCAGGCTCACTAATGGATACTATCCTGGATATGGCTGGGGTTGGAGGAGGTGAAAGCTATAGTTCTCCTGTTTCGCAGCTATTTACAGGTTCCATCAAAAGCGATGAGGACAAGGACTCAAATCGTATGACCTTTAATGATCAGAAAGGAAGTGAAAACCTGGAGATAAACGCTAAAAAAGATTTGAATATAGATGTCGGTCGAGACCTGAATATTGAAGTAGAAGACGATGTTTTTATCTTTGCCAATCAGGAAAACATTGATGCAAAGGAGAACGTCAAATCACAAGCCGGTGGCAGCATTATCAATGGTACGTTAACAGCTATGGTCAATACCGCAGGCAGAGATATTTCACATATGGCCCTTGCAGGAATAATCAATGTGGCGGGGGGTATCATTTCAAACATGGCCGGAGCTACCATTACAAACACAGCCATTCTTTCAGTTAAAAATCAAGCATCTGGCCCATTAAAACAAGAAGCTGCGACGCTATTGGCGAATACTTCACTCGGTGCTGTCCTAAACATGGCAGATAACATCTCTCAGGAAGGTGATCTGGCAGTAACTAATATATCACTGGCTGATATCATGAACAACGCAACGAAAGAGATTCAAACCAAATCCCTGTTTCAAAAAGTCAAAACTGACAAAGAAGCAACAACGGATACTGGTAACTATGTAATCAAGGGCTTACTGCCAAAGATTAACTAAATTTTGGTTTTACACAAAAATTCCGTTTGTAAATCTAAAATCTAAGATCATCAATCAAAAATGTAGCTATGTCTAAAACGCTCTATATTCATGCTGAGGCTCCTGAGGAAATTAAGGAAAACGTCCGGCTTTCACAGCAATGTTTGGATAACATGGTTTCCTATAAGGAAAAAGCCGACAACGGCACACTGACCTTTGCTGATTTGGAAAACATGGTTCAAAAAAACCATTCTATTATCGATCAGTTTCCTAAAGGAAATTCAGCCGCGGCTGGCCTTCCTGACAAAGTCGATGGAACGAAAGGATTACTGGCCTTAGCAGTGTCAAGGCAGGTTGAGCTCAAGAGCTTATCTGCGAAAAACCCGCCGGTACATAATGTTGGCTCAATCAAAGATCTTCATGCTTTATGTCAAAAATCCCCTGAAGAAATAGGTGATACGTTTATTGAGGCTGCAAAAAGAAAAGCCGAAGAAGAAAAAGCTAGTAAGACTGCTTCAGCACCAGTTGACGGAATAACAGTTAAAACTCCAAAAAAACTAAAGATCAGTAAACTGGACCGGAAGCTGTTCCATAAGCATTTGGAAAAAACGATGGAACTCCTGGAGGCCTGCAAGCACTGTTTTTATAATAGTCAGGTCCGATGGGAGACCATTAGACATTTGGAACCTCAACTTAAGGTACATGTCGAATGCCTTGAAGAGCATGGGCAGCCAGCTATTGATTTCCTTGAGACTTATATCACTGAGGAAACCGATGATGAGGATTACGAAGAAAAAAGACCAGCTGCAGCCTATTTGATGGCTTCGATTCGGGACAGCGATGAGAAAAGTGTTAAACGACTAATGGAGCTTTTTCGGGAAAATGAAGATTTGGTTCCTTTGATCAGACCGGCAGTTAATTACAGTCTTAATTCGGATCTGGACAGAGAACTGAATAAAAACCCGGAACTGGAACCCCCACATGTTCAGAAATCAATCGTCGAGATGAATCAATACAAGGGATTGAATAAGGCAGACTCTATACCAACTTTAAGAGAATCAAAACTATCTCTTATTCAGTCCAGTATTCTTAAAGCGGATGTCCTGGAGGGACATAAGATCGAAATGAACAAGGTTCAAACCTTGATCTCCGAAGAACCGGACCTTTCGGAGACTTTGACTTTCGTTTCACTAGTGGCCAGACAGGAAGATGGGATATGGCACTGCAGAAAAATGTTAAATGAAAAGGCTGAAGAAGAAATAAACTATCCAGTTTTGCTATCTTATACAGGCGACATGAGGGATTATTCCTTAATAAGCAACAGCCTGAAAAAAGATGAGAGCAAAAAATCCGCTATCCAGGCTCTGGGTATACTTGGTTTGAAAGACTGTGTTCATGCCCTGTTAAACTTGATGAAAAATGAAGAGTGGCAAATTCAGAAGTCAATCGTAGAAAGTTTGGAGTTAGTAACAGGGGCAGAACTTCACATACCTCCACCTGATATCAAGGAAGGTCCGGAAGGAAAGGAATATGAAGTTGAAGTAGTCACCCAGTGGTATGATATCTGGAAAACGTGGTGGGTAGAAAATAACGGCTTATTTGATGACGATGTCAGGTATAGACGAGGGAAGAGATTCCACCTGGGAAGCTGTATCGAAGAGATGGCTTATCAACTGGGTAATCATTGGTCAAGACAGGGTGCGTACTATGAACTTAGAATCAGAAGTGGCGAATTTGTGATCCATTTTGAAGCCGATTGGTACGTAGATGATCAACTAGTTGCCATCAACAAATGGCAGGACTGGTGGCAAGAAAACCAACACAATTTCGGAAAATCCCAATGGCTCTTCGCCGGAAAAGAATTATAAAAACCGAAAGCCAAGCTTTCTCAAATTATCCGATAACAGATAACCGTATTTATAAATCTAAACTCTAAAATGTAGAATGTGGTCAATCGAGAATACAACGCCTTTTGCAGCAGGCCAGGCATTTACACAGCACGATCAAACAGGAGAAGTGGTTTGGATGGTGGCCCTTAAGGCTACCTTTGACATGGACATGGAAACCAATAGGCCCATTATTGCAGACGAACAGGAAGATCCAAGTGAGGCAGATGAATTCAAAGATGATCCAATAAACAGCAGTCTGGCGAAATGCTGTGATTTTGCTCTGGCAAAGCAAAACGTTGATGTATGGTTAGATGCTACCGCATACTCACCAGGTGGAGAGCCTGTCACTGAGCTGATGACAGGAGTCATAGTTGGATCACTACGCAAAACACTGACTGTTTATGGGAACAGATATTACGACAGATTTTTAGGCATCCTTTATCATTCGCCACCAAACAAATTTAATCACATGCCGATTACTTATGAGAAAGCATACGGGGGTTGGGAAAGAAGTAAGAAAGATGAATTTCCTCCCTATGAGCATCGAAATCCTGCTGGAACAGGTTTTTTTAAAAGGCGATCATCAGCGATAGATCAAACATTGCCCAACATTGAATATCCGGGATTTCCAACCAAGAGGAAAAGCAAGAAAAACAGAATAGCTGGTTATGGTCCCATTCCTCTCCATTGGGAACCTCGAGCTCGGTACGCCGGAACCATAGAAAATAATCCTGAAAGGGATGTATCTGTGGTAAGACCTAAGGATTTTAATCCACTATTTTACCAGAAGGCACCACAAGACCAGCAATTGCAAAATGTTACAGGAGGTGAACCTGTCATTCTATACAATATGCATCCAGAGCATAGTGAGATTCAGTCCTGTTTACCAACCATAGATATCACGTTTGAATCTCTCATAGAGAATGAAACATACAAACAGTCTGGTAAGCTCCAAAGCATTATCATTCATCCCGAAAAGTTAAAATTGCAGATGGTATGGCAAGCTAATATCAAAAACGGAAGGGATGCATCGGCTATTAAAGGGACCAAGATAAGTCATACCATCCATAAATTGTGATGTTAAACAACAGCAAAGCTGTACAAAACAGAAAATCTAAGCTCCAAAACATTTGTGTGTCATTCCGGACTTAGATTCCGAATCCAGAAATAAACAAAAAATTGAAAGTTAAGCTTTCACATAATGTAAATCTAAAATGCAAAAGCCGATAAAACTACCAATAGAACTTCTCAATTCTGAAACATATGAGAAAATAGAGGGCTTCCGCTATGGCAAAATCCTGGAAATAGATGAAGCTACGGATACCATTTGGGTGGACTATGCTGATAATCCTCTTAAAGAACAATTGTCAGCCAAATTGGCCTCTCCCTTTTTAACTCTTGATAATCTCAAGGAAGCTTCTTTGCGACCCAGCCTTGTACAATTGGAGTTCATCGAAGGAGACCCGGCAAAACCTCTTGTGAGGGATGTCTACTTTTCCCTGGCAGACCAGACTAAGGAGAAAAGAGAGGAAATCATTGAAAAAACAGTCCACCTCAAAGCAGACCGGATCATCCTGGAAGGCGAATCGGAAGTAATAATAAGGAGTGGAAATGTAAGCAGCATCTATAAATCTGATGAAGGAAAACTGATTGAAAAAGCTGACAATATCCGCTCAACAGCCAGATTAAACAACAGGATTCAGGGTGGTGCCGTACTGATAAACTAGCAAGTAATCTGGTAAAAGACGCATGTTCAGTGCCCAATTAAAACATTATAAATACATAGGTATCATGGAAAATGCTCCATTTAACAACGTTGTGAAGGAATCCTTTAAGATCAATAAAAATTCGAAGCGAATTTCTTCGGCAAAGGAATTATTAACACTTTCGACCGTTTCATATAAAAAAGGAAAAAAAGACATCAGTTCTGAAAAAGAAAGATACCGGAGATTAGTTCTTAAAGACACGTTAGAAGATATGAGTTTTTTCTATGGGCAGTATCTAAGATGCAACAACAGTGTTGAAGGCAATAAAATTAGCTATATTCATCAAAAACTGACTTCTTTGTTACATTTGATAGAAGAGGATCTAACAGAATTCAAAAATTTATTGTCTGATCCATTGAAAACTAACGATAAGGATTTGTTGACAGCTGCAATATTCGCTTTGTCTTCCATTGAAGTTGAAAATGAATCTTCTGCAAGTCTGAACAAAGTACTGGCATCGTTTACTGAGTGCACCTCTGAACATATCCCATGCTATATAAACGGGTTAACCCACGGAAAGCACCCAAAATTAGAAAGCAGCCTAAAATTGGTCCAGGCAATCGCTTCCAAAAAAATAAAAGAAGCATGCAAAAACATATTGAAAAACAGAAAACAAAACCATAAATCAGATAACCGATAACCGATAACCGATAACCGATAACCGAT
>JANQGZ010000103.1:0-2276 GCA_028282825.1 SAR324 cluster bacterium
GGGGACATTCTGTGTTTTTCTTGTCAAATAAAAAATGAAAGAAAAATAAAGCACATAAAAACAGTATCATAAAGTCGGATTTGGATTTTGGACAGAATCCGACATGAACCCTTAAAGGGCTTTATATATCGGTGTTCACACCTTGTGAGCGGACTTGCGTGTCATTGTTACAGTTGTCCGAAGTAAGCTACAAAAGAGCTTCTTCCAGCATTCCTTGTCCAAACTGCAAAGTCCGGTGTGAGACCCTTGATTGTCCCCAGCGGTGTCCTGTGTCGTCACCTACACGTTACCTACGGGTTCTCTCACCGATATTCTAATTACGTTTTTCAATCCAAGCCTATCACTGCAGATAAGTCGGATTGAACGGTTCTTTCTTTTTCATTAGCGTCCAGGCAATAATCAACAGTTTCGCCGACAGTTTGATCCGGGTCTTCATGCCGATGCCCTTCTCGCCTTGGCGTTTTTCGGTTTTTGTCTGGAACCAGTGTTTAAACAGCTTATGTCTGGAAGATGCCGTAAATGCTGCATGGTAAAGTGCATATCGCAATTCGGTTTTGCCCTTCTTTGATATTTTTGCCTTTGCATACAGTGACGACTGGCCGCTCCTGTTTGCAGAAAGATCGAGCCCTGCGAGCTTCAACACTTGCCTGCCATTCTCAAACCGGTTTGGATCTCCGATAGCCCCCAACGTCATTGTCGCAATAGTGGGACCGAAACCGGGAATGGTTAATAAATAGCGATACTCGCTAAACTTGATACGCTCTTTCTCAAGCTTCCGTTCAATTGCCTCCAACAACGTTTTTGTTCGTTTCAAGGATTCAACCATCAAGCAGGCTTCAAACTGCACAGCCTCTGTAATCTCACATCCAATGGAGTGCCTGGATACTTCCCATAGCTCCCTTATCCGGCGCTGCTGAGTCGCGTTTTGGGGCTTTGCGGTCACCCATTGATAAAATTGGGAAAACTCTATCTCGGACAACTGCCTGGGGTCCAAACACAAATTGATGGCTGCCAGGCATGGATCCTCAATGTATCGGAAATAGGCATCCATTTCCGGAAAATAGGGTGTGACAATCTGCCCTCTGATTCTCATCTTTAGAGCATGCTTCTGCTTGACCAGTTTACGCTTCAAAGAAAGCAATGTCCGGATTGATTGAATCGAAGCGCATGGGTAGTCATAATACAGGCATTTCCCCTGGGCGATCAGATCCGCAACATTGGCTGCATCCTTCTTATCGTTTTTATCCCATCTGCCATCCAATAGTTCACGATTTCGTTTTACCGATACTGATGAAACCAGGACGACGGTATATCCTCTTTTTATCAACGATTCGGCGATGGGTTTATGATAATTGGCCGTGGATTCTAAACCAAAGACAATCTCAGTGAGTTTATTCTGTTTCTGAATGGCGTCAGCTTTGTTTATCAAGTTGCTGAGACCTTCGATATTGTTGTCAAAAATAAACTTCCTCAGAAAAGATTTGCCGGTGGCATCTCCAAAAAAGGCATAGTGCCTGTTTTTGGCAATATCAATCCCAACTATCAGATGTTTATCAGAACCTCTGATGGCGACTTTGGTTTGTCTTAATCGATCAATTCTCCTAAAATCTTTCACGGAAACCTCTTTGTTTGAAAGGTTGTTTTTATGGGGATAAAAATACCTTTATAAACGGGAGGTTTCTTTTTTTGTATCTATTAAAAAAATGTGCAACGATTTAAGCTGCCCCCTCTATGCCCTACTGCATAAAAAACACATAACACGTAACGAGTACATGTCCCCTGATTTAAGCTACTTCCGCTAAATGTTAAATTCAGCTTTTTTGCTTGGAATTTGAAAAAAAGATGTTTTTGTTTAAGCACTAATTATCGACAATAAGATAATAGCATTAACCTATCTTATTAATCGTCAACCCCTTTTTGCGGGTTTCTGCGTTTCGGGTCTATCCGCCTGATCCATTTCGCGGTTTGTTCGTTTTTCGGAACCCGGTTTTGGCCTTTAGCAACCTGAAACCCGGTCACTGCAGATGTGTGCCTCAACATTGATAAAGCTGTGATCTGCCTGAGCAGCAGGAAACGGGATTAGATGGATGCACCGGATTAAATTATGAGATTGACATATCCTGACCAAACAAGTGAGACTTATCTAATCTATTAGTATGATTATTAATTTTTCCAGACCGGCAAGGATTTGAGTTGATGTCGGAAGTGGTCAGTGGCGAAAAACGAGGCAGAAACAAGGCAGACAAAAAATGGCGGTAATCAAGCAGAAAAAACTA
>JANQGZ010000028.1:0-76099 GCA_028282825.1 SAR324 cluster bacterium
AGAGCCCTGCTGACAATCGCCCGTTCCTCATCGGTCAATTCGTTGTAAAGCCAGTCAAAACCCCAGGCCAACGCCACGGTAACACGGAAGGCCCATTCATCCGTGTAGCCTCGTGAGGTCGTTCCTGCAGGATCCCAGTTTGCCGCTTCGATCAGCCATTCCTTGGCACGGGCCAGCATGTCGGGATTACTTGTCACATGACCGCCGATGGCCAAATTTCGGATTGCATATATCAGTTCCTGACAATCGATGTAGGTCTGCCGCCAGATCTTGGCTATGCGTTGATGATTGGGATACCCCGCAGGTTCCTGCATGACGGGGCGGTCCATCCACGGCAATACGGATTTTTCATAAAATGTCGACCAAGAGCAATGGTCAGGATCGTTAGCCAGGTTTTTCCTGAACTGTTCTAATGCTTTCGGACCGAGCCATAACCGGGGATGTGCAAGGTCAACTAAGCTGTAGCGATCGGTGCGGTTTGGTAGTGGAACGGAGGGCAGTTCGGGCACAGTTTCGAAGCTGCGAGATTGGCTCCATTCCGTGGCCGGTTTGCCGGTCTCCTTATTCCAGACAGCATAGGACCAATGGTAGGTACCCGGCTCAAATACCACATCCGGGGTCAGGAAGTTAAGGGGGATATCCTCAAATATCCGGGTGTTGGTATCAGGAAAACTACTATCCTCGGAAACACGTACAACATAACAGGCTTCATCTTCGACTACCGGAAGCCACATGAAGCGTGGCGGATTTTCTACAATCTGTTCGCCATTTGCCGGCGCATACTGAATGTTCAAACGCCCTGCATCCGGTTCGTCCAAATAAGCTGAAACTTGTTTTTTAGTAGTAGACATCAACATCACGATCTTAATATTAAAACAAAAATGCGTACCGCCCGCACCCGCAAGAAACCTCAGCGAGCGGCACCAGGAGAGAGATTAATTGCGGTACTGGCGATCATAGGCAGATTGCATCACAGCAAGCACCTTGTTCAGCCCCATCTTGTTGAGTTGGGAAATATACTTTTTCCAGTCGGCTTCTACATTCCCGTTACCCAGAATCCATGACTGCTGGCGTTCCAACATATAGTCGCGAATAGACGGCCAATATCGATCATAAACTCTCTGCTCTTTCTTATTGAATGCGACTCCCAAGAACTGATCGATCAGATAATCTCCTTTATCATAAAGTGCAATACCTTCGAGAGCGTATTTATTTGACCATTGACGCTCATATTCGTAATCCTGAAAGTAGCCACGGCCGTGAATTTGTGCTCCAACCTCATAAAGCTGGTTATTGACCGGCTTACCATTGGTAAGGAACTCCTCAGTGAATTGCGGTTTACCATTAACCATTGTGTATTGCTGACCTTCTACACCAAAGTTTGCAAGACGACGGCCTTCTGGTGAAAACCAGAAATCGAAATACTTGATAGTTTCAACCGGATGTTTATTTTTGGCACCGATTGCCCATCCGTCGGGCTTAATGGGGATACGTCGGTGTTCTTCGATGCGTTTGCCTGAAATAGAGGCTGGTGGTGCAAATGCTTTGAACTCGAATCCTTTAATTTTGCTCTGCAAGGTCGTATTGTAACCTGAGGTCGAGGCAAACCAGTCGTGAGTCATACCACCAAGATTTTTTGACAGAAGATATTCTCGGGAGCTGGCACCGCGAGTGAAGATTTCTACATCGATCAACTTTTCCGCATACCATTGTGCCAGGTTCTTGATTCCTTCGCGATAACCTCCACCCGCATAAGGGTGCTTAAGCTTGCCGTTATCAACATAAAAGTCATGATAGGTGTCAGAACCAGAGGAGCGTCCGTCCCACAGGGTCACTAGACGGATCAGTTCGGGCCACTGCCTCGCAAAATAAGGGACTTCGTCTTTCAGGCCGTTTCCATTGGGGTTACGATCACGGAAGGCTTCCAATACGGATTTAACCTCATGAACCGTTTGTGGGACTTTGAGTCCCAGCTTTTTGAGCCAGTCGTAACGGATAAAATAGGCACGGCCGTATTTTCCATCGGGCAGGTATGGGATGTAGTACATGTTTCCATCCGCCGCCGAGATTGCAGATTTGAGGTGTGGTCTGGCTTTAAAAAATGCTCTCAGGTACGGTGCGTGCTTTTCAATCAAGTCATTAAGCGGAAGAAAGGCACCCTCGGGACCATACTGGTTTACGAAGCCTTTAAGGCGGCTTGAACCAACGATATCCGGGATTTTCCCTGTTGCGAGCATCAGGTTTAACGCTTCAGTTCGACCGGTGTTTTCGCTATCAGCGCTCCTGGTATTTGAGCCCACCGTCGCATCGATAAGGTGAATATTGGTCATGGCGCGAGCCGCCTGTTCAACAGGCCAGCTTTCCTTGTAGCGCGGATATCGCGCGTGATTCAATTGAACCGAAAGCTTCAGCGGTTTTTTCACAATCTGCAAAGGACTATCTGCCAGGGCGGTTGGTACTATCATCAAGCTGGCTAGCAATAACACCGAAAAAGTTAGCTTTTGCATAATATCCTCCATAAATAGATTTTGTGAATTACTCCTTAACACCTCCGAGAAGGATGCCCTTCTCGAAGTATTTCTGGATGAACGGATAAAAAATCAACACAGGAATGATCGAACACATGATGATTGCTGCGGTCACAGTCTCTACGCTGTACGGCGCATTAACCAGTGTGGCCGAGAATTCATTGTCATCCGAGAGGGTTGCAATCTTGTGGCGCAGGAAAACCTGAAGGGGAATTTTCTCCTCACTTTGCAACAACACCATTGCCCAGAAAAACCCGTTCCAGCGTGAAACGATACAAAAGAGTGTGATAGTTGCAATTGCGGGTCTGGATAATGGTATGAAGACTCTCCAAAGTACCTGAAAGTCATTGGCACCATACATCCTGGCTGCTTCTTCAAAGCTCTGGGAAATGCTCTCGAAGAAATTCCTCAAAAGGATGACATTAAACGCATTGACGGCAAACCCAATGATAATACCAAAATAGCTGTCGAGCAGACCAAGATCATGCATGTTTATGAAAAAAGGAATGAGACCGGCGTTGAACCACATTGTGAAAGCGACGAACAGGTTAAAAAAACGTCGACCAATGAGTTGTGGGCGTGATAAGGCATAAGCGCCTGGAATGATTATAGCTAAGCTTGTAATTGTCCCGCCGATCGTAAAAATAAAGGTATTCTTGTAGGAATTCCAGAAATGCGGATCAAACAGAACATGTTTATAAGCGGCAATTGTCATATCGACCGGTGTCATTACCACTGTGCCTGCCCTTGCAGCAAAACCCGAACTAAATGAGACTGCAGCAATATAAATGAACGGATATAAAGTCGAGATCGCAAAAATACCTACCAGTATAATATTGATACGGACAAAAAGTTTATCGCCACGGGAATAAAGGTTCATGTTTGCCATTGTATTACCCTCACCACAGCGAAGTTTTAGAGAAACGTTTTGAGATTGCGTTGGCAGTTACGACCAGAAAAAACGCTACAACCGCATTAAACAATCCGGCGGCCGCTGCCATATCATATTGACCACCCTGGAGACCCTGACGATAAATAAAGGTGTTGACGACATCGGCAGTGGAATAAGTCGCCGGCTGGTACAATAAGATAATTAACTCAAAACTTACTTCCATCAGGTTTCCAATTCGGATGTTCAGCATGATAATGATTGTCGGCATAATAGAAGGGATGGTGATCTTAAGCATCATTTGCAGGCGGGAAGCGCCATCAATCACAGCGCTTTCATAAAGGGACGGATTGACGCCCGCGATGGCAGCAAGAAACACAATCGATTGGAACCCGGCTTCTTGCCAAATCCCTGTTCCTATGAAGATGGGTCGGAACCATTCGGGTTTGGTCAGGAAATATATGGGCTCTATTCCCAACCAACTCAACACGGTGTTGACAATACCCGCTGAGGGTGAGAAAGCCGTGATCACGATGCCCGCAATAATCACCGTAGAGACGAAATGTGGTAGATATACCATTGTTTGAGTCGTCTTCTTGTAGGCTTGATTAAGGACTTCGTTGAACATCAGCGCCAGAATAATAGGCGCAGGGAACCCAAATAGAAGAGTGAGAGCACTAATCTTTATTGTGTTCCAGACGGCCCGTATAAACTGTTCACTCGTAAAAAGAGTCTGAAAATGTTCGAATCCAATCCAGGGACTACCTTCGATGCCAGGGAATATACTATATTCCTTAAAGGCTATCTGAAGTCCGTACATCGGCTTGTAGAGAAAAACGAGAAACCAAATGATTGTTGGTGCCAATAGAACATAAATTTGCCACTCGCGCCTAAAATGATTCCGGAGCCAGATGATTTTTTTGAAACCTTTCACGCTATAAACTCCATGCTTAAGCTGCCTTCGGTTGTCCGTAGGCTAAACCGGTTTCGCCGTCAAAAATTTTGATTAGATCTAAATTAACGTGTAGTTTTTTGACATCGTTCAGATGTCCAATGTCACCATGTGTTTCAGCCTTGGCCACGAAGGGTATTTCCCCGATATGCGCGTGCAGCAGTGCCTCGGAGCCCAGTGGTTCGATCAGGTCAAGTTCAATTGGAATTTCACCACCACCATCAATCGGTTTTATGGAAGCATGTTCAGGCCGAATACCCACGGTCACTTTTCGACCGATCGAGTTTTGGAGCTCTTTCAACCTGGGACTGCGAATCGAAGTACCTGCGAATTCGATAGTCGGACCATCGTCATCACTTCCGACTACAGCTTTGAACTGGTTCATGGGAGGCGAGCCAATGAATCCTGCCACGAAGGTGTTCACCGGATGGTTAAACAAGTCCATTGGAATGCCGATCTGTTCGATACGACCATCGTTCATCACTACGATGCGATCGGCCAAAGTCATAGCTTCGACCTGATCGTGAGTCACATAAATACTGGTAACTCCAAGTCGCTTGTGTAAATGTTTGATTTCTGCACGCATTTGGGTACGCAGTTTGGCATCACCGACAACGATTATGTTTAAATTCCGGGTCGTGAAAGGGGAAGCTTGAAACATAGATCGGAAAGGCAGGATGCTACCCAGCTGTCTGTAAAAGGGGTATTTCATTATAACGATACTGTGACGTACATTGAGGGATCAAGCAGAGAATACAAATGCAAAGGGACGGATTAGCAGGCCGGGGGAAGAGTAAATTGATTAATGAAAGGAGCTGAAGGATCGAAGCATGTTTTTTTGCACCATTTCCAGATGTGCATGCATGATTTCACGGGCTGCTGTCGCATCGCGGTTTATAATTGAATCGACTAAATCACCGTGGAATTTTTCGTAGGTCTTTTGATGTTCGGGAGACATGGTTTTGGCTTTTAATAATCCCCAAATCCTGTCTTCGCGTAAATTGTTCACGAGATTAAAAAGGGATATCAATAGAGAGTTGCGGGTTGACTGGGCAATATGCCAGTGAAGTTTTGTGTCCCATTTTTCAAATTCATCCGGTAGAGCAGTGGGACCTGCTTTCCGATGACAATCCAGCATGACTGAATGGTCTTCCGGAGTTGAGCGCAGAGCGGACATGAAAGCAATGCTTGGCTCCAGGATCAGACGAACCTCCATGACTTCCGTGGGATTTGTTTTTTCTGTGAACAATGCTAAAGTCGGCGCCTCCAACGCAGAGGCATTTAAGGATGTTATGTTTGAATTTGGCGGCGGACCTGTGAAGGTGCCTTTCCCAACTTTTCGCCAGATCTTATTTTCGCTTTCCAAAACCAATAAAGCTTTCCTCAATTCAGAGCGACTCACATTAAGTTCTTCCGACAGTTCGCGTTCGGTGGGTAGTTTGCTTTGAGGCGGAAACCGATTGCTCTCTAACAGGTTTCTTAAATACTCCAGCGGCGTTTGTTTCTTGGCAGTCATATCCAATCAATAATCGGTTAATAGTAGAATAGCACCTATTTTCTTACAAATCGAACAAAAGATCAAAATCCTTTCTGACAACCTGGAAATTGGTATAGGCCCTCTGGTCAACTTGCTATCTTTCTTTTTAACAGGATACAAATAAGAATTCAACCAATTATTTGGTCGATTACCTGAGGAGCATGTTGATCTCAAAAAATCGAACTATAGTTATCTTTTTGTTATATAAATATATATTTTTCATACTTGTGAAGTATAACAATTGAATTTCAAGAAATTTAATTGCTGGAAACTTAAAAGGTTCAACCTAGATATTATTGGTTGTTTTTTGGTTGTAATTTGGTTATAAATTCAAATTATATTTGGTTCAACTTTATCTTATAACTGGTGAAAATCGACTATATTCATTTTTTTTATTGTAATAATTAAGCGGGATACATCTTATGAAAAAGCAAAGCAGTTTGTTTATTGAAGATTCTGAAATGCCTTGGGAAGAGCTTGGATCCGGCCTTAAAAGAAAGATTCTTGGTTATGGTGAGAAGATTATGCTGGTCAAGGTCGCCTTTGACAAAGGGGCTGTCGGACCGATTCACCATCACTTACATAGTCAAACCACTTATGTGCTTGAAGGCTCATTCGAAGTCACTATTGGAAACGAGAAACAAATTCTCAAATCAGCAGACGGGTTTTATATTCCCCCTGGTGTAGAACATGGAGCCGTCGCCTTAGAGGATGGAATTCTGATTGATGTCTTCAGTCCGCTAAGAGAGGATTTCATTCAAGACTGACCAATGCTTTCAGATCTATCCACCAGGTTGAGTTTACTGCATTGGATTCATACCAATCAGACTTTGGTTTAATATTATCAACCATTGGGTAAAATTTAAATCATGACACTTTTTCCTATTAAAATCCTGTTATATAAAGATAATAGTTGCAGTATTTCACTGTTATTCATACTTTCGATTAGATACTCTTGAATAATTGGTTGACAATAAAACTTCATTGGTTTAGGTTTTTTCAACTTGCTTGCAAATTGGTTCAACTCTAATGCGTTTTTTTTTCAAAATCTAAAGAAGGAGAATTAGCATGAAATCCATAAAAATGGCGCTTTTATCCATTTCCACAATTATAATCATGGGAATTGCCGGGTCACTCCAGGCGGAAACTTGGAAAGGCTGGAATATCCATAAAGCCGGTTATCCAAACACAGTAGCAATGGACAAGTTTGCCGAGTTACTGGAGCAAAAAACCAATGGTCGGATTAAATTAAAAATGTATCACGCCGGTGTTTTAGGTAGTCAACCGGATGCCATTGAACAAGTTCGGATTGGTGCCTTGGAAGTTGGAAATTTTAACATGGGACCAATCGGCCCAATCGTTGCTGAAGCAAACGTTCTTTCACTACCGTTTATCTTTAAAGATGTACCACATATGTTTCGCGTGATGAACGGAGCAGGCGGTAAAAAGATCAACGAAGGCCTGGAGAAAAGGGGGTTGATAGCCCTTACATACTACGATGCCGGAGCCAGGTCTTTTTATATGACAAAAAAGGCCGTTAAACAACCTGTTGATGTTGTGGGCATGAAGGTTCGGGTAATGAACAACGATTTATACTCAGGCATGATTTCAGCGCTTGGTGGAAACCCTTCCCCAATGGCATTTGCCGAGGTTTACCAGGCATTGAAAACCGGTGTGGTAGACGGGGCTGAAAACAATTGGCCATCTTATGAATCAACAGGTCATTATGAAGTTGCCAAGTTTTATTCTCTTTCCCAACATTTAATCATTCCTGAGTGTCTTTGCATCAATGCCAGGGTTTGGAGAAAGCTGTCTGCTACGGATAAAAAACTGGTGAAAGCAGCGGCCGTTGAATCTGCCGACTTACAACATGAGCTTTGGGCAAAGCGGGAAAAAGTCAGCCGTCAGACAGCTGTTAAATCCGGTGTTACGGTGATGGAGATTCCAAACAAAGCCGCTTTTCAAAAGGCGATGGAGCCGGTTTATGATAAATACCTGGAATCCAATCCCAAACTACGGCCTTTGGTGAAGTTAATCAAAAACACAAAATAAATCGTTCGGATTCACTTGGAAAGCCCGGGAGAGGCGGATATATAATTCCCGGGTTGTTTTTTATTAACCTTAGTTTTTCCTCCATTGGTTTGAAAATATGTCCGATTCGATTCCACCAGATGCAAAAACCGGATTTGACAGCCTTTTAGATTTCCTGAGTCTGGTTTGCAAGGTTTTAACCGGGATTTCACTGGTTGTACTGACTGTTATTTTCGGCTGGCTTGTGTTTGGTCGTTATGTTTTGAATTCAACTCCTACCTGGGTTGAGCAGGTATCTTTGTTACTGATCGTGTTGATAGGATTTTTAGGGGCTTCCGTTGGCGTGCATGAAAACAGTCATCTTGGAGTGTCTATTTTCCGGGAACTATGCTCAAAGCGGATTCGCAGAGGATTCGAATTTGTGTCCCATATTCTCATGGCTATTTTTGGCGTTATTATGGCTGTAAATAGTTATGAACTGGCCGTGTTTAAGTGGGGTTCGGAAATTCCCTTAATTCATTTGCCGGAAGGATTGAGAGTGATACCTATTATGTTATGCGGTGTGCTCGTTTTCTTGTATTCGATCGGGCATTTGATTCACTTCTTCAAAGGTATTGAAGAAGAGTATGATTTAACGAAATAGACTGAGGGGATTTCATTGACATGGGTTTGTTTTTAATGCTGGGTATTTTTGCGGTTTGTGTTGTTATCGGTGTTCCGGTCGCTTTTGCGCTTGGAATGTCAGCGGTATTCGCCTTTATTTATGAGGGATTACCAGTTCTAATTGCTTTTCAAAGAATTACAGCCGGAATCAGTATTTACGCGTTGATGGCTATTCCGTTTTTTATCTTTGCCGGCGAATTAATGTTTCACGGTGGGATTGCGGCCCGACTTGTCCGGTTTGCATCTTCTGCAGTTGGTTCTGTGCGGGGCGGACTTGGAATTGTGAACGTTTTTTCATCCATGCTGTTTGGCGGCATTTCCGGATCAGCCATCGCTGATGTTTCAGCCTTAGGCTCCATACTAATTCCCGTGATGAAGGAAAAGGGATATGACGATGATTTCGCTGTCAATGTTACGGTCACATCTTCTATTGCCGGAATAGTCATACCTCCCAGTCATAATATGATTATCTTTGCAATTGCGGCCGGTGGAGGAATTTCCATATCGCAATTGTTCATGGCTGGTGTGGTACCTGGCGTTCTCATGTGTATTTGCCTGGCAGGAGTTTCGTATGCGGTTGCTGTTAAACGAGGATACCAATCAGAATCGTTTCCGGGATTTCGTGCCTTGCTGATTAGTTTTTTATCTGCAGTTCCGGGACTTTTAACTGCTGTAATCATTGTTGGGGGGGTGTTAAGCGGAATTTTTACTGTCACCGAATCAGGTGCCTTTGGAACCATCTACGCGTTTCTCGTAACGATCATCGTTTATAAATCATTGACCTGGGATAAATTTAAAATTGCCGTTGTTAATTCCATCAGAACCATTTCGATGGTAATGATCTTGATAGCCTGTACCGGCGCATTTGCCTATATGTTGACCTATTATCAAGTACCTTTGAAAATGATGGACTTTTTAACGGGCATTTCCGACAACCCCATTATGATTATTTTGATGATCAATGTAATGTTGTTGATTCTAGGTGCAATCATGGACATGGCCGCACTGATTTTAATCTGTACACCGATATTCCTACCAGTTTCGCTTTCCATTGGTATTGATCCTCTGCAATTCGGAATCATGATGATCATGAACCTGGGAATCGGCTTGTGTACTCCTCCTGTCGGTTCGGTTTTATTTGTTGGTTGTGCTGTTGGTGGTGTTCCGTTGGAGCGTGCCGTTAAAACAATGTGGCCCTTTTATTTAGCGATTTTTATCGCTCTGATGCTGACATCCTTTTTTCCTGCAATTTCTCTTACTTTGCCACGTTTGGTAGCTTTGTGATGGCAAGTGTAACAAACAAACAACTCTAAAACACAAAAAGATATGGATTTAAAAGGAAAAATAGCCATCGTTACCGGTGGATCCAGAGATATTGGTCGTGAAATATCACTTAAGCTCGCCCGGTTCGGGGCCAAAGTTGTGGTTAACTATTTTAATAACCCGGAAAACGCGGAAGAGACTTTGAAATTGATCTGCAACGAAGGAGGAGAAGCTATCATCGTTAAAGGTGATTTGACAAAAGAATCCGACGTTGCGCAGCTTGTTAGCGAATCATGTAAAACCTATGGCGAAAAAATTGATATTGTTGTGAACAATGCGGGTGGCCTGGTTGCAAGAAAAAAACTTGAGGAAATTGATGTCGCTTTTTGGGATTACCTGATGGAAATAAACCTGAAGACCACATTCCTGGTCACAAAAGCTGCCGTTCCTAAAATGACTGCCGGGGGCTCTGTCATCAATATCTCCTCCCAAGCTGCCAAGGATGGTGGCGGTCCGGGAGCAACCGCATATGCAACTTCCAAAGGTGCGGTGATGACCTTTACCCGCAGCATGGCCAAGGAATTGGGTCCAAAAAATATCAGGGTTAATTCACTTTGCCCGGGATTAATCGGTACGTCTTTTCACGATCGTTTCAGTACGGATGAAGGAAGGGCACATGTTGCTTCCGTAACCCCCCTGGGTCGAGAGGGAAATCCGGTGGAGGTTGCAGATTTAGTGGCGTATCTCGCTTCAGATACATCAAGCTTTATCACGGGAACCAATATCGATATTAACGGTGGGTTGTATATTTCCTGAATCAGCTTGGTATTTCGAAGTTAAGTGCTTTCAGCTGTCAGCGATCAGCCCTCAGCTGGTTTTTGGTTTCAATTGTAATATCTTCAATTGAAAGCTGAAAGCTAATGACTAACAACAGGTTAATCCTCAAGCTGAATTCCGGCATCTAGCACACCTACTCCAGCTCATCTTTTTTTAAACCTAAATTCCGGATTTGGATTAAAAAGCTTCTTTGCCGACCTCCCGGCATAAAGGTTACAAAGGTAGATACCATGGGTATTCACCCCTTTTAAGTTGGCATCGACTAAGATCTCTGCAGTTTCTTTTGCATGTTGGGCTGAAACTCCTGTTTTTTTTTAAAATCTCGTACCTCCGGTATTAATTGACGCAGGTTTCCAGTTGGCTTGCATCTGCTGTTTGCAACCCGTTAACAAGGAAGAAGATACCTTTTTGCCGGTTGCAGTGGAGTCTTGTGTCCTTCACCATTCTTTCAAAGGTAAAAAAGCATACTGTTATGCCAAAGGCAGCTATTTCCCGGAATCAACAAGGTAATTTATACAGAGGAAATTTTAACTGTTTGATGAGGTAAACAAATTGATCCTTAAAATCAAAGGATATTCAATAAAAAATAATAGGGATCATGCCAAAACAAATGCCGAGTCTTTACAACCTGACTGGTATCACACGGTCAGTCGTCTTGCTCGAATTTTCTTTTTGGAGTTATTTGGATATACTATTTTTCGTGTGGTAGACATTTTTTTTCTTAAACCGGAAAAATTAATGTAGTATTTGATATGAATATCTCCTACAAAATTGCACACATCACCGATTTACATATTTCAGAAGATGGTTCTCCAGTTCGGGATATAGATGTAAGGGGTAACTTTCTTGCAGTATTGGAATCGGCTGGTCGCTTTATGCCTGATTTGGTTGTGTTGGGTGGAGACCTGGCTGCTGAAGAAGGTGAGCTGGGTGCTTATTATTGGATAAAAGAGGTTTTGACTGATATTTCAATTCCTTATGTGATTGTTCCTGGTAACCATGATGTGCTGCTAAACCTTGATGAAGTGTTCGATATTAAAGACTCCCTACAACAATCCTGCGATTTTATTTGGCAGAATGATGATTTGGTAATTATAGGGTTGGACAGCTCTAAAGGCGAAATCTCAAATCAACAGCTTCATTGGCTTCATAAATCCTTCAAGTCGCTGGAAAAAGACGCCCTTTTATTCATGCATCATCCTCCAATTGATTGCGGTTGCGCGTTTATGGATACCAATTATCCGCTTTTTAACCGAAAAGATGTTTTCCACCTCATTTCCGACTGTTCGCAGGTAGCAGCGGTGTTTTGCGGTCACTATCACACTGAAAAGACAGTTATCCGGGAAAGTAAGCAGGTCTACCTCACTCCGGCTACCATGATGCAGATGTCCCAGACCAGTTCTTCCTATGAGGTGGACAGTCTGAGACCTGGCTGGAGACTGATCGAATGGACCGCTTCCAAACTTTCCACCAGGGTCATTTATTTGGATTAAAACCCTGTAAGCCTGCCAAATTTAACTGCAACCGTTGCTTGTCCCGCATATTTTGCAGACATGACAGCTCCCCGTGGGAATCAATGACATATTCCCGCAAACCGAACATTTACGTTCTGTAAGAAACAACATTCCCCTTCTTTTTTTTTGATCGTTTTTAAGACTTGTGTCCGGAATCCAAGCCTGATTTCCGGTTTTCGTTTTGACAGGTAATTGCATTTTTATTATCCGTTTTATTGAACATGTGTTTTATTGAATGAGTCAATTATGAACAAAAGTACTCTTGTGAAATAAAACTGTCAAATCATTTGCACAAAATCTTTTATGAATAGTTTCACTTTATAAACAGATAGTTAACTGCGGGCTTTTGCCAATGGGGAGGTTTTTAGCTTGAGAAGAAGGAGAAGATTTGTTTTCTTCTCCCGGGTGGAGGCTTTACTTTGAAGTCTTTAACTTAAAAGTGGATTCAATATGCGAGTCCAGTTCGGAAATAAACTTAATTACGTTATCCGATTGAGACTTACAATGTTGAATTACCTTTTGTTGAGTGGCAAGAATCAGCTCAATTCGTTTTTTCTCTTTGAAATCACAAATGTCGCAGTTCCCCATATTTCTTTCTTCATATCTAATAGTGTAGTACTCAAGCAGAGGGCTGATAATTTTTACTACATTCTGCATGCATTGCCGGTTTTGATAGTTGGTGATGATACTTTTGTTGTATTGATAGCTGTTTTCCAATACCCTGCGGACCACGATCTGGTAGCAGGAAGGATTGCTAAAAAACCTGATCTCTTTTCCGTTTTTGTCCCTATAATCGATTATTTTTTGATCATTGATCTTTATATCACAGGGAGAAAAGGAAACACGATCATACTTGCCCAAACCGGGTTTTTTAGCCATGATTGTTGATTTCACAAAATCAAAAAAACCGGCTTTATCTATGTCTAAGGTTTCAATATCAAGGGTTTCCTGGGCCGGTTTTGAAAAATCTATTTTGGCCAGACTTGATACGGAAATCAGCGAAAAGAAAATGAATAATACTGCCAGAGTGGTTTTTCTCATATCGACCTGAAGGCTGGTAGAGTCTGCATTGAAATTAAAGGAAATCTTGTTTTATTATAGAACGACTGGAAATTTTTGCAATTCCCGACAGGTCAATGAGACAATGAAAAATTCAGATGGATTATCAATTCGAAAGGGTGCATGACATCAATGTGGTCCCTGCTGGACTTAATTGAACATTGATATCGACACCCGGTGGTTACAATTCAAGATAAGGAATAACCTCTTCCAGGGAGGCAACTACCGTGTGTCCCAGCTGCCGGAATTCCGCAGAAGGCTGAATCAGATCCGGTATTTGAAACACTTTCATGCCGGCTGCAAGAGCAGCTCTAACACCGGTTTCCGAATCCTCCAGCGCAATACAGTTTTCCGGTTTAACTCCGACTTTTTCTGCTGCCATGAGGTAAATGTCAGGCTGGGGTTTGCTTTGACGGACCATGTCACCGGATACGATCTCTTCAAAATAGTTAAAAATCCCGGCATTGTTCAGTTTTTTGATGGCAAGCTTGTATACAGTGGAGGTGGCAATAGCCGTAGGAACATTGTTTTCCTTTAGAAGTTTGAGTAAGGTTGTAACTCCCTTCTTTAAAGGAACCGGCTGCTCAACTGCCTGTTCATGGTATAATTCACTCCACAACCTGATTATTTTTTCTATGGGAAATTCCTGCCCATATCCTTCCGTCAAAATCTCTCTCGATCGCTGATCATTAGTACCGATACAACGTAAATACACATCTTTTTTCACAAGGTGACCAAACGCTTCACAGGCTTCTTCAAAAGCTTTAATTGCGATGGCTTCTGTATCCAGAAGCAGGCCATCCATATCAAAAATCAAGGCTTCAAATTCCATCACGACATATTATTTGTGGGTTTATCAAATTCGGAGAAGGAAACGATTCTTCGTTAAAGAGTATTATTGTTGTTTGGAAAGACTTCCACAATAGGGCACAACGTTTTATTGCAAAACTGAAAATTGTTTCCCTTTTGCCCCCTGATTAATTGTAGGATGGATAACTCTTTACCCGTCATCCTGATTAAATTCCGGCCTGCCCCTTGATTTGATAAGTTAACAGTCTTAACGGAATGCCTTTGATGTAAGGTAAGTTTGTCCGGTGCCAACGAGTCTGCAGAAAAGGAAGGGGTCAAAGTTTAATCGGATTGTAGTGATGTTCCTTGATGATTTCCGCTGTCTTAACAAGATTGTTCATAAATTCCTCCATGTGCCGGGGATTTTTACGAAAAACCCTGTGTCCGTACAAGTTGACTTTGCTGATATCAATATCATCTTCTGCTGTAATGCATATCATGTGAGCATCAGGAAATCGACTTTTAATGTCTTCGGCTACGTCATGTCCTGAACCGTCCGGAAGATTCACATCAAGAAAACAAAGGTGAGGTTGAAAGGAAAGATTTTGATTCAGGTAGTGTTGCAGATCTGTGATATTGTAAAAACCAAAAATGTTGCAAAAGGGTGCCATATCATGAAAATGCTCACGGATGGCATCCAATAGCTCCTTGTCATCATCCAAAATAAGGATGCTCAATTGCTGTTCGTCCGATTCCCTTTCGATTTCCAGACTCTTTTTGTGTATCTCTACAAACAGTTCGTAGTTGGCCAGAAAAGCTTTTAACAAACCCGGATCAAATGAATCCGCAGGATTCAGTCGATCATCTCCCCGGGTAAGAATCTGGTGTGCGTCGTGGTAGCTGAATGCTTTTTTGTAGCTCCTTTTGGAAACAAGTGCGTCAAACACGTCTACAATAGCAGTTACTCGTGCAGCCAGCGGAATGGCTCTACCTTTCAAGCCATCGGGGTATCCGGTGCCGTTCCATTTTTCATGATGAAACATGGCAATTTCGTTTGCCATTTTGAAATCAGGATTTTTTCCGATAATGATGGAACCGTAAAGGGTGTGGTTTTTAATCGCTTCAAATTCTTCGGAAGTTAGTCGACCCGCTTTGTTCAGCATGGCTGAGGTAATGTGAATTTTGCCTACGTCGTGCAATTGGGCGGAAATACGAATGTCTTTTTGATACTGCTCGTTCATTCCGGTCAAAGAGGAAAGCAACTTGCTGTAATCACCAATTCGAACGGTATGGTCTCCCGTATCCTGGTCAAACACTTCAGCGGCCCTTGCCAAAGTCCCAACAGCGTGTTTGAACAGACCCTCCAGGGTTTTTTCATGGGCGTGTCTTTCCGTGATATCCCTGATAATGCCACGGTAACCGACATTATCTTCCCCTTCCTTAATGAGTGAAATAGAGGTTTCCAGGAATTTCGACGTTCCATTGTCGAGAGGAAGCTCCCATTTCATAACCGGTGAAGGGTTACCTGTGGAACTTACATAATCCAGGGTATTATTCAGCTTTTGCAGGTTGATACTGTCTTTAAGCGATACGATGTTTCTTTCCAGCAGTTTGTCTGTTGGAGTTTCAAGAATATTGGAAAGGGAGTTGTTGAGAAAAGTCAGTTTTCCATCCAGATCCAGTTCATAATACCCCTCTTCAATGCTTTCCAGGATATTGCGATACTTTTCTTCACTTTTATACAGGCTGTTTTTAGCTTGTTTTTTTTCTACAATTTCTTGTCGCAAGTGGTCATTTGTTTTTATCAGATCCCTGGTTCTCTCTTCAACCAGCTCTTCCAGTCCTTGCTTATGCTCTCTTAATTCGTTTTCAATGTTTTTTTGCGCGGTGATTTCTCGACTGAATAAGGTAATACCGTTGACCTTCCCGGATTTGACAATGGGTCCAATTCGAGTTGAATACCAGGCTTTGTTGCCTTTTTGGTTAATGTTAACGGTTTCAATGCTGACAATCTCACCCGTGTCGAATACGTTATCAATGGCATCTTTCACCATTTGCTGAGAGTCCTCGGGCACGAGGGCCAAAACGTTGTCGGGAATAGATCCGTTATGACCAACAGGAAATTCTTGGTTTGAAAACAAAATCTCTCCGGAACGATTAGCATGAATGATGATGTCCGGGGAGTTTTCCACTAAGGATCGATATTTATCTTCACTGGTGCGAAGTCTGGCCTCCGCCTTCCTTCTCTTTTCCTCTTCTTCGATTAAACGGATGTATACACCGACCTTGGCTTTTAGTTCATCACAATCAAAAGGCTTGACGAGGTAATCATCCCCTTTGACATCATAACCGGTTAATTTATCCTGAATGCTTGATTTTGCCGAAAGGAAGAGAATCTTTAAATTGGGAAGAGTAGCTTCCTCCCTGATTTTTTTGCAAACTTCGAATCCGCTCAGACCGGGCATCATGATGTCCAAAAGCAGCACATGCGGCTTTACTTCCTTGATATGTTCCAATGCCTCTTCACCCGAATAGAACTTGAATATTTCATAATCATCGATCAACGTCTCTGAAACCAGCTCACAAAGGGAGGGGTTATCATCAACGATCATGATTTTATAAAGTTCGGTCATTTGGAATTGTTGAAGAGAATTAGTGACTATCGTAAAAATCGATTTAAGCGCAATAAGACTAACTGCTTACTGAGAATATCAGGACTATTTTCGAAATTCAATTTTGTGTATGGTTTTAGAGCTGTAATTGAGTACCAATTTACCACAACCAAGGGCAAAATAAAGGAGAAATTTAAATAGGGGGCAGACAGGGGGTAGGTCATTTAGTTAAGCGGATCAAGACTGATTGTCATCCTGAACCCAGTGAAGGATCTGTCAGAGCCATCGCTGAACCGCATCCAGCTTTGTGCCGGATAACGGAATTCAGTTTGAAGATTGACATGCCACCAGCCCTCAGCTTTCAGTCTAAGACATTGCAATGACAAGTAAAAGCCGGCTGAAAGCTGATCGCTGAAAGCACTAAACTTCGAAGTACTAAGCTGCTTTCAAAGCTTTTATTGGTAAGGGTTAAATTGGTTTTTGTTCAGACGCTAACTAATGAAGCAGTTTTCAGGCAACTTCCTGCAAATATTTAGTGAGCTCTTCAGTTACATAATTCATATGGGTTTTTTCTTCATCAGCCATTTCCAGAAACAATGCCTTTGAATCCTCCTTATTCGCTTTGTTGGCCAATCTCACATATAGATCGAAGGACTGGGCCTCGATGGCTAGACTCAGGCTGTAAATATCTTGGATATTTTTCATCTGCGATACGATGGCAAACGGTGATTTTTTGTTGAGATCACCACCTTCAATCACATCGCCATGGATATTCAGGGCAGATTCTACATCGAATGTTCCTCCTTGTGTTACTTCAAATCCTTTTTTTAAGTTTTCTTTATGGAGGTCTTCGTACCCGGCCAGTTGTTTGTAGACGGCCCGTTTCTTTTCATCGGGTTCGCTCTTTTCCAATTCCAGATAAAACTTCTGCAAACCTTCTTCCATAGCGTAAGCCAGGGCAAAAGCATCCGGGAATTCCACGTCTTTTTTAATCAGGTTAAGATCGTAATCGTATTCTCCTTCAAGCTTAAGACCCAACCAATCAACAATATTGCTACTGATATCGTAAACTTCTTTAAATCCTTGTTCCACAAGCCATTGGCTGGCAGCCCTGCTTCTTCCCCCGGAGCGGCAATAGACGATGGTTGGTTTTTCCGGGTCCAGTTTTCCGGCTCCCTCCATTAATTCATTAAGAGGCACCAGGGTTGCTCCCGGTAGATGCTCTTCTTCATATTCTTCATGCAAGCGGACATCCAGCAATTGATAAGAGCTTGTTTCGCGTGAATCCATATACGCTTTTGCCTGTTCTTCAGTCATTATTTCAGCAGGTTTGATGATATTATCCCACTTCATGGCATTCTCCTTAGATTTAAGTTATGTGTCGAAACCTTTAACTATTGAAACTCAAGTTGTCTGTCCACATTTTAGGTTTGCTGGCACAGAAATGTCGAGTTTTTTTGGATTTGCCAGATTTAAGTTGTCCATTATTTCAATAAATTCCTTTAATGTCTTGCCGCCACCCACTCTCGGATTATGCTGCTTTTCTTCTCCGATGGTTGACACCCACATTCCCTTGTAATCATGTCCGGGATAAACCAGGGTATCCTCAGGCAGGGTAAACAGTTTTGAATTGATGCTCTCGTACAATGCTTCCGAGGAGCCCTGTTGGAAATCGGTTCGACCTGTACCCCTGATGAACAGTGCATCACCGGTAAAAACCATGTTTTCCAGTACATAGCTGGTACAACCGTCGGTATGACCGGGAGTGGAAAGTGCTTTCACTGTGTAGTTGCCGAATTTCAATTCTTCACCATCTGCCAGCAATCCGTCTGCACAGGGTACCCCAGCCTTTTCACCATAATATATCTCAGCCCCTGTTTTTTCCCTTAAATCAGCAGCCCCGGTAATATGGTCTGCATGTACGTGAGTCTCCAGAACATATTTGAGTGTAACATTCAGTTCTTTAAGGAGATTTAAATCTCGATCCACTTTCTCCTTAACCGGATCGATGAGGATCCCTTCGCCATTTTCTGAATCGTATAAAAGGTAAGTATGAGTCCAGGTTTCCTGGTCAAAAAGTTGCCTCATGTTCAATGTTTTGTTTTTCGAAGCGGTATTCATAACATGTCTCCTTTAAAGCGGGGATTAAAAATTTAGTAAAACCAATTAATTAAATCTTCTAGCTTCCTAAATTGCATTGGGTGTGCCATTAAATAAAACGTGATCTGCCACGTTTGAAAAATTATATAATATCAATAAACTAAAAAAGACAACCTTTTTAATACTGTTACCATTTGGGACTGAAACTTTGGCAAAAGTAGCGCAACTTAAGTAACGTTACCATTGTGAGGTTCCAATGGTACCAGGTTGCTATTGTTGGCATGTAAACAAACGATTCCTCTTTTCTATGACCAGCTTGGGGACGATGTTTTCAATTGAAATAGAAAAACAGGTGACGGATTGCTTTTGATACTGCAGACTCTAAGTGCAATTCGTTTATCACTGGGCCTTTTAAGAGGCCGCGTTGACCGTCTGCAGGGACAAGAGACTGAAAACGCACTGATTTGGGAATAAAGGGAAGGAGATCATTATGATGGATGACCAAGGCATACCTCACATTAATGTAGACTATTTTGAAGACCTGACTGGCAAAGTCTCGCCGGATGATGAAAGCAGCATCGAAGCTGTGGGAGAAAAGATCTCGAAACTGAGGAAGGAAAAGGGAATTTCACTGGAAGAGCTCTCCAAGATGACCGGTTTTGAGTTTGAGCTGTTACAAAGCATTGAGAAAAACGAGATCAAACCTCAGCTGGGTACTATCATCAAATTATCCAGGGCACTGGATAGTGCATTCAGCAGGTTGGTTTCGGATGTGGGGAGCAATCTGTATTCTATCACCAGAAAAGGAGAAGCCAAACCGATCTCCCGTTCAACTTCCAAAAAAAGCAAAAAGCAACTCTATGCCTATAAAAGCCTGGCCCCCGAGGTTAAAGGCAGAAACATGGAAGCCTTGATTGTGCAATTGGAGGAGAATCCGGATGTAGAACCTTCTGTTCATGAGGGTGAAGAGTTTATTTATGTTCTGGCAGGTAGTGTCGAACTGAAAATAGGTGATGAGAAATTTATGCTGGAGCCGGGAGATAGTGTATACTATCTTTCCACCACCCCCCATCTGATAGCAGGAAAAAACGGAAAGGCCACCATTCTGGCCGTTATTTACAGCAAATAAGACCATCGATTCTAGTGTGTGTAATAATCGAGTTTATCGCCTACTGCGAACTTCATCCCGGCTTTAAGCCGGGATAATCCTCCGTCAGAATATTCCAACTCGAAAGACACCACAGTTTTTGATCTTTCAAGAATATCCGTTCCTTCCTAAAGTACGAACCTCAAATTATTGGCATCACAAAATTGAAATAGGGCGCAAGAACCAACGATATTCTTTGGATAAATTTAACAGCAATGAAGTCAATAAAAGAGATACCGGGGGACTGGTTGAGCTATTGAGATAACAACAATAAATCAAGTTTTTAAAAATTGTTTGCAATTTTTCGGATTTCTTCTAAACTTAAGCTAGACCTGAGCTTTAACGTTTTAGTGTATCAGGTGATCTGAAGAATAACGGAATAAAAGCCCGCACTAACGGACCAAGCAAGGCTAAACCAAACTCTAAAATGCGTGTAAATACTACATTAAGGTTTTCCAATCCTTTTGAAAACTGTCAGGACCAATGATTTTTCCAGCTGAATACGATATCCAATCCACCGTTCATGCCAGCAAGCAATCGTTGATCTTGAGAGCCACAGGCAAAACAAATCAACGACCCGTTATCATCAAAACATTTAATTCCGAATACCCAACTTTCGAGGAAATCGCGAAACTGAGACATGAATTCTCCATGCTTAGTTTGATCGACCATCCGGCGGTAATCAAACCGATCGAAATGCGTAACGACAGGATGGTACTTGTCCTGGAAGATATAGGCGGAACATCCCTGCACAATATCATTCAACAGGATACAATGCCCCTGGATCGTTTTTTCCCAATTGCGATTCAGCTGGCAGACGGGTTGGCGATCATCCATCAGAAACGAATCATTCATAAGGACTGCAATCCTTCCAATATTATCATAAACGAAAAGACCGATGAAGTCCGGTATATCGATTTCGGTATGTCAACCCTGCTGACCGAGGACACACTTTCGGTGCAACCGGATATGATGTTTGAAGGAACCTGGGATTACATCTCACCGGAACAGACAGGAAGGATCAGCCGGTCGATCGATTTTCGCTCTGATCTCTACTCATTGGGAATCTGTTTTTATGAAATGCTGACAGGTAAACTGCCATTCCAGACGGATGACCATCTGGAGAAAATACATTCGCACATAGCCAGGGATATTGAATCATTGCCTCATGTTTCGGCAAAAGGTAATGAGATGCTGTTGGCGATCATTCGCAAACTCACAGCCAAGACTCCGGAGGCCCGTTATCACTCAGCGAAGGGTCTGAAGCACGACCTGGAAAGATGTTGGCAGGAATGGCAGAAAACAGGACGTATTACCCTATTCACACTTGGGGAAAACGATGTTTCTTTCCATTTCCTCATTCCCGATAAAAATTACGGCCGAGAGACTGAATTGGCGGTATTAAAGGACACTTTTCAAAAAGTGAAATCGGGAAACAGGGAAATTGTATTTGTAACAGCTCCTCCCGGATATGGAAAAACTGCCATAATCCGGGAAGTTAAATCCGATATAATCAGGGAAAAAGGGCTCTATATTGCCGGAAAAGCAGATCGCTACAAAGATGCCATTCCTTATGCTCCTTTATCGGAAGCTATTCGGGACCTGGTCCAACAATCGCTGACATTGGATAAAAAACGTCTGGCCAGTATGAAAACGAAGTTGGGAAAAGCCTTGGGCGCCAATGGCCAGGTCATTCTGGAAATTGCACCGGAACTGGAAGCAATTATAGGTAAGCAACCTCCGATTCTGGATCTGGGACCTCGCGAATCTCAAAATCGATTTAATATAGTTTTTCAGAAGTTTATTGATGTCTTCACATCCGAAAATCATCCGTTGACCCTTTTTCTGGATGATCTGCAATGGTGCGATAAACCGACACTTTCGTTCCTGAAGACTTTATTAACCTCATACAAAAACAGGTGCCTTCTGGTTATTTGTGCATACCGCAACTCTGAGATGGATGACAATCATCCCTTGCTGGCTGCAATTTCAGAGATTGAAACTGGAAATACCATCACTAAAATTGAGTTAAATCCCTGGGAGGTAGCGAATCTTCAGGAGCTGGTTTCAGACACCTTGCAACAAAATGGGGACGAAACCGACATCCTGGCTAAAGCGATTTTTGAAAAAACTGCAGGCAATCCGCTTCATTCCATCGAATTTTTTAAAACACTTTATACCAAGAAGCATATCCAATTTAATTACTCTCAAAATAAGTGGGAATGGGACTTAAAGAAGGTGACGGAATCGGAGGTCAGTGCAGACAATATCGATTTCATCACCAATCGAATTTTAAATCTGGATGTGGAAAGCCGACGTTTGCTGATGCATGCAGCCTGCATCGGACCTCTTTTTGAACTTTCCGTTCTCTCAATGGTAAGTGGCTTAACCCTTAAAGAGACCTTATCTCATTTAAGACCGGCTATCAGGGAAGGTATTATCACAGCAGGAGGGAGATCTTATCATTCTGTTATCGTTGAAGAAGAAATTGACTCCAAGCACAAACATCACGTCTTTTATCAATTCACTCATGATAGAATCCAACAGGTGTACTATCAGATGATTCCCGAGGAAGACAGGGAAGCCTTGCATTTGAAAATTGGCAGGTATCATCTCCGATTTGAGAACGATCTCAGAAATTCCGGAAAGCTTTTCTTTGTCTTGAACCAGCTGAATCAGGCTGTAAATCTGATTTCCGATCCCAAGGAACGCATGGATCTCGCGGTTTTAAATTTGATTGCGGGGAAAAAGGCAAAAGCATCCAATGCCTTTCAATCTGCCTTGTTTTATTTGGAAAACGGGGTCAATTTATTAAATGATTCTCACTGGGAAACTGATTTTGAGTTGATTCGGGACCTTTGTCTGGAGAAGGCCGAGACCGAATACCAGGTTGGTGGATTTGGCCAGGCGATGATCAATTTTGACATGTTGGTCAAGAAAACCGAATCGATCCTTGACCAGGTGGCCATACGCAGAAGGAAAATCGTCCTCTACACAAATTATGGTGAATACGAATCTGCAGTAAAGGAAGGAGTTTTATGTCTGCAATTGTTGGGAATGGACTTTCCCCAGGACGAGAATGAACTCCTTACCGCCATTCAAAACGAATTGAAGCAGTTCAAAGTTTTATTGCAAAACAGAAAGATTCCTGAACTACAGGACTTACCATCCCTCACTGATGAACGCATTATCAGTATCATGAGCATTCTGATCAATCTGGATGCACCGGCATATTTTTACAACCCCAGGATTTTGGCGCTGGTTCTGATTCGAATTGTGAATCTTTCTCTTAAACATGGTAACTGCGACGTTTCAGCATTGGGATACGCTTCTTTTTCCGGAATCATTGGCGGGCAGCTGGGTGATTTCGAATCAGCCTTTGAATTCGGGCAGTTGGGCGCGAAGCTGAATAATCAATATGAAAATATCAAGCTTTTTACTAAAGTCAGCATGTCGCGGGGAGCTTTTGCCAATCACTGGGGGCAACATTTGGATAGTTCCATCGCTATTATGAAAAATGGCTATAAGGTTGGTGTGGAACATGGTGATTTGGTCAATGCTTCTTTTTGCCTGGGAGGAATGATTCGTCATCTGCAGGCTGTTGGTCAAAATCTGGAAGAATATAAAAAACAGGCCATTGAGTGTCTTCAATTTGTCGAGAGAGCTAAATTTTTTGACCAATTTTTCTATTATGAAATTGCACAACGCTATGCCATGAGTTTGCAAGGCTTGACACTTGGCATTGGTGATTTTAGTGATGACTCATTCGATGAAGGTAAATACCGCGGAACTTTGGAGCGAAGTACCAACAAAGCTGCACAACACTGGTATTATGTGTTAAAATCCCTGCTTTTTTATCTGGCCGGGAACACGGATCAGGCTTATGTGTTTGTGGATAAAGCCGAATCACTGAAAGCCGCTTCGATGGGCCAGATTCAACTGGCAGAACACTATTGGGTAAAAGCTCTTGTCCTTGCTGCCAAATACTCCGGTGAAGATAAAGAAAGGCAAGCCGAATTGCTTGCGTCTCTGCAGGAAGTAAAGGCTAAATTGAATCATTGGGCGGCCCTTTGTCCTGAAAACTATTTGCATAAAAGCCAACTGGTTGATGCCAAACTGGCAGAAATCAGCGGACAGATCCTTGAAGCGGGAAATCTCTATGATGATGCGATTGAATCTGCAGCTGAGCACCGTTTTATTCATTGCGAAGCGATAATAAACGAAGAAACTGCAAAATTTTACCTGAACCGGGGCAACGAGAAAATTGCGCGGGTCTATTTTCTTGAGGCTCGAAACGGTTATTTAAACTGGGGGGCTATAGCAAAAGTTCAAGACCTTGATACAAGGTTTGAAGACCTGCTTGCCAAGGCGAGGAAATACTATATTCAGGTTCCCGGCAGCAACAGCGGCAAACCGGTCTTCAGCATGAGTCAATCCGAATCACGTGCCATAGATCTTGATTCGATAATCAAGGCATCGACTATTCTTTCCAGTGAATTGGTTCTGGATAAGCTGCTGAAAAAATTAATGAAAATTGTACTGGAAAATGCCGGAGCCCAGCACGGGTTTTTAATATTGAAGCAAAAGGAAAAAATGGTCATTGAAGCCACCGGCTCAATTGATGATCATCATGTGGATATTGATCTGAAAGAGGAGATTGATCTTGCTGCCTTGGACTCTGAACAATCAAAACTACCTTTATCGGTTATAAATTACGTGATTCATACCAGGAGACCTGTTGTACTAACCCTGCCTGAAGGTTATGACAATTTTTCCAACGATGTCTATCTGGACAAGAAAAGGCCGAAATCAGCCGTATGTGTGCCATTGCTCCATCAAGACAACCTGGTGGGTCTCTGGTATCTGGAGAATAATTTGGTCACTGGTGCTTTTTCCGAAGATAGGTTAAAAACTATTCATCTGCTTTCGACGGAAATGGCAATTTCCATCGAGAATGCCAAGCTGTACCAAGACCTTTCAGAAACGGCTCAGAAGCTGGAAGAAACCAACGCTACGCTTGAACATAAAGTCAAAGAGAGAACTGAGGAGCTTTACGCCAAAAATAAAGTATTGAATAAAGCCCTTAAGGAAATGGAAAAAGCTAAAGATGTAGCGGAAACTGCAAACAAAGCCAAATCCCAATTTCTTGCCAATATCAGTCATGAGTTAAGAACACCGATGCACGGAATTCTTGGATTTGCCAAGCTAGGGCAGTCAAAAGCACGGAGGGTTGATATCAATAAGGTTGTTTCCTATTTTGATTCCATACTCAGCAGCGGAGAGAGGCTCCTGGCACTTTTGAATGATTTACTCGATCTTTCCAAACTTGAATCGGGTCGAATGGAGTACGAGTTTACCAGGCATTCATTTTCTGATATCTTGAATGCAGCTGTGAAGGAATTAACGCCGGTTATCGAAGAAAAAAAAATAAAACTGTCCATTCCAAAACCAGACTTCGACGATTCCATTGACCTTGATTTTGACAAAATTCTACAAGTCCTGGTGAACCTGGTCTCGAATGCTGTCAAGTTTTCCGAAACGGGAGGCAGAATTCAATTCTCAATTATCGATAACTTCAACCAAATACTGTTTTTTGTTAAAGACGAAGGAGTGGGTGTTCCCCAACAGGAATTATCTGAGATATTTAGTCATTTCTTTCAAAGCACTTATACCAGTGATGGAGCGGGAGGTACTGGTTTAGGTCTAGCCATTTCAAAACGGATCATTATTGACCATTACGGTCAAATCTGGGCGGAGAACAATGAGGATAAAGGAATTACGGTAAAACTCCAGATTCCCAAAATAAGAGCCTGAGGTGTTAATCAAGCGATTCAGTGTATTGCTGATTTCAATGATCGTCCAATAATGAATTCCGGAAAAACTCCATGTATGTAGAATTGAGAGAATTTGTCATTTGTAAGAATGACCTGGAGGCCCAAATTATCAAAGGTCTTCTGCAGGAAAACCAGGTTGAAGCATATATTCAAAAAGATGATTGCGGAGGCATGGAACCACAATTACAAATTACTGAGGGTATCAAGGTGTTGGTTCCGTCAGATCAATATCAAGCGGCCAAAACATTGATCGAAGCTTACCAAACCTCATCAGATACAAGTAACAGTAGTGGGAAAACTTGGGAGTGTGTCAGTTGTGGGGAGCAATTGGAAATTCAATTTTCCGATTGTTGGAAGTGTGGGACACCAAGAGGATCGATTTCTACCTGATCTTAAGGATGAACTTTTCCCGGTCGAAACAGGCAGTGAACTCGTAAGTAACGACCGAGAATAGATACTGCTGAATTATCTAATGGCAACAGCCTCCTTTTTCATGCCTGTGAGCATGAGCGCTTCCTCCGCAACAACCTGATTCCTCATGGCGATGTTTGGATTCAGGACCGGGTTTTTGTGAAGACTCATGTCCATGGCAATCATGGCTCTCACCATCTTTATGCTCTCGGCAAGTCTCATCGGCATTGAACTCCAGAAGCCCTTTGCTGGTAAGTACGTTTAAATTGTCTTTTACTGTTTTTCCCTCGGCCTTGAATACCCGAATCCCTGCATCATTTAATTTATTGAGAGCGCCGCCTCCGATTCCACCAACAACAACTATATCCGGTCGGGCTTCCTCAAATGACGAGAGTGGATTGCAATCACCGTGTTCATGTTGTTTTCTGTCGTTTGCAACGGCAGAAAATTCGTTGGTTTCCGAATCAAAGAGCACGTAATAGGGTGCTTTTCCAAAGTGACCGAAAATCAGACTTTCAATGCCGAGATCTGATTTCACAGGCAAGCATACTTTCATCTTTTACTCCGAATGATCACTGTTAAAACACTGTTGACCCACATCTCAAGTATTTTCTAGTGAGTGACATGATTTTCCTTCCTGACATTTATCGCAACAGTAGCCATCTCCCTGACATTCGATCTCTCCTCCTTCAAGACGAATTGCCTTTCCCAGTACCAGTGCTTCGGCAATTTTTTTGTGCGCCATGGCCAGAATCCTTCCGACTGTTTGCCTGGAGATATTCATTTTTTCCGCGACCAGCTCCTGATACTGACCTTCAAAATCCGCCAACCGCAATGCTTCTACCTCATCCAGTGTCAATTCGACCTCTTCTAAATACTGCAAGGTAACCCCAGCTGGTTTGAACCAGCTGACTTTCGGATTGCCGTTTATTGACCTAGGAGATTTGGGTCTAGTCATATTAGTAGGCCATATCCTTTGCGCAGCAACTGCCTGGCCCGGGGCAATTCATCTCTCCCGGTGATGAAGCACAACAAGGTGCTCCCTGGGGTATGCTTGGTTTTGCGACCCCGGAAAGTGAAGAAGGGACTGAAAGGATTTTTTTGAGATTTTTGCTTCCGCAAGACCTGCATTCCAAAGAGGGATTTGAACCAATCACGAGTATTTCGCTCTGGGTTCCGCATTCTTCGCATTCAAATTCAAATAGAGGCATCGGCTTTCCTTTTTACAATCACATTAAAACAACTTATTTACTGTTAAATTCTAGGCATATGCCCAAAACAAGTCAAGTCAATAACAAGGGAATTTATGTCGTCGTGCGCCTTAATAGATCGATAGTTAGGTCTGGTTATTCGTTTAAATGCACCACCTTAAAATTGTTGCCAAAAAACCAATGGTAAGTCGTACCTTTAATTAGTGGCTGAACAAAAACCAATTTAACCCTTACCAGTAAAAGCTTTAAAGGCAGCTTGGTACTTCGAAGTATAGTGCTTTCAGCAGTCAGCGATCAGCTCTCAGCCTGTTTTTTCCTTGTCATTGTAATGTTTTAAGCTGAAAGCTGACGGCTGACAGCATATTAATCTTCAAGCTGAATGCCGGCATCTGGCATAAGGTTGGATAAAGGTTTAGCGATTTTCGTTCAGGCACTAATTATAAGACAGATGTTTCCTTAAGGATTGCATTAATAGCTGATGACTGGAAAATGCCAGGTATTTGTCTTCTATCAAAGCGGGTGCTTTGAACAAAATATCAGCAACATCGTCCTGAAACTTCAACGGTGCCCAGTTCGGAACTTCACAAATAAACACCGTATCAACCGGATAATATACGATTCCTTTGAAGGGGTAAGTGGTGACAAAGGATTTATAGTAAATCGGATTGCTGATTTTGAGATTTAATTCTTCTTCGATTTCACGAATCAAGGCTTGTTCAAGCGTTTCTCCTTCTTCAACAAAACCACCGGGAAGATCGAATAAGCCTTTTCCGGGATCATATTTACGTTTTGTCAGCAGAATTTCATTTTGAGGGTTTTTCAAGACAGCAACAACAGAAACCGGAGGATTGACATAATAGGTAAATCCACACTGGCTACAAAACAGCCGATTTTCGTAAGGGTTGGAAAATCTGTCACTTCCGCAATGCGGGCAAAACTTGAATTTTTGTGTGGTGCTGCCGGAATTTGATGCTTGCTTTGGACTATTCATGTCACTTAGTTTTCCTGATTTGTGAATTAATCGATCCTTTTCGGGGGTAGAAATACCTGGCGTTCCTCGGTTTGCAGCAGTTGAATCACTTGATCCGGGCAATGATGAACGCAGATACCACAGCCAATACAGGTGGTCTCATCAACAAAGGCAGCGCTGTCCTGCATAGATATAGATTCAATCGGACATAAAGGAATACATGTTTCACAGGCGGTGCAGTCATCAAAATTGACTTGGGCCAGGTATCTGGTATGGCAATGGTAGGGAGCGACGCCTCGGTAATACATTTGAAACGGACCGCAACAGCATTGACAACAATTGCAAATGGCTTCTTCATCAAGCTCCTTATCCAAATGGATGTGGAAAGCTTTGTGAACAAGGCCATCATCGGAAGCTTTTTCCAGAATTTGCTTTGCCTGCTCTTTGGTAATCGTTTTAGCAAATTCATATTCAGTCGCAAATAGTGCACTTTTACCAAGCAGCAGGCAATTCAATCGCTCAGAGGTAGTCTGGCAGGGGTCATCGAGAAGGTCTTTGGAATGTCTGCAGTAGCAATGTGCAAGGGCAATATCATCGAATTTATCTACGATTTTTGAAACCGCCTGCAACGGTAGAATTTTATCGGCTGAGTCCACCCCAACTTCCTCTTCGACAGGTACAACCCTGACAACCGGCGGGAACTTTTTTGCTTCTGTTACATAAAGCTCATAGTGTTCCTGGGTAAACTGCTTCATTTCATCAAGCATTTTATCAAACAGCAAGGCCAACTTACGGTGCTTAGGGCTTGTTTCTCCTTTGAGGTTTGTATACTCAAACAGCCCCGGGAACGGACCTAGCAGCCTGTAAACCTGAATACCTGTGGTTCTGCTTTTTGTTCCAACGACAATGCCTCCGTACATCAAACTCTTCAGCATATCTTCCAGATCTGATTTGGCGTAACCTGTTCTTTCCTGAAGTTGCTCCAGGTTGAGTGATGGTTTGTCAAATGCTGAGATAAATCTGGCCTGTTCTTCTGTCATAATTGTCTGCAGCAATTCGATCACGGTGTCACTTATAATGATTGGAATTTTGCCGGCCTTGATTATCGCCTGCGCTGCCGGGTTCCAGATGGTAGCAAGATTATCGTTCATGATGTTCTTCCCTGAATTATGTTGTTTGCATGAGGTAGCCGAATTGAAGCTAAAATCAAACGTCATGTCTGTCTTGGGTGTCAGACATAGCATTCAGAAAAAGTGCTATCAAGTCAAATCGATTAAGGGATCAAAGCAGAGAAAATACGATGGGGAAAGTGAACTTGAGTCTATGGGGGTGAATTGTGAAAGCCTGCTCTCGGGTGAAAGCAGGTTTCTCAAGTGGAGGCTTTTTGTGAAGTCGAAGGGTTGAAACACGATTTAGATTTTCTTGGCTAAACCCAAATCAGGTTCATTTTGGAGCTCAGAGCAGCGAAAGAACTGCTTTTTCGACTTCATGGAGAGCAAGGATGATTACTCATCCAAAAAAGAGATGAAACGCATTTACTGATTTTTTTTGAATTCCAACGCACATCATTCGACTAAAAAATTAAATTCTCACATTTACAGACCATTTTCTCATGTCTAAAGCTGATGTTTTGCCTGAATTCAATTTCAGTATAGTTTGGTAAAATAATAAGTCAAATTAATTATTTTTATTGCTTTAGTAATTTTAATTGAACATGTTTTCCTGTTTTTCAGTTTCAAAGCCTGTCATCTAAGCACCTAAAACCATAATCATTCCCTTTGGGTATGCCTGGAACATATTTTGTTTCGGTACGATCTTGAATAATAATTTTTCGATTGCTATAAACGAACCAAGCTTCCGTTTATGATTAGAAGTGTCATCAGGAGAAATTAATGAGTTCACAGGTCTATCATCTGCCGGTTCAAATTTATTATGAAGACACAGACCATTCCGGTGTTGTGTATCATGCTAATTATCTTAAGTATTTTGAAAGATCCAGGGAGCACGTGATAGGCAAACAAATTCTCGTGGATTTATGGAAGAAGGAAGGACTGGGTTTTGCTGTGTACAAGGCAGATATCACTTATTCAGAAGGTGCGGAATTTGGCGATGTGCTGGATATTCGCTCCAGTTACCGAATCGACGGGAAATATAGGATAATCTGGCAACATGAAGCCTGGCGTGAGGGAGGAAAAAAACCAGCTGTATCCTGTGAACTACATCTAGTTTGTCTGGACAGGGACAAGAAACTGGTGTCTATTCCCTTTGATTATTTTTCCTGAAAGGTTGCTGATCAATATTATTTATCTGTTTGATAAATAATACTTACGTTTATTTACGATAAACCAATGCAATAATTAATGCGTATTGGTTTTTAGACTCCGCAGAAGGAATGGATTCACTGATAACCCCAATGTTTAGGGAGGAGCATGGAACATTTTTCATATACAACTGATGAAAACGTCGCCATTGTCACAATGGACAGTGGTGAGAACAGGTTTAATTACGAGTTTTTTGAGCAATTTCATAAACTACTGGATGAATTGGAACAAATTGACAACCTGAATGTACTGGTTGTTAAATCCTCTCATGAAAAGATCTGGTCAAATGGAATAGATTTGGAGTGGATCGCAACAAACATGGAAAAAGATGGTCCCGGCTTTTTTGAGGAGTTTGCTGTTGAAATGTATCGGCTCTTTAACAGAATTTTAACCTATCCCATGATCACTTTTGCGGCCATTACGGGTCATGCCTTTGCAGGTGGAGCTATTATGTCATGCGCATTTGACTACAGATACATGAGAGATGATCGGGGTTGGTTTTGTTTTCCGGAAATTGATATCAAAATTCCGTTTACGCCTTTTTTGAATGCCATTGCTTTAAAAGCGATTCCTATTAGGAAATTGAACCAGATGCAACTCACCGGAGAACGACTTACAGCGGAAGAATGCCTAAATGCCGGCATTATCCGGAAGATCTGTACCCTGGATTCCATGATTCCTGAAATCCTTGAATATGCCAAGACGCTGGTAAAGGACAAAGAGATGATCAAGAAGATGAAGGCTGAGCTATTCTCCGATATTGTCCAAATCTGCAAGGATGAATTAGCAAAACACAACAAGTCTCTATAGAAAAAAGCTGATCTGAAGTTTTGGCGATCTTTTCTAAATTCTGGTTAGAATGGATCGTCCTGCCTGAAAAAATTTCTCCAATTGTTCACAACTTGGGAAACTAATAACGAAAACAGTTCCATCAATTTATCCAGACGTGTTACACTCCGTGCATGTGTGTTATGGGTATTCAAACTCGGAATACGGGCCGGCGTTTGCATGTCCTTGCGAGCTGTTCACAATAGCGTGCTTAGAAAAAATCGATTGTTTTGGAATTCAAAGCGAGTGGTTAAATGGCAGTTTTTGAGGAATATGTAACATATGATGCAATTGGTCTGGCTGAGTTGGTCAAAAGAAAGGAGATCTCAGCCTCAGAATTGTGCAATACGGCAATTCAACGGATTGAATCATATAATCCTCTTTTAAATGCGGTTATAACGTTCATGTACAGTCAGATCAGTGAACAGATCGAAGGTCCCTTGGAGCAAGGAGTTTTTACCGGTGTTCCCATGCTATTGAAGGATTTGCTGGCTGCCTATGCAGGCGCACCATTGACCAGCGGCAGCCGTGCCTTTGAGTTCTACATTCCGAATTACGACAGCGAAGTTGTTTCAAGAATCAAGAAAACCGGATCACTGATCATCGGAAAAACAAATTGCCCTGAATTTGGATTGATGGGAGTGACCGAGCCTGAATTGCATGGACCCGCCCGAAATCCCTGGAACCCGGAGCACACACCAGGTGGCTCAAGTGGCGGTTCCGCCGCGGCTGTCGCCGCAGGGATGGTTCCTGTTGCGACTGCCGGTGATGGCGGAGGTTCTATTCGTATTCCAGCAGCGTATTGTGGTTTATTTGGTTTAAAACCATCACGTGGCAGAGTCCCCACCGGACCAGATTATGGCGAAATCTGGCAAGGTGCCGTATCTGAACATGTTATTACCAGAACCGTTAGAGATAGTGCTGCCATGTTGGATGCTATTCAGGGACCGGATGTTGGTGCGCCGTATTCAATAACTGATCCGGAGAGGCCTTATCTCGAAGAGGTCAGTATAGATCCCGGGAAATTGAGAATTGCCTTTTGCACTGAATCCCCCATTCATACTGCAGTTGATAAAGAATGTGTCAAGGCAGTTGAAAATACGGTAAAACTACTGGAATCTCTCGGACACCATGTAGAAGAAGACAAACCGAATCTAGATGGAATTGCACTGGCAAAAAGCTATACAATGTTGTATTGCGGCGAGATGGCAGCTGATTTGAAAACAATTCCGGATTTGATAGGCAGGCGATTAAATCCATTGGACCTGGAGCTGGAAACCAGGACACTAGCGGTTTTGGGAAGTGCCTGCACAGCAGGAGAGTTTGTAAGTGCCATGAGGGAATGGGGGAAAGCTTCTCGAATCATGGGGAAGTTCCACGAAAAGTATGATATTTACATCACACCCACAACAGCCTCATTGCCTGCCAGAATTGGCGAGCTCAAACCAAAAGCCCGTGAAGAGTTGATAATGAAACTGGTTAATTCGCTAAAAATGGGAAGGCTTTTGAAGTTATCAGGGCTGATTGATCAACTTGCCATTGATATGTTGCGGAGAACTCCGTTTACCCAACTTGCTAACTTCACTGGCCAACCGGCGATGAGCGTCCCTCTCCATTGGTCACCCGAAGGCTTTCCTTGCGGTGTTCAGTTTATTGGCCGATTTGGTGATGAGGCAATCCTGTTCAGACTAGCCGGTCAACTGGAAAGAGCCCTCCCCTGGTTTGATATGCGACCAAAACTTTGATTTATTCCTTTAAAAACAGTTTGTGGTATTCAGGCTCGGTAAGGTGTCGTTTCATGGTATCCGTCACCATCGAGAAAATCTCTTCCAGTTCATTATCACTCAATCGGGCAATCAATGCCTTCATTAGCGCATCATCGGAAAATTTCTGCAAATAGCAAATCACTGTATCTTCATCAGATTTCCTATCCATACCGAAAGCGAGCATGCCTTCATATTCCTCGACGAAGTTATGGGAGTGTTTCATTTGTCAGCTCTTGTGTTAGTTTTTAATTTATAGGTGAAAGGTGGGTTTGATGGGGAATTTGACAGGAGTCATAAGAAATTGAATCACTTAACAGGCTTAACTCTGTCCAGTCGGAAAAAATTACCTGGGTAAAATACTTTTGAAAGTGATTCAATTTGTTGTTTGTTCATTCCTGAAATCTCGACAAAAAGGGTTGCATCGAAATCTCTTTCGATGATAAAGGAACCAACTTCCAACATCAGTTCAAACTGATCTTCCTGGAGAGTTTCGGGGAAGAAAACGAGGCATTTCCTTCTTTTTATGTTCAATAAAATCTCACGTGATTTTGCAATCTCCAGAAATAGTTTTTGTTCATAACCATAACCATCCGGTTTTAGAAAAGGCTTGAAAAAACCACACTTGTCCTCGGCATTAAGATCCTGTTTCTTCCATTTTTCAAAAATTCTGATCAAGATACCTTTGTTTTCCCTGCTTTGCTCTACGGTTTTTTGAATTTTCTTAGCCAGGGTTGTAATCAGGTTTAAAACATTTTCATTTAAATCCTCGATTGGTGTTGAAATCATCTCCTGGAATTTATTAATTTGCTTCAGATAGGTCAGTTTTTCGTAATCATCTTTTGTTTTGCTTATATTTTCCAGCAGACTCTTGATTTCTTCGATAATTAACCTGTAATCCCTTAGTTTGTGTGTGGCGGATTTATACAATACTATCGCCTGTAAAACCTGGGCTACGGAAAGGTTGTAGACTACATCCTTTGTTTTGTTGGTTGGATCAAACCGGACTAATTTATTCAGATACTGGCTTTTAATTGTACCGATAAACAGCTTTTCAAAGTTTTCAAAATGGTTACGAATATGATTGGGTGTCTGGTTTTTTTGTTGTCGAATTTTCAATATGCTGTTGTTGATCTGTCGATCGAGAATTGAAATCAATAAGAATCTTACATACTCGGAATAGGTATCTTGGTATATCCTGAGCATTCTGTTTGCCCGGTTCAATTCCTTGAGAGTTGGATCTGATCCCCTTTTCAGGGATTGAATCAGATTCTTGGAAAATACTTTGGAAGCCGGTTCCAGCTCTTTTTCAGACTTGACAGGTACAGCGATTAAATGGATTTGAATTGTCTCTTCTCCGGAAGGCAAATTAAAAATGTTTTCCAGCAACAGCAGAGGTTCTATTTCAATAGGTACTTTTAAAACCATTTTGTTGTTTACGGCCAAGGTCTTCAATCGCGGTGCTATTTCTTTACATGCTTTAAAAACCAGGGCACCAAACAGCTTGTAGTATTTACTCTTTTTTACAAACTCCCTGAAATCAGCTGATTTCAGGTCATACTTGCCTGAAGAAAGAAAATCGGAAAGCAGTTTAGCAAATCCTCTGCCGTCGTTTTGCATGTTGGTTATAAACTCACCGAAGATCTTTCGAGCGGCTTCCAGGTCAGTTGTGAAATCCTTTTCCGAATAGGTCTCCGGAAAACAAGACTCCCCTGTTTCCATCAAATTTTTTGCAGAAAGATTAGGGTCGTAATGATTTTCCAGTGAGTTGCGAATGTATCCGTAATCCTGTGGTTTTTTAAAATAGTCTTTTTCCTGCAACCATTCTGCAAATTGATTTCTGGATATGAGCAGCCCCGGTTCTTGAACAGCCAATTCATAAAAGATAATGAAGAAATTCTTACCAAATCTTGCCAACAGATCCCTGAGTCCTGGTCGCAAAAATTTCTGCACATTTTCGCGAAGGCGTCTGCCCATTAAAAAACTATAGACTCTGCCAACCGTATGCACTGGATTAATCAGTGTCTGCAAATTGGCCTGCATGCCCAGCATCAGGCGGATAGTTTCCTTGGAAGGTATACTATCCTGTTGATACAGTATTGGTATCACTACAGATCGAATGAGGTCAGATTCGATTTTTGACAGATCTGACTGGGTAACCAATACTTTGCGGCCTGTGATCAAGCGATGCAGGTTGTGAATCAGGTAGATCTCCAGAAGGCTTAATGAGGAAGCAGAATGATAAACTTTTAGCTTGGAGTAGGTTTCATCGATTAGAGCATCAATGGTTTGGATATTTCCTTTTTTGGATGTTTTTAGATCGCCGTGTTTAAAGAAAAAACGACATTGCTTCCACAGCCCGGGATCGATTTGACTTCTTGCCAAAGTTATCAAACTGCGTAAGGTTGCAAACATATCTGCCCGTGTGACCGGGTGATCACCTACCCTCAAGCGTTTTTCCTCTAAAAGCTGGGCTCTTTTATAAAAATAGCTGAATAACTGGGTATTGTTTTCGCTGGCAAAGGCTTCCCCGTCGCTATCCTCTTCTATTAAAAAATTCTTAAATGCTTCCAACAGATGTTCGGTACGGATTCCCCTGGTCATATCTACAAACTGACTAGCAAGTGCTGCAACAGTTTGATTTCTATTGGCAATGTCCCTTTCAAAATTCTGGAACAATGGGAGGTAACGAGTGTATAGATCTGAAATTAAAATGATATTAATTGCTTCTTCATCAGAAAGTGGTACTTTGTTGCCAACGGCTAGTTCATTAAGCTTTTCCCTGATGTGACTTGGCAGCCCAAAAAAATCTTTTAATTCCCTACCGATCGCCTGCATCGATTTGCTACGTTCTGCCCTTTCCAGTATTTTTCTGCGCAGGAACGGATTTCTGGCAATGGGAGCGTCTACGATGCGGAAGTTTAAATCCGGCTTGGAGATTAGTTGGACATGGATACGGTCCGTAACACCGTTAACGAGAATCGGTCGCTTGGATTTTAACAGCTCCGGAAACAGAATGGGTGCACTGCAGGGAAATCCCTTAATCTGGTTGACCTGCACCAGAAGCACATTATTGACTTCTTTTTGAACTCTTGCTGAAAGGTGTCTGAGGTGCTTATAGCTGCTGTTGACATCGATTTTTTCTTCGATTTCAATGCGTTCTTTTGGGCCATCTTTTTGGGTGGGTTTAATCAATCTTCGTTGAATTTTGGTGGTACTAAATTTAAATTCAACGAAGTCAACAGCATAACCACGGGTTTGAATGATATCTTTGATAACATTGAAATCATCCGAGCCGCTTTCTGCATTTAAGCTGATAAAACGAATGACCTTATTGGGCTCTTCCGAGTTTAATGCCCCGTAACCTCCTGTTCCCGGATTTGCCTCTGATTGAATGGCTCCCTTCACCACGCTCATTTTGGTATGAAAATTCGTTATATGAAAATATCACCCCACGTCTGGTTTGAATTCACTTCAAACGAACAGCATTTTCCTGCTTCAGGCAGGTTCACCGATAGACTATTGCATGTTGACGATTGGTATAGCTGAAATACTGTTTTTTGGAGATCCGTCAATAAGTTTATCGCTGTAAGTGAGGTATATGAGAACATTCCGTTGCTTATCATAAAACCGCACGACCTGGATTTTTTTAAACAGAATAGAGGTGGACTTTTTAAAGACACTCGTTCCATCCAGTTCTCCGGATGCTATATTGGAAGGCAAACGAATGGGACCAGTTTGCCTGCAGGCGATGGACGCGTCAGAAGGATCTTCCGCTATGCCCAGTCCACCAGTAATACCACCTTTTTTTGCCCTTGATAAGTAGCAGGTAGCCCCACTGATTTTCGGATCATCAAATGCTTCAATAACGATCTTATGATTGGGACCAAGCAGTTTGAAAGCGGTGTCAACCTCGCCTATTTCTTCAGCCCAACTGATTGTTGAAATGAACAGCAAGGTGACGGCAATCACAGAAATCTTTCGCATATCTGTCTCCACAATTCGTTTAACTAAAGGTTAGTATAAGGATCGCTATATGATTTCCTGTTTCAGATCCTGAATCATGCTGCAAAGCATGGATGTTGGGTTTGATGAAGAACTCTTAGAGGTTAATGTGGTTCCCAAACCCGTGGACAGATCTCTAACAAGGAACTTTTGGATGAAGATGATATTGATCGTATACGAATTTGCAATTCATGTAAAAGCGAATACTTTCATTATGATGATCTGACTAACAATGAGGATCTGAGGCTAGTTGACAGTATTTTGGGGAAAACCTGACAGAGAATCGGAATTGATGAAGAGCAAGGTGTGATCATTGCCAGGTGTATGTTTAATAATCAATTGAAAGGATGAAATACTAAACGGACCGTGCCTACCGGATAAGCTAATAGCAGTTATTTACCAGATCTTTAATGACAATACCCGCCAAAGTCAGCCCAAAGATACCTGGAATGGTACTGATACTGGCATTGATTGTACGGTCCTTTCCTTCTTCCATGTCACCCGGTGCATGCCCGATCTCTTCTGACCAAACAGCTTTTATACCTTCCGTAATACCGGTATGTCGTAGTTTCTTCCTCAGAACCTTTGCCAACCGACAATTTTTTGATTCAAAAAGATCCCCGGATGTAATTTTTGTCGGATCAATGCGGTTTCCGGCACCCATACTGGAATAGAGCCAACAATCCTGATTGTAGGCATAACGAAGAAATGCAAGTTTACAGTTGAAGATATCAATTGCATCAACCACAATGTCGTATTTTTTTGATAAAACAGCAGGCATTACTTCTTTGGTGATGAATCCATCCTGGACTGCAATATGGCAGTCGGGGTTGATATCCAGCAGGCGCTCCCGCATGACATCCGTCTTTTTTCTGCCGATGGTGGAGTGGAGAGCTATTATCTGCCGGTTGATGTTTGATTTACTAATAATATCAGCGTCATGGATTGTTATGTGCTCCATGCCGGTTCTGACAAGGGCTTCAGCAATATATCCACCGACTCCTCCAAGACCTGCAATAAATAAACTTTTGCTTCGGATGCGAGCCAGGGCCTCTTCGCCGATAAGAAGTCTGGTGCGTTCGTGAAAATCTGACACGTTATTCTTTTAATTCAGGAAATAGTGAAATGGTATTTTGAAGCAAGGTATCCATAACCTTGCTTTTAGACTCGTTTCGAAATTCTGTAAATGAATCAAATACCCTTGTAAGGTATTCGGGACTGTTGCGCTGTCTTTCTTTTCCTAATGGTGGAATGTCGGGAGCATCTGTTTCAAGCACAAAGGAGTCTAAGGGCAACTCTCGGACAATTTTATGCAAACGGGTAGAACGGGGATAGGTAACCACGCCGCCAATACCGAGTTTAAATCCAAGATCCAAATAGCGGCCGGCTTGTTGATAGCTGCCCGAGTAGCAATGGACGATTCCACGGTAAACGAATCCTTTCTTTTTCAAGGTGGATGCCACCTGGTCGTGAGCCTTGCGAACATGCAGAATCAAGGGACGATTGAGCGTGTTGGCCAAGTCTACTTGCTGTTCAAAGAAAAATCGTTGTTGAGGTTCATTGTAACCCTTTACAAAAAAATCCAGCCCTGTTTCGCCAACAGCCAACACCCGGGGCTGTCTTAATATAAAATCCTTCAGCTCTGTGATGGAAGACTCTCCGTGTTCATCAACAAAGCACGGGTGTATACCTAATGCAGGGTACAGACATTTTCCGTCATGGGATAGATCGATCACCCTTTGCCAGTTTTTTTGACAAACCCCTGGAATAATAAGTTTATAGATTCCCAGCTTCTGGCAATTTTGTAGCAGTTGATGTCGGTCTGCATCAAAAGCCGGAAAATCAAGGTGACAATGGGTATCAATCAAACGCATAGAACTCATTTGGTTTATAGTGGGAACAGTTCATGGTTCTCTACCTTACCGGGATAAATACTATCACCTATCCCAAAGTTACTCAATTAAGCTTGAGAAAATGGTCAAATGACAACCAATGCCTGAAATCTAAAGGGCTTTCTAAATTGTTTGCTGTGGATGTGGAGGAAAGTCTGTAAGGTCATACTACACCAGGAATGACGGCTCTATCGATCGCCATTCCTATGGTTTACTGCGAGGAGAAAGAATCTTAAAAAAGATTAAGAGAAGTTTTATACTGCGTGCTCTTTCTGATTAACCAGATCTATCGGTGTCTCAACCAATTCTGACAGGGTATATGAAACATAGCGGATGAAGGATGATCCCGAGAATTTAGGTTGTATTACCCTGACTCCCAGATCATTGTTTACTATGCGTCGAATGGTTTTTTCATCCAGATCAGGACTTACTTCAATAGCTGCCAGATCTTCGTAGGATTCAATTTGTTCAAAAAGCTCAGTAAAAAAATTCTCGGATTCGATGGAAGGACCAGGAAAGATCTTGATATATTGTCCATAACTGCTGTTTAAAGCTTTCATTCGCCTCTGATCGGAAAATCCCTCGAATTCAGGTCCAACCTTTATGATCTCATAAAAAGTGACTTCTTTTCGTTCCACTATAACTTCTTTCGACATAGTTTCCTCTTAACAGACGTTAGTTACGACTATAATTTCAGCTCGCAGTAGTTTTAGGACGGAATCATGTAGCCTGTGTTGATCGGTATTTATCTTGAAATCACTATTCTCCAAGAGATTTGAGGAGAAAAAAACAGAAAATTATTCGATCAAATTAAGTAATCCCGTGATTATCCCTTGAAACAGCATCGGCTTGCAAGTTTTCATGTTCATTGTGCTCTAAAGCCGCTATCGATGCTATTTCCAATTGAATACATGTTAATTATCAAAGTTCATTTGTCTTTACAACTGTTTTTTTAGCATAAATTGTTGCCTGTAAGTCGTTAAGCACGATTTGTTCGGCTTTTTGATGTTTGCCGGTCGGATCGGTTTCGAATCAAATGCTGAAATATAACTGATCTAGTTGCTTGATTGCAAATCAGATGGTAAAGGGTACAGCGGCCACGGAATTTCCGGTTTTGCGGTAAATATCAGGTCTTCTTTGCTCACTGGATGCTGAAGAGTTATGGAATGGGAATGCAGGGCAATTGACCTTTGTGGAAATTCTCTTTTCGATCCATACCTGAAATCTCCTAGTATCGGAAATCCCAGGTGTGACAGCTGCACGCGAATTTGGTGATGCCTGCCTGTTTCAATAGTGACCTCAAGATGAGAAAGGCCATCTTTTTGTTGAAGACGCCGATAAGTGAGGATTGCCTGCTTTCCCTGGCCATTTTCTGCAATACAACTGGTAGGGCCTTTACGAAGGATACGATCTTTTAATATTCCCTGTTCGGCAGTTTTTCCTTCGACTAATGCACGGTAAATTTTAGCTACCGACTTGTTTCTAAATTGCTCGGATAACCTGGATGCAGCTTTTGAAGTCCTGGCGAATACCACAACCCCGGAAACAGGCCTGTCCAGCCGATGAATCAATCCCAGGTATACATTTCCCGGTTTGTGAAAGGCTTTTTTAAGATAAAGCTTCGCCTGGTCAAACAATGTTTCGTCACCCGTTTTATCACCCTGAATCAAGATGCCGGCAGGTTTGTTTACCACCAGCAGATGGTTATCCAAATAGATTATTTGTGATTGTTTCATCAACTATGACGGAATCAAAAATGGCTGGTTTGTCTGATCCTTCTGGTCACTAGAAGATTTATCAAGACAATACAAAAGAATGCCAGACATATCGCAATCATGCCGGCACCGAGCCCCTTTTCAAAATCACCGGAGACAATGTTCAAATAGACATGAACCGGAATATTTTCTGTTTTTCCGGGAATTCCGCCTCCCACCATCAGCGTTGCTCCAAATTCCCCGACACAGCGCAGCCAGGTTAGTACAAACCCGGAAAGGATGCCGGGGAACGCCATTTTAAAAGTGGTGTCAAAAAAGGATTTGATGGGTCTGGCGCCCAGTGTCATGGCTATACGTTCGTAAATGGGAGAAATTAATTCAAAAGCCGTTTTTGAGGCTTTGATGGTAAAAGGCACGGCAATAAAAAACTGGGCAATGGCAGCTCCGGACGTTGTGAAGATAAAGGAGTAAACACTTTCCACTAGGGGCAGATTAAAAAATGATAGCAAAAGCACGCCAACGATCAGGGGAGGAAGAACAATAGGGATATCAAATAACAGATCCAGAATATAAGAAAAACTGGTTTTATTCCTGGCCAAAAAAAAGCCTGCCGGGACACCAAAAAGAAGAGCAAGCAAGGAGGCAATTATCGATGTCTTTAGAGTGAATCCGACGGAAAAAAGAAATGCCGGGTCATTGATCAACTCTACGATTGTGGTTGGACTCAGCTTGAATAAACCGTTTAGCAGTATTCCCAGAAAAAAAAGACCGAGAAGAAAAACAAAGCATTTTGAAATAGTCGATAGAATCATTTTGTTACCTGGAAATCCGGGGGTAATTTGAAACCATACTCGGTAAACAAACCAATATTCTCATAGATAAATGCCTTGAATAGAGCAACGGTTAGCCCTTTATCTCCGGTGCTTAATTCAATCCAGAAAGATTCGGATGTAATGTTGAAGTCTTCCGGGATTTCGATGTAGGGGATTTTATGGGCAAGAGCCACAGTATCAAAAATAGTACCGGCATCTACTATGTTTCGTTTTAAATAGTTGGCAATTTGAGTGACATTCAAAGCTTTCACCGTAATATTCTGTCTAATGCCTTTTATTGTTTCAGCCTGCATTTTTTCTTCAATTTTCAGATACAACCTGCCTAAAGCCATTGTTTGCGGATTTCCTACGGAAATCTTAACGCCTGGCGTCAACAGATCTGAAAAAGAAGAAATTTTGTGAGCACCTTTTTTTGATATCCCAAAAACAGGGGTCTGAATTAAAAACACCGAGTGCTTTTTGGATAATCCGTTGATCTGGGATACTTCTAAGTAATAACGGGAAGCAGGACTATAAATATCTCCTTTTTTTGATAGTTGAATCTTGCTGAACAGCTGACCGGAACCACCGGTTATTAGAAGAACCCGATGGGTTTTGTTTTGCTGATTAAACAATTCGCTGACTTTTTTCGCAGGAGGCAACATTGATGCAGCCACATACCAGATCAATTCTTCAGCCGAGCTTTTTGAGTTGGCAAGCACAGTGATAATCAGAAAAAATATAAACGTTTTTTTCATCAGGTTCTCGTTTTTGAATCACATAAAACAATCTGGTCTTTCCTTATCGATACCAGAATTGGCTTTCCTTCAAAGAGTTCCAAACGTGTGAACATATAATCCGGAAGATGAATGTTCAGTTTCAGGGAGTTTTCTCCTACAAATTCAAGCCGAAGATATCTACCACGATTATGAATCTTTGACAGGGTTCCCTGAAAAACATTGTCGCGATCTCTTGTCGATTTGTTGATATTGTTTCTTAAAATCATGACATTTTCAGGTCGAATGCAGACAAATTCAGCTTGCGACGGGGCAGGTTTATCGATCAAAAAACGGTTGCTGTCTTCCAAAACTACGGAGTTGCCTTCTTTGCCCTTAATTGGCCAAACATTGGAAAATCCAAGTCTTTTTGCGGTTTCAACATGTTTCGGAAAATTGAATATCTGATTTTGATAGCCTGACTCTATAACATTGCCTTTCTCAACCAACACCAGCTCCTTGCCAAAAACAAAAGCTTCTTCCGTATCATGGGTAACGAAAAGTGAAGGGATGTTGTTTTTATCTACTTCCTCCATAACCAGCTCTCGCAGAGATTCTCTGATGGGAGTGTCCAGGGCACTAAACGGTTCATCCAGAAGCATTAAACGGGGTTGTATCAACACAAGCCGGGCTAAAGCGGCGCGTTGCTTCTGACCTCCTGAGAGATTATGGGGGTAATCATCCAGGTGTGACTTTAAGCCGAACCGTTCCATCAATGCCAGAAACTCTGAAGTATCAGTTTTCAATTTTCTGGTTTTGACAGCGTAAAGGATGTTTTCCTTAATAGTCATATTTGGAAACAAGGTGTATTCTTGCGGCAAATATCCAATCTGACGGTCGTATATAGGAAGGTTAATCTGTTGTCTCGAAGAATAAAAAACCCGGCCATTTATGTTAACTTCTCCTTTGTCCGGTTGGAAGAAACCCGCGATAAGCTTCAAAAGTAGTGATTTTCCACTGCCTGAAGGTCCAAACACCACAACACGATTGGTCGCGCTGTGAAAATTAAAATGAAGGGATGATTGTTTGAAGTGTTTTTCGATGTGTACCTGGATCATAGGAAAACAGATTGCAGGTTTGGTTTCTGTTAATGCCGGGTAAGGAATTGAGAATTAGTATTAAGGAAGTAAATACGGTTTGTCCAGGAGAGAAAATAAGTGAAGTCCCACCAAGGCAAGAAGTATGACGAAAGCAGTGTCTATCGCTCAATAAACTGTAGACCACCCGTATTCGGCCATTATAAAACTGATATCATTTTGTAATTGTCGCGCCAGTTCGAAAGCACCTTTTACTTTTCCGTGATTTCCAGTGATCACATTGAGATATTCCATAGCCTCTTCCAGGCGTATTCTGTAGTCGGATTCACGAATCAAACCGCTGCTCTCTTTTGCTATCCAGGCAGCTTTCAAAAAGGGATCTACTTCATGAGGTTTGGTCAGAATGGAATATTCGAGATGCTGCGAAATAACTGTTTTACAGCGTTTGAAAAGCTTGTCGGCTGCATCCCTGCTTTTTTCAGCATCACCGCTTGAAATAGCAATTTGAAAAGCAGTCACACCTGTCATTGTCCGAATCATATTCTTCTGTAATATCAGATCTCTTGTTAAATCCGGAATACTTTTCAATAGATTCAAGACAAGCGTATGAAAAACGGGAATTCTTGCCAATAGCAGTCCCAGAGTCAATACAACTAAGAGTACGTAATTTGCGGTTTTTCCTTCCGAAACAGCACGGGTCATATCATTCTGCAATGCTGCCGTGCATGCTGCCTTGATTTCGTCTTTTGAAATGATACTGGTGATATAAATTGAGCTTTTTAGTTTGGCATTCAGCATTGTCAAACCACCCAGTTTGTCTCTTATTGACAGCATGGAGGTAATTTTTAAATTCGCCCGGTTCAATTCATCTATTGTTCTTCGCAGGGTGATGAATTCATCGTTGTTGAGATAATTGTATTCACTGGTATACCTGTCTTTAAGCATATCCAGATATCTCAGATAGATGCGGATAAACCAGCTTACATTAAAGATACTCAGGCATTCATTGTGAAGGGCAGTACCAAGCTCTACCAAAGACGTTTGCAGAACATCCAGCTTTTTCTCATCCAATCCGCTTTGAAGGGCATCATTATAAATCTGGATGCCGTTAATGGCTCTCAAGTCCGGAAGATACGGATGCTTTTTCAATAACTTCTTTATTTTGGAGCGAGGATCCAGAACCTCTTTGGATTCCGCAAAGCGATTTACTTCATCTCTTAGGAGAGCGAGGCTAGGATCACGATTGACGAAGAAAAGAGAGCGCTTTTTCTTGTTTGGGTATTCCAGTACTTCACCAAAAAAGCTTGGAGATCCGGGAAATTTTGAAAGTAGAAAATCGACTTCATTCTTTTTGGCATCAACATTGGCCTGTTTATTCTCAATGGCGCCAGGCCAGGTTCCAGGTTTGAATTTCCCTTTGGATCTATCGAATTTGAAACTCAGTGTACTGCTGGAAGTCTTATTGAATAATTGACGAATAAAGCCCATTTGCGTCCGGTATTAAAAAAAATTCGGCTGGAAATATTATAAATAAAGGGTACTAAGCTAAAAAACGATTTGTAAAGCGATCACGATCCGAAAAAACCGTGTATAAGAAAAATCCTGTTATTTCTGATAGTTGCCCAAAGGGCAAATCATGCTATTTTCTTTATTTTCTGCGGAAACGAAAGATTTCTGATTTTGACCAATCTGTGTCGGCTTGAACGAATAAAGACGATTAACTTGCTGCTTAAAGAAATATCGGAGACAAGGGACACTACCTTTGTTATTCGATAATTGCGATTTACCGATCAGATTTTATTATAACGAGAAGGAAATACAACAGGTATGAAATGGACCGTTTGATGATCAATTGCTGATATGACCAAAGGTGGAGTATTATTGAATGCCGTGATCAGACATATACTCGATGTATTCGCGATCGCAGGTGGTGATGTGTTCGAACATAGTCTCTTTGAAAAAGTTTATCAATTCTTCATTGATTTCTTCTTTTTGTACGCTGTATTTTTTATGAAACTCGGTGAGCTGCTCAGCAAGTTCATCGTGCTTTTTTTTGTGTTCACAAAGATCGGAATAGGCATGTTTCTTAAACAGGGCTTCTTCATAAATAAAATGTTTCACCGTATAGACGCTTAATCGCAAAAACGTCTCATTCAAACGTTCTCTTTCTGAGCCGCCCTTCACACAGTCATATAGTTCATTGATCAAGTCGATCATCTTTTTGTGCTGATCGTCTATAGATCGAATATTGACGCTGTATGCTTGCTCCCACTGCATGAACGGCATATAGTTCCCAAAAGAATTCATAAAATAACTTCCAACCTTTAAAACAGCTATTTTACAACATCTCAGCCAATTATGTTGTTAAAGATAATAGAACAAAATGCAAGAAAATCATTAATCATGCCAATCTCCTCGTCGGACTGCCAGGTGAATTTATCTCAAACATAACATAAACGGGACCTCTTGAACAGTTTTATCTAAATTCTTTTAACCAGCAAATCCTTTGATTTTTTTGTTTTTCCGGAATGCAAAAGCAAAAGATTTCGGTTTTATCATTTCAATCACGAATAAATGGGAGGAATTAATGAAAAAGGATTCTAAACCTATCAAAAATATAGTACGATGGTTGTGAATATTTTTATTCATGTTACGATACCTTTATAATAGTCAGATATTTACATAATGATCGCTCACCTAGGTCAATCATTCTTTGATGATTGAATGGTAGAAGCACAAAACTAAAAGATGGTTGCTAAAATCCTATCCATAAAAACGGAATCACAAGTTGAATTCTTTCTGCCCGTTATTGAAGCATATATTGAAAAGTTAGGTCAGGCTTTTTCTCAATCAAAGGAACAAGACTTATCCCAGGCAGTCTGGCAGATAATTCTTGAAGACGGCCATATCGGGAGTCTATCGAATCAACATGTTTTATTGAATTGCTGGGAAGAAATGAGTCGTTTCTTCAAACGGGAAGCAAAACTGTATGGTTTCATAGAGGAAAAACAGAAAGGTTTGACCGAGATGGACTATAAGGTCTGGCTGTTTTTTTCACCCAACATTGCAAATAACTTCTTTAAAAATCAAATCGATCGGCCCAAGGGATTTAGCACAGGCAATATCATTACTCTGCCCTATATCAAACTATTGGAACCTGTCACGGAAAAACTGGACAGAACCCTGAACGACGGAGATTCAGGGATCATTGATAAATTGAGCAAATCTTTGAATACGTTAAGTCTGGCGGAGTGGTTTTTGGATGAAGCGGATTTTACTATCTTTGATGCCCACTATAAAAAGGCAATTGTTGGAGTAGTGGTTTTGGAATGCGAGGCCTTGATCAAAGAAATTAAAAAGCCTGCTGCAACGTCGGTGATTTTGGAAAAAAGGCTAAGCAGCCTGTTTAAAATTGCCTTCCGCTATTTTCGAGCAAAAAACGAGTTAGAAACCAAATATTTCAAAAAGCTCATTTCCGAAGATCCACTTGAAATTGAAAAAGGTCTGAAACTCGCCCACAAAAAAGCCTCTGACTACAAGAAATCATTGCAGCAGTAGATGACTATCTTTCGTTTTCATCTTTTCACTGACCTTTTGGTTCCAATTTGTGACATTTCACAAACAGTTAAAGAAATCATTTTGTTAAGTCGCTTTTTTGTAACTCGAAACGAAACAGTGAAAAAAGCAATGATTTCACAGCCACTTTTCTTGATTCGTGAAATTAATATTGAACTTACCTTCTGAATTATAGATAATTTACCGAGCATATCAGATTTCTGGCTGCGGAGTTTACAGTGTACCAAACGGTGCATTACAATTTTCCATCTAACTGCAACTTCAAAGCAGACCCAACAAGCTTTCTAGATTTATTGCTTTGATACGATCATAGAAATCAAAGCCATCGAAAAATGATTCAATTATCCCTGGTTTATTTTTTACTAATCTGTACATCCACTGCCAGTGTATCTTTTTTACTCGGGTTTATTATTAAAAGGCACATCGGTAGTCTCTCGTCTGGTAAGGCTCATTTGGATTTTGCGGAGCAAAATCTGCTGCCGGATTTGCCGGTTCCTGTTTTAATAAAGGACAGAAAGCTCAGATACAAAGTTGCAAACAAGCCATTTGCTGAATTAATTGGTTTAAAAGAAGAAGATTGGAAAGGAAAAACCGATAAGGATTGTTTTGTTGAAACGTCTGTCGAAGAATTGGAAAAACAGGATTGGGATATCCTGTCCGGTAAGCTTGGTTTTAGTAAGCAAACTTTTCAATATTCTACTCCCAGCGGAAACAGCGGGTGGCTGTTGGTTTCCAAAACCCCTACCTTGGATTCGAAACGGGAGATAGTCGGCGTTACATCTGTTCTTATCGATATTACTGACCAAAAGACTGCCCGTGAGGCTCTTTGGGATAACGAGGCGAATTTTTTTGAGTTTGTAAACAATCTTCCCCAGATAATTTATGAAACAGACAAAGAAGGTAAGTTTCGATTTATAAACAATTACGGATTGGATTACTTTGGAATTACCAATCATGATGTTGAAACAGGGTTAAATCTTTTTGATGTCTTTGCTTCGGAAGATAGAGAAAAATTATTCATCAACATGGAGAGAACACTTAAAAACGATGTTTCCGAATCGACCGAATATATTGCTGTCAGAAAAGACGGTAGTACCTTCCCTGTTTTGCAACATTCCAATTTGGTCCTCAAAAAAGACGAGGTCATAGGTTTTCGGGGGTTGATAGTTGATATCAGCGAACGAAAACAGACAGAAGAGTTGCTTAAATACTCCATGGGGATAACTGAAGAATATAGCCAGGAGCTTGAAGAGAGGAACATTGAGCTGGAAAATAGCCGTCAGGAAGTTGTTGATATGATTGAGGATGCTCACCGTGCCCGGGAAAAGGCGGAGCAAGCGAATATTGAACTGGAAAAGGCCATAACCAGGGAAAAACAGCTAACCAAGGAAGCTGAGAAGGCAAACCGTTCCAAAAGCGAATTTCTGGCAAATATGAGCCATGAAATAAGGACACCGATGAACGGAGTCATGGCAATGACACATTTGCTCCTGTCTTCCGAATTGAACGAAGAGCAAAGGGAATGTGCCGATACCATTAAGGACAGCGCCGACGCCTTACTGGCTATCATTAATGATATCCTCGATTTTTCCAAGATTGAGGCCGGAAAGTTGGAACTGGAAAACACAGATTTCGATCTGCGTTCCACTCTGGAAAACATGATCGATATCCTGGCAGTTCGTATTACGGGTCCACATACTGAATTGATCAGTATTATCGATAAAAGTGTGCCATCCCTGGTGATCGGAGATCCCGGCCGGGTTAGGCAAATTCTAACCAACCTGATTGGCAATGCCATAAAATTCACTCCCATGGGTGAGATTGTACTAAAAGTGACCCTGGTATCTCAAACGGATACAATTGCCACCATTCTTTTTGAAGTGGAGGATACGGGAATTGGAATCGATCCGGAGAAAATAGAGGAGTTATGGCAGTCGTTCACACAATCGGATAGTTCAACTACAAGAAAGTATGGCGGAACAGGGCTCGGTCTGACGATATCCAAACAACTTGTCGAAATGATGAAAGGAGAAATTGGAGTAGAAAGTGAATTAAACAAAGGTTCAAAATTCTGGTTTTCCATACCTTTTCAAAAACAAGCGATTCAACCAACAGAGAAGCTGATACCTTCTGCGCAATCACTGGAAGGCAAAAGGATCTTGATCGTAGATGATAACAAGTCGTTCCGCAACATGCTGGCTGAATTATTGATACTCCACAAGACGGACGTTGAAATCGCGGAAAATGCACATAACGCATTAATAGCCCTGAAACAAGCAGTTTATGAAGAACAACCTTTTCATATTGCGATTTTGGACAAGTTTATGCCGGGTATTGACGGAGAAAAATTGGGAAAACAAATCAAGGGCAATGAACTTATTCAAAATACCGCATTGGTTTTGCTGACCTCCATGGGTGAACGAGGGGATTCCATCCGTTTTGATCGGGCAGGTTTCTCAGCATACCTGACAAAGCCGGTCCGTCAGTCCCAGTTGATTAGTACCTTGGTTATGGTATCGGGATTGGAGTCTACTCCCGACCATTTAAAAACCGGTATTATTACCCAAAAAGACCTGGAACCTGAAGAGATAGAAGCTGATCTTCAGTCAAAGGAAAAAGAATTGAAAATACTCCTGGTTGAAGACAACAGGGTAAACCAGAAAGTGGCGATCAAGGTGTTACGCAAAATAGGTTATGAGGCGGATATTGCCAATAACGGAAAAGAAGCTGTCCAAATATTGGGAGATGAACCTTATGATCTTGTGTTGATGGATTGTCAAATGCCGGAAATGGATGGATATGATGCAACTCGCTGCATTCGCCATGATCAAAAAATTGCAATCAATTCATCGATTCCCATTATTGCCATGACAGCAAATGCCATGAAAGGAGATAAGGAAAAGTGTCTGGATGCGGGCATGAACGATTATATTTCCAAACCTATTGATATCAAGGTTTTGTCAAAAGCTATAGACAAATGGACCTAGACCGTTAACATTGTAAATTTAAATACCTAATATTATGAACAAAATAATCACTCATCAAACAATCAACATTCAATTGTGTGGAAAACCTCTGGACGTGAAAGATGGCTATTCGAAGGTTTCTTTGACTACCACGCCAGAAATGTCGGTAGATAACAAAGGTTTGGTGCACGGCGGGTTTATTTTCGGACTGGCAGATCATGCAGCCATGATCGCCGTGAATGATCCCAACGTTGTTCTCGGTAGTGCTCAAACTAAATTTAAAAAACCTGTTAAAGCAGGTGATACCGTTGAAGCTGTTGCGACGGTAGCAGAAGAAGACAAAAACAAACGATTTGTCAACGTATCAGTCACTTGCAGCGAAGCGGAAGTATTCTCCGGAACCTTTGTTTGTTTCATTCTCGATAAGCATGTTTTGGATTAGAAAGTTTTCCTCAGTTACTGAAGTTATCTTGTAACATACTGATCAAGGCATCGCTTTTGACCGGTTTGGTGAGATAGTTATCTACAATGCCCTTTTTGATGGCATGCCTGGTTGTAAGATCACCCTCCTCAATCATGATGACTACCTTTAAATCGGCGAGCCCGTCTTTGATTTTGTTCAAAAAATCATAATCCCTGTCATCACATTCCTTGCAGTCGATTAGTACCAGATCGTACTTGTTCTTCTTTAAAACAACGGGAATCTCTCTTCGATCATCGGCAACATCGCATCGAACTTTAAGCCTGGTCAAACAACCGATTATCATTTTCAGGTTATTGGGATTCTTCTCTGCAACCAATATCTTGTAATAGTCGGGAGTAAACTCATCAACAAAATGCTTGGTGACCAGAGTTTCAGGATCGAGAAACTGATTTTCGTCTTTCAGGCTTTTAACCAGCAGCAGAGATTTAAACAATTGGCTTTGCTTAATCGGCTTTGTCAAGTAAACACTATAACCATACTGTCCAATTTTTTGAGCATCACCTCTTTGCGCATTTGCTGTCAGGCATACCAACCTGGGTGGGGTTACTTGTTGCCGTCTGCAGTTTTCCGCTATCTCGTGGGCGATTTGTTTGTAGTGTTCAAGAGGTTCATTTTTTAAATCAATAATAACCGTGTCATAAGGAAGATTGGATTCTTTAGCCAAGTTAACTTTTTCGACAATGTTATCCTTTATAGAAGCCACCTTGCATATGCCACCCCAATGCTCAATATGAAGAGAAAGTACTCTGCGGCCAATTGAGTAGTCGCTTACTATCAAACAGCGCATCCCGATAATGGTTGATGATAAAACTACAGAAGGGAACGAAGGACTGCTGATTCCAAATTTGACAGTAAAACGGATTGTTGCTCCTGTATCCGGATTATTTTCTGAATTAAATTTGCCACCTAAGCGATCGACCAATTCCTCTACCTGCTCCTGCCTGGGAAATTTGCCTTGCTCTCCGACGTCGGGCAGCAAATTGAAATCCACTCCATTAAATATTCTCTTTTCGTGGTGGTAGTCACTATCCATTTTTTTTAGCTTCGATATTTCAAACAACAATTTACTTTCCCCCAGGCTGTCCTTGCTAATATTTGATACGGATAAAACAATTTCACAGGATTCTTGGGTTTTGATGACATGAGTAAAAGATAGCAATAAAACCTGCCTGAGCTTAAATGGATCGCCCACCAGTAGTTCACTAATGTTGCAATCAACAAAACAAGTCAATTCAAGCTCGTTTTCAACAGCCGCCACCGATACAAGGTCCAGTATTGATTCCAGAGTGGTCCGTAAATCGAATGCTATATCTTCCGACTCCCCACCGGGATCATCCAGCTTCGAAAAGTCGAGGATGTCATTCATTATCAGTAACAACGAGTTACCTGAAAACTTAATTGTTTCTGCAAAACTTCTTTGTTCTTGGTTTAGTTCCGTATCCAAAAGCAGATCTGTTATGCCCAGGATACCGTTTAACGGTGTTTGCAGTTCTGATGTGATTGAGCTGAAGAATCGATTTTTTGCCAGCGTGACCTTTTCAGTGTCTTTTTTCATCTTTTTGAGATGATCGGACATCTCATTTAACTGCTGAGTGCGGTGTTGGATTTCTGCTTCAAGCTTTTCCACATGCCTGGCATTTTTGGCGGTAGTGTCCCATTTTCTGGTTAGGGAATAGGCTGTTTGTCTGAGGACGATACTATCGAACGGTTTTTTCATAAAAAACAGGTGTTCTGTCGAGCCAAACTGTTTTACAATCTGATCCCATGAATAGTCGGAGTGGGCAGTACAAATTACAATTTCAATTTGAGGATGCCGCTCCCAGATCTCAGTAGTGGCCTGAATACCGTCCATCCCGGGAGGCATCCGCACATCCATAAAAATCAATGCGTAGGGAAATCCTTCGTTGGCAGCCTGGGTAACCATGGTGACTGCTTCAGCTCCTTGGTACGCATCATCAATTACATAATCAATTATATCATCCGATACGGATGCTTCGGAAGGAAAGTCGGTCCCAAACAATTCCTGTTCCAGTTTTTCTGTTTCGCTGTTTTTCCTTTTACCGCGCTTGATATCCAGAATATTGTGTATATCCTCATGAATTGCTTCATTGTCATCCACAACAAGAATGCGTTTTGAGTTTTGATCCATAGACTCCATTAATCACGTCTTTCTTCTAGGTTTTTGCCGGAAATAGGAGGTAATGGTATTGTTTTATATTGCTTTGACTTGCATCCCGGCCGGTCAAAGAAGTTGTTTTTATTAACCACGGTACTATATTCTTGAGATCTTTACAATAAATTTTGATTTTAGGAGATATTATCCGAGTTGGATTTAACCGAAAAATTAGATTGAAGGATTTTAGACTGGCGTTGCGATCAACTTATTTATTGATCTGATACTACTTTGGAAGGTAGTGAGGAGGTTTGCATGGGTGTTAGTATCAGTGAGAGTTCATAGATCAAACTTGGTTAATGCGTCTTTTAGGTCTTTCATTAAAATTGGCTTGGTGATGAATTCATTCATGCCGACATCAAGACATTTTTGTTTGTCATCCTTCATTGCTTTTGCTGTGATCGCCACGATGGGAATGGGTGGGTAGGATTTTTGCTTCTCTTCCAGTTCTCTGATTATTCTGGTTGTTTCGAAGCCATCCATTTGCGGCATTAAACAGTCCATAAATATTAGGTCATAGTTCGTCCGCTTTAAATTATTCAATGCTTCAATGCCATTGGAAGTGATATCGACGTTATAGCCCAGTTTTTCAAGCATCCCAGTCATTATGGTCTGGTTGACCTGGTCATCTTCGACCACGAGCAGTAGCTTATTGCTTAGCTTTTGATTTGGTTCCGATTTCTTGGATGGTTTACAGATAGACAGGTCCTCAATTTGGATATGCTCTTGCTTGATAAAGGGCAAAACAACCCAGAATGTACTTCCAATGCCAACTTTACTGTCCACACCCAGGTGTCCTTTCATCAGCTCGACCAGACTTTTAACAATAGGTAATCCCAATCCGGTACCGCCATACCGTCTGGTTGAAGAAGCATCGCCCTGGGTGAAAACCTGAAAAATCTTATCAATAGAATCCTCCGGAATACCAATGCCCTCATCCTGGATTTCAAACTTCAGTGTAATGTTTTGATCCGTCTCTTCGATTTTCTTGATATGAAGACAGACTTCTCCCTCTTTGGAAAACTTTAATGCGTTGCCAAGGAGGTTTGACAGGATCTGGTTGAGTCGATTGGGATCCCCCTTTAAGGAATCAAATACACCTTGTTCGATTTTGGATTTCAGTTTTAGGCCTTTTGAGTTTGCGGTAACAGAAAACAAACTGATTATTTGTTTGATCGTTTCCTTAAGACTGAAATTGATTTCCTCGATAACGAATTTTTCGGCCTCAATTTTAGAGAGATCTAAAATGTCATTCAGAATCTTAAGGAGCGCCCTGCCGGAATTAAATATGGTTTCTATGCTTTCACGTTGGTTCGGATTTAATTCCGATTGCAATACAATTTCCGCCATACCAAGGACACCGTTCATTGGTGTTCTTAGCTCATGTGACATGTTTGCAAGAAAATCCGATTTTGCTTCGTTTGCTGATTCCGCCAGTTCTTTGGCAGATTTTAGTTCAATATTGGTTGATTTTAATTCGTTGATGTATTGCTTGGTTTTTTGATTGAGCGACCACTTTTTTGTCAGCGCCAGTGCCATTTGGATAACCATCACACTGTCAAAGGGTTTTCTGATAAACATGAGTTGATCTGTCATTCCCAGTTCGGAAACAATTTCTTCGAGAGTATAATCCGAATGGGCCGTGCAAAGCACCATCTCTATATCGGGGAATTCTTGCCAGATTCTTGAAATTGTTGTGATTCCGTTGTAGCCGGGAGGCATCCTGATATCCATGAATACCAGGGAGTATGGGTTGTTTTCCAAGGCGGCGGTTCTTACCATTTTAAGTGCCTCGTCACCTTGGTAGGCGTGGTCTAAAATGAAATCCTTTGTTAAATGAACTTGGTATCGCTCCTTACGTACATCGACAGAAAACAATTGTTTTTCGAGATTTCTCATCTCCTCGTTTTCTTCGATTTTTGACGATAATATCTTCTCAAAATCCCGATGAATACTCTCGTTGTCATCTGCTATAAGAATTCTGTACATATCAGCGAAACGTATACCTTTTCCGATCAACAATTTTTGTAGTGAAATCAGGTTTCTATACCTGTAACATCTCTATAATTAAAAGCCAAGTAGTGCAAGAAATGATTGATCTTGCCAGGATCACTCTTGCAATGGCCTAATCATTTAATTCAGGCAGATGCTGACTCCATACTCTTGATGATACTCTATATTTAGTCAATTCTCAAGGAATAAAAAACTAGCCTGATTTACTCTTTTTAAGTTTGTACTATCTCAACCAACATGCCGTTTTTTAGATAGAATCATGTTATCATTTTTGATTCAGATTCGACCCAGAAAAAACCGGATTAACTTCTTGCCTGTTTTGCCAAAACATGTGTCACACAACATGTCAGTTTTTTGACCATCGGTAGATGTAAAAATTCGTTAGGTCCGTGAGCGTTGGAGTGTGGGCCTAAAACTCCGGTGATCATAAACTCAGCCTTGGGAAATTTTGATGCCAGTAAATGCATAAAAGGAACCGATCCACCTTCTCCCATAAAAACCGGATCTTTTCCAAAGAAAAGGTTCGAGGCTTCATCCAAAGCTTCACTGAACCAGTTTGACATGGGAGGGGCATTCCAACCGTTTGCGCCACCCATGTAAGTGAACTGTACCCTGGCACCATAAGGAGCATCTGTTTCCAGTATTTCTTTGATTTTTTTGGCGATCGATTGCGAATCTGACAAAGGTGGTATACGCAATGAGAGTTTAAAAACAGATTTAGGCCTTAATACGTTCCCTGCAAATTCGGTGGGAGGAAATCCGTCTGCACCAACAATGGAGAGACTTGGGCGCCAGGTTCTGTTGAGAATAAGTTCATAAGGATCATCAGTCACTGTTGTGGCGCCCGATATCAAAGGATAAGATGTTGAACTGCTGTTCCCGATAATCTTTGCTGTTTGTCGTGCCTGCGCGAGTCTTTCTTCTGGGATGTCAAAATTGAGTTCGTCTATGTGAATGGAGCCGGTAGCGGAATCTTCCAGTCTTTCTAATACATTTCTGAGCACTCTGAAACTTGAAGCAACGACCCCGCCTCCGTTTCCAGAGTGAATTCCCTGTTCAAGCAATTCCACACCAAGAGTCCCTATCACCGTGCCGCGCAAGGATGTCGTCAGCCATAACTGCTCGTAGTTTGCACAACCACTGTCCAGGCAGACCACAAAGTCCGGCTGGCCAATGCGATTTTGCAGTTTTTCGATGTAATAGGGTAGATCGTGACTGCCACCCTCTTCACAGGATTCAATGATAACAACGCATCTTGAATGAGGGACATTGTGTTGTTGCAGGGCTTTGATTGCCGTCAGAATGGAGAACAAGGCGTAGCCATCATCTGCCGCTCCTCTGCCATACAATTTATCGTCTTGAATGACAGGTTTCCAGGGGCCTTTGTCTTCATCCCAACCCGTCATTTCAGGTTGTTTGTCCAAGTGCCCATACAATAAAACGGTACTTTGATTTGTTGAATTTGTAGGAGCTATGTCCATGAAAATTAACGGAGTTCGGTTTTCAAGTTTTTCAACCGATAGTTTCATTCCCTCGATTCCGATCTGTAGACTCCAATCGACTGCTAATTGTACTGCTTTTTCTATGTGGCCGTTTGCTTGCCAGGTGTTATCGAAAGACGGAGAGATGTTGGGAATTTTAATAAATTCGCAAAGCTTTGGAATAATCGATTGTTCCCAATGTTGATTCACGTAAGACTCCAATGTCTCCTTTGTTAGCTCCATGTTGTGACCTCCTTGGTATTTTGCCTGTTTCATCCAGATTGAACCCTTGTGGATAGTTTCAAATCGCTGTGTTACACCTGTAGCAGATGCAACGAATTATCTGCTATCCTCTAAATATAATCGGTTTAAGGAGTATGCACAAATCACAATTGAAGTTTGTTTCCTTATTCAATAATTATATCAGCAATACTGATGGTCAGTTTGGATGAACAAGATCTTACCTGTTGCCATTTTGACCTACTATAAAATCACCTAAGTATTTGAAAATTAATAAAAAATCATCTGGTATTCAAATTGCAGGATGAATATTATCAATTTTTTGTTCCGGCAATTGTTCTTAAAGCTTTTAATAAACGTAGTAACTATTGTTATTCAACTGGTAAAATCAAGTAGATAGTAGAATGAGGAGAAATACATGAATAATTTTGATTCCAATGTCATTGCTTCCGTGGAGCTCGCTCAGGCGGAAGCACTAAAACGTAAACACAGTGAGTTGACAGAATTTCATTTGCTGTGGGGATTGATTAAAAATCCATCGACGGTTTCCTCCAGGCATCTAAAAGGAGAAATCAAAGTATTAAAAGGGTTGTTGGATCAACTTCCAACATTGGATAAGGTTTCTTTGGCGGAAATTCGTCCATCACCCAAACTATCCGAATGGTTTACTCTTTCCTCTTCCGATGCCATTCAGGCAGGTCGTGATCTGGTTACAGAAGCCGATTTATTGCGACATTTGAGTAAGTTTTTCCCCCAGCTTTCCATAGAAGTACCGGAAGAGGAAGAAAATGAGGTCCCGGAATTTTTGGAAAACTTAAATGATTTGGCTGATCAAGGTAAACTGGATCCTGTTATAGGGAGGGCTGCAGAAATTCGACGAGTTCAAGAGATTTTATGTCGTCGAACCAAAAACAATCCTGTTCTGGTAGGTTCTCCCGGTGTTGGTAAAACGGCTATAGTTGAAGGCCTGGCAGGCTTAATTCAAAAAAACCAGGTACCGGATATTATTCTGGGGAAAACCATTTATGCTTTGAACATTGGAGCATTGATGGCCGGAACCAAGTATCGTGGCGAGTTTGAGGAACGCGTTGATCAGTTGATACGGTTTATCAAAGCAAAAGGTAGAGAGGCGATTATTTTTATTGATGAAATACATCTGCTGATTGGCGCCGGAAAAACGGAAGGAGCCATGGATGCAGCTAATTTATTGAAGCCCGCATTATCAAGAGGAGAGTTAAACTGCATTGGTGCAACAACCCAGGAAGAATATAAAAAGTATATAGAGTCTGATTCAGCGCTTGAACGTCGGTTTCACCAAGTGCAGGTGGCAGAACCAAGCAAGGAAGATACAATCCAAATTCTGATTGGTTTAAAAGAAAAGCTCGAAATCCACCATAGTATTGAAATCACGGAAGACGCTATTGTTGCGGCAGTGTACTTGTCGGATCAATTTATCTCAGACAGGTTTTTACCGGACAAAGCTATAGATATCATTGATGAAGCTGCTGCCGGTCTTAAGTTAAGTGCCGATTCCCTTCCACCCGAGTTGGAAGAGCTGGAGGCTTCGATTCGGAGTAAAAAGATACTTGCTAAGGCGAATCCCAATGACAAAGCGCTGATCGAGGAAATAAAAGATTTAGAGAACCAGTTTAATGAAAAGAAAAGCCAGTGGGATAGCAAGGTGCTCGACCTGAAACGCGTCTCCCAATTAAAACAGCAACTTGATAAAGCCCATTTTCAACTGCAGAAGGCGGAAACCGAGGGCGATTTCGAGGCCGCTTCCAGAATTAAATATGGGGAAATTCCTGATTTGGAAACCGAGCTGGCAAATTTCGATATTTCCTGGAAATTAAGTAAGCAGAATATCGGGGAAGTCATCGCCAGATCGACCGGGGTACCTGTTGAGCGAATTTTAAGAACCCAACAGGAGAACCTGCTGGAATTGGAGCCATATCTCACAAGCAGAGTGCTTGGGCAAAAAGAGCCACTGGTGGAGATATCGGATACACTGATTGCAGCTCATGCAGGATTATCGGATCAGTCCCGGCCTTTGGGGAGCTTTCTGCTGATGGGGCCTTCAGGTGTCGGTAAAACTGAAACAGCAAAATCCCTTGCCCATTTTCTATTCGGAAACGAAAAACACATGATCCGTATCGATCTAAGTGAGTATAGCGAAAGTCACTCTGTTGCCAAATTAATCGGCGCACCTCCAGGCTACATCGGGTATGAAAAGGGAGGTATTTTGACCGAAGCGGTTCGTCACAACCCGTACAGTGTGATTTTATTTGATGAAATAGAAAAGGCGCACATCGATTTTTCGGATATCATGCTGCAAATCCTGGATGACGGACGCTTAACCGATACTCATGGAAGAACCGTGAATTTCAAAAACACGGTGATATTCTGCACCACAAATCTGAAGGATCATGAAGCTTATTTGAAACCTGAATTGATCGGAAGGCTGGATGCCATTCTCAATTTCAACTCTCTTAGCAAAGAAGTGATTCATGCTATTTTGGCCAGAGAACTGAGGGAGTTAAATGGCAAGCTGAGCAGCAAAGGTATTAGTTTAAAACTGGATGATCATTTTAAAGAAAAGATTATCGCTTCCGGATTTGATGATAAATATGGTGCTCGCCCGCTTAAAAATGCCTTTGGCCGGCTGGTCATCAAGCCCTTTTCCAAAATGTTGCTAAAGAACCCTAAGATGGAGGGGAGCTTTCAGCTTTCAATGAATGATAAAAATGTATTGGAATTTAAAGAAATAAGGCAGGCAAGATCCTAAAAAAACGCAGGGCGCTGCGAAAGCGCCCTTTCTCAGGCGTCCATCGGTTCGTTGTGATCGGTAAGCTTCGTGCCGCAGGCCATACAATAACTGTGAATCTGGTTGCACTCATATCCACAGCCAGGGCAGTCAACTGTTATCTCTTTTTCTTTCAACATTTCAGTTTCTGCTGCATCCAACTCTAAAAACGCTTCTTGAATCTCTTCGATGAAAACGGGATTGGTTTCGATATGATCAAACTGATCGATCACACTTTGCAGCAATCTGCTTTTTCGTTCTGCAATCTCCAGCAACCTGTCCCTGTTTTGGATTACTTTGCTAAACATATCAACTAGATCCTTTTAGGGTTGGTTTCCGAAATCAATTTTTAAATTATAATGATTATAGATATTTAGCGGTGACTTTTTGTAAATCTTCCAGTTTAATGGGCTTGGTTAGATAGTCATCCATACCGGCTACAAGACACAATTCCCTATCACCTTTCATGGCCTTTGCCGTGAAAGCGACAATGGGAACATGGCCGGATAACTCTCCGCTTTTTTCCATATTCCGGATTTCACATGTTGCTTCAAATCCATCCATTTCCGGCATCAGGCAATCCATAAAAATCATGCTGTACTTTTTCTTTTTACAGGCATTCAAGGCTTCTTTTCCATCTGACGCTATATCCACTTTGAAACCTATTTTCTCAAGCATACCCACAATAACTTGCTGATTCACAGGATCATCTTCCACAATCAAAAGTTCATGATTATGGCCCACCTCAAATAATTCTTCTTCGGCACCTGTTTCTTCCAATGCCGATTCTTCTATTTGCAATACGTCGAGCAAGGCTTTTAACAGAACAGATGCCTGGACAATAGGTTTTAGCAGGCAATGTTTTATGCCTTTTTTGACGGATTTTTTTCTTACGTCGTCAAACTGGATTGACGTAATAACTATCAATTTGGACAGGTCAATCAGCTTTTCCTTTTCGATGATTTCACTTAGTTTGAGGCCGTTTATATCCGGTAATTGGTAATCAGCTATTATGCAATGATAAGCATTGCCGCTTGAATTGGCTTTGCGAATCATAACAAGTCCTTCTTCACCGGATACGGCAAAATCAACATCTGCTTTCCATTGCTTGATCTGTTTTCTAATAAACTCCTGGCTTACAGCATGGTTAATGATAATCAGTGTTCGGTAACCAGTAAGATCAGGTGTAGCAAGAGAGGAAGCTTTTATCTTTTTCTGCTTTTTATAAGGCAGGGTAACCCAAAATGTTGAGCCGGCTCCAGCTTCACTTTCCACGCTAATCATACCCCCCATGAGTTCGACAAGGCTTTTTACAATCGTCAAACCCAAACCGGTACCACCGTATTTCCTGGTTGTAGAATTATCTACCTGGGAAAAAGGTTGAAAGATCACATCCAGCTTTTCCTGGGATATCCCGATTCCGGTATCGGAAACTCCGAAAAACAGATCAACGGAATCATCTGTTTCTTTTAGTTTATTGATGGTGATGGATATCTCACCTCTTTCGGTGAATTTCAATGCGTTGGCGATAAGATTCGACAGAACCTGGTTTAAGCGGATAGGATCACCAATCAATTCAACAGGGATGTGGACCGGTATCCGGCAGTTCAAAGATAATCCTTTTGCATCGGCCGAGCCTGAAAAAAGACGAATAATGCTCTCCAGGCTTTCCCCCAGGTTGAACTCGATCTCTTCCAGTTCAATCTTGTTGGCTTCTATTCGAGACAGGTCCAGTATCTCATTAAGGATGTCCATCAACGCTCTTCCGGACTGCGAAATGATTTCGAGGTAGTATCTCTGTTGATCTGTTAAATCTGTCAGCAAGGCAAGCTGTGCCATGCCTAAAACACCGTTCATTGGAGTTCTAAGTTCATGGCTCATGGTTGTGAGAAAACGACTTTTTGCCAGGTTAGCCTCTTCAGCAGTCTCTTTGGCTTTTAATAATTCCTCCGTTCTGTTTTCAAGATCTGCCGTACGGTTTTTTACTTCCTCTTCCAGATGCTCCCGGTAAAGCTGGTTTTCTTTGAGAAGCTGGGCTCTTTCCAGGCACTTGACAACAGCATGCTCAAGAACAGCTAAATCGCTGATGGGCTTAACCAGGTAATCCCATGCTCCAAGACGTAAAGCGTCGATGACGTCCTGGATGACACCGGTTCCGGAAACTACAATTACAGGAGTTCCGGGCGATTCTTTGGTTACAGATGTTAAAACATCCAAACCATCAATTTCCGGCATTCTTAGATCGACCAGGATAATATCAGGGTTTTCCCTGCGGAAGACATCCAGCCCCTGTTTTCCGTTTTCAGCTTGTAGTACTTTATAACCGCTATCTTCCAGATAATCGGTAATGCTTTCACGGATTAGGGCTTCGTCGTCAATCGATAAAACGCTTATGTTCTTTTTGTCTAACATCGGGAAATATCCCTGACTTAAATTGAAAAAGAATCAATCTTCTTTCTGTCGTTCATTACGTGCTTTGGAATCAAGATTGCTTATTAAGACTGATTATATCTTATATTTACCCTATGTTCCACATTAAATAATCCATAGATGAGTGCATTAGCTTAATTGGTTATCAAAAAGCGATGGTTTCGGATTGTCGGGATTTATCTATGGTCAGTAAAACAGCCGTATGAGGCTTGTTTTATTTGTAGGGTGCTTTCTACATTACTATCGTAATTGTGGGATAATGTCATCCTCCACCTTTGGCCCAAATTAGTGAGAACATTTTGGATGATGAGAAAACAGGCTAAAATGAATTTGGTACGATTGTTTAATAAGATATCTATAAGAAACTGTCAAAAGTCTCAACAAATGGATTAGCAAGGCTTTGACCCTACTAATAATCCTTGTCATTTAGCTGGCATAACCTCTGCATTTAAAGTTCGAAGTGAAAAGGAACCTGGTGTGCAAGTCGAAATTCCGGTTGGCCAGGGACTCGAAGAGATATTGATTAAAATAATAATATCAGATTCTTAAAGGAAGGGCATGGATTCAATATATTCCTTAGTTTCAGCGATGAAAGGTCAACAACGTCAGATGGATTCGGTATCTAATAATCTGGCAAACGTTAATACCACTGGGTTTAAGTCTGATGAGGTTCTATTCAGGGAGTATTATACTCAATTCATGGGGCAGGATTTGGAATCTGAAGAAGAAATGTTTGCCCATGAAGAATTTATTTCTCCTTTTCATCGAGGAGGCACCTCATTTGTCAAACCGGATCATGTTGCGCCATCCATGGAACAAGGTTCCTTTAAACACACTCAGAATCCGCTGGACCTTGCTATCCAATCGGAAGGGTTTTTCGTTGTCGATACACCTGCCGGAATCAGGTATACCCGAAATGGTCAGTTTCTCAAGGACGGCGAGGGGTTTTTGATTACGAATTCAGGTCATAGGGTACAAGGAAAAAAGGGTCCCCTAAAGATTGATGGGAAAGAGTTTGCCGTTGGTCAGGATGGTTCAGCCATTGTTGATGGAAAAGAGATAGATTTCTTAAAAATAGTTAATTTTCAAGAACCGGATCGCTTAACCAAAATGGGAAACTCTTATTGGGTGCCTGCAAGTGATCGACAGAAACCAATTGATATCGAAAGACCCGTTATTCATCAAGGTGTGTTGGAAGGGTCCAATGTAGAAGCTGTGCAGGAGATGGTGAAGATGATTGCCGTAAACCGCTCTTACGAAGCCTCACAAAAAGCTATGAAATCTCTTGATGGTTTGGATGAAAAGTCAATTTCCATAGCACGAGTGTAAATCTTTAATTTCAAACGGAGCCTGCTGTTATGATGACATCATTATTTACTTCTGCCACCGGTATGAAGGGACAACAATCACAGATCGACACCATTGCCAACAACCTGGCGAATGTTAACACCAACGGATTCAAGCAGACCAGAAACAATTTCCAGGATTTGTTATATTCCAATGAAATCATGCCAGGGTCCAATACCTCAGCCAATACTATATCCCCAACCGGTCTTCATAAAGGACATGGTGTTAAATTAGCGGGAACCCAAAAGATCTTTACCCAGGGAAACTTGATGCACACGGGAAATGACCTGGATTTGAGCATTGACGGCGATGGTTTTTTTAGAGTGCTGAGACCTAATGGAACAGTGGCGTTTACCAGGGACGGAGCGTGGCAACGAGATGCCGGTGGAAGAGTCGTTAACACAGACGGGTATCCCATTGAACCTGAAATCATTATTCCTCCGGAAGCTACTAAAATCATTATCGGTCAGCAAGGCATCGTACAAGTTTTGATCGGGGATGATCCTACCCCTAACCAGGTTGGTAGTATTGAGTTGGCTAAATTTATCAATCCTGCAGGGCTTAATCCAATCGGAAAAAACCTTTACATGGAAACCGGTGCATCAGGTCAACCACTTGTAACAAATCCAGGTGCGGAAGGTCTTGGTATGCTTAGTCAGCAATTCCTTGAAAAATCCAATGTCAGCGTCGTAGACGAAATGGTGAACATGATTGTGGCGCAAAGAGCGTACGAAGTGAATTCCAAATCGATTCAGACTTCGGACAACATGTTGCAGACCGCTGTTAATATTCTCAGGTAAAAGGGCATGATGAGCAGAATATCCGGTATTTTTGTCATTTTTTTCAGTTTTCTGGTTTTATGCGCTGCAAACCAAGCGTTTGCGGACATTCATACCATAGAAATTCGTGTCCTGCCCGAATCAATTGTTTATAACGATTATTATAGTTTGGGAGATATTGCGGAGTTGGATGGCTTTGATATCGAGTTGATTCAAAAACTAGCAAGAATCCGGATTGGAAAGTCCCCTATGCCCGGTAAATCCCTGATCGTTTCTCATGGAAATATTCGCCTTAAGCTAAAAAAACTGGAAAAAGACAGAAAATTAAAAATTGTGCTGCCATCCAAACCGATGATCAGCAGGGCTTCTATAAAAATTGATAAAAGGCAGCTTCTTGAACTGGTGGAAAAAGAGATTCGATCTGAATATAAAAAGTACGATCAGGTTAATATCGAACTTAAATCAAAACTGCGAGATGTCTATCTGCCCAAGGGCAATGCAACCTACGAAATTGCGAAGGTGGGAAAAAAATATCAGATTGGCGGAAACTTTACCTGGACACTAAAACTACTGGTAGACGGCAAGGAATTTAAGAAGCTTTTTGTCAGGGCTAAAATAACGGTTTACGATGATGTTTTAGTGGCAAAGAGCGGTATTGACAAAGGAAAAACCATTGAACAAGCCGATCTGCATTCAATCAAGAAAAACATCTCCAGGGAAAAGCCTGGATATCGAACTGAACAGAAGTTAATTATCGGTCGGCAAGCAAAAAGAAATATCAATAAAAACGAATCCATAGAAAAAAACCTGGTGCAAAATCCTGTGCTGATTAGAAAAGGAGCACCGGTTAAACTGGTTTATAAAACCAGAAATTTATTGCTCACCAATATTGTCAAAGCCTTAAAAGAAGGGAAGAAGGGCGATGTGATCCCTGTTCGTCCGCTTACAGGAAAACGTACTATTTATGCAGTTGTAATCGATGAAAACAATGTGGAAGTCGCTCTCTAAAATAAAAAAACAGGCACCGGAGCTGATATGTTCAGATTTTTGTTAGTACTGACACTGATTTTTTGTATAACTGCCTGCGCAGGAAACCAAGTGCAGACACCCCAACCTCCCCCAATCGCCCAGGGAAAAAAGGAAAAAGATCTTAATGACATGAAAAAAGACAGCTACCGGGCTCGAAAAGCAATACCGACTGCCCAGGGAAGGTACGAAGGATCTTTATGGAAAGATGAGGCTTCCTGGGGTAATTTGTTGAGAGATCATAGGGCTCGGTTCAGGGGTGATCTGGTAAAAATTACTAATCTTGAAGATGTGATCAGTGTGTCCAAACCGGAAAGACCACAGCCTGTTATCCCAACTCCACTGGCTGCTGCCGGAGAAGAGGAAGCCGGGCAGGCAACACAGGTGCTTGAAGCAGTAACAGGGATTAGTAAAGCCGAAGAGGAGCAAAACGAAGTGTTGTCCTCACTACGATCCATTTCAGCTTACGTGCAATCCGTTCTGCCTAACGGTAATATGGTGATTGTGGGGGAAAAGGTGGATTATCGTCAGCAGAATACGGTTCGATATGTAACCACCGTAAAAGGGATTATTCGACCTGCAGATGTCAATGAAGCCAATGAAGTACAAGCTATAAAACTTGCTCGATTTGAACCCAAAATTAAACGTCAAATGCTGGCGAGGAACCTGCAGAATCTGGCACCGGTCGTAGGCCAAAAGAAAGCGGGATTGTTGGATAGATTAAGTCATATTGCCACTCCTGGTACCAATCGACCACAATCGGTGAATACTCAATAAAAGTTACACAACACTCATCCGATGGCGTTCGATTATCTTTTTAAGGGCGAGATGATTGTTCCTTCCATTTCGTCCCATGAACACAAGATCCTATCTCGATTTTTAAGCTAATCACAAATCTTTCCCGACAATCCGCTGTCTGTTCTTCGAAAGGTATGGCAAATGCATTTGCTTTGATAAGCATTGTTATCTTCTTACAATCAAGCGAATGAACCAATTATGAAACCAATGCACCTCTTACGACTGTTACCGGGAATCATCATTATTTTTCTTCTCACTGTCTCTGCGCAAGCTGTTCGGGTCAAAGATCTGGCTTCGATAAGAGGTATGCGTGACAACCAGCTCACTGGTTTTGGTATTGTGGTGGGATTAAACGGGACTGGTGATTCAAGAGAATCCCTGATGTCCAGAAAGCCGTTAAGAAATGCATTGGAACGCATGGCTATTTCCATTACACCAAACGAGATCAAGGGAAGGGCCATAGCCGGAGTGATGGTAACAGCCACGCTACCAGCTTTTGCCAAACAGGGACAAAAACTGGATGTTACCGTGAGTGCAGTTGGTGATGCTATTTCTTTAAGAGGTGGCGTGCTGTTCGTGACACCTTTAAGAGCTCATAACCGGGAAGTATTTGCAGTTGCCCAGGGGCCCATCGTTGGTATCCCAAGAGGAGTTGAGCTTCCGGCAGACAGAAATATCATTGGATCTGCTGAATATGTATTTGATCCGAAACGAAGCATCGTACCTACTGTTGGATATGTCATTAGTGGGGCCTTGGTGGAACGGGAAATTGAAATCGATTTGAACTCCAGGACAAGGTTGTTTTTAAACCTCAAAGAAGCTGATTTTACAACATCGTTCAGATTATCCAAATCGATCAACAAATCTTTAGGTGATGGATCAGCCAGGTCCGTCGATGCGGGAACGGTTGAAATTTCTGTACCTGCAAGCTATCTCGGTCAGACTGTTGAATTAATATCCCGGGTGGAGAATCTCGAAATAGAGCCGGATACAGTAGCCAAGGTGGTTTTGGATGAGAGAACAGGTACGGTGGTGATGGGCACAAATGTGAGGATACTCCCCATAGCAATCTCCTTTGGAAATCTGAATATCAATATTGGAGGCGTGACTCCACCTGCTGCTCCCGGTGCACAAGCCGCAGCTGATAACCAACAGGAGGAGGTAACCGGACAGGAAGAAGGTGGTGTCATTCTGTTTAAAGGGGGTGTTGATATCAAAGAGGTTGTAGACGGATTAAACAAAATAGGAATCTCAAATACGGATCTGGTGGATGTTATCAAAACAATAAAGTCTGCCGGTGCCCTGCAAGCGGAATTAATCATCAGATAGAAAGGATCACCCAATGAAAATCAATCCGGATATGTCGTTATACCACCTCAATCAGGCTAAAGCGAAAGCCAAGATGGGAAGTACATCCAAGGTCAATGAAGAGGAAATTACAGCCTATAATAAGCGATTGAAGAGCGCTTGTGACGGGTTTGAAGAGATATTTGTCCATAAAATGATTCAGGTAATGCGAAGCACAACCGATAAAGATACATTGCTTTATGGTGGCAGAGGTGAAGAGATTTTCCAGGATATGTTGGATGAGAACTATGCCAAGTTAATAACGCAAAGCAAGGCTCTGGGCTTAAGCGACTTGATTTATGAGCAGACTAAAAAAAGTTAAAGTTGCGGAATCAAATGCCGATAAGGTTAATAAGAGAAAGTATTACCGCTATCTCTATTTGTCGTTTAACCTGTTACTCTGTTAACCGTTTAGCTTAATAACAAAGGAAAAAAAACTAAGCCTATCCAATTCGGATCGGGGAGCATGATAAAATCCGGATTTTTTTGCCGACGGGCTTAAGATTTTCTCAGGTATGCCGATAGGAAATAAGAAAATATTTCCCTTTGGTGTCCGGAGGTTTAATCTTGGAGGTTGATATGAAAATTAAAGGTCAGGTGCCTAAGGTTCCAACCCAGGACCAGGGCATTCAGAAGGGCAAAGAGAAGGAGATTGCTCGGACGGAAGACCAAAAAACAGCTTCGACGGAAAAAACATCGGTCGAACAGTTTGCGGTCAAAAAGCTTCGAGGCAAGATCGAATCTGAGCCGGATGTAAACCTGCAAAAAGTAAAAGAACTAAAAGAGAAACTTAAAAAAGGCGAATATAAGGTCGAAACGGAAAAATTGGCTGACAATCTTCTTAAAGACTCATTGCTGGAAGATATTTCTGATTCTTAAGGATTCACGTAATCTTAAACCTTATCTATTTTTTGCCACAGGAGAAGGAATTGTATCAAAAATCCTTACTGAATAGCGATTTGGTTGTATCTCAACTGATAGAAAACTTAGATTCTCAGTTGGAGATGCATGAAGTGTTGTTGGAAGCACTGCAAAATGAAGGTCAGCTTCCGGCTTCGTGCACACTGGCAGATCTAAATGATATTCAATCAGTTCGTGATTTTGCGGTATCCAGAATCGGCGAACTGGAAAGGCACCGGCTGGTTTTGATTGAGAATTACAAAAGGGCTAACAAGTTACAGGAGGCAATCTCTTTACATGAGATCATCCAGCAAAGTGGTCCTGTTCACCAGGAGACCCTGTTGTCGTTAAGGCAGAAACTTCTGGATGTTATTTCAGAAATAAAACCGGTCGGGAGAAGAAATGCTGAAATTGCCGTCGCACGAATTGCTTGTTTTAACGAAGTTCAAGGGGTTTTAGATAAATCTTTCCACAGAGCCACGACCTATTCGGGCAAAGGAATGATAACCAAAGCCAAAGGCTCCAGTCGGATAAAAAGGTCAATTTAATTGTTTAAAATTATTACTTACTAATATTAGTCCAAAACACTTGGAACGGTACTGGAATTACATCTTTAAGGTGCTTTTATTGGAATTGCGACAATGTTCACCAAACTATGATGACTCCGCGTTATTAAACAATGTCACTATTTGGTAGTTTCGAAATTGGAAAAAAAGGACTGACTGCTTCCCAAATGGGTCAGTCGACCACTGGGCATAATATTGCCAACGTAGATACCGAGGGCTTTTCTCGTCAGGAAATCATACAAGAATCGGCCAGGCCGATGAGTGACGGTAAGGGAACAGGTGTGGACGTTACAGGTGTGCGCAGAATCCAGGATGGATTTACTAAGCAGAAAGTCATTGATGAGCAAACCAATGTCAGTACCTGGGAAACCCGGCAAATGCTGCTTACCGAAGCGGAAGTTATGTACACCGATCTGGAGGGGACTCGGTTGCGTGGTGCCATGGATGAATTCTGGGGTGCCTGGAGTTCGGTTGCAACGGAGCCTGAGATTGGTCCGCATCGAAAAGCCCTGGTTACAAAGGGGCAAAAACTGGCTGAAGATTTCCGCATGTTTCATCGAAGGTTAATTGAGTTTAACCAGACATTGAATGGTCGGATCAGGGCAGAAATGCTGGATATTAACCAGATAACCCGTGAAATCGCCCTCTTAAACAAGCAGGTCGAACAACTGGAAAACAAAGGAATTCCTGCTAATGATGCCCGTGATAAACGGGAAGTTTTATTGCAGAAACTCTCGGGAAAAGTTGAGCTGCGCTGGTTTGAAGGTCCACACGGAACATTGGAAATCCAGGTTCCCAATGGACAGCATTTGGTTCATGGTCGACACAATTATGAATTGATTCCTTACGAAATTGCGGAAGAGAAAGATAACATTCGAATCGGATTGATTAACCCTCCGGGGATAAAGGCTGATGTCACTGATATTATTAAAACCGGTGCTTTGAAAGAAATGGTTAACCAGAGAGATTTCAACATTAAAAAGTACCTGTCCAACCTGGATGCGCTGGCTAAAGAGATTACCTTTAGAGTCAACACACTGCACGCCAGTGGAACAGGGATTAACGGAATCAAGTCCGACGAAACGGGGGCATATAAATTTGACGAGGAAGAACTGGCTAATCCTCTGGCGCAATTGAAATCGGGCGATTTTCAATTGAAGCTGTTGGGAGAAAACAGTGAAATAGAAGAGGTCATTACCGTCAATGTTGCTGCAGGTATAGATACGATTGGGTCGATTGTTGAAAAGATCAACAGGGCTGCAGGTGCCTATGAAACCCTTCAGGATGGAAGGGAAGTCTTGAAAGACGCCAATAAACTCAAGGCATTTGTCAACAATGACGGCAGTGTATCCATTACCTCGGGTCTGGGTAAACACTTTGTTTTTGGTCCTGATGAAACCAACGTGATGGCCACGCTGGGTTTTAACTGCTTTTTTCATTTGAATGAAGATTCCGGGGACATGGTTGTGTCGCAGGAACTGATAGACGATGAAATGAAGATAGTGGCAGGTTCCGACATGATTCCCGGGGATAACAGAATTGCAACTGAAATTGCGAATCTGCAGCTACAGGCAACCATGAACGATGACACGGTTTCATTTGATGAATTCTATAATTCTCAAATTACCGAAATAGGGCTCAACGTTCAGGATGCGCAAAGAGGTTTGAAAGCGCATACCCAAATGCTGGATCAATACAAAGCCCTTAGGGATTCAGTTTCCTCCGTTAACCTGGATGAGGAGATGACCAAAATGGTGAAATACCAAAGGGCTTATGAATCATCAGCCAAGTTTATGGGAACCGTTGACCAGATGACACAGACCCTGGTGAACATGTAACAGGCTATTCAATATCAGGATGAATGAACATGCGAGTTACCGAGCTGACAAAACACAATGCAGTAAATAAGAACCTGAATACCAATTCGGAAGAGTTGCAGGAACTTATGATCGGTATGTCAAATGGAAAAGTATTGAATAAACCTTCGGATGATCCGGTGGGTGCGGCAAAAGTGCAAGATTTTCGAACGTCGATTAATCATTCCAAGACGCTGGAAAAAAACATAAGTGCTGACAAAGTTTGGCTGAATTCCAATGAAGAAACAGTCAAGCAGATCATTGACACCTTGATGCATGTAAAAGAGCTTGCTCTGGAAGGTGCAAACGGAGCAGCCACTCCGGAAGGCAGGAGCACGTTAGCCCACGAAATTAAACTAATTTCTAATGATTTAATCAAATTGGGTAACAAGCGGGAAGGCAAACTGTACGTATTTTCGGGTACAAAAACATTCACCAAACCGCTGAGCGTAAACGAAAAGGTTCTTGAACCATCCATAAAATTTTACGGTACCAGGATAAAAAGTAATGAGAAAATAATACCCCTGGACCAGGAAAAACCCTTAACGGGGATCGGACCCGGGACATTTACGATATTTCTGGACGAATCTCCCGAGTACCTGACTGAGACCAGAATAAATGATTTGAACCAGCTGGAGGAGATTCCTTCTGAAGAATTACCGACCGCTTCGGAAGGTGAAGCAGCACAGGGGCAGGTTCAACTCGGCACTGACCTATCAGCAGAGGATCTGGCCGCCGAGCAAGTTTCAGGCAAACAGATTCAGATCAATTTATCCGGAACAGAATCGATTCGGGAAATCGTTAAAAAGATCAATGAAGCCGCCATTGAAGAAGGTGAATATATTGAAGATCCTCATTCGCCAATAGGTTATAAAACCAAACTTGCGGCTCAAGTTGGTATCGATAATTCAATATACATCGATCCGACCAAAGGAATTAATATCCGCTTTGGAGAAGATTCAACAGGTTTTTTTAATCGCTTGAAGTTTTCCACTATCGGGAATCCTGATGTAACTCTGACAGGCACGGCCATTGTTGCGGGAACAGGAGCTGAAACAACCGAAGGCGCAACGGAAACAGCAGGTGAAGTACCATTGACAACCGCTGAAACTCCTGAAGTACAAGGAGCTGCGACAGAAGAACCGACGGAACCGGTAGAAGCAACTGCCGGCGCGCAACAGGCAGCTAAGCCGGAACCATCTGCTTTGCTTGAGCTGGATCCTGCAGAGTTTGGAGCAGAGTTTGTCGGCTATTCAAAAGACAAATACCTGGTAAGGGTAATTAAAGGCGGAAGTTACGGTGTTGCACAGTACACAGTTAGTGACGACCTTGGTAAAACCTGGTCACAACCTAAGGTATTGAACCAGGAGAATGAAATATTCAACCCCGATGGAAAAGCCAGCAATAAAATAGATCTTGAATTTAAGGCACGGGGGAAACCCTTTTTCAGAGAAGGGACGGAATTCCAATACACCGGAAATGAGTTTGTAAGCTATCACGGAAATAACCAAATTAAGGAAGTTCTTGTTGATAATGGTATCAAAGTTGCTTTGAATATAAATGCAAAGCAACTATTCAAAGAGGAACCCGGTAATGATGACTCTGTAGATGTTTTCGATATGATGAACCGCCTGTCTGAGGCTCTTGAGGATGACGATCAGCGGGCAGTGATGAAAAGTATTGATGATATAGACAAGTCAATCAACCAGGTATTGAAAATTAGAAGTCAGATCGGTTCGACATTCAAAGAACTGGAATCAAGTGAGGAGCGAATTGCACAAAACGTGGATTTTAAGCGTGATGAGCTTTCCAAGCTAGAGGATATGGATCTGGCAAAAGGAGCAGTCGATTTGAACAAGGCTGAACTGAAGCATAAAACAGCTTTAGATGCATCAGCCCGGTTAATTCAACCGACTCTCATAGATTTTTTACGGTAGCCCCGGTTTAAGGAAGCCATGAAAAAGTATCTTGGTCTCTGAAAATCGGGTTTAGGGTATCTTAGTTGATACCCGGTTTTAAAAGTTCTTTCTTCACCATGGAGGGTGAAAATGCTCATCTTAACAAGGAAGTTGGGAGAAAGTATCACGATCGGTGACGATATCAAAATCCAGGTATTGGAGATCAAAGGTAAACAGGTGAGATTGGGTATTCAGGCACCCAAAAAGTATAGCATTCATCGAGAAGAAATCTACCAGAGAATTCAAGATGAAAACAGATTGGCTGCTCAGCAGAGCCCATTAAGCCTGAAAGCCTTAACTGATATTTGGAAAAGAAAGAAGTAGATTTCGTTACGATTACTTTTTTGTCGAATAACGGGCATTAGCCCGTGAACTTCCCTTACGGGACAACCTCAAATAGAGGCGCAAAAATGAGATTTGATACAACTCGTTTTGGACAGATTAACGTGAAGTCTGAAGATATTATAATCTTCCCTGACGGTCCTCTTGGCTTCCCTGATTGTACTCGATTTACATTCATTGACGAAGACCGGGCTGTACCGTTTCGTATGTTACAATCCCTGGATAATCCTGCATTGGCATTTGTCGTCGTTGATCCGCTGATTGCCCGCAATGACTACCATTTTGATGTCACCCGCGAGGACCTGAAGCTGATCAAGGCTGAGTCTACGGAAAACCTGCTGGTTTACTGTATTGTGACAATGTCCAGGAATATTCACGAGGTAACTGTGAATCTCCAAGGACCATTGGTAATCAATCCTGTTCACAGGTTAGGTCATCAATTTGTTCTGGTAGATACGGATTACAATACCCGTGAAAAACTTATCCAGAATCCGGAAGAAGCCGTTTCGGAAGAGGATACACAGCAATCCGTTTCCGCAACAAACAAAGAAGAACTGCAGAAACAGGCCGTTTAGCTGGAAGGATACCCTGTTTGATAGGGGCTCTTTCCAGTCTTTTACTTCTGGAAAACCCCCGGCAGTCTTTCAGTGAAGTAAGCGGTCTGCAAATATCCGCTTATTCACAGACATTTATAACAAATCTTCTGTACAACTCCGGCAGCCTCTCCAACACGGCATTTTTTCCCAGCATTTCGCTTTCCGAAATAGCGTCCCTGATGATTTCGGTGGTATGTTCCTGAAGCAGCAATTTGGATTGCGGGGCATAACTCAAATGCCAAGGTTCTTCGCACACTCCTCCCTTGTATTCCCGGTAAGGTTTAAAAAAGCCAAATGACTCGGCATGTGTTTCCAGCCATCTGTCTAGTTTTTCGAACACCCCTCCCTGCTTGTATTCTTCTGGTAAGAGCTTGACTTCATAGTTTTCCGGAATTGAGGCTGAATCGATGATGTCCATATCCGTGCCCCAGTGATGCCGGCTACCTCCAGGCAAAGCTGACCAGGACAAAATAACATCGATCAGCTGTTCTTCGGATAAACTGAGACATTCTAACAATTTACCTTTAGGACTGTATAAAGGTCTTTTGCCTGAGAATTTGTCATTCCAGATTTTCAATTGCTGATCAAAACTACGATAGGAGCTATAAGCTCTCAGTTGTATACCATCCTGAGCAGCCTGGTGTTTCATTTCCAGAAAAGCGGCTGCAGTGTTGCGCTCTGCCGACAGGGCTCCAGAGTCTGTTTGGATAATGTGGGAATTAGCTCGGCCTGTTAGCTCTAGAGGTGTCATGTCATTGAGGATTTTGCAGATGTGATGAAATTTTGGCTAACTCTTGACCGAAAAAAAACAGTAGCCTAGCCGTTAAAATCCCCTCAGGTAATTGTAAAGTGCACGGAACCATTGCTTCAAAGTCAGATAGTATTTTATGAAGACCATGGAAAGGAAAAACCAGCCTGCAATGGAGTGAAGTAGGGATGCGGTTGATTGGTAAATTAATGAATCGTAAATGGAGAATTCTTTTAAGAAATAATAAAGAAAGCCCAGGCAGCAAACAATCATCAGCATGATATAGAAAATAATATCAACAATGCGTCGTGTGCTGGATTGATCAGGGGAAACATCTGCAATTGCTTGAATATTTATCCTGTTGGACGATTTTCTTTTCTTAAATATCGATTGCTGTAAATAATTATAAGCAAGAATTATAAACACCAGAATCAGACCAAAACCGCTGAATACGTGTATGGTCATCAATCCCAGTCGGCCAAAAAGCATTAGAACAACAGGATATTGAATTCCAAGAGAAGAAGCATAAAGCAACAAGAGCAAAATTATTAGTCCCCAGCTGTGAATGCGTTTATAGAAACTGGAGTAGAGCTTTAACACAACTTGCTGAAACTTCATCGTTCTGATTTTATTGAGTTCCATCGAGGGTAAGCGGGTAATAGGAATGGAGAATTCTGCTGGCTGTAAGTGGCTTTAGTCCTTTTGCTTTTAGCTGCGCATTAAGGACATGTTCTACTTCTCCGGAATCTCCGTTTTTGTCTGCTGGAGCAAAATTCCAGTTCATTGAAGAAACAATGCGGTAATGCTCAATTCTCCCGTTTTTTATGAAGATCTGATGCATCAATGAACCACCCGGTGATTCAATTTTGCCAACCCCGACTCCTTTTGCTGAAAAAGAAAAACTTGTTTTTTGGTTGGTACCGATAGTGTCGTCAAAGTCTAACAGATTGATCAAAGTATTCTTTAAAAAGATTCGACTTTCCATGACTTCAGCCAACAGCCGGCTGGCAATGCAATTCGGTCTATCAAAAGTTAGTTCCAGATCATCAATTATCTGACCGACCATGTCGCTGATTTCCAGGTTTCCTCCTGCCAAATGGGTTACCATCATCCTGGAAAGGGGACCTGTCAGCATGGTCTCCCCTTGATATCTGGCGCCTTTAACCCAGGTTTTTGCATCGGGCTTGTTGAAATCATAGGTTGATTTTTTGATTTGTCCTATTTTATCGACTGGCAGGTAAAAGGTATTATCGACAGTTTCGGTTATTTTTAGCTCATTAACCGGTTCAAGTTTTCCATGGAGAAGCGCGCCTTCCGAATAATTGGAGGTTTTTCCCTTGTTTTTATCAATAGCCAGTGAACCAAAACTTAAAAGATTTAACTGTTTACCTAAAACAGTCACAGAACCAGGAGTATGTCCAATTAAGTCTTTGACATCCTGGGGCCAGATAACTTCAATGAACTCTTTACATTGCTCCAAATTCCTTATGGCAGCCATTTTCAAACTGCGACCGATTGCGAAATTGGAAACCCCACCCGGGATTTGATTCATGATGACCGGGTATTTACCTCCGAACATGGTAAGGTTTTTCTGGAGTAAATCGATAATCCTGGCAGCTTTGATTGCATGCTGCATGATCTGTATACCGATCTCCTTGGGCAGATCTTCCTTGTCCGATTGCTTTCTGTGAATTCCGGTGTAAAACCACAATTCACTTTCCTTAAACGATTCAAAATGTTCTTCATTTAGGTAGTTTGGCAATACCTGCCAGTAAAAATGGTAAATATGAGATCGAATGGCAGCCATATCCAGCATAACCTGACGAACTCTCAATCCCGTTTCGGTTGGAAATATATGCAGATAATCCTCAAGAGCTGATACAGCGGCAACTGCATGGGCAACGCATGAATTTGACGACAGTGTCTGTGTGAGTTGGGGAGCTTCCAACGGAAATCTTCCCCTGAGCCTTTTGTCCAAATGAGTTGAACGCCCGCTTTGTAGAAATGCCCTACTGCCTGCATCGGTCTGAGAAAGCAATACCCTGAGATCACCCTCAATTCTTGGCAATCTTTCTACAATTACACTATTCATCGGTGTCCTCCTCAAAACCAAAAACTGAATCTTCGCCCATGGACCGTGACTTTCGACCGGAAAAAGCGTGAATGGCGACACC
>JANQGZ010000077.1:0-84487 GCA_028282825.1 SAR324 cluster bacterium
CGATATGGTAATTAAACAGTTAAAGTCTGGTGAGGCTGTTATTACCTGGGATCTTTATCTTGAGTCGAGCAATATTGTTTTGAAGAGGGATTTGAAAAGGTAATGTTACTAAATGGTTAAGATATATTTATAAGGATACTATCTGCTTTATTTGATTTAATATATCAGCATCATGCGCAATGTATAATACGAACACAACTCCTACAACTAACCAAATGAAAGATGCTAATAAGCTTTGACTTAGTCCACGCCAATAACCACCCTTAACACGACAGATTCTGTCTCTTTCATATATCTCTTTGGATAACTTTTTTATGCTTTCCTCTCTACTATCAAGGTCTTTTTCTTTGTTATTTATTTCGATTTCTTTTGCCTGAAGGGTTGCCTCTTTCTTTAAAAGCTGCTTTTTCTTTTCATTTAATTCGATTTCTTTTTCAGCTGAAAGCTCATTAAATAGCTGTTCTGAATAGTTAGTTGCAAGTTGTCTATACTCAACTAATTTATCATCTCTACACTGCAATTTTTGAAACTTTTTTAGCTCATCATCTGATGGTTTTCTTTTTAAAATACTTTTCTGTTCAATGATATAGTCAATTTTCCTTGCTTTATAAAGAGTATAGGCAAATCTTCCAATATAGTCTCCTTCATGTTCGATAAGACGATAAAATGCATACTCTCTAAGTTCCTTTTCGGGAATGTCTTCTGGCTTCATTTCTTTAATCGACAAGGATAAATTTTCTCCCAAGCAGTATTCAATTCTTCAGGAGTTACTGTAACGCGTTTTGGAATTGGCGGGCGTGGTTCTGGCATTTTATAATACTCAATCATTTTGTTATTCGCATTTATAATATCCTGTTTTGAATACAATCCACTCTTTGTTTCAGGCACAGCTTGACTTCGATGATTATCTGAATCTTTTATCTTCATAAGAATCCTTTCAAGATACCATATCATTAATTAATCAAATGATATCTGTTATTTAAAACTTTGCAATTATTCTTTTTCCACATTGATACATTATTAAATTCCTTTTTGCATAAAAATTAAACGATTATATATATAAAGTCAAAGCAATTTTAGGATAAAAATCAAAACAGTGTCGGCTTTCAAGTACTTTTCAATACCAACCTAAATGCCAAGGCTTTAACATGCTTCAAATAAAAGAGCTACTTTTCGATTAGTCTTTAATCAATTCCACAAACTCATTCTAAGTTTATTTCTCCTTCATCTGCAAAAGAATAATATCTGTTGTCACCGACTATGATATGGTCTAAAACAGGGATGGCTAGCAGTTTTCCTGAATCAACCAATGTTTTTGTTACCTTGATATCTTCTGGACTTGGTGCCGGATTTCCTGATGGATGGTTGTGAATGAGTACAATAGCAGATGCGTTTTTGTGAATTGCATATCTAAATATTTCTCTTGGGTGAACAATCGAGCTGTCTGCTGTTCCTAAAAAAATGAGTTTTTGTTCGATCAGGACTTTTCTCGAATTAAGCACCATGACCAAAAAACACTCTTGGTCTTTTGTTGGAAATTCAGCTTTTTCAAAAACTTCTTTAGAGTTGTTTATTTCGATTTTCATTTTCAATCAGTCAAAGGAAAATCTTCGAAGGCTTTTGATACAAAATCTGATGAATATACATCTAAAAGAGGAGACTCATCTTTTGATGAGTCTTCAACTGGAGATTCTGGATTCATTGATGAATCTTTGTTCTCAATTTCTTGGAACTGACAAGATTTAGCTTCGTTTCTTACAACTGCAAGGACATTATCTTTGCTTGTATAAAGCCAGGTTTTGTCGTCAATCACGATTCCATAACCCTTACCAGATTTTGTTTTGAAAAATCTTACTTTATCCATTTCTTTTCCCTCCTGTAATTTAATTTTTTCATGACCGAAGCTGAGCGGAGCTTTTGGATAGATAAATTTTTATGATTTTGAGAGCGGCGCCGAGCGGATACCTCATGGCAACCTCCAACATCACACTTAGCCTATTGGGGAAAGATTTACTGAGACAAAAGTGTGTTATGAAGAAAAAAATTAAATTTGGGAGATAGGAAAAAAGGGAGGTTTTTGCAGACAGGCAGTAAAGGTTTGCCTTGAGATATGTAATTGAGATTTGATACATTTCTATTACGCAACAAACCTATAAATAGCATTTTATTTATGTGTGCATATGGCAAAACAAGACCAAATCCGGATTTCACTGAAAGATGTCAATGATACCAAGTTTCAAAGGCTCAGCGAAGAAATACTGTCTAAACTTGGGTATGAAAACATAAATCCAATAGGTATTGCAAAAAACTCAGAAAAGCCAAAACCCGGAACACCAGACACTTTGGTTTCTTTGGATAATGGAAAATACCTATTTGCAGAACACACAACTGACCAAGGTTCGAGTCTCAAAAAAAAGATAAGGGAAGATATTGAAAAATGCCTCGATGAGTCAAAAACGAAGATACCCTTAAAAGATATTGAATCTATTTACTATTTTTATAATTCTAATCTTGATTCAGACTTTGAATATCAGGTTCGAAAGTTATGTGCAGATAATTCAATAAGACTTGAAACTTATAACTTGGAAAGACTTGTAAGAGTGCTACATGACAGGTTCCCAACAGTTGCAAAAGACCATTTTGGGATACAAATCGACAGTGGGCAAATCATGTCTACCAGTGAATTTATCTCATCTTATGCCAAATCGAATCTGGCAACACCTTTAACCACTTCTTTTCAATTTAGAGAACAAGAGTTTGAAGAGGCATTAAATGCACTTAACTCTGAAAACGTTTTGGTTATCTCAGGTCCGCCCGGATGCGGCAAAACCAGATTTGCATTAGAACTTCTCGATAAAAAATCAAAATCTGACTCAAGCTTGAAAACTTGGTGTGTTTTAAATAGCGGTGGTGAGATATTTGATGATGTAAAGTATCGGTTCAGTGATGAAGGAAAATATATGATACTGGTGGATGATGCTAATAGACTAGGAGGAAGACTAGGTTATTTTTTAGACCTAATGCGAAAATCAGACGAAAATCATAGAGCCACAATCATCATTACCGTCAGAGATTATGCAGAAAAAAATGTTCGAGAACTAGTTGATGAATATACTCAACATCATGCATTGACACTTGAGCCACTAACAGATGATCAAATCAGAGAATTTGTTGAGAAAGAATTTGGTATATTAAACAATCGCTATAAAGACCGCATAGCTGATATTTCTGGTGGAAATCCTCGGCTAGCAGTTATGGCTTCTCAAGTATCGCTTGAAGGCGGCTTTGACAGGATAACTGATGTTTTAGTTCTGTATGATGAATACTTTGGGAGAGTTGAAAACATTAGATTAGTTTTAAAAAACAAAATCTTGTCATTAACTGCCGGGATAGTTGCTTTTTACAGATTCGTGGATAAAAGCAATCAAGACCAAATGCAAGAAATTAATCAGATATTTAATATAACTGAAGATGTCTTTTGGGAAAATGTAAAAACACTACACGCAAACGAAGTTGTAGATTTGCATGAAAATGACATTGTTAAAATTTCAGACCAAGTTATTGCAACCTACCTATTTTATGATTGCTTTTTTAGAAAAGAAAACTTCAGCTTTTCGAAGCTTTTAAGCAATTTTGGCGTATCCAAAATTCAACTTCTCGTTGATTCAGTAATCCCTGCTGCAAATGCATTTGATAGCGCAGGTATCAAGGAAAAGATTAAGAAAGATGTTTCAACTCTGCTAGATGAGATTTCTTTAAGCGAGTCTGACTCATTAAAGTTAATTGATGGCTTTTCTTGGGTGATTCCCACTAAGTCTTTGAAATATATTCAAGAAAAGATTTTTTCAAAACCAATTCCAAATTTTGACTGGGAAAAAGCCGAATTTAAATCCAACACAGGTGGGTCTCATTCTGGCACTATACTTCAGAATCTATGCCGACTTAACCGATATGGAACTTCTGAGATGAAGATGTCATGTCATCTGCTTTTAGAATATATTAAGAGGAACCCAAGTAATCTTGATAAAGCGTTAAACGACCTTTGTCATAGCTTTTCGTATAATACTTACGATTTTGATATTGGATTTATACTGCAAAAAGAGCTTAGTGATCTTTTGTGGGAATCCGCAAAGTCAGGTGATGACTACCTTTTTACAAGATGCTTTATTTTCTATGCAACTTCACTCCTAAAGGCCAGACACGAAACAACCACCACAAAAGGAAACACTCTCAACATTAAAACATTTACACTGCCCTTTCCCAATAAATACCTTGACCCGATAAGAGAAAAAACATGGGAGCGGCTAGCCGAGTTGTATACTCATGAAAAGTACAAAGATGATGTTTATTCTTTCCTGTATGATTACGATAAGAATTTTTGGCAGGTAAGCAACGAATTTAAAAAGAATGAATTGCAGTTGATTGGCAGGTTCATCTTCCCTCTTTTTAGTCAAGATTCACTAAAGGACTGCTTGCTTGCTTGCAAATATGTTGAGTTTGACTGCCAGTGTAAATTTGACATTTTGTCGCAATGGAAAGACAGCTTTGAAACGGATGATTTATTACTATACCGGATTCTGATTACTGATCACTCAGAAAGAAGAAGTTTGAAGCTAGATTTTCGCGAGTTTCAGGAATACAAGCAAAAGGAGATATCTGAGTTAGTAAAAGATTTAACACCAGAACAAATGCTTGCGTTATTGAAAAGATGCGAAAAGGTGATTAATAAAGTAGCTTCTGAGCCCAATAAAAACACCTACCAACTTAAGCGTACTATAACTGACTTGATTGTAGAATATTCAAAGTTGCAGCCTGATAGCTTTTTAGATTTTGTAGAATTATTTTTTAGAGATGGTAGCAAAATTAAATTTGAAGCAATAGATATAGTAATCTGTTTAGCTGAAATTGGGGGATTTGAAGAGACACTGAAGTTTATAGAAGAAAATGAATTCATCGATAAAAACTTCTGGAAGCTTCAATATTATATCATCAAGGCAGATAAAGAGCCTGTAAAAGATGATATTGAGACAATTGAGGATTTACTTAATGAAGCTAAGCCCGAGGACTTCCCAATTAATCACCAATTTTTAATAAAGTATTTACCTTTTGACTCAACACTGATGATTAGGGTTGTTAGGATGATTCTTTCTAAACTGGATAAAAACGAAAGATACTTCAATTTTCTTCGATACATATTTCGGTATGAATACAAACTTTCTGATATTGAAGAGATGTTATCTAATAATTTGGATTTAATTAAGGAAGTTTATATTTTAGTTTCTAAGCTTGAGGGGGATTTTGACCATGATGGTAAGTTTTTGGAGGGCATTTGCGAAAAGGCACCAGAATTCATTTTTGAATTCATTGACTCGAAACTTAATGCAAATGATGACTTATACAGAGAAGAAATGCCTATATTTGATTGGCTTTGGCTTCGAGAAGACTATTTTGAGTATTTTCAAAAGATATTTACCAAGTTACAACCTGAAGTTAAGCGAGGGTCGTTATATACAGGGTGTATGACGTTTAAGTTTTTTGGCGTGCAGGAAGGAAATCAAAACAAAAAACTAATTTTGAATCGTCAGGCAGAGACAATACTTCATTTAGTAAAGGCATATGCAGAGGATATCAATATTATAAATTCACTCCTCGATTTAATCCACCAAACGAATATTGTTTCACTTGAAAAAGTCATTGAAGTTTTTATTTTTGAAAATGACAGCATTGAAGCATTTAGCTCTTTACATATCGAAGCCTTTAGCAGTTCATACTCAGGAAGTATGGTACCAACCTTAGTAAGCGAAAGGGAGGAGCTTGAGAAACTTTTGCCATTGGTTGAAGAGCCAAAATTTTTTGATCATCGAATTTATATTAAAAAAAGAATTGACTGGAAAAATGAACAAATTGATAGAGAGAAAAAGGAGGACTTTGTTCAGGGGCATTAGCTAGCTTGTTATCAGATAGATTGGATGGATTTGAAAAATCTAAACACTTTTTATGCACAACCTTAACTTGATTGTATGTCGGAAATTTCAAATATAGATGATTTAAAAGAGCTTCCTATTGTTCAAGATGGCAAAAATATTTGGCAGAACAGGTTTCATCGCCATGATGTTTTTCAGCATACTGTCGAGGTCGTCAAAATATTAAAGGAAATGGATGAATCAGACGAGTTATTGGCTTCTGGCTGGTGGCTTCACGATGTCGGAAAACCACCAACAAAAGTGCCGATAATTAAAAAAGGCAAGCAGATTTTCCATTCCGTGAATGGTCAACCTTATCATGCTTTTCCCGATCACGAAGTAAAAGGCAAAGAAATGGTGCAAGAATTACCCTCGTGTATTTTTGATAATTTGAATTTGAACCAGGAACGCATTGCTCGAATAGTAGGAAGCCATTTTAAACCTATGGCATTTGTCAAATCAGTTAAATCAAATCCTGATTTCTCATTCTTTAAAAAGCATCTAAACAATTTATCGAATGATCTTGACAAATCAGATCTGAGGCATGAAATACTGACGATTTTTTATGCAGATAAGAAATCACAGGAACCAGAAGATTTGGAGTTTTTGTTTGATCTGAGAGAATACTTGTTAGTTGAAAAAGGCGATTTAGAGAGTTTGTTTAATAAATTTAAAACAACATACAAAAGATAACAATTTTCCTGTAGCTAAATGATGTCTGCCGTCTTACTATATTTTGAGAAATCCGGTTCAATCCCATTAAAAAAGTCGTGAAATACTCACACCTTGCCCTGCCAGTATTAGCTGCCCTCAACCTTCTTGATGCTATTTTCTCTTTTGCTTTATTCAAATCATTTGGAAACGATGTCGAAGCAAATCCTCTAATAAGCGCCTTGCTAACAGTTGATTCCTCTGGAGCTTTGTTTTTAATTGCTAAGGCCAGCTTCACAATCTTTCTGTTCATTTACTGGTTTCGAGTTCGGCAGACATCTTCTTTTGTGTTAGGGCTGAGTCTCATTGGGATAATTGCATACACTGGAATGTTTATTCATGGAGCAATTGTCCTCTTCCAAATATAAAATAGCCAAATTCTCCTACCAGTTACCATTAAGCGCACCAAATTCATTCCGACTTATGCCTCTTAGTTGGAGTAATGCCATCACAGTCCTATTAATTCTTTATCTAATTTAGGCGATAAAGGTCTAATGGTTTGTTATTGCAAAGGCCAAATTTTATTGCAATCGCACAATGTTTCTGCTATAGAATCTATAACTCAATTCTAAGTTAACTATTTTTTATTTTATAAAGACTTAAGCTTTTTGTTGACAATTATATTTTCTTAAACCTTGTATTTTTCTTGTTTTGAGGTATTTATAAAATGACTATCCACAAATTATTTGAAGAAGTTTTTGATGACGAAGTTAAAGATCGATGGAAAAATTATGAAATTCTTCAAAAGAAGATTTTGGATTCTCAGAGTTTGAAATGGGAACCTATTGTATCAGTTAATGCCAATAAATCAGCATCAAAAACAATAGGATTTGAAATATATGGTATTGATTCTGCAAATCGAAATTTCCATCAATCTTTAGAAAAATATAAAGAATATCATATAAATATTTTAGATGCAAAGTTGGCATGGCTTAGTTTGGCTTTATCAATTATTCCAACTATAAGACAGAAATTAAGACATGTATCTGATTTAGATTCAAATGAGCTAATAATGAATGTCAAACTAGAGCATACAATTATCAACTCTTATAACTTTAAAGCCTTGATCAACTATTACAAACCCGATAAGACAACATTCTTTGAACTTGATAGTTGTAAAATACCTGTAAATATTATTGAAAATATTCAAAAAATAACAAACGCAAATAAGCTAAATATTTCTCTAAATATTTCAAATAATCTCAATGAGTATGTCAAAGACTCTTTAATGTCTATTGCTAATATGATTGTTGTCGACTCTATATATACTAGGAAACTATTAAGTAAAATAAATAATGCACAAGAATGCCAAGGAATTATGCAATCTTTACTTAAATTCCTAAGAGAAAAAAATAATATTAACCTAAAAACAATCAATTCAGAAAAAATAATATATATTATTCAAGGAGTTGAAAATTATGAAGAGTTTCAGTTTATCAAGAATTGGCATAATGAAGATGATGGTGATATTAATTTGCAGGGATGGTGTTTAAAGGTACAAAAAAGTATGACCAATTTCTTTGATCCGTTCAATTCAAAAAATAACTTACCTAAAGGTTATAGATTTGATTTCGCTTACAAACCAGAAAAAGAAAAAGGAACACCTGATTATAAAATACCATACACACTCGATTGGTCTTTAGCTGAGCATTGGAAGAAATGTAAAAAGCATAATATAACTTCTGAGAAAGAAATCCATGGTAGCGTTCCAGGAGATATAGATGATAAGGATTCGCAAGGAATAGCTTTTATTTACCATCTAGCTTTCAATTATCGTTTATCTGGATTTGACCTAAGATACGCTTGTTTTTATAACTCAAGAGTATGGAATTCAGAATTTCGTGGTGTGAATCTGTCCGGTTCTGACCTTTTTTATTCACAATTTAAAAAATGTAGTTTTAATAAATCTGATTTATCAAGTGTAAAAATATATAAAACTATATTTGATGAGACAAGTTTTATTGATACAAATATATGTGAAAGTAATTTTAGAAATACAAGATTTAAAAATACAAACTTAGGACATACGAAAATTAATAATAGTGCGTTGATTAATACTGCATTTGAGGAAGCAGAATTTAACCGCACAGCTTTTACATTTTCTACCCTACTCTTATCTGATTTTAGCAATGCTGATCTAACAGGTGTTACGTTTAAGTATAGTAATCTTGAATCTGTGAATTTTGAGGGTGCGAATCTTTATAATGCAGATTTAACTGGAAGTAATCTTTCAAGTATTAAGATCTCGGAAGACACGGATTTCAGGGGCGCTATATTAAAGAAAATTATAATTACAAAAGAAACTGCTGCATTGATTCCTCAAGAGATCAAAAGTAAGTATATTGAATCATGGAAATTTGCTGAAAACGCAAAAGAGGCAAAAGAAATTTATGAAGACGAAACTAAAAACAAATTTAGTGAGTCACAGAATATTAAAGCAGATCCGGAGGAAGAAAAGGAAAGTAAGAAACAAACACATGAAAACACAAAAAGTGATTTAACTAAGTGGTTACCCCATTTAAAGAATTGGGACAAGATTATGAAGAGTAATAAAAAAATAAAAGATAAAAAATTTGATGATTATAACGACTTAAGCAATAAAATGAAAAGTGAAATTTTTGAATTTGTCACTGAATTAACAAAAAAAGGTGAGCTTTCAAATAATCTACTGGAAATATTAGATTTAGAGCGTATTAAAGATGAGAAAAAAGTTGAGGAAGAGAAAAATATAAAACCATCAATGAAGTGTTTTATTTCATATTCACATAAAGATGACGACTTACGGAAAAGTCTGGAAGAGCACCTTAGCCCCTTGAGAAGAGAGAAACTACTAGTCTGCTGGAGAGATATTGATATTTTAGCTGGTAATGAAATAGATACAGAGATAAATGAGGAACTGGAAAAAAGCCAAATTATATTATTGTTAGTTAGTGCATCATTTATTAATTCTGAATATTGTTATGGCAAAGAAATGAAATATGCAATAAAAAGACATGATGATAAAACAGCAAAGGTAATTCCAATAATTTTAAGAGATTGTCTTTGGCAAGTTACTCCTTTTGCTAAACTAAAGGCCCTGCCAAAGGACGGAAATGCAGTATCAAGTTGGGATAATCCTGATTTAGCATTTACAGATATAGCTAAAGAAATTCTTAAGGTTATTGAGGATATGATGAAAAACCTTCAATCTGATAAATAATAAAATTTGTATAAACAAAAATTTTACATAGAAAGTTTACTTATCATGCACTATAGAATCTTCGATTTTTGTGATTTAATCCCATTATGCTCTCTGTATTCTTTTGTTTAGAATAATTTGTTAGTTTTAATTGAAAAAATGAGAATAAGTGCAATCGTTCAATATCGTTGCATCTTTTATCAGACCACTCTTCCGGTGTTTAGCTCGTCATGGAATCAATCTTCAATAAAAAGCAACAATATTGACCGGATATTTGTAGTTGTGTGTAATGAGCCTATTAGACGTTCATTACGGTTTGAACCAATATTTCTAATCAAATCCATTTCTCATTCAATGATTCCACCGGGCAAATGTTTGCAAGTGTCAATATTTCAAGGATATAAGAACCTTCCATACATTCTAATTCTCTTTCTTTTCTCTCCTTTTAATTGCTTGTCACATCAAAACTAAGTTCATCGAAAAATTACATTCAAAATTCTTTCTTCAATTTAGTATATCTAAATATTACGATAAAAGGCCACACACAAATAGTAAACCAAGGGCCATTTTTATTGTAAATCAATCACTATTCTGCTATTAGTTCAGACGATTCTAGAAACAAGCCTGATTCAGCTTACAATAATCATTGGCTCGCCCACATTGCATCATTGATTCTATTGGAACTGACAGCTTGTTTAGAGTTTTCAGGAAGTGGTCGCTCTTGAAAATTTCACATTCGATCTAATTGGAAATAATTTAGCTTTTTTAGGAGGTATTAATGGCTATACCAATACTGGCTTCGGCATTGCCTGGAATTGCATCATTTCTTGCAGGCAAGGGCATGGATATGCTTTCAGGTTTGTTCAAGGGAGCAGTAAATAAAGGAATGGAAGAAGTCACCAATGCTATTCACGAGCAAACAGGAATAGATATTAACGACGCTGCTGATGGAAAGCTCTCTAGTGAAGAAATTACCAAGCTTAAGGAATTTGAGCTTAAAAATGAAGAGCTAATTTTGGAGCACTCTGCTAAGCAACGCGAACTTGATATTGAAGAAGAAAAGATACATCAAAAAGATCGGGAGGATGCGAGAGATCTGCAAAAAGCAGCCCTTAAAAGCGGTGATAAGTTTGCCAGCTGGTTTATTTATCTTTATGCCACTTTGATTACTCTGCTTACATTTGGATATATTTTTATGGTGACATTTTGGGATGATTTAGTCCCGGGTGAAAATACAAGAATTGTGGACACAGTGCTTGGGTTCCTTTTAGGGGTTTCTTTGTCTGCTATTATCCAGTTTTTCTTTGGGTCAAGCTCAGGCAGTTCAGAAAAACAAATTAAAATTCATGAATTATCCATGGCATTGGCTCAATCTAGAAAAAACAAATTAGAGGAATAAATATGGCTCTGGTAGAAATTCAGGCTGAGTTTCTGATTCATGTTACTCAGCTGTTAGCTGAAGCATACAGACTTGAATTTATTGTGACAGGTGGAGAACTTTATCGGACTGTTGACCAACAAAAGCTCTATATTCAGCAAGGAAGAAGCAAGACAATGAACAGCAAGCACTTGAAGAGGCTTGCGATAGACTTGAATTTTTTTAAAAAAGAGGAGGATAAGCTTAGACTAACTTATGATGTGGAGGAGTTAAAACCACTTGGAGAATATTGGGAAAGTTTGCACAAAAGAAATAGGTGGGGAGGCAATTGGCAATCGTTCAAAGACACCCCCCATTTTGAGCGACGCATGTAACTGTCAATATAATCCGAGTTCTTTGCAGGGTATTTTGACAAACTCATTTGCATTGCCCTGCAATTCTTCGATTTTTTTTGCGCGCTTGCACTCCCAAAAATCAACTGGATCGCTTATATTCCATTCATCAAACATTGGTTTGGTCTCACTGGAAATAATGTCATAGCCAGGATAAGCCTTATTCATGTAAAAATAGGTTCTTGCTATTTCACCCCTTACCTGCTCACGAGGCTCAACAGTCTTGAGATTAATTTCAACATCGCAGGAACCATATTCACGCTCTTCTCCTGGAATAATTCCCATTTTATATGACGAGCGGTTACCGTTTACTTCACCTACTGATGGGTAAAGATTATAAAGGTCTGCTGCTCGCAGTTTAAAGTCTTTATTTTTTTTTGTCGCGCATTTTCTGCCACGGTAATGCTTTCCACGACGGGTTTTGCAATCTTCGTGGCCATATTTCCATTCTATAGTTTGGTGGCCTAATGCCCAGGCAGGCACAACATGCTCCCACTCTAATCGTTTGGCTCGCGTTTCATCTTCGCGTATTTGATAATTGCAGGATTCAAGGTCAATGACTTTTCCAAAAAATTTGCAGCCACAGTAAAGAGTAATTCTGTGTTCAATGTAAATTTTCTCTGCAATTTTCTTTGCTTTTGAAAAACTTGCAATCTCTTTGTTACCACCTTGTTCTGCATAGGCGTGAAAACACAGGACAAAAAACAAAATTGCTAATAATAATTGTTTCATTTCAGTCTCTTTTGATGATTTGAAAACCAAATTTGGAATTAGTTGTCATTTGCTTTATACCCGACACACTTCCTTTTTTCAAGTTTTTGCAATATCAAAGCATTACTTCTTCGTGAGTGGCTTTGCTGAGGAGGTAATTACACTTTCATCGCCATGTTGCAATAAAGGCCACTTCGAAAAAGAAAGTAAAGGCCCAATCTTATTGTAAAGCCTTTGATATTCTGATAAATAGTCTTTTGATTTCTATTACTTTTGCTCTCTTAACATTACACAGGTCATAGAGGAAAAACCTATGTTTTTCCGAAAAAGTTGGAAAAATACTGATATTATTTTTCAGGAGCGATCACGAAATGTTTATACACTTTAATAATCATTTAAATTGCATGTGATCATAGTTGATTTTTGAGGAACCATTATGCCACTTAAAAACCACAATCTTTTGGTTGGATACCCAAAAAGAATCAAGCTTGTTGATGATGGCAGTCCAGAAAAGAGGAGAGACAAATGAATCCAGACAAAAAAATCGTTCAGATAAATAAAATTCTGAGTGATTACGAAAAACCTAAAGATGCAATAAAAGAAATAAAAACAACATTACTTGTTGGTGATAACCGTTCGATGCGTGAAATAGTATCCTCTTTTATTATGGTGATTGTTGGGATTTTTTTAATCTACCTTTCGATCAATGTTTTGATTGGCACTTGGGGTAATATAAGACCAGCTTTAATCAATGAGGACCTTTTGGGATGGTTGACTTGCACAGTAACTTCAATTGCAGCGGGTTGCATTGCTGCTGGCTTTACAGGCAACATTAATATTAAGTTTCATTGGGTTCAAGCAAGCGGGTCTTTAGCAATAGTGGTTTTGTTGTTAATTACTAATCCGTATCAGTACAAAAAAGAAGTCAGAGTAAAAGACCTGGGTAATTTATCCATACCTTTATTAAGTTCAAACATTGCAATTGCGCAAGAGCCAGATATAACCAGTGATCGTATTGAAAACACCAGTACTTCAAGTTCTGATGAATCGAAAAAGCTGATTGTACATTTTAAATTTCCAACTGGGTTAGATTATTTGCAGTCTCAGGCTTTAATACTTAGTCAAACTTTTGATTACTATCCTTATGTAAAAGAGACTAAGGTGTTCAAGGTAGGAACCATTTTAAGTGTTCCTTATAACAAGCTTATTGGTGATGACAATTATTATATCAAGATTATTTACAATAAACTCATCAGCGATAATCAGATAAATGAGGTGAAAAGGGTATTAAAGCAGTCGAATTCTGGTAGAAAAGTTATTGCAGAAATTGGAAATAAACAATCTGACATAGAAATTAATTTAATTCCTATTTCTGAATAAGATCATTTAATTAGTCTTGAAATTCATATCACCAACCTAATCTTGAGTACTTGACCATGAAATTCATGCTTACTTGCGTTACTTTGCTAATTTTTGCTTTTAATTCACCTCTATTTGCCCATAGCGGCAGAACAAATGCCGATGGATGCCATTACAACAGAAAAACTGGTGATTATCATTGCCACAATAAAAAGAAAGTCAAAAGGAGTAACCCGGTTGCTGCGCCTGCTGAAACTACAACTAGTATTGTGAAGAAATCGCGCAACGGGATCTGCCACGACTCATCAAGTCGGTACTACAAAAGAACCAAATATTACACTGCCTATAATTCTATTGAAGAGTGTTTAGAGAGTGGGGGACGGCTGCCTAAGTAAAATTAAAACAAATAACAATAAGGAGAAAAGACCATGTATGCAATGTTAACTCTTGATCTTGATAATAATGTTACCTCGCGACAAAGAACTAAATTTTATGAATATTTAGAAAACGAACAATGGAAAAAGATTAAAAATGTGACAACCACTTGGTATGCTGGATTTGATGGTAAAGCCACTGAAGCAGGAATTATTGCCATTGCTAAAAAAGATGTTTCAAATGCAGCAAAGCATTCTGGTGTTTCTTCTTACGACGCTGTTGTTCATGCTGGTCCATCAAAACCAACATTGTTTTGAAGTCAAATCATGCTGTTTAAATCACAGATAGCAGTTAGATGAAAAATCAATTCTTAGAAAGGAGAAGCCATGACCTTCAATTTGAAGGAAATTAATTTGATGAAGGTTTTAAACAAGGCAATTAACACGGGCGCAAAAGAAATTGGAGTTTTGGAAGATATTCTTAAGGATAAAGACATACGTGGTGAAGCCAAAAAAGAAATTGAGCGTTTGTGCAAGCTTTGTGGGGTCGATTTAAAAGAGGTGAAGAAAAAGTTGAAGGAATAGGTCTTTGGCTAATGATTCATCGAAAATTTGTGGTGTTTTTAGTATTTTTCGTTAGGAGCAATTATGGCTAATAAGAAAGTCACAGGAAAAAAAGCAGCTAGTAAGGCTTCATCAACGCTGAAAAGCAAATCAACGAGCAAGACTTCAAAAAGTGCGGCTGGCAGTGCATTGTCTCAACGCAAAGCGCCTAAAAAACAAACCTCTCCTAAAGCTGCGTCAGCAGCATCAAAGACATTAAGAGACGGACGCACAAGCAAAGCTTCAAAATCTGCTGCTGGAAGTACTTTGGCTCAAACAAGGTCAAAAAAGAAAAAATAACTGATCGATTGTAAAATGCAAAACGACATCGAAGATATATTGAAAACAAATAGTTGGAGAATTAATGGAAGAAATAGATTTTAGTTACATTTCTGTTTATCAGATCAAACCAGCAAAAAAAGTCGATATTAAGCCTTCTGACATTGTTGGAGGACAACTAAAAATAAATAAAAAAATCAAATCAATTTTTCTGTCAAGTTTTAATGGAAGGCTAACAAAAGGACTGAAACTTCAACCATTCCATTTCGTCTTCGAAGGTGATAAGCGAAAAAACCCTATGAGAGAAGAATTAATCAATCTGTTCTCAATCGGCTCTAATAAAAAGGACGCAATCACCAGAAACCTGGCTATGAAACTATCTAAATTGATAGATGAAAGAACAAAAGAACTCTTATTCACCTTTGCTTTTGGGAAGACAAATAAATTCAAAAGGATTGCTATGTGGGTATATCCTCATGCAGTTCCAATTCAGCTAAACGCAAGAGGCAATGCTCTAAGCGTAAAAGAGATTGAAAATGCTTTCAGCAAACAATCAACACTCAGAAAAGCTTGCTTTTTTGAAGTTCCAAATAAAATCTCTAGAAATGACTTACTAATGGGCCAATTAGTTGATTCTTCAGCTGGAAGGACAAAATCAGTAACAGATTATTGGTCGGGTAAGTTTCTTGAAGGATCAGTCGAGTTACTGCCTGCAAGAGGAACAAATCAAGTAATCACAGGATTAAAAGCTGCACAAACCAAGGCAAAAACGCCGGAAGAGAAAAACAGCGTAAAGGCAGTGTTTTATTCACTTCTTTCAACAAATAAGCAAGATGCAACAATTGGGGAGATTGGGAATCTTCTTGTTGGTTCAGCCAAAACTGCATATCTCAGCAAAATTCCTAAAACAATCGAAACAAATGCAAGATTCAAAGTGGATTTCGACACTCTTAAAAGCAAAATCAAAAGTAAGATGTTTGTTTTAAAAAATGGCATTGAGGTTCATTTTCCAAATGATTCCAATATTGATCCGGATGATTTCATCAAAACAGAAGGTAAGGTTAGAAAAATTAATATTTTTGAAGAAATTGACGAGGAGTATTTCAAGTAGATGGCAATTACAGAAGACCAGATTAGAAGACAATACCAAGAAACTTATAATGATTTATTAGCTTTGAAAAACAAGATCACGGAGGAATTGGAGTGTGGATTAGAGGACATTAAATTCGTCGACGGGATTTTCGGGAGAGTTAAAACTAAAAAAAGCTTTGTTAAAAAGGTTTTACAGAATGCGGAAAAGTATTCACAACCTTTTCAAAATGTTGAGGATTTAATTGGCGTACGAATACTCGTGCTTTTTCCTTCAGTTAGCCAAACTGTTTCTACATTCGTAAAAGAGAAACTATTTTCAACGGTCGAACACAGATATCGTCAAGAAAAAAAACCAAATGCCTTTGGATATGAAGGATACCAGTCAATACATTCTATCCCAACTTCATATCTACCAACTAAAGACTCTGCAAACTTGCCAAGAGTTTTTGAGCTTCAAGTGAGAACTCTTTTTCAACATGCTTGGGCAGAACCACAACACAGAATTAATTATAAACGGGATTTCAGGTTTGCTGAATCTGATGAGTTTGATTACTGTAAGTCGTTTGCTTTTATAGCAGCCAGTTGTTGGGGTAATGATAGAGTTCTAGAAGAATTGTATCAGAGATTTCTAGAAGAAAAGCAATAATCGATTGGAACTCTGTCTTTGAAAATTGATTATATGAATCTAACAGCAACCAAGCTCGGACTCTGCCTTTCAATGCACTTTGCCAGCCTTGATGGGGTTGATGAAATTCTGAAAAGTTTTATTTCAAGATTTCTTGATACCTATAAAGGCTCATGGATACAAGGAACACACTGGCAGTCAAAGGGAGAGGCAACCAAGAGCAGTTTTGAGCAATCTTATGATGAAGAACTCGCAATCTACCAAAAACTGATTTCTGGCATTCAGACAAGAGTCATTGGAAATATCGTCATTGACAATCCGGCTAATCTAATCACTGAGTCTGAGTCTTCGTCGTTTGTTATTTCTTTTAGAAAAATTCACGAAGATTATGAAATCATGATGTTTGCTTTTGCAAAAGAAGCTGAGACATCAATAAATGATTTTGGACATCGATTCAATGGGCTTGAAAAGGAAATTTTTGGGGTTTGGGAGTCATTCTTTGTGAATGCAGATGAGAATGTGAAAAACAGATATTACCTGCCGAACACTGTTTTTTATTTCATTGAACGCTGGAATGAAGAAGTCCCAAAAGAAACCTTAGTCCAAGACCTAAATGACCAATCATCTGAATTTTTCAAGTTTATCAGCGACTATTTTTGTGTTCAAGGAACTGAGCCAATTAAGATTCCAAAGTCTGTTATCGACGATAAGTTTTATGTCTTTAGGCACCCTTCCTATTACTATAGCCAGGAATTAAGTGAGAAGTTTCTTTTGATGCCTGCAAGTGATTTGGCTGATCTTAGCTCACTAATCCGGACAGTCGACATAATCTCAAGTGTTGAGTTTTACTTTACTAAGTTCTTTTACCTGGTAAGGGGAGTCTACGGGATGTTGGCTGAAATTGACGAGAAAAGCAGGACATTGATTAACTCGTTTTATAAAACCGAGCTTACGACTCTAAGACAAGAAGAGACAGAAACAGAGTTAAAGAAGTTTATTGGACTGTCGCACGAGCTTTATCCGAAATTTCCTCTTTGTGATAAGCTGATTGCTGAACTTGAGCATCAATATAGTGATGCCTCACACCTAATTGGAGGTATTACAGCAAACTCAGTTTATTCTCAGGCAGCAGAAAAACCGTTTACCGACGACTGCCAGGGTGCAATTGCAACAATTGGTTTAGAATTTCAAATGAGGCTTCAGGAGATTCTTAGGAATCTGCCAAGAAACCTAGGACGGCTTTATCATGACCTTAATTCAGTGACCAATCTGATTAAGTCGTATTATGACATCGTAAAAAATGAAAGCTTGGACAGCGAGGAAAAAGAAAACCAGATAAGGGATTTGCGTAAGCAGTCTGCTGGTGCTTATTCAAATCCTGATTCTTCTGGATTTCAAAGAAATGAAAGCAACACAGGCTCGACTGCTTTTAAAGATTTAAAGGTCTCTTTAAATTTTAAAGATAACAACGAAGGAGTTTTAAACTTTGATTCAAAGCCTCTGATTAAGGCCACATCAATTGAGGGAGATATGCTGGTGGTGATGGTTGAGAGATTAAAAGAGGATTATAAGGATTTAATTGACGGCAAGAAGAAAAGCCCTGACGAGGTTGGATGGGTTGATTTTGAGGAGTTAATCGAGTCAGTCAAAAATTGGAAGATTTATCAGGTTAAGGGTGAGCCAAGATCTGAGCATGATGTCAGTGTTGTTGTTTCGCGCATTAATACGAAAGTGCGCAATTCTCTTGGGTTAGAAAAAAGCCTTGAGAACAACATCATACAAAGCGGTGATAAGCTTGGTAAGACTGGATGTTATAGGTTGATTGTTAACCCTGTGGGGATTGAGGTTGAGATCAGCCAATAAAAGGTAAAGGTTTAGAAATACTAAGGCAGTAATGTCCCAAACATATTGAAACGGTAAATGTATAATATTTATTATTATGGAGAAATTGAGTTCACAAATGAAACAAGGGCTTTATACGCTAGAATTATGGTGAATTTGTTATCTGAGGAAAGTCATTGAAGTTAGGAAATCTTATTGATAGCATTAATTAACAGGTGTAAAACAATATTGATAGAAAACATTTGTTTATTTTTCAGAGATCTCAACAATTTCAGACGATTGGAATAATGCAAGTTTGGTATGGAAGTTGTTATTCTTATGACTAAACCGTCGAATCGTTGTATGAGGAAACATTCTCATTTCGCTAAACAATGGGCCAATAGCTAACCATTTGTAATAACAAAATGTTTAAATAAACTCTTGTCTTGAAAGAGTAGGAGATCGATTATGACTAAAAAAAACTTAACAGGTTATTTGCGTCCAAGAACAAACGAAAATACACAACAAATTTCAAGAGCAGCAGTTGAAGCTGTTGAATATGTAAATAGTTTACCAAAAGAAAAAAGGGCAGAACATTATAGAAAAGTTGAAGCCAATATTGCTCGGGTCAATAAACACTCTTATGAATCTAATATAGGTCAAGCAAAAACTCTATCAAAATACGAACATGTAAAGTATAAAGGTTAAATTCTCTCCGATATGGATATTTGGGCTAATAATATCCCAAAAGAAATCAAAATTGATTATTTCTCCAGTAAAAATATTAAAGATTTCTTGTTGCTCTGGGAAGAAAATGAATTTAACATCAACAGATTAGAAGATGATAACAATCATTTGCGCCCTCCATTTAGGTTTTTGATTCCCTTCCTCAAAGACAATAAAAACCAAACTCCAATTCGAAGTATTTTCACTTGTGTTGCTGATCATTATTCCGCTTTTGCTCTTATTGAAGAACCGTATTTAGATCTTGAATTCTGGGATAGCTATTCTGGATTTTATTCATACTCCTTTAGTCAATATCAAATAGCAGGAAAAAGAATCCATTTTTTTAAAGGTGATGAAAATAACTCCGACCAACTTCTCAAATATTTATATGAAGGAGAGACAAAACAGAAAATTAAGATGGATTTAGATATTAGCTGGATTGGATACTGTAACTTACGTCCAATTCACTCATTTATTGTCGGAAGAACAGCACTCAGATTTGATGATCAGCCAATTGATGAAATGAGTGAAAAAGTGACAAAATTTACTGAAGAAAAGGGAGGGAAACCATATCTCAAAGCTACTTCTCAATGCACAGTCAATATTTTGAATACCCATTTTTCGATAAACACCCCCGAGTTCATACAACAAGATCCAAATATAGGACAATGCGCAACAGCATCACTTTGGGTTGCGAACAAAATATTGGCTGAAAAGTTTGGTACAAATCGTTTGTTTTTTAGATCCATTACTAAACAAGCAGTAGGTCAATGGAATAGAGAGCTTGAAGTAAAACTTAATGACGAGGCATTAACTTTTACTGAGGATGGGACAACAGTAGCTGAGATTAAAAATGCTCTAAGTGCAACAGGTGTTAGAATATTATCGTTTGCCCAATCAGAAGTTGAAAGTATTAATACTTCGTTTATTAGGTTAACAAATGAAATTTATTCATTTGTTGAGTCTGGCTACCCAGTATTACTATGCATAAATAAAAATGGACAACGTCATGTTGTAACTGTAGTTGCTCACTGTCTACCAAAAGTTGAACATATGAATTTTCCAAGTATTTCTCCCCTTGTACCCTCTTCAAATTATACATCTATTTCAACTGCTTATAATGAAAAACATTATTTAATTGGTAATCGAGTGAATGTATACTATTGCCACGATGATGCATATGGCCCATTCAATCGAATATGTTTGATAAAAAACAACCCTAAGAAAAGGATCACACAATTCAACGGAATTTTTTGTAAGAACAAGAAAATAAAGAAAGAGTATATTGATCCAAGTGTCATGTTAGAAATGGGAAGAGATAGAAAGAAATATGATTTAGAATATGTCATTATTCCTGTTCACCCATATGTTAAAACAAGCTCAACCGAACCTTTTAAGAGCCTTGTTTCTTGGTTTAACGATAATTTTGCTTATAAATATAGAAACAAAGTTTTTTTGTGGCGGTCCTTATTAATCCAAGGAAGTGATTTTAAAATCTCTATCGTTGGACGTTGCTATGATAAAGAAATAGTAAAATGGTATTCTACCCTTCACCTACCAAAATATGTTTGGCTGTTTGAACTATCTATATTGGAACGTTATAAAATAAATGAGTATTTTTATCATCCATCTTTTGAAGCAAGATATATTTCCGGAGAATTTCTATTTGATGCAACAGTTTCTGATTACAGCCCTAGAATGATTTCGGGAAGAGCAAGTATGAGTTACACCGATTATTCTACCAAATCCTATTGTATTGGTGATTCAATTCAACTATTGAATTTTAAAGGGTTAGATGATGTTCCTGAATATGGGTGTTATATACAAAATATGGTCGATGAAATCAAAAATGAGAGTTAAAGTTCTGGAGATTCAAAATGCCGTTGGATAGTCTAAAAGCTTATTCTTCCTCAGAGATCAGTCCCAATTTACCAACAGACTTGAATTCTGAAATTGTTAAAAAAGAGTGGTGGAAGACTTTTATTGGCTATTTAGTGGCTGCAATCCCAATAACATTTGGATGTTTAATTGAATATAGGTTTGTAGAATCTTTGGGTAAAGCTGATACAAGTGTTAAGTTAGATCTTGTAAAAGAATCATTTTCTTTTCAAGGACCAGTAGGTGCGGGACTCGTTGCGATAGGCCTTGGAATAATTGCTTTTACAAGATTTAGAGTAATGAGTAAAAGTGAAAAAATTTCTGAAAATCTCACAACAATAAAGTTTAAATCTGAAATCATTAAAGAACTTATATCATTAAAAAACAAACAAGTTAATAAAGATGTGGAATTAGTACTAAATGATGAAATGAATAATCTTAAGACCATTATAGGTGATGATGAAAATCTTGATAAAACAAAAATAAATATAGTTAAAAAGCTTGTTGCAATCGATTTTGACGTATCAAAAGAATACGACAATATTCTGAAAGAGCTTCTTGAATCAACAATTTCTTCTACCGACAAATCAAAAAAGAAATAAACTCTCCCTAGCTACTCTCTATTTTTCCACTTTTTGCTACACGTCCCTAACATAACAGATTCGATTTCCCAAAACCTCCCTAAAACCCAACTTGTATTCCAAGCATACGAACATCTCTTTTTTGACCACCCGAAATCCACCCCACACCCTTTCCCAATTCTCCCCCAACTTTTCTCCAAATCTCCTCTTCTATTCAGTCCAAATAATCCTTTTTTGAACATCTGAGATTCCCCCTGAGATTTACCTGAGATTCATCCTCTCTGATCTCAACCAGTTCTCCTTCTCAAACCCCAACTTACCATTCTTTTTATCTGTCCATTCTTGAGATTACGCTTGCATGTACACCTCTGCTCCCAGTGATATTCTGTATTTAACAAAACAAAATTCAAATCCTTCAATTTCTAAAGGAGAAAACCAATGTTCCTTAAACTTTTTGAAAACTTTGAAAAGCAACAATGCCTGAATGTGTTGGGTGATTTTGGACTGCCTGTAAGGGGGGACTATTGGTGGACCCGCCTGCCAAAAAGATGCCTGGAAGAGATTCATTCAATGCGCAAAAACACAAATGCGACCTTGGCGCGATGCGACGAGGAGCTTATCTGGAATGAGTGCATAGTCAACAACTTTGAGACAAAGTTCCATATATCGATTGAAACAGATGAGAGCTTTCCACACAAAATGCCAAAAGTGTTTGTTAAAGATCCCTGGATAAAGCCAAGCATCTCAGCTCATATGTATGAAGATGGACGACTTTGTTTAATGCACTCAAATGATTACAACTCTGGAATCTCAATCTTGGAGATTCGCAATTTAGCTGCTGCCTGGTGCTTTTGTTATCAGGTGTATTCACACACTGGCACTTGGCCTGCGGCTGTTTATCACCATTAATTTAGGAGAAAAAATGGCAATTGATTTAAACGAGCTTCAAAGGAAGCTTAAGCAACAGCAAAATGTCGGCGTGGGCAAAGACGGGAAAATGACTCCGATTGACCCTCGAAATGACGGCAAAGAAAACAGTAACAAAGACAACACCACACTTGAGCCTAAACGCTTTTTTGACAACTAATCTAAGACAGAGGCTCTATTAACTGGCCTCTATTAAAAGGACCACCATGAAACTATTATTTAGCCTGGACGCGATATGCGTCATGCTTGTTGAGTCATACAAAATCAGCCCAAATCTTGAAACAGGCGGAATTCTTATTGGCCCCAAGAAGCACAAAAATGTCATAACAGATGTACTCCCCTCATCTTGTTTTGCACAGCGAGAAAGAGCCACTTATTACCAGTCTCCTTTAGATGTCAATATTTTAAATCGTCATCTTAGGGAGTTTCAAAATAAAGGCCTGGATTACAAGGGTGATTTTCATAAACACCCTTCAGGTCTTATCACTCTTACCAAAGGAGATTTGGCTACTTGCCGCCAGATACTTCAAAACCCAAGTTACAAAATCAATAATTTTCTCATCAGCTGCATTGTAACTGAAAGTCAAGCTGAGAACTTTCCGATTTATGCGTATGTGGCAAGCCTTAACAATCAAAACCAGGTCACAGTTGAGAAAGCAGACATTCAGGTGCTGCCAAAAACCTGCATTCTGGAATGTGCAGATTGTTTTGCTCCATCTGTTTCAACCAACTCAGGAGAAAGCCATGAGAGTAAAGATATTAAGCCAAGTAATCGAGGAATTAAATCGCGACTCCGAAGTCGAACTGTTCGGAATCCAAGACAAGGAGTCAGTGATAATAAGCTCCCTCAAGTCAGCACCAAGGCTTGAAAAAGTTGGTGTTTATTGCGCAACCAGCAAAGAAGAAAACGAGAAATTGGTGTTTAGGTTTGTTGAAGGGAGCCTGGCTTGTTTTAGTCAGCAAGACGGCAAGAGCAAGAAAATTCAGGTTGAAGTTATCGACTATGCGACTGATTTTCAAAAGCGCAACAAGGGGATAATTGAAGAGTCAGTTCTTCAGGAAAGAACAGTTTTAATAATTGGTCTTGGAAGCGGCGGCTCTGCGATTGCTCTTGATTTGGTCAGATGCGGAGTAACTAATCTAATACTGATTGATTTTGATGAGGTCAGCCTTAGTAACCTTTGCAGGTCAGTTTATGATTTGCACGATGTTGGAAAAGACAAAACAGATGCAATTTATCAAAAACTTCTGAGCATAAATCCGTGCGCAAATATCGAACTTCGCAAAGAAGATGTGTTTGAGATGAGGCGCAAGGAACTCTTGGAGGTTATTGAAAAGTCAGATTTGATTATTGAAGCGACTGACTCAGTTAAGACAAAGGTTCTTATAAACGGCCTTGCACACTCTTTAAAGCCTGTATTTTATCCGGCTGTGTATGACTCAGGAAAAGGCGGCGACATTCTTTTTACTCTGCCTGGATTTCCCTGCTATGAATGCGTTTTTAGCTCAATTATCGGTGAGATGAAAGAGGAGAAAAAAGCAGACTGGGATTACACAACAGATCACGCCAAACCCATGCCTGCTTTAATCTGTGATATTCAAGTGGTTGTTGCACGAACTGTTAAGCTCGCGTTGGGGATTCTTTTGGGGGACAGAGAAGATTCGTTTATTGAGAAAATCACTGAACTAGACAGCTCGATTTTGTTTATCAGCAACGAGCGGGGCACAGCTGGTTCAAAAAAGCCTTTTGATGAGTTCTGGTCTGAGACAAGGATTAATCCTGAGTGCTCTTGTCAATTGCTTGAATAGAAACAATTTTAAGTGCCGATTGATTTTTTGACCAATGGCGCATGTTTTTGAAGTAATTGATAAGACGGGAAGAAAAATAAGATTAACTAAAAAACAATGGAGACATATAAATAGCAGGCATCCTGCCTTAACTAAGTATACAAGGGAAATGAAAGAAGCTTTGAGAAATCCTGATGCAATAACAAATTCTAAAACCGATAAAAATGTTTATCTTTATTACAAATTCTATAAGTATCTGAAATCTCCTCACAAGTATCTCTTGCTCATAGTAAAATACTTAAATAGTGAGGGATTCATTATCTCAGCATTTTTCGAAAAAAATATTAAGTAAAATGGAAAATCAAACATACGATATTTATTACGATAAAGAAGGAGATTTTTTAGAAGTAACTTTTGGAGAACCGCCAGAAAATGAGTTCTCAGAACAAATTGAATCGGGAATTTTCATAACTAAAAACTCCAAAACAAACGAGTTATACGGAATAGGAATATTGGGCTTTGGAAAAAGGGTCGAAATCCTTAGCAAGGTATTAAAGCAGTTTAATATCGAGTTTCCTTTAGAGATCGGTATTAATGGTTCTTAAGATGGACATCCAACACGACAATGAAGGAGAACTTTCTGACTGGGCAAAAGAAGAACTCGAAGAGGCAAGAAAGAGTCCGATTGAGGAATTCATAAGTCTGGAAGAAATGGGACAAAGGATTCTTAAGAAACGAGTTTAATGACTGCGGTTTTTGATAAAAGAAGCCGAATTTACAAACGCTAATAAGGACAAATCATGCCGGATTATACAGACGACATTTTGCAGTTTCTCCAGGAGCAAGAATCAAATCAGAGCATGAGTCAATCCCTAGAGGAAATGCTTATTGAGAAGCTTTTGAATCCGACAGAGAAGACTGTTAGGAGAATTAGGCTGATTGAAGATCCGACAGATAGTGTGATTTCGCAGGTCAGGGAAGATTTGGTTATGAATCCTGAAGGTTATCCAGAGAAAGTTGAAGAGGAAATCATCAATGTTTGCACACTTGATGACGGAACACCGATGAACTCATACGGGATATGCAGGTGCCAGTCATGCAAAAGGCTGGTTCGTTCTGAAAACCTCTCTCGCTGTTTTTGTGGAAAAACTACCTGCATTATGTGCGGAAAATACCACGCAAAAACCGGGATTTGGTTTTGCTCCTTTTGGCACAAATTACTCGGAAAGATTTATGGATTTTTTGGAATTGGTTTTCGGTAAGGGAATTGAGCAAAAGATATAACTATCTATTAATACTAAATTTTTCAAATCAAGGATGAAAGTAACTCTGTTTTTTTATTTGGAATAGACCATAGAAAATTCAATTACAATCGGTTTTAACACTATTTCTAGAGGCAATCATGAAATATATCTCTGTAATGTGTCTATTAGTGGCTATAGCAAACAGTATTGTAATAGCTCTGGATTCTGGGAAGTTTTATCAAACCCAGCTGTATGGCGAGATTTTTTCTTTTTTGTATCTTGGTTTTGTCACGAGTCTGTTAATTGAGTGCATGATTGGTCTGCTGTTTGTCCTGGCGTTTAATGCTAAGGAAGATCCGACCAAAAAATTGCTTTTGTTTTTGGGAGGACTGATTCTTGTTCTGTCCTTTGTTTCAAGTTCTGCACGCCATGTTCTGCCTAAAATTGATGAAGTTGTTGAAATTCGCAACAAGCAGAAGTTGACTAATGCGTTGAGCGCAGAGCTTAGAAGAGGGCAGAAGACTGAAAAGTGGCTGAGGCAAAAAGACCAAAAGTTAAATGCTATTATGCACGAAAAAAATCAGAAAAGGCTCTTTGACGAGTATGTAAACAACTTGAAAACGCAAAAATCATCTATTGGCGATACAGTCACTGTGATTCTCATTATTTTTCTTAAACTCTTTATGCAAATTACTGCTGTGATTTTCTTTGTTATGTCAGGCCACTATGCCAAGTTGGATTCTTTTTTAACTGAAATGTCAGAAGGGACTGATGAGGAAAACATGGATGAAAGTTTGAAAGAGATAGAGCCGCCAACCGGCTTAGAGGAAGATGAAGAGATTGATTTGAAAGGCATGTTGAAGGTTATGCAAAAGAGGGCAAATCTTAGCAACCGCTCGATTGCTGAGGCACTGGGATTAAAAGAGAGCGTTATTTCAAATGCAATGAATAAGACTGGTGATATTTACAGCTTTCTTAAAAGAGAGATCAACAATTCAAATTGAGAGGAATCTGTAAATTGGAAAAATTTAAAATTATATCAATGTATTATATTCAATAATATGGAAATCGAGAGTGTGACAAGAAAATGGGGCAATTCATCATTGGTATTTGTGAATCCAAAAGAGGTTGTTGAGAGCTGTAAAATCAAGGCAAATCAAAAGATTAAAGCTGTTTTTATGGAAGGCGGAGATTCTGTGTCAAACACTTTCGGCATTCTAAGAAAATGGAAAAAGCCAACAGACAAGATCATGAGAGAAATCGATAAGGAGCTTTGGTTCGAAGAAATGAGTAAATGGCAGAAACACGATTTGATATTCTCTAAAAGAGTTGGAAAGCCATATTGTTAAGCCGTTTGGCGATTTATACCACAAAAAGAAGCAATAACACTTATTTTTTAAGATTATGAATGAATACATCAATAGGGTTTTGTTGGGATTTGACACTCTTGCTAAGCTTAAAAAGGCAAACAGACTAAATCCATCGACTGCAAGGGCTTTGATTTCTGCTCATTTGAACCAAAGCAATCCTGAGAAATTTCAGTTGATTAATCAGGTAATTGAGCTGTCTAAGTGCAGTCTTAGTCCGTTTGAGATGCCAGATGAGGAGGTTTCTGCGTCTATAAGCCTTGCTGTTTCTGAAAACAATTTAAACATTGGAATGCACCCGCATGAATGCCACTGCCTTATTGCAGGGCAGACTGGAGTTGGAAAAACAACGCTTCTTAATTTGATTTTTGCCCAGGGACTTCAACTTGGAAATCAGGCTTGGCTTTTTGTTCGGGCTAAAGACACTCGAAGTCTTCTTTATTTGAACAATCAGATTCTTGTTACTTCTTTTGACGGCAACATAAAATTTAATCCTCTGAATCCAAATGGAATAGAGGTCTATGATTACTGCAATATTTTTGCTGATGTTTTTATTCAAAGCCAGAGCCTTTATGACGGGACAAAAAACTATTTGATCGAATGTTTGAGCTTTTTGTATGAGCAATTTGAGAAGCTAAATTCTGTTCCGTCGCTGTTTGATTTGTATGGATATATTAAGTCGCAAAGCCATCCAAGATATAGCAGAGCGTCAGGATACCAGGATTCAGCTATAAATCGGCTTGGCGGAATGCTTGCTGGTCCGCTTGGGAAAGTCTTTGACTGTTCAAAGGGACATGAAGAATTTTTGTTGGACCATCACTGCATTTTTGAGATTGAAAACCTGACGCGCCAGCAGCAAATCTTTATTGTTAATCTGCTTATTACAAAGCTGTTTAGGCACAAGCTTTCAGCCAGCACTGAATATTGGAGCCTGTGTGGAATTGACGACGGGAATTTGCTGTTTGATACTGCGCTTGAAAGACGCCCGGACCAGGGAATGCCGATTATCCATGATTTGCTGTCAACTGTTAGAAAGTCAAAAATCAATGTGTTTTGCTGCACCCAGACACCGCACCAAATCGGCTCAAGCATTCACTCCAACTCTGCTGTTAAAATCATGTTCAGTCTTGCAAATGCGCTTGACACAGACTTTATGTTTCGCTGCATAGGAGCTATGACTCCAGAGCAAAAGGAATATTGCCATATTCTTGCAGAGCGCCAAATTGTGATAAAAAACTCGTTGAGATTTCAAGCACCGATTGTTGGCGTTATACCTGAGATTCAGCAGTTTAGTGATGTCTCTGACCATGATGTAAGAATGAACAATGAATATCTTTTGAGTTTTCTTCCAGCAGTTGTTGCCAGGTATCAGCCAAGAGAGCAGGAATTTAGTGATAGTAACCCAACACAACCTGCACAAGAAGAGGTTACGCCTGACCAAAAGCAAGCCCAAAAGCCTGCAGCTCCTGATATTGACGACAAGACAAAAACATTTCTTTGGTCAGTTAATCTTTATCAGTATCAAAAGACCCTGACTGAGATATGCAAGCTTGCAGGCTTTGCTGCTGGAAGCGGAAGCAGATTAGCTAGGCAGTGTGTAAAAAAGCATCTGGTAAAAATGATTCAGATTAAGATTGGAAGAGGCAGTCCTAAATACCCGGTTCTTCTTAAGCCTGCGTATGTTGTTCTTGGAATAAAGGAAAAGCATTTTTGGGGAAAAGGCGCAGGTCATGAGCATGTGCTGTATCAGCATCTGATTGCAAATCAGGTAACAGCAACTAATCCAGACGCCAGAGTTACAATAGAACTTCACAGAGGCGGAAAACATATTGATGTTGGTGTTGAAAAAAACGACCAGCTTATTGCAATAGAAGTCGCAATGACTGCCACTCACGAAATAATAAATATTGAAAAAGATATTCAAAATGCAAAAGCCGATTTTGTTATTACTGCCTGCAAAGATGAAAAGGTGATGTCAGGTGTTTTGTCAAAACTGGAGAGTCTGCCGGTTGAGATTCAATGGAAAACCAGAGTGTGTCTTGTAAGAGAGATTTTGAATACTGGCATTTATGAGATTTTATCAGAGTGAATGATTCTAATTTAAGCTGTAAGCGTAGGTGAGAAATGAATCCAGAGTATTTCAATAATAATATACTCCTAATTCAGTTTAAAAAAATGCTGCTTAGTGTTGTTAAGGATTTTCATGAAGAAAAGCAGGTTTTTAATAAACATGAAGCTGCAAAATTCCTATGCATTAGTGTGCACACGCTTGAACGATTGGCGTTTAAAAAAAATGAGATTGCCTATTCCAAACCTGCTAAACATGCTGTATTTTTAAGAACAGATTTGTTGAGTTTCCTTAAGAGAAGACGAATTCCTTCTATTTATGATGAAGGAGTCTGATTATGGAAACACTAGTTGGTTATGCGCCAAAGGTAACTGTTTTTGAATACAATAAACTGTCAGCATGCAAGTTTTGGCTTAATTATATGCTGCCGAATAAAAAGCGAGTTAGAAGGCCTTGCAGTAATCAAAAAAAAGAGGCTGCTAAGCTTGCCCGGATTAAACAGGGGCAGCTTGCAAATGGTAAATTTGACGACTATGACCGCAAAAAGCTTGGAGGTTTTTTGAACATAAACCAGCGATTAACAATTTCAGAAGCAAAAGTGCTATATCTTGAGCTTACATCAGATAAAAAAGGGAAACGGTCTTTTAGGAATGATAAAAGCTTAATAAAAAATTCATTTGCTTATTTTGAGAGTCAAGGTTTGGTTTATTTGGATGAAATATCTCCGCTTGATTGTGCAAGGTTGATTTCAAGCCTGAATGCAAAGGGATTAAGTAAGTCAAGTGCGAAGAACTATCGGACAGCGGTGTCTAAGGTATTCAATAAGTTGAAAAAGATGAAATTGGCTGCCTTGGATAATCCAATGACTGATGTCGAGCTTCCAAAAAAAGGCAAGCTGACACGAGATAGAATCCCTTCAGTTAAAGAGATTGAATCGATATTATGCTCACTTGGAACAAAGGTTAATTTTAGTCCGAATGATTCGCCAACAGACAAGATTATTCCTTTTGCATTGTTTACTGGAGCTAGGATTGGTGAAGTTTTCCATGCAGAGTGGGACGATTTTGATTTGGAAACTGGTTACTGGTTCATAAGAAATAAACCTAATTGTCCTGGAGTTGAAGGAATTGGATGGTCTCCTAAATGGGAAAAGGAAAGAACTATCAAACTTTTTCCAGAGGCATTGAGTATCTTGCTTAGCATGCCAAAAGTTGGTTCGATTGGAACAGTCAGAAATGAGACAGGAGAAAAAATTCCGGTTTCTGCTCGATTTGTGTTTCCAAAGCAGCAAGTGCGTGTTTTGAAAAGCTGTCCAATGTTTGTTAAACACGGATATTATCAGTGTTTTAAGTGTAAGGAGTTTGTTGACCGAACTCTTTGCGGGCACAGGCAAGTAAGTTATTCTCGATGCGATTCAATTAAAAAATCATGGGCGACTATTCTGAGAAAAGCAGGTGTTGAGGATTTGCATCTGCATGACTTAAGGAGGTTTTTTAATAGGGTAATCCTGCAAGAAAGGCTTGGTTTTACTCCTGAAGAGGCTGGCTGTTATATTGGCAATTCAAGAGAGGTGAATATTGAGCATTATAGCCCGATCTCAGCTGATACTTTGTCAAAAAAAATAAGGAATAGAAGTTTTAGCGAGGTTGTAAGCAGTAATATCGGGCTTCTGAATTAAGTTGATTAGATTCGGTCAGTATTTTGTCAGTCAGTGGATTTTTAGGTGGGTAAAAATAAAAAAGCCTTCATCAAAAACGGCTGTGAACCTGCTTTGATAAAGGCTTTTAGGATGGAGCGGGAAACGAGACTCGAACTCGCGACCCTCAGCTTGGAAGGCTGATGCTCTAGCCAACTGAGCTACTCCCGCCCACCTTTTGATCAATGGCTGGGGTACCAGGATTCGAACCTGGGATCAAGGGATCAAAACCCTCTGCCTTACCGCTTGGCTATACCCCATTCATCAGATCAAGTATTAAATCTAGAAAACTTATTTTTTTTCGTCAATATATTTTTTGCAAAATATCATCTGCATCTGCGTGCCATCATGACTTACGACTTTCTTCCTCTCCGGCGAAATACACTCCTTCGTTGGCAAGCCCCATCATTCTTATCTCACGGCGAAACGACATCATAAGGTTCAACACGACCACAATGATTCCAGCCCCAACAAACAAGCCTGTGACGCTAAACTTGATCAACGCTCCACACATTGCCTGGGAGACGGGGACTAATCCAACCGAAGCAAACATCATCATGCTCAGCACCCTTCCCAGCAGATGTGATGGCGCACGAAGCTGCATCCAGGTGGAAAATTGCACAATCACAAACCCTTGCGCCAACCCCATCAACATGACCACAAAAGCGGCTAAATACGTGTTACTCATGAATCCCAAAATGATCATCCCAAGACCTGAAAGGCTTAACAGGGTCATCAATATGCTGCCCATACGCCTGGGATTTAATGCCGGCAACAGTCCTGCGGCTGCAATACCTGTCAACATCCCTGCGCCCAATCCGGACATTATGATTCCAAAAGCAGCCGCTCCTTGTGTAAACCGGCTGTTGGCCAGTACAGGTACCCCGATAAACAAAGGTCCTTCCACCAGAAAATGGTTGAACGCTGCAACAAATAGCATGAAAATCAGTGTTTTATCACGTTTTAGATAGAGTATTCCTTCCCAGAGCAAATCCAGCATAGTTTGCTCGTTTGATGTTTCTGAATGATTTTCAAACCTGTTTAAGCGGATCAAGAGGAAAAACAAGATGGATATAAAAAAGGCAGATGCATTAACCATAAAAGCAACAGCAATACCGAACATATCCATGGTATGGTTTGATACGATATCATTGGCAGCCCCCCCGGAAAATACCGCTATCACAATCCCCGCCAGGGCAGGCCCAACAGCAATACTCAATTGAGCGGTTCCTTGTACAATGGAGTTACCGGCCAATAAAAACTCAGGTTTGACGATTTTAGGCAGAATTGCTGATTGTGCCGGATAGAGAAACGCATCGGCCAACCCGAAAGTCAGCGATAACAGATACAGCAGAGTAATATTAACCTGGTTGTTGTAAACCAGAAAGGCAAGATAGATTCCAACGCACATGCGAACGGTATTGGAAGCTATCATGATGACTTTGGGGGCAAATCTGTCCGTAAAGGCGCCACCAACCAGCATAAACAGAGCACGGGGAACTCCGGCCAATGCCAATACAGTGCCCATCTGGAAAGTATCCCCGGTGATTTGTAGAACCAACCAGGGCAAAGCTATCATGTAAAATTGTGAACCAAGAACAGAGAACCCTTCACCAATCCACAACCTAATCAGGTTTTTGTTACGCAAGACACGGATTAGAGGATGCCGACCTATTCTCTGTAAAAAGGCTTTCATGTTATTGATATGACATTGGGTATTCAGTTATGGATTCGTTTTCTGACTGGTCGGTCTAAAATGTACACCTATCTTTATAATTTGACCAGATAAAAGGGACGTTACAGTTCAAGCAATCAGAGACCTGGTCCATGCGTCTTATGAATGGGCAACGCTTAATTTTACTGATGATTCCTCCTCTTGTCAGACTTGGTTATTTATATCAAATTACTGTGTATAGCCAGACGCTACTGCCGGATGGCAGAGTCTGTTACTGATTAATATTGTGATTGTCGACTTTTTCCATTCCCGAGAATATGAAGATCTGCCTGTATAGACTCATCCCGCTTGTATTCCTGCTCTCATTCAATCCCATATTTTCTTTTGCGGAACTGAAAATCGAACTTCAACCTTCAGCAAGTACTTTGTTGTTGGGAGATGAGATCACCTTGCAACTCAAGATTGACGGCACACAAAGCAAGGTTGAGCTGAAAAGTCCTGATGTTTCGGGATTGAATTTCAGGGTGATGGGGCATCCGGCCAGATCCAGTCAAACGTTCATTGTAAACGGCAAAGTAACCAGCTTTAGCGGACTGGTCTACACTATTGGTGTCAGTGCCGAAAAAACCGGCTCTTATCAAATACCCGGATTTGAAGTCGTTTATGACGGCAAAAGCTATAAATCCGTCGGTTTTAATCTTTCAGTGAAGCAACCGGGACAACAGAGCAAAATGAAACTGACCGTTCACACGGATAAAAACAGCTATTACTGGCAGGAGCCTGTAGTTGTGACCTTAAAGTGGTATATCCAGGAAGATGTGGAGGACTACGGATTCAGATTCCCTTTGCTGGAACAGAAAAAGCAGTTGGCTCTAACCATGAAAGAACAAACCGGTTCCGGTTCACCGATAAATCTGAAACTGGAAGGTTACAAAGTTCCATTTACCAAAATCTCCGAAACCTTGGATGGAGAGATTTATACGGTTTATCAGAGCAACTTTGTAATTATTCCTCCCGATCCGGGTCCTTATAAAATTCCGACTGCCAGTGTTAAGGCGATGATACGCGAGGGAACAGAACTAAAGAGGGATTTTTTTGGAAGGGTGGTGCGGGCTCCTAAACTTAAACGCATTTTTGCCGCTTCCAAACCTTTGCGGATATCTGTTGAATCCTTACCGAGCAATGGCCGTCCTCCTTATTTTACCGGAGCGGTCGGCAGGTTTCAGATTAACACATCGATTGAGAACACGAGAGTTAAGGTTGGTGATCCTGTGGAGCTTTCCATCAAAGTCACGGGAGAGGGGCGATATGAAGTGATTGAACCGCCTTTGTTGACTGAAAACAGGGAATTTGCCGAGAATTTCTCAATCAGTACCAACCTGCAACCGGGCGACATTCAGCCCGATGGCGTTTTGTTCAAACAAACCATCCGTCCCCGGCATGACAATATTACCCGTATCCCAACCATCAAATTTTCCTATTTTAATCCCTTGCTGGAAACCTATCAGACCATTGAAAGCAAACCGATTCCCCTAAAAGTACTGGCAACGGGAAGGGTGAAGAAAGAAGATGTAGTCGTACATAGCAGTGCCGTTAGCCGTGAAGTACAGTCGTTCACCAGGGAAGACAAGGGAATATTTGCCAACTATATGTTTGAGGATGCATTGGAATCCCAAACGCTGAACTGGAGCTGGTTTCTATTGCTGTTTTGTCCTCCTGCCATATATATAGGTGTTTTGGTTTATAGTAATCGGAAACTCAAACTGCAAAACGATCTATCCCTGGTCAGGGCCAAAGCCGCCAAAAGCGTTGGCTCCAAAAGATTAAAACAGGCAAAGAAGCAATTGGGAACCGAAGGGGATGCTTTTTATCTTGAATTATCCCGGGCATTAAGAGGATACGTTGCCGACAAACTGAACCTTGGAGCCGGTGAGGTTACAACCATTGATATCAAAAGATTGGGAGAACAAGGTGAGCTGCCACCGGACATCGTTTCCGGAGTTGCGGATTTCCTGGATGAATTGGATCGAAGGCGATTCACCAGCCAGGCAACCGCTGTAGAAGATCATAATTCCTTGTTTGAATCAGCCTCGCAATTGATTCAGGATCTGAATAAAAAGATAAAATAAGCCGGATTACCCCGCCAGCAGTGCTGCACCAAAAATACCGCTGGAATCACCCAGCTGGTTTTTTACGATCGGCGTTGTGAAATGATCGCTGAAAACCTGCCGGGAGACATATTCAACGCCTGTGGTATAAAGATAAGGAATATTGGAAACACCGCCACCAATAACTACCAGGTCGGGGTCAAAGGCTGTAATCACGTTGGCTATGCCCCTGCCAAAAAACATTAGGAAGTCCTCAATTACCTTTTTGGCAAAATGATCCTCCCCTTTTTCAAAGCGTTCGACAATCTCTCTTAATCCAAGTTCCTGCCCAGACTCTTCCCGGTATTGTTTTTCTAATGCCGGTCCTGAAATATAACGCTCAAGGCAGCCTTTTTCACCGCACCAGCAATCGCGCCCATTCATATCGATGGAGGTATGACCAAACTCTCCGGCAATGCCGTGACGACCGCTCCAGATCTTACCATTCTTAATAATTCCACCTCCCATCCCGGTGCCCATTATTAATCCGATAACAATATCCTTACCTTTTCCGGCACCAAGCAAAGCCTCACTAAGAGCAAAACAATTGGCATCGTTTTCAACAAATATGGGTAATTGCACCCTCTCTTCCAGATCGATTTTCAGGGGATTGCCATTAAGACACACAGTGTTGGCGTTGCGAACCAGGTTGGTTTCCGGATTTACTGAGCCCGGAATGCCAATGCCTATGAGGGGATCTTCATCACAGAGCTTGACATAGTCTTTTATTAGATTTGCGGTCTGCTCAATTATAAATGTATATCCTTTTTCTTGCCGGGTTGGGACACGTTTACGCTGAAGGATTTCCTGCGGATTGCTGCCCGTCAGCATAATTTCCGTTTTGGTTCCCCCCATATCGATGCCAATTCTCTGTTTCATACTGGTAGTTAGTCCTATTGGATTCGGTAATGAAATCGGGTCGGGCTGTTGAGTGTATACCTCTGGCAATAGTGCACCTCGGTAAAAGCTGACACCTATCACTAGAGCTAGAATCATAACATATGCTGTCAAATTTAAAAACAGCCTCAATACCTGATTTTTGTTTTTAGTATAAAATTTGAAACAGGGGAAGACACGTTTGTGCATTCTTAGACTGCTATTATCCAGTGTCTGCTTTAAAACATGTCATTGAATGGAATAGCAGCCACCAAGGCGGGGCTAGCAAATCGATCATTTTGGATTTTGAAAGACCGGCTCGATCGATTCTTTAAGAGGAACGTTAAAGATGTGATACTTTGATTTGTTCGGCAATACCGCGGCCGATTGCAATCCTGGAATCGTCGACTTTCAAAAGCAAGGGACCACTGCGCTGTTTTCGCATTAACTTTACAGTTTTACCAACACGTATTCCCAAATCATTAATACGATGATTTCGGCAGCGGCAGTCTTTCCCTTGATGATGGTTTCCAAGATGGTTGCTTTTTTCAGAAATTTCGACTACTTCACCGATATCACCTTCCTGTAACTCAAGTAATGGTACCATTTTAAATAAAAATCATTTGTGTTTGCGCTGCTTTTATAATACCAGCTATGTGTTTTTACAATTAGTCTTGTTACATTACTATTTTAGTGTATGCGAAAATATCCTCTTGTCAAGTGCAACATCATCTGATCTTTGATGATAACTAAACGTTCATCGTTCTTGTCATTTATGTCACTTTTCTGTGGATTTGGAATTAGCCTATTGAAATACATTAATAATCATCCCACTAGTCCCAATTGAATAATTTGTCTATATTGTCACTTTTGTCATCGATGTAATGCGATTATAAAAGGCTAATCACCTGTAATGTTTGATTTTTATTAAATGGCACTTCATTTGCAGTTAAGTGCTCCATGATATGCACATGAAGTACAAACTTTAGAACAGGAAAGGACTATGTCAGCATCAAGACAGAAAGCAAAATCAGGTATTATCGATCGTATTGTGGACACTGAACTCACAGAGTCCGAAAACATTACAGAGATTTTTGGCGAGCAGGTCTTCAATGATCGCGTGATGAAGGAGCGGTTGCCGGAAGATATTTATAAGAAACTTAAAAAGACTATGGTGGAAAGGACACCTTTGGATATCAGCGTTGCGGAAGTTGTTGCCAGTACCATGAAGAACTGGGCTCTGGACCACGGTGCCACCCATTTTACCCATTGGTTTCATCCCTTAACCGGTAGCACGGCTGAAAAGCATGATGCCTTTATCGTTCCCAAGGGAGATGGTCAGGTGATCTTTCAATTCTCAGGAAAAGAACTTTCCCAGGGTGAGCCGGATGCATCTTCATTTCCATCCGGTGGCGTCCGACAAACATTTGAAGCTCGTGGATACACCGCTTGGGACCCTACTTCTCCAGCGTTTATCAGAAAGACCAAACTGGGTGCAACTCTTTGTATTCCTACAGCTTTTTGCTCTTATACAGGTGAAGCCCTGGATAAAAAGACCCCGCTTTTAAGGTCTCAAGACGCATTATCCGGCAGTGCTGCTAAGATGCTGAAGCTTTTGGGTAGTGAAGAGGTAACCCATGTTAACACCTCGGTTGGATTGGAACAGGAGTACTTTTTAATTGACAGGGGATTTTACAACCAAAGACCTGATGTAATTGCATCCGGTCGGACGTTGTTTGGTTCCGAATCATACAAGGGACAATCACTGGATGATCATTATTTCGGTAACATCCGGGAACGGGTTGTTAACTTCATGCACGATGCCGAACAAACCTTATATCGATTGGGGATCCCTGTTAAAACAAGGCATAACGAAGTTGCTCCCGGGCAGTATGAAATCGCACCGGTTTTTGAAGCTGCCAATCTGGCTGTTGATCACAACATGCTGGTGATGGAGGTAATGACTGATACTGCAGCGAAACACGGGTTCAAATTCCTGACCCATGAAAAACCATTCGCCGGAATCAACGGTAGTGGTAAGCATTGCAACTGGTCCATGTCTGACTCTGCCGGTTCGAACCTGTTAAAGCCCGGCGCGACACCACAAGATAACCTGCAATTTATGGTGTTTTTGACTGCAATTATTCGTGCGGTTGATAAACATGCCCCATTGCTAAGAGCAGCAGTGGCCCTGCCTAGCAACGATCATCGATTGGGCGCAAACGAAGCACCTCCCGCGATTATTTCAATCTTCCTGGGAAGTGAATTGAATGCGATTGTTGAAGCGATTGTCGCAGGCAAAAAACCTGGAAAATCCGACAGCGGTTCTATCAAACTGGGTACCGATTACTTGCCCGAGTTACCGAAAGATAACACGGATCGGAACAGAACCTCTCCCTTCGCTTTTACCGGAAACCGCTTTGAGTTTAGAGCGTTAGGCTCATCCCAGCATGTCGGTGATCCGCTGACAACCCTTAACACCATTGTCGCAGATTCTCTTGATTACATGATCGAGCAGATAGAAGCAAAAGCCGGTTCCGGAAATGATGTTGAAAGTGCCGTTAACGAGGTTGTGAAAGACGTTCTGACCGAACACCAGAGAATTATCTTTAACGGTGATAACTACACCGATGAATGGGAAAAAGAAGCTGAAAGTCGTGGATTGCCAAATCTTAAGACAACTCCTGATGCTGTGGCCAAAATGAAAGATCCCGAAGCCATTGAGGTGTTTGGTAAATATGGTGTCTTAAACGAAAATGAAGTAACTTCCCGATACAATGTGAAACTTGAGAAATACACCCTGAAACTGGATATCGAATTCAAAGCCAGCATCGATATGGCATCTACCATGATTTTGCCGGCTGCGTTAAAATATCAAAGCACAATTGCTACATCCATCGCTGCAGCCAAATCAGTAACCGGAACCGAACCTGCAGCTCAAAGAGCTGTTTTGGACAAACTCACAGCAGGTATCGACGGTTTAGTGGAAGCAGTTGACGAATTGAGAGCGATCCTGGAAAAAACACCACATGGCGATGAACTCGAACACGCCATGTACTACAAAGAATCCGCATTACCAGCCATGAACAAGATCCGTGAATTTGCTGACGGGTTGGAAGTGCTGGTCGAAGATGAGCTTTGGCCATTGCCAAAGTATCGCGAAATGTTATTGCTGATGTAATTTTTGTGAGAGGTTACACAGCGATAGCATAACATTGGGTCATTATCTAGTGATTCAATGTCCGTTTCTGTCTTAGATGTTTCAATCCGGTCTGTTGAGATGAGACAATGGACCGGGTTGATTCATTGAACTCCCCAAACAAATGAACATGAAAAAAATAGAACTATTAATCAAACCGTTTAAACTGGATGACGTAAAGGACTCGTTAGCTAACCTGGGTATTTACGGCATGACAGTTTCAGAAGTCAAAGGATTTGGTCAGCAAAAGGGTCATACCGAGCTCTACAGAGGAGCTGAATACCAGGTGGACTTTGTCCCGAAGATTAAAATTGAAATTGTTGTTAACGACGATGTCGTGGAAAAAGCTGTTGATGCTGTCATCTCCGCAGCAAGGACAGGAAAAATAGGTGACGGCAAGGTATTCGTTACCGATGTGGAAGAAACCATTCGCATTAGAACAGGTGAAAAAGGAACTGCAGCCATCTAAGTTTAAAAAACCGGTAAATGGGCAGCCTTTTTCAACATCCCCCATAAGTCAAGCTATATACCGACCTTACAGTCAGATTCGATCTGACCTTTGAACGAAATTAAACAGAACCATCAGGAACCAATAAACGCCCGCTATTGGTACGTCTAAAAACGACTGTCATTGGAGAACCCTTATGCTCAACTTATTAAATAGAAAAACACTTATCTTGTCTGCCTTGTTGGCAATAAACCCCCTGCTGGCAAAGGCAGAAACAGGAATCAACCAGGCCGATACCGCCTGGATGATTGTGGCAACCGGACTGGTACTATTGATGATTCCCGGTCTGGCCTTGTTTTATGGAGGTATGGTTAGATCATACAACGTGTTGAGCGCCGTGATGCATTCGCTTTTTGCCATGGGAATCATGAGTCTGCAATGGTATGTTATTGGCTATTCCCTCTCCTGGGGCAGCGATACAGGATTTGGATTCATCGGAGGGTTTGATTACATTTTTTTAAACAACGTAGGTCTGGAGGCCAACGGCAGCATTCCCCACGTACTATTCATGATGTTCCAGGGCATGTTCGCCATCATCACACCTGCTTTGATCGCCGGTGCTGTCGTCGAACGAATCAAGTTTTCTGCCTGGGTAGCTTTTATCCTGCTTTGGGGTACCTTTGTTTATGACCCGCTTTGCCATATGGTATGGCACCCCGATGGATTTTTACTGCAACGGGGCGGACTTGATTTTGCGGGTGGTCTGGTTGTTCATGTCAGTTCCGGTGTTTCTGCTCTTGTGCTGGCGGTAGTCATTGGCAAAAGAATGTCTTACGGAAAAATCCCCATGCCCCCTCACAATTTGGTGTTAACTGTCTTAGGGGCGGCACTGTTATGGTTTGGTTGGTTTGGATTTAATGCCGGTAGTGCACTGGCCTCCAATTCGCTTTCTGCTAATGCCCTGGTTGTAACACATCTTTCAGCCGCAGCAGGTCTAGTTGCATGGGTTGTGGCTGAATGGGTATTGATTAAAAAGCCGTCAATCCTTGGAGCAGCTTCAGGTCTCGTAGCAGGCCTCGTCGCCATTACACCGGCTTCAGGTTTTGTAACAGCCTCATCTGCCGTGATTATCGGATTAATTGGCGGATTTGCCTGTTTTCTGGGCGTCAGACTGAAAGATAAAATGGGCTTCGACGATTCTCTCGATGCCTTTGGTGTACATGGTATCGGCGGGATGGTAGGTGCCTTGCTGACGGGTATACTGGCAACAAAAATGATTAACCCAGGTGGTGCGGATGGCATCTTCTACAACTTCTCAGAAGGACTGGGTTTATTCTTTGAACAAATCCTGGGAATAATCATTACCGTTGTATATGCATCTGTTGTCAGCCTCATCATTGCTAAATTAATCGACAAAACGATCGGTTTAAGAGTTTCCAACGAAATTGAAGTTCAAGGTCTGGATGGTACGCTGCACGGAGAACAAGCATACCACGATTAGTTCCTCTCCCTCCCAACGGGTGTATTCTTCGCGCTCGTCTCCTAAATTGGGATTGTTCCTCAGTCCTAAGCATATTTTATTCTCCTATTTGAAAGTCCGGGCCGGTCTTACCGGTCTGGATTTTTTAGCTCTCAATCAGAATCCTTCCTTTAAAAGCATCCAAATAGCCGGATATGCCAAATCGTAGGATGGGCAGCTTCGTTGCTCACCGGGAAGAGTGTCATCAAAAGCAATAATTGATGGGCAGGCTGTGCCGGCCCATCCTACAACCTGTGTAGAAGCGATTTTATATTGCGCTTTATGTCGCCTTTGTGAGTAATTGGCATTAATGTCAATAATGTCAATTCAAAAAATCACTGCAAGTATCAGAAATATATGGATTTTTACCCTGGCACGCTCCTTGGAATACATAAACCAATCATTCGATTTTATTACATTCGGGATCGTGAATGTTCCGAGGCTATCTTGTCCATTTCGTTTTAATAAACAGGAGCAACAGAGAGACATGATGAAAAAAGCGTTGTTAGGTACCTTAATCTTGAATTTATTCTTTGCTTTTTCGGTATTTGCCCTGGAAGGTAAAATCGACGGAGAGGCTGTACCTGCTGTTAATTATGCATTAGATACCGTCTGGGTGATTTTCGCTGCTGTCCTGGTTTTTTTCATGCAGGCCGGGTTTGCCATGGTAGAGTCCGGATTTACCAGGTCAAAAAGTGCCGTGAACATTATGATGAAGAATATGATGGATCTGTCCATTGGCACTATCAGCTTTTGGGCAATTGGATTCGCCATCATGTTCGGAACCGGGAACTCTTTTATCGGATATTCCGGTTTTTTTGTCGACCCTTCCAAAGTTGATTCTTATGCTTCCCTCAGCTGGTCTTCGGTACCGGTTATGGCAGCGTTCATCTTTCAGGCAGTGTTTGCCGCCACAGCGGCTACCATTGTTTCCGGAGCTGTGGCCGAACGTATTAAATTTGGCAGTTATATGATTGTATCAGCCCTGATAACCATTGTTATATATCCAATCTCCGGACACTGGGGATGGGGCGGAGGCTGGTTGTCCGAGCTCGGTTTTACCGATTTTGCAGGCTCAACGATCGTTCACTCGGTTGGTGGTTTTGCTGCCTTGGCTGCCGTCATTGTTCTTGGCCCCAGAAGAGGAAAGTTTGACGAGTTTGGTTCGGTCAGGCCAATTCCGGGGCACAATATCCCCTTGGCTACCCTTGGCGTTCTGATACTCTGGATGGGGTGGTATGGATTTAACCCCGGCTCAACCATGGGAGCCGATGCCGGTGCTATCGGCCACATTGCAGTAACAACAACTCTGTCAGCAGGTGCTGCGTCATTGGTTGCCTTCTTTGTAACCAACTTTCAGCACAAGAGGGCTGATGTCGGTATGACCTTGAACGGCGCGTTGGCAGGTCTGGTAGGAATTACGGCAGGTTGTGCTGATGCCACACCGGTTGGTGCACTGATTATCGGCGCTATCAGTGGAGCCGTAGTTGTGTATTCCGTAGTCATCTTTGACAAGTTAAAGATTGACGACCCTGTGGGTGCGATTTCGGTTCATGGAGTTTGCGGAGCCCTGGGCACAATTCTGCTTGGTTTCTTTCATTCATCCAATGGTGTTTTTTACGCAGAGGGCGGAGCAGGTTGGTCATTCCTTGGAACCCAAGTAGTGGGTGTTGTTGCGATAGGTTTATGGGCTTTTTCCAGCACGATCATCCTAATCAAGATGGTTGATGCCTTGTTTGGAATTCGCGTCAACGAAGAACAGGAAGTCATGGGTCTCGATTACTCGGAACACGGAGCTTCAGCATATCCCGATTTCAGTATTAGCGCATTTGGCTCCAGATTTTAGAACTATCTATTATATTCTATTTGACAGTGTTTTTAGCCAAAAGAGTGTTGCAGATATTTGTTTCATTCGAATCAGCAGCACCCTATATCAAACAACCGAATTAGACAAAGAAGGACGTATGAAGAAGATTGAAGCCATAGTAAAACCGTATAAATTGGATGCCATCAAGGATGCTTTAGCTGAACTCAAGGTTTTTGGAATGACAGTTTCAGATGTTAAAGGTTTTGGTCAGCAAAAAGGTCACACAGAGCTCTATCGTGGAGCTGAATACCAGGTTGGTTTTGTACCCAAAATCAAAATCGAGATCGTGATTGCTGATGATAAAGTCGATGAGATAGTCAAAACCATAGAAACAACTGCGAAAACCAATAAAGTCGGCGATGGTAAAATTTTTGTGATGCCAGTGGAAGAAGTTGTTCGCATCAGGACCGGGGAACGTGGAGAAGTAGCTGTTTAATCCTCTTTCCTTGTTTTTTAAAAACACTTCAGCGAGGCGATCGGCTGGACCGACCGCCTTGCATCCTGTGTACTTCCCTTTGATCCATCATAGACACCGGCCCTCTCCCCCTTACTTGTCAAGGTTATCACAAGATTGGATAATACAATCATCAACAGTTAGCTGTTATTTGCTATCCGGCTTGAACAGACAAGCCGGGTGCGTACACCAATCAATAAGAAAACCTACAGGTACCCGTATGAAAAAGCTGGAAATCATCATCAAACCATTCAAACTGGAAGAGGTAAAAGCTGCGCTTTCTGACATTGACATCTCCGGGATGACAATTTCCGAAGTTAAAGGATTTGGACAGCAGAAAGGTCATACCGAGTTGTATAGAGGGGCTGAATACCAGATAGATTTTGTGCCTAAAATAAAAATAGAGATTGTTCTGGATAATGATCGGGTGGAGGAGGCGATCGAAGCCATATTGGCATCCGCCAGGACAGGCAAGATAGGCGATGGAAAAATATTTATCAGTAGTGTGGATGAGAGTGTTCGGATCAGAACAGGTGAAAGAGGAGAGCTTGCCGTCTAAGAAAGCAGGGTATGTCCGGGCATACCCTTGAATAAGACAAAATATCAGTTTTCAACGTTTTTGCGGTATTGGGAAATGATAGTTTTGTATTCGATTCCAAAGTGTTTCAGCGCTCTTTTAAGCTCGGATAGCTCCATGCTGGCACTGTTTGTCTCATCATCAATTTGACCGTCTTTAAAGTGTTTTATCATGCTTTTGAGCGTATCGATCTCATTGGCATTAAGGTTGTCTGTTAACCCTTTGTCTTCTGATGAACCGCTTCCGTTCTCCATTTCTCCCTCCCGTTCAAGTGTACTGATCACCACATTTTCGAAAGTCTCCAGATCATCAATAGGTTGCTCTTCATCATCACTTATTTCTGAAGATTCTGATGCTCCGTAAAAGTTACCAGCTTCAGCGGCTTTTTCATCGTATTGAATTTTCAAGTATTTCTTCTTGAATGCACTGATTCCACTACTAAGAGTCGTTTTTCCGATACCTTCCAGTTCGGCATTGCCAAACAGATCATACACAGTCAGGTTCATCAGATCATCAACGGTAAAATCATCTGTTTTCATAAGATTAGCCAGATACCGTTCCACCCTTTCTTTCTTAGTGTTCTTATGCATAATCACGCCACCTTTTCCAGCTTTTTTCAGACCATACCTTTTTTTAAACGAGTTTAACGCACCACTGAGGGTGGTTTTTCCTATACCATCCAACTCAGTATTTCCAAAAAGGTCATAGACAGTCATGTTCATCAGATTCTCTACCGAGAATTCTTCAGATTTCATCAGACCATCCAGATAGTTTTCTACTCTGTCTTTTTTTGTCATCTTTTTCATTGCCGATCCCTTTACCTTGTCCGCCTCTGCAGTTGATCCGAGCATACAAAATACCGGTTGCAGCTTGTATCAGGAATACTCCTTCAGAAATTTAATTTGTTTGTATTCCAAGGCTTTGACTAGTAGCGGATGATCACTCAGCAACAGGTCATTTAGACGGTTGCCTTCCCCCGAGCAGGTATCAATATTACATTTCTAACCTATTCTTGTAAATCCATAAAATGACGGATCTACAAATTTTTCAAGACATCACGGAGAAATTGTTTTATCCATTTAAGGCTGGTTGCTCAATGATCAGACTGCTGCTGTTTGAGCCCGGATTGTCTGTGGTTGGTTATTCTATAGGTTCCTCAAACTGTTTAGCATAAAATGTTAGCTGGGCTTTTATTTGTTGCTCAGTGAAGTTTTCAAAATAGTACTTAAAGCCGTTAAACTTCTTCAATTCTTTGATGGTATAGTCTGCAGAAATTACATTAATCCCTTGTTGACGAAGCTTATCCAACTGCCTTTCAAACTTGCTAAAATTGAAATATAACACCCCTTTGCGTTTACTTTTATTCCTGCGACTACCCTGCATCACTCTCAAACAACCTTTATTTTCAGAATTAATCAAAATAGGCTTTGCCCGGCTTTTAACGTTCAACCAGGCAGCTTCTTAAAGCCGTCTGGCTCGTTTGAAGATGTCAATGTTTTGTAAAACCTTCACTATCCTTGATGCAGACATGGGTTTAGATGCTTTTGCCGGAAACCATCTGGAATCTACAACCGTTTCAGGGAAACTTCCTGAGATTGCGCTGTTTAGATATTGAAATCAATAACTATTTCATCCGGTTTGCTATTGGCAACCTGATTAAGAAAATAACTGATCGTTATGAGCTGATCTTCTTAGCTAACGGTATCGAAAGGTTCTAGGCAATTACATCAGTATTTACTTTTTATTTTCAATAGCATAGAAAGAGGGCTTAAAACTCCTTTTTGCTGTATTTTGGTACACGAAGGCAAAAAAATCAAGGTTTTATTCAATTTTTAAAAATTGATGAACTTAAATCGGTAATTGAATTTAGTTCAATTCAAATCACAGATCCTGATCTTGACAAATACTATTTAGGACTTTAATCAATATTATTGAATTTGGTTTTATATTGACAGGCTGGAAGGGGCATGATAGCTTCCATCAATATATCTTTAGGGCAAGTACTATATTTATTTTTCCAGCTTTTTCTTTATTGTTTAGCAACTGGAGAGTGTTAAAAGATATTCCGCAACACTTGATTTGAATGATAAGAGGAAAAGAGGATTTCATCGATTTCTTTTGAAGCCGCAACATCTCTGCTTTTCAGCTTTCCAATTCAACCTAGAGAAAATTCCGATTAAAACAGATCCATGAATGATCGATTGAACCTTCATGGACCTTAAGTGATCAAAGAAAATCAACGCTCACAAAACGGGATTGAACAAAAGGTTTCGGGATACACGCTAGACTCAATTTAACAGCAGGTTGACAATTGCAAGAATCATTTTGATTAGGACTATAAGATACCAAAAGAAAAGATTTGTGCATTCGTTAAACTATGGTAAGCTCACGATTAAAATCTGAAAAGCAAACAAGGAAAACCCCAATGAATAGAAAAAAAATAGCCGCCATTATTCTTTTAATTGCATTTTCGTTTACTGTGCCTTTGTTGCTGGTAGCCGCCGGAGGAAAAGGACACGCCGATCTGATATTCCCACTGCCTTTGGAAGCCTATCAGGATTCTCATTTGACAAGTGTTGGTGAGATCCTGCTTCACAGAATTAAACAACAACCGATGAATCTGCTGGTTTCCCTTTTATTTCTGGGAGCCATTATTCACACCTTTTGCGTGGGTTACTTTCGAAGAATCGCCGAAAACTGGGAAGAGGAACATCGCAAAGCCAACGAAATGAACGACAGGGGAGAAGTCAACTACGACGGAAACGTTGTAGATAACGTGAGTTTTGGAGCTGAATTGTTCTATCTTTTAGGAGAGGTGGAAGTTATTTTTGGACTGTGGGTGGTTCCGGTATTCTGGTGTTTAGCTTATAATTTTGGCTGGGGTTCCACCCTGGCTTACATGAATCAGGTAAATTTCACGGAAGCGATGTTTGTGGTCGTTATTATGACCTTGGCTTCAACCCGCCCTATCGAGCGGTTTTCCGAAAACTGCATGCGATACGCAGCTAAGATAGGCCAGGGAACCACAGCAGCCTGGTGGTTTGTCATTCTGACTATTGGCCCCCTGCTTGGTTCTTTTATAACCGAGCCCGGTGCCATGACTATCTCTGCCGTGTTACTGTCAAAACAGTTTTATAAAAGAAAGCCGAGTTCGACATTTGCCTATGCAACCATTGGTCTGTTGTTTGTCAATGTTTCTGTCGGTGGAACATTATCTCATTTTGCAGCTCCACCTGTTTTAATGGTAGCCACCCCCTGGCAATGGGATCTAATGTTTATGCTTACGAATTTTGGGTGGAAAGCCGCACTTGGTATTCTCGTCTCCAACATTCTCTTTTTTGTTATTTTTCGAAAAGAATTCCAGCGGATGGACGAAACAAAGATCGAAAAAACCCCGGGTCGCAGGTTTATAGATTGGGAAGATAGAGACGATCCAATACCGGTTTGGATTACTGTGATACATATTTTACTGATGATTTGGACTGTTTTTACAGCTCATTATCCTGTTCTCTTTTTTCCGGCATTTTTCATGTTCCTGGGTTTCAGGAGAGCAACCGCTCATCATCAGAACGATACCAACCTGAAGCCACCACTGCTGGTTGGGTCTTTCCTGGCTGGTCTGGTCGTACATGGAGGTTTGCAGGGCTGGTGGATCGCACCTATATTGGGCAATTTGGGAGAGGTCACACTGATGGTTGGTGCCACTGTCCTGACTGCTTTTAATGACAACGCTGCCATCGCCTATCTCAGTACCTTGGTGCCGACCTTAACTGATTCAATGAAGTATGCGGTCATTGCCGGGGCTGTGACAGGTGGAGGATTAACAGTCATTGCCAATGCTCCGAATCCAGCGGGTATTTCCATTCTTAGAGAACACTTCAAATATGGTGTTTCACCTGCAAAACTCGCCATGGGAGCGATGATCCCAACCATTATTATGGGATTGGCATTTATGCTGCTTCCTTAAGAGCATTATCCAGAGTCTGTCCGGAATGCTTCCTGACAGACTCGAATCTCCTTTCTCAGTCTTTTCAAATCACCCCCTTTCATTTGGACTGAATCCTTTTCATCCAATATGACTCTTTATGCCTAATCCCCTATATTCCCAGGTCAAAATTCAATGAAATACGCGATTGTTCTGCCTCTGATGTTCGCTGGTCTCTCTGCCATTGGCAACGCCATGTTTGCTTTCGGCCAAAAACGGGCTGAAATTGCTGATAACCCCTTCTTATTCCTGATACTGACCCTTGCTGCCTGTATTACTCTCTTTTTAGCAACTATTCCCTTTCTACCGGGCACAAACCCGATCCAATACTTGTCGCGTAATGTAATATGGGTATTGATAAGCGGCGTGGGATTCTTTTTGACATTTGCCGGCTTTTACTTCCTCTATACCGGATTCGGAGCATCCTATTACGTGATATATGCAGTACTGGCTATTCTAACTACCTCAATAATCGTGGGGGTTTTCATTTTTAAAGAATCATTCAATTTGTATCACGCCTTATCTGTAGTCTGTGCTATTGTTACCGTTGTCTTGTTTTCATGGGGACAGAAGGTCGCACAAGGAAGCTGAAAGAATATCGATTGGTTTACAGTTTGGTGTTAAACCTAATCAAGTTATGAACTACTAAAAGTAAACAGCTGGTAAATTCGAGTAACGTGCAGGATATGACGATATTTACGACCAAACTGACGATTGTTAAATGATGTAAAAATCCTCTTTATTCCCCGTTACCGGCATTTTTCCACATTTACTGCGGCCAACAAATGTTATGGTAAATATCGTTCAAACCAAATCTTAACGCACAGATCAGCGACCTGCCCAATTCCCCATAACCAGATTAAGCAACAATCCGAAACGTTCAAAATAACAGCCAGCAGCACTATTAAACTAATAACTTCGATTGCATTATGCTCGGAAGAACCCGTACTCTTTGCTCCTGCAGCATACAAGCTTGTTTTAAAACAGGCTTATATTTGTCTTGGAAAAATCATATACAATTGCACTATCGAAACGAAACCCAGGGAAAATGAACCTGAGTTCCGGAAAATATCTCCTAAGCAAAAGTTGATAGATGAAGCAGTCATATGTCGCTGTAAAATTGTCGAAATAGGCAAAAATCACGGATTGAACCTGGAAGACATCAAGTAAAAGCTGATCTCCAGGCCAAGTCCAATCATACGGTTTCAACACCCAGTTTATCCGCATCTTTTGAGAGAGAACTCGTGTCCCAAGCTCTTTCTTCATCTTCGTTGTGTGTGTATAATTGTTCCTTGCCTAAAATCTGCTCCAGGTCCTCCCTGGATTGACGAGCTCTGATTAGATAGTTTTTTCTGTCCTCCCAGAGATTATGCAGTTCATCAATCATGTCGTAGTCATGTTTTTGAAAAATCAAAGCGGATCGTTTGGCCTGGTATGCCCTAAATCCAAAATGGCGCAGGGCCTGGGTTCCCATTTCTACGGACGCTGCAAAGGTCTCCCGAAAAACGTCTTCAATCCCCAGCCGCAGAAGATCGTAGAGATGACTTCTATCAAATGCTCTTGCCAATATTCGAACATGTGGATAGTGTTCTTTAACCGTGGCAGCGATTTCCAGAGAAGTTTCCGCATCATCGATTGCCAGTACAAACAGTTTGACCCTGCCAATGCCGGCTGCCTCAAGCAGGTCTAATCGAGAAGCGTCACCGTAAAACACTTTGAATCCAAATTTACGAACCATATCAATATGCGTGGGATTATGATCCAACACCGTGGTCCCAATTTTGTTCGCATTTAGCAATCTTCCCACGACCTGACCAAAGCGACCGAATCCCGCTATGATCACTTCATTTTCCTCATTTTTAATCTCATCCGGAGGTAAATCCGGCTCTTCTTTTTGAAACATGGGTTGCAACACTTTTTCGTTCAGAATCATCAGAATCGGCGTAATCAGCATGGAAAGGGCGACTATAACGATTAAAAGATTCACAATGCCTTCCGGCAAAACATTCTGCTGCAAAGCAAATCCAAAAAGTACAAAAGCAAATTCCCCACCTTGTGCCAGACTCAGCGAAACCAGCAGGTTTTGCGACCATTCATGCTTGAACAATCTGGACAACACCATCAGCACCAGGCATTTGGTGGCAATTAAAATGAAGACCAGCAATGCGATGTCCCCGGGTCGTTCCACTACCAAGGCAAAATTAATGCTTGCTCCCACCGATATGAAAAACAAGCCCAGCAGCAGAGCTTTGAAAGGATCGATCACGCTTTCCAGTTCGTGACGGTACTCGTTATCTGCCAACACTACACCGGCAACGAAGGTTCCCAGGGCCGGAGACAAGCCGACCTGCCCCATGAGAAAGGCAATGCCCAGTACCATTAACAAGGCAAAAGCTGTAAATATCTCCCGTAATTTGGTTTCTGCTATAAATCTAAATATCCATCGCACCACAAATTTATTCAAAACAATGGCAATACCCACAAACAGCAGAATCGCCAATGCCTGCTGCCAACCCGATAAACCATGACCATGATCATCAACCACCCCACCTGTGTTCAGTGCTAACAAGGGCAAAATGGCAATGATGGGGATGACGGCGATATCCTGAAACAACAGAATCGAAAATCCGGATTGACCGCCGGGAGTTTTTATCAGTCCCTTTTCCTGAAATGTCTGCAGTACAATAGCAGTAGAACTTAACGAAAGAGCCAGTCCGACAGCAATGCCCTCATTGACAGGTAATCCCATTGCTACTCCAATTCCGGAAATCAAAAGAGCCGTTAGCAGCACCTGCAGACCGCCCATCCCCAGAATGGAATTTCTCATTTTCCAGAGCAATTTTGGCTTTAGCTCCAAACCGATTAAAAACAGCATCATGATCACTCCCAATTCGGCAAATGACATGATTTCATGCTGCTCTTTTCCAATAAATCCCAAAAGAAAAGGTCCGATAAACACACCTGCCAACAAGTACCCCAATACGGATCCCAGTCCTAAGCGTTTAGCAACCGGGACGGAGAGTACAGCTGCAATCAGATAAATCAATGCTTGCGATATGATACTTCCACCGTGCATGACGTCCTCTATATAAGTGAGTTTAGTTCCTCAACACTTTTTGCTTTCTCAATGTCAAGTCTATCTTCCCGGATCAGTTCCAGAAGGTTTTTGTATTGTTTGCCATATTCCGGAATATCGGCTTTTGTTGAAAGAGAATGCGTCCCCTGAACCAAGAATGGTGCGAGATAGGTCATCCCACAAAGGTTTGCTGTTTGAGAAAAAGGAAGCAGGAGCGATTTTATTTCATGCTGATTATGTCCGCCAGATTGATATGATGATTTGTTACCGCCGGTTGAAATGACCGAAAGCATGATCTTGCCCCTCAGCGCATTGCCGGTGCTACCATAGGCAAATCCATGTTCCAAAACCAGATCCTGCCACTCTTTTAGCAAAGCCGGGCAACTGTACCAGTAAAAGGGATGCTGAAAGACAATCACATCATGATGGAGCAACAATTGTTGTTCCCTGGGAACATCAATATGAAAATCAGGGTAATTTTCATACAGATCATTTATTGTGATTCCTTCTGTTTCGGCTGCTGCCGATATAAGTAATTTATTGACGCGGGATTTTTGCAGGGCGGGATGGGCAAACTCAATCAACACCTTCATAGATAAACTCCTGTTTTGGATTTACAACTATTATGCGATGATTGACTCAATTATTACAACCTCCATTAAATAACCGTTTAAGTCAGCAGGAGCGACTGGTCGAATCCGCTTTTTTGAAACAGGCTGTCTCGTGTTAAGACGACCCGTTTATTTTTTATATTGACAAACCGGGGACTACTCACTAAAAATTGATCTGGATCTATGCAAACGTTTGCGGCAACCTTTGCGTGAACTATTTTCTTGGAAAAGTTCAAAAAAAACGGAATGTCCAGAGCAACCATTGTAGACATTGCCAACGAGTTAAAAATCTCGCCTTCCACTGTATCCAGGGCGTTGCGCGACCACCCTGATATCAGCAAAAAGACCAAGCATCGGGTCATCGAAGCGGCTGAGCGACTCGACTATTTCCCTGATTCATTGGCTCAGGGGCTAAAAAGCCGGAAAACCAATACCATCGGAATCATTGTCCCGGAAATACGACATCACTATTTTTCCTCTGCCATTAGCGGCATTGAAGAAGTTACCTATCGCTCCGATTTTACAATCATGGTTTGTCAATCCAATGAGGACTGCCGGCGGGAAGAAATCAACCTCAGGGCACTGGTCTCCAACAGGGTGGCAGGGCTGTTAATCTCGATCTCCCAGACCACTACGGCAGGTACGCATTTTGACATATTGCACAAACGAGGTATTCCCATTGTTTTTTTTGATCGGATTAACGACAGCATCAAAGGAAGCCAGGTGATCGTCAATGATTACCAGGGAGCCTACGATGCAGTCAGCCATCTTGCTGAAAAAGGATACAAGCGTATCGCCCATATTGCAGGTCCATCAACCATTTCAATCGGCAGGGATAGGTTTCTCGGGTACAGGGATGCCCTTGAACAGCACGATCTTCCTTTTACGCCTGAATTGGTAGTCGAAGGGGGATTTCGGGAAAACGACGGAAAGACCGGAATAAAAAAACTACTATCCCTTTCAATCAGGCCGGATGCTGTTTTTGCCGTCAATGATCCTGTTGCCATTGGTGTTTATTCGATATTGAAAGAAAAAAAGCTAAGAATACCTGAAGATATGGCCCTGGTTGGTTTTTCCAACAATCCGATCTCGGCTCTTTTGGAACCGCCACTGACAACGGTCAACCAACCATCGTATGAAATTGGAAAGACCGCTGCCGGCTTACTATTGGAGCAGATTCATAGCGATGAAAAGAATCCAGCACCAGTGATAAAAGAGTACCAGACCCAATTGATTATAAGAAAATCTTCATAATCAGATGTTAGAAAAAGGAACATTTTGGAATTTAAGACATCAGAAATTCCCCACAGACGATTAAATCCACTCACGGGAGAGTGGTTGCTTCTTTCACCCCAACGAACGGGAAGACCCTGGGAAGGTAAAAAAGAAGCAACAGATTCTGCAACAAAGAAACAGTATGAGGAATCCTGTTATCTTTGTCCGGGTAATACCCGGGCAAACGGGGAAGTAAATCCCGATTATCAAAACACACTTGTTTTTACCAATGATTTCCCCGCCTTGAAAACTGATACTGCGAAAGCTGACTATTCCGTTTCCGATTTGTTCAAAACTGAAACAGTTTCAGGAACCTGTCGGGTGATCTGTTTTTCCAATCGGCATGATTTAACCCTGGCAGAAATGGAAAGCTCCGACATCAGATCTGTTATTGATCTCTGGCAGGAGCAGGCCAAAGAATTGGGTTCCACCTATCAATGGGTGCAGATATTTGAAAACAAGGGGGAAATCATGGGATGTTCCAACGCTCATCCCCACGGTCAAATTTGGGCCAGCAGTTACCTACCCGAAGAACCAAGGAAGGAAGATCTTAAACAGGTAGAGTACTTGAAAAACAAGGACAATCTCTTGTTATTAGATTACCTGAAAGCAGAACTGAACTACAAGGATCGAATTGTCGTTGAAAATGATACCTGGGTTTGCCTGGTTCCTTTTTGGGCCATCTGGCCTTTTGAAACGATGTTGCTGCCGAAGCAACACGTTTTGCGCTTGGAAGATCTGGATGACAACCAGAAACAGGGTCTTTCGGGAATCATGAAATCGCTTTTAGTTCGTTACGATAACATTTTCAACACATCATTCCCATATTCCATGGGCTGGCATGGGGCTCCTTACAACGATGATGATAACCGGCATTGGCAACTCCATGCTCACTATTACCCGCCCTTGCTTCGTTCTGCGACCGTAAAGAAATTCATGGTCGGATACGAAATGCTGGGAAATGCCCAGAGAGATATAACTCCGGAATTAGCAGCCGGAATGATTAGGAAGCAGTCCGACATCCACTACAAAATTTCGCAAAAATAGTTGCAGATTATGGAAAACGGCCTAATAGCCCTTCAGAAGAAGGTGATTGAAAAATTCAAATCGGTCTTTGGGTATTCTCCGGAAGCCATGGCAAAAGCCCCGGGTCGCGTAAATATTATCGGGGAATACACAGACTTCAACAATGGATTTGTTCTGCCCATGGCTATCGATCGATATATGGCAGTTGCCTTGAAAAAGAGAAGCGATAACCAGGTAAGGGTCGTTTCCATCGACTTCGATCAGGAAGCGACGATATCTTTGGATACCTTACCCAAAGGCGATCATTCCTGGGTTGAATACATATCAGGCAGTTTGTGGGCCCTGAAACAGCACCGGATTGAACCCACAGGGTTTGAATGCGTAATGGCCGGCAACATTCCTGTGGGAGCGGGTCTTTCCTCTTCGGCTGCCTTGGAAATGGCGATCCTGAAATCGGCAACCTGGTGCTCCGGCATTGAACTGAATAAAGTACAGATGGCAAAAATAGGAAGGTATGTCGAAAATGAGTGGGTAGGTGTGGCTTGCGGAATCATGGACCAGATGATTTCGTCCGCTGGAAGAGCAGGCCATGCCTTACTTATTGACTGTGCTGATCTTTCGCTGCATAACAGTCCCATTCCGGAGAATTCATCCATCATCGTGCTTGATACCAATACCCGCAGGGGTCTGGTGGATTCCGCCTACAATGAACGGCGCGAACAGTGTTTTAAAGCAGCCAAGGTGATGGGTGTTGATTACCTGAGAAACGCTGATTTAAACCTACTGGAAGAGAATTCTACCACTATCGATCCGATAGTTTATAAACGGGCAAAACATATTATCAGTGAAAATCAGCGTGTCAAAGAAGCAGCACACTGCATGGACTCAAATGAATTTGAACGTTTGGGCAAATTGATGTACCAAAGTCATGAAAGTTTGAGAGACGATTTTGAGGTGTCATCCGAAGCGTTGAATTGCATCGTTGAAAGTGCCATGACATCACCAGGCTGTTACGGTGCCAGAATGACAGGAGCAGGATTTGGAGGTTGCGCTGTTGCACTTGTAAAAAAAGGGTATGAAGAAGACTTTATGAGCAAAGTTACCACCGACTACAAAACTCAGTCGGGGAACGATCCGATTTTATACAACTGCAAGGCTTCAGGCGGGGTAACGATAGAAACAGATTTCGAAAAAGGCTAACTGGTGCCTGAACGGAAAAACGTTAAACCCTTATCCAGCCTCGTGCCGGATGCCGGAATTCAGCTTGAAGAGTAACGTGCTGTCAGCCGTCAGCTTTCAGCTTAAGACATTACTATTGCATGCAAAAACCGGCTGATTGCTAAATGCTGAAAGCACTAAACTTCGAAGTACCAAACTGCTTTCAAAGCTTTTATTGGTATGGGTTAAATTGGTTTTCGTTCAGGCACTAACTATTAATCTGCGTTGATTAACACGACCGGATTTGCCGACACCTTCTGCCGGTCGTGCCATAAATGTTTTTAAAAAAGGTGTTAAAAAAAATGCCAAGATTGATCTGGTTTAAGGCCAATTCCCCTGGCTATCCCATATCCCCGGAAATGGTTGGGGAGGTGAGTTTTTTTAAGGAGGAGATTGGTGTTCAGCCGCTCCCTCTAATGTGTTAGATCCGTTGGAGTCGGCGTCACTAATCCAGTTTATCGTTCAACCCAAAAAAAGGGAGACATAAAATGAGATCGGTACTAATTGCAGCTTTTACACTGAGCGCATTTTTCCTCAGCCAACTGGCTTGGGCTGGAGAGCTTATTATCAACTATGACGGTTCTGATCCTGCGCCAAAAAGAGCGTTTGAAATGGTAATCGACAAGTTTGAAAAAAAATATCCAAACATCAAAGTAAAATGGAACCTCTTTGATCACGAAGGATACAAAACCTCCATCCGCAACTTTTTAACTGCTGAAGCGCCGGACGTTGCAGCCTGGTATGCAGGAAACAGAATGGCTCCTTTCGTTAAGGCAGGGTTGTTTGAGGATGTAACGGATGTCTGGGATAAGGCCGGATACAATAAAAGTCTCGCTGCCACCGCAGCTTCCATGACTATTGACGGCAAGAAATGGGGCGTTCCTTATACCTACTACCAATGGGGAGTTTATTATCGAAAGGATATCTTTGAAAAATATGGTATTGCTGTTCCCAAAACCTGGAATCAGTTTTTGGCAGCCTGCGCCACATTGAAGAAAAACGATGTTACACCGATTACCATCGGAACCAAATACCTGTGGACGACAGCGGGAGTGTTTGATTATTTAAATCTGCGTGTTAATGGCTATGAAGTTCATATGGATCTTACAGCCGGTAAGATTAAGTACACAGACCCCAGAATTCAAAAGGTTTTTGATCGCTGGGATGAATTGGTAAAACCCGGTTATTTTATTAAGAATCATGCCACCTTTTCCTGGCAGGAAGCTCTTGCTCCTATGGTTCAGGGAAAAGCCGCCATGTACGTGATGGGTAACTTTGCAGTTGCTCCGCTGAAAGAAGCAGGCCTGACTGATGATACCCTTGATTTCTTCCAATTCCCGGAAATCACTCCCGGACTTCCCAAAGCGGAAGATGCACCAACCGACACATTTCACATCCCTGCAAAAGCCAAAAACAAGAAAGATGCACGAACCTTTCTGGCTTTTATCGGGCAACCGGATATTCAAACAGAATGGAACTTGATTCTTGGTCAACTCCCTGTTAACAATCAGGCTAAAGTTGCTGACGATAAATTCCTGAGAGCCGGTTTTAAAATTCTGAGTAATGCCCACGGAATCGCGCAGTTCTATGATCGTGACGCTCCTGCTCAAATGGCCAAAGCCGGCATGGAAGGTTTCCAGCAGTATATGATCTTTCCGGAACGCCGACAGAGGATTCTCAAGCGTTTGGATAACATCCAAAGAAAGGTCTATAAATAATCCGGCTATTCAAGGCCGTTTAGCTTATTTTCGGCTTTGAGGATACTGTTTCCAACCTGATGATTTTTTTTTCATCAGGTTGGAAACAAGAGAAACAAGAATTTAAAAAAGGAAAGACCCTCATGGCAAACGCGACAGCAGGTGCTCACAAATCGTTCTGGCAACGAAACCGCATAGCGATCACGCCCTGGCTATTCATGGCACCCGGGCTTCTCATGTTCCTGATCTATGTCATTCTTCCCATTTTCCAGAGTATCTGGATTTCATTCTACGAGTGGGACGGACTTAGCCCCAAAGTGTTCATCGGCTTGGAAAACTACAAGGAACTGTTGATCGATCCCGATTTCTTTATCTCCATCAAAAACAACATCATCTGGCTGATTCTCTACATGGCGGCTGTTCCGGTCGGACTGTTCATCGCCCTGTTTCTCAACCAGACAGTCACCGGAATTAGAATATATAAATCACTGTTTTTCTTTCCGTTTGTAATCTCACAAGTGGTGGTCGGATTGGTGTTTACCTGGCTGTATGATCCTACCAATGGAATCTTAGCCCTGGCTTTCAAACTATTTGGTGAAAGTGCTCCAACAATACTGGGTGACGAAAGATATGTAACCTATGGCATTATCTTCGCCGGACTCTGGCCCCAGATTGCCTACTGCATGATTCTTTTTCTGACTGGCCTCAACAACGTCTCACCCGATCTGGTTGAAGCGGGCAGACTGGATAACGCCAAGGGCTGGAGAATGCTCTGGTATGTAATTTTACCCCAACTTCGTCCTGCAACGTTTATCGCTGTTGTAGTGACTGTCATCGGTGCGCTCCGGTCATTCGATTTAATATCCATTATGACTCAGGGAGGACCATATGGATCAAGTCGAGTGCTGGCTTACTATATGTACGAAACGGCTTTGTCTGAATACGGCTACCGCATGGGTTACGGTGCGACGATTGCCACTGTCTTGTTTTTTATTATGATGTTCTACATCGCTTTCTTCTTATGGCGTATGTATAAACAAGAAAAGGAAGGATAACTCTATGTTCCCTAAACCAATTGAAAAAAGTTCAGCTAACTTGCAGCGCCTCTACAAAACTGCGCTACCCATTGCTCTTTTCATCTGGTTGCTTCCCTTGCTGGCGGTCATGTTGACATCTATTCGCTCGGCTGGAGATGTAAACGCAGGAAATTACTGGGGCATACCAACAAGTTTTAATCTTATCGAAAATTATTCGGCCATATTCTTTCAGTCCAATACCGGTCTTTATATCTTAAATTCCTTCAAGGTGACGCTGCCAACCATGGTCTTTACCCTGGCTATCTCCTGTTTAACCGGGTACGCACTTTCTACCTATAAGTTTCGCGCCAATATGCTGATCTTTTTCGTGTTTATTGCCGGGAACTTTGTGCCTTTTCAGATCCTGATGGTGCCCGTCCGGGATCTCTCTGTACGGACAGGTTTATACGACACCATTACAGGTCTGGTGCTCTTCCATGCTGCTTTCCAGGCAGGCTTTTGCACCCTGTTTATGCGGAATTTTATGAAGGCTCTACCTTTTGAGTTGGTGGAATCCGCCAGAATCGATGGTGTCAGTGAGTTCAGAATATTCTGGAACATTGTTCTGCCTTTGGTAAGACCGGCCCTGGCAGCATTGGCAGTACTTGTATTCACTTTCATCTGGAACGACTATTTTTGGGCAACAGTATTAGTTCAGGGAGACCATGCATTACCTGTGACGGCCGGCCTCAAAACGCTCAACGGCCAATGGATATCCCAATGGCAACTGGTATCAGCCGGTTCGATTGTGGCTGCGTTTCCACCGGTTATCCTATTCTTCCTGCTGCAAAAACACTTCATCGCAGGACTAACCCTGGGAGCAACCAAAGGATAGGAAACTTCTGAGAATGCATTGATAACGGTAGGGCGCGGCTACGTCCCCGCCGACAGGTTGTTGTTTATCGATGACAAACAACAATTGATAGATCCTAAACAATAGAAAAAACTGTAGGGTGGGTTAAGGAGCGATGCGACGAATCCACCAACCGGACAAATAAGAATGTTTAATAACACACTGTAATTAAAAAAGAGCAAATCGAATTCAGCATCAAATCACAACCCAGGAGCAACCATGGCAGGACTTGACTTCAAAAACATAAATAAATCCTTTGGAGACGCGCATGTCATTCATGACGTTAATTTTACGATCGATAACGGTGAGTTTGTTGTGTTTGTCGGTCCTTCCGGCTGCGGGAAATCCACCCTTTTGCGCCTGATAGCCGGACTGGACGAGATAACATCCGGTACTTTGCAAATCGATGGTGCTGATGTAACCAACGTTGAGCCCGCAGAACGGGGTGTCGCCATGGTTTTCCAATCCTATGCGCTCTATCCTCATATGAACGTTTACGACAATATGGGATTCGGCCTTAAAATGAACAAAGTGCCTAAAGAGGAAATTGAGGAGCGGGTGCAAAAAGCCGCCAAGATTCTGGAATTGGATTCACTACTGGATCGTAAACCAAAAACGCTGTCAGGAGGTCAAAGACAAAGAGTTGCCATCGGTCGATCGATCGTAAGGGAACCCAAAGTATTTTTATTGGATGAGCCGCTTTCCAACCTGGATGCTGAATTGCGTGTTCAAATGAGAATTGAGATAGCCAAACTGCATGAAAGTCTCAATTCTACAATGATATACGTAACTCATGATCAGACTGAAGCCATGACCCTGGCTGACCGTATTGTGGTGTTAAGAGCGGGCAGAATTGAGCAGATCGGTTCACCCATTGAGTTATATGACAACCCCGATAATCAATTTGTAGGAGGTTTTATCGGGTCTCCTAAGATGAATTTTGTGGAAGGGATTGTTAAAGGCTCAAACGGAAAAACGGTAAAAGTAGAACTACAGGTACTAAACAAAGTGGAAATCGAAGTTGAAGCCCGAAATTCCGCCCCGGCAAATGGAGACACAGTTGAGGTTGGCTTAAGACCGGAGCATTTCGTGGAGCCCGGCGAATCAAAATTTGTATTAAAAGGACCGGTCGGGCTAGTGGAGCAAATGGGTGGGGTGTCTTACGTTTACATGGATACCGAAATCGGTAGAATGACTATCGAACACGCCGGTCATTCCAACCTCAAGTCCGGCGACACCGCCGAAATCGGCATCGACACCTCCAGAGCTTTCCTCTTTGATAAGTCAGGTCTTAGGATTTAAATACTCCCCGGTGGATCCGCTATCGCTTGATCCACCCTACCTCCCCATCCTAATTAACAATTAACTATTGAGAGTTGATTATTGATTATTCAAGTACTTGCAAAACTCCTTGTTTTTTCATTTTAATAACCAATTGATAATAGTCAACTGTTAATGGCGTAGGATGGGTAACTCGTTACCCATCAGTTTGAACAATTGGCACTTTCAAAAAAGCAAGTTTTGTTTCTTGTAATCAATCCGGTTGATGGGCAACAAGTTGCCCATCCTACAAATAGATATCATTCAGCTTCATGCAACAAAATACCTAATTTTTCTTCCGGTCAAATTGATGGATAACTCGTTACCCATCAATTTTTGTCTTCTCAGGTATCGTTGTTTGTTCAGTAATCAAACAATCAAAAACCTGTTATTCAAGATTTTCAATATCCGCTAAGTCTTGATGCCTGCCTACTGTCCTTTTGTTTTTCTTCAGGTTTTTTAGATCGATAAAAGAAATCATAACACCACCGCGTAACCCCCAACAACTAAATATTTGACATTATTTCGGTTTAATAATCGAATAAACTCTTTGAAATCCTGGTTGATTACCATATTTCCAGCTGATGTATTCGTTTCTGATGGATTCGAGTGTTTCTAGCCTTTCTGTATAGGATCTGGATTGCCAGAATTTAAAATCGTTTTCTGCTTGTTCGAATTTAAATTTCTTAACGACTGAGCGATCTACTTTGGATTTCATGGTTTTCATCCCCCCAACCAGCGATTGACACCGCCGGCTACTATATGTCATCCCTCCGGGATTTAATGAAATGGTTATGATGCCCACAAAATCTCAGTTTACAGAAATAAAAAAAGGCCTTTTGGCAGATGCCAAAAGGCCTTTATCAAACAAGACTCATTGAGGGAGTCGGGCATCAATGAGCCCGCTTTGCCAGAGTTTTAGTTTCTTAGTTTCCGTATTTCATTTGCAGAGATATACCAACTGAGGTTGTGTTGGTTGTAATCAACTGATTTAATTTTGCAATGTTGGTATTTGCTGCCGCTCCAAAGCCTGCAATAGTACTTTCAATTGTATCTCTTAACTCTTCATCTTCTTTAGCTGTAAGTGCATTATAAAATGCTGTTATGGTTGCACCTTCTGCAAGTGGGAATTCATAATTAATCTGTATGATGCTATCCAATTCAATAATAGCACTCACGGAACCATCTTCGCCATATTCAGGGGTGGATGCCAGTGTGTAAGCCGCGGCAAGTTTTCCTGGTCCTAAGTTGGCAAGCAAACCAAGTGTTTGAAATGATCCTTCAACATCGGCATCCGAAACATTTTTGCCAGATGCTGCCTGATATCCCAAAAATGGTGAAAAATCACCCAAATTGAGCTTAACTACCGCATTTGTAAGGGTGTGTGTGTATTCATGCTCCCACTGGGTATGAATTTCATCATCTACAGAAAGGTCATCTGATGCGTCTCCGGTACCTCCTACAGCTATGCTTTGATAGCCAAGTGTAACGTCTACAAGACCAAAGTCCCCCTTAAACCATGCTACTGTAGCATTCGCTTGAGAAACAGTTCCACTTGAAGCAATTGCTGAAAGATCCCCCATTCCCTGAATTAATCCGACACCGACTTCGATATCTTTTGAAAGGTGAAAATCAATCGTTATTCCAGGTTTTTCATCTAGCACTGAGGCTGTGTAATACACAAAGTCATCATCCTTGTCTCCGACAAACTTGTGACCAATTCCATAAGCATTTGCGGTGGCTGCAATTGTCTGAGTCCCAACTTTGATACCAACCATTGCTGCAGGTGAATAGCGCACCCACAAATCGCCAATGCTAGCTTTGTCAACGTATGATCCGTCTGTTGCATTATTTGAATCGTAATTTTCATCCGGATCATTAGCATCCATTGTAAGTCGCATGAACCCAATAAAGTTGTACCATGTGGTTCCGTCAAAATCATTTTCTCCTGCTAAACCAATAAAGTCCACATTACCATGTGCACGTACAGTCTGATGGGATCTATTGTTAGCACCACTACGATAATTAGCGCCACCATCATCTGCATCACGGGAATCTTCACCACGATAAAATGCGTTATAATCAGCACCATCAAGCGGGGTTCGATAATCAGTCTGTGACTTATAATACGCCTCTACTTCTGCGTTTATCTTAAATTCAGCAGCGAAACCATTAGCGGCTAAAGCAACCGCACAAATGGATGTGAACAATAATTTCTTAAGCATGCTTACTCTCCTTTTTTTGTTAAAAGAATTCTTGAGCTAGTTTTACAAGACCCGAGTACTACCGGCAGTAAGGTCTGGGTTACTGCCTCATTATCCGGACTTAACATGATGGCTTCATGAAAGTCCACGAAACTGCATCCTTGCAAGTAGCTGATTGCTTATCCCGCATTCATCGGGTTCTTGCGCAGATGTTGACCGATTTATAAATGATGAAAGTGCGGTTTGTCAAGTAGACAGAAGCATTTTTATTTTTTTTGTTTCGCAAACATTTACGGAAAAAGTTGGCATTTTGTCTCTAACAACTGAAATTATGCATGTTTATGGTCTCGATTAGGTGGCTTCAGGTGGGTTGTTAGAAAGATGTCAAAAACGAATGTTCATTCCATGGCCTTGTTCGGAATCTGTAAATTTCGCTGCGAAAAGTTTAATTTCACAACAGAAACAAAGAGGACACTGAGAATAAAATTTATAAATTAATCTATTTTTTTGAATACATGGCTGCTCAATTTATGATCATCGTTTGAGAGAACTCTCTATCGAGTTCGCAAATTGTGCAGATCATTCCCATGAACCTGATTAGGCTTCATTGCCAAGCAGGTTCCGGATGCCGGATCAAGTCCGACATGACGCGAGGTTTTGATTTATAAACAAACTTTTAATTCGCAAAAAAACTCTGTGCCCTCTGTGGTTAAAAAAGACTATTTTTCCACCCGGTTCCTGCCCTTTTCTTTGGCTCGATACAACGCTTCATCAGCAGCCTTTAATATCTTCTCCGGTGTATCGTTTTCGATGCTAAAGGCCCCCACACCAAAACTGGCAGTGGTTTCCACACTGGCTTTTTCTTTGACGCCTTGATGGATTGCTTTTCGCATTTTTTCTGCCACCTGAAAAGCGTTCTCAATGTCAGTCTCAGGCAAAATCGCCACCATCTCTTCCCCGCCGTACCTGGCGATGATATCATTGGTCCTTGAATTCTGCAGCAGAATCTGTGCAACCGCTTCCAGAACCTCGTCTCCCTTTTGATGACCGTAGGTATCGTTGAATTTTTTAAAATGATCGATATCTACCATGATCACACTGAGATGACGGTGATATCTCCTTGCCCGTTCCCATTCTTCGATGATTCGTTCATCAAAAAAGCGTCGATTGAATAACCCGGTTAGCTTGTCTTTAAATGCCAGGTTGCCGAGTTTTTCCTTGTAACTGAAATAGGCATTTTTAAGATTGGATATGCCTTTGACCACGCTGGGATCTTCCACTTTGTTAAGAATTTCAGCAACCTGCTTTTCCAGGATCATGGTTGCGCTGGGATTCATTTCTTCATCCTGCCCATAGAAGCTGGGAACCCTGTATTCGAGATTGTTGGTGCAGATTCGAATTTTATCCTTGTCGATCAGCTTATGTTTCTGAATAAGCTTGCCATTGACATGAGTTCCGTTGGAACTGGCAAGATCCTCAAGCAAGAATGCTCCATTTTCCCAGGTTATGCGTGCATGACTCCTTGATACTCCTTTATGGGGCAAGACAATATCATTTTCCGATTTCCGGCCTATGGAATAATAGTTGTCAGGAATCAACCGGATTTTTTGATCCAGGAAATAGAGAAAGTGAGCGTCCCTTGGCATTTGGCTTTAGATGTTTTGGTAAGTGGCAATTAGTCTGATCCTTCTGCTTCACCACGAAGACACGAAGGTTTTCAGTTTTTCTTCGTTCCCATCGTGTCTTAGTGGTTTAGAAATTTCTAGTTATGCGAAGATAATAGAAAGCTGATATTGACGTGTCAAGAAACGAAAAGCTTGGTTCAAATAAAATGTCAACCTGAAGGAACAGCATGCTGTCTGGTCATTCCGGGCTTGACCCGGAATCTAAACAGGTGTTATTGGTGAGCTGGTTTTGGATACCGGATCAAATCCCATAAGCGCTTAAATAAGGAGTTTTCCGGAATGCAATTCAAATGGTAGGGCGGGGCTACGATCCCGCCAACAGGCGAGTCCATTGGCGGCCACGCAGGGCCGCCCTACCGTTTGTTACCAGAAACAATCTGAACTCTGCCTCATTGTGAGTTCTTATGGGATCAAATCCAGTCTAACAATTGTGTTAATTGTTTGTGAGATCATGTCCCTTGTATAAGGTCGGTTAAACCAACAAAGTCTTCAGTTAAAAACATACAGCTTCAATTTAATCATCATTACTACATGAATATACCACCATCTCCATACGCACAGTTATTCAAAGCAACGAAATCATTCACAACCCAGGACGGCACATCCATTCGCTATGTTTCTTTAAAAACCAGGAAAGATAATTGTCGGGGGACTGTTCTGCTATTAAACGGTTGGACCGAATTTATAGAAAAATATGGTGAGCCCATCTCCAAGCTTTTGGACAGGGGGTTTGATGTCTACTCAATGGATTGGAGGGGACAGGGGTTGTCTTCCAGGGCTTTGCCGAATCGTGAAAAAGGCCATGTGAATGATTTCTCGGAGTTTGTGGACGACTTGCATCAGTTGGTAACCAGTATTATTTTACCTGAAGCCAGGCAGCCTTATATTCTTATGGCTCATTCCATGGGTGGGAATATCAGTATTCAATATCTGCACGATCATCCCGGAATTTTCAAGAAAGCAATATTCTGCTGCCCCATGTTTGATCTGCCCGCCCCATTCTGGGTAAAAAAAGCATTCGGGTTTTTGGCTACATCTGCGAAATTAGCTGGATTAGGGGATGCTTATATCCCTGGTCGTGGGAACTGGGCTGAAACTCCTTTTGAAGACAACAACGTAACATCTGATCCCGAGAGATATGCTCACGATCTGGCTCTTTTGCAATCCACTCCCAGTTTGAGGATTGGCGGTCCAACCTACTCTTGGTTAAACGCTACTTTAAAGGCGATCAAACGGATCAATTCCAAATCATTTCTGGAAAAGATTAGTATCCCGATCATGCTGTTCAGTGGAACGGCAGATAAAATTGTCTCCATTCCTGCTCATCACCTTGCGGAAAAACACTTACCCAAGTGTGAACTGGTGACCATTGAAGATGGAAAACATGAACTTCTTAGAGAGGCAGATGCAATACAGGAAGAGCTCTGGAACAATGTGGACCGGTTTTTGGCAGATAATTTAGACAGCGTTGTAAATAGCTTCCATCCTGGCTGCAAAATCGGAATTGTTGAACCGAGAGGATAACTCAAGCGCCCGCTTGGAATAGTCCAGATAAAGAGATTTCTTATTCAATAGCTTTAGTATTTTACCCTCCAACATGTGATCAGAATCTACTAAACATCCGCTTTTACCCTCTTGTACCAGGCCTTCCAACGCTTTATCTCTTCTGGCAATGACGGGGAGCCCGGACATCATGGCTTCAATAATGGTCATGGGACAGATTTCGCTCAGAGAAGCGGTTACAAACAGGTCGGCCATCCTGTATATCTCAGGCATTGCCTCCCACTCCACCCAGCCGTTAAGCAATATTTGCTGATTTAAATAATGTTCCTTTACAATTTGTTGTACCTTTTCCCGCTCTCCACCGGAACCGACCAGCATCAGCTTCATGGTACGATTCACTTTCAACAAAGGAATCAATGACTTAACCAAGACTACACTTCTTTTTTCCCTGGCAATTCGTCCGACATAGAGCATTACTTTATCGTCAGGGTTTAACCCGCGCTGTAGTTTTAATTGTTGTTTTTCATTTTCGACAGCTGATTTTGGATGGAAACGCTTACGGTCAGCCCCATTGGCAATAACAAAGGTCTTTTTATTCGAATTAATGGCTTGTATAAACAATTCGGCTTTCTCTGAAGGACAAATAACCACTTGATATTCTTTCAAAAATTGTTTGTAAGCCATATTCAACATAAAACCGGGCAGCAAAAATCGCCCAAACGGCAGGTAATGTCGATAGTCATGAAAGTTGGTATGAAGAGTATGGAGCAGTGGCAGTTTTAGTTTTTTTGCAGCTTTCTTTGCAACTCTTGCCACTGTGAATTCAGTATGGGTGTGAACAAGCTCGATCTTTTCTTTTTGGAGAATATCAAGAACAGCTTTTAATTTCACTCGACCCAGGTGGATCTCTATATCCGAATTGAAAGATATGGAGGGAAATCTATAAATGTTGGATTCGTTTGAGAAGGTCTGAGATGTTCCAACTGTTACAACAATGACCTTATGGCTTCTTCTTTCCAGTCCCTCCTTGAGTTGAAGGATTGATGTTACTACACCGTTTTTTGTGGGTGTGTAACAGTCGGTGAACATGGCGATGTTCATGTTGAATATTTTAGGTATTTGAGCATTTTGAAGGCTCTGACAGATCCTTCACCTTCGTTCAGGATGACAAGCAACTACAATGTCTTTAGATAAAGTTTTACCAAGCTGTAGGGTGGGTTAAGGAGTGAAACGACGACCCCACCAACAATTTCCAAACGTGTAGTATACAGAGTCTGCGAGATTCGCTTTTTGTGATCTGTCTGGTTGACGGGCAACGAGTTGCCCATCTTACAACTTGATCCACCCTACAAGTTAATGCCGTCATAAAGTAAAAATCATCTCTCAAACTTCTTGCCTGTTGCGAGTTCCACGCATTTGTATCCGCCATCGTAGATTCCAATACTTTTATTTTTGACAATGCAGTCGCAAAACATTTCCAGCAAATCAGTGTCTTCAGTTAACAAGTCAATGGCTTGCAGTGTTTGAGGGATTGTGGCAACTTCTACGGTTCCGTCACCGACTTCTGCGCCTCGAATCGCTCCCCACATTTCGTGACCACCAACCCGCTCATTGAAGATTTTCGGTACCGGGTAGAAAGCCAGTTCACTTGGCTTGGTAATCATAACATCGATAACCCGCATGAGGTAATTGGTGGAATAAACCGCATGAAAAATGTTGTCATGCAGGAATACATGTAATCCTTTAGCTTCACCGGTTCTGATCTCATCTGCAAAACTCTTTGTATCCTCCCAATCAAAATGCCCCTGAATCATATCCATGTACCCGGCCATTTCTTTTTGAAGCCAGTCCCAGTTGCCTTTGTGATCTCCCAGGTTCACAAACAGGCTAACCTGGTTCTTTTTGATCAAAGGAATACAATGTTCAATGATGGCCTTGAACAGCCCGCTTTGAGCCCCGGCTCCCCCCATAGTCAGCAAGAATCGTCTCGGTTCCTTGTTGTTTGCCCTGTCCAAACGAGCCTGACAATCGATCTCAATGTTTTTCACCAGCTCATGATCCACGTGATGACCCGCATATACCAAGGCATCTGACGGAACAGGATTCATGATCTTATCCTTCTCGTCAAATCCACGCATGGCCCTGAAACCGTAATAGCCGGATGGTGATTGTACAGCATGCGTTGCACCTTCGGTAAGTTGAAAGGCCATAGGCCAGTTATCAAACATCATATCGACTACATTGGTCATTCCACCTGCCACGGCTCCCATGCAATTCCACATATGCGCGGTCAACATCGGCATATCGCTTGGCAGCGCTTCATGAAGATTTCGAAACAATTCGCTCATTTTATAGTCTTTGACATTGGTCTTTAAAAAACGCCAGGGCCATCCTACAATCCAGTTGTTCAAAAAAGCTGACAATCCAGGCAACGTGGGGTCTCCGGTTGTAACCGGTTCCCAGACATATTTATTAAAGAGCTTGCTTCGTTGGGAAGTTCGAGAAAACCGACTATACCAGGTGTTGCACCAATTGATGACATCTGTCGTGATACCGGGGATTGATAGCAAATCCAGCCAATAGGGGGTAAATCCCATGGCCCTTGCGCAGGAAACACCGGCCATGGCAATTCGATAATGCCCGAAACCCATCCGGATGGTACTGCAAACAATGGCGTTCTCTTTATTTATAGGCTCACCTTTACCATCCCTGACAATATTTTTAAGTCCAAAGATTGGCCCCAGGTATTCATTATCCTCTACACTCAGATTATATGTTTCATTAGGATCATAGTTAAACATTTTGACAAATTTCTTTTGCCACTTCATCGCTTTTTTGGAATGCGATCTCTTTAGTTTGTTGCCGTATACAACGAACTGTCCGTTTTCCAGTTTCATAGGCTTCCGATCTGAAAGGTCTGTTCAACTCTTTATTCTTATGTCTTATAGATGAATTTTCTTAATCTTATAATATTGCTCAAGATTGATGCGAGGGTCAAGTTCCAACGTCATCATACAAGTTTTTTTTTGAGCTTTTGTTATGGATTGGATTGGCAGTGAAAGATTGAAGGGTTTTGATTGGCGTTTTTTGTGATGCTGGAAAGGTGGAAGATGATAATTGTTGGAGACCATTTAAGGAGCCAATGCTCAATTCTCCCGGTTGATGGGCAACGAGTTGCCCATCCTGTAACTTCATCAGGCTTTTACCTGGACAGCCCCATTTTGCTCGGTATCAACAGGCAGCAGACGAGGATAGAAGTAGATGGAAATTAATCCCGCCACATACATAACCAGTCCGAATATACCGGATGTGACAAACATTGAGCTGAAAAAATCGCCCATGGTGTCTTGAATGAGAAGGGCGATTGTCATTGCCAGGGCACTGTTACGCAAACCGGTTTCCAGGGAAATTGCCCGTGTCTGGTAATTATTGATTCCAAATAATTTTGAAATGAACAATCCGCACATCATCCCCAGCAAGGTTATGATAAAAATAGTGGAATAGAACTTAACTCCATAACGGGAAGTATCCACAAAAATATTCAGGTTATTGAGCACCCCTGCAATAATCAGGACCAACAAAGCGACAATACCCAGGGCCGAGAAAAACGGTGTCGCTTTTTTGGCAGCATTGGGCCATTTCCAGCGAAAGGTCATACCAACAATTAATGGGATGATAACCAGGATAAGAATGGTTTGAATCACCACTTTAACCGGAATATTGATATCCGGCATGTTGGCACAGTAGAGTGCCAGCAACAGCGGTGTGAATACTATGGATAGTACGGTTGAAAAAGATGTAAGCGAAATGGAAAGTGCAAGGTCGCCTTTGGCGTAATATGTCATCAGATTGGAAGTTACACCGCCGGGTATGGCTGTAATCAGGATTAACCCGACAAAAATAAAGGGATATTGCTCATAAAAGCCTAACAGTCGACCTAAAACCATGGCCAGCAATGGCATCAAACCAAATTGAAGTACTTGGCCGATCAGGATTCCACGAGGTTTGCTGAAAACCAGGGCAAAGTCTTTTGTGGTCAACGTCATGCCCATTCCCACCATGACGAAAAACAGCATTAAAACAATACTGATCCTGAACAGTTTGTCCATAGGCAATTGTTCAGGTTTTTGTACCAATTGGGCTATCTGGACAACCACCCCCGCTACATTCAATTCCTGAACATTTACTTTGAATTGCATCTTGCTTTCAAAAGCATCCGCCAAATTTGCGTAGGGTGATTCCGAATCAGCTGACAATGCGGTTACATTTTCAGGTACTTTTAAAATTAAAAGCTCTCCGGAGAGCTTTCTCAAGAGATATATCTTTCTTGACTGGGTCGAATCATCTTTACTTTTTTGTTGAATGACTCTCAAATTTCCGACAAATTCTTCCGAAACTGATGCAGTGAAGTCGAGAGCGGCAGTCCCATCAAATAGTTCATTAATTAATGTTGAATCTGAAGACTCACTGGCGGACAAAGTTAGTTTTTTATAGAGTTCCTCCCCCGACATGCTGGTTGCCTGAACAGACATCGCAACAAACATGAGGATGATTCCGGAAAGACCTGCCATTTTCAAACATTGTCTGAAATTTGTAAGTGCCGGCCTGGCAACATCCATACCTACAACTCCTTGTTTTTCAAACATTTTCTCCCCTCCTTTCAATTAATATAATTACTTTTATTTAATTGTCTGAAGGTTTCTTTACCGAACAGCGGTCGACAAGTCAACCAATAATTAATTTCTGATTAACGATAAACAAATTTCGGTTGGCGGAACTATTATTCCAACAGGAAAACAAGTCAAAGCTTTTTAATATGTTTTTGTTGTTTTTTGGTATTTATTCACCACGAAGACACAAAGGACACGGAGTTTTTCATTTAAAGGCTTTTAAGCACAGAAATCGGGGAGTGTTGTAAAAATAGTCTTGAAATCTCATACATCATTGATTGATATTTCTTGCACATAACATCCTCAGGAATCTGAAAAAAACTTTGCTGCTGACGGATTCTATCTAATTTTTTTTTTGCTTCGTGAACTTCGTGTCTTCGTGGTGAATAGTTACGTTTTTTGTTTGTATACTTGATAATCGAAACTGTCTTACAATTCGCCATAGACAAAAGATAGCTTACTTAGGGAACTGATAGCTGATAGCCGATAACTGAAAACCCGGCGGCAATTATTTTTATGCTTTCAGAGCCTTTACATTTGGAGGGTTCGCCAAAAAAGAGATAATACAAACTTTGACCGAATGCTGAAAAAGACTGATGATCGACGATAGACAGCACTATACAAAGACAACTAATGGAGGTTTTGAACCGGTAACCCGCAAATGTATCGATATGTAATTTTAGTCTGTGCAGTAGCCATGCAGATGTGTCTGGGCGCCACATATTCCTGGTCGGTGTATGTGGCTCCCATAAAACAATCGACAGGACTTGGGCAGGGCGCTGTGCAGGTACCTTTTACTATTTTCTATTTCATGTTCCCGGCAACGATGATGATTGTCGGAAGCTATGTTCATCGTTTGGGTATCAGAAAATGTGCCCTGTTGGGAGGGCTTATTTTCGGAAGCGGTTGGATACTGGCAGGATTCGGTCAGCATCATTTCGTATTGACTGTCCTCGGAATTGGCCTTTTTGCCGGAATAGGTGTAGGTTTTGCCTATATGGTCCCCATTGCCACAGCAATTTTATGGTTTCCCAAGCAAAAAGGACTGGTAACCGGCATTGCCGTGGCTGGTTTTGGCGGAGGAGCAGCCTTGGTCAGTCAGGTCGGCGGATACTTAATGTCGCGGTTAGATTTCACCCCATTTGAGGTTTTCATCCATTTTGGAATAGGCTTCTTTGCTACAGTTTGCCTGGCTGGATTGTTTATGAGAACACCCGGGGACTTTTCGGCCGAAAACTCGATCCCCCTGCGGGTTGCTGATGTTGTTAAAAACCGCTCGTTTTTACTTTTATATCTCTCCATGTTTACGGCATTAGCTGCAGGGTTTACGGTCAATGCAAATCTGAAAGAGTTAAATATTAACTTGACCGTCGAAACCGGGATTCTGGCAGTATCACTATTTGCTCTTGCCAACGCTGCAGGTCGAATTCTCTGGGGATTGCTTTGTGACAACATCAAAGCTCTTTTGGCTATCCGTCTGAATCTGATCAGCCAGGCTTTGTTGCTTATTGCCGGATATTGGATATTAAGCCATGTGGAAGGATTTTTGATTTATGCCTTTGTTGCAGGCTTTAATTACGGCGGAGTGCTAGTGATTTACGCATCAACGGTAGCCAGAAAATGGGGTGCTGAGAATGTCGGGCAGGTTTACGGCTGGTTGTTTTCCGCCAATATTCCGGCGGCGCTTGCACCGTTAATTGCAGGTCTGATATTTGATGCAACGAATAGCTTTATGGTTTCCTTGCTTGCCATTGCGGGTATGCTGGTATTGGTGGCGTTTTTTATTGGAAAGCCCTTAAAGGACGACCTCAGTCAAATAGCCAGCTGAATCCTTTCAATTGATGGGTAACAGAGTTACCCGTCCTACAATTATCATAAAAAACAACTCCCTTGAAGAAATATGGCTGAACTTCTCAAAGATAGATACAATCGACCGTTGCTGGAAAAGCTTGCTGGCTTGATATCGCAACAGGATTCTAATTTTGAAGCAAAGAACTTTCTTACCCAGGTTTTTGATGAAACGTGGGACAGTCTGGAATTAAAACAGCGAATGAGTCATATCGCCAAAATCATGGGAAGGACCATCGTGCACCCTTATGAACAGCAACTTAAGATCCTTTACCCTGTTGCCGAAGGAGCTGATACGGGATTCTTAGGGATGGTTTTTCCTGACTTCGTGGAACAATTTGGTCTGGAAGAATGGAATCTTTCCATTCCAGCCCTGGAATGGTTTACACGTTTTTCTTCGTCTGAATTTGCCGTCCGGCCATTTATCCTCAAAGATCAACCACGAATGATGAAGCAGATGCTGGAGTGGTCGAAGAATGAGAATTATCATGTAAGGCGCCTTGCCAGTGAGGGTTGCAGACCTCGTTTACCCTGTGCAATGGCACTACCGGCCTTGAAAAAAGATCCTGCACCAATACTCCCAATTCTTGAGAATTTAAAAGACGATTCCGAAGAATATGTACGAAGAAGTGTTGCCAACAACCTAAACGACATTTCAAAAGATAATCCTGAACTGGTTATTCAGATTTCCGGGGAATGGCTGGGAAAGAACGAAAAAACCGATAGGATCGCAAAACATGCCTGCCGTTCATTGCTAAAAATAGGTAATACAGACGTGCTGACGCTGTTTGGATTTGAAAACCCGGATAAAGTTAAAATCCGCAACCCTAAGTTGAAAGAAGAGAAGATCAGGATTGGAGCTGAACTTGAGTTTCAATTCGATCTGGAGACAACAGCAAAATCCCTTGGCAAGATCCGACTGGAATATGCCATAGACTACGTTAAAAAGAATGGGAAGCTGTCGACCAAGGTTTTTCAAATCTCTGAATCTAAAATAGCGGCCAAAACCAAATCGTATATCCGCAAGCAATCCTTTAAGGATATGACGACGCGGAAGCACAATCCCGGGAAGCATCATTTAAAAATAATTGTGAATGGCGTTGAGAAATGGCAGACACCTTTCGACGTCATTTAACAGCTTGATGTATTCAATATCACCTACCTTTTTAGTCTCTCCGGATAGCGTTCAAGCAACCTGACAACCAAAGAGAGACTAACCGTCATTTTTTTGTAAAGCTCTGTCCTTATAACAGGCAATTGCAGACTGCCCATTCTCGGGCACCTGAATTGTCAGGTTTACAAATCACTGGTCGCTGATTAAGGATTGTTAAAAGCAACTATTGCCATTCGGCCGGAATTGCGATTATAAATCAGAAAACCCAACCAAACATAATTTTTGCCTTGAAGGTCGTTTAAGGAGAGCCCATGGAAAAACCGGATGTCGTTGAACTCTTAACTCGAATCGGGTTAAGAAACGCACAGGAACTTAAACTGTTAATCGAAGACTCGGATAATATTCCTGACATTGCCCGGCGTTTCGACAAGTTTTACCGGGAAGCACCTGCTGCTCGAGAAACCTTGGCACTGTTGTTCGATAACTACCCGTTTATACCGGAAAGCACCCAGGATTTGATTTCAATCCTCCAAAAATCCAAACAGGTGTTTCATTTTTTCACCGAACAAAAACAAGAGCTGGATTCGGAACAATTTGAAAACGGTCTGAAATTCAGCTACAAGTTCGTATATAAAATATTGTATAATGATCCGGGGACAGTGTTCAAAGACGATTTTTTAACTTCGCTCGAAAAAAGGACCGATAAAAAGGAATCACCCAAAAAAACGATACAACGAAATCGCTATAATTTTCTAATTATGCTGCGGGTGATAATCGACCAGGGATACATGCTTTGGAGCGAAGGAATCTCTCATTTCGAGCCCATGTTTCGGGATCGGTTGGAGATTTATCAGTTGAAAGAAGAAATTACGGAGGAGTTGTTGAGTATAACAAGGAATGTTGATACCAGTTTTTTCCTGGCAGTGTATCTTTACCTGTTTTTTGTCGTTCCCAGGCAGGTGACGTAGAAATTAAAACGCAACAATTGACAAACGACAAAGCAGAAATTGTAGGATGGGTAACTTGTTACCCATCAACCATAGCAAAAGCCTGTCGGCGGACACGTAGGTCCGCCCTACCGTAGCCCGCGGCTCACATTTGATCATTAGCGCGAAATCAAATTTGCCTTACCAACGAGTAACTTTTTCGATGTTCTAAATAATTAATGCTTTTAAAAACCGGATGTGGCAAAAACGGCAAACACAACGCCGATTGTCAGGATGGCAGTCCAAATGGAAACGCCAGCAATAGTGATGGGAGAAACAGGAGTTTTTGTTTTGTTATATTGATGTACAGTCATATCCGCTTTACATGCTTAGAATTTTAAAAATCATTACATACAAACCCGAATCCGGAAGCATCAGCAAACCTCCTCCAGACTGGCAAAACCGAGAGTATACTCTCACTCAATACGCCACAGAACCTAATCACTACCAAGGTACTGCTCTAACAATCTTTGATTGGCCATTTTAGCATTATCGCCCTTGAATGGTTCATTGTTTCTTATCAGTTGCAAAATGATATTCCTACCTGGATCAGGCCTTTTTTTCTTTGGTGTTGATTTTTATCACCTCTATTTCCTTCCTCCATTCGCCGGAATATCATTTTAATTGCTTAAAATGTGACACATGGAGTCCGTTTTCATCGTGTCAACTTAGAAAAGGGCCAACGTCCGGTTGGCTCGATCGATAAAAAAGTTTCATCATTAAACGGAAGTATTTATTCACCACGAAGACACGGAGGACAAATCGTCAGAAATCAGGAGAAAAACCCTTGCCGCTGGAGAATTCTATCTTATTTTTAATCTTTGCTTCGTGAACTTTGTGTCTTCGTGGTGAATAGTTACAAACAGAATTGTTTTAACGCCACAATCCAACACCATATAAAATCAAGAGATTCGTGGTGGTCCGTTATTATTGAAACAGCCATATCTCGTTACTATGTTTATTCAAAAAATCGGGAAATTCCATTGACAACCCTGGTGAATCCTAAGAGACTTTTACACAATAAAAACAGGATGACCTGATTTGATCGGGTTTCATCGATGGTTCATTTACAATTCTAAAATACTGTTATGTAAGGTTTTGGTTTGCTTAACACTTATTAGGTCATCTCAATAATTGTTTTCTGGGGAATCATGAAAAAGCAAATTCTTGTTCCGATTACTCCAAGTGCAGTAAGTCAGGAAATAATTCGCTTGGCTAATCGATGGTGTAAGGTTACCGGATCTGAGCTCCACTTTCTTCATGTCAGGTCGAAAAACTTCATGCAGGGTAAAAAAATGTTGTTTACCCAAGATGAAACGCTCATGAAGAAAGATATGAAAGAGATGGAGAAGTTCGTAAGCAAGTTAAATGTGGAGGTCAACTATGAGATGTCATCAGTTGCCGGAGAACCCCATTTAAAAATAATCGATTTTGAATCCAAGATTAATCCTGAGTTCATACTCATCCCTGCTCATTCCCACACCCTGATTGAAAGGATCTTCCTGGGCAGTGTCACTCGACACATCCTCAATAATTCCAGGGGACCGGTTTATATCTATAGAAAACCTGTCAAAAAATTCAATATGATTTTTATTGTCCCTGTCGACTATTCCGATACGAATAAAGGTTTAGTTGAACTGGCAGACAGATGGGCACAGAAATCAAATGCGGAGCTGATGTTTATACATGTGGCTGAATCTCCGGCGGGAGCAGACGCAAAGACGGATTTTACCTGGGAATGGGATCAACGCCTGACCGAAGATCAATCTAAAAAAGAACAACTCAAAGGCATGCGGGAAGAGCAAAAGGCAAAATTAAACGACTACATCTCGCAATTCGATGTCAAATCCAGGTACAAAACGGTCCTGGAGTTTGGCCGCTCTTATGAAAAGATAATCGAGTTACAGAAAATGTCGGATGCCATACTGATTATCGTTGCGGCTAATTCCAGCTATGCCGACAAACAAAATGCAGTCGGAAGAACCGCCAAGTATTTGATCTACGATTCCGCCTGTTCTGTCTTCATGTACAAGCAAGGATAAAAACTTTTATTCTTGATTAAATTGTTGTCTTAAATCAAAACAATTTTTTGAAGAGTACTTTAGGTTGACCAAAAACCGGGTTGATTGGTGTGTCAGATGCCTGTTGCCTGACCGTCGATTGGGTTGATACAATAAAAGTCAATGTTACAGGAGGTAACCAAGGAAAGAAACATTCGTCTTCGTCTTGTCAGAGACAATTTCCTTAGATGATCGTTTTTTCTCGTCGAATAATTTTCAATTTTGTATTTAACAAACTGATTAATTGTATTTGCGGAGAAAGAATAAGATGGCACAAAACATTCAGGAGTTAACCAGTATTATCTACCAGGAAGGTGTTCAAAAGGGAGAAGCGGAAGCGGAAAGAATCATAGAAAATGCTACGGAAGAAGCCGTTCGAATAAAAAACGAAGCCAAGGCCGAAGCTTCCAAAATGATCGACGAAGCAAAAAAAGAGATCGAAAACCAGCGCAAAATCAATGAATCGGAAATCAAGATGGCCGGCCTCAAGGCTGTAAGAGAGATCCGTCAGCAAATCACCGACCTGATCACCGCAAAAGCCGTTGACCAGAATGTGTCTGCGGCGATGTCCGGCAAAAACGTTCAGGAATACATAAAGATCGTCCTTAAAAATTGGGAATCAGACAAAACCAGTCCTGATCTCGAACTATTACTACCGGAAAAAGACCAGCAGGAATTGGGCAAAAGCTTTGAAACAGAGCTTTCCAAGATCATAGACAGCAAAATTGAACTTAACTTTTCCAAAAACCTTAAGGGTGGATTTCAGATCGGTCCTAAAAATGGCGGTTATAAAATCAGTCTTACCGAAGATAATTTCAACGAATTCTTCAAACAATACCTGAGTACCAGGACCAAAGAGTTTCTTTTCAGCGGTTAGTTAGCCCCGGAGCCTCCGCAAGGCACCGGGGAACAAGGGGAAAAGCTGATAAAGGAATGACTTCATCCGTGAATTGATGCGATAGGTCCAAAAATCTTCACTTCCTCTATCAGAGGATCCAGGGCAGCGCCTACCCCTTCACAAAAAGATCCACAGATCACCATTTCATGTATTAATCGGCAATCAGGCAGCAAACAGGGTACATAAACCATTAAAGGCGATATGACAGTTCCCTACCAATATATAGTTGCAGGTTTACCAGACATCATTTTTGATGAACAGAAAGTCGATACTCGCTTACATACCTTAATTAAAGAGTTGAAGGATCAAATACCGCCCGGTGATGCGGATTTACTGAGCTACATCGGTTATCCCATCGACAATAGAAACCTGCTTATAAAACTGCTCCACAAAAATGATCCGATACTTCAGTTTGGAAATTTTTCTGAAGAGGAATTGGAAGAGGAGATCAAATCCCCTGATCTTCTTCCGGATTACATGCAAGAATATCTTGCTGCTTACAACGACAATACCGATATCATTCAACATTTAACCTGGGAAAACCAGTTGTACTGGCTCTTTTTTGAACATACAAGCTCTCTTGAAAACAGGTTTTTGAATGAATGGTTTACTTTTGAACTGAATTTACGGAACATACTCACTGCAATCAAATGCAGGGCTTCCAAGGTTCCGTTTGAAAACCATATCATCTGTCGTAATGAGGTGACAGCGCTTATCTTTAAGAGTAATGCCCCGGATTTCACTTTGCCTTCAAAAATCTCCTGGGCAGACGATCTTTTTGCGATGGATTTTTACAGCATTGCCACATCGGAAGAAAAGTTGGTTCGTTTTCGACTGCAACAACTGGAAGATATAGCCGAAGCGGAACTGTTTTCCATCGAAACCATTATGCAAATCGCTATTGCGTTATCCCTGGCAGAACGCTGGGATCTGCTGGACGCCACGGCAGGTAAACTAAAACTGGAAAAAATAATTGATGATCTCGAATCTAGTTACAAAGCTGAATGATAAAAAGGGAGGAAGACTATGGGCACCAAAGGCAAAGTAGTCGGTGTAGTTGCAAACCTTGTCAATATTGAGGTGGATGGTCCGGTATCGCAAAACGAGATCTGTTACATCGATATCGGCAAAGACAAATGCATGGCGGAAGTAATTAAAATCACTGGTAAAACAGTGTTTGTGCAGGTTTTTGAAAGCACCCGCGGTTTGAAAGTTGGGAATCATGTTGAGTTTCTGGGCAAAATGCTGGAAGTGACCTTGGGCCCCGGAATGCTTTCAAAAAACTACGACGGACTGCAAAATGATCTAAACACCATGGACGGGATTTTTTTGAAACGGGGTGATTACACCGTAGCCCTGGATCAGGAAAAGAAATGGCATTTTTCCCCCCTGGTCGTTGAAAAAGATATGGTAGTTGCGGCTGACTGGATTGGGAATGTCCAGGAAGGCTGGATCGAACACAAGATAATGGTACCATTCGACTACAAGGGCAGCGGTAGAGTTAAGTCAATTGTTAGCGAAGGAGACTACACGGTTAGTGATACAATTGCTGTTCTGATCGATGAAGATGGTAACGAAAGGGAACTTACCATGACCATGAACTGGCCGGTGAAGTTGCCCATCACCCGATACAAAAGTAAACCCAGGCCGTTCAAAATCATGGAAACCGGTGTTCGAACCATCGACACGCTAAATCCGATTGCAGAGGGAGGGACCGGATTCATCCCCGGACCGTTCGGTGCAGGAAAAACTGTATTGCAGCATGCTCTATCCAAAAATGCAGATGCCGATCTAATCATCATAGTCGCTTGTGGTGAACGGGCAAACGAAGTGGTAGAGATTTTTACCGAATTTCCGGAGTTGGACGATCCCCGCACAGGCAGAAAGCTAATGGAGAGAACCATCATTATCTGCAATACATCAAATATGCCGGTAGCCTCAAGGGAAGCATCTGTTTATACGGGAATGACGATCGCGGAATACTATCGAGCCATGGGCTTGAAAGTCCTGTTAAATGCAGATTCAACCTCACGTTGGGCCCAGGCTTTGCGAGAAATGTCCAACAGAATGGAGGAATTACCGGGACCCGACGCCTTCCCCATGGATTTATCGGCTATTATTGCAAATTTCTATTCACGGGCAGGGTTTGTCTACCTGAACAATGATTCCACCGGATCAGTAACCTTTATTGGTACGGTGAGTCCGGCTGGAGGAAATCTCAAGGAACCCGTTACCGAGTCAACCAAAAAAGCAGCCAGGGCATTCTATGCTTTGGAACAGGGCAGGGCTGACGCCAAGCGCTATCCGGCGATCGATCCTATCGAAAGTTATTCCAAATACCTGGAATATGACGAAGTGGTCCAAAACCTTAACAAATCGATAGAAGATGGCTGGGTGGACAAGGTGCTCAAGGTAAAGGACCTCCTGTTAAAGGGAAAGGAGGTGAAAGATCAGATCAATATTCTGGGAGATGATGGTGTACCAATCGACTATCACACGATGTTTAACAAATCGGAAATTATTGATTTTGTGATCCTGCAACAGGACGGATTTGATGATATTGACGCTTCCACACCCATGGACAGGCAAAAGTACATGCTCAATAAAGTATTGGAAGTGTGTGACACCGATTTTAAGTTTGATGGTTTTGAAGGTGTTTTTGGATATTTCAGAAAAATCATTAACCTATTCAAGCAAATGAATTATCTCGAATTTCAGTGCGATGATTTCAAAAAACGGGAATCTGAACTGGATGTTCTAATTGAAGAAAGGAGGGCTTCCTGATGAAAACTACAGCTTTCCAAAAAATCTATACAAAGATTGAAGATATTACCAAAGCAACCTGCTCCCTGGAAGCCGAAGGTGTTGCCAATGAGGAAATGGCATATGTTGACGGTCGACCGGCACAAGTAGTAAAAATTATGGGGAATCGGGTTGTGCTCCAGGTTTTTCCCGGCACCCAGGGTATCTTTACCAACGCCGAAGTGGTGTTTACCGGAAAACCACCTTCTGAAAAAGTCAGCGATGAACTACTGGGCCGGTTCTTCAATGCTTACGGCCAACCTATTGATGAAGGACCTGAGATAGAAGGAGAAGAGGTGGAGATTGGTGGTCCTTCTGTTAATCCTGTCCGTCGCAAACAACCTTCAGAACTTATTGCCACTGGAATTGCCGGTATCGATTTAAACAATACCCTGGTCACCGGTCAGAAAATTCCGTTTTTCGCTGATCCCGACCAGCCCTTTAACCAGGTAATGGCCGATGTAGCACTCAGGGCTGAAGCCGATGTGATCATACTTGGCGGTATGGGAATGTCAAACGATGATTACCTTTATTACCGAACCCTATTTGATAATGCCGGGGCTATGGATCGGATCATTGCGTTTATGAATACCACTGATGATCCGCCGGTTGAACGGCTGTTAATCCCGGATATGAGCCTGACTGCTGCCGAGTATTTTGCCGTGCAAAAGAAACAAAAGGTCTTGGTATTGCTCACTGACATGACCCTGTACGCTGATGCACTGAGTATTGTTTCCAATCGTATGGATCAAATCCCTTCCAAAGACAGCATGCCGGGCTCGCTTTACAGCGATCTTGCCAAGATTTATGAAAAGGCTGCGCAATTCCCTGATGGAGGTTCAATTACCATTATTGCCGTAACCACCTTGAGTGGGGGCGACATTACCCATGCGATCCCGGACAATACAGGGTATATAACAGAAGGCCAGTTATATCTGCGCCGGGACACGGAAATTGGGAAGGTGATTATCGATCCGTTTAGAAGTCTATCGCGACTAAAGCAGCTCGTGATCGGAAAATCAACACGGGCAGATCATCCCCAGGTCATGAACGCCTGTATCCGCCTTTACGCTGATGCCTCAAGTGCCATGACCAAAAGGGAGAACGGATTTGACCTGACCGAGTACGATGAACGGACCCTGGATTTTGCCAAGGAGTATTCCAGGGAACTCCTTGCCATCGATATCAATATCAACACGGACCTGATGCTTGACACAGCCTGGAGCCTGTTCATGAAGTTTTTCTCAAAAGACGAAATCGGAATCAAACAGGAGTTTATTGATCAGCATTGGAAGCAAGAAGGGTAACATCACAACCTGTTTGGTGGGTTCGTCACTTCGTTCCTTAACCCACCCTACAACCTGAATCAAATAAACCTTACCTAATATAAAATGGCGATAAAGTTTCAGTATAACAAAACGGCGCAGCAACAGCTGGTGAAGGAATTAGGGATTCGTGAAAAGGCTTTGCCAACGTTGCAAGCCAAGGAGTCAGCCCTTAGAAACGAGGTTAAATCCGTCAAACAGGCAATCAAAGAAGCCAACGATAAATTGCAATTTCGTCTGGACAGATTAGCGGAGATGAATAAGTTCTGGGTTGAATTCCCTGACCTTTTGTCAATCGCAGAAGTAAAAATAGGTGAAAAATCGATCGCCGGTGTCAAGACACCTTATTTGAAAGAGATCCTTTTTGATTATTTGCCCTATAGCATGCATGGCAGTCCCAACTGGTTTTCAGCTGGCGTAGATATTCTAAAAGCCTTGCTTGAATTGCGCTTGCAATTGAAATTTCTCCAGAAAAAACATGACATGCTGGATTACGCAAGAAAGAAGACAACACAAAAGGTCAATCTTTACGAGAAAGTCCAGATTCCGGAATACGGCGAAGCAATAATAAAAATAAAACGATACCTGGAAGATGAGGAAAACCTGGCAAAATCATCACAGAAAATTCTAAAGGCTAAAATTGAAAGGGAGAGTGCAGCATGATCGTTCCCATGACTAAGCTTTCAATCCTTGTTTATCACAGGGAAAAAACGGAATTTCTCACATCGCTTCAGGAAATCGGAATTATGCACATAGAAGAACATAGAGATTCCGATCAAGTCGATACGGTGTCAGAAGCCTATAAAAACGCCTGCAGTCTGGCCAGTTCCTGTGATGCCATGATTCAGGTATTAGCGAAAATCAGAAAAGAAAAACAGATTGACCATCCACAGTTAAAAATCAAAGACCTACCCGAAGGGAAAATTGAAAACATACTGAATGAATTCAACCATTCCGAATCAAAAAAAGAGTCGCTGTTACAAGATCTGGCAGACCTAGAAAAGGATATCAAACAGATTCAGCCCTGGGGACAGTTTAATCCCAAGATGATTGCTTCCCTTGAGACCCGAGGGATCAATGTTCGGTTTTTTGAAACCAGCCAAAAGAAATTTAACAATATCAATTGGGAAGACACCTGTGTTGAAACCATTGAATCGGATAAAAACCAGGTCAAGTTTATGGTATTTGAGCGAGAGTCAACGTTTGAGAGTGATCTTGCCGAGGAAGTCAACTTACCTATTAAATCCCTGAAGGATTTAGAAATTGAAAAGACCCGAACCTTAGAAAAACTGAACCAAATAGAAAAAACATATGAAGACTTTACTGCCTACATTGAGTGCCTGGAAGAGCATAAGGTCAACTGCAATAACTTGTCAGCCTATGCCGCAGCTGACAGCGCCATGACAAGCGAAATGAAAGGCAAGGCTTTCCATCTTACTGCGTGGTTTCCCTCACGAAGGGAAAAAATGGTCCATGACTTTTTAGAAGACTATATCTGCTATTATCGCTTTGAACAGCCGGATAGTTATGACAATGTGCCGATACTGCTGAAAAACAATCGATTTACACGCTTGTTTGAACCCATCACCAAGATCTATTCCCTTCCATCCTACTGGGAAATAGACCCCACCCCGTTTTTTGCACCTTTCTTTGTCGTCTATTTTGGATTGTGCCTTGGAGACCTGGGTTACGGATTTATGACATTGCTGATTGCAACAATTGCTTTGATTAAAGGACCCAAAAAATTTCGGAACTTTTACTACATTGGCATCATTTTGGGACTGATGACCATCTTAAGCGGTATTGCTTTAAACAGCTTTTTTGGGGAATCTCTTTTCTATTTAAAAGGCAACAGGGAGTATTTTTTCAAATCGGAAGTGGGTTCCATGCTTTCCTTTTTGGGGTCTTATATAAATGTAGATAACCTCACGGTGTTCCCTGCGATGGGTTTTGCTATATTTTTAGGCGTTGTGCAGGTATTGCTCGGGATACTTCTACAATGCGTAAACAGGATTCGACAGCACGGATTCACCTGGGGTATCCATCCGGCTTCTTTTTTTATCATCATTTGCGGCATTTTGTTCACCATCAGCTATGGAGATCAATCAAGCGGTTTTAAGGGAATCACAGGAATCGATATTTCTACCTATCAATTGGCAGGCTTACAAATCGGGACCTGGTTAACACTGCCACCTCAAGAATTCGGCCTGTTTCTGGTTATTGCAGGATTGATTCTTATGTTCCTTTTTAACAATCCGGACAAAAACATTTTTCTGCGTCCATTAATGGGCCTATGGGAACTTTATGGTTTTGCCACCGGAATCGTCGGAGATGTTTTGTCCTACCTGCGCCTTTTTGCTCTTGGATTAGCCAGCGGACTGCTGGGGAATGCCTTCAACGGTATTGCCTTTGGTTTTATCCAAGACAGTATTTTCCCGGGAATCATTGGCACGGTGATTTTATTGATCTTAGCACATGCCTTGAATTTCGGTTTAGCTATTCTGGGCTCTTTTGTTCATCCCTTGCGGTTAACCTTTGTGGAGTTCTATAAAAATCTGGACTTCGAAGGTGGAGGAAAGGGATATGCCCCCTTTGCAAGAGAAAAAGTATAGAACGAACTAAATTTCCGCATAAGTGTATTGAATCATACAACGATTAGTATTGTTTTTTACCAATAAGCTTTATTGTTAACATCCATTTAATTCAAAAAGGAGAGGAAGTATGGGAAATGTGCTTGCGTTGATTGGGTTGGGATTGATGGTCGGATTACCAGGTGCAGGTTCAGCCTGGGGATTGGCTTTGGGAGGATCATCGGTTTTGGGGATGATTAAGAAACGACCGGAAGCATTCGGAACAGGTATGGTCTTGGCGGGTTTACCAGCAACCCAGGGATTATATGGATTTGTGGCGTTTATCATCTACAGTGGTAGCATCAGTGCCGACTTTTCGCTTACCAAAGGAGCTGTGGTTCTTGGAGCCGGTATTGCCATCGGATTTGCTGCCATGCTATCCGCAATCTTCCAGGGTAAGGTTTGTGCCAGTGGAATTACAACCATGGGGAGTGGTCACAGTGTTTTTGGAAACACAATGATATTGGCGGCTTTCCCGGAATTCTATGCGATTTTGGCTCTTGTAGCGGTAATTCTAATGCAGGGCTTAATGTAAAGTGTTTGCAATGTTTGTTGGGCAAGCAGACAGCGTTACAATGCAAGTTGATGGATCCGTTTCCAGACTGCGTCACAATTGAAAAATTCAGGATTTTTCTAATTTAACAGACGAAATGTCACACTTATCACCCCGGACTTGATCCGATAAGCGCTTAAATAAGGCAACGTTTTGATAAATTCTGTTGACGAACGGTAGGGCGGCCCTACGTGGCCGCCGAGGGATTAGCCTGTTGGCGGGGTCGCTGAATTTGCGAGACTCGCAGCAAAGAACCCGCCCTACCGTTTGATCTGTATTCCATATGCTGTTAGTTAAGCGTTTATGGGACTTGAACCGGGATCTATCAATTATTTCAATTAGTTGCAAATGGAATCCGGGTCAAGCCCGGAATGACGCAGAATCAGAATCTGCGCATAAAGACAACAATTATTGCTGCGACACAGTCCATCCGCTCGATCTACTCTATGAAGTGAAAGGCTGAAGGCTGAAGGCTGAAGGCTGAAGGCTGAAGGCTGAAGGCTGAAGGCTGAAGGCTGAAGGCTGAAGGCTGAAGGCTGAAGGCTGAAG
>JANQGZ010000082.1:0-68232 GCA_028282825.1 SAR324 cluster bacterium
GATCAAATCCCAGGGCAGAACCGAAATAGTGAGATCCCGTGACCAGTCCCAACTTTCTTTGGGCCAGTTTTTTCTGATAATCTGCAAAACTCAACCGGCTGTGTTTTATAGACTGTGTCTCTCTTTCTTGATGCATGGTATATTTTATTATGTTTTCAGCCGTCCGTCTACCATCTCCAATGGCTTCAACCAAAGTAGCTGCACCCCTTACCGCATCGCCACCGGCGAATACTTTGCTAAGTTCAGTTTCATAGGATTCGGGATCAATTTTGAGTTGTTTACCAGCCAGAAAATCAACGACGATTTCTTGACCAATTGCAGGAATTACCGTGTCAGCAGTAAAGCGCAGTTCCGAATCAGGAACTTTTTCCGGGCGAGGTCTGCCGCTGTCGTCCGGAATGCCTAATTTCATCTGACTGCATGCAATTCCGGAGACCCGTCCTTCTTTTTCGATGATATGTTCCGGTGCTACCAGTTCAATCATATGAACGCCTTCCGCCACAGCTTCCTCTATTTCCTCGTGGTCTGCCGGCATCTGTTTTCTTGTTCTTCTGTAAAGTATGGAAACCTCACCATCGGCACCGACCAGTCTTTTGGCGGTACGTGCCGCATCCATGGCGGAATTACCGGCACCAATCACCACAACATTATTTCCCAGGTCCGGTGTTTGGCCATTTCTAACCCTGCTTAGAAAATCCAGCTGGTCCATTACACCCTCGGACGTTTCTCCAGGAATGCCTAAATCCATTGATTTTTGTGCTCCAACAGCGATGTAAAGATAATCAAATGTTTCTCGCATGGAATCAAATTGTTTCTGATCCACAGAGGCATTGAAGTGGATCTTGACACCCAGGTTTTTGATGCGCTCGATATCCGATTCGAGACTGGCCTCATCCAGTCTGAAGGTTGGTATGGCATCCACAGCCATGCCCCCGGCTTTCGATTTGGCTTCAAAGACCTCAACAGAAAATCCTTCCAAGGCAAGAAAATATGCACAAGAAAGACCGGATGGCCCCGCACCGATAATGCCGACCTTGAATCCGTTAGGCTGTTTTTTATTGAGATGGGAGGTGTCGGCGTATTGTTCAGCTACAAATCGCTTAATCTCTCTGATTTTCAAGGGACTATCCAGGTTGATACGTGTGCATTTGGACCTGCAGGGATGATCGCACACCTTTCCTTGAAGATTGGGAAACGGGTTTGTCTCCAGAATAGTGCGGTGGGCTTCTTCATATTTCCCAGCCGCCGCGAAACCAAGATAACCGGGAATATCCTGTTCAGTGGGACAGGTTGTTATGCACGGAGCTTGTGTGCAATCAAACAGATCCAGTACCCTTTCTGTTTTGATGTTTTCGAAAGGAAACTGACTTTTGCCATATCGTTTGTCGTGAACGGCTGTTACAGCGTATTCTGTCAAGTTGGCAAATGCCGCCTTAGTTACATCCTCTTCACCAGCTGTTTTGATTATCAAGCCTTCAATGGAATCAGCCCCCAATAGCCTAATCTGTTTCTCAATCTCTTCCAGATATTGAACCATTCTGGTGTATCCCCCCGGTTTCAAGATATCGGAGCAAACGGTTACCGGTTTTAGATTACAGGCCAGTACTCGTGAGACGTTGAAACAGTCCACACCTGCTGAAAAGGAAAGATCCAGTTTACCTTTAAAAGTGTCCTGCAATCGAGCCGCTACATTGATACTGATGGCATGAAGCGGTCTGCCGCTCAGATAAACCATTTTCTCGTTTTCAGGGAGGTTACCCGGCTGGTTCAGGGTTTCCAAGGTGTTGGTGAGTTTGAGGCCAAACTCCACCTTGCTTTTGGAGGCCGCTTTCTGCAAGCGTTGGATCAGTTCCACGGCTGCGGGATACTTCAGGTCATGTTCAAAAGCTTCATCGGGTACCACCGCTTCGAATTCCAGGGTATTATTTAGAATCCCGCGAAGCAATTCAGGTCCCAACAAGGTGGGATTTAACTTAATGGTCGTCTGCAGTTTACGGTCTTCGATGAAATATCTGCCGATTTTTTCGATTTCATCCGGCGGACAGCCATGCATGGTGGAAATTGTAAGATTGTTGGATATACAATCCGGTATGTTGATCTCTTTGATGGCAGGGTAAATCCTGGACAAACGTTCGATTTTTTCAGCTTTTTCAGTTCGACAGTCGGACATTTTATCGAGAAATTTCTGAACCCCCTCAGATTTTATGCCTTCCAGGTTGTAACCCACGCTCATGTTGAAAATAAATCCAAGTTTTTCAGGGTCTCCCCAGCCAAATTTATGTTTCAACAAATGAAGCAAAATCCAGGCATTCAGGTACTCATGGTAAGACTCCTCAAGCCTAAGCTCCTGTGACCATTCACAATTATAGCCCTCGTCCTCCATTTTTATGCAGGGTTTGGTAATCTCCAGTTCGTCCAAAACCTGCACGGTTTTAAGCTCAATATACCGTGCCCCGGTCAGCCAGGAAGCAATGATATTTTGTGAGAGTTGAGTATGAGGCCCTGCTGCTACACCAATCGGAGTTTCCAGGGATTGCTGGTAGCGATCCATTTTGAAAGGGTCCGAATCTTTGGGAAAAAAAAACAGGTCCTTTGGGATGCCAAAAATACTACCGGTCTTTTCCTCTGCAATGATCCATTGCAAAAGCTGATCAATTGGATAGCGGGTAAAGGTATCACTCATACTCTTCCTTTTGGATGGAATCCGATTGTTTATTTGTTCATGTAAATTAACATCCTGGATTGGTGGTTCTTCTGTGTCTCTTTTACAGACTCAATCTTCGGTTTTGGGGTGTAGGATGGGTTACTTTGTTTTGTTACCCTGGACGTAGCGAAGGATCTGTCAGAGCCTTTCACTATCAATCTGGTTGATGGGCAACAAATTGCCCATCCTACAACTTATGCAAAAAACTTCTTTTTCAACAAATCTATCCCCAACGCATTACATTATCATCCAGCACTTGCATCAGTCTTTGCGCTGGCTGTTTGAATTTGGAAAGAAAGATCATCGCTGCTATGACGTATGGTTTGTAGCTTGCCTGCATATATTGAGGAACGCGATAGCGTTCAAACACACTGGCTTCAACTTCTCCCTGTTCGCAGCTGACGCCGGTGATATCAGCCGGTAAACAGTGCATGTAAAGTGCTTTGCCATTATGAGTGGACTTCATTAACTCTTCGGTACATTCCCAATCCACAAACTTTTTGTTATTCTCCAGGCATTTCTTTTCAAGTTCTTTTAACCCGTCATGGTCCTGGGCTCTTAGCAATTCGGTTCGTTCTTCCATTACCTGGTAAGGTGCCCAGCTTTTTGGATAAACGATATCCGCATCCTGGAAGGCTTCTGCCATGGAACCAGTTTTAACAAAGGAACCGCCGCTGTCCCGGCAATTTCGCATGGCGATTTCCTCAACTTCCGACATAACGTTATAACCCTTGGGGTGGGCAAATCGTACTTCCATGCCCAGGCGAGTCATCAAGCCAATCACTCCTTGAGGCACTGATAATGGTTTTCCGTAGCTGGGGGAGTAAGCCCAGGTCATGGCGATTTTTTTACCTTTAAGGTTTTCAATACCACCAAAGGTGTTGATTAAATGCAGGGCATCGCTCATGGTTTGAGTCGGATGATCGATGTCGCATTGCAGGTTGACTAGCGTTGGACGTTGCTCCAAGACACCTTCCAGATGCCCCTGGTAAACGGATTCAGACACTTCTTTCATATAGGTGTGGCCGGCTCCCAAGTACATGTCATCCCTGATGCCGATGACATCGGCCATAAAAGAAACCATATTGGCTGTTTCGCGTACTGTTTCTCCATGGGCTATCTGGGATTTGCCTTCATCCAGATCCTGGACGGTCAATCCCAGCAGATTACAGGCTGAAGCATAACTAAACCGGGTTCTGGTAGAATTGTCTCTGAAAATCGAGATTGCGAGACCCGAGTCAAAGACTTTGGGAGAAATATTGTTGGTTCGCATGTCTCTGAAAATTTCAGCCACTTTGAATACCGCTTCCAGCTCATCCATTGTTTTATCCCAGGTGAGCAAAAAGTCGTTTAAATACATGTTGCCGATCTTTTTGGTTGAAAGCTGTTTGATTTTTTCACTGATACCGATTTTGTCCATGATTCCTTTTATTTTTGGTGTTACATATGAGCGACAGGTGAAGATCATCCCTGCTTTGAGTGTTGTACCAAGTCTAACTGACTGGCAGTTACAAAAATTTTCAGATTGCAATGCTTTTAAAGCTTTTCCCAAAGCCGTTTTCCCATTTCACGGGCAAAGGAGAGCGTTTCTTTTTCCGGTAATGTCTGCAGAGCTTTGTTTTTAACAATTAGTTTCCCATTGGAAATCACATCTGTGACATGACTAGATTCCAAACCAAACATAAAATGACCTAGAAAATTATCTTGATTGATTTCCGTGGGAGGATCGTATTCAAAAATGACCAGGTTATTGTTGCCATCACCCTTGATTCCGTTACCGGAAAGATACCGGTGAGCAGCCCTGAATCGTTGATAGGCCCCCATAAAATCAATGCCTTCTGTTGTCTGCCCCACGAAAAATGCCGATTTGGCGCTCCTTAACATATCGTTGTGCATGCCGTCTGTTCCCAGCATAATGTTGCTTCCATACCTGCTGTAGTCGGCTAGTCCGACATTATTATTAAGATTACTTTCCACATTTTCTACCACCCAGGCCTGAGAGTTTTTTAGCAGGTCTGCTTCTGACTCATTCAAATGAACGCAATGTCCCAGAATGGTCTTGGGAAAATCCAGTGCCCCTGCTGCTGCCAGGCGATGAATTACCCTTGTGTTGTATTTTTCTTCACAAGCTGTTTGATCAGCCTTATCTTCAGCCACGTGAATATGAATGCCTGAATTATAGTTTTTGGCAAGCGCAACAGCTCGCTCCAGGGTTTTCCCACCAACGGTAAATGAGGCATGCAGACCCACCAGACCTTGCTGATTATTCTGCAGGTAGGCTTCTGTTTCCTGGAACCCTTCGTCACGGGATTGTTCCCCATCCCTGTCAGAGATTTCGTAACACAGCAGATGGGAAATTCCCACGGCATCAAAAGACTCCTTGATTACATCCAGCGAACCGCGAACGGCAAAGGGAGAGGCATGGTGATCAATTACAAAAGTCACGCCGTTCTTTGCGCAATACAAAGCTGCTGCCAGGGCGCTGGCACGAATCATTTCCAGATCGAGATTTTTATCCAGATTCCACCAGATATACTTCAGAATTTCGACAAAGTTTTCGGGATTTTTGGTCGGTGCAGGCATGCCGCGGGCCAGTGTGGAGTAGATATGATGGTGACCGCAAACAAATGATTTAGTCACCAGTTTATTGTGACAATCGACAATGGTGTTTTGAGGGGCCAGGTCCTTTGGATCGGGCACTTTGGAAACAAATTCCGGTTCGTTATTCTGTAGGGTGCTAACAGCCATATGGCCCCTTTTAAACTCCAGGGTTTCCCAGTCGATAAATGTGGCATTTCTCAAGTATACTGTCATAAAATCAACCGTTTAGAGGTAGCGAATACCTTCGTTTTTTGTCGTATTGATATAGTGCGTTTGCCGCAGCCCCTGCTGCCGGTACCAGTCCTATTTCTCCGATTCCTTTGGCTCCGTAAGGTCCGTATGGATCTTCCACTTCAATAATGCGAATATCAATTTCAGGTATCTGTTTAATTCTGGGTAACCCCAGCTTACCAAACCTGGTGTGTTTTAAGTAACCGTTTTCATAAGGCAGGCTTTCCGAATAAGCATATCCGATACCCATCACAACACCACCTTCAATTTGTCCTTCCAGCAAAACCGGATTAATGGCTTTTCCTACATCATGCGCTGCAACAACTTTTTCCAGTTTTCCCTGGTCATCCAATATAAACACTTGAGTGGCGTAGCTATAGGCAACATGGGTGATGATTTTCTTTTGCTCCCCGGGATTGTTTGTCCAATCACATACCCATTTACCAAAGTAGGTTTTTCCCGATAAGTCGGCCAGTGAATGTTGCGCCAGGTCCTGTTTAATCTGTTTGCAGGCCTCAATAATAGAATTTCCTAATAGGTAGGTTCCACGGCTGGCTGTGGTGGTGCCGCCGGTTATTTCAGCGGTGGTGGTGTGTTTGATCGTAACAATTTCGGGTGAATCGATACCCGTTTCCTGGCAGAACATCTGAATGGCAATGGTATCAATCCCCTGCCCCATTTCGGTCCAGCCGTGATGGAGTTCGATCTCGGATCCGGAACGGATGATTATTTTGACTTCGCTTTCATCCACCAGCCCGTTTCCAAATCCGACGTTTTTAATGCCCACGGCAATTCCGGCATATTTGGCGGACTGAAAATCGTCTCTAACCGCGATTAAGGTTTCCTTAAGACCAACACCACCTGCGAGTTTTTGACCGGTCGTCGTTAACAAGCCATGTTCCAGGGCATTATCAAAGCGAAATTGCCAGCGATCAAACCCCCCTTTTTCGCAAAGTTCATCCATCGCCGATTCTATGGCAAAGGTCACCTGGTTTACTCCGAAGCCTCTCATGGCGCCGCAGGGAATATTGTTGGTGTATAGTGCTTTTGAAACAACATCAACATGTGGAATGAAATAGCCGCCGCCTGCGTGTCCGGCTGCGCGGTTCATTACGGCCGGCCCGAGGGAAGCATATGCCCCTGTGTCTCCTAGGATCTCGGCTTTCAACCCGGTGAGTTTACCTTTTACGTTACACCCTAAAGTATAATGCATAACCAACGGATGGCGTTTTGGATGCATGCGAATCGATTCGTTCCGGTCCAATCTTACCATCACCGGCTTTTTCAAATGATAGGAAAAAAGTGCTGCGTGCCCCTGCACGGTAAGATCTTCTTTTCCTCCAAAAGCCCCACCCGAGGGAATCAAGGTTACATCTATTTTAGTCACCGGGACGTTTAAAATCCGTGAAATCAGCTCCTGATCATCATAAATTCCCTGGCTTTGCACGTAAATCTGTATCCCATCCTTTTTCCATGGTTGGGCCAAGGCAGCTTCGGTTTCCAAAAACGCATGCTCAACGGCCTGGGTTTGGTAGGTTGCAGAAACAACATGTGCAGACTCCCGGAATACGAAATCGATATCCTCTCCTCTTTGGAAAGTTGTTTTGTTTAACAGATTCCCATTTTCGTGAATTTGAATGGAACTATCTTCAGCTTTGATGGGATCAGTCAGTGGTTCCAGGATTTCATAGTCGACTTTGATTTGATTACAGGCTTCACGCGCTATCTGTTCGGTCTCGGCGACAACACCGGCCAGAACATCCCCGATGTAACGAGTGATTTCACCCTTTTTGACCATTAATGGCCAGTCGTCAATTAAATGACCGGTAATGCGTTCTCCCGGGATGTCATGCCAGTCAAATACCCTGATAACACCGGGAAGCTTTTTGGCAGGGTCCAGGTCGATGTTTACAATTCGGGCACGGGGGTGATCACTGAATTTCAGAGCGCCATAAACCATTTGAGGTATTTTGAAATCCGCCACAAACTTGCTTTGGCCGGTAGCTCTATCATATCCATCAACCTTGGGAAGACTCTCTCCGACCTTACATCGTGAAGGCAGGGGTTGTGTCGTTCCAACTGATTTTCTTTCAGCAGCCAGTCGAATGGCAGCGATGATTTTAATGTAACCCGTGCAGCGGCACAAGTTCAGACCGAGTGCTTTTTTAATATCTGAATCGGTGGGGTTCGGGTTTTCGTTCAAAAGGATTCGGGTCCGGGATAAAAATCCCGGGGTACAAAAGCCGCATTGAACGGCGCCTTTTTCCACAAAAGATTTTGCCAGCAAATCTCTTAGTTCGGGATCAAATCCTTCAAGGGTGATAATGGAGCTTCCTTCGACTTTTGACATGAGTGTTTTGCAGGAAAGAACGGGTTTGCCGTCTTTTTCCAGCAAGCAGGCACCACAAGCGCCCTGCCCACTGCAGCCATCTTTGGGAGAAGTGATTCCCAGGTCATCTCTCAGGTAGGTTAAAAGAGATCGATTGGGATCACCTTCGTATGTTTGCCTTTGACCGTTCAGAGAAAAAGCAATCAAGGTTTAATCTCCGTGAATAGTGGTTCCTGCCCTGTCCATGACAGCTTCTTTCAGATTTTCCGGGCGGGAAATAATCGCCTTTTTACCCCCTTGTTCCAGAAAGGAGACAATGGCTTTGATTTTTGGCAGCATGCTGCCCTCGGCAAAATGGCCTTCTTCTATATACTTCCTGGTTTCAGAAAGGGTAATTTTGTCCAGGGGTGTCTCATTGGGTTGACCAAAGTTTAGACAGATTTTATCAACACCAGTCGATACGATCAACGTCTCAGCACCCATATCACAGGCCAGCAAGGCTGACGCGTAATCTTTATCGATCACTGCATCGACACCTTCAAGAAGGCTTGATTTGCCTTCCTTAACAGGAATACCACCACCTCCGACGGCAACCACGCAAAATCCATCATTAACCAGTGTCTTAATGGCCTTCTTTTCCACAATTTCAATTGGTTTTGGAGAAGCAACAACTCTTCTAAATCCTCTCCCGGAATCTTCAACAAGCTGCCATCCGGGATTGGACTTGGCCAGTTCCTCCATCTCTTTTTGAGTGTAAAAAGCACCGATCGGTTTGGAAGGGTTGTTAAAAGCAGGGTCTTGTGCATCCACTTTGACCTGGGTAACAATGGTCACCGCTTGTTGCTTGACGCCTCTCTTCACAAACTCATTGTTTAGAGCCTGCTGGATCTGGTAACCAATAGCGCCCTGTGTATCGGCAACGCAACTTACCAGGGGAACGAAATGCAATCCTTCATGTTTGAATGCAATTTCGGAACGTCGCAGGATAAATCCAACTTGAGCTCCGTTTCCATGGGTGACCAGGATGTTGTAACCCAGTTCGATGATATCAACCAGGTTGACAACCGTTTCCTTAATTGCTTCATACTGGTCTTCCACCCGTCGGTGGGCATTATCTTTGATCAATGAGTTTCCACCGATAGCTACAACAGCAAAGTTTTTCATAGTGATTTCAGATACATTTTGGGGATCAATGCATACATAGCCGCAGCTTGCACCAATTCACTCTTCCAGGTTACTTCATTGGGTGCATGGGCTTGATCTTCATGGCCGGGACCGAATCCGATACACGGAATGTCAAATAAACCCATAATCGATACGCCATTGGTGGAAAAAGTCCATTTATCGACAATGGGATCTTCCTGGAACAATCCTTTATACGTATCAACCAGGGTTTTGCAGGCCACATGATCTTCTTCCAGCACCCAGGCCGGAAAATAACAGTCGGTCGGATACACCAGGTCTGTGTAAGATGGCCTGTCATATTTATACATGGAAACCTGGGCATTAAATTTCTTGGCTGAAGGAAGGTCACGGATTTGGTTCATCGCGTAGTCCTTGTCTTCGCCGGCGGTTAATCGACGATCGATGGAGATACTGCAACCGTCAGCTACAGCACAGCGGGAAGGTGAGGTGTAGAATATTTCCGATACTGTCAGTGAACCTTTTCCCAGAAAGTCATCGGAAATCAAATTCTCATGTAACTCCTGCAGCTCGTTCAATATGGGCGCCATTTTGAAAATGGCATTATCACCTCTCTCCGGAGCTGAACCATGGCAACTGATTCCCGAAACATCCACACGAATTTCCATCCGTCCTCGCTGGCCTCGAGCAATTCGGCATGAGGTAGGTTCGGTGGAGACCACAAAATCAGGTTTGATATTGCCTTCCTTGACAATGTACTGCCAGCAAAGACCATCGCAGTCTTCTTCCTGAACGGTTCCTGTAACCAGCAAGGTGTAATCATCTTCCAATCCCAAATCCTTAATAATCTTTCCTGCGTAGACCATGGAAGCCATCCCGCCTTCCTGATCACTGGCACCGCGGCCGCCTATGACTTCGTCGTCTTCATAACCTTCATAGGGATCAAATTTCCAGTTTTCCGGGTTTCCCACACCCACGGTGTCGATGTGAGCGTCCATGGCAATCAGGTGGCTTCCTTTGCCAATATATCCCAAAACATTACCCATGGGATCGATTTCCACCTTATCAAAACCCACTGCTTCCATTTCCTGGGCGATTCTTTGTATGACTTTCTCTTCACCACAGCTTTCACTGGGGATGGCGATCATATCTCTTAAAAACTTGCTGATTTGTGGTTTGTATTCTTCTGCCTTTTGCAGAACCTTTTGAAAATCTAGACTCATTTGTGTACTCCTAAGTTGCTTAATTGTTTAAAAAAATACATACAGTCTTTTTTTTTATCATTGTGTCAGGCCGGACTTAATGCCATGAGCTCCAAGTTAAGGCAAGATTCTGAACAATTCTGTGAATGAACGGTAGGGCGGGGCTACGACCCCGCCGACAATTTTTTGCAATATGAAAATCCGGAAAATCTTGGTTAAACTTAAGTTGTTAGTACAAACCTATTTAACGTTTTTTTGTTCATTCTCCCAATCTAATCCCCCGGCGGCCACGTAGGGCCGCCCTACCGTTTGTAATTTGCTTCAATCAGGATTCGGATAAATAATAACCTTAACTAAATAGTGTTGAGCCTACAGCGTTTGTTGGGCTCAATCCCAACATCTACAGGCTGCCAACCGCTACAAACTATCCAACAGCCCTGTCTGGCTATTGAAATCATCGATCAGGGCATCGATCTCATCGACATGGTTCACAATGGATGTCCAATAGCTGTCATCATACCACTGTCGTTGAATCTCTTCGTATGTTTTACCCTGTTGTTCGACCCAGGTATAATACTTGAGATTATGAATTCGCTTTTTCCCGTAATAGTTCAGCTCTTCCATGAAGTCGATGGAAAGGCCCTGCAATCGTCTTTCATAAGTGGAGTGAGCATCGATCTCCGTAAAGGTATCACGTTCCCGGTTGAGTTCTTCCAACCTGCTCTGATAAAGATCCATGGAGTCAGTGAGAACAGTCATGACTACATCGTTTTCTGTCATTTCGAAATACTTGGCGAACTTGATGGCACCGGCCAGGTTTCCGGCTCCGGAAATACCAACCAAATCCAAAGAATCGATCAGTTCCTCGGAAATGCCTTTGGAGAGCAACGCTTTTCTACCTTCCGGTTCATTAAACAACCGGATCAGGCTGATTGGAACTTCATCATCCACAGCTACTACCAGATCGGTGTTTTTCGCATTATGTATCCAGGGCACATGTTTGTCTCCAATTCCCTCAATTCGATGCGAACCGAATCCATTATTCAGCAGAGTCGGACATTGCAGAGCTTCGCAGGCCACAATTTTGCTGTGTGGGTACTGCTTCTTGAGATAGTCACCTGAAGCAATGGTGCCTCCTGACCCGGTAGCAGAAACCAAACCTCTGAACTGGTTGTTGTCCCCCATAATCTGTTGCAGGACTTGCTGCATGGCCGGTCCCGTGACTTCATGATGCCAGAGATAGTTTCCCGGTTGATCAAATTGATTAAAAATACTAAGTGCCTGACCCGATTCGCTTAATTCCCAGCATTTATCAAAAATCTCTTTAACATTGCTTTCAGAACCAGGTGTTTTGATGATTTCTCCAGCCACCGATTGCAGCCATTCGAACCGTTCTTTGCTCATCTCTTCAGGCAGGATGGCAATGGATTCACATCCCAATAAAGCAGCATCGTAGGCTCCGCCGCGGCAATAATTCCCGGTCGAAGGCCAAACGGATTTTTCTGTAGTGGGATCAAACTGGCCTGTGATCAGCCTGGGAACAAGGCAGCCAAATGCAGCACCAACCTTGTGAGCACCCGTGGGAAACCATTTGCCAACCACGGCAATAATTCGTGCATCAACGCCTGTCAATTCTTTGGGAAATTCAAGATAGTTAACACCACCAAAATTACCGCCCTGGACGGTCGCCTGATTGTGCCAGGTGATTCGAAACAGGTTTAGCGGGTTGATATCCCAAAGTCCAACGCTCTTAAGTTTATCTACTATCTTGGCAGGTATCAGGCTGGGATCCCGCTGTTGTTTGAAAGTGGGAATAATAATTCTTTTTTCGCGAGCCCTGGCTACAGCTCTTTGTAATACATCTTTGTTGATAGATAAATCGATCATTAGTGCTCCTTTTTCTGGGATGATGTTATTGGGCTTTTTCTATTTGTTGCTTTGAAAAACATCTTAAAATAGATCTTGAAACAGTCCTTTCAGGTTATTGGGTTTTGCGGGAACTATCATCGGTTCTGATTTTGCCATTTTGCAGGATTCAAGAGCGCTGGGTATGTCCTTGAGCCCACTTCCTGTGTTGATGACAACTGTTGAATCCTGCTTTGACACCAGGCCATCTTTCACTGCCTTCCTTAACCCTGCAAAGGCAGCTGCTCCGGCAGGTTCGCCAAAAACACCACACCCTCTTGCCAGGCTAGTGATGGCAGACAGGATCTCTTCGTCTGTAACACTGAGAAAAGCGCCATTGGTATCTCGCACGGCTGCCAAAGCCTTGATTCGATCCCGCGGTAATCCTGCACTTATGCTGTCTGCAACGGTTTTGGCCTCAATTGGTGGTTTGGTTAAGACATCTTCATTGTTTTTCCAAACCTGGTATAAATAGTTGCTGCCTTCAGCCTGAACACCATAAACCTGCGGTATTTTGTCAATCCAGCCCAATTGATGCAAATCTTTAAGACCTTTATGCACACCGCCGATGATACATCCGTCTCCCACGCTGACAAAAATTTTGTCCGGAGCCTGCCAATTCAACTGTTCACAGATTTCAAATGCTACTGTTTTTTTACCTTCCGTCATATAAGGATTGAAACCGGTATTTCTGTTGTACCAGCCGAAGGTTTCAGCGGCTTCCATGCAAAGGTAATAAGCATCGTCATAAGTGCCTTGAACCAAAGCCACGCGAGATCCAAAGACCAGAAGCTGGGCAATTTTGGCTTGAGGGGCGGATTGTGGAACGAAAATGACATTGGATTGTCCGATGGAGGCGCAAAGACCACTCAACGCTGCCGCAGCATTTCCGGTGCTGGCTGTGGTGATGATTTGGGCATTGTTTTCCCTGGCTTTGACAATGGCTATGGCGCTGGCTCTGTCTTTGAAGGAAGCTGTTGGCTGTCTGCTGTCATCCTTGATCCACAGTTCCTTGAGGTTTAAATCCGCGGCAAGTCGGGTTGCTTTGTAAAGCGGTGACCAGCCAACTGATAAAAGCGGGACCTCGGATTCCGGTGAAACCGGTAACAATGGTTTGTAACGCCAAATCGAAAAGTCCCTGCTCTCTGAAAGCTCTTGTTTGCTAAATTGCGCCTGAATCGCTGCATAATCATAAATAACATCCAGAATCCCTTCATTGCCATGATCCGGGCAGACATAACTGACTTCCGATGTAAGATATTCTTTATTGCAGATCAAACATTTTAATGATTTTATATGTTGCAAAGTCATGATTTTATCCGGTTTTCAGGGCAGGTTGGCTCGATAATGAAGAGGGTTGGAAAAAACCGAGCAAATTCGACTGCTAGTAAGGGTGTACTTACCCTAGTAAATAGATTGAATGATGAAAGGTGTCAATTAAATTACGAGTTGACTTCAAAAATTTTAGTAAAGATTCAAAAAAATTTGATCCAGCTCTAAATTGGTTATCAGCGAGGCTTTTGTGATAATCTCACCAACCGCTGTTGTTTTATCACAGAATCGGGGTGTGAGCCACATAAAATGGACTTGATTATTCGCGTTCCCGTTTAAAAAAACGACCTGCGAAAGCTGAAGGAATCAAATCTTTGACTTGTTTTCGTTTCAGGAGGCTTTTTAGAGAATCCGAAGGCCGTTTCCTGATCTCGGGTTTGTCATGGAATAGTTCTGACATCGAAATATCAGGATCTTGCTGGCCATTGCGAACATGTCGTTGAATGGCTTGCAGGCGACCGACGATATTCTTCTCAGCGACTTTGGATAAATCTCTCTTCATTTTGATAATTTCGGATTGAAGCCCTTTTTGACTTTCTATCTCTCCCTCATTCTTTTTAAGCTTGTATGCAATCCGCTTGTCGATTAGATCCATCAGATTACCATGGCTTTTTTTGCCAAAATGAATCACTTCCGGCACCAGGTCCCCGAAATTGGTGACAGCCAGAATATCTTTGTCATGAGACCAATAACCGGCCAGGTAATCAGGTTGCAGTTCATCATAGTTTCGTTTGGGCATATACATTCTGCGGAGATGAAGCAAAACCTTTTCGGTTTTCTTCTTATGTCCGCCAATTATCACAGGGCTGCCAACCTCTCCCCTGCGCACGCCCTTTGTCCAGGGTGCGCCGGTAATTCCGAAATCGTGATAAACAGGCACATTTAGGAGCACGGAAAGTGTATTGACGGCCAAGGCGTATCCGGCAGAAGGCCCGCCAACATTGTAAGAGGCGGAAAGCAACTGGTGATGAATCGTGTAGTTATTGAGAAAATCTCCAATAATTCGGGCAATGTTAAACTTGGGAAGCAGGCTTTGCAGATAGTTTTCCACCATTGTTAACGCTTCTTTGGCAGACTGCTGCATCATTTGCACGGCCATATCCAGTTCCGCTGCCGCCGAAGCAGATGATGAGACTGCACCCGTCACCATGATTTTTTCAAAGGTGTAATTATAAATCAGGCTGGTTGCAATAGGTAACAAGACACCAGTGGTATCAGAGGCTCCGACACCGATAATAAAACCTACTTGTGGCTCCTGGCTCAGTTCAGCTTCCAGGAATTCGTCCAGTTGGACTTTGCCTTTCTTGACTGGACTCTGAGCGATCTCCCTGCGAGCTGCGTTAAGATGAGCCATCACCAGGGGGTATTGCTGCTCTTGTTCAATCTTGTTCAGGTAGGGATTCATGGCTGACAGATTTTCAAGGAATCCTTGCGGGTCCTTTTTCACTTTTGCTTTCAGAGTAGCAGGGATTTCAAGAGCATTCAGGATGCCTCTCAAGGTTTTAAAATTCAATTTAACGAAGTTTTCAGCCTGTTCCTCTGATGTGTTTACTTCTCGAAAGCGCATCAACACTTCGTATTCTGTTTTTCTCAAGGTACGTGCTTTTTCAATAAAAGCCGCGTAATCAGCAGGGCTGTCGCAAATTCCCTGGGAAGCGTCCATCACTGCGTTTTCGTTGATTTCATCTGCCAGGGGAACTTCTTTCAGGGTAAAGGATATCATTTCCGAAATATCCTGCTTTTTCAAAACCCCGGTAATTTCCATGGCTTTCAGACGTTTGGATCGGATCAAGGCCGGGTCGAGAATATCCAAACGGTTGGTGGTAAGTACGGTGAATACCCTGTTTAAGGGAATTTCGCCATCAATGATGTTTAAGAATTTATTCGTCAGCTTGTCGGTTGGAGATCCTCCTGAGGAACTTCTGCGTGGTGCCAGTGAATCACCCTCATCGAAAAAAACAACTGTCGGCGCAATCATCTTGGCTATGTCATACACCTTTTCCAGATTTTCTACTGCCCCGTCAATAGGATTAGAAGAACTTCGTAAAGCGCCCGGACTGGTAGCGATATCATGAACACCACTGTTTTCACTTAACCAGGAACGAACCAAAAAGGTTTTCCCGCTGCCCGGAGGGCCGCTGAGTACGACACCTTTTTCTTCATCCACACCGTAAAACAAACAATTGTTTGCCATTTCGGAAAAACTGTATTTTACCGATCCAACGTAGGTTTCCCACAAGGTTTTCCGATCCATGCGGTCCACTACTTTTTCGAACAGATCACCATAAGAGTTTTTGGCAACCAACTCAAAGGCCTGCCTAACCAGGTATGAGTTTTCAAGAAATTCAGATTTGAAATCCTGTTTAATTTCCACTATCGACTTGATCAGTTTGCGGACGTAAGAAGGGGTGAGTTTCAGGCTGCGTTCGTCAAAAATGTTATAAATTCTGGCAACGGCCAGATCCAGTTCGTTCCCGGTAATGTGCCTAAATGGTCCGGAGTTACTTTCAGCTACATTGATTTTTACATCGTTTTTGATCAGTTCCAGTCGGACTACTTCGCGAAGGTTATCTACCTTTTTCCAGAAGTCGGAAATATCAATAATTTTGCCCTTTTCTACAAATCGTCTGTAGATAGTGGAATCACAACGCTCAGGTTGATCAGTGGTTGCAATCAGTAAACAATCACGACGGCCGTTTATAATTTCATCAATGATGATATTGGAGGTGTCGATCAATGTCCTCTGTTGGCTTTCCACCCCGCTTTCCGAAGAATCTGCCCGTCCAAAGGCACTGTGTGCTTCTTCTACATGTCTGATAGAGGTTCGGGCTGGGTTACCCATCGCTTTTTTAAAGTAGTTTCCCGGTTCACCAGCCAGTGCTGTGCGATAATCGTTGGGGGTGATCATCTGGTAGTCAACCCTGATGCCTGTTTCTTCCAGGCTTGAAATGTTCTTGGTAATCGATTTTTTAAATATGATATTGATCAGGGGAATATTGGAAAGTCGTTTGTAAAATTTCAGCTTCTTTCGACGCACTATTTCCACGAAAAGCTCTTCATCCACATCAGAAATACTCTTCCAAAAGGGCTTGTCGGCCAGTAATTCTTCTTTTTTTAATTTCAGATCGATTTGTGCTTTTATTTCATTGGCAAAAATGACTTTTTCAATAGTCTCCCTGGTTGTCGAAGTTTTACCACTTCCGCTGGGACCGACAATCATCAGGAGGGGAGCAGCAGGGACGGCAGGATCATTGAGGTATTCTTTGCGAAGATGAGCCCTGTAGACATTTTCAAACATCTCGACAATCTCCGTGGGAACATGGACATCGGTCAGGTCACTCTTCAACAGGTATTTCAGATAAACATAATCCTTTGGTGACACTTCATCCTGCAAGATCTTATTCCAGGACTCTTGCGGATTGGTTTGCCCGGAAATGCGAAATCGTTTTTGCCAGTCGGTCAGTATGTCGGGGTCTTTCAGATTTTTAAATTCCTTGTTTTTTGGAGGGCGCAACAGGGAAAACATCCATTGCAATCCCCGGCGGAACACATGGGTATTTGGGTTGAACTGATTGAGACGGGCAAACATAAATGCCTTGGTTTCAAATGGCCAGGACGAAACCAGGTTTTCAATCTCCTTAATTCTTTGTTCCGGCAGGCGTATGTATTTAATTTCTCGTGTAACGGTTGCTGTCATGTTTTTTCACCTGCTATTTGGACATTTTGGGAATAGTCAGTGCCGGGGCGGATTCAGTGTTTTGAATCACAACAGTATGTTGACCGCTCTGGTTCTTTTCATAGGCAGACGCCCATTTTTGCTGGGTCAGAAATCGTAATAGTGCCAGGTTAACGGCCTCGCTTTTTCCGCCGATCTTCTGTTGCAGTTCCTGGATACTGAATAGATAGGCTGCATAGAGTTTACGGATGCGGTCCGCCTCCTGATCGGCTGCATAGTTTTCCGCTTCAGCGATCAATTCCCGTCGTTTCTTTTCTTCAGTGGCTTCAATCAACTTATCTCCAAACCGCGTCTGTTTCAGCACAAAACTGACGACCTCAATACCATATTTTTTCTCCAGGGTAGGCCCCCCTTCGTTGATGGGTCTGGATTTCAAAGCCCTGAATATTTTCTCTTTAATGATCTCTCTTTCACTGATTAAGGAGTCGACCTTTTGCGCTTGCAGAATGTCCTTGACAATACCATCGTGATCACCCTGCAAAAGGGTCATGGGATTCAGGTTTTCAATGGCCCAGGTTTTCAGATCCTTGATTCTGTAGGTCAATACACCGGAGGTCCACAAGGCGACATTTTCCTGGGAAATGACCCTTACAGGTTCGTTGGTGCCGCCCAGGTAGAGGGATTGGTTCATCAGCGACACCTCTTGTTCGATTTTGGTAAAAAAAGGCAAGCGCACATGCCATCCAACCTCAGTAATTGCCTCCCGCTGGCCCCCAAGCTTCTCCAGTACAATAGAATAATTCTTTTTAACTTTATAGATGGTTTTGGATGCATAGATGATTGCTAGAAAAGCATAAATTAATGAAATCAATAACGTCGCTATCAATATTCGCCGAAAAAGGTTGATGACAAAAGCCCGTTTTAGAAAGTCGGCCGTACTTTGATTCGACATGTTGTCCTCTTGATTAAGATGGTTTTAGTCGTTTGTCTGGCAATTGATAAGAATTGGTTGATTAATCACCCTGGATATTTCCGCTGGAAACTTCAAGTAACATAAGAGGGAGATAACTCTATTTTATGGCAAAAGAACGCTGAAAGTAAAAAGAAAAAGGTTGATTTATTAACAATTTAGTCCGAATTTTTAACCAATTGTTTAAATGCTGGATTTTCAACCGTTTCTCAAAGCAGTGATTGCATATATCTTCTCGACCGGGGGCTTAAATGCTGCTACGATTATGAATGTACAGTGTTATTAACGGGAATTAATGAAGCATCCGGGTTTGATATTTCTTCTTATGGTAACAAGCGATTGATTTATATGCTGAAAGTCATGTAGAAAGAAGTCAGCAGTCTATTTTTTCGGGGAATTCTCCCCTTTGCCTAAAACGGATGTGGGTGGATTTGATCAAGGTACACTAAGATGCTTGAGTTTTTTGATAAATCATCTGACGACAAAACTGCAAGGAGAGCGGAAAACTATTTCTGGAAGGCCATGGAATTGCTCAATGATGATAAGCATGACCTGGCCATCAAGGAATTACAATCAGCAATCAAGGTTGAAAGAGAAAGTGTCCTGGAGATGCTGGAAGAGCAATTCGGGGATTATTATGAGGAAGGAAAAACCTTGGAAGCCCTGACCATGGGAAATGTATTGATCAAATACAAAACCAGGGATTTCCGGCTGGCCAACCGGATGGGCAATATTCATCGAAAACTGGGTGAATTGAAAAAGGCCAATGAATACTACAAAAAAGCCCTGGCATTGAATAAAAAGGACGAGATTCCGCTGCTCAACCTGGCGGCAAGCATGGCCCGTGTCCCGGGTTTTGATGACACCTTGACGAAGCTGTTGAAAACCTACATTCGTTACAATGCCTACTTAATTCCCAAATCCACTTATCCCCGTGATCCCGGTATTATCAATCACCTGACTGAAATGTTGAATATGAAGCAGTTTTTCGGAAAGGTGGAACGTTTGCAGGAACTTATTTTAAAAAAGACCCTGCAAAAGGAAGAGCCCGACTTCAAGAAGATGAATCTGCTGGTAGACCGCATTAAGGACAAAGTTAATGCTCAAATCGAACACGACGTTCAGCATCCCAATGTGCTTCGCTTGCTGAGGGCTGCTATGAAGCAAGATTGGCAGTCGATTCCTGCTGGGGATAAAGACCAGTTTATGTGGGATATCCTAAACCTGGGGTTGTTTATTTTTAAGAAGAACAGTTTATTGGATGAACATGGTCGAATCAAACTTGATCCTGCGTTTCAACCACAAGATCTTGATCTTGCAATTGATTCCTTTTTTAGACTTAAAGCGGAACGTTATGGTTATCGTTACCTGAATATGATCGTGGCACTTAGTCACACTTTATCCGGAAACATCGGGCAGGCGGTTGATGAAATAAGGGATTTGCTAAAAAATGATCCACATGATCGCTATCTGAATATCAACCTGGGATTATTGTACCACCAGCAGGGAAATCGGTTGCTGTCTTTGGTTCATTTGATTAAAGGGGCCCATGCAATAAATGATTTGGGTGGGGCCTGCCATTTGGTGGATGTTCTGGAAAAAGCCAAGGAGTTTTATCGGGAAAACAATTTCAAAAGAGCCCTCAAATTATACCAGATCGCAGCTCTCGAAACGGATAGCGTAGAAATCCTCGGAAAAATCGGAGAAATTCTGATATCACTCCATCGGTACAACGAAGCCATTCAGCCTTTCAAAGATATGATCAGGCTTGATCCCGATTCAAAAACTGCGATTAAAAAACTGAAGGAAATTCAAGATCATTTCTGCTTTTTAGCCGATGAATTTTATGATGTTGGTGAGTATGTCAAGGCTTCGGAACATTATGAAAAAGCCTTGGAAATAGACAGATCACCAGAGGTTCTGAAAAAAGCGGCGAAATCTTACAAGATGCAGGGGGATCATAAAAAAGAATTCGTATTAGAAGAGGAATTTAGATACGAGGCAGACCAGGAAAAATCAAAAGATCAGGAAACAGTCCGTAAACATTTTATAGCGAACGGTCTGAAGCAAATGAAAAAGGAAAACTTCCAGCAGGCTATCGACGATTTCAAAGAAGCCTTCAAGCTGCGTATCGACAAAGATGTTTTTATGTACCTTTCTTACCTTTATAAGAAATTTAATCAAAAAAGAGCACTACAAGATTTGATTGTACAATGGAATGCGGCCCAACCAAAAAAAGAGGAGGACGATTAGCGGATGGCGATTGGTTGGGAATAGCCTAGCTCCATATCCCAGGGAAACCGGATCCAGGTATCCTGGCTTACTTCCGTAATATAGGTATCAACCAACGGTTTTCCGGCAGGCTTTGCGTACACGGTGGCAAAATGGGCCTTTGGAACCAGATCGCGAACAATTTTAGCTGTTGTTCCCGTATCAACAAGATCATCAATCAATAAAAAACCTTCTCCTGACCCTTCAAAACCTTTCAGAATGTTTGAGTCACCTTGAGATTGCTCCTCATAAGTGGTGATGCAGATGGTATCTACCAGCCTGACTTCCAGCTCTCTTGCGATTATGGCAGCAGGTACCAAACCTCCCCTGGTGATGGCAACAATACCTTTCCAAGGTCCTTTTTCCAGAAGTCTCCAGGCTAATGCTCTGGCATCCCGATGAAGTTCGGCCCAGGAAACAATAAAGTCTCTCTGAAATCGGGCGTTCTTGATTGTAGTCATTTATAGAATATCCGGGTTGTTTGTTAGAATAACTGATAATGTTTTAATATAATACAAGTTATAGCCGTCACTAAAGAAGGCGTCAATCCGGAAAAGACGCCATGCAAGCCGGACAGATCCAAACTGAAATCGATCGTTTGCCTGGTTTTTTCAGGCAGGCAGCTGTTCAGCAAAATGTTATGAACACGGATAAATCTCCAAAATTCACGTCACGAATTCTTGATTTCGTTCAAAGGCATACCACTTCGGTTGAATTTAAGCCTGAAGATGGTATTCGCTATTGGCAGGATAGAATCCTTTTGGTGATTATTCTGGTCAGTTTTACTTTGGGCTTTTTTGTGTACTGGCCTAGTGTCTGGCTTTCCATTGTGGTTGAAAAGTGGAGTATCGCCGTTGTGGATACTCTTGTCTATACCTGGGTCGTTTTTCTCGGTGTTAAACGTTCTGTTCCCTTTGCTGTTCGGGCCTACAGCATGGTATTTCTGTTCTTTGCGCTGGGAGTCGTTCTTTTTGCCGTAGTAGGTCCCTTTGGCGCAGGACCGATCTGGTTGTTTTTCTTTCCAATTCTTGCCGCCCTGTTGCTGGGAAAACAGGCTGCCTTTGCTGCATTATCCATAAATCTTTTAACAATTGGGATCTCTGGGGTATTTATATCTCTGAATTTATTCGACTGGGGCGAAGCAATCGACTGGCCTATGTTTTTATGGTTAGTGATTGCCCTGAATTTTCTGTTATTGGATACACTGGCTATTCTGGCGATTAACACCATATTGAACGGCTTACAGACAGCCCTGGAAAAGCAACAATCGGTCGCGGAATCCCTGGATTCAAAGCATAGCGAGTTACTGGAATCCTACAAAAAATTAAGAACCGAAATTCAGGAAAGAGAACAGGCCGAACATTCGCTTTTGGAAAGCGAAGAAAAGTATCGCACCTTGGTGTCTCGGATGAATGAAGGTGTGTTTATTATTAACCAGGAAAGAGAAATCATATTTGCCAATGCGAAGCTTTGCAGTATGTCAGGCTATGAGGAACATGAATTGATCAATCATAGCTTTTCCAAACTCTTTACCCTTCAAAACCGTGCAAAAATGATTCATCTGCTCGAAGTTAGCGGGAATCGTTTTTCAGATATGATTGAAATTTCCCTGACCAAAAAAGACAGAATGGATGTGGCCATGCTGGCTTCCGGTTCACCTGTGTTTAGAAGCAGTGGCGATTGGGAGGTTATTGTGGTGTTGACTGATATTACCTTCATGAAAAGGGCAGAGCGTGAACTGAAGGATCACCAGGGGCAACTGGAAGAAAAGATCAAGGAACGAACAAGGGACCTGGAAGAGGCCAAACAGCAGGCTGAAATAGCGAATCAGGCTAAAAGCGAGTTTCTGGCAAATATTTCGCACGAACTCCGCACACCGATGCACCATATTCTGAATTACTCTAAATTTGGAATGACCAAGTTTGACTTATCATCCAAGGAGAAACTGAAGCATTATTTCAGCCAGATTCGAAAAACCGGGGAGCGACTCATGTTTCTGTTGAATGATCTGTTGGATTTGTCCAAATTGGAGTTGGGGAAGATGAACATGGAAGTATTTCGGGCGGATCTCAAAGAATCCGTACGGGAGGTGGAACGAATCTTTAAGGAAAGCATGCGGGAAAAAGAACTCACCCTGATCATTTCCAATCTTGAAAATGTCTCTACAAATCTTGAATGTGATCAATATAAGCTTTCCCAGGTGTTACAGAATCTTTTGGCCAATGCTATTCAATACTCCACTCCAAACAAAACCATTCGCGTGCTCTTTGGCAAAGACCGGCTGGATTTAAACTCCCATCCGGTTGAAGCCTTAAGGGTCTCGATTCAGGATGAAGGAATCGGTATTCCTGAAAACGAGATCGGATTGGTTTTCGAAAAGTTCGTGCAGAGCAGCAAAACCAAAAGCGGTGCAGGGGGTACCGGTTTGGGATTGGCTATCTGTAAACAAATTATCGACCTTCACCATGGTGAGATTTGGGCTGAACCAAACCCCGGCGGCGGCACCATTGTCCATTTCAAATTGCCCTACCAGCAAACCGCTTCCACGTAACGTCTTTTAATTTAATACGTTAAATTGTCAAAGGGTCTTTTGTTTGACAGAATGTTACCAATGTACCAAAGTATATTTATAACATACATTCCTGAATCCTCTTCGACGTTCAGGCCACAAGTTAATCGGTGAAGCCCAATTGGGAGTACAAGAAAATTTTGGGTAGATGACCAAATTGGTAGGTTGAAAGACACCGGTGTCGCTTCTAAAGGACTCAATTGGAATATAGTATCGCCTCCAGCGGTTAACACCGCTGGCTGCTGCTGTGCCATCCATTCGGGGGTTAGCCCGGATAGGTTCCAAACTCCGCAGCAGGGAAAGAAAGAGGAGAAACCTATAGTTTCGAATGAACAACCCTCGCGGCTCTGACAGACTTTTTACTATCTTTCCGGATGACTATGGTTCTTGATTTTCTTAAGGAAACGTTATTGGTTCAGGTCTATCTAAAAGGCATAACAAGTCATTAAAGCTAAATTATTTCAAATCAATAGCTAATAACCACCTAACCTTTCAGGAGCAACATGGCGGGAACACTCAAGGTTGAACGAATTCAAACAGGCATGAGGATAGAAAAGCGATTGGTAAAAGTGCTGAAAGCACTGGCAGAGTATTTGGAAATGTCGCTTGGCGATTTGATAGAAGGTATCGTACTCCATGCGTTTGATGGAAAAGCCCCGTTCAGCAAAGAGATGATCGAGCGCATAGGGGATATTAAGAAGATTTACGGACTGGATTTGGATTCATCACATTCACACAAGTTAATCGAGGCAAACGAATGAGGTTAAATAAAAATCTGGCAATTCTGCTAAGTGGGCAGCTGGTTTCCCAGCTTGGAGACAAATTTTACTTGCTGGCACTTTCTTTTTGGGTTCTGGAAGCAACCCAGTCGGCTTCGATGATGGGCATTGTGCTGTTTTGTTCGTTGTTCCCGGAAGTAGTCAGTGGGGTATTGGCTGGAGCAATTGTGGACAGGTACAGCAGAAAATGGATTATCGTAGCCACAGATCTCATCAGGGGGGGGATCGTCCTTGGATTATCCCTGCTTTTTTATTTTGATCAGGTTGCACTGGTCTGGATCATCATCGCCCAGGTTTTGCTTTCTATCAGCACTGCTTTTTTCAATCCCTGTATCCCTGCGGTAATTCCCCAAATCGTAAAACAGGAAAATCTGGCAAAGGCCAACTCACAAACTCAGCTGATCAGGGGGATTTCAACGGTATTAGGTCCTGTCCTGGGTGGTATTTCGGTAGCTGCATTTGGCTATTTATTTGTATTTGTATTCAACGGACTATCTTTTATCATTTCCGGAGTCTGCGAATTGTTCCTGACTATTCCCGAAGAAAAACAACACTCAAAAGCCTCCGGATTGGTGGACGATGTAAAGGAAGGCATACATTACATCATTAAAGAGAAATCGTTATTAACTTTGTTAGGATTCATTGCGATGATCCATTTTTTTGTTGGCTCATTTCAAACAATCACACCGATTCTAGCCAAGGTGATGACAGGTGTCGCCGTCCAAAACCTGGGATTTATTCAGACCGCTTTCGGCCTGGGAATGGTCTTTCTATCCCTTGTTTTTGGAGTGAAAAATCTGATGCACAAACGAGAAAGGTTCACTTTACTTGTTTCGGTATTTTTCATTGGTGTGGTTAATGTTGCCATATCACTGCTGGTTTTTAACGGAACCGAATCTATATTCCTCTACCTGGTACCTTTTTTTGTCTATGGAGGATCAGTTATTCTGGCAGTGACTGCCTTCCGAACCCTTGTGCAACAGGTCACACCCAATAAGATGGCAGGACGGGTGTTTGGTGTGGCGTTTTCAGTGGGAGATGCCTCTATTCCGATGGCTATGTTAATTTACGGATTTTTGTTGGATTATTTTGCCGTGAGTTATCTGCTGACAATTTCCGGAATGAGCCTCATGTTGCTGTCAGTCATTTTTGCCAGAAAAGTTCAGCCAATTTCCTCTATGTCCTCTGAGGTTCCAGCCTGACCGCAAAAAAATTTGTATTAGTTCCCTTCCTCGTTACCTTTGTAAAAACCGGCCACATAAATCCGTATATTCATGGGGCCGATTTTTTACGGCATTTCCCGATCTGTTTATCAACGATGTCCTGCCTAGAATTCAGTTCAGAAATACGAACATTCAAGTGTTGCATTCACTGCCATTTTGTTAAATATTGATTTTTACAGTCCTTGGTGTTAGACTGGTGCACAGTTGTGCGCTTGATATTATTGAGATTTTATGTTGGTTGTTGGTTAGTTTCCATGTATAGGCCCCTGAGATGAGTGATACCAAGATATTAGTTGTGGAAGATGACGCTATCATTGTCTTCAAACTGAAACACACCCTTGAAAACCTGGGATATAATGTCGTGGGCACTGCCGATACCGGAGAAAAGGCTATTGATTTTGCATTCCGTGAATCACCGGAATTGATTCTGATGGATATCAGGTTAAAGGGAAGTATGGATGGTATTCAGGCGGCAGGACAAATTCGAGAAAAGCTTGATGTTCCAATTATCTTCATGACTGCTTATAGTGATGAAGATAAAATCAAACGGGCAAAAAAAACCCTGCCTTACGGCTATTTGTTGAAACCGGTTCAGGACAAGGAACTGGAGATCAATATCGACATTGCCCTTCATGTCGCTCGTGTGGAAGCCGAAAAACGATTTGCCGAAGAGGAGAGAAAAAAGCTCCAGCAACAATTGTTTCAAGCTCAAAAGATGGAGTCATTGGGAACACTGGCCGGTGGTATTGCTCATGATTTCAATAATTTGCTTTTCCAAATCATGGGCAGCATCCAGATTGTCAAAAAAAGGCTTCCGGAATCCGACCGTTCGATCAAAAATATGTCCAATGCTCTCCAAGCGGCTTATCGAGCTAAAGATCTGGTGCAGCAGATACTGACATTCAGCAGAAAAAGTAAAAGCGAACGACAGATTTTGTTAGTCCAGCCAATAATCAAGGAAGCCCTAAAACTACTACGCTCATCTTTGCCGACCACCATCCAGATTGAACAGCATATCGAAGACACGGTTGGGATGATTCTTTGTGACCCCACCCAGATTTATCAGGTATTGATCAACCTTTGCACCAATGCCTATCATGCGATGATGTCCCAGGAAGAGGGGATACTCAGAGTCATCATGCAGGAAAAAGAATCGGAAGATGCACTGGAAATTATCGTCAGCGATACGGGCCATGGCATGAAACCTGAGGTTGTAGATAGAATCTTTGATCCCTATTTTACAACAAAAAATACCGGAGAGGGCACCGGGTTGGGACTCTCAATTGTTCACGGTATTATAAACAAGCACGGGGGTCGTATTGAAGTTGAAAGCGCCCCGGACGAGGGTAGCCGGTTCAAGGTGGTGTTGCCACTTGTACAACAAGGCGACAACCAGACGGTGGCAACAGACCAGGTTTCCGATTTGCCCACCGGAACTGAGCGCATCATGGTAGTCGACGATGAAGAACTAATCATGAAGATGGAAACGGAAATTCTGGAAAGCCTGGGCTATTCGGTTGAAGGCTTTAGCAATAGCCATGAAGCATTAAAACGATACCAAAACAATCCCACCGAATTCGATCTAGTGCTGACAGACCAAACGATGCCAAAATTAACCGGTGTCGAGCTCTCCAAAAGAATCCTCGAAGTAAAAAAAGATGCCAGAATTATCCTGTTGACAGGATTCAGCGAAAGCGTCACCGAGAAACAAGTCAAAGAGATTGGTATCAAACAATTTTTAATGAAGCCTTTGGACATGACGAAGCTGGCCGTATCCATTCGTGAAACGCTGGACGCTGCATGATCCCGTCAAAAACCCAAACATTGTAACCTCTGCCATCACTATTCATTTCATTCTGTCTTCACTGCCTTACTCGTTGTAATAATTATCCATTCCACGGTTTGCTGGTAAAAAAATTAACTCTCAGTTAATTTTGTGCTTGCCTCCTGTTTAACTCTGGGTTAAAAATAATTAACTCAGAGTTAAATATTATTATTGAAACCAAAAGATCACAAACAAGAGGTAATCACAATGGGAGGCATCATGAGTAAGCAAATCGAACCGCCAAAATGGGTGGAACCAGTTATTCATCCCCCAGATGAATTTAAACTGATAAGTCATCTAAATAAAAAATCGGAACCTGTTTCCCGACACGTTATATCTAAGAAAAAAAAGATATCAATTGAATCATCCGAAAATTCTCAGTTTCCGGAACGATTTTCGAAAAAGCGCTTTGGTTTGAATCAGGTTTTGGGAGCAATCAACCTCTTTTTTAAGTCTTTTATTGGTTCAAAAGATTATCAAAGCGGCTTTTTTTATGTGGAAGAACAGCGAAAATTTGGGCTTGAATGTGAATTGAGAAAACAATGGTCACTTGAGGTTTCGCAAAATTTATTCGTTCAACGAAGGGATCTGTAACTATTCTCAGTCAATTCCCGGCAACAAAAACATTACCATGAGTTAATTTTTTTGTTGCCAACGTTTTTACCATCAGTTAAATTTTTCGAATATTCTTTAATTTGTAATGGAAACCGATGAATAGTAAAAAGCAGGCCGAGTCAACAGATTTCGATTATACCCAGGCAATGGGCACTGCCTTGCGTGAAGAACGCAAAAGGCAGGGAATTAATATCGAGTCTGCGGCAAAGGCATTGAGTATTACGGCTTCTTACATTTCTCAGATTGAAACCGGTAAGAAGAATCCTACCTTATCGGTGGTTGAAAACTACGCGTCTTTTCTCGGGATTGACATGTTCGAGTTGTCCCTGAGGGTAAGAATTATCAGATCTCCGGACAAACGAAGTCTGGAGCGGCTGATTGCCGATCTTTCAGGAAAGATCGATGTTTTGGCAGACCTGAGGAAAAAAAAACCGTAGAGTTTTCACCAAATCATGTGCCATCCGAACCGATCCGCAAAGGAAGGACAGGGCACATTTATTCTTCAATCCCCTATATTCTTCAGGAGATTGGCAAAATTGATTATTTGCAACACTTTAATAACGAGGAGAAGTAATGATTTTTTATAGCATAGGCAAATCGGTTAACTGCTTTTGGAAAGGCAACATGATTACCGATAGAAAGACTGGCTTGGATCTGGCCAACCGCATCAGGCAACAGATTGAAAGATTCTTTGAAGTGCAAACAAAACGAAAACGACTTATTAAGGGTATTTGGAATGGAGAACTTATTTTTAAAATTGGAACAGCTTTTGGAGGACTTTGTTGCAGACTTTTTAAATAAGATTGCGGAATCAAATGAATTTCAAGAACAGCTTTACCTTCCTCAATCTTTAGAAATCCAGTATCGAGATTATCTGGAACGTTTTTCAATGCTCAAAGCCCGCATTGAGGACCATAAAGTTACAACAAAAGAAGAAGCACTTCAGCGGAATCGTGCTTTAACATTACTGAAAACCTCCTCTCAATCAATTATCAGTACTTTCCACCTGGGGGCCTAGTGGCAGAACTAATGACCCCCGGGGGTCAGCCTCCGGCTTACCCCGTCACTCATCTTCAAAAAGTTTCCCCTAAATGCAGACTGATCATTTTGTGTACATTGCCACTGACTGAGGGACTTTGAACCTTGCAGACGGAGAACACAACAGTGGATTTTCTTTCCGAGCGGATTAGGTGTCGCTTAGCTGTTAACCTGGAACCGGCAATATCCACATTGCTGTTAAAAACCCTGATCGCCGTATCGGCGGAGATGTTTACCCCTGTCAGATAGACGATGGAATCATTAATTTGAACACCGATCTCTTTCCCTTTCACCAATACGTTTTCAAGAACTATTTCCGAATCTTCAATTTCAAGATACTGCGCGACTAGGTTGCGAAGCGTTACGTTTCTGCTGTTTTTGATAGTCAACTTCTTGAAATGACCCGAAATGATCAGATTGTTTTGATTGGTGAATTGCCTGCTGATCGGTTTTTCTGCGGTGATCTTGCTGTTTTCAATCTTTCCGAAAGGCTCGGGAGAAGTTTCCATAATCGATTCGAGCAGCATGCTGTTGAAAGTTTCAGGATCTTCCAGCATGGGATTATGCTCAAGACCGTTTAACACAGTCAAAGATGTTTTATTGATTCGGTAGGCCAGCAATTTCCCAACTCTCAAAGGAGCGATGGCGTCGTTTTCACCCCAGATGATATTGGTGGGCACTCGCACTTTTTCCAGGATAGGACTAAAATCCGTGTGAATCAGGGCCATTGCCGAGATCCGGATAGGGTTGCCGTCCAGAGCCGTTGACCTGAAGGTCTTAGACTCAAGCAAAGGACCGATATCTTCAGGCACCACGGCTTTTTCCACATTTTCGATGGTAGTGCCAACGATGTACTTCAGGGTTGATAGGGGTTTTTCAATAATATTTTTCTTTCCAACCTTCACCTCGCCTGATAGCTGTTGATCCAACATGTTTTTGGTGAATGATGAGCGATGCAGAATGCCTGCAATATCTACCAGGACTAATCTATCCAGCTTATCGGGAAATATGCCTGCGTAATAAAGGGATATGGCACCTCCGAGGGAATGGCCAACCAGATAAATCGGTTGAGAGGTCTTCTTGTCAATTACCCAATTCAAAAATCGCGCATACTTGGCAGGGGAATACAGGGCGTTTTTTTTCTCAGATCTGCCAAAGCCCGGCAAATCGAAAGTCAATATATGAAACGAATCTTTTAGTTCTTCGATTGTTGAATCCCAAATGGTAGCTCCAAGCTCACCGGTGCCGTGAACCAGCACCAGTGTCAGATCATTCTGTTTTCCGTGCTCTTCTATATACACCATACTGTCAAAAATTGGTTCTCTGGCCATTTGGCCTTTTTGAGCAGCGTGGGCGCTAATTATCTGAATACATAGAATAAAGCAGAACAGACATGCAGGGAATAGTTTACCTAGCGGCAAGTTTGTGCCTGAAAATAGCAACTTGTTCAAAGTTCTAATTATCATACCAAATACCTGGTTTTCCAAGAAATCAACGTGTTATCCCAAGCAGGCGATATAAGCCTGGCAGGGCATCAAAAATGCACGTAAAAGGATTTAATTAGTCTGTTTGTAGAGTATACACTGATTATCAGTCTTGATCCTATTTGATCAATCATGAAGTCCGACGATATTGCGATTAAGCTAAAAATCATTATTTTGTTGTTGATCACCGTGTTGTTGTCATTTGGGGTCGGCAGCATTGGTGTTTACCTGGGCGAAGGTAAATACAGTACTTGGGAGGTTTTAGCTATTGTTGTACCAGTGGCAACGTTGATGGTGTTGTTCTTTTATTGCTGGTGGATTCTTTCCCGTGAAATTGACCATTTAAAATATACGGTAGAACAGTCACATAAAACGGAACAGCGATATCGCAATATTCTGGAAAGTATTTACGAAGCCTATTTTGAAGTCGACTTAAAAGGGAATTTGACCTTTGTTAACGATGCCACTTGCTCTTTGCTAGGGTACTCCAAGAGTGAGCTGCAAGGACTTAATTTTAGATCCTTCATGGATAAAGAAAATGCAGATACCGTTTTCAAGCGGTTTAACAAGGTATTTAAAACAGGCCGGATGCTTCCTGAATTTAACTGGGAGGCAATAACCAAACAGGGCGTCCGCAAAGTCATGGAGGGCTCCATTCTCTTGAAGTTTGACGAAAACAACAGCATCAGTGGATTTAAGGGAATAATCAAGGACGTCACTAACAAAAGAAGAATTGAAAATGCTTTGATCGAATCGGAGGAAAAGTTTGCCAAAATATTTCATCACTCTTCTGATCCGTTGGGTTTGGTTAGTTTGGAAACCAGTGCCTTTATTGATGTAAACCCGGCATTCGTAAGGTTTTTTGGACTGAACAAAGATGACGTTGTAGGAAAAACGGTTAAGGAGTTAAATCTCTACAGTGATTATAGTGATCGAGAAGAATTCATCAAAAAAATCAAATCCGATGGATACGTCCGTGATATGAAAGTGCTGCTTGAAGGAACGACTGGAACAAGAGACTGTTTGATGACATCAACCATTATCAATGTGAACCTTAATCCTTGCATCTTGAGTACCTTCAAAGACATGACTGACCTGAAGCTTGCGGAAACAGCCCTTCGCAACAGCGAAAGCAGTCTTAGAACCCTGGTGAGAAAAGCAAAGCTGGGAATATGCAAAATTGAATTTTGTGATCCTCCGCGTTTTTTGGAAGTTAGTGATACCATTGTAGAGCTTTTGGGGTACACCCGCGAGGAATTACTGAACATGAATGCTCTTGATCTTATGGGATCGGAGCAGGATACCCAGAGATTTACAAGTCGACTTTTGGAGTATTCCAACGGCAGGCAACTGTCAAAAAACATCGATTATCAAATCGTAAAGAAAAATGGAGAGATTCTTTGGGTCAATCTGGAAATTGAGGTCATTAAAAAACAAAGTCGAATATGGGGCGCAAACGTGGTTGTCCTGGATATTACCGAACGAAAAACCGCCGAGCTTGCGTTGCAGCAACATCAGGAATTATTGGAGGAAAAGATTGAGGAACGCACCGCGCAGTTGCGTATCGAAAAAGAAAAAGCGGAGACAGCCAACCAACTCAAAAGCGAGTTTCTTGCCAACATCAGCCATGAATTGCGCACCCCCATGCATGCCATTTTGAGTTATTCACGCTTTGGAATCACAAAAATCGATATCAGACCCAAAGAGAAAATTCTTCACTATTTCAATAACATAAACTCCGCAGGGAAGCGTCTGTTGGCTTTGTTGGATGGTTTGTTGGATTTGAGCCGTTTGCAGGCAAATAAAATGGAATATCGAATCGCAAACAACGATTTACGATTGGTCTTTCTGGAAATCAAGGAAGAGCTGGCTATTTTGTTAAAAGAAAAAAGCCTGCAGTTGGATATCCAGGAAGCTGATGGTCTGGTGATTCCGTTTGATAAAGGCAAGATCAAACAAGTGGTGTCTAATCTGTTTAACAATGCCATCAAGTTCTCCGATGCCGGTTCCACCATCTCTGTTACCTTCAATCTGTCCAAGACAAGAATTACCACTACGGTCAGGAATAAGGGGATTCCTATTCCGGAAGATGAGTTGGAACTAATATTTGAACCATTTCTCCAAAGTTCTAAGACAAAAACCGGTGCAGGCGGAACCGGTCTTGGACTGCCAATTTGCAGAAACATCATTGGAGATCACAAGGGTAGAATCTGGACTTTGTATAATCCGGAAGGGGCAACGTTTAAGTTTTTTCTGCCTCGAGATAAAAAGTAGTGTCTTCCTGAACACCCAAAATAAGATCCAGGGTTTTAATTGCGCGCTCGATCTCTATCTTGTTTCCGGTGTTTTCTACATGAAATACACTAAAAACACCTTTTTTCAGGAAGTTCGGCAGTTTTTCCGATTCAATTAACGGTCTGGTTTTGATTGATTGACGAATATGTATCTTTTCAGATCCGGATTGGAGGGCAATATCCAGGGAATCGTTGATGGTGATGGTATCATCCGGACGATACTTTTCTGCCGTTGCTTCAACCGTGGATGCTTCTCCAAATGATTCCGAGAATTGATAGCTGATCTTAAAAAATCCGTCTCGTCTTCTTGTTTTAGGATGGTGAATCAGCCGCTGCATGATTTTGTAGAAGTCTGATTGCTCAATGGCATCAATGGCCTGGTATTTTTTTCGATACGCCAAAACGGAAGTCACCAGTCCGGCACCCAGTTTTGCAATCAAAAGCTTTTTAACATATTGTTTCATTCGAGGCGTACTCCTATAGCACATTCATCTCTTTTAACTTTTTCATTGAAAGTGGCAAAAACACTAATCTGTATTTTACAGGTTAATTTTAGTAGATAATACTGTGGATTGCCAAGGGATGAGGTTTAACTAATTAGTGCCTGAACGGAAAGTCGCTAAACCCTTATCCAGTCTTATCCCAGATGCCGGAACCCAGCTTGAAGATTGACGTGCTTTCAGCCGTCAGCGTTCAGCTGAAGACATTACAATGACAAGCAAAAATCGGCTGAGAACTAATCGCTGAAAGCACTAAACTTCGAAATACCAAGCTGTTTTCAAAGCTTTTATTGATATGGGTTGAATCGGTTTTCGTTCAGGCACTAATTAGACTTCCGGAACTGTCTGGCGGTTGAGACTTTACTTTAATGGATTATTTCATCAGACTGTGTCTAAAATAGTATCTGTCAAGCCCTTCATCAGAATAACTGAATCCGATAATCACTGAACAAGGTATACTGATATGAAGTTGGAAGAAGCATTAAAAATTGCAATTGAAATGGAAGAAAATGTTCAGGCATTTTACCAGAACAATGCATCGATATTTAAATCTCAAATAGCTTCAAAAATATTTCAAACACTGGCAGAAGAGGAACAAGGCCATGTGGATTATTTGAAAAGACGACAGGAAAAGTGGTTGGAATCCGGAGAGATTGATGCAGAAACCTTGAACTCTGTAATTCCGAATAAAGACCTGATTGAAAACCAAATAGAAGAGTTAATCAAGATCGGCGATCAGGCGGATGTGGAAAGTGAAGTCGATGTATTCAAGCAAGCTCAAAAATTGGAGTTGGAAATATCCGCTTTTTATAAGCAATTGGTTCAACAGCTACCGGCTCCTGATCGTTCCCTGTTTGAAGGATTTTTACAAATAGAAGAATGCCATGAGGCTATCCTTCAAGCAGAGATTTCAAGCGCAATAGGTTCCGGCGTTTGGTTTGATTTTATGGAATTTGATCAAGAGGCAGGGTAGGTCGCCTATTTATAATCTTTGCACTCATTTGCCGGCAAACCGACAGCGGGGCAGGAAACACAATCACCCAGAAAGCTTTTGAAATAGTCCAGGCTTAAATCTTCTGCCAACTGTTCAAAGTCCGGTTCGCTGGAAGTCAACCTGTTTTTGACAAACTTGGACAGAATTATTTTCCAAAACATCAAACATTCTCAAAAAAAGAAGACACTTCGATATTATCGCTTGGAAAATCCACACGAAACGTATTTTAAGAAACCAACCTTGGACGGTTTGGTTGTCATGCAGGGTGTTCTCTTTTTTGAAGCAACTGTTTTGGTGGATGATGATGAACAACCGGTCGTCAAACTTCCGAACACAACTAGCGAAAGCAAAGTGATAAAAGTTATGATGTTCTTTTTCATTGTTCTTCTCCGTTTAAATAGTGTGCGAGTTATTTTTTTACCGGTGGATGACTAACTGATGGTAACACATGCGGTTACTTCACTTCCTTATAACCGAGCCAATTTCATCTTGCGAAGAAGGTGTCTTTGGTAGAATACTATTTCGGTTTTTAACAATTTCAACTATTCGCAATTGACAGTTAGAATCTATCGCACGAATTGCGAGCTTTCTATAATATGAGGAGAAAAAATTATAGAATTCGTTATCAATGACAAGTTCGATTCTGCTAAAGGTGTGCCACAGGGTGTTTTAGGCTTATCTTACTGAAATAATGAGGATAATCATACTATTTCCGTTTGATAACTCCTGTGACAAACGTCACGGAGATGGGGGTAGGAAAGTCTTTCGAACTCTTATGCGGAGGCGATTGAGTTGATTTTGACAAAAGTCCCGGAGTGACTTTTGTCACCGGTTTTTTATTCTTCCAAGTCGGAACTGTCAGTTCTTTTCAACAGCTTGCTAAGTCCGGAACGGGAAATCCCCAGCATCTGGGCGGCAATTGATATGTTGCCCTTGCTTCTTTCCATAGCCTCTCCCACCAATAACATTCGGGCTTCTTTAAGTGTTGGGATTTGGTCAAAAACATCAAAGCGTGTGGGGGATTTTTCCACTGGAGTTTGTTTTGGATCAGAAGGATTACGGTGTTTTTCTATATGGTCTTTAATGCGATCCAGGGAAAGCACTTTTGACTGATGGTGGCTGACAGCATCAAACAAAATAGATTGCAATTCTCGAATGTTACCCGGGAAATGGTAGGTTGTCAGCAATGGCATCAACTCCTTGGGCGGTGTTGGTTTTTTCTTGCCCAGTGTTTTTGCTGCCTCTTCCAGAAAATGATCAACCAAAATCGGCAGGTCATCAAAGCGTTCGTTTAAATTGGGAAGGTGTATTTGATGGGTTTGGAGCCTGTAATAAAGATCGGTTCGAAACTCTCCTTTTTCTCTTAAGGACTGCAAGTCCTGGTTGGTTGCCGTTACAATTCTTGCTGTGGATTCCTTTGGCATGTCTGAGCCGACCGGAAAAAATTCGCCGTCTTCCAGCAACCTCAGCAGTTTAATCTGGCTGGCCATGTTTAAATCGCCAATTTCATCCAAAAAGAGAGTTCCGCCGGCTGCACGTTCGATTAAGCCTTGTCTGTTCGAATCGGCCCCGGTGAATGCTCCTTTGACATGGCCGAACAAGGTGTCTGAAAACAAATTGTCATCCAGCCCGGCAATGTTTACAGAAACAAAAGGGGAATCGGGTCTGCTCAATTTGTGAACCGCCTTCGCCATTGCTTCCTTTCCCACCCCTGAAGCTCCTGTAATCAGAACGGATTTATTGGAGCGGGATATGGCTTCTACGTATTGGAAAATGGAACGAATGGATTTATTGTTGGTTATAATATCGACAAATGCTTCCGGATGGCGCAGTTCATCATTGAGAACGAGTTGCTTGAAGGTTTGAAATTCTGTTTTTTCCTCCTGCCTTTCAATAGCTCTTTTGACGGTAGTCACCAGTCGCTGTTCCTCCACCGGTTTCATTAAATAGTCAAAAGCTCCCAGTTTCATGCAGGACACGGCGGTGTTGATATCATTCAATCCGGTTAAAACCATAACCTCGAGCTCAGGTTGTGATTGCTTGATCTGCTCAAGAAGTTCTTTCCCGGTTATGTGCGGCATCATCAGATCCAGCAGGACAATCAAAAACTTCTGTTTTTCGATCAGAGACATAACCTCGCGGCTGTCGTGACAAGTTACAATGTTATTGATGCCATGAGTCTCGAACATGAAGCAACTACCTTCCAGTATCTCTTTCTCATCATCGACCAGGAGAATTGGTTGTTCCGGGTATAGTATGTCTTCCATAAATCAAACCTTGTGCAGATCTCAGGTAAAAAGTTTGGCAGAAAGTTTTGGCAGTTCTGTTTTGCTGATTTCCTGCCTTTCAAGCGGCAGCACGATTGTCGCTTTTGTTCCTTTTTTTTCACCGGACGAGAAGGTCATTTTCCCTTCATGTTCCAGGATTATTTTTGACGAAATGGCTAATCCCAGGCCGATGCCGCCAATATCTCGTTTGGTTGTAAAAAAAAGATCAGTTACCCGATCCAATTGTTCATCGGGTATTCCGGGGCCTTCATCTTCAACGGTGAAAATGATGGTGTTTTCAATGTCATTGTAAGAGGTAGAGATAAATATGCCTTCATCAGGCGAGGTCAAAGCCTGGCAGGCATTCTGAACCAGGTTGATTATTACCTGCTCAAGTTGTTGGTAGTGCCCTTTAATAAAAGGCAAATCTTTTCCGTAATCTACTCGATAGGCTGTGGTTGATTTTTTGATCAGGTTCTCAAGCAGGGTCAGGGCTGACTCTACCACGCTGTTAAACTGTATCGACTCCACACGTTCCGAGGGATACTCCCTGATATACTCCCTAAGCTCTTCCACAATATTTTTTATACGCTGGGAACCGGACATCAAGTTATCAAATATTGTGGGTAGCCGCTGCTTCATTTGTGAATAATTCATGCCCGCCAGTCTGAAATCTCCATACTCGGCGCTATATTTCTCAAGAATCGGCATGACTTCATCGCAAACCCGCTTTAACGGTGAAATGTGTGACATGATGAATTGATTGGGATTGTTTATTTCATGAGCAACACCTGCGACCAGAATTCCCAACGATATCATCTTGTCGGCCTTAACCAGTTGCTGCTCTCTTACTTTTTCCTTTTTTCTGATTTCCAGTTCTTCAGTAATGTCCTCAAGCGTACCAAGCATGCCAATGACGTCGCCTCCGGTGTTTAATAGCGGCGTTTTGGTTGTATTGGTCCAGGCCGTACTGCCATCAGCCAGCAATAATTGCTCAATAATGTGCGATTCGGATTTGTTGTTATCCATCACTTGCTGATCGAGTTGAATAAACGATTCAGCCTGTTCTTCGGTCCAGGGGAGATCACGATCCGTCTTACCGATGATATCTTCCGGTGAATTGACCCCGGCGATTTTGGCAAAATTTCTGTTGCAACCCTGGTAAACCGATTGCCGGTCTTTCCAGAAAATCGAATGGGGAATGGTGTTGAACACAAGATGAAGTTTTTGTCGGGAATCACGCAGTTCTTCTTCAATTTTTTTTCGTTCTGTTATTTCCTGGTTGAGCTCCAGATTTTTGTCCTGAAGCTGCCGGGTTCGCTCTTGTATACGAATTTCCAATTCATCGTAGGCTTTTTTCAGCTTTTGGGAGGCAAGCTTGACTTCGGTAATATTGGTGATAGCTGCCAGGATTCTATTTTCCAGAGGAATGGCATTGATTTCAAAGAACATTTCCTCTTCCTCCTTTGAAAGCATCACAATTTCCAGTCCTTGTACCTCACCGCCGGTTTTTAATTTCTCAAAAGCGTCTACCAGTTTTTTATGGTATTCAGGGACTACCAGGCCGGCTTCCAGGTAGTGTTTTCCTACCAGGTCGCTGGCGGCAAAACCGGCCTCGGTTTCCACCCGTTGGTTGACGAAGTTAATAATCCCTGCATCATTAATCTCCATAACGACCGTCGGGATATTTTCAATCAATCCAAAAAAACGTTTTCTTTCCTGAATCAACAATTGTTCGTTTTCAATGCGATCGGTGATGTCATAGGCAACCCCTAACAGTGAGATCGTTTTGTCGTATTCGTCCTTGAAAACAGTGGAATTAGTGTCATACCAGCGCCATAATCCATCTTTGCGTTTAATTCGAAAAGTGCTCTCTGTCTGTTTCACATTGGAGTTTAGAGTCGACTGAAGAGTTTCCCAAGAACCTTTGATATCGTCCTCATGTAAAAACAAGGTGAAAGGTTGTCCGATTATTTCCTCGGGGTCATGCCCAAGTGCTTCGGTCCAGGTGGGGGAGACGTAAGTGACAATACCGTCCGGTGAAATGGTGTAGATGATATTGTTGGATTGCTCCACATAGGCTTGATATTTTTTAATATTGGTTTCCAGTGCCAGATTTCTTCTATGTTCCCTGATCTGCCGAGAAATGATCTGAATAAGCTCCTGTAAAATGGACACATCAAATTCATTCCAGTCCCTTATCGATTCCTGATCGCAAAAGGAGACAAACCGGGTGGGCTCACCAATTTCATCTCTGAAGGGAACCATGAGGATAGACTTGTCTCCTGTCTGCTCCATGTTTCGCTGAATTTGCAGTTTGTATTCAGGTGTCAGATCGCTTGGAATTTCTATTTTTTCCTGCTGAAAACAAAGTTTAGCAAAATCGGTCGAAATCAGGATCGATTCGATGGATATGATGCCCGGTTTAACCCAGCAGACTACTTGCCTGAATGTATCTTCGGATGGCAGAAGTTCGTTATAAGTGACTTTGGAAACATCTACCACCTTTCCAGTCATCTCCAGCAAATGATTGATCAGATCCAATTCGGAGCCTTTTTCACCAGCAGCAATTTTCCATAAGTCAGCTTTTAGCCCATTGTATTTAATCTGACGCATTAACTCCGTTTCCATCCTTTCTACATCGGACAGATCCTGTTGGAGCCTTTCTGCCAGATCCTTGAAGGAAAGAGAAGCAAGAGTTTCGTTATACAGATTGGGTATCAGGGCCATGGTTTACCTAGCTTAAAGCTTCTTCAACGAAATCCAGACGATCCTGCCCCCAAAACATCTCCTCACCGACAAACATAGTTGGTGCCCCAAATGCCCCTCTTTGAACCGCCTCCTCAGTATTTGAACGCAATTCGTCCTTGATCTCCTGGCGGGAAACTGCCTCTCTGAATTCATCGGGATTTATGGAAAGCTCACTTAAAAGCTTATCAACTTCCTTTTCATCGGCCAGATTTTTCTTTTCAGCCCAGACTGCTTTGAACATGGCATCAGAATACGGTCTCAGGTCTCCGTGCTTTTGGAGCCAGATGGCACCGCGCATCAGATCGACTGTTTTAAACGGAAAATTCGGATTAAGGGCAAAAGAAAGGTTGTATCTTTTGGCAAAGCGGTTCAAATCATCAATCAGCCATTTGCCTTTGGCTGGAATGGAAATCGGGGAGCTGTTTCCCGTTGCATGGAACACACCTCCCAGCAGAAAGGGCCGGTAAACAATTTCCGCCCCTGTTCGTTCAACAATATCTGGAAGGATCATGTGAGCAAAATAGGTTGCCGGGCTGATATAATCGAAAAAGAACTCTACTTTTTTAGCCATGAATTCTCCTTATGAATCATTAACCTGTTGATGGGTCGACAGATAGACGCTGAAGCTGTTTCCTCTAAGTTTGGTGTCTCCAAATTCTTGCTGTTGCCGGGGTTAAACAAGAAATTAGGCGATTCAAATCATCGAGGCGAAACGTGAGTAAAAACCTACCAAATAAACAAGTGTCCGTCATCCTCACCTAAGAATAGGGTGCACCAAAAAGCTTTGGATGGTCTATCAATTCGACATTTTGGAAAGCATCAAGAGGTCTCAAACAATGTCAAAATGAAGAGAGGATGTTGCAGTCGATCATCGGTTTTTGAATGACCCTGGTTGCTGATTCCAAAAATCGTTTAAAACAACCCTGAGCGATTCGCTGTTTCTGATGATATGTTGCTGATTCCACTCAGGTGGAAACAGTTTTTTATACAATCTGTTTCCGAACCTGTCATCAATTAACAATAAACTTCCTTTATCTGTTTCGGTGCGAATCAATCTGCCGGCCGCCTGCAGAACTTTGTTCATGCCAGGGTAGGTATAAGCGTAGTGAAATCCGTTTGTGGAATGTTGATCATGGTAATGCCGAATCAGGTTTCTTTCCAGGTTAACCTGCGGCAACCCAACACCAACAATGGCGGTGCCTGTCAACTTTTCTCCGGGAAGATCAATACTTTCTCCAAAGATCCCACCCATTACTACAAATCCAGCCAGTGGGTCTTCGCGATCATCCTTGAATTCTTTAATAAAGGCTTCCCGCTCTTCCTCTCGCATGTAGGTCTGCTGCCGAATCAGTGTCATATTATCAATCAAATCCAGACAGCGATGAAATACTTCTTCCAGATATTTGTAAGAGGGGAAAAACACCAGGTAATTCCCATGTTTTTGCTGAAGATAGATAGAAAGGTACTCCGCAATGGGATCATAAGTCACGTCCCGATCTCGATACCGGGTGGAGATATTGTCAACAAGGCAAAGGCACCTGTGTGACGGCGGAAAAGGAGATGGCAGTCGGATGGATCTATCATCCTGTGATCCTCCCAACAGGTTTGTGAAATAATCGGCAGGTGTAAGAGTGGCTGAAAAGAAAACAGTTGCAAGGCCTTTGGTTAGTTTTTGACTGATCATTTGGGCAGCATCCAGACAGTGTAATTTCACGGTAAGGTCGCTTTGCTTGCAATACATGACCACAGCGAACGAGTCTGATTCCTTGCGAATCTGATTGATCTTTAAAAAGAAAGATACCTGGTAGTACAACTCCAGCAGATGATCTCGAAAAGGTAGGAAATTCTTGGTGGTCAGCAGGGATTCTGCGGGCTCCAGAAAATCGATCAGATAATCAATTAAATCGTCAGAAATTTCCCTGGTCGCTATTTCATTTGAATTGTCAGCAAAACTGTTTTTTCTGATGGAAAGCAGGCAACTATCCAAGGTGGCAAGGCATTGGTGCAGTTCACCATAGTTCTTTTTATCCACCAGCCGTTTGCAAACCAGGAAATCTTTTTTTTCCAATGAAGCAGAATACATGTCTCTGGAGCGTTCCACCAGGTTGTGTGCTTCATCTACCAGGTAGACAAACGGCATTTTTGAGTCGGAATCGTACCTTGCCAGCTGAATTCTGGGATCAAAGAAATAGTTGTAATCGCAAATTACACAATCGGAGATAACTGAAAGATCCAGTGAGAGTTCAAAAGGACAGACTTTGTGCTTGCGCGCACAGGCTTCAATGTTCATTTTGTTAAAATGATCTTCCTGAAACAGATCCCGTACTGCTGCATTTATTTTTCCAAAGTAATTGAAAAGATATTCACAATATTCCGGATTGCAGACCATTTCATCCTGCAGGCAAGTTTTTTCTTTGGCGGTAATTACAATGGATTTTAAACGCAGTCCGTTTTTTCGAAGCAGGTCTAACACCAATTCCGGTGCTTCCCTGGTGGTTGTTCGAGCGGTAAGATAAAAAACCTTGGAACAGACTCCTGCGCCTATGGCTTGAATAGATGGGAAAAGAACAGAAATGGTTTTTCCAAGTCCCGTCGGAGCCTGTACAAACAAATTGTAATGACCTGAAACAGCCTGGTTTACTTCTTCAATGAATGTGTCCTGTCCTTGTCGATATGATTGAAAAGGAAATGTCATGGACTCGATGGAGGCATTTCTAATTTTCTGCCAGTCATAAAGCTCACGAATGCTATCCAGATAAGCGTCAACCGAATCATAAAAATACTCCTCCAGTTCTTTTATTTTAAACGTGACGGAAAAGGTTTTGGTTTTGGTGGATTTAAGCTGGTAATAGGTTAGATCGACGATGATAGTATTCAGTTTGAAGGTATGCGCAAATAGAAAACCATAGATTTTGGCCTGGGCAAAATGAAGACCGTCCTCCCTTAATTCCATTTCCTCCAACGATTTATGGGTCGTTTTTATCTCCTCCACCGTAAAGGTATTTTTCTGCTTGTAAACACCGTCAATTCTGCCGTGAACCTCCAGGGTAAGACCTGATGAATGATCATCAATTTTATGAGATACCCTGACCTCCCTGCGATATCCATCACCTCTTCTATTTTGTAGGGCTTGATGACCAAGAGTCCCCTCAATCGCTCTTTTTGGACTTATAAAAGATCCCTTTCGGTCTCCCTGTTGCATAACCTGCTCAACCAATTCACTAACAGATATGCGCAGGCGGTTGTCTGTTAGTTTCAAATTGTTGTTTCTCAACTGATTCAAGCCCCTGTTAATCAATAAACAAAATGGGTGTTTTACATCTGGTCATTTCATTTATTTGTTCGTAGTCAACATAATCTGTCAATCAAATCTCTGGGCAATGCCGGTTTTTGGCTTTTGTGGGGGGATCGCCGACCATTTTGTTGGCATAATAAAAATGTGTGATCATAGTTAAGAATTGTTATTTCCAGTCAATGAAGTATACTCAAAGTAAGTTGTATCGCATGAATTTCCTCCGTAATATAAAAATTCAATTGCCTTCTGATTCGAAAACAGGGTGGTGTGCCCGGCAAAATCGATACCGGAGTCGGTGGCACGCCATGAACCAACCTGCTCACTTTTTTGGAATAGATCGCTTACCTGGTAAATGAAAAAGTAAATGGATAGTCATTCCCGGAGACCACTACGAATACTCGTAGTGGACAATGAACAGACCATTTTGGAAGTATTCACCGAAGTCTTGAGCCCGGCACAAGCCGATCGAGACGACTACTCCGATAGTCAGCACCCAGTGGGATCATCAAAGCATCGGTTTGCCGTTGTTACCAGTCGGCAGCCAACCACAGCCGTTCAGTTGGTTCGAGATTCTTTGTCGGAAGGAAATCCGTTTGCTGTTGCCTTTTTGGATATCAACATGGGAAGCGACAAAGACGGAATCTGGGTAGCCCGTGAGATCAGGAAGCTGGATGAAGAAATAGAAATCGTTATGATTACCGGGTATCCTGACGTAGATACGGAAGGAACCCTCAGTACAATCCGACCGTCACATAAAATTCTCTTTGTTCGCAAACCAATTTATCCGCAGGAGATCTTTCACTTCTCCGTTACACTTGCCGATAAATGGAAGACAGAAAAAGAATTGAAATCGATCAAAGAGGAGTTGGAACAGAAGGTGGAGCTTCGCGGTCGTGAACTGGAGCAGTTGAGCCAAGAGCTTAAGTCAGATGCCGAAGAGAGAAGATCGATTGAGGATGACTTGAAAAGACTTCGGCTCGCAATGGATTTATCAAGTGAATGTGTCTTTATTGTTGACCCTGACACAGGCAAGTTTTTGCAGGTTAACAAACGGGCATGTGAGCAATTGGGATACGAGTATGAAGAATTACTTAATTTAAGGATTATCGATATCGAGGAATCGTTTGTCACCGAAGAGATATTCAGTGCTCGTATGGAACAAGTGCGAAAAAACCCGGATAAATTTCTTATGGCACAGGGAAGGCACGTCAGGAAAGATGGGTCATCATATCCCGTGGAAGTGTCCGGTACGCTGAAATATATAGATAACAAGGGTTTTTTTCTGTTAACTGCAAAGGACGTGTCTCAATGGCAGCAGATAACAGATGAATTGACAGCGAACAAGGCCCACCTGGCGATGGCTCAGGAAATTGCCAATCTCGGTAGTTGGGAACTGGGGCTTAATGGTGAGGTGTTACACTGGTCGGACGAAAGTTTTCGGTTGTTTGGTTCCGAACCACAACCCCAGCCACCTGATCTTGATATGATTCAACAAAGAATTCATCCCGAAGATTTGGATGAGCTACTGGTGGCCGTAACTCAAGCAGTGGAAAAAAACGGAACTTTTGATTTCACCCATCGATTGATCATGGGCGATGGGGAAATTAAATATATCAGGGAACGGGGTAAGGTCTACTGCAATGAGGCAGGTAAGAAGATCAAAATAATCGGGACTGCCCAGGATGTTACGCGACGTAAACTGTTTGAAAATGAATTAAAAAGCCTGCGAAACCTGCTTAGCAATATCATCAATTCCATGCCTTCAATTCTAATCGGAGTGGACATAGAGGGCAGGATTACCCAATGGAACAAGACCGCGCAGGTGTTTACCGAAACATCACCCTTAAAAGCCCTGGGGAATCCGCTGAGCGAAGTTTTTTCGGAGTTGTCGATTGTTGCTGATATGGCGCAACAAGCAATCCGGAAACGTGAAACCCTGGTAGAATCCAAAGTACAGGTAAAATGGGGCGGCTTGAACCATCTTTTCAATATTACTGTTTATCCGCTGATAAACGATGAAGTGGAAGGCGCTGTTATTTTAGTGGAAGACGTGACGGAGCGGGTCCGCATGGAAGAGATCATGCTGCAGACCGAGAAAATGTTTACGGTGGGCGGTTTGGCTGCCGGTATGGCCCATGAAATTAACAATCCTTTGGCAGGGATTATTCAAAATCTTCAAGTCATTCGTAACAGATTATCGGTCGACTTACCTAAAAATGCGGCAATTGCCGAAAAAGCAGGTACTACAATCGAAAAAATCGAAGAGTATTTTAAGCAGCGTAAACTTGATAACACGATCGAAAAAATTCTGGAAGCCGGGCACAGGGCAGCGAAAATAGTAGAGAATATGCTGAATTTCAGTTACAAGGCCGGTACGCTGTATTCCAAACATGACCTGGCGGATTTGCTGGATAAAACCATTGAGTTGGCATACAACGAATATGATCTGAAACAACGATTCGATTTTAAAAAGATAAAAATTGTGAGGGAGTACAACACTGAGGTCTCAAAGGTCCCTTGTGAGGCGAACACCATTCAGCAGGTTTTCTTCAATATCCTGAAAAACGGCGCCCAGGCTATGGCGGAAAACCTTGGTAATAATCCCAATCCCAGTTTTCTTTTAAGAGTCATACCGGATCAGGACTTTGTTCGTGTGGAGATTGAGGATAACGGGCCTGGTATGGATGAACAGACCCAAAAGAGGATTTTTGAACCTTTCTTTACCACCAAGGAATTGGGGGTGGGAACAGGTTTAGGTCTGGCGGTTTCCTATTTCATCATTACAGAGAATCACGGGGGAACCATTTCTGTGGCTTCCAAACCAGGTCAGGGAGCAGTCTTTGTGATCCGCCTGCCTGTCTGAAGGTTCCATTTTCAAGAGTATCATCAAGCAGGTTTGTATACATCCCAAGTAGAGGAGACGATGGTTTTCAGGTCGCTGAACTTGGGCTTCCATTTTAACAATTTCTCGGCTTTACCTGCGGTGGAATAAAGCTCTGCAGGATCACCAGGTCTTCTCTCTGCGAATTCATGCTTAATCGCTTTACCTGAAATCTTCTCAGCCATTTTGATGACCTCGAGTACTGAGTGCCCAGTGCCTGTCCCCAGGTTTACCGCCAATGACTCTCCTTTCTTGTGCACAAGGTTGAAAGCTTTGAGGTGGGCATCCGCAAGATCCGTTACATGAATATAATCCCTAATACCGGTTCCATCCGAAGTAGGATAGTCATTGCCGTAGACATCCACTTTTTCTCTCAAACCAATGGCTGCTTCCATGACAATGGGAATCAGATTAGCTGGCTTTTGTTCCAGGCCCTTGATCCGTCCTTCGGTATCATAACCAGCCGCATTGAAATAACGCAGGCTGGCATAGTGAATTCCTTTTAGCCGAAAAAACCAATCTAAAAATCTTTCTATCTCCAATTTGGTAAAGCCATAGAAATTGACAGGTTCCAGGGGATGTTTTTCATCAAGGGGCAGGTATCTGGGTAGGCCGTAAACAGCGGCTGAAGATGAGAATATCAAAACTTTTGTTTTCGAATTGGAAAGTGCTTCCAGCAGGTTCATGGTACCGTTGATATTTTGATAAGCATATTGTTCGGGTACAATCATAGATTCACCGGCGGCCTTTAATGCAGCTAAATGGATGACACCGTCGTATGGTTTTTTGAAAACCTCGTTAAGTGCAACACGATCCTGAAGATCCGCATGGATAAATTTTGCTTCATCAAAGAGATTGATCTGCCTACCCGAGCTTAAGTTATCCAGAACAGTTACATCAAATCCGGTATTGAGAAAGGAAAGTACGACATGACTACCGATATAGCCGGCCCCGCCGATTACAAGAATTGATTTCATAATGATTTTGAGTGATGAGTTAGTTATACAGATATCCTGCCTTTAAATCTCCTCTTCAAGTGAAAACCTTTAATCGCTAAAAGTATCAAAAGAGTCCGCATTCATCAACTGCATCCGGATTAAAAAGAATGACAGCCTGCTTTTCAAACAGATGAAATTAATCTTCCTAATAGAAAAGCAACTGACCAATATGCAAGCCCTGTTTTGACTATCAGCATGACTTATTGTTCAATCGCAAAATTCAGATGAATTTAAATAAAGCTTGAGATTAAAGGCATTAGGCTGTATCATCCTGTTGATTCGCAGTGATATTTTTTGGGAACGATCGCACAGGACGATGTATGACTGGTGATCGAAGACAATTTGACTGTCTGAGGGAGGGAACAAATAAAATGAAAAAGGAACTAGCGACGTTGGTTCAAATGGCAGGTACAGCCTTGGAAAACGAGGATAAAAACATTCGAGCAGCGGTAAATAGCAATAAAAAAGCTTATGAAAATGAAGATGGCGGCATACTTAGGATTGAGAACGAAAGTTTTTATCATTATATTATTTTGAGGTCACTTTTCCGACATTGTCCTTTTGCCGTTTTTACAAAGCAAAACACACAAGACCTGGTTCTGAACCATCCGGGAGAATCACAACATCCGTTTGCAGTGGTCGAAATGAAGCACTGGATAAAGACATGGGAAGCATCAGCTGTCTCAGGTTTAAAGGAAGATATTGAAAAATTGAGAGCTGAGACTGCCGAAAATAAATTAATGATGCTTTTTGTTAACAATCCAAAACAGGAGATTGAAACAAACATCGAATTGCTCTCCGATAAGTTGAGCGCCACGGCTGAAGTAAAAGACGATTTTTGGTCGAGCTACAGATTTTCCACGGTGGATAGGGAAGGCAAGGAAATGGAGTTCTGGATTGGAGGGTATCAGGTGATTTAAAATGTAAGCGCTGTGTTCTGTTTCTAACGAACACAGGGCACGACCAGGGTAAAAATGGCGCCTTGCTTGGGACCTTTGCTTTCTACCCGGATTTCTCCCTGCATTTCCTGCATGTAGTTGGCACTGTTGTGAAGTCCGAATCCATGACCATCTTTTTTGGTGGTAAATCCATGATGAAACAGTTGGACTTTGATAGCTTCGGCTATCCCTTCACCGTTATCTTCAACTGAAATTAAAACCTGATCGTCCACCTGATCCACTCCAACAATAAGTTTCCGATTATCCTCCGGTTGATTCAACATGGAATCTTTGGCGTTTTTCACTAGGTTGATAAGGACATGGATAAACTTTGTCTTGTGGATTTTAATTTTATAGGCGGGATTAAATCGTTTCACCACGTGAATATGATGTTTGGAAAGCATTTCCGCCTGCATTTTCAAAACCGTGTTGATAATTTCATCCGCCGGATGCTCGGAGACCAGTAGTCCCCCTCCTGCATAGGCTTGCTGATCAAAGATGACATCGGTCATGAGCTGGATCTTGTCGTGTAAACGATAGATCTGTTCTTGAATCTGGCGGTTTTCCGATTCAAAGGTGGATTCCAGGCGGAGATAGTATTCAAGTAATTGTTTTCCCTTGGGATTGTTCAGAAAGAAATCATCCAGATTGTCAAAATTCTCTTTTAACAATTTGTTTGCCTGTTTGAAGAGGAAATAGGAAGATTCCCTGTTAATGCTGCTGATCACATCGGTGGATACCTTCACTGTATTGAGAATATTGCCGACGTTGTGGAGCGTACCACTGGCAATTTCAGCCATTCCTGCTTTGTGTGCACTTTCGATCAGCATTTCCTGGGTGTCTTTTAAAGCTGCTTCAGCTCTTTTTCTCTCAATGGCAGTCGCCACCTGCTCCGATACCGAAATCAGAATTTCCGAATCTTCCTCACTATAAAGGTTCGGATTTTCGTAACTTTGCAAAACCATGGCTCCAATAACTTCTGACCGGATCATCAGCGGAACACCAAGCCAGATCTCCGGAGGCTTGCCAATGTGTTTACCGCCCATATTCTCAACCAATTGGAATGATTGCTGCTTTGTAAGCAATAACGGTTTGCGTTTTCTGATGACAACTCCGGTTAGGGAAGTCGAATTACTGACATCAGTTATTTTTTCTATTTCATGAGGATCGACCAGGTCTTTTTTGTAAGGAAAAGTAATAACATCTTCTTCAGCGTCGTAAAGAGCAATAAAAAAAATGTCTGCGTTGAGAACGAGCTGCAAGGATTTATGAATGGATCGATAAAGATCATCCAGATCATCAGTTGCGTTGACTGCATTGGATATATTGAACAAAGCTTTGTTAATCATTTCAGCTCGCTTTTGCTCCTGATGATTAAGAATAATGCCCTCAAGCCTGTTCCTGCCGTCTTCATCCTTAAAAAACTGACCTTTTTCAATGACCCAATTTAACTTACCTTTTTTTGTTTTGATTCGATATTCCAGTTGAAAGGATTTTCTATTGGCCAATGCCTTTTGAAATACCTCATTAGCCTGATCGAGATCTTCCTGATAAATAAACTCATCAAAATTTTTTCTTTCACCTGATTCATCTGCGTACCTGTATCGATAATATCCCCGGTCCCCGGTCAATTGTTTTATGGACATTCCCAGCAGGTTTTCCGCTATGGGGCTTACATACACGATGTTACCATCAGCATCTGTCAGGTAGATGATTTCCCTGATTTTTTCCACCAGGTTGCGATATCTGCTTTCACTTTCCTTGACAGACTTTTCTTTCAGTTTTAATTCAATGGCAATTGCCACCTGATCAGATACCATACTGAGCAGTCTGATATCATCATAGGTATAGGCTGTTTTGTCCTCATAATTTTGCACTGCGATAACTCCTGTCACCTTCCCTTGTATACGCAAAGGAACCCCCAGCCAAACCGCGCAGGGTTTGCCAAAAAGAGGATGACCCAGTTCGTCGAGCATTTTTTGGATATCCGGCCAGGTAATAAAAAGCGGTTCTCCTGTGGAGATTACTTTTGCGGTTAATGATCCCTTCATCTGTTCCAACGGATAGACCTTGGAACTATCATTTTTGACTACTGAATCAATGAAGAAAGGAAAGGTAACAGTGTTTTTATCGGATTGAAACAAGGCGATGAAAAAGTTGGTGACGTCAATAATTTTGCCCAGTGCATTGTGTATCTTCTCGAAAAGATCATCGAGCTCAATGGATTCATTGATTGCCTGGGAAATGTCGTGCAACACATCATTTATTTCCCTGGCTTTTTCAAGCCTTTGAGCGGGTTTTTGCGATGAAATCTCAAACATTACAATACGGTTAACGAAAATATTCAGTGATACCTGCTTAAGGATTGGTGGTGCAGCAATGAAGCATACTTTTTATTTTGAAAAAATCCATCTGTCAAATTCAATACAAAAAAAACATCGATTAGCGCATAACTGAGAGATAAAACTTTTTATCTTTCTTGGATTATTGACTTTTTCAAAAAAGGCGAGGGCCGCATTGACTTTTACCATTCACAAAGCACAGAAACCCAAAAAGAAACTGGGTCAAATTCTGATCGAACAAAAGCTGATCACAAAAGAAGAATTGAAAAACACTCTCAAAAGTCAAGAAGATCCAAACCAAAACGATCAGACAATCCGAATTTTATCGCAACAAATTGCCATTCCTTTAATTAAAACGTTTGACGCTCTACCTTGTGAAAAGCCATTTCAGTTTTTGTTGCACCCATGCCAGATCTGTGTGCTCTGCAACAATTTAATCGTTATCGAATGTTATCGATCTTGCTAACGCATTAAAAAAAAAGGCTAAAAAAAAATTGACAAATCGGGTGCTTTTGTATAGTTTGCATATGCTGGCAACTAAAATACATTCGTCCTATATCTTGTAAGTCACATCTCGTGTGATATACACCTCGAGTAACAGAGGTTAAGTAGGTGGGCTTTATTGTTTTTACAATTGATCATTCTATAAGGATACCAGTCTAATAATTACATAGGAAACTCTAATGGATCGGCGTACTTTCCTAAAAGCCGCTGGATTGGGCAGTGTCACTTTTGCCTATGGCTGCAATCGAACTCAAGACAAAAACCTCTTCTCACTCGTCGTCGCCCCTGAAGATATGGTGACCGGCAAAGCAGCCTGGTATGCCACCACTTGTGTGGAATGCCCGGCTGGTTGCGGCGTATTAGCTAAAAATCGCGAAGGAAGAGTCATCAAGCTCGAAGGTAATCCCTTGCACCCTGTCAACAAAGGAAAGCTTTGCATTCGAGGGCAAGCGGCTTTGCAGGATATTTACGATCCGGACAGACTTAGCACTCCAAAATTAAAGGAAGGCGGAACGTTTAAAGATATCAGTTACGACGATGCGTTTGAACTCTTAAGTGCGAAAATAGATGCGGCAACAGCAAATGGTTCGAATCGCATTAAAATGTTAACCGGTGTTGTTGGTGATCAGCTTTCCAGGCTATTTGAAACAAGCTTAAGGGAGTGGAAATCGGAACCGCCTGTACAATACGAACCTTTCTCTTACGATTCACTAAGAGCAGCACATCAAACCTTGTTTAACGAGAAGATCCTGCCCTCATATAAAATGGATGAGGCGGATTTTATAGTGGGGTTTGGGGCAGATTTTCTGGAGACCTGGTTGTCTCCGGTTGAATACGCAGGTAAATTCAAAGCGATGCATGGAGCGGGTGACCATCACAAGGGTGCGTTTGTTCATATTGGTCCTTTTATGTCACTTACTGCTGCAAATGCTGATTCCTTTGTATCAGTCGCACCGGGAAAAGAAGTGACGGTTGCACTGGGCATCATGCGGGCATTGCTGCAAGATGCCAATACGGCTCATCTACCCCGGGGAATGGTTAACAGCCTGAAATCATTATCAGACAGGTATACGCCTTCAAGCGTTGAAGAGCAGACGGGAGTGCCGACGGCTAAACTGCAGTCGATTACAAAAAAACTGCAACAGGCTAAAAAACCGTTAATACTGGGGGGATCTTCTCCGACAGAATCTTCATTTGCCCTGGAGCTTTCATCCGCTCTGATCAACCTGTTGCTGGATAAAGATCTCTCGTTATATGACTTTGCTGAGAGACACGGTATAGAAAAAGTAGCAACGGAAATGGAGTTGAACGCCTTTTTCAACAACATTCAGGGCAGTACAGACCTACTGTTGCTTTATCAGACAAATCCTCTGTACTCTCTTCCCGGAAACGAGCAGTTAAAAAACATCTTTGCAGACAAACAAGTTTTTAAAGTTAGTTTCTCCTCAACACTGGATGAAAGTTCGCAAAAATCCGATCTGATTTTTCCTGTTCGCCTGCCTCTTGAGACCTGGGATTCATATGCAGGAAAAACGGGATTAGTGTCCACTTCCCAGCCTGCCATGGGTAAATTAACCAAAGCTCCGCAGATCGGGGATGTTTTTATTGAGCTGGTAGAAGCCCTGCATTCATTTGAAAATTATCAGCATTATTTAATGGACACTTTGGTCCCCAGGAAGGAAAAAACTGGCCTTAAAGTGTGGTTGAAAATGATTCAAACCGGGGGTGACTTTTCCAGCCAGTCCAATACGAATCGTACACCATTTGCTATAAATCCTGCAGCCGCTGATGATTTGACCAAAGCTGTAACTGCCCTGAAACCGAAAAAAGATGTATTAAATTTTTTGGCAGTTCCTTCTCTCAAGTATTTTGATGGACGAGGTGCCAACAAACCTTGGCTGAATGAAATTCCCGATCCTGTGACTAATATTGCCTGGGAGTCTATGGCAATGGTTCATCCGGAGACGTTGAAGAAAAATGGGTTAAGACAGGGAGACATTTTAGAGATGCAGGCAGGAAACTCCAGCATACAGGCTCCGGCTTATTCTTTCACAGGCGTAAATCAGAACCTGGTAGTGATGCAGATTGGGTTGGGGCATAATGCTTATGGAAGATTTGCTGAAGGGAATGGTGGTAATCCTTTGGAGCTGCTCAGTTTTAATGGTGCTGCGGAAAATGGTTCCTTATCTTATACTGTTCCACTTACGGGACTGAAAAAAGCAGGTCGAGTCAGAAAACTTCCCAAGACCGATGGTAGCAGGTCACAATACAAAAGGAAAATTGCAGTTTCCTTATCAGCGGATCATAAAGAAGATACCCACCATAAAAAAGAGGGTCTGACCATGAATGATTTCCCTCTGACTCTGCCAATTGAAGAGGGATACGACAATAAAAAGCGGGATGTTTACAAATTCCACCCCCATGACGAGTATCGCTGGGGCATGGTTATAGACCTGGATCGCTGTATAGGCTGCAGCGCTTGCGTGGCGGCTTGTTATGCCGAAAACAACGTGGCGGTGGTAGGTAAAGAACAAGTGGCCAACGGCAGGGAAATGACCTGGTTGAGAATCGAGCGTTATGAAGACAAACACGATAAAGAGAAATTGATATTTCTTCCCATGCTTTGTCAGCATTGCGATAACGCCCCGTGTGAGGCTGTTTGTCCTGTTTATGCTCCTTATCATGGGCCAGAGGGACTAAATAACCAGATCTATAACCGTTGTGTGGGAACACGGTTTTGTGCCCAGAACTGCCCTTACAAAGTGAGACGTTTCAACTGGTTTGATTGGAAGTTTGATGAACCTCTGAATTTACAGTTGAATCCCAATGTCACAGTGAGAAGCAAGGGAGTCATGGAAAAATGTTCATTCTGTGTGCAACGAATCAAAGAGGTTCACGGTTATGCTAAAAATGACAACCGAAAAATCCGTGATGGAGAGATAAAACCAGCCTGTCTGCAAACCTGCCCGACCAATGCCATTACTTTTGGTAATTTTGAGGACAAGACCAGCAAGGTTTATAAACTGGCTAAAGATCCCAGGGCATACCAGGTGCTAGGCTATCTCAACACCAAATCTGCCGTAATCTATTTGAAGAAAATCACACAGGAGATTTAAGATTTTAGAATGTAGATTTTAGATTTTCATAAAGCGTAAACATTTGAAATATTTATAAAACATATGATCAAAGAATTCGAAGTAAATCATGATTTATAGATCATAAGTGTGTGTAGGAGATTTAAGATTTTAGAATGATGATTTTAGATATAAACAGGTAACCATCTGAAATATATAAAATCATAAGATTCCAAATAGATCATAATTCATAAATCATAAATATAAAATATCAATATGTCTCAACTGAGTTTTGAACAGATCAACACCACGGTGTTGAATACTTTGGAAAAACCAAATCCGGCGTATTGGCGGATTGTTGGTGTTCTGTTCCTGGGGATAATGATTGGCCTCGGATTTTGGGCTTACCAGATCGTTTTTGGATTAGGTGTGGCAGGCATGAATACGCCGGTGCATTGGGGAACCTATCTGATCAATTTTGTGTTCTGGGTCGGAATCGCTCATTCCGGGACATTGATTTCCGCAATTCTGTTTTTGTTTCGTGCCGGATGGCGGAACCCTATTGCCAGGGCAGCCGAAACCATGACAGTGTTCGCGGTGATGATTGCGGGGATGTATCCTCTCATCCATATCGGAAGGGTCTGGGTAATATTCTACATGCTTCCCCTACCCAATCAACGTCTCTTGTGGCCAAATTTTCAGTCTCCACTGATGTTCGACATTGTTGCGATCAGCACCTATTTTACTGTGAGCAGTCTTTTCTGGTTTACCGGCCTGATACCAGATTTTGCAATTGTGCGAGACCGTTCGGAAGGAGTGAAAAAGAAAATATTCACGGTCCTTTCACTGGGTTGGACAGGAAAATCAAGCCAATGGCTCAATTACTCAAGAGGCTACTTGTTTTTCGCAGCACTGGCGACTCCGCTGGTCATTTCGGTTCATAGTGTGGTTTCCTGGGATTTTGCCCTGGGCGTGATTCCCGGCTGGCATACAACGATTTTTGCACCTTATTTTGTGGCAGGCGCCATCCACTCCGGGCTGGCTATGGTGCTGACTCTGATGATACCGCTCAGGAAGATATTTAAATACGAAGAAATCATTACGATCGATGTCCTGTCGGCTGTTGCTAAAACCATAATATTTACCGGTTTGATCGTGGGTTTTGCCTATGCAACAGAGCTATTCATCGCCTGGTACAGTGGAAATATTATCGAACAGGAATCATTCTGGTGGCGGGCTTTTGGTGATTATGCACCTCAATACTGGATCATGGTAATCTGCAACACGTTTGTTCCATTGTTATTCTTTATTAAACGAATCAGAACCTCGATCGTACCGCTGTTTATCATCTCTATCTTTGTTAATATCGGTATGTGGATGGAACGTTTTGTAATCATCATCGGTAGTGTGGCCCACGATTTTCTGCCAAACGCCTGGGGATTATACAGTCCACCATGGTTCGAGTTTGTCTTAATGGGTTTTGGATTCTGTCTGTTCTTTTTTCTATTTTTACTTTTTGCCAAGCATCTTCCATCTGTTTCCATGACGGAAATGAAGGAGCATATCCATCATAGAGGGAGTCATTCATGAGTGCTGATTCATCATCAATAATGGGCTTATTTCAAACAGAGGAAGCAACTCTTACTGCTATCAAGGAAATTAAAAACAGAGGTTGGCAGGTCGAGGAGGTGTTTAGTCCTATTCCCAGCGAAAAGATCTTTGAGTCTTTGGGAAAGAAAAAGAGCAAGGTTGGCTGGTTCACTTTGGCGGGAGGTATAACCGGCTTTCTTTCCGGATTTGCACTGACCACTTTTACTGCCACACAATGGAACCTGGTTGTCAGTGGAAAACCTATTGTTTCCTGGTTTCCTTTCTTCATCGTTGCCTTTGAATTCACTATTCTGTTTGCGGTCTTTGGTAACGTATTAGGATTGTTAACCCAGGTTGGCCTGCCCACAAAGATGGATGCAAGGTATAATCCGGCCTGTTCAGGTTCCGTTTACGGCATAAGTGCTTCGGGTGATACCGAAAAAATCAAGGTATTGATGCAGGAAAAAGGGGCTGAAATACAATAACCCGGTCTTGGTTGATATTATAATTCTGGACAAACTCTTACTAATCAAGGGAAGTACAATATGAATTCGGCAATAGCAGAAAATCCGGCAACCGGAAAAAAACCTTTGATGTTGATATTTACTGTCCTGGGAATCCTGGGAATAGCTTATTTCGCATTCCTGGCCGCCGGAAGTCATCCTGAAAAAGCCTGGCTGGTATACCTGGTGAACTTCCTGCTTTTCACATTGATTTCCCTGGGAGGTCTCCTGTTCTCAACACTGATGCACTTCACCAAAGCTAAGTGGTGCCGTAGCATGTCAGGAGTCGCCGAATCGTTTTCAGCTTTTTTCCCAGTGTCTTTTATTCTATTCATCGGCCTTTTGTTAGGTAAGGACTACTTATTCACCTGGGTGGGCGAAGATCTCCATGGGAAAGAAATCTGGCTGAACGTCCCCTTTTTATTTACCAGGGATTTGATTGGTTTTTTTATTCTGTATGCCCTGGGATTCGGATACCTTTATCACAGTTTGCGATTTCGACTGAATCGCTCCAATGCCGATTCATTTCTGAAAAGATTACTAAACAATCTCTGGGGGGAAGATCCGGGGGATATGGATAAGATCAGGCGACGAATGACCTACTTTGCGGGCTGGTATATGTTTGCCTTTACCATGGTACTATCGCTGGTGGGGTTTGACCTGGTGATGAGTATGGATGCCCATTGGTATTCCACTCTTTTTGGAGCGTACACGTTTGTCAAAGCCACATTCTCCGGTTTTGGTGCCCTTATTATCGTTACAGCCATTCTTCATCTGTCTTCCAGCAGATCATTCGAGCAGACCAGTAAACAATTTCGTGATCTTGCCACTCTCTTTTTCGGATTCAGTATCGTCTGGGGAGATTTTTTCTATGCCCAGTTTCTGGTGATCTGGTATGGAAACATTCCCGAAGAGACCACATATATCATCGAGAGAACCATGATCCAGCCCTGGAATTACATAGCCTGGGCAGTGTTCATTATCTGTTTTATTATGCCGTTTCTCATACTCTTGAATCGCAAAGTAAAAGAGACGCCGCAATTAATGATAGTCGTTTGCTCACTTGTCATTATCGGGTTTTGGATGGAACATTTCCTCTTACTTGCGCCTGTCTATCTGCATCACGTGGAGTCGTTCCCAATCGACATCAACGATGTGATTATCAGCCTGGGATTTCTGGGTCTATTTGCTGTTTCAATTATTACTTATTTTAAACAATTTCCGGAGCTCCTGGATAGTGAAACCGGGGAGGTGGTTTAATGGAAATATTGCTTGCCATGGTCACATTGCTGGCCATCATTACTTTGATTGTTCTGATCGGTACAAAGGGAAAACCAATGATACTCATATCCCAGTTTGGGGCGTTTATCAACGGGGTTGTCGAAAACCGGGTGCAGATTGTTGTTTTTAGTCTGATTACCGTGCTTTCCGCTTCAGTCATTTATCTCTTCTTCATATATCCTGAAGCCGGTGCCGGACCTGTACAGCCAATTGCATTCAGTCATCGTTTACATGCGGGCGCGAAAAATATCGATTGTGCGTACTGCCATCCTTATGCTGAAAAATCGATTCATCCGGGCATACCACCAGTGGAAAAATGCCTGCACTGTCACAACTACATAATTCCCAATCATCCGGAAATCAGAAAAGAGCATTATTATTTCGATAATGGCATTCCTACTCCATGGCAGAAAGTATTTATCTTGTCTGAGCATGTCGTGTTTAACCACGAACGTCATATAAAAAAGGAAGTTGCCTGTGAGACTTGTCATGGCGCTGTGCAAGCGACAGATAGATTGATCCATAAAGAGTTCCAAATGGGTTTTTGTGTGGAATGCCACCGTCAAGAAAACGCCAATGTAGATTGCTGGCTATCCTGTCATAATTAATAAAGGAGTCTAAGCCTTGACCGAAAACGTAACTGATATTGACAAAGCCACCCATTTAACAGCAAAAGCATTTTGTATGACATCCGCCGTCTGGATGATCGTGGCAACCCTTGCGGGATTGGTAGCTGCCATAGAGCTGGTGGCACCTGATTTACTGGGTAATATCTCCTGGCTTTTGTTTTCCAGGCTCAGACCGATGCATGTCAATCTTGTAATCTTCGGATTCGTTTCCCCGGGGTTATTTGCCTGTGCTTTTTACATCCTTCCAAGACTGCTCAGAACTCCCATCTTCAGCGAAAAGCTGGGTTTAACGACCGTGGCAGCCTGGAATGTGGTACTGGTTTCACTCGTGATAACACTGGCGCTGGGAATGACCCAGGGCAGAGAGTATGCTGAACTTATCTGGCCGATAGATATTGCTATTGTGGTTGCCTTGTTTTTGATTTTTATAAATTTCATGATGACGGTCCGTAACCGCAAGGAACAAATTCTCTATGTTTCTATCTGGTATATTCTTGCTGCTGTGATTCTGACTGCCTGTACCTATTGTTTAGGGAATGTCATCTGGCGTCCCAATTCCGGAGCCCTGGTGGGTATTCCTGATGCGATCATGCTCTGGTTTTACGGGCATAATATTTTTGGACTGTTCCTGACTCCGTTGTCAGTTGCCATAGCATATTATGTGATACCCCAGGTCTGCAGAGCTCCGTTGTTTAATCATACTTTATCGCTTTTGGGATTCTGGTCGATCCTGGTGATATACACACATATCGGAACGCATCACCTGCTTCAAGTTCCCGTACCAACCTGGCTTAAAGTGGTTGCTATTGTGGATAGTGTAGCCATGGTTATTCCCGTAATGGCTTTTCTGATCAATATCTGGTACACCGTTCGTGGGCATCTGGCTAAGGTGCAGGCGAATATCGGAGCAAAGTTTATTCTGATTGGCACCATTATGTACTTTCTGGTCAGTATCCGTGGTTCCATGATGTCTCTTCCGGATGTGCAGCGAGTCACTCATTTCAGTCACTGGGTGGTGGGACATGCTCATGTTGGTGTGTTGGGTTTTGCCGGTATGATCGCCCTGGGCGGGCTTTACTTTATTATCCCCAGAATAACCGGCAAGCCATTATTCAGTCCGTTCCTGGCTAATTTTCAATTTTGGATGGTGTTGATTGGTGTTGGCGGATTTGCGGTAGTGCTGACAATTTCAGGTCTGATCCAGGGGAATGCTTGGCTGAATGGTGAGACTATTTACAGGATTCTGCCGGAGATACATATTTACAATATTATTCGAGCTTCGCTGGGTATGCTTATCTTTGTCTCTTCTTTGTTAGGGTTTTATAATATTACCAGATCATTCTTTTTTAATCGCGGGGGAACCACATGAAAATGACACCTTTGGCGATAGTTGCCGGAAGCCTCCTGATACTGATCGCAGTTACGCTGGTGGTGGTAATACTACCATACGCGGATACCAATAAAACCATCCCTTCGGATCTGTACAGAACCAGAACCGCTCTTGAGAATCAGGGAAGAGACCTTTATCTTAGAAATGGCTGTGTTTACTGCCATACACAGTCGATCAGGGCAATAGATTGGGGAATGGGTGCAGAAAGAATAGCCGAGGCTGGCGATTATCTTCAAGACCAGCCTATTTTCCTGGGATCTCAACGGACAGGTCCAGATCTTTCTCAGCAAGGCGGGGAACATCCGGATGACTGGCATATTGCTCACTTTGTCAATCCAAGGTTTACCAGACCTCTTTCTGTAATGCCACCATTCAGATTTCTCACGGATGCGGAAATCGAGTCTTTAACAACCTACGTACAAAGCCTGGGATTGAAACATGCGGACCAAAGAATGGCCAGGCAAAAAAAATGGAAACTGGAAGCAATCAAAGCTTATGAAGCTGGAGTAGAGGAAAATGTGGCCTGGTTACACAAACACGTTCCCCAGGGCTGGCAGGATTTACCGACACCCTACGCCGCAACGGAAGCGAGCCTGGCCAGGGGAGAAAAGATTTACCAGGATTTTTGCCTGGGATGCCACGGACCGGTGGGTGACGGTATGGGACCTGCCCAGCCGTACATTTATCCACCTCCTTTGAATTTTACGATTCTGAATGGAAGAGGTATCAGCGGAGGCATCATCTACTACCAGATCATGAACGGCATAACCGGCACGGCAATGCCATATTTCAAAAGAGAGCTGGAGTCGGAAAAGATCTGGGATGTAGGCAATTACATAGCTAAATACTTTATTAACGATATCGACGCAAACGATGAACCCAAGGGTATTGATGCTTCTTACGAGTAGATATTGACGTGTTTAAGTTTTAAGTGAAATAAAACGAAGGAAATTAGACTAAAGGTCAATTGAGGGGTTTAGGCTGAAGACTGAAGGAAAAAACTCCGCGGTCTTACACCTAAATCCCTGAACACCAAATTTAAACGAAAGTAATAGGCTGATAGCTAAATGAAGGCATTAATGGAACTCCTATTCAGTCTTAAACCTAAACACCTGTTTAGACTGAAGGAACACCCTTCAGCCTAATTAACTAAAACCCTAAACACCTAACTAGACTAATGGCAAAAGACTTAAGGTTGCAGCAAACCTTGAATGCAAGGTCCTTCAGTCTTCAGCCTGATAACCTAAACACCTAATTTGACTAAAAGTAAAGGGCTAGAGGTTAAAGGAAAACTTGAATGGAAGTATCCTTCAGTCTTCAGCCTAAAACCCTAAACACTCAATTAGACTGAAGGCTAAAGGCCGAAGACTGAAGGGAACCCCAAATGGAACACTCCTTCAGTCTTAGAACCTTCAGTCTTCAGCCTGATAACCTAAACACCTAAAAAAAACATGTACTATCCATTTTTTCTGACATACATACTTACCGGGTTGATTATTGGGTTGCTGGTTTTTTTCTGGGCATTGAAGAACGGCCAGTTTTCCGATCAGCAGAGAGCTCGATTCCTGGCCCTGGAAGAGGACAATCAGGCAGTTGTAACCAATAGTAAAAGAAAATACGAAGTTTATGTGATCCTGTTTCTGATTGTAGCTGGTATTGCCAGCAGTGCTGCAATTATTGTGTATGCATTGGTTTCTCACTAAGTGAATGCTATCTATATCTATAAAGAGTTGATTCAAGAATAAGGGGAGCAACATGAGGTTTTTTGAGATTGTAAATCTGCAACACGCATTAGGTTCATTGCTGGTTCCATTGATATTTATGGTTTTGTTTGGTGTAGGGCTATCTCTGATGCCCTTGGTGAACTCAAAAGACAAAAAACCATCCAAGGAACTACATCAGTTTAACGATGATATTAGCGAAGGCGACAATCCTTTTCCCATGGTGATGGCGTTAATCATTATAGGTACGGTTGTGTGGGCACTTTTTTACATTCTTTATTACGGCTTTTCGGAGGTGACAATATAAAATGGCTGGATTCAATCTAAAAAATACGGCGGTAGTTACCTGGATCTGGATTTTCCTGATTGTTGGATTCATTTTGGTCGCAGGTGGGTTCACATTTTATGTGGTTTCTGATAAAGGCATGCCCTCATGGGACTATCGACCGGTAAAAAGCTTACCTTCAGAATCACCCCATGCAGAATATGAAAAGCTGCCATTCCCTCAACATATCAGAGGCAAAGGAGGGCAATAGATGAAGCAGGCTTTGTTTCTTGGTGTCTTTGTACTAGCCGCAGTATATGGACTTTACAATATAGTAAATCTTTATGATGACAATATGAGGTGGAGCAGGATGCAGGAAACTCCTGCTGTGCGCCCACATGAAGAACCGATGCTGATTATGGAGGAGGGAACTGTCCCCTTTCATGGGGGTGAAGAACAAATAAGGGCGTCACTGGCGGACAATACGATCCAAGTACCAACAAGTAGTACTGTTGAAGACGGAAAAGTCGCTTACCAGGTTTTTTGTTCCCACTGTCACGGACCTAACCTGGATGGACAGGGAACGGTTGGCCAAAGTTTTACCCCACTGCCAACTGACTTGGCCGGTACCCAGGCCAAACAACTTTCTGATGTCGAGTTGTTTCAGCATATCAGTTACGGAGGTAAACGAGCACCTGCTTTGGCCTCAACAATGTCAGTCGAGAGTCGTTGGGCTGTAATTCAATACCTGCGTCATAAGCAGGCGGGGAACTAATTTCCGGCAACGCCCGCCTGTTGTCACATCTAATACTCCCAAGGTCGCAATGTATTTGGGAAGCTTTATATGAATCATCCACTTTCCTGCACGCTTTGTGGTCTTCCGGTCACTACAGCCAAGTATTCTATTGAAGAAGAAGTAGAAAAGCATTTCTGTTGCAACGGCTGTAAAATGGTCTACTCCATGATCATGGAATCGGAGGAATACCGTAATGTCGGCGATTTCAAGCAAACCGAAATCTACAAAACCTGTGTTGCCGCGGGTGTTATTCCCGGGGCTTCTGAAGATGCTGATCCAGCCAAATCATATCCATCGGACAAAGCTAGAGAATCTCAAAATCAAAGCGATTCATCCACTGAAACCTTAACCTGGGCTTTCTCTCTTTCAAATATGTGGTGCCCGGCCTGCGCCTGGATTGTGGAGGATGCTCTGAAAAAGTCAAAAGGGGTGCAGCAGGCGGTTTGCACCTTTTCCAGTGACAGGGGCAAGGTAGTTTACGATCCAGTGCTAACGTCTCCCGAGAAAATAAAAAAACTGGTGAAGAGTCTCGGATATGGGCTTCATGCCCTGGATGAAGGGCAACAATCGCAAACCCCGGAGTTTGTGCGTTTGGCAGTAACCTTTTTCCTGACCATGAATATAATGATGTTCAGTTGGGCAATCTATTCGGGTTTTATCTGGCAGCTACCCAAAGTATCCGTGCAACTGCTTTCATGGCCGCTGCTTTTAATGGCTACTGTCGCCCTGGTATACGGCGGATATCCTATTCACAAAAAAGCTCTGGCGGCAATCCGCACCGGAATTCCGGGAATGGAAGTGTTGATTTCGATTGGGTCGATTACTGCGTTCCTTTACAGTTTTTTAAATGTCATACAAAGCAGTCTGCATCTTTACTTTGACGCTTCTTCCATGTTGATTTTGCTGGTTTTAATCGGAAAACGACTGGAGCATTCCGCTAAATCAAAAATCGCCATGGGATTAACCGATTTTTTTTCGCTGGTGCCTGAAAAAGTAAGGATCTGTTCAGATCGGTCTCCAAAAGGGCGCTATGTTTCTGTAAAACAATTGACCGAGGGAAGTATTTTTCTGGTTTCAGAGGGTGAGATCGTTGCAGGGGATGGAACCGTTACTGAGGGTGAAGCCGTAATAGACGAATCTTCAATTACCGGAGAACCAAAACCATTTAATGCTAAAATCAGGGATTCCGTGAAAAGCGGAACGCGGATTATCTCTGGTTCAATCAATGTGAAAGCGGATCATGTGGGAGAAGAATCTGTATTTGGGAAGATGAAAATAATTATGGAAAACTCTCTTTCCGGAAAAACCAGACAAACAGCCCGGTTTGAAAGATTGTTGAAATTATTCGTCCCAGTGGTGCTGAGTCTTTCCGTAATGACTTATATTTATAGCTTGTTAAGGGGATTAACCTCTTATGAATCTATTGACCGGGCACTATCTGTCATGGTGATATCCTGCCCCTGTGCGTTGGGTGTAGCCATCCCCTTGGCATTAGTAGCCGGCGTTTCCATTGCCGGGAAACAGGGAGTCCTGGTCAAAGATTTGGAGGCGTTTGAAAGAGTTGTCGATTTGGATAAGGTGGTGTTTGACAAAACAGGCACACTCACCACAGGCAAGCTGGAGTGTCTGGAGATACAAGCTGTTTCAACGCTGACCCCAAATGACATCTTAAGTATAGCTGCAACTTTGGAACAGGAATCAGGACACTATATAGCCCTGGCCATAAAAAACCAATTCGAACAACAAAACCTTGAGCTGCTGTCTATTAGCAATATAAAGCATTATGAAAACGGGATCAGTGGTCTCTATAAAAACAAACAGGTCCGGCTTGGAAATTGGGAATTTATGGAAGATGCAGCACAAACGGAAAGATTTGAGGAACACCTGCCCGATTCAGCGCAGGTCGTTTCAAGGATCTATCTGTCCTGGGACAATGTTATCGAAGCAGTCATTTATCTTGGGGATTCCGTCAGGGGAGACGTAAAAGGGCTGATAACGGACCTTAATAACAAAGATTTTGACGTTTTTCTGATCTCAGGTGATGCATCAATGCCCACAAAAGAAGTTGCCCATTCGACCGGAATTACTGATGCGAACGCCTACGGAGACCTATTGCCCCATCAAAAAGCTGAATTCATCAGAAAGCAAAAATCCAATAACAATAAAGTGGTGATGGTTGGAGACGGGGTTAATGATGCACCGGCGATGGCTGAATCCGATCTGGCCGTGGCGGTTCATTCCGGATTGAATCCGGGGGACAATGTGGCTTCAATTACCTTGATGAAAGAAAATCCTGCTCAATTACTGGATTTTCTATTCCTGGCAGGTAAGGTCAACCGAACCGTCAAACAGAACCTGATATTTGCCCTCCTTTATAATTTAATCGGCATTCCGGTAGCAGCCAGCGGCCTGCTGAATCCAATTATTGCCGTGACGGCAATGTTATTTAGTAGCCTTTCGGTGACTTTCAACACTCTTTTCCTGTTAAAAAGAGAGCATGTTTCCAGGTAAAGGTTTTGATCAATAACGAATGCCTTTGCTTAGGAAATAGACGCCAACGCCAATCATAATGATGCCACTGGTTTTATAAATCAGATCTCTTTTTTTAAGCCAGTTGAAACCGGCGAGCTTTCCCACAAGCACAAGTGCCGGTATGGTCCCCAATCCGAAAGACGCCATCAATATCATTCCTTTGATAATGCCTGCCCACATATTTTCAGCATCCATTCCTGCCCGGGCGGCAGCGAGCAAAGCTGTATATACGGGACCACATGGTAAAAGGCCCAGCAACAACCCCATGGGATAATAAGCTAATACGGATTTTGCCTGGATTAACGCTCCGAATTTCCTGGTCAGAAATGATTGGAAACCTGGACTGCTTTTAAACCATGATACTTTAGCTAACCAGCCGGTCATCATAAGTCCCATAATGATGATCAGGATACCGGAAAATATCAGGACCCCTTTCTGTATACCGGCAATTCTGGAAGTGACCATGGTGAACGAGCCGGTCAACCCCATGATACCGCCTAAAATGGAGTAGGTGGTTACCCGGCCTGTATTGTAAAAAAAGTGAGGCCAGTTGGATCTCTCTGATTTGATTTTTAAGGTATAAGAGATTACCAGGGGGCCGCACATACCAATGCAATGTCCAAAGCCCACGGTAAATCCGGTCAACAGGAAAATGCCTGCCAATCCGCTAATAGATGACATCAAAAATAAAATCCACTTTACCGGTTTGAGGAATGGTGACGGTGGCACGCCAGATAGTCTTGCCACTGGGGCAGCGCACTATGACACCCTGACCCTGGAATTGGTTTGGGCCGGTTTTTTTTAAATCTACATGATTTCTACCCATATTCATTCCAGGCATACCCAGGTCGATGAATGGAACCTTTGTACTGGTATAATTGTTTAGTGAAACCTGGAACGTCAGATTTTCCATGGCTTTAACAGGTTTTGGTTGTACATCAAGGGTAACTGTCATGTTGGAAACAGTTTGCGTGCAGGCATGATGTTGGATATCGCAGTTTATTTTAGCTTTCATTTTGTGCGATTTTGCCGCTACCTGTGCAGGAAAAATCAAGAAAGAAGATACTAATGTCAATGCACTGATTAATAAAGTTTTTTGCAATAATTGAATCATAAGCATCCCTAAAAAAATTGGTTATTTTTAAACGAGCCATCCCATATGATTTAGATACGTCTTTTGTCAAGGCAAACCACACAGATATAGCGAAAGAGTTTTATTAAATACCAATAAAAACCAACATAACGCTATCATGAAAAATTTTAACAAACAAGTTTCTTATTTCTCATAAAATTGATGTTATCTGTTGACATTATTGGTTTTTTATCGTCTGTTTGCGAATGGTTGTCACTTGTAATCTAAGCGCGTTTTTGTCTAAAAATAGGACGGAAAGGGCTGAATTGCTAAGTGTGGCGACTGTAAAAAAAATCTGAAAAGGCCCTGCCTGGCTTTTGTTGGTCTATTCCCTGGTTATTGCTTCTGTCTGTATCCTGGGATACTGGGGTGGAGGCTTGATCTTCGGTTGGCTGCCAGGTCACGAAATCATATGCATTGTTGCGGTCACAAATGGTTTGTTTGTATATTAAATATTTGAGATTACTTTATTACACAACTTTTTCTGAAAGGAGTGCGCATGAAATTTAAAACTTTTCTGGCATTGCTGGCTCTCTTGATATCTTGCTTTTTTATTAAAAGCACTTTTGCCATGTCCTACGATCATTCACTAACTGTTAAGGATATGGAATTCCATTGGAAAGTAGAGGGGAGCAATCTGGCTGTCAAAGCTGTTGCCAAAACCAAAGGTTGGGTTGGTGTCGGGTTCAATCCTGTCAAGAAAATGCAGGGAGCGAATTACATCCTGGGATTTGTCAGGAAAGGAAAACTAAAAATTATAGACGAATATGGTAACAGGACCACAAGTCATACCTTGGATAAAAAAAGAGGTGGAAAAGACTCTATTATTTCCTCTTCCGGGTCTGAAGAAGGTGGTAAAACCACAATCGAATTCAAGATCCCTCTGGACTCCGGTGATAAGGCTGATACTGTAATAAATCCCAATGGCAACACTGTTTTACTTCTGGCATACGGAAAGCGGGATTCAACCCGTATCGGACATGAGTTTTATGCCATCATCCAAGTTAACTTGAACACAGGAAAGTTCACGGTGACTCGTCAAGTCAATAAATAGCTAACTAACACAACTCTCGAATTTCTATGAAACTGAGTATCCGGCAATTATTGTTAATTAGATCGACCCTGACCTGTTGCCTGGTTTTTTTCCTGTCAGCTGATAATGTGTTTGCGCATGGTAAAGGCCATCATCTTGCAGAAGGCGATGAAGCCCCTAAATACTTTACCGAAAATGTGAAAGTAGGCGTTGAGGAAAATATTGGGGGGTATCTTCCCCTTCATCTTTCGTTTAAAAATGAATCTGGTGAGAGCGTGGTGCTATCTGAGCTGATTAACCAGCCGACTCTTTTTTTGCCGGCCTACTTCTTTTGTGTCACTGATTGCGGGGTTCAGCTGTCTTTTCTGGCGAGCGGGTTAAATAAACTGACCGGTTTCTCCTATGACGAATTCCAGGTCGTTGCTTTTAGTTTTGATCCGGATGACACTCCCGAAACAGCTCGAAACTCAAAAAACAATTACCTGCCGTTAACCGGCAAGGAATTTCCTCCCGAACGTTGGGAGTTTTTGACGGGTGACTACGACTCGATTCGAAAGGTGCTGGATGCACTGGGGTATCGAGTCAGGCAAACCAAAAAAAATGTATTTGATCATGCCAATGCGTTGGTCGTGCTGGGAGCCGATGGAAAAATAGTTCGCTATCTTTACGGACCCAGGTTTTTACCGTTTGATATGGGGATGGCGTTAACCGAGGCCCAATCCGGTCGAACCGGATCATCTATTCGCAAAGTGCTTTCTTACTGCATCGATTACAATCCTGAAGAACAACGTTATACATTTCAATACATCAGGGTATTCGGAATCATCATCCCGCTGCTGTTGCTTATATTTTACCTGGTATTCCTGAGAAAAGGGAATCAATCATAGATGTTGGGAATCCTTTATGGAACAAACACAGTCCTTTTTTGACACACCGGCGCCCTCAAATTTTAAAGGAGTGCTTAGCTGGTTGATTACGACCGATCACAAGCGAATCGGTCTATTGTACCTCTATTCGGTCATGACCTGGTTTTTGATCGCAATTTTTCTGGGATTAACGATTAGAACCGAACTGATGTTCATTGGTGAAACCATTTTCGATTCGGATCAGTACAACGCTGTGTTTACCTTACATGGCGTGATCATGATCTTTCTTTTTATCATACCGGCGATTCCGGCAATTTTTGGGAATTTTATCCTGCCAATCCAGATCGGAGCTAAGGATGTGTTTTTTCCAAAACTCAATCTGCTTTCCTGGTATCTGTATATGATAGGGGGAGTGTTTGCACTGGTTTCCCTGTTTGGAGCCGGTCCACCCGATACCGGCTGGACTTTTTACGTTCCCTTCAGCGTCTCTACCAAAACCAATGTATCCTATGCAGCAACCGCAGCATTTATCCTGGGCTTTTCCTCCATGCTGACCGGAATGAACTTCATCACCACCATCCATCGCATGAGAGCAAAAGGCATGAAGTGGCTGCAAATACCCCTGTTTACCTGGTCATTATATGCAACCGCCTGGGTGCAGCTGCTGGCAACCCCGATTGTGTCCATTACGCTGGTGTTGGTTATTCTGGAACGTTTTTTTCAGACCGGATTGTTTGATCCTGCCAAGGGTGGAGATCCAATCCTATATCAACATCTGTTTTGGATGTATTCCCATCCGGCGGTTTATATCATGATTTTACCGGGCATGGGAGTAATCTCCGAGATCATACCGGTGTTTTCTCGCAAATCGATATTTGGGTACAAAGCGATTGTCTATTCCAGCATGGCGATTGCTATTGCCGGTTCCCTGGTTTGGGCGCATCACATGTACACCAGCGGTATGAGTGACACAGCTGTGTTTGTATTCTCCCTGCTGACATTCATAGTGGCAATTCCCAGTGCTGTGAAAGTCTTTAGCTGGGTGTCGACCATGTACAAGGGATCGATCTGGATAACGCCACCCCTGGTTTATGCCATGTGTTTTATCTACTTGTTTTCTGTGGGAGGGTTGACCGGTCTGGTTCTTGGTTCGGCAGGCACCAATGTTCATGTACACGATACCCATTTTGTGGTGGCTCATTTCCATTTCGTCATGTTTGGCGGAACCGGATTCGCATTTTTCGCAGGCCTGCATTATTGGTGGCCGAAAATTTTCGGAAAAATGTATGACCTGAAAAAAGCATATCTGGCATCAGGAATGATCACCGGAGGGTTTATCTTTCATTTTACACCCATGTTTATTGTTGGGGTCCAGGGCATGCCAAGGCGATATTATGATTATCTCCCTCAATATGAACAGGGGAATTTTCTGGCAGGATTTGGCGCCTATGTCCTGGTCGCAGGCATTATCCTGATGGTTTATAACCTGCTGCGCAGCATTAAAACCGGTGGGCAGGCGGAAAAGAATCCCTGGGGAGGAGTCACCCTGGAATGGACTATCTCTTCGCCCCCAACTCTCCACAATTTTGAAGAAGAACCGCAGACACCCGGGTATCCTTATGATTTCGCTAAGGTACTTTCACGAATTAAAGGAAAAGATAAACAATAAACAAAATGACTTTATGGAAATGCATAACGATACCCAAGGGAAAAAAATCGGCATGTGGTTGTTTCTGTATACGGAAATCATGCTGTTTGG
>JANQGZ010000105.1:0-30273 GCA_028282825.1 SAR324 cluster bacterium
TCCCGATCCAATCCACCGGCTCGTTTCACTTCCAAAACACCCGGTATTCCCTCTATCTCTTCCTTTAGATCCTCGGCAGCTTCTTTCAGTGCGTAAAGACCAATCGTTCCGGAAAGATTGATAATAATGATGGGAAAATCAGCCGTGTTAATCTCAGTGATGATAGGATCTTCGGTATCATCGGGCAATTCAGGCGTAACACGATCCAGGGCTTCCCGGACTTCAATTTTTGCTTCATCAATGTCGGCACCCAAGTCGTATTCCAGTGCCACCATAGCGGCACCTTCGGTGGATGTGGAAGAAATCTCCTTCAGATCATCCAGATTTTGCATCTCCGATTCCAGTTTGTTTACTATCAGAGATTCCACGTCTTCCGGTGAAGACCCCGGATAGGGAATAGTGACAATCAGATACGGAATCTGAACTTCCGGAAACGCTTCTCGAGGAAGCCCTCGATAAGCGATGAGGCCCATTATAAAGATCAGGATCATCAAAATGAATATCGATGAAGGTCTTTGAATGGCTATATTACTCGGTAAAAAGCCCTTTTCCGTTTCGTCGTTTAATTCTTGATTTGAGTTAGTTTGGGATGATTGCATTCCTGTCTCTTTGGTACGATTTTTACCCGATCCTATTCCTGTTTGCTCACCGAAACAACTGCCACTTTTTCATTGGGAGAAACCAGTTGTTGGCCGGTTTCCACCAGCATGTCTCCAATTTTAAGTCCATCCAATACTTGAACCTCTTGATCGATACTCAGTCCGATGGTGATATGTTTTTTCTTGATCGTGTCGTGGTTAACTATGTAGACAAAGCTTCCCTTTTCTTCTTCCTGGATTGCATGGCGGGGTATTAGAATTTGATTTTCCAGATGAATCTTAAGCAGTTTTGCCCTGATAAGCATTCCCGGCAGTAGTTTTCTGTCCGGATTTTCGACTTCAACTTCAACTTCAAAAGTACGGCTTCTCATATCAGCTTCCAATCCTCTTGTTGTCACCCTGCCTGGAAACATTTCTCCCGGTATGGCGTCCAGGGTAAGATTTACTTCCTTTCCCAATTCAATATATTGGATTTCCCGTTCCGGAATATTGATGAGAGCTAAAACCTTTGTAATATTTAATACTTCCAAAATCTTGTCGCCAACTCGAACGTATTCTCCCATTTCAATGGCTGGGTTGCTGACAACGCCATTAATGGGCGCTTTGATACGGGATTTTATGAGGTCAAGCTCGGATAATTGAAGTCGTAACCGATTGACTTCCAGTTTGTTTTTTAAGTCAGCAACCTTTGCCGGAGTCGACAGTCTTTTGTTTAGCAATTTGGTTTCCCGGGTATAATCTTTTAACGCTAAATCATAGTTGGACTTATTTAAGCGATTGTTTAGCAGTTGCCTTTTGGTATCGATCTGAACCAGGATATCTCCTTTTAAGACCCGCGAACCTTGATCTACATTTAGGGCCTCAACCACTCCGGCTATTTCAGAACTGATACTGACCTTGGTAATCGGTTTCAGATGACCGACATAGGTTGAGTAACTTTTTAAGGTCCTGGGTACAAGTTGTAACACTTCAATCTTGGTTCGAATCGATTGGGACTTATCTTTAGCGAATATGGATTGAACAGGGAATACCAAACCAATAAAGGTTACAACCAACATTGAGATACAAGACTGCAATATTACCTTCATAGCAACTCTACGATTTATTACATCCTAGATTATGTTAAAATATCAGGATATTAAGTTTAATTATTCCACACTGGGTAATGAATATTCAGCAAAAATCTTTCCTGTAACTATCAGAAGTTCCAAGTATGATTTTTCGTAGTTTACTTCCGATATGGTTTTGTTTTTTTCTGCGTCCGTCAAATCTTGTTGAACTTGCGAGACACGAAAACTGGTGCTGTTGCCGAGATTAAATTTCTCTGTTTCTTTTTCCAGGAGATCCTTGGCGAGCTCCACACTGGTTGTGGCCAGTTTGATTCCCTGTTCGGCCAGTTTCAGGTTTCTGATTATCGATTGCAAAGTGACTTTTAGTTGAGCCTTTAAATCGCTTATTTGAAGCAACAGTTTGGAGTTCTCCAGATTCCTTTGCCTGATTTCCTTAGGCGTTTGCTTATCAAACAGGGGAATATTCCAGGTCAATCCCACCTGGTAATCGTTATAACCAGACTCTCCCAAGGATGAGGCGGCATCGGCAACAGATTTTCCATACCCGTACAATTGGTATTCAACGCTAAAGTCCAAATCCGTTTTTGCTTTATTATGAGCTTCTTTTAACTGAATTCCGTTCAGCTTTAACTGTGACTGTAACAATGCCAGATCCTGGCTGTTTTCATAAACCTGTTTTAAAAGCACATCAAAATCGAAATCTTGTTTCCTTTGGGCCATTTTTTCTGTAGCGCGGTACCCATAGGGAAGATCCTGGAGATTTAAGGCGACCTTGATCTGATCTTCAATCTGCTTTTTCTTGAAGTTTTCTGTGAGTAAACTTTGTTGAACTGTCAGTAGTTGGCTTTCTCCCTGTTTTACTTCAATGGGATCAAGCACACCCAGTTCCATCTTGATTTTGGTATCGTTAACAAATTGGCGCGAAAGAGCTTCGGATGCCTGCAAGGAAAGAATATTTTTCTCAACACCGACCAAATCCCAATAAATACCTGCAACAAGTTTCAGCAACTCCAAAATGGTTTTTTGAGATTGATACCCAGCCGTTTCCAGACCGATTCGACTCTTGTATTCGGGGGCATTGTTGATATCCCCCCAATCCTGGAATATAGGAATGGATACAGAAGCTGTAACCTGGTCTGAATAAAGAGGATCATCTGACTTGTCCCAGCCGCTAAAACTGTCGTCTTCCTCAACCTTTTCCCCGGTATTGGTTTGGGACGATGCCTTGGTATACCCAACACTGTAGGAGATCCCGTTGGTAATTTTCTTGCTCCAGGTTGCTGACAAAGAACTTGTGTCTTGAGCTTGTAGACTCAGAAATGAGGAGGTCGAAGAACTACCGGATATATTGGTCCCTGTCGCTGTCAATGAACGTTGCACTCCCACTGAAGTGGACAGGGAAGGATTATACATCTCCTTGGCAGCCAGGTAGTTTTCCGATGCGATTTCCCGATCGATAGCCAAAATGTCGATAGTCGTCGCCCTTTCCAGTGCTAAGGTCAGCAGAGCCTGCATACTCACTTCCACAAGAACCTGACCGTCTTCGGTAACGAAATTGAACTGTTTTAACAGCTCAGGGTCCAAGTTGACTGTCTGGGCACTTACCTTTGTCTGCGCAGTACCAAATGTTAAGATAGACGCTGTTATCAATAACACAACAATCTTTTTAAACGTGAATGCAGGAATGTAAAACACCTTAATATTCATGATTGACAAACGGGAGTAATCGTTGCTGTTGAATTTGAACACAATAATAAATGTGTCGGATATGCGGATGATCGGGCAGAAAAAACTGGCTCTGATAAAATCTGATCACTGATTAATTATTATGTCTAGAGGTGTTAATATAAAGATGAAACAATTTTTGATGTATGCCCGAAACCATCTAACACTTTACCTTTATTTATTAAGTGTCAACATATTCAGCGATGTTCGTTGATAGAATTTGTAAAATTAAAAAACTGAAATTACTCTCTTTTTGCTGGTGTGGACCTTACGGCTTAATGTAACATGAAATAAATGGTCGATTTGATCTGCTTTTTTGTAATGGTTGAGCAACAGCAATGAAAGTTCAATTCAATCGCTCATGCAGCAGATTTAATCATGAGGTATGAAAAGCTTCACTCAATTAACCACCTAATTAGTGCCCTTCACCCATGTCCCAAAGATTGATTATCGGTATTTCCGGAGCGTCCGGTGTCATTTACGGCATTCGCATTCTGGAAACCCTCAAACACTATGAAACGATAGAGACCCACCTGGTGATGACCCCTTCGGCGGAGCATACCATTCAACTGGAAACGGACTATTCAACAGGCAAGGTTAAAAAACTGGCTACCATCTGTCATGATCCGGAGAATATGGCAGCAGCTATATCCAGCGGCTCATTTCAAACCATGGGCATGGTTGTTATGCCATGCTCGATCAAAAGTCTGTCCGGCATAGTGAATTGTTTTAACGATAATTTACTGATCAGGGCCGCTGATGTGACCTTGAAGGAAAATCGAAAGCTGGTGCTTGTTCCACGTGAAACCCCTCTTCATAAAGGTCACCTGGAGCTGATGGTTCGTTTTGTCGACAGGGGCGGTGTCCTGATACCTCCTTTCCCGGCTTTTTACCATGCTCCTCAGACGGTTCATGATATTGTGGATCAGACCGTGGGAAAAGTCCTGGATCAATTTCAAATAGAACACAATTTGTTTCAACGTTGGAAATGATCTGATTGTTTCCTCATCCCACCGGGTTGAATCAGTATCGTTCATGAGCTGGCTCATTTTGGCCTTTCAATGAATTGTGCATATAATTAAAATTCACATGGACAATTGCTCAAAGTAAATTCAGTCCTAGGCGTTCACAAGGCACACATCGGACGAACAATAACCCGTCAGGCATACCTAAGGACATAGCTTTAAAACCTCAAAAAGGTAGTCAAGTCCGCGAATTTCAGCCAAAGCCTGCATTAAACAATTATAGATTTTCATGTCAACAGAAGCAGAACTAACACAACACGTGGCCCAGCGCCGCACATTCGCAATCATCAGTCACCCTGATGCAGGGAAAACCACAATCACAGAGAAAATCCTGCTTTACGGGGGGGCCATTCAAATGGCCGGGACAGTGAAAGCCAGAAAATCCAAGAAATTTGCCACTTCGGATTGGATGGAAATTGAAAAACAGCGCGGTATCAGCGTTACCTCTTCTGTGATGAAATTCAGCTACAACGATTTTGAAATCAATCTGCTGGATACTCCCGGTCATCAGGATTTTTCTGAAGACACCTATCGAGTTTTGACTGCCGTAGATAGCGCTTTGATGCTAATTGACGGTGCCAAGGGGGTAGAGGCACAGACTAAGAAGTTACTTGAGGTCTGCCGCATGAGGAACACCCCTGTGATGACGTTTATGAACAAGTTTGATCGGGAATGCAACAATCCTTTTGATCTTTTGGATGAAGTGGAAAATGTATTAAAAATCCAGTGCAGTCCACTTTCCTGGCCTATTGGCATGGGCAGGGACTTCAGAGGTATTTACGATTTAACATCACAAAGCCTGCGTATCTATCACAATCTGGAAAAGAAACATGAATTTGAAACGATTCCGCTAACAGATCTGGATGATCCGAAACTGGATGAAACAGTGGGTAGCGATTACGCCGATCAATTGCGTGAAGACATGGAGTTGCTGGAAGGTGCCGGCACACCGTTTACCAGGGAAGATTATTTAAGCGGGAAGATTACCCCGGTTTTCTTTGGTTCTGCCTTGCGTAACTTTGGAGTATTCGAATTTTTGCACCAGTTTCTTGAACATGCACCTGAGCCTCAAGCCAGGGAAGCTGTTGAGCGAGTTGTTACTCCGGAAGAATCCAAGCTTACGGGATTTATCTTCAAAATTCAGGCTAACATGGATCCTTCCCATCGCGATAGGATTGCTTTTATGCGAATCTGCTCCGGGAAATTCAACCGGGGAATGAAGCTCTATCATTGTCGCTTGCAGCGAATGATAAAGATGAACAGCACAGTGACCTTCATGGCTAAAGAACGGGAAACACTGGATGAAGGTTATGCCGGAGATATCCTTGGACTTTACGACCCCGGTATTTTTAAAATTGGAGACAGCTTTAGCCTTGGAGAGAATCTCAGTTTTAAGGGCATACCAAGCTTTTCTCCTGAAAACTTCATGAAAGTCCGCCTGGCTGATCCGCTCAAGGGAAAACAACTTGAAAAGGGACTGATTCAACTCACCGAGGAAGGTGCCACCCAGGTATTCAAGGCGGTTGCCAGTAACGATCATATTCTCGGTGTTGTCGGTGTACTGCAATTTGAAGTGATCAAATTCAGGCTCCAGCATGAATACAGCGTGGAAGGAGTCTTCGAATCCGTCCCCTACACCTGCGCTCGTTGGTATCATAGCGATGACGACAATGTCCTGAAGAAATTTGAAGAACGATACATCGCCCAAATCGCCCTGGATGTGAAAGAGAAAAAGATCTTCCTCTGCAATACCACCTGGGATCTGGAGTACGCCCAAAAGAAATTTGAAGGGATCGAATTTTATCAGAATTCAGATCACATTCCGGTATAATTCAGTCCGATTATTTATTTTTTCGCACATCACGTTTTCGTCAAAAACGAAATTAGTTTTTGGATGACGTAAATGTTTCTGCTTCGTTAGCTTTTTTTTGAACAGACTTATTGTTTTGCTGAATCGCGAACTCAGCAATCAGATTGTTCTAAACTTAAAATCCCCAAGGAGCGACATGCACAAAATCTTGACAATGAATCAGATTTCCCCCAAAGGATTGGATCGTTTTTCCAGAGATAAATATGAAGTAGCGAGTGAAATCAGTACTCCTGACGCCATCATGGTTAGAAGTACTCCCATTAAACCGGAAGACCTGCCATCGTCCCTGTTGGCAATAGCCAGGGCTGGCGCCGGTGTGGACAAGATTTGTGTTAACGATTGTACCTCGCGGGGGATTCCGGTTTTCAATACACCGGGTGCCAATGCGAATTCGGTAAAAGAGCTGGTTATGCTTTCGCTGTTACTGGCCTCTCGAGGAGTTATTCGCGGTATACGGTTTTTGGACCGATTAGCCCGGGAATCCAGCGATCCAACGGAAATTACCAGGGTTGTAGAAAAAGAGAAAAAGAACTTTGCAGGCAGCGAGATTGTTAATAACACCCTGGGAATTGTCGGGTTGGGTGCTATTGGTTCCAAAGTGGCCGAAATGGCGATGGGAATGGGAATGAATGTGTTGGGATATGATCCCAGTATCTCCGTAGAATCTGCCTGGAGATTGCCTAATTCGGTTGAGCGGATCGAGAATCTGCCTTCACTCTTGGCAAAATCGGATTTCATTACCCTGCATATTCCCATGCTGGAATCCACCAAGTATATGATCAACGAGGAGTCTCTCCAGTTTGTGAAGAAAGGTGCCAGGTTGTTGAACTTCTCCAGGGAAGGCATTGTAGAGCCGAATGCTGTTGTCAAGGCATTGGATGCAGGGCTGCTTTCAAGGTTTATCACCGATTTTCCGCATCCGGTCTTGATGGGCAGGGAAGATATTATTTTGATGCCTCATATTGGAGCCAGTACCAAAGAAGCAGAGGAAAATTGTGCTACTATGGCTGCGGATCAACTAATCGATTTCATCGAAAACGGAAACATTATCAATTCCGTTAACTTTCCGAGATTGATCCTTGAGCGATCCAGCGACCATCGAATAGCGTTTTCCAATAAAAACGTTCCCAACATGCTGGGACAGGTGCTTCCCATTCTGGCGGAACACCATATCAACGTCTTGGACATGTTGAATAAAAGCAGGGGAGAGATCGCATACAGCATCCTGGATCTGGATAAATCGATCACGCCGGATACAGCTGACAGGATTAAATCCATTGACGGAATATACTCCTTAAGATCTCTATAATCTAAATTTGAATGGATTGATTGCCCAACCATAACCCCCAAAGCGAGAAAGATTCATGAAAGAAAAAGTATATAATTTCGGAGCAGGCCCGGCAAAACTTCCTTTTCCCGTGATTCAGAAAATCCGGGAAGATTTTCTCGACTTCAAAAACATGGGATCTTCTGTTATCGAAATCAGCCACCGCTCCAAAGAATTTGATGATTTACTTTGTGAGACTGATGAGCTGTTTAAAGAAGTCGTGTCGCTGCCTGACAATTACAGAATTTTATATGTACATGGCGGTGCACAGATGCAATTCTCGGCCATTCCCATTAATCTGATTGGCAGAAAACCAGCTCGCAGAGCTCTGTATTACGAAAGCGGAAATTTTGCCAGGGTAGCTGCAACCGAGGCAAAAAAATACGGCGACATCGTTATTGCAGGAAACAGTTCCGATACCAACTACGACAGGATTCCTGAATTCAAGCCGGCAGATCTGGATGATGAGGCATCATATGTCTACATCACCAGCAACAATACAATCTTCGGAACTCGCTGGCATGAATTCCCGGAGACTGGCGGTATCCCCCTGGTTGTAGATGCAACCTCTGAAATCCTTTCCAGAAAGATGGATTATTCAAAATTTGGATTGATCTTCGCAGGCGCCCAGAAAAACCTGGGACCTTCCGGAATTGCCATGGTTGTCATCCGGGAAGACCTTCTGGAGTACGCCCCGGCTGATACCCCTAAATTGTTGCATTACAAGCTGTATGACGAGAAGCATTCGCTTGCTAATACCAACAATACCTTTGCCATTTATGTGATCAACCTGGTTCTGAAATGGCTGAAAGAAGAGGGTGGGGTGGAAAAAATCCAACAAATAAACGAAAAGAAAGCGGCGTTTCTGTATGACTATCTGGATGCTACCGATTTTTACAAAGGCCATGCACATCCGGATCATCGTTCCATTATGAATGTCACATTCAATTTGCCATCACAGGAATTACTGGATCTCTTCCTGATGCAGGCAACGGAGGTTGGTTTAACAGCATTGAAAGGGCATCGTAGTGTCGGAGGCGCCAGAGCTTCGATCTACAACGCTATGCCAATGGAAGGAATCGCAGCACTCGTTTCCTTTATGAAAGAATTTGAGCAGAAAAACGGCTAGTTACACCAATAAGCATAGAGATAAACCATGTCAAAACCTGTTTTGGTAGGATGCGGAAACATGGGCTCTGTGCTGGCGGATGCCATTATTGAAAAAGGTATTTGTTCAGCGAAGGAGCTTACTGTTATTGAGAAATATACAAATCAATACACCCAAAAACTGCAAGAGAAAGGGACACGTGTGCTGGAGCATTTCAGCGAACTGTCCGGTAAACAGGATTTGGTGATTATTGCTGTAAAGCCCCAGGATTCCTCGGAAGTGTTGGATGAAATAGTCACTGGGGTTGATGAAAACACGCTTGTTATCTCCATCATGGCTGGGATCACTTTGGAGGTTTTGAAAAACAAACTTCCGGAGGCTCAAATTATCCGTTGCATGCCCAATACTCCCTGCGCTATACAGCAGGGAATGGCTGTTTATTGCGGGAATGGAAGGGTCTCAGACAAGTCTTATGTAATTGCGCAGTCAATTCTTTCAACCATGGGAAAAGCGTTCCGGGTTGAAAAGGAGATTATGATCGATGCAGCGACAGGAATTTCCGGAAGCGGTCCTGCCTACGTGTTTTACCTGGCGGAAGCCTTGAAAGAAGGAGCTATCAAGCTGGGATTCGATGAAGAACAAGCCGATTTACTGGCCACGCAAACCTTGCTGGGATCTTCAACCCTGTTGCACCAATCGGAAGATTCTCCGGAAGAACTCCGCAGAAAAGTAACCTCACCCAACGGAACTACGTTGGAAGCAACCAAGCATTTCGATGCCAAAGGTCTGAAACAGATTCTGATAGAAGGGTTTGAAGCAGCCTATAATCGTTCTATAGAGTTGGGGAAACCAAAAGAGAATTGATTCCGTTTATAATCCTCATCCCTGTTCAAGTTTCTCTACATAAGCAATCACACCCTGGATATTTAGTTTGATATCATTATCCAGCGACCCTTTTTCCGGGATATCACCCGTTACTCCCAAAGCAGCCAGCTCAGAATAAAGTCTTTCCCTGATAAATTCGAAAAGCTTTTCAAAGGACCTTTCTTTCTGATAATGCTTGGCACAATCGTCCCCAAAAAAACTAACCAGTTTTTTAGCCTGTTGAAGCAGAGCCACTCCGTTTTCTGCCATACCATAATGGGTAAAATAGACTCTTTCCGGATTCAATGAGATCAATCGATCCATGGTTTTTTCCATGATTTCAGGAACAAACTGGGTCGGAGCCGTGACAGGCAGGGAAAAGGCAATGCCCTGATCATCATACAACTGACGAAAAAATATGCCGGCGTTGTCCCCTGAAAAAAGCCCTTTGCTTGTCGGATCATTCACGACAAGATGATGAAAGGCGTGTCCGGGTGCATCCAGAAAATGCAAAATTCGATTGTTACCAAGATCCAGGGTATCTCCATCTTCCATTACTTTAATTCGTTCTGCAGGAATGGGGAGGATTGGTTTGAAGAGTGAATCAAAAGCATTACCGTAAACTTGACGCGCCCCTGCAATCAATTTTTCCGGATCTGCCATATGCTTGGCACCCCGCTGATGAACCAAAAGCGTGGCATTGGGGCACTGCTCCATCAACAAACCGGCACCACCGGCATGATCCAGGTGGATATGGGTGACGGCAATGTAATCCACTTGTTTAGGTTGGATATCTAATTCTTTCAAAGAGTTATGGATTATGTCGTTGGAAGGGGCGGCACCGGTTTCAATCAAAATGGTTTTCTCTTCCTTAATTACATAACCGGTGGAACGATAAATTGTTTTTAAATCAACTAAAGGAACCTGATAGATATTATGATCAAGCGATTCAGTTAATAGCATGAGTTATCCGAGTGAATGTTATCTGCGTCATATTACCGAACAGTCGCCGTTGATTTGTGTTAACATACCGGCGATTGTTCTCCAAGGGAGCCTCAATGCTAAGAAATGCAGATTTTGATGTCAAACTGTTGCATTATGAAAGATAGTCATATCTCGTATGAATAATTTCAATTATACTTAGGTCATCCTATCTGGTATTGATAAACAAAATGGTAAATATCACCAAAGGTTTGATTACTCGCTTATAATTGTTAAACCATTCTAAAAGGAGGCAGAATATGTCTTTAGGAATTTTTAATGTACCGGAGCCCAAAAACGAAGATGTGCGATCCTATCTGCCCGGATCTACTGAAAAAGTGTCATTAAAAAAGGAACTTGAGAAGCAGAAAAGCAATCCTATTGAAATTCCGTTGGTCATAGGCGGTGAAGCCGTCAAATCAGGAAATACTCTAGATATCAACGCACCCCATGATCTTTCATTAAAACTGGGATCATTTCATCAGGCCGGGGAAAAAGAGATCAATCAAGCGATCGATTGTGCTTTGGAAGCCAGAAAAACCTGGTGCAAAACTACTCCTGAAGACCGTGCCTCCATATTCTTAAAAGCTGCCGATCTTTTAACCGGACCTTACCGCGATGTCTTGAATGCTTCGACCATGCTGGGGCAGAGCAAAAACGTTTTCCAATCGGAAATTGAAGCAGCTTGCGAGTTGGCAGACTTCTGGAGATTCAATGTCGCCTACATGATGGATGTCTATAAGAATCAGCCTCCTGTCAGTCCTTCTGGAATGTGGAATCGTTCAACCTATAGACCATTGGAAGGATTTGTCTTTGCCGTAACCCCATTCAACTTTACTGCAATTGGCGGTAACCTTCCCACTGCGCCAGCGCTTATGGGCAATGTTTGTGTCTGGAAACCATCCAGTACGGCAGTGCTCAGTAATTACTATTTAATGGAGCTGTTTAAGGAAGCCGGACTTCCCGATGGCGTAATTAATTTTGTTCCGGGTAAAGGTCGAACAGTTGGTGATCCCGTATTGGCCAGTCCTTATTTCTCAGGCATCCATTTTACCGGATCAACCGCTACTTTCAATTCCATGTGGAAGACAATCGGTGAAAACCTGAGTAAGGGACTCTATAAGACATATCCTCGCATTGTAGGTGAAACCGGTGGAAAGGATTTTGTATTCGCCCACCCGGATTCTGATGTCAGATCTCTTTCGGTTGCTTTGATCAGGGGAGCTTATGAGTACCAGGGCCAGAAGTGTTCTGCCGCCAGTCGTGCCTATATTCCTGAATCAATTTGGCCGCAGGTACAAAACGATTTAAAGCAAATGATTGCTGAAATCAAAGTGGGTGATGTCTGCGATTTTGATACCTTTATGGCTGCAGTGATCGACAAGGCTTCGTTTGATAACATTGCTTCCTACATCGATTATGCCAGGAAAGCCGATGACGCTGAGATTGTTGCCGGTGGCGAATATGATGATTCTAAGGGATACTTTGTACAGCCTACCGTGATCCTGACTAGCAATCCCAAGTTTAAATCGATGGAAGAAGAGATCTTCGGTCCGGTTCTGACTATTTATGTTTACAAAGATAGCGATGTCGAAGCGACTCTGGATCTTCTGGATGAAACCAGTCCTTACGCTTTAACAGGCTCCATATTTGGAAAAGATAGACTTGCATTGGCCAAAGCTGCGGATCGATTGGAAAATGCAGCCGGTAACTTTTATATTAACGACAAACCTACTGGCGCAGTGGTCGGTCAACAGCCATTCGGTGGCGCCCGGGCAAGTGGGACCAATGATAAGGCGGGAAGTGTCTTGAATCTTTTGCGATGGGTGAGCCCAAGGGCGATCAAGGAAACGTTTGTTCCGCCCACGGATTTCAAATATCCTCATATGGCAGAGAAGTAATGTCTGAATAAAGTTGGGGATGATAACCCCCAACTTTATTCAACTATACGGGCATAGATTGTCTGTCATCCTGAACGAACGTGAAGGATCTGACAGAGCCTAATAAAACGACGGATCCACCTCTGAGTTGAAACAATACCCATCCTAATTTCCTTTTCCCTGTTAACCCAAATATCAATCCATCTTCCCAATTGCGAAATCACCGGCAGCAGACTAAGATGAGGTTATTCTTGTTTGCGTAAAAATATGGTCTAAGTAAGCATTTCTTTTGGGATAATATTATGGATTCTTTTCGAGCTGACTATTGGCATCTGGGATCGGATGGCAGGATCGAATGCGAAGTTTGCCCCAGGGCTTGTAGGTTAAAGGATGGACAGCGTGGTTTGTGTTTTGTCAGGCAGCGAATCGGCTCGCAGATGATTTTAACCACGTACGGTCGAAGTAGCGGATTTTGTATCGATCCGGTGGAGAAAAAGCCCCTGAATCATTTCTATCCCGGTTCTCCCATCCTTTCCTTTGGCACCGCCGGATGTAATCTCTCCTGCAAATTTTGTCAGAATTGGGATCTTGCTGCTTCAAAAGATTTTGATCGGATGACCGACAAAGCATCACCCATGGCCATTGCCCAGGCTGCCAAAGATTATGGGTGCTCCAGTGTTGCTCTGACCTACAATGATCCGGTTATCTTTCTTGAATATGGCAGAGATGTCGCCCAGGCTTGCCATGAACTGGATATTAAAGTGGTAGCCGTTACCAATGCTTATATCTGGAAACAAGCCAGGAAGGATTTTTTTTCTTTTATCGATGCTGCTAATGTAGATCTAAAAGCCTTTACGAATGAGTTTTATAAAACATTGACCGGAGGAGATTTACAAACGGTTCTCGATACACTGGTTTACCTGAAAAAGGAGACAAAGGTCTGGATTGAGTTAACCACCCTGATTATTCCGGGAGAAAACGATAGTGAAAAGGAACTGACGGAGCTTTCTCAATGGGTGGTAAACGAACTGGGACCGGAGACTCCCATCCACTTTTCCGCGTTTCATCCTGATTTTAAAATGAGGGAAAAGTCTGCCACATCACTAGACACCGTGGTGACAGCACGTAATATCGCCCTGGATCAAGGACTTTTTTATGTTTACACAGGCAATGTTTATTACTCGCCTGGTGACACAACCTATTGCAAAAGCTGTGGGAAACCTTTAATTGAAAGAGATTGGTATAATTTGACTTTCTATCGATTAGACGCCAACGCCAACTGCATTCACTGCGGAACCAAAATCGCGGGGAGATTTGCTTCCACACACGGCAATTGGGGTTCCAAAAGAAGACCTATAAGGGTTTAGAATTAAGCTTTGCAGGGTGGTTAAGCAAACAGGCATTGTCGCAATACAACATTCTGTTCTCAGTGCAGAGAATTTGATTCCTTGTCATTCCGGGCTTGACCCGGAATCCATTTGCAAATAATTAATGGACTCCGGATCATGAGATGCAAGGCTTGCAGCATCGATCGGAGGGATAAGTGTGACATTTCGTCTGTTAAATTAGAAAAATCATAGACTTTTCGATTGTGACTCTTTCTGAAAGGGGGCTCACCACTGCTGATCTAAAAGTCCAGCGACACATCTTCAAAGTCAATTATCCACGACAAGCTAAATAATATACATTTCAATCATTTAAATATCATCCGGGAGTTGGATATGAGCCAGTTTATAGTGAATGGTGGAAACAAACTGCAGGGCAGCATTGTCCCTTCAGGAAACAAAAACGAAGCGTTGCCTGTATTAGCCGCTGTTTTGTTAACAGAAGAGCCGGTAACCATTCACAATATTCCGAATATAGGCGATATCGGTAGTATGAAATCCATCCTGGAGGAGCTGGGAGTAACCATAACCTTCAAAGGAGATAACTCATATCAATTCGATTCTTCAAATCTAATTACATCCAATCCCAATAAGCAACTTTCCGAATCGATTCGCGGATCATTTCTTTTAATCTCCCCCCTGCTGCATCGTTTTAAAAATGCAAAAGTTTATATTCCCGGTGGAGACTCTATCGGTCGAAGAAGACTTGATACCCATATCATTGCCCTGGAGCAATTGGGAGCTGAAATCAGCAGGGAACAGGGATGCTTCAATGTCAATGCTAATTCACTCAAGGGTGCAGACATTTTACTGGATGAAGCCAGCGTCATGGCCACTGAGAATATCATCATGGCAGCCGTGTTGGCCGAGGGAGTCACCACGTTATACAACGCAGCCTGCGAACCTCATGTTCAAGGTCTATGCAACCTGCTAAACGCCATGGGGGCAAATATTCAGGGCATAGGCAGCAACCGGCTGACTATTGAAGGTGTTGATAAACTCAACGGTTGTGAGCACACCATTAAATCGGATCATACCGAAGTGGGATCTTTGATAGGTTTGGCGGCCGTTACCAATAGTGAACTAACCATTGAAAATGCCGGAGTGGAAAACCTGGGATTGATTCTCCATTTTTTTGAGAAACTGGGAGTAAAAACCGAGATTTATGGAAGCAGTCTATTGGTTCCTGCAAACCAGGAACTGGTTATTCAAAGCGACATCGATCAGTCGATTCCGAAAATCGATGATGCCCCCTGGCCCGGCTTTCCGGCGGATTTAACGAGTATTATGACGGTTGTTGCCACCCAGTGTAAAGGAACCGTGCTGATTTTTGAAAAGCTGTTTGAAAGCAGGCTATTCTGGATTGATGGGTTGCTGCGCATGGGAGCAAAAATTGTCTTATGTGATCCTCATCGTGCTGTGGTCGTCGGACCTGCCAGACTGACTGCTACACAGCTCTCCAGTCCGGATATTCGTGCCGGGATGGCATTGTTAATTGCCGCTCTTTGTGCCGAAGGGACCAGCGAAATCCAAAACATTCAACAAATTGACAGAGGTTATGCCCGTATTGATGAAAGGTTAAATGCATTGGGCGCTGATATTCAGAGGGTGGCTTGAGATGGCCATTTTCAATTCATAAGTCGCAGTTAACAATTCTTAATTTCTGTATACTTTGTGTAACAATCTGATTTGTTGAAGTTAATTGTAAATGATGAATTGTTAATTAAGAATTTAAAACTGAACATATAAAGGAACATGCTGATCACATTCGAAGGGATCGATGCCTGTGGCAAGTCGACCCAGATGGAACTTCTGGCAGAAAGGCTGGAAAAAGAAGGACTTGATTTTATCAAAGCACGTCAGCCCGGAGGAACGTCTATCGGACAAGCCATTCGCAAAATTCTACTCGATCCGGCCAATACGGAAATGATTCCGGAAACGGAGGTTTTGCTTTACGTTGCAGACCGACTTCAGCATATCCAACAGGTCATTAAACCAGCCCTGAAAGAACAAAAAATAGTGCTTTGCGATAGATACCATGATACTGCCGTGGCATATCAAGGGGCTGGCAGACAGCGGGATCTTTCCTGGCTAAAACCGATAGAAGATAAGTTCATCCGAGTACCCGATCTGACCCTCTATTTTGATATAACAGTGAAAACTTCCCAAACCAGGTTGGAGGAACGAAACAAAACGTTGAATCAGGAAAATTGTAGACTGGAGCAGGAGGATGTTGATTTCTTTGATCGCGTTCGCTTGGCCTACAAATCATTTGCGGAGAGAGAACCGCAACGGTTTGTAATAGTCGATGCCGAAGGTAATATAGAAAGCATCCAGGAAGAAGTTGTTCAGATAGTTCTGAAAAGATTGGGGAAGACAACATGAACTTCTCCGGAATTTACGGTCATGACAAAGTAAAAGAATACCTGTCCAACGCCTTTGAGCTTAACAGGGTTCCTTCTGCTTATCTCTTTCTCGGGGAAAACGGGATCGGGAAAAGCTCCTTGGTCCGTGAATTCGCTCAATTGCTGAACTGTGATACAAACAATCTCTGCCATACCTGCGATAACTGCCGCTTGTTTGATTCCGGCAAACACCCGGATTTTCATCTGGTGAAGCGCAATGGCCAGTTTATTCGAATAGCGCAGATCCAGGAGCTGATTTCCCGGTTAAGCCTAAAACCGGCTTATGCGACCAAGCGAGTGGTCTTAATTCAGGAGGCGGATCGCCTCAACCAGGAGTCTGCCAACAGTTTTCTGAAAATTCTTGAGGAACCACCACTGGATACCTTGATGGTTTTGACTACCTCGGAAGAAAACATGTTGCTGGAAACTATCCTGTCCCGGTGCCAGAAAGTGTCCTTCTCGCCACTTTCCCAGGAGGTTTTAAAGCAAATTATATCTGAGCGATTCGACATCAATACCAATGAGATAGGTTTCATCATCAACTATTCCAGAGGTCGAATCCGCAAGGATTTTATCGACAAAGTAGCTGTGTTAAATACCATGCGCAGACAGGTTTTGAACATGCTTTGCAGTTTGACTTTGGAAAATATGGTTGCTCATGCAACCCAGGTCGAACAATGGGTGAAAAAAGATCTGCATGAATACTTTCTGGAGTTCAGTGCCACCTGGTTGAAAGACTTTTTATATCTCAAAATGGGAAAACAAGAACAAATGTCAAACAGGGATTTGATTGACGAAATCGACGTCTCTGCCATTCACGCTAACCAGGAGCAATTGAACCAGGCATTTGATCTTGTGATTGAGACTGAGCTGGCAGTGAAAGCTAATGCCGGTAAAGTGCTGGCGCTGGAAAGCCTGATCATCCAATTGAAGCAGGTATTTCAAGGGGTGATGGTTCTTTAATCAGCGTGTTCTAAGATCCTGGTGAATGCCTGTTAATTGTGTTCCAACCTTGAAGCTTTCGGAATTCCCATCCGGGGCCGGTTCAACATGCTTGACCAGGCAAATCGCTTTGTAAATGATATCCTCTCCTACGATTCCCAGGGTAATTTCCTCATTGTGTTCCAGTTTTTCATCAATCTGGATTTTCATACCCATTTCACTGATATCCAGGATCAGGATTTTTATACTTTTCTTTTCCTTGGATGCTGATGACAGGTAAACATTGGTCATGACAGGATGTCTTTCATGCCTTCTGCGTTCTTCGCCCGGGGTTGATCTGCCAATCAAGTCCTTTTCCGGGATCAGTATTTTAGGTAATAATGATATCAGACAATTAGGGCAAATATGTTGGGAAACATTTGCAACTGTTTTGTGGTCATTTGACAAGATAGTTGCTTTGTTACACCAGGCGCAATTAGCTGTTAGCATGAGGTAGACTAGATACGGGTTAGATTTCCTGTTGGACGGGTTGCATATCGTCCGTTTCGTTGTAAAGGAAGTTTAAGTTATCCAGCGGGAGTACTTCTTCCAGGTCGCTGACGAACTCTTCTGTAGGGCAAATCCTTTCCGGTAATTCGATATCCACTCGACAATTATTTTCCGATTTGAGTGAAAGATCCACATAACATTCGCCAGGGTATCTTTCCATGATCTGTTTTATCGCTTCAACTTCAGTTTTTTCTGCTGATTCCGGTAGGTCCAGCCTTAAATGAGTCGAATGCTCGGCCCGAATATCGGGGATGGATTCGACGGTTTGAGCAATCAACCTGCGGGAATCATCTTCGCTTTTGATATACCCTGAAATCAGAACCGGATCATCAAATTCTTCCTGGTCCAGTATATGGGCCGCCGCTTTGAAGGATTTTGCGAAAACCAGCACATCCATGGTTCCCCACAGATCTTCAACTGTCAATAGCGCCCACTTCTCATTGTTCTTTTTAGACAGGCGGATCACTTTGGTTGTAATGACTCCGGCGATATTAATCACCTCCTTAAAACCAAACCGTCTATCTGGCGCTTTTAAATCGACAGTTCGATGAATCTTGGTGTAGTGGTTAATTTCTTCTGAATAAGAGTGCAACGGATGACCTGAGATATAGAAACCAAGGGCTTCCTTCTCAAACTTCAGTCTGATTTTGGTTTTCCAATCCGGTACATTCGGAAGTTCAATTTTGGTGCGGCTTTTCTCAATTTCATCGTCAGAAAGCAAATCAAAAAAGGAAACCTGGTTTTCGCGAATCATCGATTTCTCGGCGTTGGCAAGAGTCAGGATTTGATCCAGTCCTTCCAGGATACATCTGCGGTTGATTTCCAAAGAATCAAATACACCGGCCTTAACCAGGGCTTCCAACACTCTTGAATTTACCTTGGAGGTGTCGATCCGGCTGAACACATCAACCAGGGTTTCAAATCTTTCGCATTCCTCTCTGGCCTGGAGAATACTTTTTAATGCTGTTTCACCAACATTCTTAATGGCATTCAATCCGAATCGAATCCTGCCTTTGCTGGCTGTGAAGATCAAATCGCTTTCATTGATATCAGGCGGTAGCACAGGAATGTTCATGTCCTGACATTCGCTGATCAGCTTAACGATACTTTCAGGTTTGTTTCTTTCAATAGTTAATAGCGCCGCCATGAAATCCACGGGATAATTGGCTTTCAACCAGGCAGTCTGGTAACTGATCAGGGCATAGGCAGCGGAATGGGATTTATTAAACCCATATCCGGCAAATTTATCAATTAAATCAAAAATATAATCAGCCTTTTCAGCGTCGATATCATTTTTTGCACAACCTTTTTTAAAGGTATCCCGCTGTTCCTGCATCACTTCAGGAATTTTTTTTCCAATAGCTCGCCGTAAGATATCTGCTCCGCCCAGTGAAAAGTCAGCCAGGACCTGCACCGTTCGCATAACCTGCTCCTGGTAAACCATCACGCCGTATGTTTCCTCCAGGACGGATTCCATCAGGGGGTGAGGATAACTTGCTTTTTGCCGACCATGTTTCCGCTCCACATAGTCATCTACCATACCTGAGCCAAGCGGCCCCGGTCGGTACAAAGCCACCAGTGCAATAATATCCTCAAAACAATCCGGTTTGAGCTTGCGGATTAAGGTTTTCATCCCTTCCGATTCCAGCTGGAAAACACCGGTCGTGTCTCCACGACACAATAATTTGAATGTCTCGGCGTCATCCATGGGAATCAGGGAGATGTCCAACGGATCTTCCGATTGCCTTTTGTTGATCAGTTCAACTGTTTTATCGATGATGGTCAGGTTACGCAGGCCCAAAAAATCGAACTTTACCGCTCCCTGGTCCTCCGCGTATTTCATGGTGAATTGTGACTGAATGCCATCACCCTTGGTGGGGGTGCAGGTCGGCATCACTTCCGTGATGGCGGAATCCATAATAATGACTCCGGCAGCGTGGGTGGAAAGGTTGTTGTTCATTCCTTCCAGTGCCAACGCAATTTTAATCAGTTTTTGCTCGACTTCAGTACCACCGGTGGCCATTTCCTTAAGTTTGGGCTCCGACTCCATCACCTTGGTCAGGGTGATACCCAGATCGTCCGGCACCAATTTGGCTATTTTATCCGCCTCGGCAAACGGTATATCCAGTACACGAGCTACGCCCCTGATAGCACCTTTCGCTTTAAGCGAACCAATCGCCGAGATCTGGCAGACATTTTTATCTCCATATTTTTGTTTTACATAATCGATCACGCGTTCTCGTCCTTCAACTTCGAAATCGATATCGAAGTCAGGCATACTCACCCGCTCGGGGTTGAGAAAGCGCTCAAACAGCAGGTCATATTTTATTGGATCAAGATCCGTGATCTCAAGGGCATAAGCCACCAGAGAACCTGCTCCGGAGCCACGGCCCGGGCCTACGGGAATGTGTTCCTTTTTTGCCCATTTAATAAAGTCAGACACAATCAGGAAGTAACCAGGAAAGCCCATCTGGTTGATGACTTCCAATTCAAAATCCAGACGTTCTTCGTAAATACCTTTTTGCCCTGCTTCCTGTTCAGGCGTCCAACCATAAAGTTTTCTCAAATAATCAAAACGACCCACCAGTCCGGCTTTTGATTGATCGACCAACTCCTGTTCCAGTGACTTACCTTCTTCAACAGGGTATTCAGGCAGGTAGAGTTTCTTATTATCCAGATCCAGTTCGCACTGGTCAGCAATAACCTGGGAATTGGAGATACAAGCGTCAGGCAGATCCTTAAACGCTTCGGCGATTTCATCCGGATTTTTGATGTATAACTGATCCGTATTTAATTGTTTCACATCGGGATCAGTCACTTTCTGCTGCCAGCCCATGAGTTGCAGAATATATTGAGCTTCGGCCTCTTCCTTTGTTTTGTAGTGGCAATCGCACGTCCCGATCAAAGGGATTTCCAGTTCTTTTGCCAGTTCAATTAATTGAGAGTTTACTTTATCCTGGTCGGCCAGTCCGTTGTTTTGTAATTCAATGTAGTAGCGACCGTCAAATACCTCTTTGTACCATTGTGCTGTTGTCCTCGCATCGTCTGTCTCACCATTGAGTAGCCTGCGAGCCACCTCACCTTGCAAACAGGCTGAAAGGGCAATCAATCCTTCGTTATGCTCTTCCAGAGCTTCTCTATCAATCCTTGGTTTTCCGTAGTATTTGCCTTCGCTGTAACCAATGCTGCTAAGCTTGATCAGGTTGTTGTATCCGACTCGATTCTGGCAGAGCAAAACAGTGTGAAAGGCGTTGGGTCCAGGTTTGGAATAAGTCCTGTGAAAACGATTCACTCGGGCTATGTAGGCTTCCATGCCTATGATCGGCTTGATTCCGGCTTTTTTTAAGTCCTTTTCAAATTCCACAATTCCATGCAGATTGCCATGATCGGTAATTGCACAGCTCTTATAACCAAGATCGTTGAGATAAGGCCCCAGACCTTTTACTTTGATGGCACCGTCAAGCAGTGAATAGTGAGAATGAAAGTGAAGATGGGTAAATGGTGCAGACATGGCAGGTTCTATTTCAAACAAGTTTCGATTTTTGCTCTCAAAGTAGATGGATACGAGTCAAAGGCTGTTTTAAGTCCGGCCTTTCGATCTATCATATGCAAAATCAAATATGATTGAAAGCTGAATCCTTTGGGATTTATAAAGCTGTATTCAATGGTAAGTCACAAAAGTAATATATCGTTGGCACCTCGAACGAATCCATACTTTGGTGGGAAGTGGAATCACGTGTATCTTGAAGAGCCTAGTTGGACTTTGGCAAATTGATAAATGATCAGAAATTTGCCGGTGTACCTATCCTCAATAACTCCCGGATCAAATACTTGTTGACAAAGCTAGTAACGATCAGCTTTTTATTCATGCCGGTGGGATACGAGTCATTCAACTCGGGTGAATGACCCAAAGTACGGTTAATCCTGTAGTTTGTTGATGAATTCTCGAATACAGAGTTCAAAGGTTCTATTCACGATAACACGAATGTCTGCCTCTATATTTTCAAAACTATTATCCTGCTTTTTATCAAGTCCCCGTAGAATACCTTCTGTAATCAGCAGCTCTGTTGCTTTCAGATTCATTTGACCCGGCTTTTTATCCGGTAAGCGGTTCAAAGCATCCTCAAAAGCCCTGGCCTCTGTTTTGAGGTGTTTGGCGAGGTTATGATTAATCGATTTTAGCTTTTCTGTCCGATAATCCAATCCAAATCGGGCAAGACAACCGTACCAGGATTTCAGAAGAAACTTTTGGAAATTGAAGTCAAAATCGATGGGAATCTGTGGGGGTACCAATTCCGCCTTCTTAGCCTCAATGGCATCTTTAAGAGCCTGTTTCTCTTCTTCTATCTTTTGTTTATAAACCGATGAAATACTTCGTGTCAGGTTTTCGAGTTGTTCTGCCTGTTCCTTTGAGTCAATCTTGATACCAAACCTGATAAAACGCGGCCTGGCATTATAATTCTCATACATTTTGTCTACTGCGTCTTCTGTAGCGCCGATCTCCAACATCATGTTGAGAATGGTTGTGTTAACAGAAACAGCAAGTTCGTCACTCCAACTTCCGTTTTGGATCTCCTCGTTAACAAGATCCATCAAATATTCAAGCTTCTTATAAGAATCGAATTTGTCATTATTGCGAGTGATCGTTTTTCGATAAAGAAATTTTTTGAATTCCAATTCTGCTTCGTTCAGGAGCAGACCATAAACAAGTCTCACGTTTCGAACAGTCCCGGAAATATTGACTACCTTCACAGCCTTTTCTTCAACGGATTGAAAAGAAGCATCGATTTTTTGCCCCACCAGCTGCCTTTGAGAATTAGCTACTATCTTTTTGATGTGGTAGTAGTCCCCGGGAACTTTTGAAAGACGCTTGGCATATGAAAAACCGGTGTTGCTGATATCGCAAAGACTGCTGGAAATTCCGTTGACTTTTAGTTCAACTTTGTTCAGGCGGTTGGACATCAGATCGAGGCGTCTCGGACGATCTTCATATTGCGGATGAGTGTAGGCAAAAAAACCGTCGCTGGAAATGGAAGGCGGGGGCTTTAAACCGGGTGAGTTGGGACCGTATAGCGTTGTAAATCGGGTGCTTTTGTTGGCATCATCATCTCTATAAACGATTGATGAACCCATAACGGTCACTTTTGGGCCTTTTGCCTTGGTTGAATTTTCCTGATCCGGTTTATTGTTTTTCTTCATCGTTTTTCCTGGGCCGATTTTTACAAGTTAAATTTTGTATCTGATATTTTAGTACACATGTGAACTGGGTCCAATGAAGAATCGATCCATTACCAATGATGGTCGATAAACTATTGATAATTTAGAGTTTATTTTTGTGTTTTTTTTCAAAGAACGGGCTTTGATTATGCGTTTAATTTTGTAAAAAAACAACCAATAGAATGAATGTGTTAGATGATAATGGAATTGATTGTGAAAAAACGATAATTTGAATTTTAGGGTCAAAATTCTTCAAAAACCCAGGTTGTGAGCATTGGTGGGCTGTTGGTTTGAAAAACTTGTCTTACCCTACAACCCCATGTTATCTATATCCTGCCAAGTTTAAACCGGTACCGATCAAGATTCCCGGTACAAAGTTATATTTATATCGCAAGCAATTCGCCACAACCAAGGAGTCGTGAATGAAACATGTCATGTTGGTAACTGATTCTGATTTTGATGAGAAAGTGTTGAACAATCAAAAGCCCGTATTCGTGGATTTTTCTGCGGAATGGTGCGGTCCCTGTAAAACCATCGAACCGTTTATTGAAGAACTGGCAGCTGAACATACGGATAAGATTACCTTTGTGAAAATCGACACGGACAAAAACCCAACTCTGGCTGTGAACTAAGGTATAAGGAGTATGCCGACTTTTATGATGTTCAATAATGGTGAGCAGACCGATTTGTTAATCGGAACCAATCCCAATAAAATCAGGAAGATGATCAATAAAGTTTAGTTGGATCTTAAGTCAATAAACTCGTTTTCAGCGTAGTTGTTAAATCACGTTTTGTATTGGAGTACTCGGCATGCCAATTCTCAATATTGAAATAGTTGGCCAATTAGAAGAACACTTACATTCGGGATTAACCCAAAAACTGGCTGATACTGCGGCTGAGGTATTTAAGTCTCCTCCTCACGGAACATGGGTAAAGATCCATTTTATCTCCGAAGAACATTATGCTGAAAACGAAGGTTCGTTAAAGGAGACATATCCGGTTTTCATTACGATTGTTTTAGCCAAACCGCCAGTAGGTCCGGACTTAGCCAGGCAGGTGCAAAACCTGACGATATCTTTAGCTCCTGTCTTAGGACGAAAACCGGGAAACATTCACATAATCATAGAGCTCCCAGCTGCGGGTCGCATAGCTTTTGGTGGAAAGCTTATGGAACCATAGCTGAAACATATTCTCCCTTCGTCGACCCAAAAAATTAGATTCTTACCTTATTGCTGCTTTTTTTGCAGGCTCAAGCAGTTAGTCAGTCCGTATTGTGGAATCTGTATTTTCGTTTTGATATCATAAAACGAAATTCATCCCGACATATCCTACTGAAATAACTTCACGGAGGCGACTTTGGTTGGTATCTGGCGAAAGAGATTTGAAATGCAGGCATTTCACTTATTTGTTTTTGTTGTTCTTGGTGCTGTTCAGTTTTGGTTTATCAAACACTTACCTTTGGGCAGAGGGCAAGCGTGGGGGGTTACTACAATGGAATGGGTTGCCTGGTCCTGGATCTTTGCGGGGTTGTTTCAGTTTTGGGTTGCTTTTTTCTGGAGAATGGAGCTTCATGGCGGCTGGGTTAACAGGACTTTTGGTAAGGCCGGTTTTGTCATCCATCAAATTGGTTATGGTGTTTTGGGATTAACCAGGTTTGTCATGCTAATCCCTATCTGTATCTCGACCAGGGCGACTCTGCCACTTTCACCGATGCTGTCGATCGCGATTATTGTAATTACCACACCTCCAATTATATGGGCTTTGTATAGCGCAACCGTTTATTTCGGCTTTGCCCGTGCCGCCGGCGCAGACCATTTTCGTCCTGAATTCAGACAAAAGGGTTTTGAAAAAAAAGGCATGTACAAATATGTACCCAACGTCATGTATTCGGTTGCCCTGTTTGGACTCTATCATGCGGGCTTGTTATGGCTGAGTTCGCTGGGACTCATCGTCATTGCCTGCCACCACCTGTTTGTCTGGACGCACTATTTCTGCACCGAGAAACCGGATATGAAGGAGATTTACGGTTAACAAAATTGGTCCGTAATCCCTAAAGGGGAACTCATAACAGCCCCGGGTGTTAACCCGGGGTAGGGAATTAAAAATCCAATTTGCACTCTGAAAGAGTGCTTCATCTCTTTCATCATGATTTTTAAACCATCATGTTGAAATGCCTCTTTTGAACAACTACTCTCAAAGCAAAAATTGAATAATTCATTTGATGAATATGTTGCAGAAACAACTTGGCTCTTATGGGGCTCGACCCGGAATCTAAACAATCCTGATTTATTCGCCGATCTCAACGAACCAGCACGACAGACATTGAAAGACCTAATATAAATTTGATGCACTCATGGAAGAGATTATTTATTTAAAGGAGGAAACATGCAAAAACCAACCTGGGTTAAAACAGTAGGAGTTTTAACAATTTTATTTGGACTGTACGGCATCCTGGGAGGAGTTCAACAAGCTTTCTCTCCGCTGCTTCTTGGGCAAAGCGAAGAGATGTTTGAGCAGTTTGAGAGTGTCACCAGGCAATTCGAATCTGATGACGAAGATTTTCAGGAATCATTTAATGAGGGACTCTCCTCGATTAATAAGCTGTTCAAAAAAATGACAGCCATTCCTCCCTGGTTCCAACAATGGATGGTAGCCTCAGGCATAGTCTCCACAATCATTGCCATATGTTACTTTCTCGGAGGGGTGTTTCTTTTGATGCTAAAACCATTCGCTCCAAAATTGATCATTGTTGTTCTAATTGCTTCCATCTTTTGGAGCATTGTCAAAGCCATCATGTTTTTCCTCTCCGGAACAATGATTGCCTACACCAGCATCCCCGGCTCCGTATTCTCAATCATCATCGACACCCTGTTTCTGGTTGTGGTTCTAATCAGCTCCAAAGAAGCATTTGAACAACCTCAAGCTAGAGCATTGGTTTGATTTTTTATTTGATCAACATGTTAAATATTCCACCGGCAAAGCCGCTGCTGTATTGGCTAACTAGATAAGAGTGTTTTCTATTGAGTCATTTCGGGCTTGCAAACCGTGTTAAAAAACGAGTTTTTGATCACCTTGCGAGGAACATGACTTCTTGTCATTCCAGGCTTGACGCGGAATCTAAACAGGTGTGACTAAATCGTTGAATCTGTTTGTGAATATGAATTTACCCCATCAGATTACCTGCACAAAAATAGATTTAATATCTCATCGCAGGATTGTCACGTTATAACATTACCCATTTTTTTTTCCTTAAACTCTCCAGTAAGAGAGATCAAACTAGCCTGGCGTAAGCGAGTTCACGAGCGTAACCTTACGTTCTAAATCCTCCACCATTTATGAACACTTAAGGTGTTCATAAAGAAAGCCGATAAGAATTTCATTAAAAAAGAATTGGAATGAATAGGAAGCAATAGGTAAAAAATGCAATTTGCAGATTCCGATAAACCAGTTGCCACTTCCCCTTTTAAAAAGAGCTAATTCTATTTCAAAACAATAGGTTGGTTGGTATAGAGCGGCAAAACCTGGACGCTCGGTAAAGAGAGGTTTTCAAACCAACATTTCCTATAAAAACTAAGGCATTGTTTGGGGAAACTTTAAATGGAGATCATGGTGGTATCACGTCTGACAGTAAATAATTGAATCTACTAAACTGTTTCTTTGCAGTTGTTTAATATGTCTCTCCAATTGCATTTGAATTGTTCGAATGAGAATTTACCTTTCCGTATGTAAATGAAAATTTTACGAAAGCCGCCTATTAATAATACTGAGAATAGAACAATCACACCGGTTAGAGCCATATTTGTTGTAGTACCCCAGCCATGTTTTACTATTTCTACTAATATGACGGCAACCGAAACTAAATAGACAAACAAAAATGCTGAGTAAATTATCAAGTGATAAAATGCTACGAAAGGAAACTGGAGAAGGCCTTTGTTTTTGGCACCTTCTTTGTCTGCATTCGTCGGATTTCCACATTTTGGTTCTATCCAACACTTTTCGCATCGTTCGGTATTAAATATGTGCCGGTATTTTCGAATGGCTGTTTCCCAACCGAGATATTCTCTTGGATATTGAAATTTCACCACCCTTTCTTTCAGAATGGAAAGAAAAGAATCAATCCTTTGAATGGACACACTTTTTTGAATACACATGAATCCGCAAGCAATAGCAAGCAATGCAGGCATAAGTGCTAGCATTGCTCTCCAGAAACTAAGCTCACCAGCATTATTTTGGTTTGTCGTAATTACGCTATGGTATGATAATCCGAAATAGGCACTACCCAGCGCTACACCGAGTGTTAGAATCACAAAAAAGAGCCTCAATTGACAATCAATTAGTTTTTGTCTGTAAGCTCCAAGATATTCAATATCTGATTTAGCGATTTCGAATTGATTTGCAATTCTTGCTTTTTGGCGTACACCATCAAATAATAATTTATCGTATTCTCTTTCTTTTTCAGATATTTCTGAAGTGAATTCGATTGCAAATCCTTTACGCACGCCACCAAATCTGGATTTCTCCCAATTTCTTACAACTGCACCGCCATTTTTTATACGTTTAGTACTTGTATCAGTCTTTTTTAGACAGATTTCGACCTGATCACTTAAAACAAAAGGATTATCACAATAAAATGCTACTGCCATTCCACTTCTTGAAGCATCCAAAACTTTCGCATTCACAGACTTTGTTTTGTCAATTGATTTTACCTCAGCATCTAATTCAGCAGGTTCAAATCTCTCTGCTCCTCGTCCCTCCGAACTGTTAATATCTACTAGTGTTTGATTCATTGATCCCCCTTTACACATTTAAATTTCTAATTGTTAGATCGTCAGATCTGGGTTAGTCATCTGATAATATTGTGTTTACATTACATTGAAAGAACAATCCGTTTAATTAATCTTGAAAAACTTTGTTATCCAATAGTGATTTCAGGAGTTATTACCATAAAAATGGCAAGAAAACAAAATAATTTTGAATCTACAAATATCAAAGGCTTGATCGTCTAAAACAGATGGAATCTTAGATTATAAAAGATCAGATGGATAAACTTCTTCTCCCTTACATTGCGATTTTAGTGAGGGAACCAGTGAGGATTTGGGCAACGCAGGATCGTTCTCCGGGGGTGACGAGGCGGTATTGGGTTGTGAGTTCGGAATACAGGGCGAAGGCTACTCTTAGTTTTTCGTAGATTACAATCATCCGGTCACCTTCAATTTTTCAGATTTCAATCAGCTTAACAGGTATGACATTCGCCTTCACCACCTTGGAAATCCATACTTCCCAGCTTTTGACTATCTTGATAAATGATCCTTTTACTGCTTTTATGACTAGTTCCATGCATATGCTCACTATTAGTTCGATAACTAAATTTTGAGATCCGCTGGAGGGAATTGTCTCAGAGATTGATGGGCAATTTTGAGCGGGTGGTAGATCTATTGCAGTTGATAAGCATTATTGTGGCTTTTTCAACTTCGGTATAAGGTTCTTCGTTTTCTACGTGAAGCCTTTTAATTTCGACGTATTCGGCAATGCCAATAGACAACGCAATGATAGCCAATGCCAGGTTGATTTTTGTATCGGTCGATAATTGTCCAATTAAATTAATGATGCGATTGTTCATGGGTTTCCTGTCAGAAATGCTTTATTGGCTCCACTGTTCAAGTTGCTCGATCTTTTGAAATATTTGTTTGAATCTTTTTGATGAATGATGCCCCCAACCACTATACCACTGACTAACATCTCTATTTCGGGAAGTTTCCAATTCTTTTTCTGAGAAACAAGCTCTTTTCAATATAGACTCTAGATTTTCATTTTCTTCAGTCTTAAGCCCACCACCTGTAAAACACAACATAAACCACCAGTCTATATGCGAAATATCAACTTGATTCCTAAAAAAGTCTAATGCGGATTTAGGTTCGAGTTGTTGGGTGCCTAGTAGATCGTATAATTCGGAACTAGCTACTTTTAGTATTGCCATTAGAATTGAGCCAACACCAACACACCAAAACAGCTTACCTTTTTTTTCTTCTGTTGTCTCAAATATGTGCCCCAATAATCTGAATATTTCCTGTATTTGCCTCGGAGATAGTTTCAGGCTGCTAATAAGTTCGACAATTTCTTCCGATCGACTTCCCGTTAGATCCGCAAAACAGAATCTTTTGCCTCGACCTTCGATATAGTAATCTAAATATGCGAAGGCTATTTTTTTATAACCAGATTCTGAAATTTCTGGCAGTGAAACTTCTCTGTGGACGAACTTGCGGTAGTATTCATCAAAATCGAGTTTAGCTCCGAAGGCTGTTCTTGCAGAGTTTTCAAGATGTTTTTTATCAGCGGCCAAAATAAATACAGTTCCTCTGATGTCAAAAATATGTTTAATGGTTTCAAGGTAGGAAATTGCATAGTCCGGCCGGCACCTGTCTAGTTCGTCTACGAGAAATAGAATTCGAGGTTCATCTCCTTCAACCAATTCCGTTATTGCCTCTCTTAAAGAATTCATTGCTTTTTTCCTACTCTCATAAATTGAGAAGGAATCCAAATTTGCTTTAAATTTTTCTTCTCGACCCTTCTTTTTCTTTTCAGCTAGATCACCCGCTGCAACAGCATCAACTCCAATAATTTTCTTAACAATTTGACCACCGATTGCCGTGGAAAACCATCCTAGGTCTTTAGCTGCTTCAATAATCTTGTTTGGTGATTTTCCTCCCTCAACTAACCTTTCAATTAGTGAGGAAATAATAGCAAACAACGGATCACCATAATAATCACTTTCCCAAGCGTTAAGTAATACAAGTAAAGGATTTTCTTCATCTTCCTTGTCAAGCATGGAATCCATCCACATTCGAAAAAATGTACTTTTCCCTGATCCAAAATTTGAACTTAATCCTATTACTAAGCCGCCATCGACATATTGATGCTCAACTTTTATGAAGCTCTCAAGTTGGTTGGAGAATTCTTTCAGATCTAATAGATCCTCATTAAAACTTGAAATCAGCATATTATTGATTCCTCCTTAACCGAGATTACAAAATGGAGTTTATTGAGTAGTCTTTTGATAAAATTTTCCTATCTGATTATATTCAACCGGATTTCACGGGTATTGATAACATGTGATCGTTGGGTTGGGCAAGGTAGCTGAAAATGCTGACTGGATGCGAAGCATCATAAACATATTGTAATATGTTTATGATGCTCTTTATTGTGTTGTTTTGCAGTTGTCTGGGCTTTGTGCATTTACCGACTGGTAATTGCCACCAAAACCGGTGCACACTGACCAGTAAAACCGATTTTGTCTTACCACTGAAATCGGAAATCTCCTACCACCTA
>JANQGZ010000009.1:0-9456 GCA_028282825.1 SAR324 cluster bacterium
GCGCCTCAAACAGATCAATGATCGTTTTGCTCTTGGGATACCGTGTCTCTGTCTCATTAAAAACGCTTAAAAGCTGATGCCTCTCTGAATCGGAGACTATGTTTAACGACGATATTGTGGCATCTTCATTTAACATTACTTGTTCCCATATTGTTTTTATGTGGGAAGCAATGTGAATCATATTGATTTTAGAATATTTTTTTGAATTATAATTCAATCGAAATTCGAGGATTTCTGAAGGAATAATTGTAATATTAAAATCGTAATTTGTTTGTTCAAACACTTGAATGTCGGAAACCTTAAATCGACCTGCATTGCTCTTCAAAATGCTATGGTCGATGGGATAGTTTTCAAATGCAAGAAAATGATCAAACAAATCGTTACTTTGAGCACAGTAACTTTGAATCTCAGGTAAAGAAGTGTGATGATAATCAAGACATTGTATTGCATTGTTATGAACATCAAGTGCTATCTCCCAAAAGCTCTTTGTCTGGTCGATTTTTATACGCACAGGTATCGTGTTAATAAAAAGCCCAATAATCTGCTCAACATTGGAAATCCCCTGCGACCTACCGGAAACTGTAGATCCGAATACGATGTCATCAGATAGATTATACCGCGAAAGTAGAACACCCCATATCGTCTGAACCAACGAGTAAAGCGTGATCCCTTTTTTTGCAGAGAGATTAATTGCATTTGTTGTGTGAACTTTATCCATTGAAAATGAAAAAGATGCATGCTCTTCGCTCACAGCTTCATCGCACTTGATCCGATCTTTTGGTATTGATGAAAGAGATTGATAACCAGATAGATATTTTCTCCAAAACTCAAGAGTAGATTTTAAATTACGACCATTAAGCCACTTGATAAATGTTGAGTATTTTGTCGATAGGTTTCTAGGATCTTCATAAGTTCGGACGGGATGATCATAAGAATTTAAAAAATCTGAAACTATTAGCGAAATAGACCATCCATCCATAATTATATGATGAAATGAGAGCATAATGGCATATTCATCATCTTTAAACTGGATCAGCTTTACTCTGAGTAAGGAACTCGATTGTAAATTAAATGGGATATTGCGATCTGACAATCGAATGTCTTCCAAAGTATTGTGTGGATTTTGTGTCTTTCTTAGGTCCACATAGTTAAAATCTATGTTACGCTTTTTTAAGACAATTTGAAGAGGTTTTTCACTGCCTGAGACAAAGCATGTTCTCAAAGCAGCATGTTTTAATATCAATCGTTGCCAAGTGGATTTGAAAATACTTAAATCCACTGATCCAGAAATAGTAAGTATTATTTGTTCAAAATAAGCGCCTGAATGCTGATTCATTGAATTATGGAACAGCATACCTTCCTGTAGAGGCGTCAAAGGATAAATGTCCTCTATGTCTTCGGCAACTAGTCTGTTTTCAGCGACTAAAGATCTGTATTCTTTCAGTGTTAAATCCGAATCGGAAAAGTCAGATGGTGTGAAAGTTTTGAATGATCTTGTTTCGCAATAAGAAACAGTTTTCTTTAGTTCTTCAACAAAAAGAGACTGAATGATATCAAGTTCTCGCGTAGCATATACAGTACTCTCAAGATTCATAATGAGTTTACCGTGAACAATCATTCCATTAAACACTAATTTATGAGAACAGATTGCATCAGGGCTCACTGTATAGGTCTCTGGTATCATAGACACATCGAATAATGATGTTTCCAGCTCTTTGTCAAATTGCCCTAAGTAATTAAATAAAATTTCTGATTTTTGTTGTGAGTCAATAAACTCGTGGGAAGATAAATCTCTTAGAACTCCATATCCTATTCCATTGTTTGCGACTTGCCTAAGAGTTTCTTTTACATTAATTACGTGTTCTGCAGGATCATTTTTTTCTATGTGCAATACAATTGGATAAATGGCGGTAAACCAACCAATGGTTCGAGAAAAATTTGATTCTTTGAATTGATCCGAGCGCCCATGCGATTCAAGGTCTATGGATATATGAGAATGTCCACACCACCGTGAAATAGCTGTTGAAAGAGATGCTAGTAAAATATCATCGGTTTTTGTGCAAAAAGCGTTGTTAGCATCAAACAGAATTTTACCCGTATTTTCTTTGGTTAGACTAATTGAGGAAACTGATTTTACAGAATTTTTGCTTAAATGACCAATTGGCAGTTTTTCAATTTTTACTAAATCCTCATTTTGCCATGGCAGTGTATCACTTATTATCTCAGGGCTTTTTGCATATTCTTCCAAACATGAGCTCCACTCTTTGAATGAACTCGTTTTTGGAGGCAAATTATATTTTTCCTTCTCAAGCCTTTGACGAAAACCAGTTTCTAAATCTTCAATCAAAATCCTCCAAGAAAATGTATCAATTATTAAATGGTGCGAAACGATCAACATGCGTCCCTTTTCATGCACACGAAAATAGACAAACTTAATCAAAGGCCCTTTTTCAAGGTCAAAACTCTGATTAATTTGATTCGTAATCAGATTAATTTTTTGTACCGGATCAGCCTCGTCATCAAGGTTGTATTCTTTGAAAAAAATATTAGAATCATGACGAATCTCCTGAAAAACAGTTCCATCCTTTTGTGTAAAGATTGACCTTAATGCATCATGATGATTGACAATTTTTTTTGCGGAATCCTTTAAAGCCTCTACTTTTTCACGGGTCATACTTTCTTTAAAATCAAGCATAATGGCTTGGTTAAAGTGATGTTTTGGACATTGTAGAGTTTCGAAAAACCAGAGTTGAATCGGAGTTAAAGAGAAGGATCCCGATATTTTTGACTGATCTATTTTTCTTGTCTCTTTTGATACAAAGGATGAAATCTCTTTGATTGTCGGGAAATTTAACAACTTAGACACAGCTATATTAAAACCTTTCTGGCTCAATTTGGATGCAATCTGTATGGCTTTGACTGAATCCCCTCCCAGTTCAAAAAAGTTGTCTTCAATTCCAATGCGACGAGATGAAGCCAAGATGTCCTGCCAGATGCCAACGATGGTCATTTCCAAATCATTTCTTGGAGCTATATATTCTCCTCCTTTAAAGCAAATAATCGATTCAGGGGCAGGCAACGCGTTTCGATCGACCTTTCCATTTATGTTTAACGGCATTTCCTCTAGCTGCAAAAACCTGCTAGGGATCATGTAGCTGGGAAGTCGTTGACTTAAAAAAGCTCTAATGTCTCTTGTATCTATCACCTTGTTCGCCACAAAATAGGCAACTAACTCTTTGCCTTTTTGCATTGGAATCAGATTTACATATGTTGAGCTAATTGATCCATACGACAACAAAGCATTTTCGATCTCGCCGGGCTCTATACGATATCCTTTGACTTTAATTTGGTCATCCATTCGCCCTAAATACTCAAGTGTTCCGTTCGGAAGCCATCTTCCTAAATCTCCAGTCCAATATGCTTTTTCTTTGTAGATATGGCACTCTTTGAATTTCTCCTTTGTTATATCAGGTAGATTTAAATACCCTTGTCCAACCCCTCTACCACAAACTACTATTTCCCCTGGAACACCAAATGGAACTGGAGTCATCTGATCCAATAGCAGTATTTTAGTATTAGCAATTGGATTACCGATAACATTTTTTTCATCCTCTTTTTCAACTTGTTTCACAATACAACCAACAGTAGTTTCCGTTGGACCATATTCATTTTCAATTCGCATTGCCGGATTGATATTTTTTAAAAACCGAACATGTTCTGAAAGAAGCTCTTCACCTCCGACAATTGCTAATTTTATGTCTGTTTGCCTAATTCCCATATTTTTTAAAACTGAGATATGGGAAGGAGTCAGCTTAATACTGTCAATTTGGGTATTTGAAAGAATCTCATTTAATACAACTGTCAACTCGTCTGAATCACCAAAAACCGTAAGAGTTTTACCCCTCAGCAGTGTTAGGAATATAGATGTGGTTGTTAAATCAAAAGAAATCGAAGTGAAGAGTGGGAAGTTTCCTGATTCGTCATCATCAAAATAATAATCCATCGCCCATAGTGCATAATTTAAATAGTTATCATGACTAATAAGGGTTCCTTTGGGATTTCCAGTGGTTCCTGAAGTATAAATAACATACAGAGGAGATGTTCCAATAAAGCTGAGTTGAAGATTGCTATGACTCGTTACCTCTTCCAGAATTTTATTTATATCGACACAACATCCGGAACTTGATTCAGCAATCACAGCTTTTGGGTGAGAATCATTGAGAATGTGCTTGATTCTACTCTGAGGATATTTCGGATCGATAGGAATATATGCCGCTCCGGTTTTTATAATTCCTAAAATGGCAACAATCATAAGATCAGAGCGTTCAAGCATTAGCCCCACAAAATCTCCAGATCTAACTGAACATTCTTGTATTAGATACTGACCAACTTTATTGGCTCTTTCATTTAACTGCCTAAAGCTCAGTTGCTTATTGCCAAATATTAATGCGACATTATTTGGTGATTTATCCACTTGTTGCTGAAATAAATCTACAATAGTTAGTCCGGTGGGATATTTAACATTGGTATTATTGTATGTTTCAAACAACAGTTTTTCATCTTCGACAGATATTAAATTTAGCTCGGAAATGCTTCTATCAGATTTTTTTGTTATTTCACAAAGAAGATTTTGAAATTGATCGGTAAACGTATCAATTGTAAAATTTTTAAAAACATCAGCTCTGTAGTCAAAGTTGATTACAACGTCTTTTCCTTCTTGATGTTCTTCTATATGCAGTGTTAACGCATTCGATTGTTGAAGGCTCGAAAGTGAAACAAAAGACGTTTCGTAGTCTAACACCTGATGTTCAAATGAGTGCTTTTCGAATGACAAGATTACATCATAGAGTCGATTAAGGGAGTTTGAGCGAGCAAGTTTCTCAATTGCGCCAGAATTAAGCTTTTGGAAACGATAACATTCAGTTAGTTCTTTTTTTATCTTTTTTAATAGTTCGCTAAATGATTGATGGGAGTCTATAAGCACTAGCAAAGGACTTGTGTCAGCATATAGACCTATTGTTTCCTTGGAATTCTTGCCTGGCCTGTTGAGCAAAGGTATTCCAATTACAATCTCACTGACTTTGGTGATTAAATATAAATAGGAATAAAGGGCACCAAGAAAAACAACGAATGTAGAAACGTTTAAACTTGTTCCGAGATCATTAAGCTTTGAATAAATTTTGGAGTCTAAAATGATGCTCTTCCGGTTACTATTTATAGAATCGTTTTTATACGAACTAAATACTGTACTGGAAAGAATAGAGACAGGTTTAGTTGCAAGCTTATTTCTCCAAAATTCCTTTGCTTTTTTATAACGCAGTGAATCTAAAAACTTATTGGAGTCTTCTATCTTGCTCGTGTAACTATACAATTTACTTTGTTCTGTTATACCTTTTTCTGCCAAAGAGTTATATATTTTGATAAGCTGCTTTGCAAGAATGGATAATCCCCATCCGTCTATTGTAATATGATGATGCTTGTTAAACGATAGAAAATGATTTTCCGATACCTTGATTAAACATATGTAAAATAAATTCGCAGCACTAAGGTCGATGGGTCTTTTAAATTCCTCTTGCATCCAATGAAAGGCTGCGTTGTAAGGTTTTTTTTGTTTAGAAAAATCAAAAAAGGGTACTTTGTATTCCAAGTGTGGCTTAAATACCTGGACTGGAGATTGATTCTGATTCAAAACATTCAATCTGAGTACATCGTGTTGCTGAACCAATTGATTAATTGTTTTCTCAAAAACTGCTACTTGTACATATCCTTTAATGTCGATAAATCCGCCAATATTGTACAAAGAAGAGTTGTTTCGTATCTTTTGGTCTACCCAGATATCGAATTGAGATAAAGTCAGTGCATATTGTTTTAACATTAAATGGCAAACTCCAATAATAGTTACATCCTATTTATGGTAAAAAGGTGGAATTTATTACCGTAATACTGCTCCGTTCTGCTCGCATTCATTGCTCATAAATAGACAAATGTTACTGATCGTTTGATGAATATATAAATCACGATACAATAACGAAGGCAATCCTTGTTCTTTCATCAAGCTTGAGATACGCATTGCAAGTAGAGAATTTCCTCCTAAATCAAAGAAATTATCATCTATATGCACATTCACTTTAAATATCTGACTCCATATCTTCACCATCGTTTGTTGTAATGTCTGTTTTGTATCTGTCGCATGGGAAGTCGGCATCTCACTCCGGGAAGTTGATTCACCTCCTTTTGTATTAACAACTGAGCTGTTATTAGTTGCAGGAACAGGTAGCTTACGAGCATCCAGTTTATTATTGGTAGTTAAGGGAAAACTGTCTAACTTCGTAAATGTGGAAGGAACCATGTAGGATGGTAAAAACCTTTCGGCCAGAAGTTTAACATCCTTAACCGATATTCCATCCAGAACTAGATAACAGTCTAACCGTGCAGAAGCCGTATCATTTTTGTCCGGTTGATTGACTAGCACAGCAACGGATACCACACCCTGTATCCTTAAAATAACTGATCGAATCTCATCCAGCTCAATTCTATAACCCCGGAGTTTGATTTGATTATCTAATCGCCCCAAATGTTCTAAATGACCATTTTGCAAGAGTCGCCCGCAATCTCCACTACGATAAAAAACCCCATCATGAAAAGGATCTTTCAAAAATTTTTCTGCTGTGAGTTTGGGTTGATTTAAATATTTTTTGGCAATTCCAGCTCCACCAACATAGATTTCACCGGGAACTCCTAGGGGCAACAAATTCTGATTTTCATCAAGCACGTAAAAGTACCAACCGGGGATAGCGGAGCCAACTGACTTCGAGGCATTGATTGCTTCATTCCGAGTTACTGTTTGTGCTGTGACATGGACTGTAGTTTCTGTGATACCATACATGTTGACCAATCGGCATTGATGCTCAAAATGACGATCAAACCAAGACAACAACATCGTCGCATCCAATTGTTCACCGCCAAACACGATTAGCTTAAGACTATTTGACACCGTCTGTTTTCGGTCGATATCGACAAGTTGTGCAAAGGCAGAAGGAGTTTGCGATAGTATTGTTACTCGTTTATTAAAAATTAGCCTTGAGAATGCTTCTGATGAAAGTGTAATCCATTGAGGAACAATAACTAATTGACCTCCTGTCAACAAACAACCAAACATTTCCCAAACCGAAAAATCAAATGCTACTGAATGAAACAACGTCCATATATCATTCTTACTCAATTTAAAATCTGTTTTCAGTCCTGAGACTAGGCTTGTCAAATTTCCGTGAGGAATTTCTACTCCTTTTGGAGACCCAGTAGTTCCAGACGTGTAAATTACATAAGCGGTATCTTTGGAACTGGTTAAAGCCAGAGCTGGAGGCAGCAAATTAGAATCAGCCTCCGGTTTTGATAGTTCGTTAGGATGCAGTAGAATAAAATCATCTGATGTTGGGAAATCCTCCCTTGTACAAATAACAACTCTTATTCCTGCGTCGTTACATATATATTTTAGTCTATCCTTAGGATTTTCCGGATCCATTGGAACATATCCAGCACCCGACTTTAAAACAGCAATAATTGAAACCACCATCTCCAGTGACCTATCGATACAAATTCCAACACGCTCATTGATTTTCACACCGAATTTGATCAGTCTATGGGCCATCTGATTCGATGCAGTTTCCAACTCTCTGTAGGTCATTTGTTGCTTGCCAAATGACAAAGCGATGGAATCCGGGTACGATTGAGCTTGATTTGATATCATTTGATCAATCCGTAAATCATTAGCAAAGGGAACCTTGACCCTTGGTATTAAATTCAAGACTGCTTCAGCTTGACTATTGTTCAGAAGAGGATATCGAGACAAACATAAGTTTTTATTTCTTTGGATCGCTTCGTAACAAGTTTTCATGCACTCTATAATATCATTAACAATTGTCGGAGGAAATATTTTAGTTTCGAACGTTGCTTTTAATATAACCTTCTCGTCGTGACATTTTTGAAAATCTAAAGTTAGGGGAAAAGGCAAAGAAAAAAAAGGATTGTAATCTAAAGACAATATTTGATTTACAGGCTTTTCTTGTTTTTTGTTAATCAAGACGCCAACGAGGACATCTCCTAAATCTTCAGATTCAAACATTCCATCAAACAACTCATCTGTGTACCAAACCAAAGATTCTTCAATCCAATTAGCAATTTTTGGTATTTGCTCTTCCGCAACAGAGTTTCGTTCAATTTGAGATGTAATAAGCCGATATCCATCTCTAACTAGAAGAGAAGCTTTAGATGTAGAAAGTGAAAAACTTGTATTTAAAGCAATTACAGGACTTTTTTTACAATATATTCTAGACAGGACAACAATCAGAGCAGTAATCCAATATGACTCTATGAATTGACCAGATTTTTGAATCTCCCACTCAGTTGTGATTATTGGAGGTGATTGCATACAAGAATTAAACTTCCAGTATGATTTTGGCAAAAAATCAGCTGTCAGTATCTGACTTACATAATTTGGATTATCGATTGCCAGTTTTTCACTTGTAGTCGCTTCGTCTATTGTAATCGAATGTCCTGTGATGCAAACGTTAAGCATTCTAATCATCGAACTTTTATCGATATAAGCGTGATTAGCAACTATAATTAGGAAAGAAAAATCATCTGAAAAAGTCAATAGAACTGCCCTTAGAGGAAATTTCGATTCATCATTCAAAGGTCGGTCCATTTCATTTTTTACTAATTGTTCGGCAAATTCACTGTTTGAAAGATAATTATGCTTCTCAACCCACAAGAAAAGATTGGAGTATTGTTGTTCCATACCAAACAGATCTCTAACAATTGATAAGAAGTTATTTGTTAGCGTTTTAATATCAACTGTTCTATCTAATTTCGCTTGAATTGCATGAAACTTTGAATTTTTATTAAATCTAGAGGATATATACGAAAGTTGGTTTTCTAACATGGCCTTTTTGGAAAATTCTTACTTTAAATTGACTTTATCTTTGCGATAAAGATTCTGTGCCTACAATAAGTACTATTGGGCTAAGTAACCGCCATCGACTGAAACAACACTTCCAGTTACTCGAAGGGATTCATTTGAAGCTAGCCACACCGCTGACATAGCAACGTCTTCAGGCTCAATTAATGAGTTTATTGGTTGAGATTTTACAAATTCTCCCTCATATTCTGATAAGGATATTTTTAAAGAGCGTGCAATTTCTGACAGCATTTGACCCTCAACTTCTTTCTTGTCTCGCACTGACCCTGGACATAATGCATTAACTCTAACCTTGTAAGGTGCATAATCAAGTGAAGCAGCTTTGGTTAAGCCAATAACACCATGTTTTGCTGCAACATACCCAACAAAGTTTCTGTACCCTACCAATCCTGCTGTTGAAGCAATGTTAATGATGCTACCAGACCGTCTTGCCACCATACTGCTTCCAACCGCTTTAATCATCCTCCACGATCCGGTTA
>JANQGZ010000012.1:0-5733 GCA_028282825.1 SAR324 cluster bacterium
GCGCCTCAAACAGATCAATGATCGTTTTGCTCTTGGGATACCGTGTCTCTGTCTCATTAAAAACGCTTAAAAGCTGATGCCTCTCTGAATCGGAGACTAAGTTTAGTTCCCCTATACTAGTATTAGGATTACTGATAGCAGAATTTGCAAGCAACATCAGATGACTTACCATTCGATGCATTCTGTCTTCATTAAATATATCAGTATTATATTCAAGACGACAAAATAACTGCTCATTAGATTTGTAAAAGTTGAATGTTACATCAAATTTACTGATTACATGGTCAGCTTCCCAGGGCGTTACCTTTAAATCATCAAATTCAATAGTTATCTCATCAGTGTTTTGTAACACTAACATAACATCAAAAACTGGAGACCTGGCCAGATCCCTTCTGCTATCCAATGCTTCTACTAGCTGCTCGAAAGGATAATCTTGGTTTGAAAATGCATCACTGCAAGTGTCCTTTACAGTCTCTATAACCCTTTTAAATGTATCTTCGCTCTTGATTGTATCTCGAAAAACAAGCGTGTTTACATAAAATCCAATCTGGTTTTCCAAATCTTCATGATTTCTTCCAGCAATAGGGGAGCCCAAAACCAAATCACACTGCCCGGTATAACGATGAAACAGGACTTTGATAAATGCTTGAAGCAACATGAATAACGTTATTTGTTGCTCTTCACAAAAAGTATTTAGTTTGGAACTTTCTTTTTTCGAAAATGAAAATTCAATTTTATTTCCATTATATGTTTGAACGGCTGGACGTACTTTATCAGCAGGTAAATCCAGTTTTGAGAGATTGCCTGAAAGTTTATTTAACCAATATGCTCTTTGAGAAGCTAAATGCGACCCTGACATAAGTTTATTTTGCCAAACAGCGTAATCTTTATATTGTATTCTCAACGCATTTGGAAATATGTCGATGGCTCCTTTACAATATCTGTAATAAGCTAGCAAATCCCGAATGAATACGTTTCTAGACCAACCATCAGATATAATATGATGCATGTTAAATATTAAAACATGCCTTTTAACACCGGTTTTTAAGATTTTAAATCGAAACAGTGGGCCTTTTTCCAAATCAAAAGTAGAGATTATTTCTTTTTGAATAATTTGATTGACTTCCGCTGTACTATCGTTTTTATTCAATAAATTAATATACTTAATCTCTGCTTTTGAAGATTTTAGAACTTTTTGTTTAGGCTCTCCCTCTACACTGATAAAGATAGTCCGAAGTGATTCATGACGTTGTATGAGATGATTTGTTGCTGTTTGAAAGGCATCAATGTCAATCTCTCCCTCCAAATATAGTGCTGCAGGCATGTTATAGGCTTTATTTGCCTCTTCCATTTGACTTAGAATCCAAAGACGTTTCTGGCCACTAGAGACATCGTAGTATTCTTGCTCTTCAACACAATCAATTTGTTGATAAATTTGTGTTCCCTTATCATTTGTCAAAATTTTTGCAAGATTTTCAATTGTCGGAGTTTCAAATATCTGTCTTAATCCTATCTTGATGCTAAAATGCTTGTGGATTTGATAAATGAGACTAATTGCCTTAAGACTATGTCCACCAAGATAAAAAAAATTATCATGAATTCCAATCTGAGAATGGCTCAAAATCTCCTTCCATATATCTGCCAGTTTTTCTTCAGTTTTGTTTCTAGGTGCGACAAACCTCATTCCTGATGACATTTCTTTAATCTGAGGCTCCGGGATGGACCTTCTATCAATTTTACCACTCGCAGTCAAAGGCATACTGGTTAGATGCACAAAATAGGCTGGAATCATGTAGTCTGGTAGCGTTCGTTCCAAAAAACTGCGCAGGGTTGGAAGATCAACTTCATTTGTCGACGTATAGTAGGCAACCAATGCCTTTTCGCCGAGCACATTTTCTTTTGCCAGCACAGCTGAGGCGCAAATATTATCAAATCGCAAAATGCTACTTTCAATTTCATCTATCTCTATGCGATAACCTCTAATTTTAACCTGATTATCAATACGTCCCAGATATTCGATATTTCCATCTGGCAGCCATCTTCCAAGATCACCGGTCCTGTACATGATATCATCTTCAAAGAATGGATTTGATACAAATTTTTCTTTCGTAAGTGTCGATTGGTTTAGATATCCTTTTGAGATTCCCGCACCAGAAATACAGATTTCTCCGGAAATTCCTACAGCCGCTAGCTGTAGTTTCTGCAAAATATATATTCTGACATTATTGATGGGTTTACCTATATTAATATTGCTATCTGAGTCCTTAATCATTTTAGCCGTACAGGTCATCGTCGTTTCGGTTGGTCCATAAGCATTGACAATATTTAGTCCGTCATTTGTCGCAGCTCTTAAAACGTTCACGTGGTCCTCTAGGAGCTCTTCGCCACTAACAATGACCAATTTAATAGGGCTATTTTTAATTTTTAGATTGGTAAGAAGAGAAATATGAGCTGGTGTCAATTTCATGCTATCGACATGATCACTTGTAAAAGCTTTGTATATCGATTGATCAATTCCTTCCGTCTGATTATACACCGTCAAGGCTTTGCCTCTAAGCAAGGACATGTAGATTGCTGTAGATGAGGAATCAAACGAAAGAGATGTAAATAATGCAAAATTCCCTTCAACAAAATCATTAAAAAAATATTGTTTTCCCCATTCTACAAAATTTATAACATTCTCATGCTTTGTAATAATACCCTTGGGCATTCCAGAGCTTCCAGAAGTGTATACTATGTGTAGAGGTAAATCGGGAGTTAAGGATAGACCTGGATTTGGCAGTTGTTTTTTCGTAGAACTTTCGATAATTTTGCTAATATTTAAGAAAATACCTTCTGTTTCATTACTTAGAACTACTTTTGGTTTCGAGTCTGAAATGATAAATTGTTTTCGTTCATCGGGATAATCCATGTCAATAGGGACGTAAGCACCACCGGACTTTAATACTGCTAATATAGCAACTATTGTTTTTTCCGATCTACTTAGCATGATTCCTACAAAATCATTTGGTTGGATTTTAAAGTTTTTTATCAAATGATGTGCGACAATATTTGCTTGATGGTTAAGATCTCGATAGGAAAGTTGTACATCATCACAGCTCACTGCTACATGATTTGGAGTTTTACCGACCTGCTCTTCAAACAAATCTATAATTGTTTTTTCTTTTGGACATGGACAACTTGTTTTATTAAAACCTTCCAAAATTAATTTTTTTTCTTCTGAAGGGATGATCTCTAATTCATTGATACCTGCATTAGGATTAGTCAAAACCGATCCAATTAATGTAATTAGATGATTTGCCATTCGTTTAATACTATCGTTATTGTATAAATCTGTATTGTAACGCAGAACACATTCTAATCCATTGGGTACAGAGAAAAAATCAAAGCTTAAATCGAGTTTGCTACTGTGATCATCTATCTGAAAAGGCTTGACTGTTATGCCATCAATATCAATAACCGCAGTTTCTTCATTGTGAAAATTCACCATCACATCAAATACAGGAGAACGTGAATGGTCGGTTTTTAATTCCAAATCTTCAATCAATTTATCAAATGGATAATCTTGATGACGAAAAGCATCTGTGCAGGTGATAGCTGTTCTATTGAGAAACTCTTGGAAGCATTCGCCGTTTTTTATAGTATCCTTAAGTACTAGACTATTGAGATAAAATCCGATCTGATACTCAAGGTCCTCATGCGTGCGCCCTGCTATCGGAGCTCCAAGAACAATTTCATTCTGTCCTGTGTATTTATGAAAAAGAATTTTAATTAATGCTTGTAAAACGATAAAGAGTGAGATCTGATTTTCTCTACACAAAGACTCCAACGAACTTATTGTATTTTTAGGTAATTGAAACTTAATACTATCCCCGTTAAAGGAATTTTTTGCAGGACGTGCCCTATCAGTAGGAAGGTTTAAGGCTGGTATCTCACCAGTCAGTTTTTCAAGCCAGTATTCTTTTTGATATGTCAGTTCTGTTCCATTTAACAGATCACTTTGCCAGTTGGCATAATCTTTATACTGTATTCTAAGTGAATTCACATTCGGTGATTGTCCCTTGTGATAACAACGATAATAAGACAATAATTCATTGACAAATATAGACATCGACCAACCATCAGAGATGATGTGATGCATATTAACTATCAACAAATGATTTTCCTTTTCTATGCCCAAGATTGTAAACTTACATAATGGCCCTTCCTCCAAATCAAAAGGCATCGAACACTCATTTTTGACAATTTTGTTGATTTGATCATCTACATTGTACTTAGGCTCCAGTTTAATAAAATGGATTGAATCATTTGGATTCTGTAAAATTTTTTGCCTCGGTTCACCATTCGCAGTTATAAAGACAGTTCTAAGTGACTCATGTCTGTCTACAATAAATCGGAAAGCACTTATAAATGCTTTCCGATTGAACTCTCCTTCAAGCTTGAAAGCAGCTGAAATATTATAGGCTATACTATCCTTATCAATCTGATTAATAATCCATAGACGTTTTTGAGCATTTGATAATGGATAATGTTTTTGACCGTCGATTGGTTCAATTGCTTTGTTGTGTTTAATCTCAACAATCAAATTCTGATCGTTTATTCTAAATCCTTTTTTTCTCAGTTTTATTTTTAATTCTTTTATTTGTTCGTCAGTTAAATTTTCCAACTTTGAACCAATATTCTTCATAATATTTCCTTTTATGACTTTGAATAAAATATGAGTATCCTGACTGTTGAAATTTCAACTAATGTTAAATTTGATTCTGGGCAATTAACACTGCAATTGATTGGCATTTATAAAACTGGTTACTCTTTCATATAAAATCTCTTTAAATAGATAAAATCATAATCTATTTAAGTAGTTAGAGAATAGTATATTCAAGATTGAGTAATCAAACCCAGAATGTTGCGAACTTAAATCCAACGGTTCAATTATCACTGCTTAGAGGGAAGAGAACCAATGCTCATGAAAAAAGCAACATGTAAGGGTATTCATGAGATAAATAAACAGGTTGGATCAATGTGTCTTCATGTCGACAAATCGCAGAGAAGTCAGAAATACTATCTGCCTGTATGCAAATGATTCATTAGAAACATTGACTATTAGTGATCGGAAATTCGGATTGTGAATTTATGAAGTCAAATAAGTAAACTATTAAGTCTATTTTTATAATAATAAATACAGAACCCAGTCATCACTTAGTAACTTGTTGCAATGGGTTCTTCCGGCGAAAGAAACTGAAGAACATCTCTTCCTGCGTTAGAAAACTAAATCAAATTGACATTTAGAATTCAGAAGTTACCTGGTTTACAAAGTACCTGGAATCAAACCTATATGTAACAATTTGAGTTAAGCAATGATATCCAAATAATTATTAGGTTGTGATCAACCAAAATGTCTATGTATTCGAATTTTTTATTTATTAATGCCTTATTCTGTTTAATAAAAAAAGAGTCAGTATATTATAGTCAATTAATATCAAATTCACTCAGTATTTCTTCAAGCTCCTGACTTCTTTTAATTGTATCATTCTCAACAATTTCAGCAAGATCACAAATTGTGTTTTTTTGAAAAACTTCTTTCAATGTTAGTTTAGTGTTAAAAAAATTGTTGATACGAAGTAGAACTTTTGTAGCCTTCAAACTATGCCCCCCCAGATCGAAAAAACGGTCATGAATGCCAATCTTTTCAACTCCAAGTACTTCTTTCCAAATCTCAACCAGTTTCTCCTC
>JANQGZ010000014.1:0-3793 GCA_028282825.1 SAR324 cluster bacterium
ATCCAATTTTCAGCAATGTTTATCGCTATCCGTCCGCAGATTTTGCGCCAGGCTTTTAAAGGGACCACTAGTCTCAAACCAGTGATAGAAAAAAGGAACATGCCCCAGAACAGGGTATTGGTAATAAGATATAGAATCGATAATATCCCTCTAATCTGCTGCAAGAAAGAGTTCATAAATTATCCTGTGTCCGACATTCCATTCTGGCAAATTTCGGGTATTTGCTTCCCACTGTCATTTCGACAAACCCGGAGACCAAAACAAGGGAATTGGATTATAAAAATGCAAATCGATGAAAAGAAAAACTGGGAGGAAATGCATGTTACTACCTCTTTATTATGGGTAGTAAGATCACGGCGCACGGTAAAGTAAAAGTTTTGTAATGCCCTGATTACTTGCACACCAGGGGCAATAAGCACTCGTTACTTTGTCAGATGTCTTTTAAAGAGAGAATACGACCTTCAATGAAGGGAGTATTCAACTGAACTGATTTAAATTGCAATTGAGAAACATTATAAAACAATTTGTTCAATTCTCTTTTTTTGTTAACTTGTCCCCTCTTAAATTCAAATGCAAATATTCGATTCGCCTTTTCATTGGCTAACAAATAATCAATTTCAATTTGATTTTTGTTTTTAAAAACAGGACCGGCTATATCAAAGTTCATTGGGGGATTCTCCAGTATTTTTTGTTTAAGAATCATTTCCAGAATTCTTCCTTCAAGATTAGGCATATCCTCAACAATTTTGTTAAAAACCGAATCAGCCTGTCCCATTTCCAGTAATGCACGATTTTGTTCAATGTATCGATACCAAAAATAGATAAACGGGTCTTTAATCACATACCTTGAGTTTTTTGAATTGGCTTTTTCCGTGACAGAGGTCTCTTTTTCGATCAGATCAAGACTATCCGTTAAATAAGGAAGATAGTTTCCTAGAGATGTTGTGTTTATGCCCGCAACATTTGCTATTTCATTGGCACTGTGAATTCCCTTGGCTATGGCTGAAAGCATTCCAGTATAGACATGAGATGACTTTTTCAATTCAGGATGAAGCATTTTGTTCAGCTCATCGCTGAAAAGCCCGGTAAATCCCATCCAGCCTTTTTTCAATATCAGTGAAATAGATTCTTCCAACCATCCAAACTGTTGCAAAATCTCATAAAAGCGGATGTTTGCCCCAAACATTGTATATAGCCTCAAATGTTGCTCCGGACTTGTGATGTGATTGTCTATGAATAGTTGTTTGATTATTGAAAAAGGCAATGGATTAAGTTGAATTTTATGATCAAGCCGACCAAAAAGTGGGGAGTTATCCTCGAAAAGAATCTTATTCAATAAGCTTTGAATAGAACCGCAAAATACCATTAAACATGGATAATTCTTTTGTTCAAATTCATCAATATATCTTTGAAATAAAAAGAGATCCTCAGAACTATCAAGAAATAAATTCTGTACCTCATCAAAAAAAAGGATAAGCGGCTGGTTTTTGGATAACATCATCGAAACCGCCTTAAAAAACTGTGTCAAATCCTTTGGCACGGAAGTAAACCCGAGCTCGTACAAATGAGCATCAACTTGTTCAAAAGTTTTACTAACATTCCCCGGCAGGCAAAAAAGATAGAGACTGTTGCTTATGGTTTGCGTTGCTTCAAGCCATAGACGCGTTTTTCCGATTCTCCGTCTTCCAATAATGGAAGTGAACAGCATGCCTTTATCAATTTTTTCAATCCAGTTTTTGATAATCTCTAACTCGTCATCCCTGCCGTAAAATTTCATCAATTATCCTTATTGCTTGCTCATCAAATTATATAGTTGCAAAAAACCTAATAATACCTATCAATATATTATCTATTAAGAAATTATCTGTCAAAAGATTATCTATGAAAAGATAATTATAAAAGACCTTGTTGTGCTCAAGACACTATATTTGGCTGGGCAATGATCAAATTGTCTGCCCGCTGCATGGCAAAAGAGCGATTTTTTTCCTTTGTTTCGTGAGCTTTGTGTCTTTGTGGTAAATAGTTACAGTGCGATTAAGTTAAAATTTACAAAGATTTACGAAAAATCCTGCAGACATTTCGTCTATAATTATTGGGCTGTAGATTTGGTTTTTGCCCATTTGTTTAAATATATTAAAGCATTTTTCATAACAGAGCTTAATTCTTGTCAAAGCTTTACTTCACTCAATTATCAAAAGGGGGAAATTATGCAGATCAAAACATTTCTGTTGTTGTTTATCTCTTTTAGTATCTCATTCAGTGCTATCGCTGGAAACACAGATCTGCTCAATCGTCTGGGTAACGAATCTCTCGACTTAAAAAACTTCGATGCCTACAAGCGGGAACTGGCGATTTCTTTTGCCACCAGGCTGTCTGACCAAGGATTTTATACCCAACTCAAGAACCGGATCACAGGGAAGCAAACCAGCATCTCCTTGCAGTCCCTGGCAACAAAGCAAATCAGCAAACGAAGCAATAGAAGTTTTCAGAAAATGCTTTCCACCCTGGATTTAAGAATCAGACAGGCAAAAGGTATTGAGAATTATGCAGATGAGCTGCTGGAAGTTCGACTCGCCTTGCCTGAAAAATCCATGAAGGATTTTAAATCAGGGTCAAAAGCTGATATTTTAACCGCCTACGTACCTTCAGGAAATGAAAAAGACTGGGAATACATCGAAGCCTTCGATCAGGATGGCAGACAGCATCTGCTTGACCCGTATGAAGAGCCGGATCAACCGGTTCTTGTGGTTGGAATTAACAGCCGTAAAGATTTGGCAGCCGGGGTGGCAATGGTAAATGACGCCTTGAGAGCAAGCGGTCTCCAGTCCGTTCCGGTGGAAAATTATACGGCAGCAACCGGCAATATTGAAACCACCAAGCTCAATGCCATTCGCTTAAAAGATGACATGGAACCGTGGATTTCAGGGAAAGCAGAGGTGTATGCCATCGTTTCCGGAGTTCAGCCAAATCAGATGGAAGCCCAGGTTACCATTGTGGACATGCCGTACCTGGATTACGAAGACACCACCTATTACCCGAATCAAATCCTGATTTTCTGGAGCCAATATCAATATGCTGCTGCTAATGTCGTGTTGTACGAAAAAGACGACAACTACAACTACCAGGAACTAATTGACGTTATTTTAAACGCGACCGCCGAAATCATGGCAACCTTCCCTGAGACTGCACCTTATTCGGGATTGGTCTTAATCGCCAACAAAATCATCCAGGCCATGCCGGACGAATGGTTCACCAATAACGATGATTATGTGGATGTTTTTTACACCCTGGAAAAAGGCCGGAGCTACACCAACTATTACGGTGCTTCCGCCAACGCTCGTGTGAATCTTGCCCCGTATATTCTAATTGAAAATTAATCGGGCTAAAGGCAAATGCAGAGAATCGAACTTGTATCCCCCTGCATTTGTCTTTGAATCCAGGTCATTCTGCCCTCCTGAAGAAAATCGATTGGATTTACCCGGTTAACCTTTGTGTGTCCTCCTTCACAGCGGCAAAAACCTTATTACGAAGATCATTTATCTGCTGCCTGCTGTGCCATCTTTTTAGGATGTTGCCCTAATCCACTAAATCAGACCGATTGCATGTTCCGTTGAAGCGAAAGATAGTAGCCAGTGATTTAATGCCTTTTGCTTCCGGATTCAATGGGGGATGTAGGGTGGGTCAAGCGCAGCGGACCCACCAACTTGCCTTATGACACCGTCCGGTTCGCCGAAATCACGAAGGTTATGTTTCGAAACAGGGGAGTTGTTTGATTGCCCTCACGGGTGGTATA
>JANQGZ010000034.1:0-31615 GCA_028282825.1 SAR324 cluster bacterium
CATCAAAACTTCTTCTCATCAATTTCCTCCTTTTCAAATGAGAAGATAGATTGTTTTTTGTACTACATCCAGGTGGTTCAAAAATATGGGTCCATTATATTAAGCTTTTTTGCTGATAACAGTAATATGATTAAGATAAGTAATGGTCATGTATTACGAGGAAAGAAACAATTGTCAGAATATTGGTATCAGCATATTGGTACTAACAACGGGCTAAGGATTTCAATCGACAATATTGAGATCCACAAAATTGATGATAAACATGTTTGGTCAACTGCGGAAGAATACATCTCACTTGGAGAACAGAATTATAAAGCAATAGTTTCAAATGTTTTTGTCTTGACCAGTTCTGGTTGGAAGATTCTATTAGATCATACGACATCCATTAAACCGGAATAGCTTGAAGTTCAATTTTTAAAAGAAATATAGTTTATTCTAGTTAGGAGGTTTAACAAATTTATCGACCGGACTCCTAATCGCCACCGATGAGCTCAAGTAATGAGATGCTAGCAAGACAATTGTGAAATCAAATCCGGTGTAGCGACCGGTTATAATGGTGTTATATTTTAAATCAGGTGACAGTATACTTATTTTTGTAAATTAAATCAGGTGACAGTATACTTATTTTTGTAAATAGGTATACTGTCACCTGATTTACATATTTCCTCTAGGTTTCGGTGTTTCAAAGGTACACACAAACAGAATAAAATCTATGAGCGAGATCTTCGGTGAACACGTATAACATGTGTATTGACCCGGTGGCTTCCGCTACGCCACAGCCACGGGTCATGCCAGTGTTATATTTGAAAATCAAAACAATAGAAATGGAAATCCGAAAGGCACTAGAATCAGATATTCAATCGATTATCATTCTTCTAAACAACTGCAAGCCTTATGTTCACCCACATCATGAATACGTCTATTGGATACTCGGGAATTTCTACCCTAGAACAACATTCGTCTGTGTCGAATCAGAAAGATTGGTTGGATTCATTTGTGGGCTTCCTTCAATTGATAAATCGACCATTTTTGTTTGGCAGGTTTGTGTTCATCCGCATTTTAGAGGGAGAGGAATCGCCTTAGATTTAATCAAATTCCTTTTTGATTCATCTGAGCAATTTGGATTTAATAATATTCAGTTGTCCATCACGACAGAAAACTCAATTAGTAAAAGTATGTTCAAGAAGTTTTCTGAGAATAATTCGTTAGAAATGCAGTTTGTTAAGCAGTCGGTGATTTCTGGCACAACTGAAGATGTCTATAAAATCAGTAAAATATAACAAAAGTTTACGCCAGGCCTCATATCGCCGCTGCAGGACGCAAGTCATGTGGCCTTGGCAAGTTCATCGTTAATAACCCATCGGCATAGCGGCTGGTGAAACAGGCGTTAGTGAGTGGAAGACATATATTGCTCGGCAGCAGCAGCAAGTAACTCAGATCGTTTCAGTCCATGTTTTCCTCTATATTCATCTACATCTTTCAGTAGAGATTCGGGAAACATCACATTAAATCTCTTTTTTGGTTCATTGACTTTTTGATTCTTAGGTTTTGGGATTGGTTTACCATGTTTCTTAGCAGATTCAATCCACAATTCCATAGCTGTTTCAATCTCTTGTAGAGCTTCTTCTGGGGTTTCTCCAAATGCAGAACATCCCTTAAGCTCTTCAATCTCAGCAATATAATCCCCGTCCTCTTCAGGATCGGGAAAGATTTTAACTGTATATTCCATGGTTATTCTCCATCAATGATTTTGATTGCTTGTTTTACCTGATAGGCTTTAGCTGTTCCGTCTTTCTTTTTCTGTGCGTTAATTGGATTCTCAATATCTGGGTGAACAAAAATATGGTGGCTTCCGCTTACTCGATCAATAGAAAAACCATTGTCTTCAAGCCAAGTCACAAAATCATGGAATTTGACATTATTAGAATTTCGTCTAATCTTTTGATTTTTCTTATCAGATTTTGTCATCAGGGATTGTTTGAGTATTTTAAAGAAGAGGCATCTATCTAATTATTGTGTGTAATTACACATTTGTCAATAACATTACATTCTGCTCTAATTTACTGTAATTGCATAATATTCACTAACAAATTTATCAACCGGACTGCATATCGCCTTAAAATCAGGTGACAGTATATTTATTTTTGTAAATAGGTATGCTGTCACCTGATTTTCAAATCAGGTGGCATACTAATTTTAGGAAATAGGTATACTGTCACCTGATTTCTAATTTTAGGAAATAGGTATACTGTCACCTGATTTCTATATTGGAATTCTTGGGAGCTGGAGATTCAATTGATGAAGTTTTAAAAGAATATCCAAGTCTGAAAAGAGAAGACATGACTCGCTACACTCATAACGTGGATTAGCATAGCGTGATCGTGCCAAGCTAATTCTCGGTTGCCTTTCTTCGTTTTCCGAACGGGATGCCAAGTTTGCGCATGCGGTGTCTGAGTGTACTGGCGTTTACATCCAAACGGCTGGCGGCCCCATTTGGTCCATCAATTCTGTTGTTACACAACAAGAGTACATTTTCGATATGGTTCCGGATCACCTCATCAAGGGTGGATACCTCTTGTTCGAGACTGGGGCCTAGTGGTTTAAATTGTTGTGGCGGCCTGCTTACATCATCAAACATGATGCTCTCATTTGAAGGACCGGCTAAAGCACGTATGAGAGCCCTCTCGACCGAATTTTCCAATTCTCTAACATTCCCCGGCCAATCATGGTCCACCAGCTTTTTCATCTGAATAGAAGAGATCGTCGGATGAACTCGAATTCCCATCTCGCCGCATTTCTTTCGAACGAAGTGATCTACCAGAGCCGAGATATCAATTTTCCGGTGCCGCAGGGGGGGAATCGTTATCGGAAAGACATTGAGCCGGAACCACAGATCTTCTCTAAAGGATTTGTCAAGAACCATCTGCTGTAGATCCCTGTGTGTGGCGGAAATGATGCGAATATCCACTTCGATTGGATCACTGCCTCCCACTCGCTCAATGGTTTTGTCCTGAATCACGCGTAAAAGCCGCGTTTGTGCAGAAAGGGGAAGATCACCAATTTCATCGAGAAAAATCGTGCCTCCATGAGCCCTCTCGAATCGGCCTCGATGGGTTGTTCCGGCGCCTGTATAAGCCCCTTTTTCATGACCGAAGAGCTCGCTATCAACCAGGTTTTCGGGTAACGCCCCACAATTGACCTTTATAAGCGGACCGTTGTGCCGCGGGGAAGAGTAGTGAATTGCATTGGCGATGACCTCTTTGCCCGTGCCGGTCTCGCCCAAGAGCAACACGTGGCTGTCCAACAGGGCTACTTGTCGAACCTTATCCATAACAGGTTTTAATCCATGCTCTTCACCAATAATTTCGGCCCCTGAAATCTGGTGCAATTCGTTGGCCAGGTAGCGGTAATCATCGGATAGGTTCTTTTGCAGGTGCAGGACGCCCCGGTGCTTCAAGATGTTTGTAGTGGCAATGGCAAAAGGATCGTGAAGGAGTTCCAGTAAACGAGCGTGTTCTTTGCAGAACAAATCCCGCCCCCGCGCTGAAATTACAAGTTCACCGATGTTTTTTCCGGCTACTTTCAGGTGTAGAACCAGAAAACAAAGGGGGTGTTGTTTTGCCTGCAACTCAAGATGTTTTGCCACCGGTTGCAGTTCCGACCGATTAATTATGCTCACCACAGGACCATAACTACCTGATTCTACGAATAGTACGGCTTCTTTGGGCAACCTGGCCGGATAACGCAATGGCGTTTCCGAATAACTCGCAGAAACCATATTACGAAGGCTTTGGCTTTCCGGCTCATAGGTATTTAAATCTGCGCTTTCAGCAGGCATGAAATTTTCCAGATACTTGCGGATGTCTGTCAGCATGGCTTTTGCGTCCAAGTTACCGCAGATTCGTTTAAACGCCTGTTGGATGAACTCCACATCGTTAATAGTCACTCCTCCCTCCTAATACCTGTCGTATATGACAAAAAATCAAAAAACACCATATATGATATAATTTTCTGTCATATATAACAAAAAATATCAATGGTTTTCCTAACCTACTAAAATTAATAATAAATATTTATGGCATCTCTCTTGCGAACCGTATTTTCGTTGAGAGGTAACAGCACCCCCTTTCAGGCTTTTCGTTAATCATGGAGCGCAAAGAAGAGATAGAGGAAAATCATAATATATAACAAAGGAATATAAAAAATGAATAGTAAAACCCAAGCCTCAAATGAAGGCGTTCACAAAGTACTCCGCGAAACAGATAGTAAATGTATGACCTGTATAAAAGAGGCCAGCAAACAGCAACTTGTAAAGAGACCAAGTAAACTGGTATCATTCCACATAATTTTTCTCTTCGTACTGATATTATTAGTATTAGGACTAAAAGTAACTTTGCCCACCGCGGTCGTGGTATCGGGACTATTTTTTTAAAAAAAAAGGTTCACAGAGTACTCAGCGAAAGAAATAGGAGCAGTACTTGGAATGACCGTGTTCTGCGCGGTCGCGGATTCAGCAGGCCAAAAAGACTGCGCGCTCGTGCTCATGGCTTTTATGTCCAACTATTATTTTGTTCTGTTAACTTTTTTCTGCGCCGCGATGAAACGGCCTTGGAGAGAAGTCTGGACTTGCCGGAAAAACTTCCGGAGCAAACCATTTAACCCAACTTCAATAAGGTGGAAGTATGATCGAAAAATACCGTGTAGACCCTGATCTAAAATTTATCAATACCATCATGCAAAACGGCGGCGCTCACCTGAAAAAGTGCTTCCAGTGCGCCACGTGCTCGGTGACCTGCGCTCTTTCACCCGATCAGCAGCCGTTTCCGCGTAAAGAAATGATCGCGGCCTCCTGGGGTCTGAAAGATCGCCTGTTAGGCAGCCCGGATATCTGGCAGTGTCACAATTGCGGCGACTGCTCGGCTCTCTGCCCCCGCGGTGCTCAACCGGGCAACGTCATGGCAGCCATTCGGCATATCTCTATTCTGACGTATGCCCGACCGGCTGTTTTGGGACGCCTCTGGAACGACCCGAGGATGCTACCGCTGCTGTTCATTCTTCCGGCATTAATTATCCTTGCTGTCGGTTTTGCCACCGGGCTCCTCAACCTGCAGAGCGACGGCGGTCCAATCGTGTATGCCCGGTTCTTTCCTGTGGTGTTGATCGAAATGATCTACATCCCGCTGACGCTCCTGGTCGGCCTTGCTTTCTTTGTGGGTGTTCGTAACCTGCTGTCCGACATGCGGGCCAACTACTCCCAGAGAGGACTGGACAATAGCGACTCCATAAAGCCGGTTGAGTTCATGAAAGCATTAATAGCTACCCTGTGGACAATCATCACCCACAATAAATTGGAGAGCTGCGGCGAGAACCGGCAACGCAAACTCAGCCATATGCTGGTGTCGTTTTCCTTTGTCAACCTCGCTATGGTGGCCGGTGTTTTTGTCTTTGCCTTGTATGTCCTTGACAGCCATGCCCCCTATCCGCAACTTAATCCCGTAAAGATCTTTGCGAACCTGTCCGGCATTGCCCTTATCCTTGGCAGTCTCCTGCTGATCAAAAATCGTCTGGAATCAACAGACGGGCACAACTCCTATTTCGACTGGTACCTTCTGGCCCTGGCCCTGGGCCTGGGTGTTACCGGCATGCTTACCCAGTTCATCCGCCTGGCCGATCAGCCTACGGCGGCCGTGGCTACGTATTTCGTACACCTGGTTCTGGCCTTCAACCTTATTGCCTGTCTGCCGTATTCCAAAATGGCCCATTTTGTTTACCGTACGGTGGCTTTGGCGTATGTCGCCTATGTAGATGGCAAACGTTGAGTCACTGATTCAGATGCTTCATAGTGACATCTTCGCGAAACCCGGATTTTAGGACGTATTTCACGAATCCCATCAAAGACCGGGCCAGGAAATGGTAGGTGAACCCTCCAGGGGCTATCTTGAGCAATCCCCCATCACATCTATATCAGGATAGTCCCGAAGGGAAGACCTCAATTTCTTGATCCTGTCATGGCCAGGATATCTTTCTTGAAAAAAAAGATCGGTTTCCTTTTCGCAAGCGTGTGGTTGAATAGAATTTTTTCAAAAAGATAGCAGTCCATGACATATCAAATCGAAGCTAAAGTGTTGATTTGAAATCTTTTAATTCAAATGTGCCATAGAAATTAGCCACCCGATAACCGGCATTGATCCAGGCAAAAATCCCATCTTTAAGATTGTAAATATTTTTATAGCCATATTCGGAAAGTAAATCTGTCACTGCTGCGCTTCGCCAGCCATGAGAACAAGCAACCACAACCAGAGCTTCTTTGTCCGGAACCATTTGATGGAACCTAAAATCTACCACGCCCCGAGAAATTTCCATTCTGTTTTCAGCTGTGATCTTGAAAGTATTGAGTTCGTTCGGTTCTCTTACATCGAGTAGAATGAATTTTTTTTTGTTTTCGATCCATGATTTCAAGGTAGTAGCCTCAATGGATTTGATTTTTTCCATTAGTTTAACGTGTTTCTGCCGGATTATTTGCTCCGGTGTATCACCATTTTTAGCAAAAGCGGGGATCGCTATAATAACGACTAAGATAACCAGGCTTCTTTTTAACATAATTTTTTCCTTTATTTTATGTTGCTGTTACAAACCAAATTAGAATGATACTTCTGAAGGCGATCATATCCAAAAAAGAACCAGTGAAAAAGAAACAAAAACACAATATTGTCTATGGTTGGACCTATTTTATGGACTGTATCCTGGATATAGATTAAGGGGGGATGAATCGTGGCGAATGTATTGTAAACAAAACAAGAACTCGAACCGGCAAAGAATAGATTAAACGCAATAACGCAAGCCTGACACCGATTTCTCCCACAGCGGCCGGTAAAATCAGAGTTAGAATCGCTTAATGAAGCAAAAGATTAGTCTTGCATATGACAATGGAGAAACTATAATTTTCTATATCGCATGTACTAAAATATTTATGTATATTTCCCGTTGAGTTAACCTTCTCGACAAAAAGAAAACCGGTGACCTCAAATTAATGAGTGCATCATGAATAAAGAAGAAATAAGTGTAGCGGAATGGTTGGATAAGAAGGATGGCAAAGATGAAAAAACGTGAAAGGTTTTTTGTCTGGACAGATAATTACGAACGATTCAAGAAACTGGCAGTCGCAAGGGGAATTTCGGTATCGGCGTTATTGCGCGAAAAAATTGCAGAATTTGAAGTTCCCGCGGATATACCCAAAAAAGCTAGAAATTTAACTATTGATAGTGAATCAAATAAAAAATTGCAGGAGATAGCTGATGAATGGTTTCGCTCCAATACCATGTATCGGGCAATCGGACTGATGCGGTCAATTATATTATAATGAAAACAATCGAAAAAGAATTCTAACAAAAGTTTCAACCCAACTTTTTTCGCCGCTACCAGACTGGGTCACAATAAAAATTTTGGTCATCATGCGCAGGTCTTGATTCTGCGTCATTCCGATCGATGCTGCGAGCCTCGCATCTTATGATCCGGAATCTATCTTCAACTAATTGAAATAATTAATGGACCCCGGATCGAGTCCGGGGTGACAAGTGTGATATTTCGTCTGTTAAACTTAGAAAAGTCATAAATTTTTCTATTGTGACGCAGTCTGTACGCTATGAAAAAAGAAGGTCAAACAGTAGTTATACGTTTCGCTCTCGATAAGGCTTTTCCCAAAGCTCCGTGGCAAAGAGCATGGATATAGGGTCATTGGTGTTTTTGAATTCCAGCGGCGGATTCAGTTCAATCTGTTCATAACAAAGAGACACATGAGCAGGACGCACCGGTTTTTTAGGGCGTGCTTTCTAACCACTACTATATTCCAGCCTTTACACACATAACCCTGTAATACAGATAACTCAATCCTCAATTGTAGACTGTTTTCCTCGCCGATCCAATTCCCGTTTTTCCGGGCATTTTCAACCTGATTTTTCCTCTTTTGAACACTGCCATTCTGACAATTTGAATGTCAGGTGGTTTTTGTTGCTTTTACCCGGGAATTTGCTACTGAATTGAACCAGTAAACCGGCTTGTGTCGGTTTTTTTGTTGTCCATTTTTAACACAACATTCGTATTCGGGAGGATAATATGAACATCATTAAAAAATTGGGATTTGGGTTGGTGTTTTTGCTGGTGATTGCGTGCCAGGATGACGTGACCCAAGAGACTTCGGAGGAAAGCAGGAAGGTTAAGGTCTCATTTGGAGGGGTTTCAACAGCGCTGGTAAAGCAGAAGGTATCGAAAAACCTGTCTTCATTGAGTCAGGGAGTGATCGGTCCTGATGATGAGCTTTACTTTGGAGAAATGCTTGCCAGAAATCTGGATACGTTTGAAGAGGAGGTATTTGAGTGGTCGGCTTATATCAACAACGAGAACTACTCTGTACAATCCAATCGTGTTATTAATCTGGCACCCGGACCATACAGGTTCATCACCTCACTTTCCAGAGGTAACAGGCAGTATGCGGGGGTAACGGATTCGACGGTTGATGTCGTAGACGGGTCGTATTCGGTATCTTTGACAATCCGTCCTGTGATAGGGGATACATTCACGACCACTGAGATAATCACCCAGCTGGCCGATTTTAAGTGTAATCTGAATCCGGGCGATTTAAATATAGCCGGATTTAGTGAGCCTAAACTGGGTGTAATTGTCGACAGTGCCCCTGAGATTGTCATCGATATCAACCCTACCTATGGTAACTGTGAAAGCTATGTCAACCTACCGGACGCCACCCATGATATTCGTCTTAATCTCTATGATGGCCAGCTTCACCGAGGTAAGTCAGTTCCAGGTTTACCACCGGTAGAAGTAAAGGCAGGGGATCAATTAAGTTTTAACCTGATTCCCCTGCATGGTGAAATTAGATTTTCCATGACAGAAACCGGGGACAATGCTCGTTTCATAGTTAGTGTTCCTGTGGATATAATCGATGAAGCTGGTGGTTTGGATGAGTTGGACACTGTTTTCAGGTTTTCCAGTCCTATTAATGGCACCCATGAATTATCGGTAGTCCTTTCAGAAGCCAGTAGCGATTATTATACCGGGGAGACGATTCTGAATAATATTCAATGCGATGAAGGCACTTTGAGTTATACTTTTAGGGATAACGGAGGCGGGCAGGATCCAGTCGAGGAAATAGGATGGTGCAATGGATCAATCACCCTGGATTCAAGTGGTGACAGTGCCAGAATTTGCGAAGTTACGTTGAGACGTCGTGCAATTATGCCTTTAACAATGTTGGCGGTACTGGGAGTTTCAGTAAAAAATGCGCAAGGTGCTCCCGTGGGAGGTGCAACCATTATTGAAAACGGTAAAATCCTGGGGATAACCAGTAACGGGCAATTGGATACCCCCGGCTACCTGAAAATCTATCTGCAAAAAGGGGATCATGCAGTTCAAGCTGAAAAAGGAACTTATTTCGGGCAGACTGATACGCATCTGGATCCCTTTGAAATTGATAATATCATCATCGATCTGGATATGACCAAGGCCTTCACCGTCATTGTCGATGACTATAGTGGCGCACCAGGTCCTGAAGGGGATTGGTATTATTCCAGAATTGGAACGGATCGCGGTGAAATGGGAGATGGAACCTACACAGTGAATTTGGCGGGAGGAGGTATCGCTGAAGCAAGCGCTGATTTTAGCAGTTGGGCCGGCGTGTGGACCAGCTTGATGCATACGGCAGCAACCAGCGATGAACTGAATCCCAGCCAAATACTGGGGCCTTATATTAAAACTGAATTTCAGCCAAGCATAACTGCACTTGAAGTCGTTGCCAGCGGTTCGGGCAGAATTAAGGTGGAGGTAGCAAACGATGATAATGTTGTCAGTTTTACCGGATTTTGTGATCTTTCCACTGATATTCAAACCTGTCATCTACCGGCTACCTTCAGTTCCGGCATCAAGAAATATAATTGGATCCTTGAGGGACCTGGTCAGGCAAAAGTCGAGGAGATTCGTTTTGTAACGGAGTTTTCGGAGGCTTTGTCCCTTAAAGAGATGGCCTTTTTGTCTTCGTATGGTCATTTTAGCCAATGTTACGATCCGGCAACAGGCCTTACACATGATCGCGCCAGGTGGCCCATACAGGATTATTCCAGTACCCAGACCATCGGCATGTTTGCTTTGAGCTCCGTTGTTGCCTGGAATCTTGGCTTTATTGATGAATCAGATGCCCGAACAATTGCACAACAAGCCACTAGTGCGATCACTGCTTTGCCCAGGTTTCATGGTCTGTTTCCTCATTTTCTCAAGAATGGTATCAGACATCCTGATTCTGAATGGTCTTCTATTGATACGGTGATTACGTTGACCTCTGGTATTCAGGCAAATCAATTGCTGGGAGAACCGACCGGCGCCTTGGAATCACTAATACAGCAGATCGATTGGGGAGAATTGACAGTTGGCGGTACCAGGTCGGTGAGTCATGGATATGATAAGAACAATCATCTTATCACTACCACTTATGACACTTTTGGATCGGAAGCTATTTTACTGGGAACGGCTTATTCATCAGTGGATGGCAGCAGTGATTTTCTGCTTGAAAAACACACGACTCCTCCGACATTTTTCGGAAGTGGATTTAATGCCTACCTGGCGACCCTGTTTTTCCCGATGGAGGGTTCGGACAGCTGGGGAAATGATTGGCATCTTTTTCTGGAAAGCTCTTTTAACGAACAGTGGGCCTATTTTGATGATCATTACTACCGAAATTACCACCTGTTTGGTTTGAGTGCTTCAGAAACTTGTGAACCATGGGCCGATGTCTCATCGGATCGTTATGGCGCATGGGGTACGGGAGGACATTTTGGAATTCCCAACGATGGTTCTTCCATCTCCGGATATCCGATTGTTGCTCCACACTACGCTGCCATGATTTCTAAAGAACAGCCTGAGGCTTTTAACAATATGTTTTGGTTCCTGATTCACAGGAACTTGTACTCACCTTTAAATAACGTGGAGTCCCTTTGTGTGGAGGAAAACGGAAAAGTGCTATGGAACTCCCTGAAGAACTCCTGGAATCTGTCACTTCAGACTTTGGGTCTGGGAAGAGGTCTTTCCGAGAATTATGTGCCTTATCAGGCGCTAAGCCAAAACAGTTTTTTAAACCAGGGTTACCGGGTAATTATGCCTTGATAGGTGAGAACAAACACTCTTTTGTTAATCCCGCTAACCCCCCATTACCTCTAGGGTTTAGCGGGGCTGAAGCATAACATCCGTATTGGAGCATAACAATGAAAGCAACTGTCAAATCAATTATTGCCAGGTCAATTTTCGGCTTGGCCGGTTGGTTGCTCATATTTGGGTGCAGCCCAACCTTTGCCTACGAAACAGGATATTGTACAGCGAATTACTGCTGCAGGGATTGTTATGGCTATCCGACCTACGATCCCAACTCAATTGCAAACACACACCCCTGTCGGTTGTTCTGGACTTGCTCAAACAATGTGGCTACCGGCTATATTCATCAACTGCAAGGACACAATGTGCATGAGTGGCGATGTAAAACCGGTACGCTGCTGCATCCCACCATTCAGACCAGCAACTGCGGTTTACAAAGTCATTGTAACGGGAATGATTACCACCGCTACACCTGTTCAGAAGGTAGTGATGTGAACTATAATCCCTGTGTTTTAACCATTGAACAGAATTCTCCTGCCTGCTGCATCTCGCATTACGAAACCAGATGCTACCTGGGCGATGTCTGGTGGTATAACTCCTGTGGTGTGCGTGAAGAGTTGAGACACGAGTGTCCAGGCGATTGCCAAAATGGTGCATGCGTTTGCACGGATGGAGACGGTGACACGTTCAAAGCAGAAGGAGGCATTTGTGGTGATAAGGATTGCGATGATTCCAACCCCGATGTCAATCCGGAGGCAATAGAAATCTGCGATTTGATAGACAATGATTGCAACGAACAAATTGATGATGGAACATGCATATTCTGCCCGGCACCTGTCGATACAGCGACTTTCTTGGATGACCTGGTAAGCCGGACTTTCGCCTACCTTACCATGAGTGAATCATTAAACGGGAACGGGATTCCGAACAACTGGTATGAAACTTCCGGTAGTACTGGAGATTACACATCACCGGAAGAAATAGGCTTTTACATTCTGGCGCAGGTATATGCTGAACTCAAAAACCTGATCGATGCAAATACAGCCAGAGCCAGGGTGATAGAAGCACTTGACAGGCTTGAGAATGATTTACCGGTTTATGATGCAACAATCAACCAAACCTTGTGGACCATAGGCGATGATGAAGCTCCGCCGGTTTATGATCAAACAGCATTTGACGAGTTTGACCAAAGTGGTTTTGACAGTCAGTTTTATGTTGACACGGAAGCGGTGAGTGAATTCCCCAAAGAGTTAAATGACTGGAGTACTGACAAAACCTATATTCATTTTAATCTCAGCGAAATCATTCGAAATGACCTGACCCTGACCTTGGGTACGCTATATGCCACTCATGGAGGGCAGCCCTATTTTGATATGAACATAAAAGTCAAAAAGGCTGATGGAAGTTATCACTCCCTGGGAGTCCTTCGATTCGGATCAGGTTCCAGTAGTTATCCTGAAGAGTTGACTGTAAGTATTCCCCAATCCTATGTCCTACAAGGGCAAAATACGATTCTGCTGGAAAATGAGGCCGGGCAGTACAGTGGCAAATGGGTTATCTGGGATCACTTAAAACTGGTGAATTTCAGAGAACGTAAGCTGTATTATCAATTTTACAATACTGCGAATTTTGCGGTAAGCGATAATACTTTAGCCTCTTTAAGCAATACCCTCCTGGCTGTTTCCCTGGTCACAGCGAGTCAACGTTATCAGGAAAAGAATGATCCGGCTGTATATAATCGTATGAATTCTATCATTAATAAAATTGACCTGAGGATGTTTTACGATTCAAATAACAAACGTTTTTTTCACATATTTGGTGGCCCTTATCATTGGGATCACTATTCAGATTCAAGTCGCCTGATTTCATTTGCAGCCAGAGTCCTCAATGCTTTGGATGCCGGTGAATTTGCAGAAAATCTTGGTCAGCTTGCCAAATCCAGCCTGTATTACGATATTAAAACCAAAATCTCCAAATCGGTTTCCGACAGCACAACCGATATTCTGGTTCAAAGTGCCAGCTGGAACGGAACGACATTCGGCTATTTTGTACCGGCTCTGTTTATTCAGGAACACTTGACAGACTACTATGACACTACCCTAAAAGCGTCAGTAGATGCGCAGATTAGCTATTGTCAGTATTCCCAATATACAGTCGTCAACGATTGTGTTGCCTGGGGCAAATCCGATGCCTACGATGCCAGTAGTGATTATTGTGATACTTATAATGGCGGTCCGCCAACAGTGGCCAATTACCTGCACGGTACGCCGTATGAGAGTTGTGGTGGAGTGATAGCACCTTTTGCAATCGCCCTTCAACTGAATAGCCATGAAAGTGACAAAGTCCTGGGGCTTCTTGATAATTTAAGCACTATCTCCGGTTTGTATCATACTGCATATGGATTCACCGACTCGACCAAAGTTGGTACATCGAACCATGCAGAGCGATTTGACACCCTTCACCAGGAGCTTTTATTAATGGCTATTATGAATTACAGGGATCAGACCATTTGGAACTATTTCTACCAGTATCCCCGTGTAGTTGAGGCTCATAATCTAATGTTCCCAACCAATCCGCTTCCTTAAGATAAAAGGAATCTATGCCAAATAGATTTGTAAAGGTCTAAGCGACAGTAGGGATCGTTAAAATAATTTCACATTCTGTCAGCCGATCCTTAGACCAGTGCCATTCAAAAAAAGGCACTGGTCTATCTTCCATACACTCTACGTCTTAAAATTATCCGCTCAAATACCCACAATAAATCTCATTCGGTAATTTCCGGTCATTGAATCAATTCTTGACATGAAAATTGACAGCTTTTATCATTTTTAACGGTTTGTCAGGGGATGACAAAAAAAATGTCATGGGTTTTTCACTTTTGTTTTTAAAGGACTTATCAGCCATAGGAATTGTCTGACAGGTTCTTTCGGTTCAAAATTACCCACATGATTTACAACGATTGAACACATCAAAATCGGAGATGAAAAATTAACTGAATCACAGCAATTTGCCTAATTTATTCCGGAGCCAGCAAAGTGATGCCCGATTCAAAAATGGATATTGATTTCAGCCTGCTTTCTTCTGCAGAACAAAACGAATTGGTTTTGAGCTATACGACTTTTATTAATGGTCTCTCAGTGAATGAAAAAAACTGCATAAGAAAAGAGGCTGCCCGACGATTCAAAAAATTGTGCGAAGATGAATGGCCGGACGCAACTCCCGCTCTTTCGGAAACATTACTGCGAAAAGGATTTAAAACAAAATCTGAAGGATCAAACCTGGACAGGCAGATTGCACGGTGGAAGAATGAGGGCTTACCTTATAAAACAGCATTCCGGTTGGTTTTAGCTTTGGAAAAACCGGCATCTGCATTACTGCCTACCATCGAATCCATGGAGGAGGGAGGGGTGGCGGCGAAACCGGTTTTGGGTCTAAAAAAAACCGACTCCCAAAAAACCGAAAGAGCAGAGGAAGCAATTGTGGTAGCAGAATCTCTTGCTATTTCGAGATCTGGTACTGCCAAATTACCAGTCCGCAGAAAGGCTTTGGTACTGACATCCTCAATTGCCTTAATCTGCTTGTTGGGAGTTTTGATTTCCGGTGTTTTGGTGAATCATGAAGGCGAGATATTCTACCCTTCTCCCAATGCGCTAATGGACCCCAAAATCCCTGTAACAGGGAAAACAACCAATATCTCGAATGACTACTACATCTGGTTGGTTGTGGAGGTTGATGACTTATGGTGGGTAAAGGCAAATGTGCCCAGGAATACCAGGTTTGAGACGTTTATTCGGGAAGATGGAAAACCAAAAGATGGAAAATTCACCCTGTCACTTTATGCAGTAAGCCAGGATTGGCACGACCATTTTTTGGCCTGGTTGAGTGGAGGAAGAGAGATCGATCACTACCCGGGTGGTGTCAAACGAATCCCCCGGGAAAACAAGCTTCATTCCATTCCCCTAATTCTGAAAGATCACTGAAAAAACCGAGTTCCATGTTTCGTTTTTGCCGGCTAAACTTGTAGCTCTTTTCCAATCAGCCCGGGTTGGACTAAGAGCAGTGAGTAGCAAGAAAAATTAGTCAATCAAAACCTTTTAAATCAATAACATATAAGGGAGAAATTTAATGTATTTCACAGGTAATTTGAAAATAGATCCATCAGAAGCGACTAAAATTGAGCCAATTGAACCAAGCGGGGTTTTCAAAAAACTGTTGAGCAAACTTGGTGGCGAATTCAACCAAAAAGTTGAAATTGAAACTTTTACAGCGGTTTCGATAATACAGCAGCTTTATAGAGTACTCAAGGCACTGAAAATAAACAATGTATTAAAGTTAAGCCACGACGACGAGGTGATTTATGAAGATACCAGTGACAACCAAAACGATTTAGACTTGGTTGTCATGCAATATGAACTCGAAACAAATGACATCTATTCCAAAGATTTTAAACAGTTAACTATGACTTTGGAACATGAACTTGACAGTATGAAGTATCTTATTAAAGTTACTGTCACCAAACACCATGACGTCGGTGAATATCCCATTGAAATAAATGTGAAAGGTCTCAATTTGATTGATGAGTTTCATTCAAGTAACCAACAGGAAATTAAAAATACACTTAAAAAAAGGGGAGAAAAATTCGTTTATTTCTTAAATCAAATTGACTTTCAATTTAGAAGGTTAATAGCTGTTGATGATATTAAGGTAGAGCATGATGTTAATCTTGTTATTGATCAACAGGATATTGAGACATTGAAACCGGAAAAGGGGAGATCGAATTCAGGCTTAAGTCTTGAAAAACTATTGAAAGATGTTGGGATGGAAGTCATTCCTTCAAAGCTAACCAAGGGTAAATCCCTGGAGAAATTGTTTGCCAAAGGTTGGGATTTTGAACATTTTGAACAAACTACAATCAAAAAAACAAGTAGATCCTATTCCAGTGAAAGAATTGTAATTTCTAATGTATCCGATAAGGAAATCAAAAAGCGTGAATCGAACAAAGAATTGACGATTCCATTAAACATCGAAATTTTCAAGCGATAACCAGAGACATTCTATATTTAGCAGGCTTTTTTCGCATTGCCACCCTTTACGAAATAGACCAGGTAATTATGTACGCAGTTGAAATGTTGCCATTCTGAAGAGCCTGTTACGGTAACTCTACACGTTGGATTCTTTGCGGGGGGCACGAGCAATCGAGTGTCTTACCATGACTGACGATTCACCATTAATACCAGTCCTCGGTTTTCAGTTTTTTAATTCGAGAAAATTCCTTTGTATTATGAGTAACTAAAATATGGTTCCCACTCAAAGCTGTTCCTGCAATCAGTGTATCGTATGGACCAATAGGCTTACCTTCTTTCTCAAGGTTCGCTCGAATTATTGCTGCAAATTTAGCTTCTTTTAAACCAAAAGGAAAAATCATGATTAGTGAAATCAATGAGTCCAGTTGTTGTTTACGTTTTTTAGGATTACTTGATTTAGCAATCCCAACTTCAAGCTCAAATAGAGTAATTGACGGGATAGCTATGTCTTTAGGTGATTTGCTCAATAAATTGTCGGCTACATTGCCCATACCTTTAAAAAAATAAATAAGGGTATTCGTATCAAGTAAATACATAATCAAAGTTCCTCTCGTTTAACATCTTTTCCCCTTCTTGAACGTATTTCCCTAAGTGAAGGAAAACTGTCTTTCCAACTTCCCCCTAAATCTGCAATATCATTGGGCCACTCAGTTTTGACTTGCTCTTTGATTATCGATGCAACCCATTTACTTACGGATACCTGGTTAGATTTTGCCGCTTTTCTCAATTTAGTTTCTGTCTCTTTATCGAGATAAATTGTTACTTGTCCCATTTGCTCCTCCATCTATTTAGAATACAATATAATTGCTATTATAATTGGATTCCGTTTGAGCGTCAAACCTCAATAATTGATTAAGCGTTCTCTCTTGTCTTCAATTGTTTTGTTAATCGCTATGTACGTTAAATGCCGATATTTCAACTACCCTGTTACAAGTAGTCGGGCGTTTTACCCTGACTTTTTAAAAAACTTGATTGCTTCTGAAAGGTTTAAATATTCTTTGATAATAAAGGAAGAAAATCCAAAATGAAGAATACGTATGGCAATTTCCTCATATCTTGGCAGTTCCTTTGAATCATCTGACCAAAGTTCAGGATAAAGAAAGCCTGCAAACCCCAGCACCGTTGCTATGATGAAGATTAGATATGTTAATTAAACCCATAGTCGATTTTGGGGATTCAACATTCTGGTCGGAACAAGCTCTCCATTATTTATCTTTATCAAGTTGTTGAAGTTTTTTACTACCTTGATTGTTTGAGCTGGATTTTCAGTTTTTAGACAAGCAAGAATTTTATCCTGATCAAACTTTGTTTTGAAAAATGCATTAAGCTTCTCTGTTGTGCTTAGAATCAAAAGGTTGTTTTTCACCTCTAAAAATTCTGAAGGTAAATTTGTGATGATATTATCAATAGTTTCAAGATCCTTCGTTTTCCTTTCAACCCTGGTATCCATTCTTTGAAGGTAGAATTTGTAAAGCACGAACATTGCTGGAAATATGGTGATTATAAATTGCCAGTTTTTAGCTAAGATATTTATCATATTTTTCCTTTATGCATGGCTTACGTTGAATTGAACTACGGATGCACCGAGCTTTGACCAAATGAAATATTAGCCAAGAAGGACTAATTTGTAAACATCGAGCGCTAAATGCCGCTAAAGTACACCGGCAATAATATCTCACTCCTAACGGGACTGCTGATATGAGGAAAGCAACTTAGCGCTTATGGGGTCGATGGTCGGATGACGGGGAATAGATTCGTCAAAGAAAAGAGGTAAGATGTATTCAGGGAAGTTGGTGACTCCCTGAAAGGATACAGCAGTTAGTTTTCCTTTTTGTAAGTTTCAATCTAATGAATCACATGTTGTTTTTGGTACTCCGAGGGATTTATGCCGATTTTCTTTTTGAAGAGGCGGGAGAAATAGTGGGGGTATTCAAAGCCCAGTTTATAGGCGGCTTCGGCTACCGTAATACTGGGTTCCAACAGGAGATTTTTGGCTTCATCCAGCAAGTACAGATGGATGTGATCCCGGGCACTTTTGCCGGTTTCGGCTTTTAACGAGTCGCTTAGGTATCGAGGGGACATGGCCAGATCGTTGGCGATCTCTTCAATTTTGGGTACGCCTTCTTTTTCAAATTTTCCTGCAGAGAAATAATCGGCAAGGATCGATTCAAACTTGGAATAGACATCACCTCCCAAATCCTTGCGATTGATGAACTGCCGCTTGTAATGCCGATTGGCATACTTCAACAGGGCATCTATATGGGTCAGTATTATCTCCCTGCTGAATTCATCGGGATTGGTGTAATACTCACTTCCCAGGTTATCCAGAATCGACTCTATCAGTTTTTCCTCCCGTGGAGAGAGATGAAGGGCTTCGTTGGTTGAATAGGAAAAGAAGGAGTATTTTTTAATTCGGTCGCGAATTTCATGGCCCTTGATAAAATCCTCATGAAAATAGAGGTGGTATCCTTTGGATTCGGTTTCCACGCCCCTAAAAATGACTTCCTGACGTGGCCCGATAAAGAGCATGGCGCCATTTTTATAATCATACCTGGAGCGGCCGTATTGTATTTCACCGGATATGAATTTCTTAAAGGTAATCATGTAAAAATCGGACGAAAGGCAAATCGGCTTTTTGGATTTGAATGCCTCGGAATGTTTATCTCCGGGACTGTGGGTAAGAAAGCCCAGCATGGGATGTTCAGGCGCCGGTTTTCCGATAAACTTATTAAAGTCTGCAACGTCGGAAAAATGCATCTTTTTCATAATTTGACTCGTTTCTTATTCAGTTGTTGCATAATACTTATACGATTCCTAATTTCTTTGAAAGACGTTTTTCATCCTTTCCGACTTGAAAAGGTAGGTTGAGATAAGGATATAGTTGATACACTCAATAACAAAACTGACATATCGATCCGGCCTCACCATAAAATCAAATGTCTGTATAAAACACATGGTTGCCATACAGGCATAGATGGTAATCATGAGATTCGGAGTGATCTTCCACCGTCGGAAATAACCTGCCAGATAAACAATGCCGGACAGGGTTATTAAAAACCAGTGGATGAACTGAGTTCCTTTTGGGAATGTGGGGTTTTGTAGGGGAACGATGAAGGTGTTCCCGGAAAAGTACTCAGCAAATCCCAAAATTCCCCAAAGACTCATGCCTACAGCCCCTGCCACTAATAAGTAAGAAAATATAATTGAAAGTGTTTTCATCTCTATGCCTTATCCAATTGCTTGAGTTCGGTTTGCTTTTCCGGTGAATGCAAGGTGGCAACGACATTCCAGCCTTCGTCATGAAATCTCATTGCGGCCGGTTTTCCAAATCCTGAGCTGGCTCCTGTAATCAATACGGGTTTATTTGTCATCTTGTCTCTTGCTAAATGAGTTGTGACAGTGATGGGTTTTTAGATTCTGTTTGTTGTTTGTAACAATCAATCACAACTATAGAATAGAAAGAGGCGATATAAATGAAAATGCACAGAATGACAAATCTCCAACACTTTTTTACATGAAAAACCAGCAAACGATCGAGTTGGGATTGCCCAATCAATTGTCTGTTTAATTCCTTGTCCCATATCAAAAAAAAAACGACAGCAATTTAGACTATGAATCGAATTCATTAGCCTGATTATTGTGCTATCCTACCTATAACTTCCTGTTTATGCGGTGGTTTTTAACAGGTTTCCAGATTGATTTTATAACTATGTGACATTTCCAACCTACTATACAAGTACCAATAGGATTATTACGATTAAACTTGACTGATATAAATTTTGAACCTGCCTGTGTACTTTCATTATGTTTAGCTAAAAGCTTAAATATATACCAATCCTGTTGATTTCCAACCAGAATTTAGAAATTTAATCAAACGGACAAAAAACCTTGGGGTTCAATAAGGCAGGAATTGATTTTGAGAAGCAGCTATTTTTATTATTTATTTGGGGGGAGCACTCATTCATGAAATTACGAAGTAAACTACTATTGCTATCCATCATTCCAATTATAGGAATGCTAGCCATTTTTCTTTTGGAGCTGAGACTTTATCTCAAAACCACTGAAAACATGGAGGAGATCAACCAGATTCAAATGGATTTGCAAGCAATTCTAAACGGTGACAGAAACGGCTATCAGGCGTTTTTATCAACCATCAAAGCCCAGAAGACCTACGATGAGGAATACATTAACCAACAAATTGAAGAGTTTCAGGATAGCTCCAAACAGCTTTTTGAGCTCATGACCGCCTCTTCCCAGCGTTTCAAGCCTGAAATGATGTCTAAATATAAATCGTTTACTACAGCTTACAAAAACTGGGAACAAAGCGATCGGTTGATTTTTGAAAAGGCCGTCAGCTCTTCGGAGTACAATGCAAATCGATTGCTGGCTTCAAAAAGAGCAACGGACCAATTTGACAAAATGAGGAATGAGATCGCAAAGCTTGGTAACATAATCGAGCAGGAACTTGCCCAAAGAATTTCCACCGGGAGGAGAAGGGCTCTGGAGAAGGCATTATCACTGGTATTAAACAGCGATCGGGATGCGTATCAGGCTTCCATGGCCCAGATACTCGCCATGAATGAAAGCGACTACAAAACTCTAAAATCTTATGACAAGGAAAATAAGGATAAAATCCGGCAGACTGAGCAGAGATTCAACCAGGGAGCAGCGATTGTAGGGCGTAAGGCTGACATATTAAAACGAAATTTTGGCAGATATTTCAAGGAATGGAGTCCTAACAGTCGGCTGGCCTTATCATTGACTCTCCAGGTTTATGACGACAACCAGGCGATCAGCCTTGCTGCGGTATCCAGTGAAACGAGTTTTGAAAACATGCGTAATTTCATCGATATTGTAGGCGAAATGCAACTTTACCGGGTTGAAGACGGTATCGCCGAATCCAAATCTGATGGTCGTTTGATGTCTATTGTTATACTGGCAATATCCGTCGCGTTGATGGCAATAACCCTGATATCCGCCATCGTGATTTCCAGAAACATCCTTCGTCAAATCGGTGGAGAGCCGGATGAGATTGCCAAACTGGCTTCTGATGTGGCCAATGGTAAACTGGAAATAGAAAACCGAAAACAAAACGCATCAGGCATTTATGCGGTGTTACTGGAGATGACCGAATCCCTGAGGTTAGCTGTGGAATCTATTCAAGTGACCATGGATAGTCTGGCTGAAGGAAATCTCACTGTGCAAATGGATAAAGTCTCACTCAAAGGGGACCTGGCGTTAATAACCACCAGCATTAATGAATCTGTCAATTTGCTGAATGATGCCATCAGCCAGGTCTCTGCTGTTTCAGAACAGGTCGCAGCGGGGGCCGAACAATTACAAAGCTCATCCCAGGCATTGGCCAGTGGGACCACAGAGCAAGCGGCCAGCCTGGAAGAGATTGGCTCAACCATGGAGGAGATTGGCGTTCGAGCCAAGACCAATAATCAAAATGCAAACCAGGCCTCCGAGCTTTCCAGGGAAACACTTCAAGTGGTCGACCAGGGGAATCTGCAGATGTCTGACATGTTGGATTCCATTGCCAAAATAAATAGATCCAGTACGGATATCTCTAAAATTATTAAAGTAATTGATGAAATTGCCTTTCAAACTAATCTACTGGCATTGAATGCTGCAGTCGAAGCAGCCAGAGCCGGTAAATACGGGAAAGGGTTTGCTGTTGTTGCCGAGGAGGTTAGAAATCTCGCAGGAAGAAGTGCAGCAGCGGCAAAGGATACATCCCAACTGATCGAAAATTCTATTAAAGAAGTTGAACATGGCGTTGAAACCGCCAGTAAAACAGCAGAGTTTCTTGAGCAGATCAGCCTGGGTATTAATAAATTTAACAGCCTGGTCATTGAAATTACAGAAGCATCTGATGAACAGCGCAGCAGTTCCCGGGAGATGAACGTAGCCATTACCCAGGTTAACAATGTGGTTCAGGAGAACTCTTCCATCTCGGAAGAAACGGCTTCAAGCTCTGAGGAGTTAAGCTCTCAAGCGGAATTGTTAAAACAACTGGTGGGGCAGTTTAAACTGACTTCAGGCGTCGATATTGAGTCTTATCCAGAAATTGAACAAACAGTAGCGGATACCGGGTCTGAAAACATCATTGAATGGGACGAACCAAGGGGCTTGCCATACGATAAAGAGCACAAAAGCTAAAATTCCAATGCATTTGGTCGATATCCATCCGGTTATCGCAGTGAAAAGACGAGCAACTACCTGGGTTTCTCTTGTTTCCAGCGCAAATTTTTACAGATAAAAAAACCTCAACAACCTAATTGGTTGTTGAGGTAAAACCTGCAGGTCGTTTTACTTACGCTTGCCAGCTATTTGAGGAGTTAACTTCTTCCGGAGGGACTGATTGGATCTTTGGGGTTTCTGCCACCGGGTTTTCCTGTGACAACACTTGGTGGTTGTGGCTGGGGTATCAATCCTTCTCCGAAACCGAGGCCCTGATTTTCTGCTGCAGGACGCTGGTTTGCATCTGCAGATTTCATATTGCTTCCACGGTCGAGACCTGCATCGATAATTCCGGCACTGATTCCTGCACCACTTGCGGCAATGATAATATCCGGTTGTGGAACTCCATAGCTGACCAAAACAGCTATGACATTGACAGGGTTTTGATTCTGAGTATTTGCCAAGGCAGTATCCGCAATCTGCTCCATCGATAAGACCCCGCTTTTCAGGGCTTTATCCAAAGCTTCCTCGAAGCCGAGCTTTTCAATGGCCGATTTGAAGTTTGCTTCAGTTGAAATCGACTCCTGTGCCATTGCCGTTAAGCCGGAAAACAGCATCACGAGCAGAATCGTTATGACTGGGATTTTGAAAACGTTTGTCATTTATCCTCCTTACTAATTAATGAAAAAGACTTCAAAAGGATTTGAAGCCAGTGAGATCCGATATGAAACAATTTCAATCAGATACTTTTGAAAGTTGTAGCAATTTCAAGCATTCTATTTACCGGTTCCAAACAACACCGCCGGGATGGTGTAAAACAGCAGCTTAAAATCGAGCCACAGGGACCAGCGATCTATGTATTCAAGGTCCATGTTCATCCAGGATTTAAATTCGACGTTGTTTCTGCCGCTGACTTGCCAGATACAGGTTAAACCCGGTTTTACAGATAAGCGGCGACGTTGCCATGGTTTGTACTGTTCCACTTCGTCAGGTATTGGTGGTCTTGGACCAACCAGACTCATTTCGCCTCTTAGGATGTTGATTAGCTGTGGAAGTTCATCCAGACTGGTTTTTCTTAAAATTCGTCCTATGAAGGTAATACGCGGATCATTCTTCATTTTAAAAACCGGACCATCGACCTCATTGTGCTGCATTAGTTTATTTTTAATCTTCTCAGCGTCGGCTACCATCGTCCTGAATTTGATCATGGGGAACTTCCGACCGTATTTTCCGCAACGTGTCTGACAGAAAAATACCGGGCCTTTTGATGTCAGCTTAATTGCAACACTAATCACACAGAACAGGGGGAGCAGGGCAAGTGCTGCTAAACCGGCTACTGAATAATCAAGCAAAAACTTTATAAACAAAGCTCCTTCCTGACGGGTCTGACTGGAAAGGAGCACGGTTTTTACCCCTTCGATGTTCTGAAAAGAGACCCGGGCCTTTTCCGGTTCATGCATGATCTTGTGCAGCTGCCAGTCGGGTAAGAGTCTAATATTAATTCCGACTTCTTCTGCAAAAGCGATGTAGTCTTTTACATTTTTTATCAAAGCGAGCGGCAGGGCAAAAACAATCTCGTCGATGGGATGTTCTTCCAGAATTCGGTGGAAATTCTGCATGGTTCCTATGATGCAGACATCGTTGGCAACTCTTTTACCGACTTGCTCATCGCTGAGATCAAGGCATCCAATGACGTGATAGGAAGATCTGTTTTTGCGTTTGATATTGCGAATTAATTCTTTGGCCCTTTCACGACTGCCAATGACTAATATGTTTTTATGGTGATAGCTGCGTTTGTGATGCAATGAAACGAAACTGTAGATTAATATCTTACTAATCAGGAGAGAGGTGAAACTGTAAACTAAAAACAAGGTAAACATAATCCTGCTGATCTCCGATGCCTTCATGACATAGAGTAATAGCAGAGTAAAGAGAAAGGTGCAGGTTATCCCCTTGATCAATCGTTTTATAATATCAGAGAACGGTACCTTTAAGTAGGAACGATAAAATCCATAAAAGTTAAAGCTCAGATAGCCTGTCATCAGGATTAACAGTAAAACGACATAATAATTTGGTATTGTTGAGATCCCGGCATAGGGGGCAGGTAAAAGGTATTTTTTGGTAAAATAGGCAGCGATAAACGAACCCATTAGCAAACCCATATCCAGACAAAGATGGATACCTGCTAGAATCTGGCTTTTTTTCAACATCGGTCTAACTTTTATCTAAGCTGTTTACCAGCTGGTTCTAATTAGATTTTGCTTGTAACTTTCAAAAAATCTAACAAAATTGATACACCGTTCCAATCAAAAGTCGCTTAACTTACCGTCTGTTCGCTAATTTCATCGCAAATGACAGTTAAAGCATAAAATAGTTTATTATATCAGTTAATTAAATACTTAATTCTAACCCTGTACTAACAGCAATTTGTCGTTAAAATATTTTCAGTGTTGACGGGAAAAAATTTCAGCGTTGATTTCATCAAAGGATTTCTGACTACAGGCGAAATCACGTGTTGAAATGCATTGTTGCCTTAGAGTCGAAGCGAGCCGGTATTCAAAAGACAATAAAAAAGTACGTGAACCTAAGGGGATTCGGACCGGCTGGACTTTGAATTAATCGGTGATATTAGCGGCGGCAAATTGAGCCAGCAATTCATGCATTTTAGGAGGGGGAGAGATATCGAAATAGTTTTCGACAATGACATGTCCAAATTCATGGGCCAGGACACGCAGATTAATATCATCAACGGAAAGATAAACAGTATTTTTTTTGGGGCTGAAAAAGGCGATGTAAGAGGCGTTCCTGTGATAAACATTTTGATGAATTTTCCGAATGTCCTCATCATCAGGCAGCAAAACAATGTTAAATGAAACATTCCTGGGAAACATATCCAAGACGACCTCGACCTTTTCCAGCACGACATCAATTTTGTTTTTAACTTCGTCAGTCAGGGTGTAATTGGCCCTGCGTTTTACATACTGGTAAAGCTTGTACCCGATTCTGAGATTATCGTTGAATTCTCTCAGCAGGTCCTGGTTTTCATACGTTACCAGGGCATATCTGGTTTTAAGTTCACCTGCCTGGCAGTTCATTGGCGCTGCGTAGTATAAAACCAGAAAACCGCATATAAATAAAGCAAATCTAATCATTTTGCTTTTTTATCCAGGGTTGAAAAAGCAGAGAGGATGCCCTTCAATTCAGCATTTAGTCTTTCGATCTCATCAAAACCAATATCGCTGGTTGCGGTTGAATCCTTCATTGTTGAGTTTTTTTTAAGTACCTTGATTTCTTGTTCAATTTTTTGGGAGGCAGCTCTCATGGAACTAATTTTTTCTGAGAGAATCCCATTGAAGTGATTTATCTTGCTGCTCAGTTGTTTCCCTTCGTCTTTTTCCCTCAAGGCCAGCTTATCTGTCAGATCACCGGTTATCATGCTGTTCAGGCATTTTTCAAAACGAAAAAGCGGTCCCGCAATACGATGCGTCAGAAGAATGGAAACGCCAATCAATACAATACCACCCAGTACGATAAAGATCCAGTTTCCATAAATCATCTGTTTCCAGAGAATCAAGGGAGTGGTTCCCAGTTTGAGTTGATAACCTTCGTAAACTATGGTTTGTGTGTTATAAGTCATCAATGCCAGAAAGACAGTAAATGCCAGGGCACTTAGGATGAAAATCACAAAGGTCTTAAAGATAAACTTCCCCTGTAATTCCTGATTTAGCAGCAGGTTTCTTTTTTTTCGCTGGTGGGTTTCGCTCATGGTATCCTTTAGCTGATTAGTTTTCCTGGTTTTGGAAGGGGGATTCATTTGCATCTATCATCAGGCTTATATCTGCCGAATTCTTAAGACTTTCTGCCCAGTCATTCAAAGCATTTTGTTTTTCTACGTCTCTTAAGATGGTTTTTATCTTATCTTTGTTCATAGAACTCGGATTTAGTTCTTCGCCGCTGGGTTCAACCAGGTTTAGTCGAACAATAACGTATTGATTTGCAAACAGCTCTGTCTTGATGAGAGCAGGAGCAGACAATTCTCCCTCATTCAGCTGGGCAAGAATATTTCTGAGTTCGATGGAAAGGTCCCTGAAATCATTTTGCCGGGTTGTCCCCTTACCAAGAAGGGAAATATCGATTTCCCGTTCTTCCATCTTAGGTGATTCCAGTGTCCACAGGGTGAAATCAATCGACTTGTCAAGCAACTGCATGTATCTTTCAACAACCGATTCACTTACCTCTATGTTTAGGGAATCCATTTTTCTATCCATCAAAATCCTGACAAGCGATTGCTCATAAAAATTCTGAATGGCTTGTCGAAACTTGTCTTCCTGATCGATTTTTTGTTTTTTTGCTTCTTGAATGAAGAGTTCCCTGCTGATCAGGGATTGGATGAATTCGTTGTGGTCTTGCAAATGACTGGAACGAAATGAGTACCTTTGCATCAGTTCCTCCTTACAAATCACCCGATCATTAATTTTTATCGCCACTGTTTCTTTCTCAACCTGATCATTGGAAAAACCGATGATGTATACTACAGCTCCGCTAATTACAGCGAACAGGGAGAATATTAGGAGTATGTACTTCATGTTAAATGCTGAATTGATAGAATTAGAGTTTCATTTCTGATGATTGAAGTGATCTGCAAACCAACTACGGAATTAGTTTTATATAGGTCCATGGTAGATCTGATCGATTTGCTTACTGCTTTGCGTATTAAAGCTGTTTCTTTGGTGTTCTTAACCCCGACGATTTTAGACAGGATTTCCGTTAAGAAATCCACCATGGCGATATTGTTTTCAGTCCTGCGTAGTTGTATAAATCTCCCGGGACCACAATTAAACATCCGGGCTTCACTTCAATTACCAAACTTTAGGATTCAAACCAACACAAAGTCGCTTAAAGAAATATGGCTGTCGTGAAAAATATTGAAAGGAAATAACCGGTAAGGAAGTGGATATGAAAATCAAATAATTATCACAATAGCACAAAGGTATTAACATCTGGAAATGTCGTGAAAAATAGAGCGGCGAAAGTAGCTATTTACTGACTTGATCGTTTATGAAGTTTATTAATGGGTTGTCAGCATGTTTACCGATGGTCTTTAAACATTTCAAATCTGATAAATGGTCCAGTTTGTCACCAAGATTACGTTCACTAAAAATGGGATAAATATACCCCCTTTCTGAGAAAGCTTTAGTAGTGTCCATTTGGTGATCATTTCGGTGCTCTCTATACTCAGCCAGCCTTGGAAGAGTCAGTATTTTTTTTTGATGATACAAACAGGATATTATCGTCCCCATCCCTGCATGGCTGATAATGACAGCCGCTCTATTAAATATTTCCAGAAATTTTTCCTCGGTTAAGAATTTTTCAAAAGGAATGTTTTTGGGGAGGTATTTGGCGTCTGCAATTTGAGCAAAACATTCGTATTTTGCTATATGCGGCCATTTGTCTAAATACTCAATTAGCCTGTCAAAAGGAGCTTGTGTTCCGACTGTAATGAATATCATAAAACCGAACCTTTAAATAGGGTAATATCATCAGTTAGATGTTTCCACTGGGTTAAATGAATATCTGAAATTCTTTTAACCAACTTTCCACTCATTGAGATGTCTCTATAATTTGCAATGCTGTCTAGCCAGATAGTTTTTGCACCAATCATTTTACCGAATACGATTGCCCATACCCCTATGGAAGCCCCTGTGGTGAGAATAAATCGAGGTCGATGTATAATGACAAGGTAAAATACTTGGATGAGTTGTTTTAGCAGTTTAAACTTACTCCATCTGGATGCATCGCAAACTGAAAGGTACTCAAGGCTTTGACAATCTATGACTGGTTTTTCATCAAATGTAGAAATCAGGACCAATTCTTTTTCAGTAAACGCCGGCAGTAAACGTATTAGTTGAACCCAGTGCCCGCCTTGCGAAGCTACTAGCATTATCTTTCCGTCTTTCATATTACCCTGCTAAACACTGTTCATATATTTTTTTTAGCTCGACCATAACATTTTCGGCATAATATGCTTTGACAACTTTCAAGCTCCTGTTTCCAAATTCATTTATATAATGAGGATTGTCTATAAAGAAACTTAAACTTTCTTTTATTGCGTTATAGTCACCTGGTAATATAAGACATCCATTGTACTTATCCTTTACAATCTCGGCTATCCCCCCAATATCAGTGGATATTATAGGTTTACCGTAACTCATTGCCTCTAAAATTGCGATTGGTAGTCCCTCATTGTATGATGGTAGAATAAATACATCGCTTGTAAGTAGTGCTTCCTGTTTAGACTCATCACTGACCCAACCTAAAAAAGTGACAAAACTGTTCAATTCATTTTGGTTAATAAAGTCAATTAATCTCTTAACTTCGCCATTGCCGCCGATTAACAAGTGAAGATTATCTTTGAACAATTCTTTGTTATCTGCAATTACGTTAAGTAGATCAAAGATTCCTTTTCGATCCCCGATTTCACCTAGGAATAGATATTTTACCGGAAAATTGAAGCTCACGGGGGCAATTGTAATAGAAGGTGGATGAACAATGTTGTTTAAAACGGCTAGTTTTTTATGATCAACACCAATGGCAATAAAATAGTCTTTCCATGAATTTGATAGCACTAGTACCAAATCACAGAGGTTCAGGATTTTTCTTATCAGTCCCTTCCAATTGCTTTGGGAATAAAAAACCTTAAACTGCGATGCATGGATATGCATTAGTATCTTTTTATTAAATATTCGCCCCAATAGAACAAACAAACTTTTACGGTAAAATGATGCGTGGGCTGCGGTATGAATGTGTAGAATACTTATCGAACGATTGAAACAAAGTTGCCAAATGACTTGAACCAATGCACAAGTAAGATAAACAAACTTTGTTAGTTTATTTCCAGTTTTCCAACTTGATACATAGGAATATTTGTGAAAACTCTTACTGTAGGAATCTGCGACAGAAGCCATACCACCCGGGGCATTGTTTTTATAGTAAACTCCAACGCTAAGTACCCTACTTGATAGCTTTACATCCATCATCATGCGACTTCACCAGTGCATTTACGAATATTTGACTCTAAAAAGCTCAAAGAGTTCTCCCTTAATTTTGATAATTTGATTAATACTTCTTTATAATTTATGTCTTGAGTAATTGCAGAAACATCGCCTTGGAATAAGCGATTTTCAAGATTTAGCAGGGAGAATAAACTGTCAATTCGACTATTACGAGAGTTGGAAGACTTTGAATTAAATCTATAAAATGTTAAAAATTTTTTCTCGAAATGGATAGAAAATATAGTGGCGTGAAATGAATCTGTACAAACATATCGTGCGTGTTTGATATGATTAACAAAGTCATTAGGAGTGAAAGCATAAGGTGAATAATCACCAAAATTGTCATCATCCTTTACATATTCATCCATATGAGGGCAGAAAACTATTGGTAAACCAGTTTTCTCCTTTAGCTGATTGACGGCATCTCTGCTCACTCGACTATTGCCAAGAAGGTAACAAAATATATAATCATTTGGAGTTACCAAACTGCATTGCCTAAGCTCTTTTTCCCACTCTCTATTGGGAACAAGTAAAGTAGGGTCCAAGACGACGGTTGCGGAGTTATTCGAGTTTTTTTCGACGATTTCCTTGCCTTTTATCTCTCTGACCCCTATGGCGTCAAAACGATTTAAATAGTATCTTGTTTTCTTCTTTTGCCAAATCGGGATCTTTGAAACCCCAAAACTCGACGAATATGCCATTTTAGGAATCCTATCGTTAACAAAAAGTAAATTGAAGAACTTTTTATAGAGGCCTAAAGGGAGCCAAACTTGATCGCTCCCAACAATTATCAAATCATAATTCAATGAACCCTTTTTCAAGGCATTAAATCCCTTGTAGGTTCGCATCAATGGGATTAGATTTAGTTTTTTATATGTGTTAACAGCTAATGTTCTTTCTTTGATTCCTTGTGCATAAAAAAAATACCTTTTTAGATTGATTTTAACCTTAATTCTGTTTTTTAGAGTATTTAATCCTCCACTGATTAATATAAAAGGAGCATCCATCAAGCTCTTTATGATGCTTCGCTCTTTCCTGTAATGGATAATCTCATATGAGTATCCAAGACTTTGGACTACCTTTGTCAAAGCAAATCCAACCAGGGAAGTTCCAAAGTTATTATGATTTTCTCTATATGCTATACAAAGACCTATCTTTTTTGATTTCCTGTTTAAATTGTCCACAATTCCACTATGCAGTAATATTTGGTTTTCGTTTTAGTAATTTGATTAAGGGCCATAAGCTTTTTCGGGCACCTATATACATTTGACTTGTTGTGACGACATAAGACAGCAATGACTTTAACGGATGTGAATCATTGAGTTCAATATCGTAAACAGGTACGGCTCTTTTTAACAATTTATCAATTTTAATTATTGTTTTAGACCGTTGCTTTTTATGTTTTAGCATGGCCTGAGATTTGTTAAGGGTGTTGATACTAATTTTATCTAGTAAGACGTACCCAGCTTTTTTAGCTTCCATCAAAAGTTCTACAAATATTTGATTTCTTACTAAAACTGAATTGATCCCAATTTTGTCTTTTTTATAGTCACCAAGATGAATGTCACCAAAACATATGTCACCTAGTTCTCCATAATGATCAACACATGAGATACAGCGCCTTGGGATAAAAAAAGAGCGCAAAGGGTGGTAGTATGATTGATAAGGCTCAGAATACTTGCTTCCGTTTTTATCGAGAGTAACCATGCTTCCTAAGCACCCTTCATCTCGGTAGGCAAAATATTGAAGTTTGCTTTTGTCTATACCTCTTTCTTTGAAAACATACTCGGTTAGATGAAACGTTCTACTTTCTGAACAATAGATTGAAAAGTAGCCAATAATTTTTTTTCTAAACAGGGAGGAGACTGCTGCAAGTTTTCGGAATCCCTGTATGTGGCATGGTAAGCCGACAACCACAAAACGACCCTCATCATTTCTCAGCTCACTGACAGCCTCATGCATGCTAACCGGACCATATTTTGAGCTTCTGCCTCTTAATATGTCTTCTTTTGTTCTAGCAATAGCAGTCTTGACAAGAAATTCGTTGTTTGCGTCAAAAGTTGTTACTACAGCACCATCAATGTAGTTTTGTTCCAAAAGGAAAATTAGGAATTGTGATACCATTCCTCCGGAAGCAGACCG
>JANQGZ010000041.1:0-31310 GCA_028282825.1 SAR324 cluster bacterium
AATCCAGTACATTCTGCAAATCTCTGTAAATGATCTGCCAGCCAATTGTAGTGTTTTTCTCATCTCGAATTTCATCCAGTTTGAAATTCAACTGTTGAATCTTTAAACACCGAATCAAAAAACTACCAAACCAGGGAAGTCTTTTATCTATGTAAAATAATTCAGAATTTTTTGGCCATTTTTTTTCCGATAAGCTGTTCCAAATGATAGCCATCAAGTCTAAAATCGATATGGTTTCGATGATGACGACATTGTTAAGTTGGTTTCTGCTAGTCAAATCTTTTTTCTCGACTGAAACGCTAATATTTAGTTTAAAAATATTGAATATTTATGACTTCTTAAAGATTAGATTTGTGAGTTAATAAAAAACTGTTTCGCTCTTTACCGAGTTCTATCTAGCGCTGAAGGCTATATGGCAGGGAGTTTAGATATGTAATAGCCATAACTCTATACTCAGGAAGTTCAGCATTTCTTTTTCGAATTTTAGAAGTCTGGTCCAAATCCATTTTTTGAAACTACATCTGGCCTTGAAAAAGAAATTATTCCCAATAACTTCTTTGTGTTTATTAAGACCCGATGATTTTGTTGGCAATTTTCTCAGCTACTTTATATTACTTTTATTTAATTGCATCTTGCATTTATCGATTAGCATTTTAGCAACTGCAAAATGCCCCCTTCTATTCCAATGCAAATTATCTGATCCGAATCCATCGTTTTGGATAAGCAACTCATTGATTTTAACTTGGCTTTCACCGTAGATATTTGAAATAATCTTATTATATGTATTTATCCTTTTCCCAACACCTGGGCGAGCACTTTCATAAGCTTGGTTTGCGCATATTTCAAAGTAAAACACCGTTGCACTTGAATATATAAGCTTTACTTTGTTTAAGGTTTTTCTAAATTTGTTTTCAGTAACTCTGTACAACTGCCGCCTTTTGATCAAGGATGGATGATATACATATTTTTTGATTCTTCCAAAAACCCGCTGGCCTGAAAACCTTTGTATTACTGTTTTCTGAAACTCTGAAAATGCTTCTGGTCTGCAATCATTAATGCCAGAGTGAATTATTATTATATCTGGCTCCCAATGGTTTAAATAGCTTATTGCTTGGCTGACTAATTGTTCTGTCGTTAAGTTTCCAAAAGAAAGCTGCCAGAACGTTGAATCGGGAAATTCTTTACGAAGGATGTAAGGGTAGGTTTCTTCTAACTCAGTGGCATCTTCCAATGGAAAACTCCTTGGATTTCCAACAGAGTCTGTTAAGATTAAAAACTTCATATATAAGTTTACTATCTTGAATTGGTCAATTAAATCAAATATGAACGGATAGTGGAAACGATTACTTTATAGCTTACCAGAGATTCTATTTCCTCTTCATCAAATCGAATGTTGAATTTTTTTTGCAGAGCTTCAATCAGCAGGCGATGTTTTTTTCCTTTCCACTGACTCAGTGCTCTTGGAGTAACAGATTCTGTAATTGATTCAATATCAACTTCAAATATGTCTGCCATGATCTGTTTTATTTGATTCTCCAAACTCAATTCCATTGCATGACCAAAAAAAGTTTATATCCCTAATCGGAATTAATAATTTGCTATTCGATAGAAAGTTTCAACGTTAGCCAACTGCTGTGAAATTGAGCACATTCTCTCATATTCACTGCTTAAAAATGCTTTGACTTGTTTGTAGAGTCCAGGTTTGTATTGTTGATCTAACTCGTAATCAATATCAATAAACTCTGTTTGAATTTCACCTCTTTTTTGGAGTTGGAGTTTTTCCAAAGGTCTAAAAATTAGCCGATTTTTTTTTGTCATTAATTCTACTCCCCAACGGCCAGCAGATTCCCAATTGGCAATATACGTGAATAAGGCACCAGACTTGCTGACACCAGATCCACAAAAAACCGAGGCTGATGAGTGCCAATTCAGTGATCCCGAATGAAACATACTCAATTTATCAGGAAAACCTCCCATAAAAAAAGCCATATCGAGCACATGGCTTGAATTTCCCAATAACCATTTTGCCAGAACTGCCTTTGTTTTATTCCATTCGTTTACTCGATGGCTCCATTCAGTAAATTCGAAATGAAAAGAATCAACTCCGCCATCCTGTTCAATGATTTCCTTACCTTTAAGCACTGAAGCATAAAATCGTCTGTTGTAAGCAATAAAAACCTTTGCCCGCTCGGAGTCGGCTTGTTCTTTTATTTTGCTTATTTGCTTTAAATTTAAACCACCAGGTTTTTCCAATAGAATTTTTTTGACACCGTATTTTAGCAGGTTAATCGTTATTTCAGACAACTCTTCAATACCGACACTGACAATTGCTGCTTCAGGAATTTTTGGATTGCCATTTAAAAAATTATCCAGACCACCTCGAACGACTTTACCTCCCGTCAATCGTTCAAAGTTCTGAGCAGCTCTATCACTTCGTCCAATAACACTAACTTCAATCGAAAGTCCTTTCAGTACATTATAATAATCGACAGCCATCCCGCCGGCACCAATTAACCAGATTTTTTCTTCTTTTAATCTCACGATAGGTAATCCACAATGAGTGTTAACCATTAGGACACTGTATCATATACCGTGTCTGTTATGTTTTTAAGAATATAGGGTAGCCCAGGTATAAGAAATCAATGTGGCTGAATTGAATTTTCAATAGTGATTCCAAAGCAAGCACCTGACTTGAGTACTTCCTAAAAATAAGTTGGGATAATCCGCTCAAAACAAGAGCCTACGAATGACTCTTTTCACTTTAGATTTTTCCATCCTGACAATAGTTCTCGTCAGGGGTATAATTATTTAGTTGAGGACTTCAGCAAAATGCGGACGATTCATCTATCCTACATTAACTTCGAAATCTGCGATTTAAGACGTGTTCTTTGTTTTCTCTAATTTGATTCGATGGGTACCTGCCTGTAACCACTGTGTTGCTTTGAACATCTGTATTATTTATATGCGTTTGTGCACCAAACACAACATTGCTTCCAACATTACAATTTCCAATTACCGAAGATCCGGAAAATAAAACAACATAATCCCCAAACGCTGGATAATCGCTACCCACTGCACCTGAGCCTACAGTGCAATTTTGATACACCGCAAAATAATTTCCATATTCAGCGTTTCCCAGCACAGTCCCAATAGGATGAACAAACAAAAACACTTCCGGGAGTTTTATGCTATAGTATGCATCAATTCCATGAAGAGCTTTATTTAACAAGAATATTTTATCTGCAACCTGACGTTTATGGGCATCCAATCCCTTTAGGTATAACGAGTTTGACAATAAATATAAGAAAATCGAGTAATGATCACTGTTTAGATGATTAAACAACACACTATTCCCATCAGCATAGTACTTTTGATCAATTTCAGAGAAACATTTGAACGTTCTCTCTAGCGCAATTTTTACTGTTGGAACAAGATCATTCTTGCTGACCAAGTGCTTGTCAGGAAAAAAGTTATTGATCTGATTTGCAATGTAATCAGCAAGTGAATCTGTTAATAAGCTAGTCTTGAATGCATTTGGCATTTAGAATATCTATGATATTTGAATGTGGTTACTTTATTTGATTGTCGGAATTTCACTACAGGCTATAGCCATCATCTACAACAATATTTTGCCCATTAATGTATCTGGAATGTTCAGACAGCAAAAAAAGCAGTGTCCCCTGAAGATCCTCTTTGTCCAGCATTCCCTTAGTTGAACAATGCCGTTTATAGTTTTTTTGAAAAATCTCGGATTCTTCATTAAAAATACCACCTGGGCTGATAGCATTAACCCTGATATTCATTCCTTTAAAGTACTTTGCCATATATTTGGTTAAGTGAATTAGAGCTGATTTTATTGCTGCATATGAAACTGGCATAGTCATCCGGGTGCCTTCATAAACATCGAATCTTGGAACCATTACTCCATATATCGAAGCTATATTGATGATATTGCCATGGCCTTGTTTCTGAAAGTACTTAGCCATTTGTTGGGAGCATAAGAAATAACTGCCTAAGTTAATGGCTATATTTTTGTTAAAGTCCTCTATTTCCACATCAAAAAAGTGATCCCAGAAATTTTTTGTACGTGGATTTGCACAATTAACCAACGCATCAATGCTGCCATATTCGGCATCCAAAAAAGATGTTAACGAACTAAATGAGTCTCTATTTGTTGTATCAGTTTGATGAAAAATTATATTTGTTGTTTGGGTTTCATGTCGCAAGTTTTCGACTACTTCTTTTCCGTTATTTTCATCAATATCTGCGATCACAGCAATTCCCTTGTTTAAAGCAACTGTTCTAGCAAATGATTTCCCTAGTAAGCCAGCACCACCTGTGACAATCACCAATTTTCCTTCTATATCAATCATTTTCTAACCTATACTTCATTAACCAACTTACGAATTGAAAATCCAACTCTGTATCTATATCAACAGACCTTTCTTCAGGCATTACGTACAAACCAGTTTTTTCAAGAAAAAGAGAATCTTCATTTAACAGTACATCTCTTTTCCAAATATAGATGGAAGCATTCATATCAAAACACTCGGGGGAGTCTTGTCTGCATTGAATAGGTGGATCAATCGTTTTTGAAAGAACTATTTTTCCATCTAGAGTCTTTTCTATCAAATTAAAGTATGGTGATCGCCGGGCTGGCATTGCGGTAATTAGATTGTCATTGTCATTATCTCTAAATTGCCGAAAAGCGTTAACGATGTCTGAAGGTAATCTCAGTGGAGCAGTGGCATCCAGATCGACGAGGTAGTCAAATCGTTTCTTATAATGCTTTTCACTCTCAAGCAAGGCATGTCGCCTCGCAGGAGTCTTTGAAACTGTGTCGTTTGCCATGGAATCCGGGCGTTTAAAAAATACTTCTGCGCCATGATTGATTGAAAATTCAGCAATTAGATCGGAATCGGTGCTGACAACTATGTGGTCAAACAACGCTGTTGCTTGAGCTTGTTCTATTGAATAAGCGATTAACGGTTTTCCGAGCAGCTTCCTCGTGTTTTTGTTTGGAACCCCTTTAGAACCTCCTCGAGCACAAATAATACAGAGCACAGATTTCGTCATCATAAGCAGGCCGATTTGCTTGAATTGGTCTTGATATTTTCGATAAGGCGTAGTGTTATTTCAGCCTGTTTTGCTGTACAAAGATCCTCAGTTTCTCCTGATAAAATTGCTTGATGCATTTTTTCATAAGTAAAATTACGTTCGACAGCCTCAGGAAAGGACAATTCAGATTCGTTTTTTAAACCAGTGATTTTCATTGTATTAGAATTCAAATCCGCAAAAATTGTTTCATCTTCAAAGTGCATGATTAAATGCCGGAGAGGCATTTTACTGATATAATCCAAAGAAATATTTACATAGACGCCTGATTCTGTCTTACCAATCAGCATTAACAAATCATCTGAATCGATTACCAAATCTGATATTTTTGAATTTATGGCATAAAAGTCTGTGATATTGCCCAATAACCATTGAACATAGTCAATTTCGTGACTAATATCCAACGCAACCCCTCCTCCTTTAACTTTGCTAGCACTATAACAATTTCGATAATCGGTTTCAGGTCGAAACATAGGTAAAAATAAACCAAATTTAGCAATAATCATTAATGGTTTAGCTCTACTCAGTCTGTTTTTTAAATTTTGAATTATAGGATGATAACGAAGATTGTATCCAACATAAACAAGATTGCAGAATTCCAAATCATTCCTACTTTTTTCAAAAATTGGCTTTTCAACCAGGATTATTTTATTTGTGACCTTGGAATTAAGATACTCCAATTGTTTAAAATGCAAGTGGGTTTGGGATGCAATAACAAAATAGTCATATTTTTCAAGATTACTTACTTCTTCTAAGTGGCTAAAAACCGTGAATTCTTTGGATATTTGTTTTGAGACTATTGCAACTTCCTCAATTAAAGGGAATGAATTAAGAATAGCTGCATGCCTTCTCCCTATTGAACCGAAACCGATGATCAATACTCTCATTAGCCTACTTATTAAAAACTGTTATACCAGCTAAGTGTTTTGAACCTTTTTCGAAAATATCTAAAACTGTGTCGTATTCCTGTCAAAGCTTTTTACCCTAAATTCAGATCTTTATGGTACTGATTTCTTTATATCTGTCAGTTTGGTGAAACTGACAAAAGAAACTACTAGTTAACTAAGCTATTATTTTTTTCTTTATATTCATCCAAAACATCTTTAGGAGGTCCGATCATCTTAATATGTCCTTTCTCAAGCCAAATCAAATAGTCACAGTCTACTACGGTGCTCAATCGATGTGCAATTATTATCAATGTTTGTTTCCCTTTGAAACTATATATTGTTTTTTGAATGGCCTTCTCACTCTTTGTGTCAAGAGAACTAGTGGCCTCATCAAAAATCATGATTTCGGGATGATTGTAAAGTGCTCTTGCTATAGCCACTCTTTGCTTTTGCCCGCCTGAGATCTTTACACCACGTTCACCAATTGGTGTATCAATACCACTTGGTAAATCTTTGATAAAGTCTGTCATAGACGCCATTTCACAACATTCTAAAACCCTTTCCCGATCAATCTCACCCCCTCTATCACCAAAAGCTATATTCTCAGCCATACTGCCATCAAATATATAAGGTGATTGGGGTACGTATCCAATTAAGCCAAGCCAATGAGGAAGAAGATTATGATCCAAATGATTCCCGTCCACACAAATCTCACCATCAAGGGGAGTGTGTATACCTGTGATGATATCTACAAGAGTACTTTTCCCTGCACCTGAGGAACCAATTATACCTACTGTCTTTCCTTTTTTTACTTCAAAACTAATATCATGCAAAATGTTAATTTCCGATTCATGATATTTAAAGCTAACATTATTAAATGAGAATCTATTACAAAAAACATTTTCTTGCTGAATTGATTTTATGTTTGATTTATTAAAGATAATCCCTTTTTCAATTTGATGTATGTACTCAATCTGATTTTGAATAAAAGGGAGAGCAACTCTAATCCCTGTAAGTGACGATAAAATTTGATTTACAGCAGGAAGGGCTCTCCACCCTGTTACAGCTAAAAGAGTTATAGTACCTGTTATTTCAGCTGTCGATGCATTGGAAAAAAACATCATCGCCCAAATCGAGACAGCCAACATTATAAAACCTACGGTTTCAAGGACAAAAACTGGAAATCCAATAAAGAACTGTTGTAAAGCGTGTATTTTAGCGAATGAATGCTCATTTTTAACAAAATTCCTGATAAATGCATTCTCCATTTTTGCAATTTTTACATCTTTAACACCTTGTATTGCCATTGTTGTTTCTTTATTGATTAGCAACGAATGATCTTTAGATTTGGTAGCTAGCTTGTCAAGGCGGTTTCTTTGATTAAAATAAATAAATGACGCAACACTTCCTAGTGTGAAAAAAACACCTAGTGATACCAGAGGCTGAACTACTAAAAGTGATATCAACATTACACTAACCATTAAAAAATCATTAGCCAATTTCAGGGTAGGCAATATGATTCCTCTTCCAAGATAGTACCTCCATTGAACTGAATTAATCAGGTCTGCACTGTTCTTTGAAAGATGCCATTCATAAGGTAAATTTAAAAATCCACCCAATAACATCTGGCCAAAAAATGCTTCAATACCCACACTAAATCTTGGTATCAAGTATGTTACCACTCCTTTCACCATATTCTTAAAAACAACCAAAACAATTAATAAAACACCTGACCCAATGATTAAATGTTGGTAAGTTATTGCTTGTTTTGGAGAAATATACTGCTTAATGACGTTAAAATACTTTGATTCCATAACAATTTCAGGATCTGAAATTGCAGATGCAAAAAACGCTATGGCTCCCAATGCAAAAGTCTCCAATAGGGCTGACACTAACATGCAAATAAATAATAACCAAAACAGATGATACTTACGATTTGGTAATTGATTCAGCATCCATTTTAACAAATAAAAATATCCTGCACTTTTTTGTTTAGTCATATAATTACACCACTAGCCCGGAATTCCCTGTATCACAATATTTTCACTGCATTTTGGGATTTATCCACCCAATTAATTGATGCTCTTGATTATTATATTTTATAAAGGTTATAAAATTACTTTGGTTCATATTTCTTATTAACAGAAGAACTTAAGTGATGGGGCACCGTTTGTATTCTCTACCGGTTGTTAATTTTAGATATGATATCAAGTTATTCAAAAATACTTGATGCTGCTGACATGACTCTAAAAAGCCAGTCAACCCGCATTTCCCCGTTAGAAAAACGTCTTCTATAATTTTCTGTGTTAAATCACTTTGATATGGAGTTGGCAAATTAAACTCTTTCTCTAGCCAGTTTTCATTGGCTTTTGCCACAAACAAATTCCCAGTCTGCTCGAAAGCCCTAATCCGGATTGAATTCGTTTCTATTCTTACAGAAAAGGGCATGTTTGGGTTTTGTCTTGACGTTAGTCTCATCTCGCTGCCGTTTTTAAATCGTCCACAAAGAGTACCATAAAGCTCAAGAAATCCTTCACGCTTACTCTGATAAACTTGCTTGACTAATCCTCTAGTATCCAACTCAAGGATACTGTCGCCAGAAAACCATTCTAATTGATCGATAAAATGAATAGCATTGCATGCTAGACCCCAATCATGACCTTCGACAAAATAATTGATCCTTTCCCCTTCAGATAATAATTCTTTTATCATCAAATAAACCGGGAATTGCCTTTTGTTACAATTGACCCAGGCTTTGGTGTTTGATTCAATTATCAGCTGATTCGCCATTTCCAATTCTTCTTCAGATTGAAAAAGGACTTTTTCAAGCAAAAGATATTGAATTATCTTTGAATTCATGATCTCTTTCAAAATGGCAAAGCGCACATTAGCGCTAGTCGCAATAATACAGAAGTCGATCTTTGAGGGTAATTCATTCAAATTCTGATAAAAATGTATGGATTTGATCAGATTGTTTTCTTTTTCTTGCTTATACCTTTCTTTTGCCACCTTAAGCGATTGTAAGTTAGGGTCAACGACACTAATTATTACTGGAATAGATAGCTTTGCCAGTGCCTGTAAGTGTCTACTACCAATTTGACCAGCTCCAATGATGACAATCTGTTTCATATTACCTACAAACGCTAAGTTTTTTAATTTTCACAAGGACGGTCTTCGATTTGGATTGAGAAGTAATTCCCACGTATTTTTTAAAAACCAATCGATAAATTCCCCATAACCCTTTTAAGATTTCTCTTCTGCGATATTATTCCCATTAGCTAGATTTCTGACCAAAAAAATCGAATCTAATATACTGCCAATCTTTTTAATTTCATCCAGAGTGATTGTTACTGACGATGGGAAACTGATACCCTGGTTGGAAATTTTTTTGGTAACTGGGAAATCGAAATCGTCAGAATACTTCTTGTAAGGCGGCATTTGATGTATTGGAAAAAAGGCAGGACGAGTCTCAACTCCATTCTTTAACAGCATCTTAATCAAAGTATCACGTGAAATCCCATTTGTTTCTCTGTACAACGCAGTAAATAGCCAGTAACTATTCATGGCCCAGTCAGCTTCAGGAGGCATTTCAAAACAATCAAATTTCGATAGTTCCTGAATATAATTAGAAGCTATAGTCCTTTTTTTCCGCATAAATTGTTCAAGACGTTCCATTTGTGCAACGCCAATTGCAGCTTGCATATTTGTCATTCGGTAATTATACCCAACATACTCATGCCAGTATTTTCGCTCTCTTGACATACCATGATCCCTCAGCACTCTGGCTTTTTCAGCGACTTCTGCATCCTTAAACAAAACCATTCCACCTTCACCAGTTGTAATTGTTTTATTACCAAAAAAGCTGAAAATAGCTGCATCCCCAAATGAGGCTACCGGTTTGCCTTTATACATGCTACCCAAAGCTTCAGCAGCATCGGCAACTACAAACAAGTTGAATTTTCGAGCTATTTCCAAAACTACATCCATATCACAAGGATGCCCATAAATATGAACCGGCATGATAGCTTTCGTTCTAGGAGTAATTGCCTGAAGAATCGCTTGTGGATCTATTGTCCAGGTATCCTTTGTTACATCCACAAGGACAGGGGTAGCTCCTGTATATATTATTGAATTAACAGAAGATGCAAACGTAAAATCCGGGACAATAACTTCATCACCTTTTTCAATACCCAAAGCTTGCAAGGCAAGGTGCAAAGCAACAGTACCATTGCACACAGCCAATGCTTCTGGCATATTAAAACAATCAACAAAATTAGACTCAAATTTGCCTACATAACTACCTTGGGAAGAAATCCAATTACTTCGTATACAATCTGTGACATATTCAAGTTCATTGCCGTCTAACAACGGCTCCATAATTGGCAACCTTCGATATCGATGGTGACACGCGTAGTCAACAATTTGATTGTCACTATCGATTAAGGGAATATGCCGAATGACATTAGATAACCTTTCTTGGATGACATTATTGGGTGTATCCACTTGTAAACTGACGAATTCTTTCCTCATAACTAATTTAATCGGTGTTTCCAGTGTACACCCTGCCAACAAATTCCTCCTGATATCACCATCCGTCAAAACTCCAATTGGTGTTTTGCCTTCGACAACAAAACAGATACCTTGAGCATTTCTATTTATTACTTCAAGAGCGTCAATAATTTTTGCATTAGCCATTATTAACATGTGTTCTAAAGGAGGAAGCATAATTTATTACTTTATTAGATGTTTCTTATTAAATCAGAAAACAATTGTTTCACTTAAGGGCAGTCAGTTCTGATTTTATATTTAGTGATCAAAATCAAACACCTACTTCATTTAACTTCTGCAATTAGGAATCTTTGATAAAATGATTCGCTTTAGTCTACTTATTATCCTGAAGTGGCTCGATCCGTTGTTGCGTCACTTACTTTTCGACTAATCTTTGTATAATTAAAGCTGTCCTGATCTTTCTGACTAAAACTCTTTTGCCTTATAATTCTCGCGTAGTTGTAATTCTTTCTCGGGAGATTAAGTGTTTGCTAAAAGTGAATTGCTTCAGTGTCTAGCGGTAGCGCCAAAACGAAATTTCGAACCGGTTCCTTATTCGGTTTGTGAACTATCTGAAACGTTTTGGCAGCATGAATTCTAAATCCTCACCTATTATTGGATTACTGTCTTATGAAAATCTAGAGAATGTTTTTGTCGATAGTGTGGGAAGATTATGATCGATTACAACAGAATTAGTTTAGGTGATTTATGATAGCAGTGTTGAAACTAAGATTGAAAAAAGTGTTTGCTGGAAAAAAGTCCCTTTTACTTACTTGACTCATAGAGATAGGGCTCAAATCGAATCTCACATAAATTATTTCTATCTCGATGCAGATCGAAATGCATATTAATTGTTTATTTTGTCACTCCCATAATATTCTGCATACTTTTCGTAAAAAGCCTTGGCGATCCTCTTCATTTCGTAATTGATATCCTTGCAATTGACTATTTTGGTTCTGTAATCATCCGAGTCCAACAATCGGTGATATGAACTGTTATATATAGATTTCACGTAATTTTCTATGTCTCTCTGATTTGGTAAATATCCATCTTTAATTTGTCTAATAGCTTCCTTTGCCTCATTTAAGGTTTTTATCATAAATACACTTTTACATGAACTATACCAGCAACGGCCGAAGACCAAAGCTGGTTTTCCCCTTACCACAGCCTCCCAGCCTGCTGTTCCACATACAGTTGAAACAGCCTTTGCATTATCTATTAATTGGAAGGTGTTGAAATCATAGGGCAGCATGACAAGGTTTTCATATGATGAGACCTTTTTATAGTAATAGTCGTTCCGACGTAATGCACCTTTGTCTCTAACATTAAATATACTAGGATGATCTTTATAATATATCACCCAATCTTTTGGTATGCTTGATGACAATATATCCAAAACCAAAAAAAAATCGGAATAAACGCCAGAATGCGGTGAAGTGACAGCCTCTGGTTGGTATTGTGATGCAAAATACAGGTATGTTTTATCTAAATCTGGCTTTTGAGTGTACTTTCCATATGTCTTTTTTAATTTCTTATTCTGCCTTCTCAGACGCTCTCTAAACAAAAAATAGCCCAAATAGGTTAACTTGGATTTCTTTGATTCAAAAGGATGTTTGTTTTTTTTCCATGCAAGATTACAATCTTGGAATGCAGTCCCTCGTCGCATACTATTGAGTAATTGAAAAAATTCCAGCCAAGGAAAACCTTCTCGTTTTTTAATTATCGCATAATAATCACGAAGAGCTTTTGGTGGGGGGGGCTTATGTGATCTCAGCTGTCGGAGATATTTTTCAACTACTGGGTGTTGATCATTAGTTTTCTTTAAATACCTGTCCTTAAATGGAGCAGATAGTTCGTCGGTTGTACATCCAATGGTATGATAATCATCTTCTAAATGAGGGATAGGGTCAAGAAATAATACATCAATCGAATAATAGTGTTTACAAAGCAAATAGAGAGTGTATTCGACAATTACATGAGGCCAGACATAACATACCAAAAGATCAGGTTTGAGAGTTTGAATAACAGTATTCCAATATTTTAACAAGTCGTAATAATATCGTTGTCTCTCATAAAAGCTAAAATTCCATCCGGTTGTATCTTCAATTAAATCAAAACAGCTGGATTCATATTTAGAAAGTGAACCAATAATTTCTGCATCAATCGGTGTAACTGGTCCGAGTTTCGAATAATCAAAATGACCACGACGCAGTTTCCAATTGTCCTGCAATACCGCATTTGGATAAGACTGCTCGGCCCTATTACCAGTTGGATCAATACCTAAAAAAAAAACAGGCTCCCATCCATGATTATCATAAAGATAATCAACAACAGTCAATCGGTCATGAGTAAAGCTTGTATAAATAACTTTCTTTTTCATCTTGTTCAAATTACTAATTAGGTAAACTTCTAAAGTTGCAATAATACTTTTTTAAAAATAGGAAAAAAAGATAGAGGCAACTCTGAAGATTTCATCTTGATGACATGGAAAAATCGGGATCCAGGAGTGATACAAAATGAAGATTTACTTATGTTTATTTCCTACCCACAATATAATAATGGCTAGCTTTAGCATAGGGATGAAAAAATGAACTATTTTCAAAATATCCAACATCAATAACTTCGAATTTATTAAAATACGCTTTAAATTCTTCTTCATCTTCTGGAACTGTTACTATACAGCCTTCTTGCTGAGGTATTTCATTACCTATCCTATATGTATTCTTTTTAAGTTTTTGAGAATTTAAACAACATATATCTTTCTTAGTGGGAAGAGTCGCAATTAATATGCCTCCCTTTTTCAAAAAATCATAAATTTCTGCAATTTGTTTTACTAAATCATCTTCAGAATTGTAATATAAAACCTGCCAAGTAATAATTAAATTAAACTTTGAGTTTAATTGCGAAGTTGGTATTTTATCCTTGAGAAAAAAATTATCTTGTTTATAGCTCAAAAATCGGTTTAGCCTCTTATCAGCAATATCTAAACTCGCTTTAGAGACTTCAGTTCCAAACAATTCATGTACTCTTGGTAGTAAAAATTCTGAATTGTTCCCAGAGCCAAATCCATAATCTAAACAGATTATATTTTTCTCAATTTCATTCTTTGCCCTATAAAATAAACGCACTAATTGTTCACTCGGATACTCAAGATATGACCCTGATTTTGAGTTTTTATATATATTCTCCCAAATTTCCTTATTACTTCTCTGCGTCATCAACGTTATCCCTAAAAATGAGGTTGCAATGCAAGAAATAGAACCAATTTAACCAATTCACTTAATCATCAATCCCTGAACCATCAACTTTATGCCTTAAGTACCATTGACCATCAACATTTCTCCAAATGTGGTCTGGTCTCCATGAGTCAACAACTTCCCAAAAATACTCTTCTGAAATGTCGCAATAGTCTAAAAATGTTTGAAAATATTTACTTGGAAATTCACCATCAAACCGACCAACAAGCTTTACCGCTTCCTCCCTTGTTAAGTGTCCGTCTCTAACTTCATGTCCCGCATCTGATGTTGCTCTCCCGATACCAAATTTAATAAACATCAGATAAAAATGAAACCCGTCTAGTTTATCATCAAGTGAGGCGTATTTAGAATACGTTCCCTCACTCCTCACGGGATTGGCTTCAAACCCAGTGTTTTCCACACAGTAGTAATAGTTTTCTTGAGGAACCCATTTATGATAGTAACCAAAATAGTGGATCTGAAGACCCAATTCATCCAATTGATTATCACCTGGCGGCATGTACGGGTACAGGTCTTTTTCACTTATCCCTCTGGCGATAAACTTGTCAGGGGGCATTCCCGACATAAGAATATTGCTATTTGTATTTTTCCAGTCCCGCGTTGGATTGTATGCATCCTTCATTCTACCACCATACTCTACCTCTGAGTTCTCTCCGTAAAATATAAGCGGAATTTTGAATCTGAGTGCAATTTGCAATGGCATATTAATCTGACCAAAAATAAAAGGTAAGAAGGGATCACCAAGCGTTTCGAAAGCTAGTTTTGTGAGTTTACGATGCGTATCCCCCGGTGGAGTCACAAGTATATTATATAAATCACCGATTTGAATATGTGATTGATGGTTTTTAAATCCAATATCTGTATATAAATGCGGAGACCAAGTAACGGTCAATGGATTCATGCCATATTTGTTTTTCAACATATGTGCAACAAATCCACTATCTTTGCCACCACTGCTGGGAACGACTACATCATAAGAACCATCGTCACGCCTGTACTTATTACAGAGCGTAAAAAGCTCCTTTTCTCTTTCAGCCCAGTTTACCTTCTTATCTTTATAATCAGAAAAATTACAGGCAGAACAAACTCCATCTTCATCAAATGTGATTCTTGGTCTCTGATTTGAGACAACACACCTTGAACAGTATTCAACTGTTTCTGGTAAACCATATCCTTTTTTGTAATACCTTTCGCCAATATTTACTCTGTCATTACTCATTTAAAATACCTTTATCCTTATACTTAGATTGTATGAAAAATAGATAATTAGATGTCTGATTTTTAAATATCCTTACACAAAGTCACAAAAATTTTTTAATAATTGCAACCCATCATTTGCGCTTCTTTCAGGGTGAAATTGAACGCCAAATATATTCTCAAATTCTATAGCACAACAATAATGCAATCCGCCATACTCAGCTTTAACATTTACAGATCTATCATGTGAGGAGATAGCATAGTATGAATGAACAAAATACATAAATGGATTGCTTTCAATACCATGAAAAAGTTTTGTCTTCAAGCCATTTACTAAAACTCTATTCCATTGAGTTTGAGGTACTCTTGTGCCCTTTTCCAAATTACTAAATCTAACTATTTTGCCTTTTAATAGCCCTAAGCCATTATGACATCCAAATTCCTCGCTTGAATCAAATAATAACTGCATTCCCAGGCATATACCGAGCAGAGGTTTGCCTTCATTCGCATTCTTAATTATAGCACTTGCCATTTTATTCTTATTTAGTTTTTCCAACGCAGAATGAAAAGCCCCGACTCCTGGAAGAATTAATGCGTCGGCATAATCAATCTGATCATTGTCTTTTGCCAAGACACACTTAACACCAATTTTATTCAATGCTTGCAGAATACTAAATAAATTTCCGACGCCGTAGTCTATAACTGCTATCTTCTTCATACTATCATTATATTAGTGTCTTACTTGAATTCCACAATTTAGCAGTCTTTTTTTAATTTCATTGATACTGCATGATTTAATACTACTTGTAGTTCTTTTTTGGGTAAGAAAATGTCTGTTTCCTTCTTTTTCTGAATTATCTTCTTCAATATTTTTAATCGCATCATAATGAACAATAGAGGCGACTGCTATAGCGTTTGCATTTGTTTTTTGAGCAACATCGATTGCATCTTGTACTTTTCCTACACCTCCGTGGACAATTACCGGTATATTCAATCTATTGATAACCGAGTTAATCAAGTCAAGATCCATGCCCTTTCCTGTTCCTTCCCGGTCTACCGATGTTAAAACAATCTCTCCGGCTCCTAATTGTTCTGCCTCAACTGCCCACTCAACAACCCCTTTTCCAGTAAATTCCCTACCATTATCAATAAAAGCCAAATAGTTTCCGTCATTTTGGCGTATAGCTTCGATTGCAACAACAATGGTTGATGAGCCGAATTTATTTACAGCTTGAGATATGAAGGATTTATCCTTTATCGCAGCAGTATTTATACAAACTTTATCAGCTCCAGACCGAAGTACCTCTTGAATATCCTCGCAGGTTCGCAAACCACCCCCAACTGTAATCGGTATGAAAACATCTTTTGCAGTGTTTCTGACAACATCAAGGAGACTATTCCGTTCATAAAGACTTGCGACAACATCCATATACATGATTTCATCGGCACCTTGGTGGTAATAATATTTTGCAAATTTTTTTGGGCTCCCAAGCACTCTTAAACCTTCCAAATGTATTCCTTTAACTACGTTTGGTCCTTTAACATCAATGCGAGGTATTATTCGAAATGTTTTCATTATAAATTAGGCTACATAATAAATAACTTGTAACAAAAATTTTACTAGTTATTTAAAATCATAACTATCAATTATTAGTTTCATTATAGGCTACTTTTTACCTTTGTCTTTCAAAAAGCATAATTTACCGCAAAATTCTGGATAATTCCCTGAGAGCATATTTTCACGGTATTTTATAGCACTGTCACTATTCATTGCTTTTTCAAAGCCATTGGTCGCATCAGCAATTTTACTAAACTCACGTCTTCCACAGTCACATAAAAACCCCTCGGTATCTATGTATGGATCATCAAAACAAGTAAAACAAATGTTTAACCTTCTTTTTAGCTCAATAACCGGATCGATGCTTACACCATGGGAAGTCGGCCTAAGCTGCCAATTCAAGTCGTAATCTTCAATATCCCTTTCAAGTTTAACCAGAAGCTCTTTATATTCTTCATCTGAAACCCTTTCACAGTTTGTACCTTGTAATTGTGATGTAAGAAATAACGGAATGGTATGAATTGTGTTGATGTTTTTAGCGTTTTTTAAAGTAGTTACTAAATTGTTTAAATCACTTATATTCACACTCGAAACAACTGCATTTATAGTGATATCTAATTCGGTTTTCTCGCTTATATTTTCAACAACTTTTACAACTTTATCTAAGTCTACACCTCTATATTCATTCAACTCATTCATTGAAAAAGCATCAATACTAAATTCAATATGAGTTAATCCTGCTTTAACTAATTTAATGATTTTCTCAACTGAAACTAGCGTGCTATTTGTTGTTATTGTAACATTTTTCGTTTTTTCTCTTACAATTTCAACAGCTTCCCTTAGATCAGGATAGGTGAATGGTTCACCAAGTCCAGTCAAATGAATCATTTTAAAATTGCCTTTGGTATTTCTTATTATTTTTTTCAGGACATCGAGATCCATCTTTTTGTTAAGAACTTCTTTAAATGAAGGATCGAGTCGATAGCACCATTTGCATTTCAAATTGCAATGGGTAGTTAATGCAATTGCAAGCCTGCGATAAGACATTGTATCTTGGTAACAATAAGGACTAGCGTCTTTGCCAAGTAGAAGTATCTCAATATATTTTAGAAGTCGGTCAGGTAATCCATTGAAATTTTCCATCAACTCCAGCATCTCTTTTTTTCTGACATGCATTTTTTTTATCCTATAATATCGTTGAATGTTACATGACAATCTTTTTCTATTACCTTAACTGTCATCTTCCCAATAAGTTTTTCCATTTCTTTCGGGGCCAATCCCTTTGCTGGCCTCTTTGTGGTTAGCATCTCTTTAGTTAAGACAGTATTAGCTTCAATTCGTTTTTTTGCAACAATACTTCTCCTCCCCATAACTCTGGTATCGTCTTCTGTCGCAGCAGGTTTTTTCTCTGAACTCCCTAGAATTATTTCAATTTCCCGAATATGCTGAACCAGTTTTTGTAGCTCCAATACATCAAGTGATGCTTTGTGGTCTGGACCGGGTGATTCTTTATTTAATGTAAAATGTCTCTCTATAATGGTTGCTCCTAAAGACACCGCGGCGATGGAAGCCATCAAGCCAGTTGTATGATCAGAAAAGCCGATAGGATATGAAAACTTCTTTTGCATTGCCACCATTGCTCTAAGATTTACGTCTTCGATGGCAGTTGGATAGGCCGATGTGCAATGAAGCAAACTAAGTTCCCCGCAACAACTCACTATTGTCTTAATTGCCTCATCAATCTCATTCATATTAGCCGCTCCAGTGGATAAAATTATTGGTTTTCTTTTTCCAGCTACATATTCCAAAAAAGGAAGATCGGTTATTTCTCCTGATCCAATTTTGAAACAAGAAACTCCAAGACTATCCAGAAAATCTAAGCTTTCATAATCATAAGGCGTTGATAAAAACTCGATACTCTTAGAGTCCGCATATTCCTTTAATTTGGCAGTATCTTCGAAAGAAAGCTCCAATTTCTTCAACATGTCAAACTGATTTTCGTCATCATCACATGCTTCTCTTTGATATGTTTCCTTTTCAAGCGACCGAATGGCCAGGTTTTCTGTTTTAAATGTTTGAAATTTGACTGCGTCAGCACAAACATGAGCGGCGGCATCAATCATTTCTTTTGCACAATCAATGTCACCATTATGATTCACTCCCACTTCTGCAATTATTTTAACTGGCTTTAATATTTCCATTCGTCTCCTAAAACGTAATATTTTTTGCAAGCAAGCGTTTTTTCGAAAATGTATTGTTTTTTATAACTTTTACAATCTTTTCAGAAGCGGTACCATCTCCATAAATCAACTCACTATTTAATAAAGAATTTCGAAATTCACTATTTGTTAATATCTTCTGTAGTGTCTGGTAAATCAGCTCTTTATCATGGTCTACAAAAACAACATTGCCACCGTTTAACCTCTCCTTCTGTCGTAAACCAACATTTATAGCAGGTAATCCAAGAGATGGCCCTTCTAGAAGTGCCATACTAGAATTCCCCACCAAAACAGCACAGTGCCTGAGAAGGTTGACGAATTCGACTCTTGGAATATTTTTAGTTACTGTAAACTGAGGATTTTTACCAAATTCATCAATTACGGATATGATTTTCTGGCTTCCCATATCTGAGTTTGGATAATTAATTACACAATTTACGTCACACCGTGAAACAGCTTCGAGTGTTGCTTGAATTTGTAGAGCTCCCTTATCCACCTGAGAGCTAATAACGTGTTGAATTACAACAACGAGCGGTTTTGAAGAATTTGAGATATTAAAAAATTTACATAGGTCTTTTTTATCGATTCTAGGTATTTCCTTGAATCGATCCAATGCGGGATTTCCACTCCAGAAAACCCGAAACGGTTCTTCGCCCATTCGACCCAATCGCTCTGCGTGTTCTTTAGCGGTTGTAAAATGTATGTGAGCCATTTTTGATGTGGCATGTCTAATGGGTTCATCCACATCTGCCGACTCTTCACCTGGATAAGATTTATCACCTCCAGCAATGTGAATTAAAGGTATTTCCAAATAAGTACAAACTATGCCGCAAGCGACCGTTTCTTCTCGATCACCGGCAACCATAACATAATCTGGTTTTAGTTCACTTAGTTTCTCGGCGAGTCCTATGATAAGAATTCCTGTACCCTTCGCTTTACCTAAGTGAGTGTCATCCTCGATCAAATTACAAATCTGTCCAGCAATAGAGAAATTATCTTGTTCAATAATCTTAATAGTATAGCCAAAACGTTCCGAAAGATGTGCTCCACAGACTATAATGGAAAGCTCTAAATCTTCGTCTTCCTCCATGCGGCGGAGCACTGAATAAAGGATATCGTATTCAGATCTACAACCTGTAACCGCCACAATATGTTTTTTTGCCATAATATGATCAATTAGAAATAGAGTTGCGATGTATAATATTTTGTGCTTTTGCTATACCGCAGTTAAATAAAAGATCTAAAACGAATAGACCATCAACAAAACCTCCGCAATACTGAGGATAAACAGGATGAGTAAACTTCTGATACCTTAGTTCAATGCTAGCCTGTGAAAAAATCTCTTCACGGGTGTAATTTTTCGCACCAACACCAGATAAGTACACTTTTCCTCCGACGCTTTGTGTGTATTCAAGCATTAAATCATCTTTATGTTTATCAGACCCAATATTCGATCCAATCTTTATTTCGGCACCTATCTCAAGAATCTTACACAAAAAGCGAAGTATACATATGTTTAACTCTGCCAGAGTTTGAAAATCGTTTTTGTATAAATTCACAATGCTATCTATATACTCAGAATAATATGGGGCTTTCGCATAATGCTTTTCGATTGTTGAAAGATGCTTCTCCTTCCAGGGCAAATTGTTGTCAATAAGTACATTACATATCTTGTTGCGTTTTGTTTTTTTTTCATAAGGAATTGTTAGGTATTTGGCCTTTTTCTCATTATAGATTCGATAAAGAGTTCGGTGTTGAAATCCCCGCTGGTGAAATTGCACATCGTCTAAAACGAGAAAAACATCGCATTGGACAATTTTATCTAAGAGACCCAACCAAGGCCAATACTGAGGCTGATGAATAGCTACAATGGTCATTTTGTTATCAATTGGCTTTTATTTGCAGCAAGGTAATTTTGGCAGATTATCATCGGAAATATATTTTGTGAGACAAATTACTAACCGCTTTATGTCTTTCTTGGAGGTTAGTAAATGCCTGAAGATAAATTTCCAGTTCATAATAGACATGTTTTTGGATTTTTAGCGTTGCTTAATTATGATAAAAATCCATTATAATGAATTTAGCCAGCTACTTAAACATCGATACTGCCCAAAGGTCTCTTTAGAGTTACCAACTACGTAACTAAACAGGATTACTGATAAGGAATTCCGCTAATGTAAAATCAAATTCTGTATCAATATCAATAGACTTCTCTTGAGGCATTATATATGGGTAGGTTTTTTCTGTGTAGTAGTCTCCAACCCTGATGAAGCTTTTAGTTTTGCTTAAATAAACAGCTCCGTTGAGAGAATAAACAGGTGGTAGGTCCTGGTGACGCTCAATTTTATTATTTTCAATAAAACTGATAAGCCTTCCATTTTGATCTGTTTTCTTCATCCAGTAAGGGTTGTGTAAGGGTTCGCAAACGCTAACTACGCTATCAGCACTTTTATCGACGAAAATGCGATAAGCATTATCAATATCAGAGCACTCTCGTAGAGGAGTGGTAACTTGTAATTCAACGAAGGCATCTGGCACATATTCTTCATTTTCTCTCAGCCATTGTAACGCATGAAAAATGTAACATACTCCATCACTTGTATCCTGGGCCAATTCTGCAGGGCGCATAAAAGGCACTTCTGCTCCTGCTAGTTGAGAAACGTTAGCAATTTCAATATCGTCAGTGGTAACTATTACTCGATCTACAGCCTCAGCATTTAGTGCACAATCGATAGTCCACTCAATAAGAGGTTTATTTCCTAATTTTCTTATATTTTTGCGAGGTACCCTTTTTGAGCCTCCTCGAGCGGGTATAATTGCTAATAATTCCAAAATATGCCTAGGTAATTTGTAAATAAGAAAAAAAAGCTTCTGCGTAATTTACATTGATCCTACAACCACGATAAATAGCGAGAGCTTCAATTGCCCTTTTACTCCTTGGTTGCTGTGGCTGCATGTTTTCTGATTTATATACACTAAAAATATCTAATTTATCCGGGAAGAACTCTGTGATATCTACAAAATAGTTTGGCGCAAATGTTTTTCCTGGCGACAAAGTAAACTCTGTTTCTGAAAGGGTTTCATAACCAAAAATATTTCTGATAAACGGGTATCTAAACCCTTTTGTAGAACTGGAAGCTACTTTAAAGCATATTTGATGGTCAGTATGTATATCATTCTCGAAAGGAATATATATAGTTTCGGGTTTTACTGCCAATATTATTTTTGAGACCGAGGCCACTAATTCATTCAACGATATTTTGTCAAGATGCGCCGTTGGATAATCCAGTTTAAATAATTTGTTGAACTGATACATATCGGCTACTCTGTCAATCTCTTTTTGACGAATTTGAATAGCATCCTCCGACCACCCATATTCTCTATGAATATTGGTTATTAGTAACCAATATATACCATCACCTTGATTTCTATGTTTTAACAATGTACCACCGCAACCAAGGGTTTCATCATCCGGATGTGGAGCAATTACCAGGATATTACTCATAAGCTAGTTAGTATTATAGGAATATTTCTGGACAGTCTAATACACACCCTTCCAGAATAAATATCATCAAATAATTAAATTGATGAAAAATCAGATCACGGTTCTTAAAAATGTGTTTTCCATATTCAAACATTGTCAATTGTTCAATCATCATTTATGACAATGCAGCATCGATCTTGAACGTTCTCTTTGATTAACTCACTATTAAGGCATCATCTGCTTCATTAATTGTTCAAACAAGTTTTAAGTTATCTACTTTATCTATTTAGCTTTTAATGTCACTATTCTTCAAATTCGAACTCAAAACATAATGTAAATCTTAATGAATTGAGTTAATCATTCGATCAGTTAAATGGTACTGATTTATTAGTTGCTGAATTTTAATGTTTTTAAATTCCAAACTGTAGAACAACATACCACTCTTAAGGTGCCGCCAGAACCAAGAGTTTTCTGTGATAGGATCATTGGTATCTGCCGAACCGTCATTATCACTTAGATGATATGCCTTCACCCAAGGATCACAAATTTTAAACATTTTCCTTGGATCGAATCCCAACGTTTTTGCCGATACTTTAAGGTGGGCAATATCTAATAATAAACTCACATTAGCCGGTGAGTTTTTCATTATATATTCAGTTTCACCAGGAGTTGCCATCAAAAATGGATTGCAGCCAAATTGCGAATAATTTGCTTGTGATACGACATTGTTTTCTATTAAAAGAGTAACACCTTCTTTTTTGGCAACATTGGATAAGAATTGCACCTGCTCTAAAAACCGTTCAAGACCCTCTTCTCTATTTAAAAGTTTACGCCGACTAATGTTTTTCCCTAGTTCATCAGGCTGAAGATTGATTAAATAACCAGCATGAAAACTATAGATCGGATTTCCAAGCTGAGCTGCAAGTTGAATTGCTTTACAAGCATGTTGTATGCTTAGAGAGATAATTGTTTTATCTGATGAGGCTAAATTAAATACAAATGGATTTTCAGGAGGAGGGAAATAATTGTGGACAAAAAACATAGTCTCATTTTTTAACATTATCAGCTTTTTGACCAGATCTGATGAATGAAGTCCACCAGAAAGTTCTATATATGAAAAACCTAAATCGATGTACTGCTTTACTGTTTTAATGGTAGTCTGATTACTAAATGCACAAGTTGAAATTGAAATCATTTTCAGGTTTTTAATTTGGCAGGAACCCCCATATAGGTTTCGTTTTGCTCCATAATATTGTTGATAACCACCGAACCGGCACCAATTGTAGTATTTGATCCAATGATAATATTGTTAATTATTGTCGCTCCGGCTCCTATAAAAACAAAGCTACCTATTTTCGTGCGGCCACATATAGTCACATTGGGAGCCACATGAGAATGATGTTGAATGCTTGTTTCATGCTCAAAAACAACTCCAGTATTAATAATATTGTTGTCGCCAATATTAGCTTCAGGACCAATATGAGAAAACGAACATATTGTATTTCCGTTGCCTAAGGTTGCCGATGGGTCTATGTAAGCATTTGGGGCAATTAGGTTTGGTAGTTGAAATCCAATCTCGGTAAGTTGTTTATGAAATTTGTTTCTTAATTCATTGTCACCAACAGCAAGAAAGGCGCTATTAATTCCAGATTTATATATCGCTTTAGAATCCTGAATCGATCCAATAATCGAAATACCTGATACTTTCTCATTCAATTCAGGCTGATTATAATCCAATATACCTTCTACACTGAACTTTAACCTGATTTGTCTTAACAAAGAAACAACAACCCTGCACTGCCCACCCGCACCAATTACGACACATTTTTTAGGAATGTTAGTCATTTATGTCAGTCCAACGAAGTTGATAGTCTTTTGGCAATTTAGATTTTATTGTTCTTCCGACAATAGTCGGAATATATGCAGCACAAATACCTGTACCAGGACGTTTCATTGTTAAATGATTAGGTGTTAACGTTTCACCTTCATATGTGTCCTTGGTTAAGGTAATGCTTTTTCGTGATACTTCAGCCATTTGTTTTTCTTCTGGTTGACACCTTTTTATAGGAGAGCCCAATGCAATCTCTGCTCTTCTTATCGCAGTAACCAGATGTTTAAATTCGTCTGGAGATGAAGAAGCTCTCTGGTCAGGCCCTGGCAGATTTTTGTCTAAAGTAAAATGTTTTTCAATAATTTTAGCCCCTAGTGATACAGCAATAACTGCAGCTTGAGAGCCAATGCTATGATCTGAAAATCCAACATCAACATGAAATGCTGAACTAAGCGTATTCAATACACGAAGATTTAAACTGGAATCGGAGCAGGGATAATTGGAAACACAATGTAAAAGAGTAAAATCATTGTTCCCAATTTGACGATAGATTTTGACTACAGTATCAATTTCCCCTAGGTTCGCCATTCCTGTTGCGATAATGATTTGGTTTCCCGTCTTTGCAAGTGCTTGCTGTAATGGCAAATCAACCAGATCTGCTGAAGAAGACTTGAATATTTTTACACCTAATCTTCTTAAGTAATCAATACTTTCTAAATCATATGGTGTTGAAATAAAATCTATGTTCAGAGAGTTACAGTATTCAAAAGCTATTTGATGATTTTCACGACTAAACTCAAGTTTACGAATCATTTCATAATGAGATTCACTAGGAGACGTTGTTTCTTCCTGATAACGGACTTTTTTTGTTTCTCGTGTCACCAAAGCATTAGCTGTAAATGTTTGGAATTTTACCGCATTGGCACCGTTTTCTTTTGCTGAAAGTATCATTCTTTTTGCTAAGTCAATATCACCATTGTGATTAACTCCAATCTCGGCGATGATATAGCAAGAGTTTTTTTTAGGGTTTGACTTCATTATGAAATGAAATTTAATAGCTTATAATTTTTAGTTTAACTATTCAGCACATTAAGGCTGTATCGGTTAAAAAATCAGGCAATCTGCCTTCAAATAGAAGTTGCAGAGCAGCACTCGCATTCATGTCGTGTTTTCGACAAGTGTACAAATAGCTGCGAATTCGACAGAACATAGCAGCTTCTTTTTCCGAGCGGGAGCAACCGGATATTTTCTGTTGAACTTTAGTCATACGAATATCATTTTCACCCTGGTTGTTGGTAAAGGGAGCCTTGGGATCATCCATAAACCTCAAGGTTTCCTTCTCGAAGTTGATTAAGCGTTCAAGAAGGTTTCTGGCTTTTGATCGTTTAATGCGCCCCCGACTACTTGTTCTTTGGGTATCATCGGGTGGTGGACATTCAATGTGAGCTTTATCAAGGATCGCTCGATACTTGTTCCGATACTGCTCTGAATGTTGCAGATCAAGGGAGCCGCCAGCATCATTGACAGCCTAGCCAGCAAGTGTTTGATGTCTTTGGCCCACCCTTGATTATCCTGTTCCCATGCTCTCTCAAGCTCTCTAAGATGGTGGGCATTGCAGAGAGCATGTTGGCAATCGTAGCTAAAATAGGGTTGCCAGTGATCATGGCAGAGAACCCCTTTAAAATGAGGAATTACCCCCAATGTCATCCATGGCGATACGCCCTCTTTTTTGATGAGGGTAATAAAGGGCCCAACGTTCATTGGATGCCGAATGCAACCAAACACGTTGACCATCTATATTGATGCCTGTTTCATCCGCATGGACAAGATCGGAGTTGATCAGCTTCGTTTTTACGAGGGATTCAAAACTCTCTAAACAACGATAGGCATCTTCGTTGAAGTTATAAACGGTTCCTCCACTGATCGGGATGTCGGTTTGCTCAAAGAACATATCTTCAACCCGGTTATAGGACACCAACTGGTATTGAGACAGATAAACTGAATGCACCTTGACAGTGATACCATATTGAACGGGCCTGGATACCCCTTCGGGAAACTCGGCTGTGTATTGGTTTCCTTTTTCACCTTCAAATACCTGTGCCCGATACTCCGTCACCATTCTTGAAATATCGAGATCGATCACCTGCCGGGATTCATGTCTGACTTCTTTGTATGTGCCAGGGGGTAGGGTAGATCGATTTACTTTTAACTCTTTTATCCGGTCGGGATTCTCCACCTGTTGTAAGGTGGTCCCCGGATGACCTTTTTGCCTATCGGGTTTGCGCTTGCCAGGTGACTTTTTCGTCTTTTCCCGATGTGGATCACTGGATGGTGGTTTACTGCTTTTCTTACTAGTAAGCCCTAACCTGTCAACAAGCAGCTTAACCACCAACAGGATGATCTCCATACTGGCAACGAATGCCGGGGATAACCCGGGCTCTTCTTTTAAGTAGCACTTGGCGTTTTCCAGTGCTTCATTGATATTAATCGATTTTAAGGTCATCATCATTCCATGTAAGATGCTGTTGATAACCTCAGTGTGCCACAGGTTTTCAAGTTTGATTTTTTTATGTATTAAACCCTTTCATAATCGATTTTTATTTTTGAGCCACGGCAGAGCGTGTCTGTAAAAAGTATTCCCAAAATATGCAGTTTTATTAGCTATTACAGAGATAATCTGCTGCGATGTGCCTAAGGTAGCTAAATAAGCAATATTATCAAAAAACCTTGTCAAGTAAAAAATGCATCATCTCTAACTATTTTGTGCTGAATAGTTACAATATTACTTACATTTTGGTGTTTTTTCGAATGAAAAAAATTTAGTATAATATACTGATATTATTTAATTATTAACCCTAAGAATGCTAAGATTAGTGTTGTCAGCCACTAAACATTTAACACATTCCCCAGGTTACCATGAAAGCATCTGCCAAAAAACTAATCAAGTCCGCTCCTGTGGATCCCAACCTGTTCACCGACAACAAGCTTGAAGAAGCTATGCAGCGCATCGGATTTAAGAGTCTCTTGAGCCAATCCGGTTTTCGCAAACAAAAGGGTGATCCTTTGCTACAGGTGATGTTCGCCTTGCTGATTTGGCTGCTATTGGAGGTCCGTTCCCTTTCCATCTTTTGCGGCAAATTCCTGAAAGCCTTTATCACAGGCGGTATGAGTGCCTTATACGACTTTCAAAAGCGTCAGGAAAAAACCAAAGCTTTTGTCTTTGATGATTCCCTTAAAGAGCGCCAGGGCAATAAGGTGCAAGCCACATCCACCCCACTATGATCACACGACCGGTCGCCATCTTAAAGGCCAGCAACTGCTGGAAATAGGTCTGGTTTCACCCAAAGGGTATCTTCCCCTCGGCTCCTAGATTTATGTGGGCGATAAAGACAGGAGTAAAGAAGAACCTCACTTTAAAGACCGTACCTCTGCTATTGCCAGAGACTACAAGAACGCCTTGAAGCTGAACAAGAACCAAATGGTCCGCCAGATGTTCAAACGTGCCCTGCGCCCGGGATTCAAAGCGACATCGTCCTTGGAGATGCCTGGTTTGGAAACAAGGGCAACATTGAAGCAGTCATCAACCAACGGCTTACTGCTATCTTCCGTATGAAGAGCTCCAAGTTAAACTATCGCATTAATGGCAGAGTATATACGGCTGAAGCCATCTTTTGCATCAATCGCTTCTACTGCCAAACCGTTAAGAATCAACCCTGGGAAACCTTTTCTCTTCCAGCAGAAATCAACTTGGAGGAGAAGCCAAACAAGAGAGCTAAATGGGTTGAGGTGCAATTGGTCTTTGCCGCTTCCAGACCGAAACAAAAAAAGGAATTCGCTCTTTTTCTATGCACGGATACCAGCTTGTCCATCGAAAAGATTCGAATTCTATTCTTTGCGCTGGAGCATAGAAGTTTATTTCAAAGAGGTCAAACAACATCTGGGTTTGCTCAAGGAACAAAGCGGTCACTATGTTTCCATCCATCTGCCAGCCATTCGCTACCTGCTGCTTTCCCACATGTTAATGATCGAGGGTGACGGCTTTCTGGGAACAATCAGGGAACGGATCAAAAAAAGTCTGCAATTACTATCGTTTGCCACCCTGCTATTGGAGTTATTCAAAGCTTTAATCTTCGGTACATTGGACCAACTACAATCCCTAATGGGCGACGAAGTTATTCAATCCGTCAAGGATGCCATTGATGGTACCGTGACTGGTTTTTTAACTAATGTCCTTCAGCTAAACCCTGATTCCATGTTGCAAAAGGAACGAGCCGTAAAAGCCGGTGTCCTCTAGTGATAAAAACCCCAAAATGTAAGCTATTACTTGTCAAATACATCAGCATAGTCGCCATTTGCTTGATTGAAATCCTCAATTTTTCCAATATCAATCCAGTATTCGTTAATTGGAAAAGCAGTTGTCTCAAATTTGTCATCTATTAATTTTTGAAATAACTGTGGCATATCAAAATACAAGTTTTTAGGAATAAATTTAAGAACAGAAGGAGAAATTACATATATGCCTGCATTTACAAAAAACTTCTGAGTTGGTTTTTCCTCTATTTGCGATATTTTATGGTTGTCGAGTTTTACTACTCCGTACGGTATTTGGAAGTCATATTCTCTGATGCACATGGTTGCTACTGCTTCCTGTTCGTCATGAAATTGGATAATTTTTCCAAAATCTAGTTTTGTTAAAACATCGCCATTCATGACAATTAGAGGGTATTTCTGTTTTTCTCGGATCAAACTCAAAGCCCCAGCGGTACCCAATTGTTTTTCTTCCTTTAAGTACTGAATATTAACTCCCCATTTTAAACCGTTTCCAAAATACTCCTCTATTTTTTCTCCCTTATAATTCACAGCAAAGTAAAAATTGCAAAAGCCGCTTTCAGCAAATTTATTGATAATTGTTTCAAGTATTGGTTTGTTTCCAATTTCCAACATGGGCTTAGGTGCTGATTTTGTCAGCGCTCCAAGCCTAGTTCCTAAACCACCTACCATTAAAACGACAGGATTCTTAAAATCTTGTTGTTCAATAACATCTAATATCAATATATCAACCAGCTTTTTTCCCATACCCAGAACAGGAAGGTGTCTGAGCATGTTCTTTTTTAAATAGCGGTATCCATTCTCCCGATCCTGATCTAATGTCCAATAGTGAAATTCGCGGTTCATAGCTTCAAATATTGTAAAATCGATACCTTGCTTCTTTATTATCGCCCTGCGTATATCACCATCAGTTAACATCCCAAGCATTTTTTCCTGCTCATCTACAATGAACAAAACTCCATGCCCAGCTCTGTCAAGCTTATTCATCGCCTCTTGTAGAGTACAATCCCCTATTTGGACTAGATCCTTATTCATTTTCTTTCTCCAATTAAACCTCAAAACTCTGGAATATAAATTATGAATTTTCATCAAAAACTCAAAATAGAATTTTATTGGATATTGGGCTAAAGAATATTAATTAGCGTCTCTATGCAATAATTTATTTCAATATATTTTTATGCAGGAACCGTATTTTTTACGACAATTGTTAAGAATTCATAAAGAAAAACAAGGAAAATTTAAATCAGCTATTTAGCACCAAATGTTCTAAAATGATTTAGATACAGTAGAACTTTTTAAGTAGTAAAGGCCTATTTTGTTTCATCCCTAGTAATTAAAAAAGTAGAAACTAGTAAATATTATATTTGAAAGATGCAACGAAAAACACTCGTTTTCTTAGATAAACCGTTCTAACACCAAAATGACAAAGCATAAAATCTGCTTTTTATATATCCACACATTTTAGGGTTTTTTCAATAAATCGCTCTGGCTTCTTCAGCCCTACTCTCCCCAAGTAGTGATTTCGGGTTGAGTTGTAGGGCCTGGTCAAGGAAGTCAGTTACTGTACAATCGATATGATCTTTTATTGTTTGCAGTGTTTGAGAGCCGACAAGGCTTTTCAAATCATCCAGAGCCCCATGAATGATCGTTTTGAAGAGCGTCCAAAGCAGTGATGCAAACGACACATCGGATATGTTTTTTCGATGCTTTCCAATGTGAAAAGTGCCTTCCTGCATAAATATGTGGGAAAACAGAATATACCGTAGTGCGAATAAATGAACAGACGCATAATGGCATATGTAATTGCCGGTTTGTTCTTTCATAAATCCCATGTATTGTTTAACCTCTTTGAAATAGACTTCAATGCCCCAACGAAGGGCGTAGACTTCAAGTATTTCTTCAGCGGATAAGGTGGTATCCGTGCAAAGAAACACAGCAAATTCATCTTTGGTCTGATGTTTGGGAACGCTGAAAACCAGGTTTACTATTTGGTAATCGTCTTTCTGATCAGCGTTTTCAGCAAGATTCAATTCCATTTCAAGTGTCCAGGTTTTCCATGGAAGCTTTTCGGGGTGTTTGTCAGGCTTGCGTAGAACTTTACCACGCGATAAAGGGCATTGACCGTCAGATCATTGTTGCTTAGTCGGAATTTAAAATTGGAATCCCTCATTCGGAAAATAGCAGTGAGCGTTGCTTTTAGTACGGCTTTATTATTGCCTTTGTTATCAAACCAGGCGTCTCCAACAACATACGCTGCTTTGAACCCAAGTTTGAGGGCTCTTTTGAGCATTCTACGCGGCATCTTGTTTTTGGAGTCATTCACAGCCCATTCATAATCGTCTTGAAGGCCTGATTCTGGGTGCTGGAACGGCTTTTTCCGTAAGACAGTTTTTTCTGTCCGATAACGATTTGCGAATCCAGTGGGAGATAGCCTTTGGAAGAAACAAGCCCCATTTTCAGAACCTGATGCACCTGAACATGCTTGTTGATTGTATGATCGCAATGAATGGAGGAGCCTTCCACCATTTTACCACGACGATGTTTGAGGGTATCATCAAAGACAAACGCTTTGGTAAGACTGCCATCCAAGCCATTTTTTCGATAGGCTTGTTTAGCCATTCGTATCCTCAAGGTTTGCCATGGGAGGTTGTCGCGTTTCAGGAAATCGTACAAGACTTTCTTTCCGCTCTTGATAAAGACGGAAAGTAACTTCCCGCAAAAATTGGAAATAGATCGAACATCCAGCAGAGGCCAAATGAGAGTGGCGAACATTACCTGAAGAAGAGTATAATGGACCCATATTTTTGAACCACCTGGATGTAGTACAAAAAACAATCTATCTTCTCATTTGAAAAGGAGGAAATTGATGAGAAGAAGTTTTGATG
>JANQGZ010000108.1:0-31431 GCA_028282825.1 SAR324 cluster bacterium
TCGGTTATCGGTTATCGGTTATCGGTTATCGGTTATCGGTTATCGGTTATCGGTTATCGGTTATCGGTTATCGGTTATCGGTTATCGGTTATCGAAAGTCTGTTTTCCCTATTGAGCTGTCAACTATTTATTTAAAGAATTATGTAGTGCTTGAAGCATTTTTGATATTGACTTCAGCTCTGACAAGAGCTTCGAAGCATCCTTGGCTTCCAGTATCATTACTTCTTTTGCGATATAAATTTGAGTTCTAAGCTCCGCTGCTGATCCTTTTGCAATATTGATAAATCTTTTAAACTCAGGAACACTTTTTCTTTCGCAACCTTCGGCTATATTTGAAGGAATTGATAGTGATGCTCTAAGCATCTGATCTCTCATCCCGTATTCACGAGTATTTCTAAGTAATTTGTATAGGTCGACTGTCAGCCGACTTGCTTTTTTCCAAACGTCCAATTCTTCGAAAGGCATTGTTGTTTTAGATTCTGATAACTGATAACCGATAACCGTAGTTAGTCTATTGCCATAATAAAAGTAATAGGCTCGGTGATTTTGTTGATGACTAACTCGGCTTCGATGACCAGGGCCAGGGTGAATCGGTCTTTTTTGGTGTTCATCTCTTTTACTTCTACTTCCACATTTCTTAATCTGGGTTCGAAAGACTCTATAATTTCCCTGATGACATGGCTGAGTCGGACTCGATTATCGCTGCTGTCCGGGAAAAAGCTTGAGAAATCATGGATGCCGTATGTCAATGTGTTGCGATCCATCGAATCCATCTGCTCTCTCGAAAAAGAACAGGTTGTATTGAGTAGCCAGGACAATTCCCTGTGTATGGAATCTTTCAGCCCCTCTCTATCCAACGTTTTGAGCGAAGGCGATGTTTGCGTCACATAAGGTTCATCATCCACCAAGCGATCAAATAAAGAACCTCGCAGATGATCATTCATTTGTTTAAGGTGTACATGGATGTTTGAGTCAAGAGCTTATAAGCCTGGCTGCGCATCTTATACGCTTCGGTAAAGTCGCTGTTTAAATGAATTGCCTTGTTATAGTCACTGATGGCCTTTTTGTAGTCATTCAGGTAAAAATAGGCGTTCCCCCTGTTAAAAAAAGTGTCGGGATGATTCGGATCGATCAAAAGGGCTTTGTCAAAGTCCTCCACTGACTGTTCATATTTTTTGATCCCAAGATAAGCCATGCCACGGTGATAAAAGGCAAATATTCCTGGCTGATTGGCCTGCTCGGGATCAAGTTCCAAGGCAATATTGAAATCGTTGATGGCCTTTTTGTTCAGTTTTTGGATACTGTGAACGGCCCCTCTATTGTAATAAGCTCCCGAAAACTTAGGATCGAGCTGAATGGCTGCATTGTACTCCTCAATGGCATTGGCGTATCTCTTGAGTTTGGTTTGCACAATACCGCGATAGTAGTATGCCATAACATAGCTTTCATCGAGCTTTACCACCTTATCAAAATCAGCCAGGGATTCCTTGTATCGCTTTTGAGTTTGAAACGCTTTGCCGCGAAAGAATAAAGAACGAATATGATTGGAATCCACAGCCAGTGACCGATTGTATTGCTCGATCGCTTTGCTGTATTCCAGAAGAGCTGCATAGGTTCTTCCACACTCGAAATAGGAATTTGAAAAATTTTCGTTTAATCGATTGGCTTTTTTAAACTCTTCAATCGCCTCCCGGTATTCCTTTCTGGCAAAGTATGACAATCCACGGTAATAATAAGCCAAAGTATAGCCTGGCTCCAGGGAAATGGCTGTGTCAAAATCCATGATGGCCCGTTTATGGGATTTTAAAGCAGCCAGTGCCAACCCCCTGTGTAAAAAAGCCCGTTCAAATTCCTGATCGATGGAAATTGCACTGTCAAAATCCTCTATGGCTTTTTCAAACTGGTTTTGTTGATAATGCGCCAGACCCCGATTAAAATATGCCGGAGAGTAGTTTTCGTTTATACCTGCCACACTGGTAAAATCGTCAATCGCGTTATCATACTTCCCTATCTGATAATAGGTGAGACCTCGTTTAAAAAAAGCTTCTATAAAACCCGGATTAAGATTAACAACATTGCTGAAGTCTGCGATCGCCTTTTGGTATTCCTTTAATACCAGATATGCCGTTGCCCTGGTGTAGTAGCCTTTTGTACTTTTACTATTGAGTTCAACCGCACGATTTAAATCAGTGAGTGCTTCTTCTCCATTGCCCATGAGGATTTTCAAGTACCCTCTCTGGATGAACCCCCGGGCGTTTTTTTCGTCCAGGGTCAATGCCTTGTCATAGTCCAACAACGCTTCAGCCAGTTTATTCTGGGACATGTAAAAGTTACCCCTGGCTATATACAGGTCGGCATTCTCACTTTCCAATGATACTGCTTTGTTGTAATCTTCCAGTGCCTGCTCGCTTAACCCCTGCCTCTGGTAAAGAAAACCTCGACCGGCATAAGCAGCTCCGTAATTTGAATTGAGTCTTATGACCTGTTTGTAATCCGCCTCTGCTTCCGGATATTTACCCATTTCCCTAAAAGCGGCAGCCCTATTGTTGTAAATGGTTAGGTCCTTTGTATTTAACTCCAGAGCCCTGTTGTATTCCAAAATGGCGTCTTCATATCTTCCCAGACGGTATAGCGCAATCCCCTTGTTGTATAACGCTGTAGCCATTTTAGGTTCCAAGGTCAGGGCTATGTTGAAATCTTTGATGGCGCGCTCAAAGTGACCCAAATATGTCAGTGACAGACCTCTTTTTAAATAGGTATCGGCTTTGTTAGGATAGAGATCGATAGAAAGGTCATAGTCGGATAAAGCATCTTCGTGATTGCTTAACTCCAGGTGGGCACTTCCTCTATAATAATATGCATAGACCCCGTGTTGCCGTACATAATCCGGATTCATCTCAATCCCTTTATTGTAATCAGTCACGGCATCCTTATACTGTTTCAGCATAAATCGCACATATCCGCGATAGTAATAGGTTTCTGCATCGTTAGGATCGAGGGAGATGACATTGTTGTACTCGTTTAATGCCTGTTTGTATTGCCCCAAGGCCTGATATGACCGGCCCAAATTGTAATAGGCATAAGCAAAAGGCTTTTTTTCCAACGCCAGTTTCAGAAATTTTATCGCGTCCTTGTGATTCTCAAGGTTAAGATGAACCAATCCAAGATTGTAGTTAATAAAAGGAAAATCCTTATCAAGCTTATGAACAGAGCTAAAGTTTTCCAAAGCTGTTTGATACTCACGAAGATTCAGGTATGCCAATCCCCGGTTGTTGTAATATTCGGGGTTCTCAGGGGCCAACTTGACTGCCTGATTGTAGTCTGCGATAGCCTTTCTGAACAAGCCGTTTAAATAGCTGATGATTCCCCGATTATTGTAGCCTGATGCTTCCCCAGGTTGCATAAGGATAGCTTTGGAGTGATCTTCCTCGGCACCGGCGTAATCCTTCAACAATCGTTTAGCTATTCCCCTGTCGTTGAACAATCGGGCTTCTTTAAAACCTGCATTCAAAGCCCTGGTATAATCGAGGATAGCTTCATGAAGCTTTTCAAAATCCCTGTTGGCGTTTGCTCTTTGGTAAAGGGCCAAACCAAAATCCGGCTTTACTTCAAGTGCTTTATTAAAATCTTCTATTGCAGCCTGATGTTTTTGAAGACCCAAATAAACAATCCCCCGATCGATCAAGGTTTCCGTATCATCGGGCTGCAGCATGATTACTGTGTTGAGATCCGACAGTGACTTTTCATAATCTTTCAATTCTTTATAAGCCAATCCACGATATCTAAAAATATCCTTATTATCAGGGCTGATCATCAAAGCCCTGTTAAAGGCTGTGACAGCATTTTGATATTGCTTTTTATTCAGGTAGGATTGTCCCAAACCCTTCTGAGCAGCAAAATTATATTTATTTAATTCCAGAACTTTTTTGTACCTCTCCATAGCCAGATCTGTTTGTCGTAACTCCAGGTAGACTGTAGCAAGACTGGTAAGGTACTCCGTCTGATTTGCCGCCAGGATTATCGCCTGTTGAAAGTCATTGATCGCTTTTTGATAAGATTTTTGTGCTGAATAAATCTTTGCCCTTGAATTCAATGCCTGATGATTGTTTGGATTCAAACGAAGAGCGTTTGAGCAATCGGCAAAAGCTTTCTCCAAGTCATTTGTCAGCAAATAGGTTTCACAGCGAATTCTAAAAAGATCGCTGTTAGCAGAATCCAACTTTTCGATTTCTGAAAGTTCATGCAGCGCATCTTCAAAACGATGCATTTTATTATACAAATCCGCTTTTGCTAATAGAGCGGGTACATAATTTTGATTGATGGTCAAAGCCAGATTAAAATCGGCCAAAGCATCTTCATATTGCAGTAAACTGATGCTACACTCTCCCCTTTTCAGGTAAAGATCTGAGTTCTGAACCGACTGTTGGATTTGTTTGGTTTGATCTTCTATACATCTTCGGTAGGTTTCCTCGCGATGTAGCTCATCTTTTTCCAGTGCTGCCCTGCTATATTCCGTATCCGTTGATAAAAGTGAGTTAGATCCGGATTGAACAGTATAGGTATAGAATGCAATACCTGAAAGTATGCCAACTACCAGTACCAGAGGTACGAAAACACTAAAAAAGCGAATCACTTTGTTCGGTTTGTCAGACATTTTATATTTTCAGTTTTAATCTTAAATGAATCCCAAATCTTCACTCGTAAATCTAAAGTACCTTAAAACTCCCTGATCTCTTTTTCGAAGCTTAACCGCTGGCAGCGTTGGTAGATTTTCTTCCGCAGATTGTTGCGTTGGGCTAAGAAGAAATCGTTGGAACGGGCCTGCAGTACATGATTGGGTATTTCTTTGGTGCAGCTTTTAGCTGCGATTTCGTTAATACCGGTCATAATGAAATCTTCGAGGATTAGAATCGAGTTGCCCGGTCTCTTTTTTTCAAAACTTTCAAAAGCTGCAATAATGCGTTCCCACTTTTTCACGAGAGGCAGGTTCACGTATCCCCGGTTTTTGTTCTGATAACCCAGCAAGCTGATGATTGGCATGGCGTATTCATTGGTTAAGAACCTAACCCGATCCCGCTGAATGGCGAAATAGTATTTCAACTCTTCCACATCATTCACGTTATATGCAGCAAAGACTGGTGATTTTTGACCATTCCACCAACCAAATCCATTGTCTTTAACCATGTAAAGGTTATCTTCCTGCAACAGCCTGTCGATCTCATCCAGAATTCTATTTCCCTGAACTGCCACCACTCTGAAAATCAGACGATTGGTTTTGTGAAGTTCAAGTCGATCAAATATCCCCAGCAATTCAGAAATATGTTTTGAGGATTCCTTGAAGTTCAGCACTTCAGAGCGTAGGGCTTCTTTCGCAAATGATGGGTTGACAATCTTGGGAATTGTTTCCAGTTTTTGAGACCGCCCAATCAGATCTGTCATGTTGGTTTCCAGACTTTGCCTGGCCACCTGTTCAAAAATCGGCTGAAGTTCAATGGGGAAATCGTTAAGCTTTTCCGACAAGAATAAGTTATAAGGTTCATAAAGCTTGACTGCCTGTGCCAAAAGCTGCGTGTTCCAGACAATTCTTGTGCTGGGAGGTAGCTCCTTAATTAGATTGGTTCGGGCATTTTCGATGTCTGCAAATTTCATAGCAAAAAAGTCATCCAGCGCCTTCTTCAGGGTTGTCATCTTTGGTGAGAACCTCAGAATTGCCCTGCCGTTTTCCTGCTGAAGAATGGGACCGGTCAGTCGAGTTTCATGGGTGACCATCTTGTATTGTAGTTCCTTGTGTTCCAGCTCACCACGACGTTTCATTTCGACAAAGACAGGTTGCCCAAGAAACCCTGAGTTTTGTACCGATTCCAGAATCTGGTCATACCTGTTGCCGAGCTCGAAAGTCGAGCTGACCATCCAGGAAAACTCAGGTTCTGCCAATTCCTTTTCTATGGCGTTCAGGGACGCCAATAAATTTTGAAATCGTACGACAATGTTTTGTTCATCGTTGCCCTCATTATCGCGATGAATGGTTCGTAAGTTATCTTTTAGTTGCACCAGCTTGGAATTGAGCGGATTCTCCTTGTAAACACGATCATAGAACTCCCTGGTCAGCTCCCAGATTCTGGCATTTACATTTGCTTTTAGGATTTCGGTTCCAACGGGATTACCCCTTAACTTGGCCAGCGCTTCTTCTGAGAAACTTCCTTTCAGGTCGATATTGTACAAGTAGGCCACCACCTGCAGAAATTCACGTGAGTTGGCAGAGCCGGTAACCAGCTGGTTATTGTAGATGGCAATGTTTTTTTCCAACTCTTCCAGTGATTTGATAAATGCCAGTAATTGTTTGAATTCTGCTGTTTTTTCAATTCGAAAAACGTTGTCCTTATTACCGTCTTCATCGTCTTTCATCTGTTTTTCCACAAACCCCATAGCCCGAACTTTATTATTGAGTTCTATATACATCATACGCATGATGATTTTTTTATAGGCTATGGTCATGCAGGAAACCAGCTGCGATTGCAGCGTTGAGGTCCATGATGAGGGCATAAAAACAGAGGTCAGACCTGATGGGTCGATTTCAGCCATTCCGTTCAACAGGCTTAATCCTTTTTTCTCAAAAAGGGATCGATCGATGGTTTTTTTATACTGAAGATCCACCAGACTGCTGCTGATCAAATTCAGCACAGGCAGCATCACCTGTTTTTCTTTTCGCAGGTTGAAATAGGTGTTGGTAAGGCCACCCCCACCGATCAGGAGCATAAGAACAAATGATACTTGCACAACGCGAAGAGCACGATGTTTGGATAGCATTGCCTGATCGACGACTTTAGCGAGACCTTCTTCCGGAAATATCTTTTTATCAAACAGGTCCCGGAGGAATTTTGGTTTCATCACTTCGTTATCTTCAATCGTATCGCTACCCGAGAAGTAGATGCCCCTGAAAAAGAAGGAGTGATGAAAAGAGCTTTCTTTAAAAATGTTACCCAAAGCCGTTTTGATGGGTTCCAACAAACTTCTGAATCGATTAGGTAATTCAAAGAGTTCACTACCCTTAGCCACATTTGGTTTGACTGCAAATATCTCCATCTGGGTTTTGAATAGACCGTCATGAATGTTTTCGATGGCCTGATCCAAAAGTGTAGATGAGTACGCAATATCCAAAGAATTGGGATTACTCCACCCCACCATATTGCGCTGAAGGTTACCCGGCAACTCATGACAGTAGCTGGAAAAACCTTTGATGGCATCACATTTTGTAAATAGCACGTAAACCGGAAAGTGAATTCCCAATTCATTCTGCAATTCCCACAATTTGTTATAGATGATGATGGTTTTCTGACTAAGAATCTCTCTTTTATCGTTCTTATTGCCCTGGTTCCAGATTAAGTCGTTGACTGGTAATGTGAGTATAACGCCGTCTATGGGCCGATTGGGACGAAATCGTTTTAACAGCTTGATAACGTTCTGCCAGCCATTATCGTTAGAGCTCTTACCATCGTTTTTTAAGACAAATTCACCTTTTGGCTCAATTGCCACGCCCTTATCAAAAAACCACCATTGAACTCCCTGGTCCTCATCGCCGGGACCACCCTCTCTTTCACCTATTGGCGTTCCCAGACCCACGTTTTTGAGCATGGTAGATTTTCCGGACCCGGATTCACCTATAACCAGGTACCAGGGGATCTGGTATTGATAGTTGCGACCTGTAACCTTTCTCTTCAGAAATTTTGCAGCCTCACGAAATGATCCGCGCATCTTCATAAAGGAATCAAAGCGTTTATCCTTGAGCATCTTTTCTTCTGCCGATTCAGAGGCAGAGGCCTTTTTACCTGCTTTCCTGAGTTGAAAAACGACCGTTCCAATAACAAGAAAGATTAGCCCGGAGGTCGAAATGAAGAGCCAGAATATTACACTTGATGAGAACATTTTTTCTATTTTAGATTAGTGATTTTTTGTATTGTGAAAGCTTCGCTTTCCATTTTCATATCAACCACCCAGGATTTGGGAGACTGTTTTGGATATATCGCCGGTCATTTGCATCCAGATGATATGGGAGATGCCAAGCAAAGACACTGCTAAAAGGGCCACAAAACCGTACCACTTTTTTAGACCAGGAATGACTGTTTTTGACTCCTTTTCCAGTGTGTGCATGTAGCTTTCAGCAAACAGTTTTTTATCCATCCTGTTCAATTCAGGTGGTTTTTGAAAAATGAAGGTATACAGTTGATCTTTGTATGTTTCTATCGCTCCTGCGTCATTTACACCGTGGTACTTGCCCCTGAATCCAAGTGATAAAGCCAGGAGGAACATGATAGCGATCTCTGTATAAACCGGGTCTCTTTCTTTCAAAAGAGAATCCAGTTTTAGAAAAAAGATATCTCCGCCGGCATTGCTGCCGAAAAACTTTGTTTCTAACAAAAATCTACTCCATGCCTCCTGGCCGGCCCAACTCATGGTCAAAAAGACCTCATCCGCGATGGCAGTCATAATAAACAGCGCATCATTGTATAACTTGGTGCCCATTTCTCCGCCGGATTTTCCTGCAGCTATCTGCTGATTTTCGAACATCGAAATCAATTCCTGATAAACCTGGTTTGATGACAATTTCGAATCGTCGTCCTTGCTTTGCTGCTTTTCGATTTTAGCATCATCAGAATAGATCCAGGTGCCGGCTTTCGCCATGGTTTTCAATTCTTCCAATCGTACGTAAAACTGGTGGAAGTGCTGCAACAGGAACTTTTCTTTGTTTTCTACTTCTGGCATTTCAGGGACCTTAGTTTTAACTTTGTTTATTGATGGGTAATGAGTTATCTAACCCACGAATTCTTTAGATCAAGCCTATTTAGGTCAATTGATGGGTAACGAGTTACCCATCCTACAACTATAGACACAGATTATCTGCCTGGACCATTTGCAGGGCTGAGCAGACATCCAGTTCACAGGCTTTGCGGTAATCCACACACATTTCAATTTTCTTGCCGATTTTCTTATAGGTGTCTCCGCGATATACATAGCCTTTGGGATTGGTTCCATCCAGTCTGATTGATTGGTTAAAATCTCTTAATGCCTTATCAAACTGTTTCATTTCCAGATAAACCAAACCTCTATTTCCAAATGCCCTTGCATACTGGGGATCAAGTTGAATGGCATTGTTGAAGTAGCTCAGCAATTCTGTTTTTGATGCTTCACCGCCTCTTTTCAAGGCCAAACCATTTTCAACCCAGTCTTTTGCTGTCAACTGTTTGCTCTTATCCAACAGTGAATCCAACAGCGATTTAACGCTAGCCTTGTATTTTCCCTCTGGAAATTCCTGTAGATATCCTTTGTAATCATCCACGGTATTAGTGACTACAACAGTATCAAACCAGGCTTTCTCTCTTAATTTTTTTACTTGTGGCAAGTATTCACCCAAAGGGAAATTTTTAACATAGGCGTCATAATCATCGACCTTATTAGAGATTCTGGCCCTTTCAAATGTCCGCTTTTCTTTTAATGCCTTTACCTCTATAATATGAGGGCCGGCCGGATATTCTTTCATATAATTATCATAAAACTCGATAGTATCAGCTTGTCGGGCCTGTTGATAAACCAATGACTCTCTATGAAGCGTGGCCTCTTTGAGATAAAGACCCTTGGGGAAATTGTTCAGGTATTCATCATAGGACTGGATCGTGTCGAGTCTTTTGGCTTTGTCAAATTGCAATTTTTCCTTGGCAGCCATAACCTGCGTGGCGTATCCACCTTTTGGATAATCCTTTAAGTAATTATCGTATTCATCCAGGGTGTTTTGTTTTTTAGCGTATTCATACATGGTTTTTTCACGCATTTTTTGAACCAGGGCTCCATATTTTCCTTCCGGAAACAGGTTGAGATATTCATCATAAACCTGCACCGTTTCCTGTCTTCTGGCATGCTCAAACCAGGCTCTTTCTTTCAAAGCTTCCACCCGTTTAGTAAATTTGCCATCAGGGAATTCCGTCATGTAGTCATCATACCCCTGAATATTATTCTGTCGCCTCACCTGCTCGTAAAAAACTTTCTCTTTAATTTTTTTAACCGCATCTACATAGATTTCGTTGGTGCTGTCATCCAGAAATTCATTGCAGGCATCGATGGTATTTTCTTTTTTGACCTGCTCAAACCAGGCTTTTTCTTTGAGTTCTTTGATTTTGTGGATAAACTTTCCAGAAGGGTACTCCTCGCTATACTCATCATAAACGCTTACTTTGTTGGTAATGATGAATTTCCTGCGGATTTTGCGGTAGGTAGCTTCGTCTGCAAACTCACTGTCGCCATAGTCGGTCAGAAACTCCTTGTAAGCCTCCAAGGTATCTTTTTGTTTCACAGCATCAAAAGCCTTTCTATTGCGGAGAGAAAGTGCCTCTTCCGCGAATTCACTGTCACCATGAGTTGCCAGAAATTCTGTATAACCGGTAAAGGTGTTTCGCTGTTTGGCCTGCATGAAGGCACTTTCCGCGCAGCCAGCCAATATGACAAGCGCCGGTACGATTAAACCATAATAACCGCAGAGGGTCAGTGATTTTTTAACAATCTTGCTATACCTTTTCATGGTTTTGTTTTGTGATCGGGGTTAATTTTTTTTAGCAACATAAAGGTTGAATACTTAGGTTTAAAAGTCAATTTAAAAACATTGTTTCCTAGATGCGTGCTCGTGCACGTGACCGTAAACGTGAACGTTCTTGTTTTTAATTAAGGCACAATTTAGTTAGCATAGAGACTATCCGAGTAAGCAAAACTTTTCCTTGAGTGAGTGATTCGTTGCTTTTTTCATGTATCACTTCACAAACATCAATGATAGCGGCGCACTCCATTGCCGATCCCCTGGCTATCGAGTAGAAACGTTTTTTATCATTGGGTGTATTTTTTCCGCAGCCTTCCGCTATATTTAATGGAATTGACCACATTGCTCGTTTTAATTGATCGGAAAGAGAAGCGTAACCCCTTGGAATATCATCTATAATTTTGATAGCTAACGACATGAATTTAATTGATATCTTATATACATCTAATTTTTCGTGATCCAACATGTTTTTTCTTGTTTTCGTTTACGTGTACGTGCACGATCACGTTTACGAGCACGATATTGAATGATATTCAAATTTATTTTCGAACTGAATCCCTTGGCTTTACTCTCCAAAGCATCATCATTCTTTTTTTGGTTGACTGATTCCGGGTTGTTCTGCTTTGGGCGATACTTCCTTAAAATCGGGTGTTACTGGTTTTGGTTCAGTTTCGTAAGACAAGGCCGATTTTTTGGTATTGGTTTTTGCTACTTCGGTTGAATCAGAGCTTTGTGCTTCCTCTTCAGGTGACGTGGAAGCAGTGAGCTGGGTAGACGGATTCTGTTCCGATCGATCCATTCCCATACCTGTCAATAATCCCAGAAAATAAACCAAAATCAATAACACAATCATGCTGATGATTAGGGTAACAATTGATCTTCTTTCAAAACTGTATTCAGACATATGACATTTTAGATTTATGATTTTAGATATAGGGATTTTTAGTTTGTGAAAGCTGCGCTTTCGATTTATTTATTTTAATTCATAGGTAAAGTGGCCTTCTTTGTTGAGGGCGACGTTTACTTGTTCGAAATCTTTGCCTTCCGCCATTTTCACCAGGATTTTTTCCGAAAGTTCGGGCAAGACGTTGTGTGTGAGAATAGTGTCTATATTTCTTGCTCCGCTTTCTACTTCTGTGCATCTGGAGGTGACGGCTTCAATAAGGGCCGGATCGAAATTCAACGTGGCGTTGTTGTGTTCCAAGAATCGCTTTTTAATTTTATCGAGCTTGAGATCCACAATTTTTCGAATCTGATCTTCACCCAGGTGAAAATATGGAATCACAACCAATCTCCCAAGAAACGCAGGTTTAAAATGCTGCAGAAGACTGGGTCTAATTTGCTCCAGCATATATTCGGGATCTGGCTGGGTATCAGATTCCGAGCAGATTTTGCTGATTACATCCGTACCCAGGTTGGAAGTTAATAGGATAACTGTATTCTTAAAATTGATTTTCACTCCCTCACCATCTTCGATAATTCCTTTATCAAAAACCTGGTAGAATAACTCCATAACATCCGGATGCGCTTTCTCAACTTCATCCAAAAGTACCACACTAAAGGGCTGCCTTCTTACTGCTTCTGTTAATACTCCCCCGGTTCCGTATCCAACGTACCCCGGAGGTGCTCCCTTCAGACCGGAAACAGTGTGTGCTTCCTGGTATTCAGACATATTGACTGTGATAACATTTTCCTCTCCACCATAAAGAAGCTCTGCCAGGGTAAGTGCCGTTTCGGTTTTTCCTACACCGCTGGGACCCACCAGCATGAACACTCCGATGGGCTTTCCGGGATCTTCCAGTCTTGCTCGGGAGGTCCGAATCCGTCTGGCAACAGACTCAAGTGCGTGGGATTGACCGATGAGACGTTCTTCCATCTTTTCTTTCAAGGAAAGTACTGACTTGATTTCGTCCGTCATCATTCTTCCTACTGGAATTCCGGTCCAACCGGAAACAACCGAAGCGATAATATCCGAATCGACTTCAACATGAGCCATCGGTTCCTTTTCCTGTAGCTCTTTCAGGCTTGATTTTGATTGCAACAATGCCTGTTTTAATTCTTTATCAGCAGGGTTGGCAGGGTCTGAGTTTTCCAACTCATTACTCATATCTCGAATCACTTCAATCAGCTGTTTTTCGTCCTCCCAGCGATTCTGCAGTTTTGTCAGCTCTTTTTCCTGTGTGATTTGTTCGTCCATTAACTCTTGAATACGGCTGCTTTTACTGCCATTTAAGGTACAATCCCTGTTTAAGATGGAGATTTCCTGATTCAACATTTTGATTCTGCGATTAATATCCTCTATGGCGGCCGGCGTTGCATTCTGACCGACAGCAACCCTCGCACAAGCTGTATCCAGGAGACTGACTGCCTTATCCGGCAGCTTCCTGCCGGATATATAACGATGGGAGAGTTTCACTGCATCTACAATGGCTTCGTCGAGAATACGAACCCCGTGATAGTTCTCAAGTGATTTGGCAACGCTTCTCAGCATTTCAATGGCCCGATCAGGATCCGGCTCATCGACTTTGATAACTTGAAAACGTCTCACCAGGGCGTGATCTTTCTCAAAATACTTTTTGTACTCACTCCAGGTTGTGGCCGCTATTGTTTTGAGTTCTCCTCGAGCAAGAGCAGGTTTGAGTAAATTGGCCGCATCATTTTGACCTGCCTGTCCCCCTGCTCCAATCAGGGTATGAGCTTCGTCTACAAAAAGGATTATCGGTGTAGGAGAAGCTTTCACTTCATTCACCACATCTTTCAATCGCTGTTCGAATTCCCCCTTAACCCCGGCTCCGGCCTGCAACAGTCCCAGATCAAGCATTCTGACAGATACATCTTTCAGGGCCGGTGGCACGTCACCACTAACCACCTTTAAAGCAAACCCTTCTACGATGGCTGTTTTACCGACGCCTGCATCTCCAGTCAGAATTGGATTGTTTTGCCGACGTCTCATGAGAATATCGATGATCTGTCTGATTTCCCTATCTCTGCCTTCCACCGGATCTATTTCACCATCCCTGGCCTTTTTTGTGATATTTACCGTGTAAAGATCCAGAGTTTCCGAATGTTCCGTTGCTTCATCTGCAAACGGATCGGATTCTGATTCAGTTTGCTCTTCGCTAACATCTGATTTGTATCCGGATTCTTTCGAATATCTGACAATTTTATTGTAATCTTCAGTCAGTTTTTTCAATGGGACTTGCAACAAAACAGGAATCGACTCAAGAATCACTCCCCTCAAAGTAGCATCGGTTAGCAGTCCAATCAGAATAGCTCCCGATCTAATCTGACCTTTGCCTAATTTCATGGACGAAGCCATCCAGGCTTCTTGCAGAAGAGTGACAATATGCGGAGACATGGCCGGTGTTCTTGAATTACCACGTTTTAATCGATCAATCGCCCCGGAGCATTGATTAATGGGCTTTTCCTGACTAATTTTGAAATAGTCCAGGATGGCAGCAATGTCTGTATCTGGTTGTTCCAGCAGTTGCAGGATCAAATGCTCCACTTCTACATTATAATTAGTGTTGGATACGCAAAGTTCTGCAGCCTTTTGCATGGCCTGCATGCATATTTTGTTGAGCTTCTTGATCAGGGAGTCGAGTTCTATCTTCATGATTATTTGCTTGCCATTGGTTTTTCACCACAGAGACACAGAGGGCACAGAGTTCATCTCGTTTTTTCTTTTCTTTGTGGTTTTAAATGTTTGTGATTTAAAGTTTAAGACTGGTGATTCAAACAGGTGCAATATTTTGAGTCCAAATCAAAAATCCTAAATCCTAAATCAACATTCCTAAATTAAAGGCTTATTGACGGTTCTTCAAAAATTCGTCTAGTGTTAGGAAAGTTTAGAGTTACGGACAAAAACGGACCGTTTATCCCTTGCAGGAAATATCGCCAGACGCCATGCGATGTGTGGTTCCGTTTCGTAACTCTAAACTCCTCAACCAACTACTTCTTAGCTGATATTTCCGGTTTCCAGGTTCATGGCAACCGGCATCTCGCCAGTACCTTGTCCTGTTGCATCTACCGGAGTATATGAATACTTCACTGAACCGTAGTCCAATACCAGTTCTTCCAAAGGAATTACCTGATTTGGGCTGTCAGCCAGTTTTTGATCGGAAATAACTACTTTTTCCATTTCGATGTACAAATACTTCACATCTGAATTGTAAGAGCTGATGGTGATCTTATTGATCTGATTACCTTTCCAGCACTTTTTCAGCAATTCAGTTGTGGTGGAATCGATTTGCTTCAAAACGGTAAGTTTTCCGTGCTTTGCCTTACCTGCAGAAGCGGTATTTCCAGCAGATCGAGCCAATTGAGTTGGCTGATTGAAGGATTGACTCCAACCTAACAGTTCCACTGAACCTTCTTCACCAGCATAAGTGCTGGGGCCTTCCATGCCATCGAACTTAGCGAAAGTTCTAACCGCCTTGTTCTCGATGTCGGCCTTTGAAACTGTCATAGGTGTTTCACTTGCCATTATTTCTCCTTGTTAAATGAAAGTTAGTACCCATAAATGAGTACTGATTGAATGAAAAAAAGCTGCCCATGAAATGAATACTACCCCGTAGGAGCGGGCAACTCAGCTACGAGTCTTATGGAGGTTGTTAACTCTTCCAGTTGAAAGTGAGGACGTAAGAAAACAATTGCCCGATAAGCACCAATCTTACCTTCAACCTCTGTAACATCCACCCTGCCTTCTCTAAGTGGATATTCAGCTTTAAGTTCCGGTCCCGCATCATCAGCCAGCAGAATGTAATTCGCCAGCCAGTTATTCAAATAATCTGCTATTTGCTCTTTTGTGGCGAAGCTTCCAACCTTATCTCTCATGATCACTTTCAGATAATGGGCAAACCTGGAAGAAGCCAGAATGTATGGTAACATGGATGAAATCTGGGCGTTTTCGTTGGCCTCATCGGTAGTGTAAACTTTAGGCTTGTTGGCGGTTTGCCCTCCAAAAAAGGCCGCTTGATCGGTACCCTTGCAATGAACCAGGCTGATAAACCCTAAATCGTTCAGTTCTTTTTCCCTGCGGTCTGTAATCTGTATTTCCGTTGGGCATTTCAACTCAACATCGCCATCGCTGGTCAGAAAGTTATGGGCAGGCAGATTTTCAACCAAACCACCGCCTTCTACACCACGAATGGAAGCACACCACTTATACTTTGAGAATGCATTAGTAATGCGTGTTCCCAAGGCATAGGCTGCATTCCCCCAGAGGTACTTGTTGTGATCTTTGCCATTCACATCTTCGATGTAATTGAGATGCTCAACAGGTTCGGAATCAGGACCGTATGGCTGCCTTAACAAGATGTGAGGCATTACCAGGGAAACAAATCGTGAATCTTCCGATTCCCTGAATGTTCTCCACTTGGCTAGCTCGGCACTTTCGAAGATTTTGGAGAGATCGTGTGGATTTCCCAGTTCCTGGAAACTGTCCATGTCAAACAACCTGGCATCGGCAGCAGCAACAAATGGTGCATGAGCCGCAGCTGAAACGTGTGATATTCTTTCCAATAGCGACATATCCTTTGGATGTCTGCCAAAATAGTAATCACCAATTAAAACACTGTAAGGAGTTCCACCAAAGGTTCCGTATTCATGTTCATAAATCTTCTTGAACAGAGCACTTTGATCGAATTCCATCGCTTTTTCCAGGTCATCCACCAGTTCGTCTTTGGAGACATTCAAGACCCTTAATTTCAAGGTTGAACTGGTCTCAGTATTTTTCACCATATACTCGAGACCCTTCCAAGCTGATTCCATTTTCTGAAATTTTTCAGCATGAAGAATTTCGTTCAATTGACCGTTAATCAGCTGATCAATCTGGCCAATTCTTTCCTTTATGGTCTGGTTCAAGCCCTTATCGACTACCATACCTTCATCAAGGACCTGCCTGGCGAATTCGGATAGCAAATCCTTGGCATACGTCTGCTGATTTTCATCCTTGGCCATTTTTCCTTCCTGGATGATAGAATCAATCAGACTCAATTCACTTGCGCCCTCTTTGGCCTGAGGGGCTTTTACTTCTTTATTTGCGGTTGACATCTTATTCCTCTGTAAATGGTTTTCAAATCGGAATGTTATTGAAAGATCACCAGCTTATTTTTTCTTGGCTGGTTTATCGTCCGGATTATCGTCTGATTTACCATCCGTTTTTGTTGCACTTTTTTCGGCCTTGGCAGATTTCTTATCTTTCTTTTCCGAAGCCGGTTCCTCTTCATCTGCTGTTGCAGCTTTGATTTGCTCCAGATCCGGCGTATTCTGCACGATCTCCGTTAGCATTTCATCCAGCTTGTCGTTACCGTCCAGCTTGCCCAGGAGATCCACCAGATGACTGCGTGCTTCAAACAACTTGTTCAATGCAGGAACTTTCTTAACCACGTTAAGCGGTTTAAAATCTTCCATTTTGGTGAACTCAAGCTCCATATTCAATTTGGTATCTTCATCAGTCAGCTTGTTATCCACTGAAATCTCAACTCTTGGTTGAATGGAAGCCATCACTTCGTCGAAATTTTCTGAATCGATATCAACGAATTTTCGTTCTTTCAATTTTGGTTGTTTTTTCACAGACTGACCGCTCAAGTCACTCATTACTCCCACAACCAGGGGAAGTTCTTTCATCTGGACATCGTCTCCCACCTCTACGTCATAGGTAATTTGAACCCGGGGTGGTCTGACTTTTGACAACTTATGTTGCGTACTGTTTGACATAATGCCTCCTATTGGCTTGGTTTAAGATGGAAAACTTATTCCTGAATTCCGAGCAAAGAGTAAATCTGCTGTAAGTTCTGCCCGTCTTTCAATAGCTCGGTTAGAAGCTCACTCAGACTCATCGATCCCCAACTGACGGCTCGTTTGACTAAAAATGGAACAGGACTGTGGGGATCTGTCTCCATAAGATATTCCGCTATTTCAGAAAGTAGATGGTAGGCTTCGTCCCGGTTTCTGATCTGGCTACCCGAATCAAACCGGAGCGTTTTAGTGGCACCGTCTCCTTCTTTTGCGGTTTCCTCTAACATATTGTTGTTACTTGATTTATCCCGTTTTGAGATCAACAGATTCATCTGGGCTTCGATTGCTTCAAGATTTTTTCTGAACTGACCCAGGCTGGGAGACGCTTTTCCGCACTGATCGTCAAGAAAAGCACAAAGATCATTGGTTATAGTCAACGAGGATTGCAAGGCTTTCTGCTGATCCTGAAGAAATTCCAGAGGTGTGTTTTCAGAACTACGATTGTACTCCCCCCTGGTACACTTTTTTTCGCCATCCAGGCTTTTGCGGGCAGAAGCTGATTGCTTGGCAAGAGCTTCGAGATGAACCATTCTTTCCCACTCTTGAAAATTAAAGACCAGGCAATCTTCCAACTCAGGCTTTATAATGGGAATGATCTTTAACTTTTCTGCCAGTACACTGTTGATCCATAAAAAGGGAGAAATACGAAATTCGACGTCATCTTCTTCCAATGCCGGGTAGACATCATCCCAGAATTCCCGACAAAGTTCATAGATCAATCTCAGCCCTTCTGCAACGCCATTCAGACCATGCAGGTAAATCATGCTTTCCAATAACCAACTGGCAATCTGGAGATCTTTTGATTCAGCTGAGAGAGCTTTTTCCGAAGCCTCAAATACACCGGTCCAATCTGCAGATTTCAAATCCGTTTGCCACACCCCCTGGGGCAGGTTCGGATCATCTTCTTTCCGCATCTCTTCAATTTGATCATATAACCCCTCGTATCGCAGGTAATCTCCTACGGGATTCTCATCACTTATTGGCTTAATCAGTTTTTCGATGTCCAGGATTCCCTGTTCAATAATTTCGGTCATGGAGTTGACTTTTATTTGCAATGCCCGGCTTTATTCGACAACTGGCAGTAAACCTGCGGATCGAGCTTTGTGCCAGGCAATTCTTTAATTAATAGTTGCAAGTAAATTCATTTAATTGTTTTATTTACTTATTTTTTCAAATTCGTTTTTTAATTTTTACTAATTTATTGGTTTTTATTTATTACCAAATGCTAGTTAAAGAGAAATATCTAACTTCACATTGAAGATGTCAATAAAAAATATTTTTTACCAAACTCAAGCACTTAAATAGCATTGATATGCGGCGAGTTATCCTGACGTAGACGGTTATAATTTCTTTATTCGATTCGTGTTTTTCAAATACGGACAGGACGCTTCAACGTATGTTTACGATCATTGTACATGATTTATAAAAACACTCTTTTATTTCAGATAGATAAAATTTTTCAAAAATAATGTTTTAACCCTTTAATGGGATTAAGCTTTTTTCAGTAAAGATTTTTTCATTACACGTTTGATTGGTAAGAAAAACGAAGGAGGTCACAATGATTTGACTGTTAACTACTGATTTATTTTTCTATTTAAGAACAGGATAAAAAGCTTTAGTCATTTTAAATTTGTTATAATTCTATAGTGTTAAGCAAGATTTTGAGCAAATCAGGTAAAGAATTTTCTTAGTCCGGAAAGCATTGATATCAACCTATCTTTATGTATTATTTAACCTTTCTATTCCTTTATCGCCATTTTTCCATATTGTCCTTCCTTTCCTGATCGATTCTTTTAACTTTCAGTGGACCTGTTCACGTAAAGAATTTTTTACATTTGACATTTATCATTCAGATAAAATAAAAACTCATAGCTACTATATTACAAAGATCAGAGCTAATTAAATATTTATATATAGACATATAAAGTAAATTTATGCTTTTTTATTATTATGTTTTTTTGATGCCACTATTAATAGAGAATACCTACTGAAATAATCGAAAATGCAATCTCATTCGGTTCAAGCCAATAGTACAAAGGTCAAGGAGCAAGAGCTGGTAAAGACGAGCAGGCTGGAAGTCATCTGGAAGGAAGTTATGGATCGAGAACTTCGTAAAAACAGACCGGTTGTTGAGCTACCTTTAAGTATTCTGGTTCGGACATTCGCCGAGCAATATCTTTCAGGTGGGATGAGCAGAAAAGCCAGTATCAGTTTAATGATCAGAAACAGAATCGCTTCGATTCAAGCTGCCATAGCCAGACAATTGGATGAGATACTGCATCACGATGAGTTTCAAGCCATGGAATCCCGCTGGAGAGGCTTACATTTCTTCATCGCCAGCTCCAAAGCTGGTTCAGACATTAAAATCCGTGTCTTAAACATATCCAAGACCGAATTACTTAAAGATTTTGAGCTTGCCATTCAATTCGATAGAAGCGCTCTTTTTGAGCATGTTTACGAAAAAGAATTTGGTTCATTTGGCGGCAACCCTTATTCGTTTTTAATAGGTGACTATGAGTTTTCCAGATCACCTCGCGATATTTCTTTGTTGCAGGATATTTCCAAAGTAGCGGCAGCTGCGCACGCACCTTTCATTTCAGGTGTTCATCCCGGTTTGCTGGATATGGAGAGCTTCAATGAGCTGGGATATCCCAAAAACCTGGGACGTCTTTTTGAGAGCAAGGAAATGGTTAAATGGCAGTCATTTCGAAATTCGGAAGACTCTCGTTATATTGTGCTGGTTCTGCCCCATATTTTACTTCGCCTGCCGTACGGCAAGCTCAAAAGTCGATTAAATGCCGGGGCCATTCAATACGAAGAGATTGTTGAAGGGAGTAATTCAAAAAAATATTTATGGGGCAATGCCGCTTTTGCCCTGGGACAGAGAATTTGTAAATCCTATGAAAACTACGGCTGGCTGGCCAGGTTTTTAGGGGTTGACGGATCGGGAGCCGGTATCGTGAGTGATCTGCCAAGCCCCTGCTTTGATACTCTGCCATTGCCAAAAATGTCGACCAGTGTCTTTATTTTAAATTCGGTCGAAAAAGAGCTCTCTTACCAGGGGTTGGTTTGTCTAAGTCACTGTAAAATGACCTCATACGCTGCTTTTTTCAGTGCTCAAACAGTTCACCGTCAAAAAAAGTATATGAAAGCGCTCACCAATGCCAACGAACGGCTTTCAGCAATGCTACCACACATACTGACGGCATCGAGATTTGCGCATTATCTTAAAGCGATCATGAGAGACAAAATCGGTAAATTTTCCGATAAACTGGAAATAGAGAAATATTTAAACAATTGGATTAGCCAGTATGTTTTAACCCAGACAAATGTATCCACAGAACTAAAATCGCTTCATCCGTTACAAGAGAGCAGAATCAAGGTGTTTGATGATTCTGCTCGACCGGGGCATTACAAAATATTGTCGCACATCCGGCCCCATTATCAATTGGAAGCATTGAACGCTTCCATACGTTTAGTATCAGATCTGCCGACAATCAATAACTAGTGCTTGAATGAAATATAAATAAATAATTCAGTAGCTTAAGCGCATTTAAAAGGAATCGGTTTAAGGAATAGAATGCTGTCAGCGATCAGCCGGGAAAATAGAAAAATTAAATATCTACCTGCTGAACACTGAAAGCATTTATCTTTTTTTGTGAAATTCTACTCTTGAGGCTAATGCTTATTAGAATTTCAGGTGTTTTCGATCAGGCACTATTTGATTTAACGGTGACTGATGAATAGCGAATTACCCGTCTTATCGACAACCAAATCAGGAGAATATTATGGGATATAATTATACGCTTAGTTTATCCGGCATTCGAGGAGAAAGTGTTCACGAAAAGCATGAGGGAGAAATCGATGTGGATCAGGTCATTCAAGACTATGAAGCCCCCAGTGAACTGGATAAAATTACCTTGTTGGACAGATCCAACATCAAACCTGCAGTCAACTGTGAGGGATTGACGGTCATTTCCAAGTACGATGAGAGCACCCCGAATCTGCTGGGTTTTTTGACGGAAGGAAAGCAGATTGATGAAGGAAAAATCTCCTGTTTCAGCGCTGACAACCAGGTGTTTCTAACTATTGATCTCAAGCAGTTAATTGTTAGAAAAGTCAAGACCCACCTTCACCAGGAAAAAGCCGGTGTGGAAGTAAATTTTTCATATGCCGAGATAAACCACACCTATACTCCTGAAGGTGCCAAGAAGGCTCTTTTTAATTATAAGAAAGAGATTCCATTTGCCTAACATCCAGATTTTTCATATCGTATTGCTCATCATGTAATCGATTGTATCGCTCCCGGCATAACTCTTTATCCCCGATAAATAGGAACTGCACCAATAGCTTCCGATAAGACGGGAGATACAATCTATTACTTCCGGATTCTCTTCGGTAAATTCTGCAGAGACAAGAAGTCAATTATCAAATGAGGTCAAAATGAGTGTTTGGATGGTTTTATTGGGATGGATACTATTTGCAGGTACACATATTGGTTTAAGCGCTGAACCTTTTCGGGGAAAACTGGTATCAAAAATGGGCGAAAAAGGTTTTCAGGGTTTTTATTCGCTAATAGCACTCGCGACCTTTGCCTTTTTGATAACTGCTTTTGTTTTAACGGACAGTGGCCATGAGGTATTCACTGTTGCCGCATCAGCTCCCTGGATGACCCATCTTTGTAATCTGATTATGTTGTTTGCTTTTATCCTCCTCTGCTGCGGTTTCGCCAATCCTTCTCCCATGGGAATGGCCCCTGTCAAAACCGAAGCTGTCGGCATTATCCGCATTACTCGCCATCCAATGAACATGTCATTCGCTTTGTTCGGTCTCGCCCATCTCCTCACAAATCGTTCACTGGAAGAATGGATATTCTATTCCGGGTTTCTGGTTTATGGAGTATTGGGATCCATGCATCAGGATAGAAAAAAAGCACGTCAAGGAGGCATCAACTTCCAATCGTTCGTTGAAAGCACTGCTATCATTCCGTTTGCCGCCATTATCACAAGAAAACAGCCCTTAAAACTCAGAGAAATCAGCAAAAAAGGACTTTTGATTGCTGTTGTTGTGACTATTGTTGCTCGTGTGTTGCATCCGTCGGTGAGGGGTGTGTTGTTTTGAGACATTGAGCTCCGAAAAAGCATCTCATAAAAGCATAGGGTGGAGTGAAACAAAGCCTTGAGCAATGTCTTAAGGTTGATAAATAGTTATTATCAATTGATTATTGATTGTTAAAATGGCCAAAGGCGATGATATCCAAAACAGATTGATTGAATTTGCTGCATGCGCAATACAACTATCATCAAAACTAGAGTTCACTTCAGCCGAAAAACATATTGCCAAGCAGATTTTACGAAGTGGTACATCTCCTGCCCCAAACTATGCCGAGGCGCGATCTGCAGAAAGTCCAAATGATTTCATACACAAATTAAAAGTGGCTCTTAAGGAACTTAATGAAACTAAAGTCTGGCTACAGATTTTGGTTCGGAGCCACATCATTGAGGCAAATGAAATTTCAAGTATTCAGATTGAATGTGATGAACTGTGCAGGATTTTAAGTGCGAGTGTAAAAACCGCAATTAAAAGAAGGAATAATCAATAATCAATTGTTAATAATGTAATAATCAACCAGTAGACCACCTTGTATTAATTTAGCTCTGAAAGAGCGATTCATAATGGATACAATTGGCACAGTCGTTAAGTAGAGTGATTCTTCATATTGTCTTCAGTACCGAAAACAGATTACCCATTATTAATAGCAGTATACAAGAAAGGCTGGATGCTTACATTGCTACAATTGCAAGAGATCTAGGCTCCTACTGCTTTAAAGTCGGAGGCACATTTGATCATGTTCATTTAGCTTGCACTCTGCCTCGCACCATTAGCCAAAGTGAATTCATCAAAAAAGTAAAAATCACTAGCTCAAAATGGATCAAAAGCCAAGGAGTTCAGAGGTTTTCCTGGCAAAATGGCTACGGAGTGTTTTCAATTGGACAATCACAATTGGAGAGTTTGGTGCAATATGTCAGTGAACAAGAAAATCACCATAAGGCAAAACCATTTCAAGAAGAATTAGAAGAGATCCTCAAAAGATACAAGATCGAGTATAATAACAACTACCTCTGATTCTGGTTTTAATTAGTTGAAGCACTCCTTCAGAGTGCGATTCTATTCTTTCAATCAACCCAGGGTTAGCACCCCGGGCTTTGATGAAACAACCTTTCAGGTTGTCTTCATAGTACTGATTCCACTAGAACAATCGTATTCTTAACAAACAAGCCGCAATTAAAAGAAGGAATAATCAATTGTTAACAATTAATAATCAACCAGCGAAAAACTGCTAAGTATCTCTTTCCTTTCCATGCCTCCCAACACCACTTTTCATTTCAAACAGTTCACTATCAATCAAGATCGCTGTGCGATGAAGGTCACTTCTGATGCTTGTATTTTTGGAGCTTGGATTGAACTGCAGCAGAATTCCAGGGTGCTCGATGTTGGGGCTGGGACGGGACTATTATCACTAATGGCGGCACAGAAGTGTGACTTGGTAATTGATGCGGTGGAAATCGATGTTGATTCCGCAGAACAAGCGAGAGAAAACGTCGCTGAGTCGCCCTGGAAAGAACGAATCACAGTGATAAACAGATCCTTGCAGAAACACGCTGCAATAAAGGAAATGGAGGGCGCTTATGACATTATTATCTGTAACCCTCCGTTCTACGATCAAAAGCGAAAGCCTCAAGACTACAGAAAACGGATCGCCTGGCACTCTGAGCGATTGAACCTGGATCACTTAGTCAAGGCAGTTGATCACTTGATGAGTAGCTCCGGTTCACTATTTTTGCTAATCCCCTTTTCTGTGAAAAATAAACTTGAACTGATTTGCGAAACAAAAAACCTGTATCCTCGCAAACTATGCGGACTATGCTCTTTTGAAAACCGACCGCCTCACAGGTTGATGGCAGAGTTTACACGATTTCAGCAATCACCCGAACTATCTGAATTGATAGTGTATCAAACGAAAAATGAGTATTCATTAGATTGCAAACGTCTGCTTTGTTCTTTTTTTGCTTCACTTCCCTGAGTATACTTTAGGCAGGAATTATTGGCAGGTACTGCTTAATTGATTTGTATGTCAGTAACCAATGCCGGGTGATCTGAGTGATCGCTTTGAATGAATCGACTGGAGGAGATTTTTAATTCCGGAGAGACAAAAATATGATCGATGCGATCATCTTTTTCTTTTCCAGGTTGGGCGGCCTCCACCTCCAGTGACTGCTGATGCACCAACCATGAATCCGAAAGAGTGGAAGTCGTTAGATCATATTGTTCTGAGTCGGGATTAAAATTAAAATCCCCCAATAGTATTATATTTTTCTTTTTTGCCAGCAAATCCAGAATAGCCTTTTGCTGGACCATGTCGCCATCATTTCCCAAGTGTGTTGCATATATATTAATAAGTTGATCACCCACCTTTAGTTTTCCCTGGATTGTAGCTGTCTGTTCTCCTTCGCTGTACATAAAGAAGGTGCGAGGGGTTACAATCGGAAACCTGGAAAGCAGCGCAATTCCAAATGTTCCGGCAACTGGTGTAGGTCCGTTATAAGAGTACATATTTAGTTTATCAGCATAATAACGGACGATATCTGAGTTTCCACCTGCCACTCGGACCGAATCTGTCTCTTGCAGGGCAAGAATATCGGGATTCACAGATTTGATCAGCTCCAATTGTTCCAGATAGCTTTTTTTACCGAATTTGTTGTATCCCTGTTGTATGTTATAGGTCATCACCTTCAAGGATTTTTGCGAAGCGGCATCTGCACTGATTGGTTTGGATTCGGGGATTCCAAACAGTATCACACAGGTTAAAACTGTAAATAATACCCCCAGCATGAATCTGTCCCTGCTGCTAAAACGAATTCCACGATCACGAGTCAGCTCATGTCTGCTGGCTATCACTGGGATTAACATTCCCAGGCAAGCCAAAAAGATAACAAACCAAAGTTTGTCCCGGAAAAAAGGACCTACAACAGGTACATAGTCATATGTTGTCAAAAACACATGTGAGAATATTAGCATCAGAAAAATAGCACAGGCAGAAAAGAATCCAAACCCGACTCGTGCGATGCTTACAGAGGTTTTAATAATTTGGGCTGAAAAAACCGATACGTTAACAAAGAATACAGGCGAAAGGAAAAGAATAATGTATAAAAGTACTTGATCAACCGTGGTGATCGACTCTGCAAAGTAAGGGTATCCACTTTCCTGAACCGGAAACGAAGGCTGCAATCTTATGATAAAAGCGAGCAAAAACACGATGAAGACAACATTCCAAAGAAAAAGGACAGGCTTAATGAGAGACGATTCAGGATTTGGATTCAACAGCTTATTCACTGCATAGATTATAATGGCCAATACCTGGAAAGCAGTGATCATTGAATAGTCTCCTTCCACCCATCGGGTAACAACAGCGGGACTGGCAAAAATGAAATACACAAGGGCCACCACCGAAAAAAGGCCCAGGGCTGGCAAAAACACATTTGGTCTATCGGATTTCTTCCCAAAAATTTGCCTGTTGCGGCTTTTAGAAGCGCTATCCCCACCCAGCACAACGATTGGAAGCACTATAAAGGCAATACCTGCCAAAACCCACCCTATCCACTTGTATGGACCATACAAAGTGATATCAATTGATGAATTCAAGGTTTTAAAAGTGATCAGCAATAAAACAGCCAATGAAAATCCAATCCCGAACGAAACACCTTTTGTATTGCGATTGGAATCTTTGATAAAATGCAGATGGGAAGGGAAGAAGAGAAGAAAACAGGCAACCCCAAGACCTGCAAATACAATGTTGTATCCAGGTGAGGCAGACGCCCCCAGAATCCGAAACAGGATTGTCAGTTCCCCAAAAATCAGAATAAACAAGGGAGACAGACGCTGACCGAACACCACTAAAAGTATTGATGACAACAGAAAAAGCGAAGCAAAGATACTCTGGTTGACCGATAAGGTCATTAAACTGCTGGCAAAAATGCCCTGGATAAGTTCCGAGAGGAGCTGGAGGAAAAAAAGCGACATCAGCCCGATGAGCACGATAACTAAAAACCGTCTTTCTCTTGCCTGTTGCATACCTCAACTCCTGGGATCTCTCCCATTTTTATGATGATCGTTTTTGTGAAGGTGACATTATGTTTGGCAAAGCATTCTGTTTAAATACTAAAATGTTTAACGCCGATTTGCCAGTATACTCTTTGTTTTCATTGAATTAGTTCCTATCATCTTTAAAAGCGAAATGGTAGGGAGAATTCCGGTCAAAACATTAGAAAAATGGAGATTGAGGTGAAACAAGAGGTTGGCTTTTGACAGTTTCGATTAAACAGTTAGATAGACTTAATCGATCAATGATACTGCTGACTCGGGTATGGTGAGAAGAACCTGTTCACCAACCAGTGGTTGAAGCTTTTTATAAGTGCCTTGCGGCATAACCACGGTAAGTCGGACACCACAAGAAATAGCCATGCGGATTGATCCTCCATCCTGGCTTAGACGTGTTATCGTCCCCTCAACACCAGGGGAGCTTTTTTCATCACTGTTTAACGCAGTTATTTGGACAGCCTGCGGGTCAATACGAAATCTGCCGTTGGCTGTTGAATTGCTCATACCGTTTTGCAGAGTTTGATAGTCACGGATAGAATCCATTAGTGGGGTGTCATCCTTCAGCAGGTGACGCGGGAATATATTTTCATATGAGTGTCTGCTTGTTTTACCCTGTTCCAGGAAGATTCGGTGTTGCGGAAGAGAGGCAGCCTGTCTTTTATCATGGGAGGTAAAAATCAACGTGATTTTTTTCTCTTGATTAATCTCCTTTAACAGGCGACTTATCTTAAGCTGATTTTCCAGATCCACACTGGCTGTAGGTTCATCACAGAGAATTACTTCAGGAGAAAGCACCATGGCTCTTGCAAGTACTGCCCGTTGCGTTTCCCCGCCTGATAATTTGTGGGCAGGAGCCTGTTCCAGGTGACGCAGTCCTACCATTTCCAGGGCCTCTTCAATTAGCTTTCGCCGTTGCGATTTGCCAATTTTCCTGATTTTAAGTCCAAACTCAAGGTTTTTAAATACGGTGGTTGTAAACAAAATGGGATTTTGGTTCACCATAACGACCTTTTTGCGTAGTGGCTGCAAAACCCTTTCATTAAACGATATTGAATTTCCCTTAAAGTATAGGTGCCCACCGGACGGCTTATCCAAAAAACCCAGGATATTGAGCAGGGTGGTTTTTCCTGAACCGTTTGGTCCCAACAGTGCGTAAATAAAGCCTTGTTCGATTTCGAGATAATCAATATCGAGTACGTTTTTTTCGTTGAAGCTCTTTTCCAGCTTTTGTAAAGAGTAAAGAATCATTTCACGCCTCTTCCCTGCAACACGTGGAACAACAGGTTTAATCCAAAAGAGATTGCCAGCAGGATTACCCCCAAGGCCACGGCAAGCACAAATTCTCCCTTATCATATTCCAACGCCATGGCTGTCGTAATGGTACGGGTAAAGCCTTTGGCGTTTCCTCCAAGCATCATACTGATTCCTACTTCAGATATCACCCTGCCAAATGCAGCCACAATGGCTGCTACTATCCCATAGCGAGCTTCCCTGAATACAACAAGGGTAGCCTGCATTCGGTTAGCTCCCAGTGTCAGGGCTGTTTTACGATAACGGGTATCAATATGATTGACCGCTGCAATTGTAAAGGTTGCGACCACAGGGGTGATTAAAATTACCTGGCCTAAAACAATGGCGTTTTGACTATAGAGCAGATCTAAAGGACCAAACAATCCACGGCGAGAGATCAGGGCATATACAAACAAACCAATGGCTACGGTGGGCAGTGCCAGCATGGTGTTTAAAATGGTGATGAGTAACCTTTTTCCGCGAAATGTTTCAAAAGCGATCAGCATACCCAAAGGCACACCAAAAATGCTGGCAATAATTGTTGAGCTGGATGAGACTTTCAACGAAACCAGCACAATTTCATAAAGTTCCTTGTTCAGCGAAAGAGCCAAATAAAGTGCTGAGACCAGACTATCCCATAAAAATCCCATCCTTCTCCTTTAATACTATGAACGCCTTTAGAGTGCGTCAGGATAAAACAGTTGTTTTCCAAGCAGTCGATATCCTGCAATCAGCTCCTGACCACGCTTTGACACCAGCCATTGGGCAAATTGTCTTGCCAGATCATATTTCACGTGGGGATGCATTTTCGGATTAACCGGAATCACCCCGTAAGGATTCCCAAGGTTTTCATCCCCTTCACACAACACAACCAGGTCGATTGGAATATCGCGACCGTGTTTGTATTTTATATACGTCCCCCTGTCAGTTAATGTATATGCCTGTTTTTCATCAGCAAAGGTTAGAACTTTTCCCATTCCCTGTCCAATAGAGCGATACCCGCCTGCTGCTGCAGGTTGAACAAAGGTAATCATGCGTTTTTTACCTTTTTTGATAATGGTGTTGCTGGTTGTTTTTAGCTTTATACCCGACTCCTTCCAAAGAAATTGTTCTTTAGTATGGGTACCACTGTCATCTCCTCTTGAGACAAAGGTTTGACCGGAGGTAACAATTTTAGCCAGTGCCTTTCCCACGTTCTTGACGCCTTTGATTCCAGCAGGATCAGAAGCCGGACCAACGACTACAAAATCATTGTGCATCACTGCGTAACGTTTTGTACCATATCCATCTGCGACAAATTTTTCTTCCCGGGCTTTAGCATGGACAAAAATAACATCCACGTTGCCATCGATACCGTCCCTGATTGCAGCGCCGGTTCCCTTGGCAATGACTTTCACTTTGATACCGGTATCTTTTTCCAACTCAGGTAATAAAATATCCAACAAACCGGAAGCCTGGGTGCTGGTGGTGGTCGACATGGTTAATGTCTTTGCAAATGATTGCATATTCAACATGACCAATATGGTTAGCAAGACTATGTTTATTCTCAATATACTTTTAAGCCATTTCATTTTCATTTCTCCCACAAAATGTTTAGTTGTTGAAAAATTTACGATCATGGAGTTCACAACGGTCTATCCATCCGGAAACACCACCTTTCCGGATGTTTCAAGTTTGTAGCCACTGTTTGGGGGGAATAACGATTTGAATTTGTCATCGTGTATTAACCCCAGAAACAGTTGAACTCCCTTCTCAAAAAATCTGTCTTTTGGAATCAGCAAATCGAACCTTTCCCAGCGTAGCGGCAAAAAATCAAGTCCCAGCAAATGAGCCACAATCCGTATTCCCGGACCTATATCTGCTTTTCCTGATGAGACCTCCAGTCCTACATCGAGATGACTGGGTAACTCATTTTGATATCCCGCCAATTGTTGAGGATCGAGCTTTGCTTTTTTTAGTTCAAGATCCAACAAAAGTCTGGTTCCGGTGCCAAGCGCCCGATTGGCAATCCGCAATCCTTTCTTTCCTAAATCGGCAACTGTCTTAATACCTTTGGGATTTCCCTTGGCCACTATTAGCCCCTGTTCACGTTGGCAAAAATTGACTATTGCAGGTGTTTCATTTAATTCTGATTCCACCGCTTTGAAATTATACTGTTGTTCATTTTCTTCGAGCAGATGACTGGCAGCAATGTGACATTGAGACTGTCGCAATGCCCTTAATCCTCCCATGCTGCCCAGGTTACCAAAAACTGCGATGTACTCGGGAAACTGTTTGTTAAACAAAGAAATGGTTTGACTTAACAACACATCATTACTTCCGGTAATTATAAGTAATTTTTGGTAATTTACATCTGATTGAAGAGGTTGAGGGTAATTGACGGTATTGATTTCCACCCATTGCTCTACCAGGTGTTTGGGAAACATCCACTTCCCCGTTATTTTGGTAGCCGGCAATCCTTTTTCTGCGACAAGGGTATATACCATCTTTTCATTGACATTTAAAAAACTTGCCACCTCTTTAGTTGAAAACATTGTTGCCATTGATCTTCTCCGGAAGAAGGACATTTGGATAACGGAAAGGAAGGTCAAAATTAATTGAAACAATGCGATTCTGTCAATGAATTAGAATGACCATTAATTACTATAACTTACAAATATGTAATTAACTATCTGTTATTAAAAATTTTTAATCTCAAAGCACATCATCACGAATTAAGGCGAAGGTATTTTGAATGACTGGAGCACCAACAAGTGTTGAACGGCTTCTCAATTCGATATCCAAAGCTTCGTAGAGGTGGCAGATAGTAGCCAGCGGTTTCAAACTCGATTTCCATAACAGAGTTCCGTTAGAACGATACAAAAGCACATTCAATGTCATCCGATTTTGTCATTAGTAGACGCGAAACTGATTGCTGTAACCGAGAAAAGGGAAAGCCGGATATTTATCAACCATTGCCCAGTGATGGCCGGATTAAATGATGTGAATCGTTAATGACCTTTGGTGGCTAACGTGGTGAGAAATTTAAGGTTTTTATTGCAGATTGTAAATTTGATAACCAACTGCTCCAAGTCCAAAGCAACTGGCTATCGATCCAAGACTGAATTGTAGCAACTATGTTTGCGCCCGGTGTTGAAAAGCCTAAACCAGCAAATCGATTTTGGCTGCCAGGATAAAATCACTTTCAGTCAGCCCATCTATTTTGTGGGTATAAGTTGTAACATGCACATATCCCCAGCCCATACCTATATCTGGGTGATGGCCCTCCCGCTCAGCCAGTTCACCGATTTTATTAGTAAAATCAAGAGCCTCTTTGAAGTCCTTAAAATCGAATTCTCTGATTAGATGATGTTCATCGACCAATTCCCATTCGGAATTGAGTTGGCTCTGCAGGGGCTTCAACTCCTCGCCTTTTAACGGTGGAACTCCCCCTTGACAGGGAACACAGACTTTTTGGGTCAAATCACTCATTGTTTCTCCGGCGTCGTATGGTTTTTGTGTCAAAGTAATGGTTAATTTCCTACATTATAAAAGTTTTAGGTATTATTAGTACACGAAATAATAGCCATTGGCGGTTGGCGGTTGGCGGTTGGCGGTTGGCG
>JANQGZ010000125.1:0-17103 GCA_028282825.1 SAR324 cluster bacterium
GCGGTTGGCGGTTGGCGGTTGGCGGTTGGCGGTTGGCGGTTGGCGGTTGGCGGTTGGCGGTTGGCGGTTGGGTCAAAATATTCAACAGCGTGAAATCTGTCAAACAAAAAGCACCCAATTTTTTAAATTTGTTAACTGTTCACACGACCCAACCGATAACCGATAACTGACAGCGGATAACTGCTCTTACATTATTGACTGCCACACACCCGGATGTTGATCAATGGTATCCCTGATCAACGCCAGGCCTTTTTCCACCTGTTCCCTTTTACGGGGGCTGGTCAAGCAGATTCGAATCCCCTGGGTGTTATTGGTTGGACTCACCGCAAACGAATTGACTGCTTTTACCAGAACACCTTTTTTCTGGAGTTCCAATACAAACTCGTCCGCCTGCCAGGGAGCAGGTAGATTGAGCCAGGTATGAGGGCACTCGGGCTGGTTGATATAATCCAGGCCTTTGAACAACTCATCCACCAGCTGCTGCCGTGCACGGATTTCTGCGTCTTTTTCCTTGATCAGCTTTTCCAGCCGACCGGATTCTATCGCATTGCAAGCCACCTCCGCCATAAGAGGAGGTGCAAACAATGAATCAAGATACAAAGCTGATTCCACGGATTTCAGAAAACGATTCGGCGATACAATCAGACCGACTCGTAATCCCCCGGCAAAAATTTTCGAGAAGCTGCAACTAAAAAAGACTCGATCATTGTCCAGGTTAAACAAGGGCAACGGCGGATCTTGTTGAAACACCCCCTGCACCTGGTCTTCGATGACATATAAATCATGCCGCTTTGCTATTTCCATGATCTCCCTTCTGCGCTGTTCAGGAAGGGTGGTTGAAGTTGGATTTTGCAGGTTGGGCATGCAATAAAGAATTCGTGGCTGGTGCTTTTGACAAATATCTTCGAGATCCTCCGTGATCATGCCATATTTATCCATCTCCACCCCAAAGTGACGGAGACGGTGATGCCTTACCAAAAAGGTAAAACCCGGATAGGTCAGCATATCAGATACCACCCTGTCGCCGGTTCGTGTCAAAGCGGAAAGAATAGTGCTGATGGCATTTTGACCGCCATTACAAATAACCAGGTTGTGTCGATCAGCCTTTATGCCAAATTTTCGCAGCCATTCCGCAAAAACCGATCGGTGACGTATTGAACCGGCTTCATATTGATAACCGATTAACTCTTGGATGGATGCAGACGAATGGCCAATCTCTTTCAAAATATCAGCCAGCACTTGCTCCTGTCCGTGACTCAGCGTGATACTCAGGCTCATATCGATCTGATCACCATGTCCTCTGAGTGATTGCAGGTAATCGCTCATGCCATTGCTTTTACTACCTACAAAGGTCCCACTTCCCATTCTGGCAACAATCAATTCTCTTTTTTCCGCTTCAGCATACCCCCTGGTGACGGTACCAACAGTCACTCCTAAAAGGTCCGCCAGGGAGCGGTGAGTCGGCAGTTTTTGTTGGGGTTTAAGTACTCCGGCTTTGATATCATCAGCTATAGCATCGGCCAGGGCCTTGTAGCGAGGACCGGGATAGCTTTCCAGATTTGGATTCCAAATTGTCATGGGTACAATATAAATATTGACATTAATATTCGAGGTTTTATTATTACAATTATGGAACAATCGTATCAGCGCCTGCTATCAATTGCAAATTGTATCCATTTGATAGATACAGTTTACCAATCATCTTACGGAATAAAATGAATTCGCTACTCCTTCCCTTGGTTTTATTTGCCATCGCCTGTTGTATCACACCAGGCCCCAACAATATTATGCTAACCGCTTCCGGAGCGAATTTTGGATTTAAACGTACCATTCCCCATATCCTGGGAATCACATTTGGAGTGATCGCCCTGCAGACATTGACAGCGATGGGGCTTGGGTACATCTTTAGTCAGTTTCCACAGCTGCAGTTGGTGTTAAAAGTCCTGGGTTCAGCGTATCTACTTTATCTCGCCTGGAAGATTGCTACCATTCCAACCTTGGAATCATCAAAAAAACAAGGACGACCCTTTACTTTCTGGCAAGCTGCATTGTTTCAATTTTTAAATCCCAAGGCTCTGGTCATGGCATTTTCAGCCATGACCACCTTTACCATCGCAGGAGACCAATACATTAATTCGGCGATGCAGGTAGTCATCGTGTTTGCGGTAACTTGTATTCCCTCCATTTCCCTGTGGACAGGATTCGGCATGGCAATTGGCAAGTTGCTGAGCAGCCCCGGAAGATTTCGAATTTTCAACCTCTCCCTGGGAACAATCACGGCACTTTCAGTGGTGGTGATTGTGATTTAATTCCGCCCGATGGGCAACATTGTTGCCCATCATGAGCTGCTGAACCAGATATGGTGAGGCATTTGGAAAATCGTAGGATGGGTAACCCGTTACCCATCAAGGCAGGCTTGAGCAGATAAATGTAGGATGGGTAACTCATTACCCATCATTAAAAGATGTTGGGCAAAATTCGATAGGGGTTTACGGATTATTTTGTTGATTTTTGATCTATTCTCGTTCCGCCCGATGGGCAACAAAGTTGCCCATCCTACTGCTAATCCAACGTTGAAATCACCGGCGTGGCTGCCATAATCCCACCATATTCCAAAGCCAATGAGCGTTCTTTATTAACATCCTGAAACCCGGGATCGGAAACCAATTCAAAGAACTTGGCTATGGAAGGATATTCAATCAGCAACACTGCATCCGGTTTAAAATTGTCATCACCGATTACCACGTGACTCACATCCCCTTTCCAAAGCAATCTAGCCCCGACTTTTTCAACAAATGGTGCGGCTTTCATCATATAATTCTGATAAGCTGTTTCTCCCGATTCATCCCTGCCATCAACCTTATCTTTGTATTTCAGCAGATTAATCATCACCACTTTTTGATCTGCCGGATAAGACATCAGGGCTTCAATTTGTTCTTTCGTCGGTTCTTTCATGAGAACTCCATGGTTTATTTTAGAGGTTCAGGCTCAAACACGTTAGGATTAACTCGAAGCGGATTCATAGGCGTTTAAGCAGATACGCCAGAGGAAATGGACAATAGTAGAACCTATTGTTATTGCCGCAATCATGCCTGCCAGGGGAATCCAATCCTTGATATCAAAAAGGAAACGATTCGGGGCATTAAAAATTAGAAGCACCGGAATGACGAAGGTTAATACTTTTCGAATCAGATTGGCGTAGATAAAATCCGGCCAGCGAGATACTTGTTGAAGTTGCATACGTAAGAAATTTATCCCTGTCCCTTCCAACATCCAGAACATACTGCAGGAAATGATTATTTCAATCAGTCCGGTTAGCATAAAAGCCAGCGCCACCAAGAAAGGTAGGATCACCCAGACCAGCCAGGAAAACCCCAGGTCGATTCCGAAGTAGATCATGCAACTCCAGGGAATAATAAATAAGGGAGTACTCCCGGCCGAAATTCTGCGAAAATATACTGAAAATAGAGAGCTGGCCGGTTTTACCAGAATAAAATCCAACCCGCCCTGCCTGATTAGAAGAGATAGTTCCCAAAAATTTGGTGCCAAAAATGACATCTGCAGATGATTTACGGCCAGCACAAATGACATAAAAAACATCAATTGTTCACGGTTCCAGGTCCCAATGGTCTGCACGTGGTTATAGATTATATCTACCGTTGCAAAAACCGAAGCATAGAAAAAGACATCCATCACAATCAGCAATACGAAATGCATGCGAAAGGACATGGCTTCAATAAAGCAGGTTTTAATGAATTCCCTGTATAAAGTTAGATAGTATTTCGTTCTGCCCAGCATTTTTACATCCCCGCACCAGTATAGAGTTTCAACCCTTTTTTCCAGACAAACAGGATCAACAGATTCAACAAAACTGTCCAAAAAACAAGATTGATAATTGCCGACAGAAATCCATCTCCTGCTCCCATAAATGTCTTCACCGGAACAAAGGTCACATAAGGAAACGGCGTATAGGCAAGCATTTCAGCTGCCCATTCCGGGAACAGATCCAGGGGAATGATGTTGCCGGATAGCAATTGAATGATTGTTTCCGCTATGACAGCTAACACCCAGGTTTCTTCCAGCCAGAAAGTCATTAAACCGATCAGGTATTGTAGGCTGAACCAGAAAAATCCAACCAATATTGCCAAAACCATCCCTTTGGCAAAACTGGTGGTTTCAAAACCGTTAAAAAACTGGGGAAACACAGTCAGCAGAAATACCAGGCTCAGCACCCCGATAAACATTTGGATGAACAACCTGCTTAGAAAATTGGTTACCTGGAATTCGTAAAGGCTGAAAGGGTAAATTAAATAGGTGGACACCCTTCCCAAACGAATGTCTTCGGACAATTTCCCAAAATTATAGGAGCGGCTGATCAGCATCAGGATCATCGTCCAGAGATGATAAGTCAGCATTTCGGAAAGTGAGTATTTGCCAATCCGAATCTCTGCATCACCTTGAAAAATGCTGTACCACAGGCTGATCTTAACAAAAAAGAAGACCAGGACCGGTCCCACCACCATCAATAAGAAATTCACCCTATAAACCAGGGTATTTGACCAATGCACCTTAATGGTCTGCCACCATTTTATCATTGTCTACTCCCTTATTCCTGAAGGTGCGCTTGCCAAAAGATCCGGATTCTCCATCACCGTTTTCATTACCCGTTCAATGGGCAGTTTTTCCGTGTTAAATTCCACCACGGGCAGGTGCTGAAGAATTTCGATGGTGGCATCTTTCAATTTTACATGAGGGATTCGCAATTCTACTCGTGTTCCATCATGATTCCAGTGTGGGTCGTATTGATCGAGTAAATGGTGGTTTCCGACAGCAGTTTCAAAATCAAAAACAACATTTTTTTCTTTTCCCAGCAAATTAGAGAAGGTCACAATATCTCCGTCAAACCGGTTCTCCCCTTTCAAAATAAAAACCAAGCGTGAGCAAAGAGCTTCGACATCCGCCATGTAATGTGACGTCAGTAATATTGTACAGTGATTTTGCGCATGATAATCCTGTATAAACTTTCGGATGTTTCGTTGGGCGATCAGATCCAGTCCTATGGTGGGTTCGTCCAGGAAGATGATGTCCGGTTTGTGCAAAAGACAGGACATCAGCTCCACCTTCATGCGTTCACCCAGGGATAGTTTGCGGACATGTACCTGAAGCAGGTCCTTGACATCCAGAAGTTCCGAGAGTTCTCCTACTCGATTCGTGAAATCGCTGTTACCGATCTCATAATATCGCTGCAGCAATTGAAACGAATCCATGGCCGGCAGATCCCACCAAAGCTGGGATTTTTGTCCCATCACCAGTGCGATCTTTTTTCGAAACATCCTTTCCCGTTTGGCAGGCTCGTGGCCGATGATACTAACCAAGCCACCACTCGGAACCACAATACCCGTGAACATTTTTATCAATGTGGTTTTCCCCGCCCCATTGGGTCCCAGCAATCCGACTATTTCACCATCGGCAATTTCCATATCAAACGGTTTAACCGCTTCCCGTATTTCATACTTCCTGTTCACAAAGGATTTGAGAGTCCCCACAAACCCCGGTTCCTTTTGATACAACCTGAAATTTTTGTACAGTCCCTGGCATTTAATCATGGTTTTTTACTGATTGTGTCTGAATTCTATTTCGATCCAGTTGTTTTCCAATTCAAATAGTTCGATTCTTTTTGTCTAAGATATGTAGCAATCGATTTTATTTCAATGGAAGAACTCAAGAACTCCGGATTAAAGTTTATATTCTTATTTCGCCTGATGGGCAACAGAGGCGCCCATCCTACATTTCCTGCGGATTAAAGTTCAGATCCTCATTTGGCATGTGCTGTAGGATGGGCCGGCGTATCCTGCCCATCGCGGGATTATAACTCGAGCATCATATTAATACTTTTAACGAGCACGACGAATTTGGATCGTATTCAAATAATCATCAGGGTCGAACTTACTGATTTTTAAAAAACTGTAAAAAAAATCACCATCACAAGAATCGGGTTGCCTGAACCTAGCTTTCTCTTTAAAACTGAGATTGTATAAAAGAACACTCATGCGTCACCAGTTTTAAACGGAGCGAATCATGGACCAATTTGAGCAATCACTTCAGGATTATGAACGAGTAGAGCAGGCGTTGCAGTATCTGGAAGGTAATTTCAAACAGCAGCCTTCTTTAGGGGAGATCGCAGCCAGTGCCAATTTGAGTGAGTTCCATTTTCAGAAATTGTTCAGCAGATGGGTTGGAATCAGCCCTAAGAGATTTCTGCAGTATGTCACCAAGGAATATGCGAAACAATTGTTGCAATCGCCCCGCAGTCTGCTGGATGTCACCTATGATTCCGGACTATCCAGCCCTGGTCGGCTCTATGATCTGTTTGTAAAATGTGAAGCCATTACACCGGGTGAATACAAAGAAAAGGGATCTGGATTGACAATCTTCTACGGATTTCATCCATCTCCCTTCGGAGAGTGCCTGTTATCCGTCACTGAACGTGGAATTTGCGGGCTTAGTTTTATCAAGACCCGGAAATCAGACATGCTGGAATCCCTAAACAGACAGTGGCCCCTGGCAACAATTAAAGAGTCGCGCAAAGAGACACAACCTTACATTGAGCAGATTTTTCGTATCAATGTTGAATCGGAATCGGCCCCCTTGCATTTGTTTGTCAAAGGAACCAACTTTCAGATCAAGGTCTGGGAAGCATTAATCCATATTCCTTTTGGAGCTGCCGTGACCTATGAAGACATAGCCAGGCATATAGGCAATCCGGGGGCTGTTCGCGCTGTAGGGACAGCAATAGGCAAGAATCCGATTCCATTTTTAATCCCCTGTCATCGAGTGATAAGAAAAATGGGTGAATTCGGTAATTACGGGGAAGGTCCTCTCAGGAAAAAGGCTATCCTTGGCTGGGAAGCGGCCAAATACAATGAAGCACAAACTTCCCTGGCAGGATAAATTTGAAGCGTCCAATTAACACAATGAAACCCCTTGATCTCAATGTGTTAATATACGACTGCCAATCTTCGGGCGCGGTAACTTTAAATAACTAGGCATCCAGGGGCACCAGAAACACAGGCATTTTTGCCCTGCGCATAACACCACGAGTGGTGCTTCCGACAACAGCCTTGGTAAGCAGACTACGTTGATGATGCCCCATCACAATCATATCGCAGCTCGCTTCAACAGAAACCTCAAGGATCTCATCTACAATCTTTCCCATACGGATGGTCACTCCTTCCACAAGTGGCTTGTCACCTTCCAGACCTTCTTCCGAGGCCGCTCTCTGACCAAGTTTTTCCAGAGCATCTTTGATAATCGGTACCTGCTTTTGTTTTCCCACTAGAATATTGCGAGCATAAGACTCATTTTCCTGTTGAATCTTTTCGTATGCCTCATCGCCGATCATATCGACCACAATATCTTTAGTTCTGGATGATTCGTCTTCAATAACGTGAAGAATCAAAATGCTCGCATGGGATTTAATGGCGAGGCTAACCGCATAGTCAAACACTTCTTTGGATCGTGACGACAAATCGGTGGTGAACAAAATTCTATTAAAATCATGGGCCATCTTACAGCTCCTGCTTTAGTGAAAACAATTGATATACTGAATTTAAATCCGCCCAACGGAAAAAATCTATACTCCTACCTAAATCTTATAAAGCTTTCAGTTTAATCTCAAACAACAAAAATAACAAACAATATTGGAAAGTTTGGCAATTGATATCAATAGAAGAGAAAAAAAAAGGATTGACCCATCGGGTCAATCCTTTCAGGCATGATAGAAAAAAAACCCGGTTATTTGGTGGTATTCTTGAAATTAGCGCCTTTGCAGATGGAATCTTTTAATTCGGCTCCTGTTAGATCTGAATTGGAAAAATCAGCATCTTTCAGATTTGCCCCTTCCAGGTTGACATTTTTCAAATCCGCAGAAGCTAACTCGGTATTAACCAGTTCGCCGCCTTTGATATCGGCATTTTCCAGGTTGGCGTGGTTTAACTTTGCAAAAGAAAGATTAGCATCCCTGAGATTGGCATCGCTTAAATCGGCATCTGTGAGATCGGCAAAAGAAAGATTGGCTCTCAGCAGCGATAAGTTTGCCATTGACGATTTGGAAAGATCAGCACCATTCAGATTGCAGTAAGAAAAATCCGCATCCGTCAGGTTGCAATTAATCAGGGAAGTATTCACCAATTCAGCACTTCTGAAATTAGCTTCTTTGAGGTTGGCCTTTTTTGCAGATGCATTGGAAATCTCCACATGGGAAAAATCAGCATGCTCCAGATTAGCACCTTCAAAATTAGCACCCGAAAAATCAGCTCCGTGAGCATCGATATCTTTCAGATTAGCCCCTTTCAGATTGGCACCGGACAAATCAGCATCCCTCAAATTGGCACCTTCAAAACTGGCATTTTTTAAATTGGCATTCTTAAGATTGGCATTTTCCAAATCAGCGTGTTCGAAAATTCCATCCGTACCTTCCTTGGTACGCAACAATTCCATTATTTCAGCTGTATTATCAGTTTTCATAACGTGTTCCTTTGTACTTTTTGAAAAAAGTCACTCAAACCGTGTTCAATGGTTTGACATTTTGCATAGCCCGCGAATACAGGATTGGAAGCATATGCGGACTGAATTGACGCTGGCCTAAAATTGTAAAGTTGATTACAAAAAAACGCAGGAGATAAATACAAATATGAGTCGATAAAAAGGTGCTGATCTGCGATCAAAAATAAAAATACGTCTTTAGGTTCCTATTTTAGCAGGCAACCGGCGCGATGTCAATTTTGCCCAGAATCTACGGGGAGTTAGCAGCCTCTTGCGACACTAATTGGTGCCTTTTAGAGAAGTCATCACAGGCCGAAATATCATAAAAAAGAATCGAAGTAGTTTTTGGGAAATTTTTAACATGATTGATCCGAACTTCGAAAAGCGTAGTGTAGGTGGCATCCTTTCAACTTATTCGCAAAAACGCCGCTTAACCAATAGACTTCAGCATGTTGGACCAAACCTTCGCATACCCGGTTTTGTTTAGACCGGCGTTTCCGAGATGTAGCACATTGATGTCGACAGAGAAAGTTCCCGTGAAGAAGCTGGGCAGTGATTAATGACAAGATCAGGGTTCGTTGGTTTGATCGATGGGAAGTCGAATGATAAACCTGGTCCCTTTAAAAGGATTTGATTCCACACTCATATGACCATTGTGATTTTTGGTGACAATGAAATAAGAAAGCGAAAGTCCCAGACCAGTGCCTATGCCTACATCCTTGGTAGTAAAAAAAGGTTCAAATACCCGTTTGCGCACTTCTTCATCCATTCCCGGCCCATTATCTTCAATTGCTATGCACGCTACATTTGCCTCCGACCACGTCGTCAGTAAAAACCTGGAAGGTTGCCGATCCAACCTGCATACATCGCCCATCGCCTGGGCACCGTTTTTTAAGATGTTTAAAAATACCTGTTGAATTTGACTTCCCTCGCAGGCAACTTTGGGGAGGTTCGCATCATAATCCCTGGTGATGTTGATCTGTCGAAAATCGTACTTCTTTTTAAGATCATAGTCGTTTTCCGCCAGCTCTATGGTTCGATCAAGCAATTCCGCCAGGTCGTGCTTAATAAAACGTGTATCGCTTTTTCGACTGAAATTAAGCATGTTCTCTACGATTTTGGAAGCACGTTGACCGGCGGAAAGGATCGCATCGATCATTTTGAAAATACCTCTGCTTCCCATGTATTGCTCGATTGCCTCAATGGAAATGCCATGTTCTTCTGCAACTTTCTGGTTTTTTGCTATTCCAAAACTCAGTCGATTACGCAGCAGCTGCACGTTCTGCAGAATAGCCGCAAGGGGGTTGTTGATTTCATGCGCCATCCCTGCTGCCAGTCCTCCAATGGACATCATTTTTTCCGATTGCACCATCAACTCTTCCAATCGTACCCGCTCGGTTACATCATGAATCCGCATCACCACACCACCCAAACCGTTGGTAACCAGGGGATAAATCACCATGTCATAATAGTGTTTGCCATTTTCCTCACCCACAACCATCCTGGGCACTTCAACAGGCCTGCATTCTTCAATGGCATCCCTGAACCTGTTTTTTTCCTTGGAAAGCAACGGATACACGTCTGAAAGCTGTCGTCCCACAGCGACTTCCGAAGGTAACCCGGTGTGAACCTCCGCTTCAACATTCCAGAGCGTTACCTGGTCTTCCAGATCCACACCCACGATAATAGAAGGCATGGAGTCAATAATATTATTCAAAAACAGACGCAATCGATCCGATTCTTCTTCAGCCCGAATCCGTTTACTGATATCCACTGCCATGAAGAGGATATGCTTTTTGCCTGCAGAATGGAAAGGGACGATATGGCAATCCAGGGCCATCGATCGACCGAAATGGGAAATTGATTTAATTTCGGTCCGCTTCTTTTTCTGATCGCTGACAGCTGAGCGGGCAATATCGAGCAAAATCCGGTTGTTCCAGACATCATTATCAAACAGGTTCCGTTTTCTCAATTCCTCCCGGGTCGTGCCAACCATACTTGCAAGCGATTGGTTCGCAGCGATGCAAACACCGGTTTCATGATAAATACTTATGCCTATTGGTGATTCCGAAATAATTTTTTCGTTGAATTCCAGGGCTTCGGAAATTCTCCTTTGAATGTTTTTATGTTCGGTAATATCGGTTGAAAGGCCGCAAACTGCATAAACCTCGCCACTCGCTTCACGAAGGGGAAATTTAACAGAAAGATAAACCTTGGCTTTGCCCGGCCTTTCGATCACTTCTTCAAAACGCATGGCTTTGCCATTCTTCAACACCAGATCGTCGTTTTTCCTCACCAGCTTAGCTGTTACCTCCCCAAACAAAGCATAGTCATCCTTGCCGATCATTTCATCCCTGGCGATGCCGTATTCCTTTTCAAATCGATTGTTAATCAGCAGGTACTTTCCAGCAGGATCTTTTAGATATAAGAGTGATCCCATATTGTTGATGATTGACTGCAATCGTTCTTCGCTGGTTCTTAATGATTTTTCCACTGAGTTTCTTTCCAGAATCTCATTTTCCAGACGGGTATTCATTTCCAGCAAAGACGCTTCTCTTTGCTGTACTTTTTTCCCCATCTCCCTGAATTTTGCCAGGACAGAGTCGATTTCCCGATACTTATGTGTTTTTTCGGTAAACTGATAATCAGACTCACCAATAGCATTGGTTCCCTCTATTAAAAGTGATAGAGGTTTCGCCAAAAGCAGTCGAAAAATAATGCTGGTCATCACAATCATGCTTGAAATAATGACCAAGGCGGTGATCAGGCTGGTGCGCATGATATGGGAGAGTTGCTCCTGATAGAAACTCGGTGTCAGGGATATTTCGACATTGCCGATAACCAGGCCATCATGAACAATATCGGAACTGCGTTCAATCAATTGCAAGCCCTCAAATTCCTTTTCCTGATCAAATAAGGCCTTGCTGCTGAAACCTTCGGTAATTCGAAGTTTGGCGACCAATTCATTATTATAGTATGATTCTGCAATTTTAAGGATATGCTCCTCGTTTATCGTCCAAAGAGACAGTTCCAAACTCTCAACCAAATGCTCAATGTAATTGTCTGCTTTTTGCTCAAGCTCTTCCATTTCCCAATCGGCAACCAACCAATAATTCACAGCCGTCACCAATACAGTGGCTAGAACCATAATACCCGCCAATGCCAGAATCAAATCGCTTGAGATGCTTCGTTGCTTATTAAAAAACAAACTGGCAGGTATTGCTTTATGTTGATTTGAATTGTTTGGACGTATAAAGTTCATACAACAAAAAATGAATATGGAAGTTTACACCTGAAACTGATGCTAGTCCGACCAGATAACAGTCGGCACCAAACGTTTGATTGACCGGTTCAGTCTGGAAATGTGCTTATCCTCCAGGCCTTTGCTACACATAAGGTAACGTTTGTTTCCTTCAGGCAGACCTGGCAATGTATGTTTGACAAAATCTTTTCGATTCAATTTAACCAAATCGATAAGCGAATCAACCTCCTCGGGGGCGATGAAGATGTAACTGATCCTGTTTTGATTCAGCAATCTGATCAGCTGTTTTTGAGATGATTTTACAATGAGCTGTTTCGGTTGATGACGGTCGATAAGATCGTCAAGATACTGCCCGTAAGAAAAGGCCGCCATTTTTCCAAGAATCATCTCTCTGTTTTTTATCAGAGATTCTACTTTCTTGTAGCTTGAAATCAGCTTGCTGTGTCCACGGTGGGACAAGATCACCATGGGCAGGTTTTGGTAAAACGGCAGGGTAAACTTGGCAAATCCCTGTCTTTCCTTATTTTTAAACCAACCAGGTGAACAAGAAAGCTGACGATCGTTTTTAATCGTTTTGATGATTCGTTTTGGCGGCATCGAGTAAAAATTAAATTCCATGTTAGCTTCGGTAAACAGCTGTCTTGTTAAATCATTCAAAAAACCTGCAGGTTCATTTCCAACAGTCAGATAATAAGGCGGGCGTTCAAAATACAGGATATCGACCTCGACAGCGACCAGGTTTTCAGAGCTCAGCAGAATGTAAAATGATAAAACCGCTACGGCAATATTTCTAAGAAGTTTCATTGGCCTAACCGATATCCTTTTGTGGTGCAATACCTTTGTTTAGAACTCTCTATTTTCCACGGTTAAAGGCGAACAAACAATGCATTCGAGCTTATAAAAATTTCATCTTACAAGTTCTAACCCCGCTTGGTTTTTGGTTATGAATTTTTTTAATTTTTCTTAACGATGTATTTAGTGCCTTAAGGCAAACCAGTGAATGTATGCCAGTGATTTGTGTTACAGGATAGTTCTGCCGTTACCGTTCGACAATCAAATTCCTATCGCCTTGATGCGAATTTCACATGATGCGGTTATCTTATTCTGCCCCCGAATTCCTGTCCGGCAAGGCTTGGTTTTATGAAAAATCATCGATCAAAAACTACTTTCCAGTTGACAGGATTCGGGTTATCATAATAAAAAAAGACCGGTTGGTATATTTCTCTAATCAAACACATCGGAAATCAGATGAAATCATCCAAGGGTCACATGACCCGAAAAAATATTGTTGAAGAAGCGTTACAGCTATTTTCGGTGAAGGGGTATTACAATACCTCTGTCAACGACATCCTGCATGCCACACATCTCACTAAAGGTGGGCTATACGGTCACTTCAAATCCAAAGAAGAGATCTGGAAAGCCGTATATGAAAAAGCTGTATCCATATGGAGAGCCAGGGTTTTCAAGGGCATCAGGGAAATCGAAGATCCCATTGAACGAATTGAGCAGTTGATTGAAAACGACATGAGGGATTACCTGGGAGCTGATGTTTTCAAAGGGGGCTGCTTCTTTCTCAATATGCTGGTTGAATTGTCGGGGCAGTCTGCCAGCATGAGTCGACAGATTTTGAAGGGCTACGTGCAGTTTTCCAGATTAATGAGAGACTGGTTGCAGGAAGCCGGTGAAAAAGGCCTGCTAAAACCCGGCCTTAACTATAAAGATATAGCCAGTTTCATCGTGATTTCACTTAACGGTGCCTCGGCCATTTACACGGCATCAAGAGACGCCAATATCTGGCAACAGACATCCATTCAGCTGAAAAACTATTTGTACGGATTGAGAATTCAGGCGGGAGTCACGGTCGCTGTGAGTGAATACAATTAACTAGACGACCTAATTCAGACAGCAAATAGTTAAAATATTAACTTTATCGGGGAATAACATGTCCACACAAAAACAGATTTATAAACCGGTTAATAATGTCAGGGTTGTAACAGCCACGGCATTGTTTGACGGGCACGATGCCTCCATAAACATCATGCGTCGTATATTGCAGGATGCAGGAGCCGAGGTAATTCACCTGGGTCACAATCGCTCTGTTCTGGATATTGTTGACGCTGCCATTGAGGAAGATGTTCAAGGTATCGCAGTATCAAGTTACCAGGGGGGCCACGTCGAGTATTTTAAATACATGGTGGACCTGTTGAAGGAAAGAGGTGCGGACCAAGTAAAAGTGTTTGGGGGTGGCGGCGGAGTTATCGTTCCTGAAGAAATCAAGGAATTGGAATCGTACGGTGTGACTAAAATATATTCACCGGAAGATGGCACAAACATGGGTCTGGTTGGGATGATAGAACATATGATAAAGGCAATGGATTTTCCCATCAAACCAAAAAACGGTTATGACCTGGGTCGGTTAAGCCCGGATAACAAGTCCGTTTTCGCTAATCTGATAACCGCCATTGAAAACGGCAACTGGCAAAAAGATCCCGCATTAAAAGTAGAAAAAGAAAAACTCATCAAAACAGCTGAAGCCAGTCAAACACCAATTCTGGGAATTACGGGAACCGGTGGAGCCGGAAAATCATCACTCACAGACGAGTTGATTTTTCGTTTTTTAAACGACTTCAAGGAGTTGACTATTGCCATAGTCAGTTGTGATCCCTCCAAGCGAAAAACAGGCGGAGCCCTGCTTGGCGATCGGATTCGCATGAACTCGATTGGCAACTCCAGGGTCTACATGCGCAGTCTGGCCACCCGTAAATCCCATACCGAAGTCCCGGAAAATCTTAACGACGTTGTTAACACCGTCAGGGCTGCGGGTTTTGATATCATCATCGTGGAAACCGCTGGCATCGGCCAGGGTGATTCCCATATCATCGATATTGTGGATATACCAATTTACGTGATGACGAGTGAGTTCGGAGCCGCCTCCCAGTTGGAGAAAATTGACATGCTGGATTACGCTGAGCTGGTTGTGATCAATAAATTCGAAAAACGCGGTGGAGATGATGCCGTAGCGGATGTCCGCAAGCAGGTACAGAGAAATCTGAAGGCGTTCGGTGAAAAACTGGAAAACATGCCCGTTTATGGCACTATCGCCTCAAAGTTTAACGACGACGGCGTGACATCCCTCTATCATGCGATTCTCGACAAAATTAAAGAAAAAACCGGACAGGAGTTTAAATCCAGTCTCCCCAGGACAAACAGTAAAACCTCCACCTCCAAAACGATCATCATTCCCCCTGATCGCGTCCGCTATCTCTCAGAGATCTCCGACACAGTGCGCAAGTATCATGAGGAAACCTCATCGCAAGCCGATCTGATACGAAAAGCCTGGCATCTTGAAGAGACAAAAGACATGCTGGGTGCTTCCAAAACACCTGCCGCACTGGAAGAAGTATTAAAACAAGCCGCTGAACAAATCACTGAAGAAAGTAGACAGGTTCTTGAGCAATGGAGGGAAATTAAAGAAAAATACTCCGGGAAAGAATTGGTGTATGAAGTCAGGGGTAAGGAAATCCGTCTCCCCCTCTATACCGAATCATTATCACATACCCAAATACCAAAACTTGCCCTACCCAAATTCAAGGACCCGGGTGAGATTTACCGTTTTATGAGAACGGAAAACCTGCCTGGTTACTTTCCTTACACAGCCGGTCTTTTTCCTTTAAAAAGAGTCGGTGAAGATCCTACCCGAATGTTCGCAGGTGAGGGAGATCCTGCTAGGACCAATAGACGCTTCAAACTTCTTTCAGCCAACTATGAAGCAAAAAGACTGTCCACAGCCTTTGATGCCGTGACACTATTTGGATTTGACCCGGAGGAAAGACCGGATATTTACGGTAAGGTCGGAACATCCGGTGTCAGTATTTGTACACTGGATGACATGAAAACCCTCTACGACGGGTTTGAGCTTTGCTTTCCGACTACTTCCGTGTCTATGACAATAAACGGACCGGCACCAATCATTCTGGCAATGTTCTTAAACACAGCCATCGATCAGGAAGTTGACAAGAGAACGTCCGAAAAGGGTGCTAAGGTTTCTGCCGATGAGTACAACAAGATCAAAGCCGACGTTCTGCAGAATGTCAGGGGCACGGTTCAGGCGGATATACTGAAAGAAGACCAGGGGCAGAATTCCTGTATCTTTTCCATCGATTTTGCCCTGAAGATGATGGGAGATATCCAGCAATATTTTATCGAGCAAAACGTCAGAAACTTTTATTCGGTCTCCATATCCGGATATCACATTGCAGAGGCCGGGGCGAATCCAATTACGCAGACCGCATTCACCATCGCAAACGGATTCACTTATGTGGAGTATTATCTCTCCAGGGGAATGCCAATTGATTCCTTTGCTCCCAACCTTTCCTTTTTCTTCTCCAACGGAATGGACCCCGAATATACGGTTATCGGTCGCGTTGCCAGACGAATCTGGTCCATCGCCCTAAAAGAAAAGTATGGCGGAACGGCACGTTCCCAGATGTTGAAGTATCATATTCAAACATCGGGACGCTCCCTGCATGCACAGGATATTCAATTCAACGATATCAGAACTACCTTGCAAGCACTTTGTGCGGTGTATGACAATTGCAACAGCCTGCATACAAATTCCTACGATGAAGCTATTACCACTCCCAGCGATGAGTCTGTAAGAAGAGCCCTGGCCATTCAACTTATCATCAACCGCGAATGGGGCCTGGCAAAGAACGAAAACATGAACCAGGGAAGCTTTGTTGTAGAGGAATTGACCGATCTGGTGGAAGAGGCGATTCTGATGGAATTTGATCGTATTACAGCCCGTGGGGGGGTATTAGGAGCAATGGAAACCGGCTACCAGCGAGGAAAAATCCAGGAGGAGTCAATCTATTATGAAATGTTAAAACACTCCGGCGAGTATCCGATTGTCGGCGTCAATACCTTCCAGGACAAAAACTCCGATCTCGAATCCATAGCCGGTGCCGTTGAACTGGCACGTGCCACCGAAGAGGAAAAGGAATCGCAACTGAAACGCCTGGCTGACTTCCACAAACGGCATGACGACGAGTCTCCGGTCGCCCTGGAAAAACTGCAGCAAACAGCTCTAAAAGGAGAAAATGTGTTTGCTGAGCTGATGGAGACAGTAAAAACCTGCAGCCTGGGCCAGATTACCAGGGCATTAAATGACGTGGGAGGACAGTACCGTCGCAACATGTAGTTACGGTTATCGGTTATCGGTTATCGGTTATCGGTTATCGGTTATCGGTTATCGGTTATCGGTTATCGGTTATCGGTTATCGGTTATCGGTTATCGG
>JANQGZ010000128.1:0-18741 GCA_028282825.1 SAR324 cluster bacterium
CCGATAACCGATAACCGATAACCGATAACCGATAACCGATAACCGATAACCGATAACCGATAACCGATAACCGATAACCGATAACCGATAACCGGAGAAAACATGGATCTGAAAACTGTAAAAATAAACAATCCCGATAGCTTAAACCTGATTTTAGGACAGTCTCACTTTATAAAGACCATTGAAGACATTCATGAAGCGATGGTGAATACCATTCCTGGCGTCAAGTTTGGTGTTGCTTTTTGTGAGGCGTCGGATGTATGCCTGGTTCGCTATAGCGGAACAGACGAGGAATTGGTTGACCTGGCCAAAAGCAACGCTTATGAACTTGCTGCCGGACATTGTTTTATCATCTTCATGAAAGACTCTTTCCCCATCAATGTGTTGAATACCATTCAACAAGTCCCGGAGGTTTGCCGAATATTCTGTGCAACAGCCAACCCTGTGGAAGTTGTCATTGCTGAAACCGAGCAAGGTCGAGGTATTATGGGTGTGATTGATGGATTTGCATCGAAGGGAATCGAAACCGAGCAGGATATTGAAAAGAGAAAGGGTTTCTTGCGGGCAATCGGGTATAAGGCTTAGATAATCCGAACAATTATGTTATCAAGCAAACATGACAAGTCGGTTGCATGCGCCAACCGGCTTGCTTTTATATTGCTCAACGACCTTCCATAGATAGCCGCTTTCTCTTTTACCTCCATAATCGTTATATTTGCACGAAATTGACGACGATTTGGACGATTCCTCGTAGATACATCTCCCAAAAACAATCCAGGAAGAAAAATTCTCATCACCATAGCGATCTTTTCTTTTGCCCCTGTTGGCAGGTCTTGAGAATAGCCTGATTGAGATTTTGCACAAACTTCTCACATTTGATTTTCAATTTTCGCTTCTATAAGGTCAAACAGGCTGGATGAGGGTTCATCTTTAATTCCTTTATTAACAGGGTTTACAAGAGTTTTCACCGGTCCGGTTATTGCACTTTAGCGATTGGTTACCTGCCCTAAACAACGCTTTGTAAGGGTTAATTTGTTTTTACATTGCAATTAACAGTATTTTGTTACTTTGGTCAGAAACTACTGGAAGTTTGCAATGTAATTTGATTTTTAGTAAACTATCTGCAAAAACATACATCTTTTATCAATCCGTTTGATTAGGTACATCATCATGAATAGGCTTTCTAGCCAGAATAGATGCTCGCGTGTGTTGCGATAATGTGATACTAACTTTCAACGGAGAAATAAAATGTCAATATTCATCATGGAGCCGGTATTGTCTTCTTCAACCCAAGTGTCTGAAAAAACTCTCTGGCAGGCGGAAGCACTGCTGCAAAGTCTGGCGGATCATATTTCCAGAATTTCCGAATGGGAAAGTCGTGCTATTGAAAAGAAAAGCAAGCTTCTGGTTGAAACTCTAAGAGAGGACAAAGCCAAACAAAGAAGCAAGTCTGACCGGAAAGTAAAACAGACGGCAAAAACTATTGGTGAGTTAAACAACAGACTTCAACAGCTCCATGAGAATTTGGCAATAGAGATAAGTCTGCTGACTGGAAAGGAATCCACAGATTCCATGCCGCTGGGAAAAGTCCTGGAATGGAAGCAACGTGAAGACGCCAGGTTGGACGGGATCTATTTCGATACTGATCATCGACTTGCTCAGTATTCTTCGGAATTGGATAACCATACAGTGCAGCTCAATCATGTCCGGACTGAATTGCAAACGACATCAACTGATCTATCCGAACTGGTCAAAGAGGACCAGCGCTTGCGCAGTGCAGATCGTACAAAAACCATTCAAACCGAAATCAATGAATTATCCGTGTCTATAACGGCAGTATTGAAAAAAGCGGCAAAGATCTGCAAAGTTCCCTATCGAAAGACACTGAAGATTGATGATTTAATTGGGAATCTGGAGAAAGAACTGGAAGAGATTGATTCCGGGTTGATGAAAGCGGGGGAATCGTTGAAAGAGACTGATATTATCCCCCCTCCTAAGAGCAAAAGGAAAAAAGCCGGAAAATCCAAAAGCAGCGACCTGGAAACGGTGGTTGATAAAATAAAGGCGATGGTTGAGGAGAAAAGAGATCAACTCAGGGATTTGCAGATTCTGCGAACAGATCTCGTTCGGTTAAGTCGCCTGGAAAAAACAGCTCGTCACGATTTAAGTGGTGAACTAGCCCGTTTGGAAAAGCAAAAGGCCAGGGCTTCCATTATCAACGAAATCAAGACCAAGCAGGAATATCGTAAACAAAACCTGGGTCTGATCCAGGAAAAGATTACGGAAATTGAAGAAAGCATAGATAGCATTCGAAAAAAGCAATTCAGTATCAGAAAACGGAAACGTTTCAACGATCAGAAAACAGAAAAAATACAGGCCATCAAAGCCGAAATAGACAATTGTATCTCAATGTTGAACGCAGAAAAATCGAAACGTGCCTCAATTACCCCTTCAACCGACATTTGGTATCGGACCATACAAAACAGAATTAAAAAAGTTCGACGTCATATCAATTTTGGCTCTCCATTAAGGCTCCTATTCCTGCCTTTCCAGTGTTACAACGGGTATCAGGTTGGCTTAAAAGTGAGAATGCACCTGATCAAGGTGGAAAGATCATTTCAACAATTAGGCTTGCTGGACGAGGATTATATTCAACGCATAGACATATTTAACCGGGCAAACAAAAAAGGCCAAAAGCTTTGCCTGGATGTTCTGTATTGCTGACAATCATGCCCTCCTAAGGTCCGGATTTGACTGGTTTATAACTATTGTAAAACTTTTGTAACCCGGCTGTTTTGTCTTGAATTTTGGCAACGATTCTAATGGTATAGGGACAGATTTCATTTTTATAAATGTTAGTAAATGAGGCGAAATGTCTAATCCTTTGCATCCGGTTGGGGCATTTGGAATTGGCCTGCTGTATTACCTAGTTCGCAGTTTCAGACTTGTCGGTGCCTTGCTGAAAATTTTCTGGTTGGGTTTCTGGCTGTCGTTTGCAACCTTGCTTGTCACTATCCCCATTTTTATCTCGACACTATTTTCCAAAAAAGGTTTTTTTGCATTTCAGATGTCCAGGGTTTGGGCCGCTATCGTTCTGGCGGCCACCGGAGTCCGTGTAACCATTCGCGGGAAAGAAAAGGTAAAAAAAGGGCAGACCTATATTATTATTTCCAATCATCAATCTCATTTTGACGGACCTGCTATCGCCCAAACATTGGGCATTCAATTCCGCTGGGTGGCAAAAAAGGAGTTGCTGAATATTCCGGTGTTTGGTCATTGTTTACATGCCTGCGGAAATATCTTCATCGACCGATCAAATCGCGCAGCAGCGTTACGCAGTATCCAGTCCGGAATTGAAAGCCTGCCCAAAGGGGTTGGAGTGATGTTCTTCGCTGAAGGTACACGATCTGCTAATGGGAGACTGGGTCGGTTTAAAAAAGGTGGATTTTCAGCAGCATTGCAAACAGGATTACCTATTCTTCCAATTACCGTAAATGGAAGTGCCAGGGCCTTGCCTAAAAAGAGTGTTGTTTTTTCCTCTTCTCCAATAGAAGTGATCGTGGGTGATCCGATCGAGGTCACAGGTTATACCCATCAACAGATAGATGACTTGATGGAGAAAACAAGAGACATTATCAGCGCGAACCTGATCCTATGAGCAGACTTCCGTTAGGAAAGCAGTTACTGTCGACTTGATCTTTTTAATCAAACATCACAGAATGGTTACCAGTTTTCTGTGTCTCCAAGTGCAACTGCATCCCCAATTAACAAGCACATTTTGCGGGTTGGTTTTATCTTACTTGACCACAAAAAAAGCTTTCAACCATGATTTGATTGCGTTGGCGGTGAGCAGCGGTCGGTTCTCAGTTTGTGTAACAATTACGTTTGAAAGCGGAGCTTTCACCATAAACTGATAACGGATAGCAGATAACCGATAACTGAACAAAATTCAGATTCGTTGCTGAACAAGGTAGACCAGACAGCCTGCAAAATAAAAAACCTAACAAGCGAGTTATATAAGGTAACCATGCCTACCAATCTGCCGCCAAATTATTTCAGCATTGAAAAGCAATTCAAGGAAGCCCAGACCACTGAAGAGAAGTTGGGCTACCTGGAAGAGATGATGAGCGTTTTCCCCAAACATAAAGGTACGGATAAGCTCAGGGCGGAACTGCGTAAAAAAATATCGAAGTTAAAAACCTCTCCTCAATCGAAAAAAGGAGCAGCCAGAAAGGAATCTGTTTATAATATTAGTAAAGAAGGAGCAGGGCAGGTCATTGTGTTGGGGCCTCCAAATGTCGGCAAATCGTCACTGGTGGCCAACTTGACCAATGCTACACCGGATGTTTCTGCCTCTCCCCACACCACGTGGCAGCCGGTACCAGGAATGATGCCCGTGGAAGATATTCAAATCCAGCTGATAGATACACCACCTTTAAATCCGGATTATGTGGATAAAGGGTTGTTCGATCTGGCTCGCAGGGCTGATTTGGTACTTCTGGTGGTGGACATCCAAAGCGATCCTTTTCAGCAACTGGAGGAATCAGCATCCATGTTGGCCGAAAACCGCATAGCTCCCGTGAGACTGAAGCATCTCTATCCGGAACAACCCCGCATGACATTCATTCCGTTTCATGTGCTGGCCAACAAAAACGATTCCAGTGAATTTGATGAAAATGTAGAGATTTTTGACGAACTGCTGGAAGACAATTGGCCCTACCTCCCCGTTTCATCGGAGTTTGATCGTAATTTGGATCAGCTTAAAGCGGTGGTGTTTGAAAGATTGGAAATCATCCGGGTCTACGCCAAAACCCCGGGTAAACCGGCTGATATGACAGCCCCGTTTGTGCTGAAAAAGGGCGACACCGTCGAACAATTTGCCGCCAAAGTACACAAGGACTTTGCCCAAAACATGAAAAACGCCCGCATCTGGGGCAGCAACGTCTACGACGGTCAAATGGTCCAACGCGACCACCAACTCAGCGACAAAGATATCGTGGAAGTGCATATTTAATTGATATCCACATTGTTTGTTTCATACCCTGCCCTGTCTAAGCACGAAACATCTCATCGAATCCATAACAACAATGTAATGTGGTAACTAAATATTTGTTTCATGCCGGACTTGATCCCATAAGCGCTTAAATTAGTCAAAATTCTGATTATATCTGGTAACAAACGGTAGGGCGGCCCTACGTGGCCGCCAAGGGACTTGCCTGTTGGCGGGGTGGCTGAATTTGCGAGACTCGCAGCAAAGAACCCGCCCTACCGTTTGAATTGCATTCCAAAAACCCTTATTTAAACGCTGATGGGACTTAATCCGGCACCCAAAACCAGCTGGACAAAAACACTGGCTTAGATTCGAGCTTAATCTCTCCTGACGTCGATTTGAACCACCAATCCCTAACAATTGAGGATTCATCAAAACTTCCCAGTTTAAAATCTAAAACCGATTTCAACCTCAACTGAAAAAATCCCGAAGGGATGATACAGCAGTAGCCAGCGGTGTAAACCGCTGGTAAATCAATACCAAAAATTGGTTGAGTCCCATAGGGACGACACCGATATCTGAAAAACTCCGGAATTGTTACACCTTTTGTAAAATTCGCGCGACACTGTTGCACAAATTCACAAAAAACCTGATAAATTCGTATGAATAGAGATAGTGAGACTCTACCCAACCACTTGTTGTTTTCAAAAAATGGATAAAGGTTAAGTCTTATTTCTTTAAGAGGAAATTGTTAGGAGTAATGCCTGCTTGCTTCAAGATTGCTCTCAATATTCCTTCTGGCATATCTCCGGGGTGATTTGGGATAGTTGTATATTTTTCTGTGCCGGGATTGAACCATATTTCGTGGCTGCCAGCGGCATGGCGATCAAAAACAAATCCAAACTCTTTTAGTCTTTAGATGATTTGTCGGTACTTGAATCCGGACAACCTGCCCAATTTAAGCTCCAATAATCAGGGGTAGTCGAATCTTTTCCCGACTTTGGATAACACCGGCTGTTTTTGCTTTTCATTTTGTGATTCAATAAGTTTCTTTGCGACATCCCGAGCTATTTCCAAGGTCTCTGAAACAGTTCGACCTTGTGCAACAAGACCGGGCATTTCATCTGATGTTGCCAAATAAAATCCTTCAGGGAGTTTTTTAATTTGCGGATTTAAGACTTTTTCCATGAATTAGGCCAATAGAGGAAGAGTTTTTTACTTGATTTGCACTCAATCTGATCCCATTAATACCGTTTCAGCAGATATTAGAAAAGTAGAAACCATTATCCCTTGCTACCCACAGTGGTATGGAGTTTCTGGTTTACCCATATCAAGAAATGCGAAGGTGAACCTGCCATTTGCAGATGTTATAAATTCAGGTTTTGGGAAATCAATACTTTACACTGAAACTAAAATTAATCAACAATGACCCCCGACTTGTGTTTTAACCTGACTTCAGCTAAATTTCAAATGGTTAAAATTTATAGCTTATTAAGGTGAAATCAAACCAGAAAAAATAGAAAACCACGCCGGTTCCAAAATATGAGGTTTTAACTAAGACATCTTCATATAAAAAAAGACCAATTTAATACGTAAAGAGTCTTAGCACCACCACGTAGGTTCTCATCGACGGAATTCAACTGGCTCAGTATATTTACGATTACGGTCTGGGTATTCAGGTTGAACAAACTATAGAAATTAAAAAGGTGAATAGTGATTTTTGGGATACAATGCAGGATGCCTGAAGTGATCAAACTACAATTAGACGATAGATAAATGGTAACTATTTCGCTAAATTTGAAACGAAGTGTAGGATGGGCAAACGTCACATTCTCATTAAAGTCAGCATGGGCAAAGAGGGTGTTCTGGTAAGCCGAGTCGGAATAATTCTACTTGCCCATCAACAGGGTTTCCAATAATCCGGTTTGCCCATCCTACAAATGAATTGCAAGTTCAGAGGTACCAAGACATTGTAGTCAAGTACTGAATAGATGCGATAAATATTTATTAGGCTCACAGGAAATGACAAGGGAAGAAGAACAACAATTTTTAAAGGAGTTGGAAAAAAAACTCTGGACCAGTGCGGATAAACTCAGATCAACCCTGGACGCAGCACAGTACAAACATGCGGTGCTGGGATTGATTTTTCTGAAATATGTCAGTGACTCCTTTGGTATGCGACGAGAAGAGCTGGTCGGGCTGCTACAGGATCCTGAACATGACTACTTTCTGGACCCGGAGGATTATGAAGGGGGAGCTGAAGGTGAAGACTATCAGTCAGAAATTGAAGCAGAACTGGAAGAACGCGACTACTATGCGGAGGTAAACGTCTTCTGGGTGCCGCAACAATCCCGTTGGGAAATCCTGCAAAATCAGAATAAGGCTGTGATTTCCGGAAATACCATTTGGATCAGCAAGGAGGGAAAGATCCTTGATACTGTACAGCAGAACGAGTCTGAAAAAAGAAGAAGTAAAAAGATCGTATCAGTAGGACAATTAATCGATAACGCCTTGGATGCCATCGAACGAGACAATCCCAAACTCAAAGGAGTGCTCAACAAACAATACACACAGTTGCAGATCGATCAGGCCAAGCTGGGGGAATTGATCGATCAGATCGCCACCATCCCTTTTAAACACGATGGCCTAAGCAGTAAAGATATTCTTGGCCATGTCTACGAATACTTTCTTGGACAGTTTGCACTGGCGGAAGGAAAAAAGGGAGGACAATTTTATACGCCCAAGTCCATTGTAAGCCTGATTGTGTTGATGCTTGAACCCTTCAAGGGACGTGTTTACGATCCGGCCATGGGCTCCGGGGGATTTTTTGTGCAATCCGAGCACTTTATCGCGCAACACCAGGGACGAATTGGAGAACTCTCTATTTACGGACAGGAATACAACCACACCACCTGGCAGTTGGCGGCCATGAACATGGTGATTCGCGGGATCGATTTTAATTTTGGCAAGGAACCGGCCAATAGCTTTACCAACGATCAACATAAAGACCTGCGGGCCGATTTTGTGATGGCCAATCCACCCTTTAACATGAAGGAATGGGATATCGGGGTGGATGACAATGATCCCCGCTGGCAATACGGAAGACCGCCATCTGGCAATGCCAACTTCGCCTGGTTGCAACACATGCTCTACCATCTTGCTCCCAACGGCAGCCTGGGATTATTGCTGGCCAACGGTTCCATGAGTTCCAATATCAACAACGAGGGGGTGATTCGCCAGGCCCTGGTGGAAAATGATCTAGTGGAATGCATGGTGGCCCTGCCGGGACAACTCTTTACCAACACCCAGATACCGGCTTGCATCTGGTTTCTGACCAAAAACAAAAAAGCCCGAACCAATGCCACCGGCAGAAAGCTGAGGGATCGTTGCGGAGAATTCCTCTTTATCGATGCCCGTAACCTGGGTTACATGAAAGACCGGGTACTACGGGATTTTACAGCGGAAGACCTGAACAAAGTCACCGATTGCTTCCACAACTGGCAAACAGGAGAAGGCTACGAGGACGAAGCTGGATTCTGCAGATCTGCCACCCTGGAAGAACTGAAAAAACATGATTTCGTACTAACACCAGGGCGCTACGTGGGAGTGGCAGCAGAAGAGGATGACGGAGAACCCTTTGCCGATAAAATGGCGCGACTGACTGGGCAGCTAAAATTACAATTCGAGGAAAGTCAGAAACTGGAAGCAGAAATCAAACAGAATTTAGTGGGGTTAGGATATGAGACCTGACTGGCAAGAACACAATTTACTAAAAGTATTCGACGTAACTAATGGACTTACTAAAAATAGAAAAGAATTTGGTTTTGGATACCCTTTTCTTTCGTTTAAAGAGGTTTTTAACAACTATTTTGTCCCCGACAAACTCACTAATTTAGCTAACACTACCAAAAAAGAAAGAGAGAAATGTTCCATAAAAAAAGGAGATGTGTTTATAACAAGGACCAGTGAAAAATTTGAAGAGCTGGCCATAACCTGTGTTTCTTTAAAAAATTATCCTAATGCGACATTTAACGGTTTCACAAAAAGGCTAAGACCAAAAGGTGAAGTTGAAATCGACCCCGAATATTCTTCCTTCTATTTTAAAAGCCCATTTTTTCGACAGCAGGTGTTAAGTTTTACAACCATGACAACAAGGGCAAGTCTCAACAACGAAATGCTTGAAAAGCTAACCATTATATTACCGCCTATTGTTGATCAAAGACGAATTGCAAAGATCCTCGTAGACTTGAATAATAAAATTGAACTCAACAGCCAAATCAACCAAACACTTGATCTAATTGCCCAGGCGATTTTTAAAAGCTGGTTTGTGGATTTTGATCCGGTGAAAGCCAAAATTGCTGCCAGACAGAAAGGAGCGAACTGCGAACAAATCGAACTCGCGGCTATGTGCGCCATCAGCGGCAAAACAGAAGACCAACTGGCCCAACTCCCGCCCGAAACCCAACAACAACTAAAAACCACCGCCGCCCTCTTCCCCGATGCTTTGGTGGATTCTGAAGTGGGTGAAATACCGGACGGTTGGCAAGTTCAATCTATAGAGGATCTTTCAAAAACTGTTGCCATGGGGCCATTTGGTTCAAACATAAAAGTTTCGACCTACCAAGATGAAGGTGTTCCGATTATAAATGGGCAACATTTAAGTAATACTATGTTGGAAGATAAAAACTTCAAATTCATTTCTATTGATCATGCTGATAGGTTAATTAAATCTAATGTAAAGGCAGGAGATATTGTTGTTACTCATCGTGGAACAATAGGACAAGTCAGCATTATTCCAAATCGTGCAAATTACAAAAGGTACATTGTTTCTCAAAGCCAATGTTTTATAAGACCAAATCGAGATCTGATTTCACCTTTATTTATAATATATTACTTTAAGTCACACAAAGGACAGCATGAGTTGCTATCTAATACTTCCCAGGTTGGAGTTCCCTCGATATCTCGACCTGTCAGTAACTTAAGAAGAATTCTGATTATAATACCAAATAAAACTCTTTCAGATGTATTTCATAAACAAGTAAACACAATGCACAAAACTATTTCTGAAAAACGAAAAGAAAATTTAGTACTTGAAAAAACCAGAGACACCTTACTCCCCAAACTTCTCTCAGGCGAGATAAAACTAAACAACGTCGCATAAGCTGTTTATAGACAACACCGATTTTGAGAATACTCTCTTGTGCAAGAATGATGAATCAAGTTTTGAAATCCTTGCGGATGATATCAGCGGTCGCATTCCGGTCACCTCGATCTCACATTTCGCGAATAGCAAGATGCAAATAATTTATAATACATAAAGTGTTGTGTTCTAAGGAGTCAACATGCGAGAAATCTCAAGCTTAGAAGATATCCAGGCCTTAAGAGAATCCTTTGACGTAGAATGCAAACTGGCCCGAGGTAAGGACGGAAAAGGTACTATACCCAAGGATTTTTGGGAAACCTACAGTGCTTTTGCCAATACCTTTGGTGGTGACGTGATTTTGGGGCTAAAAGAGCAAAAGAACAAGTCTTTCAAATTGGAAGGGATAGAAAATCCACAAAAAATATTGGATGATTTGTGGACGGGTCTGAATAATTCGCAAAAGGTCAGTGGTAATATACTTCGCAAACGTTGGGTTAACGAAATAATCATTGAAGGTAAAACAATCATTCACATCAGGATACCACAGGCTCCCCGTAAACAGAAACCGGTTTTTATCAAGGGTAACCCGTTAACCGGCACTTACAAACGCTTTAATAGCTGTGATATTTTGCAAAAGGAGGAATCTGTTCGTCGTATGCTGGCAGAGCAGGTAGAAGAAAGCCGGGATACGGAAATACTCAAAGGATATGGAATTGATGATCTTGATTTAGACAGTTTTAACGCTTACCGGCAACGATACATATCCTTACATCCCGATCATCCCTGGAATCAAAATGATGCCCAGCAATTCCTTTATAATATCGGCGCTTGGGGAAAGGATCGTGAAGTAGGGCATAGTGGTTTGACCAGGGCTGGTCTCTTAATGTTCGGAAAATTGCGTCCTATTAAAGAGGCTTTTCCAAACTATATGCTTGATTACCAGGAACGTCCGGAATCCAAAACCGAGCTTCGCTGGATAGACAGGGTAACCCTGGATGGTGCCTGGTCCGGGAATGTATTCGACTTCTACACAAAGATCATCAGAAAGTTAACTGCTGACTTAAAAGTCCCATTTCACCTGGAGGGAATTCAAAGAATAGATGACACCCTCGTTCACAAAGCCTTACGTGAAGCGCTGATCAATGCATTAATACACGCGGATTACACAAATCGATCATCTATTCTGATTGTCAAAAGACCGGATATGTTTGGTTTTCGAAATCCCGGATTGATGAGAGTGCCATTGGAACTGGCTGTAACGGGTGGTGATAGCGATTGTAGAAATCGATCTTTGCAGGAAATGTTTCGCCATATCGGTTTGGGTGAAAGTGCCGGTTCCGGGCTTCCCAAGATATTTCAGGGCTGGAAAAGTCAGCATTGGCGCGAACCGATTTTGAGGGAAAAAATTGAACCTTCAGACCAAACCCTGCTGGAGCTCCATATGCTAAGTCTGGTTCCGGAAGGGGTTCTCGATGCCTTAAAATCCCTGTTTGGTCGTCAAACGTTTGACACGCTGAATGATAAGGAACGTCTGATACTTGTAACAGCTTACATTGAGCAGGCAGTGGATCACAGGCGAATGATGGAGATTGTCGATATTCACCCTCGTGATCTTACTTCAATGTTTGCTAACTTGGTCGAGAAAAATTTGATATATCAAAAAGGTAGTGGTAGGGGGACCATTTATTTCCTGTCCAATTTGGATCACGAAGACACAAAACCCTTTATTGACAAAGCATTCGAGGGAGGTCTGGGGGTTAGCTCTGGGGGTTTGGAGGAATTGAAACCTGATGCGACTGACGCAAAACCCTTAAATAGTGGGGTTTCCAGGGTAGGTCTGGGGGTTAGCTCTGGGGGTTTGGAGGAATTGAAGCCTGATGTGACTGACGCAAAGCCCTTAAATGGTAGGGTTTCCAGGGTAGGTCTGGGGGTTAGCTCTGGGGGTTTGGAGGAATCGAAACCTGATGTGACTGACGCAAAGCCCTTAAATAGTGGGGTTTCCAGGGTAGGTCTGGGGGTTAGCTCTGGGGGTTTGGAGGAATTGAAATCCATAGCTGCTCCAGTAGGAATAAAAAAACGAGCTCCGAGAACAATGGTTGAATCGGTCATTCTGCAACTTTGTGATGGTAGGGAGTTAACGTTGGAAACCCTAGTGGAGTTATTAAACCGATCTGTTGATGTTGTTCGCAAGAACTACTTGCAACCAATGATCAAAGATAGACGGTTATTGTATCGTTATCCGCGCATTCCTAATCACCCAGATCAAGCTTATACAACTAATCCGGATTTTCAGAAATGATTACTGAAGAACAACTGGAGCAACTATGCCTGGAATGGTTCCAATCCATTGGATATGAATCCGTTTGCGGTTATGATATCGCCCCCGATGGAGATGCTGCGGAACGTGCAGATTACCGTCAGGTTATTCTGATGGATCGCCTGTTAAAGCAATTGGAGATCATCAATCCTCATATACCGCAAACAGTGTTGGAACAAACGGCAGAATTGGTCTCCAAGTCGGAAACCCCGGTACTGATTAAGAACAACAGGGCTTTTCATCGTTTGTTGTTGGAAGGGATCAAAGTCAACTACAAAGAGGAGGGCCAGGACAAGACCGACTATGTGCAACTGGTCGATTTTGCCAATGCGTTCAACAACCGGTTTCTGGTAGTGAACCAATTCACTATGTCCGGCATGAAGCATATGCGGAGACCTGACATCGTCGTTTTCATTAACGGATTGCCATTGGCGGTCATAGAACTTAAAAATCCCGCGGATAAAACAGCAGACATCTGGTCTGCTTTCCAACAACTGCAAACCTACAAGGAAGATATTCCTGAACTGTTCGTGTTCAATGAAGCGCTGGTGGTAAGTGACGGTTTGAGTGCCAGGGTTGGTTCCCTAACAGCTAACAGGGAACGATTTATGCCCTGGCGCACCATTGCCAGTCAAAATGATAAGCCGTTACTGGAGTATCACCTGGAGACACTGGTGAAGGGATTTTTCAAGCCTGACCTGTTTCTGGATTACATCCACTACTTTGTGTTATTTGAGCAGGATGGTGACACCATCGTTAAAAAAATCGCCGGCTATCACCAATTTCACGCAGTTCGGGAAGCTGTTAAAGCCACTGTCGTTGCTGCATTGAAAGATGATATGGTGGATGAGCCACAGGCAGATTACGCAGACCGGGTGGTTCCCGGGTCACGCAAAGCAGGTGTGATCTGGCATACCCAGGGGTCCGGAAAATCGATCTCCATGGTGTGTTATGCGGCTAAACTATTGGCCCAGCCGGAAATGAACAACCCAACTATCCTGGTGGTAACCGACCGCAATGATTTGGATGGTCAATTGTACAATACCTTTGTTTTATCTACTGAGGCATTAAAACAAACCCCGATTCAGGTTGAAGATCGGGAGGAATTACGGGATGTACTGTCAGCGCGACAAGCTGGTGGAATTATTTTTACAACCGTACAGAAATTTGCCCTGTTTGAAGCTGAAGGAAATCATCCTATTCTCAGCAAACGAGGTAATATCGTTGTAATCAGCGATGAGGCACATCGCAGTCAGTATGGAGACAAAGCCCGTTTAAATCACAAAACCGGGAAATTTACTTTTGGATATTCCAAACATATGCGTGATGCCTTGCCCTTTGCTTCCTTTATCGGCTTTACAGGCACGCCAATTTCCAAAGAAGACAAGGATACCCGGGCCGTGTTTGGAGAATACGTATCGATATACGACATTCAGGATGCAGTGGATGATGGTTCGACAGTACCTATCTATTACGAATCTCGTCTGGCAAAACTGGATATCAAACAGGCCGAAATAGAAGCCTTGAACAAAGATGTGGATGAGGTAATCGAGGATGAGGAAAATATCGAAACCAGGGAGCAAACCAAATCCAAATGGGCAGCCCTTGAGGTACTGGTGGGGAGCGAACCACGCATTAAACGGGTTGCTGAAGATCTGGTCAGCCACTTTGAAAGCAGGGTGGCAGTCATGCCGGGAAAAGCCCTAATTGTCTGCATGAGCAGGGAAATCTGTGTAGATATGTATAATGCTATAGTTGCCCTTAAACCCAACTGGCATAGTGAAGATCCAACTGCTGGAGCAATCAAGATTGTGATGACCGGGTCTGCGTCTGACAAGGCTAAACTCAGACCTCATATACATCCCAAACTGACCAAAAAGCTTTTTGAAAAACGCTTCAAAGATGAGAATGATCCGCTGCAGCTAGTCATTGTCCGTGATATGTGGCTGACCGGATTTGATGCTCCCAATTGTCACACCATGTACGTTGACAAACCAATGAGGGGCCACAACCTGATGCAGGCCATCGCCAGGGTGAATCGTGTTTTCAGGGACAAACCGGGTGGATTGGTGGTGGATTATATTGGCATTGCCAATGAACTGAGACAGGCTCTAAAAACTTACACAGATTCCAAAGGGAAAGGCTCTCCTTCCATCGATAGCAATGAAGCCTATGCTATTCTATTGGAAAAAATGGATATTATACGTGGTTTGCTGCATGGATTTGATTATACTTCATTCGAATCCAGAGCTATTAATCTGTTGCCTGGTGCCATGAACCATATTCTTGGTTTGAAGGATGGTAAAAAACGATTTATGGATGTGATGGCAGCAGTCAGCAAGGCGTATACCCTATGCGGTACTATGGATAAGGCTGAAACCCTGAGAAAGGAGATTGCCTTTTTCTCAGCCATCAGGGCAGCCATCAGCAAATACACAACAATTGACAAACGCCGTACGGACGATGAAAAACACTCCGCACTGAGGCAGATTATCGATAACGCGATTATATCTGAAGGTGTTGCCGATGTGTTTGAAATGGTAGGGTTGGATAAGCCAAACATTGGATTGCTATCTGATGAATTTCTGGAAGATGTGAGGAATCTCCCCCAAAAGAACCTGGCAGTGGAATTATTGGAAAAGCTTCTGCGGGATGAAGTAAAAGCACGAATGAAAACAGATGTGGTATCAGAAAAGAAATACTCTGAACGAATATTGGAAACCCTGCGGAAATATCACAACAGAGCCATCGAAACGGCTCAGGTGATCGAGGAATTGATCAAAATGGCCAAGGATATGGATGCTGATACCAAGCAAGCGGAAAACCTGGGATTATCGGCTGATGAAATCGCTTTTTATCGAGCGCTCATCCAGAACGAAAGCGCGGTTCGGGAATTGGGAGATAACAACCTGCGTGAACTGGCAAAACACGTCACTGCTCAACTCAGGAAATCAACCACAGTAGATTGGCAGGTCAGAGACAGTGTCAGGGCTAAACTGCGAAACCTTGTTCGCCGTGCCCTGAGAAAATGGAAATACCCACCTGATGGAGCTGAAGAAGCCATCAATCTCTGTTTAAAACAAGCGGAAGTATTGTCACATAGTTGGAGTGAGTAAGAAAGATGAAATCGGTGAACGTAGTACCATTTCAAGATTCATCGAAATAGGTGTGGCTTCACCTGATTATGCAACTTAAGATAATATGTCAGTAACTGCTGGTGATGCATGATCAAACCAATCCTCAATTTGTGTATTAATGGTCTCTTGGTAGCTCACGGAAAGATAAACAATATAATAACTGATGAAAACTTCTTTGAAGCATTTGCCTGAGTTTAAACAAAAAGAGCTGGAAACGATTGTTCAGGTTATTTTGGAGAACAGTTCTTCCAAAAAAACGGGGATGATTATTCTTTTTGGCAGTCACGCCAGGGGGGATTGGGTGGAAGATCGCTATGTCGGAGAGGATGGAATTCTTTACGAATACAAAAGCGATTTTGATCTGCTGGTTGTCACCACTGCTCATGAGGCCGCCCAAAGGCACGCCAAATGGAGACGAATCGAAGACATGTTACGGGGTCATACTGAGCTACGCACATTGACCAGCTTGATCGTTATCGACATTAATGCTCTCAACCGCGAGTTGCAACGCGGTCGTTTCTTCTATCGGGATATCCAAAAGGAAGGCATTGTCCTGTATGATGCCCAATTCTTTGAACTCGCAAAAGCGAAAGAACTGTCCCCGGAGCTGAGATGGGAAGAGGCTAACATTCATTTCGATAAATGGTTCACTAGTGCTGACGATTTTTTTGAACAATATCAATTTGCTTATCAGAAAGGTAAATTGTTAATGGCTGCATTTCTTCTCCATCAAGCCACCGAAAGACTTTTCATGACTACCCTGCTCGTTTACACCAACTATAAACCCAAATCACATGATCTCAAAAAGTTGTATTCCCAGGTGATTTCCCAAGATCCCGCTTTCATCACGATTTTCCCCCAGAACGTCGATTGGGAGAAAGAAAACTTCATCCTGCTCAAAAATGCGTATATCGATTCCAGGTATAATATGGACGAGTTTCATATCACTAGGGAACAATTGGAATGGCTGGCGGAAAGAGTCACCCGACTGAAGGAATTGACTGAAAAAAGCTGCCAGGCAAAAATCAAACGTTTGGAAACGCAATTAAACAAGGGTAAGTAGCAGGATACTTTTCTGACCAAATGTTCCTAAAACAAGCAGGTAGCATACAATTTAAAGACTCATCAAAATAGGTAAGGCGTCACCAGATTTAACAGACATCTGAATGGAGTCTTAATACTAGTCACCTTATTACGGCTCTCACAAAAAGATCAAAAAGCTACGCACTGTGTAGCCAATTGTGTCCAAACTCAGTCCCCAGTTTTCTCGTCTTTTATCGAAGTTAAATCGGACACTTAAGGAATCCACTGGAATTTGCAGATTTCACCAAAATAGGTATGGCATGATCAGATTTTCCAAATTTTCCAGGCTTTCCACCATAAATAAAATCCGATTTTGACGGATTAAATGAAGGGATAAATGAGGGAATAAATGGCGGGATAAAAGATGATCAAATAGGGGTTTTAGATTTGATTCGACAAAAGAAAATCGTACACACAAAAAATGTCATGGAAATGCCTCAAGTCTCGATCAGTACTGCCGAAATGCTAATTAGAATACATAAGAATAATGATGAAATACACTTTGAGGTTTGGAAAGAACAGGGAAATACAAGCTTACCAAGTCAGGAATTCATCTATCGAAAAAACATAATTTTGGCGGGATAAATGGCGGATTAAATGACGGTATAAATGAGGGATTATCCACACAAAACAAATGGGTCTTGCAATTAAACTGAAGTCAATTTATGACTTTTTTTCTATTGAACGATCAATTTGTATAATGCCTTCTTATTCTCCTAAAAGCTTTCCTAATTCACTGTACTAGTATGCTAATTGAGAACACCAAAAGGTCACGCACTGCGTGGCCTTTTGTGAAAACAGCGCATATTCTAACGTTTGGCGTACTGCGCCACACATCTCTCGAAATCAGGGAAAGCAGGCAATTAACAGTTTTCATCTAAAATCGATAATCAGTGCACATTCTGAGTTTGCCTTAATTGGTTGGAATTTAAAGAGCAAACCCTTAAGGCGGGAATATCAAAAAAGGAATAATTAGAAATGTGAGAATGAGAATGCTAAAAGTGGGAGATTCGATCAGTTCTTTTGCTTGGTTGGGGCAAATAAAACTATAGCCTAAACTATGTATTCAAAGTGGAATCTTCCGCTACGGCCAAATATTCCTTTATGATTCCGGTCAAAAACTTGGATCTGTCTCTTTCACCGCGCTTTGCACGCAATTCATCAAGTTTGGAAAGTGTATCAACCGGAAAAACAACATTTATTCGCTTTTTGGGTTCATAGGACTCCATGATAACTTTATCAGCCATAACTGGAAAGATAGCGTGATTCGGTTTGCAATATTCCTTATTCAGTTGTTCAAATGTTGATGGCTGTTTATTAAACTGCTCATCAGCATTTATGAGCCAGGCAGAAAGTACATCAACAGCCATTTCATAAGCGTCTTCAAAATCATTTCCAAAGGTGACACACCCTTTTAGATCAGGAAAATGGACTTCAACAGCTTCGCCTGTTTTGGTAAATACAGCATAATACTTATGCCTTTTCATTCTATATCTCCATTTTTACTAATATGAACTATTTGATACCAGCGGCCTTTAAAATCTTTTCTGCCGTGCCTTTCTTGATATCTCCCTTATGTCGAGGAATTGGTATTGGCGGAAAACCGTCTTTCTTCCATATATCATGACGTCCACCAGGTACTTTATCAAATCCGGCTTTTTTTAAAAGCTTCTCTATTTCTCGTTTTGTCATTTTATATCGATAAATACATTATATGTGTATATCCACATGATGTCCATTTCAAAAACTATACAAGCTTAGTTGCTACAACAGTATTTATAATTCTCTTACTCACCTCCGCGATCACAAGGGATGTAAAAAGTCTTGTCAGAATTCAATTGTGTGTCGGTTTGGTTTATTGGCGGAGTATTTCATGCTCACTATGTCATTCAACAAAAATAAATCATTGCAGCCTTGAGACTTGTGTGGCTTACTGAAAATAACGGTGATATGGAGTTGACGAAAATATTCCATAGTTTGAACAAGTTTTCTTGCTTGATCGATTGGAAAATTAGGGGCAGAAATTAGAGCAAGAGCAAGAGCAAGAGCAAGAGCAAGAGCAAGAGCAAGA
>JANQGZ010000130.1:0-15893 GCA_028282825.1 SAR324 cluster bacterium
TCCTCCGGAGCTTAATACCACTTGGTAGAAAATCAATAACGATAAACCTGGACTTAAAGGTTTTCCAGATTGGGATGTCAATCATTTATAATCAGAAAAGTAAAAGTATTGAAAATTAACCGATGAGTAAAACTGCACTCGTTATAGCAAACAAAAAGTCTACCATTATTTTCATATTTACGATTATTTTACTAATTTGTTTGGGTATTTATATTGATAGTTTTGATAGCGATACACTCAAATATATAGGAGGTGATACCAAATCCTATCTTATTATGTACCAGCATTTGCGAACGGGTAGTTTCAACGGCCAAACCTATTCTTATGGGATTGGATTTACCTTGCTCGGGTTTTTAGGTTCGTATTTTAGAAATCCATTTCTTGTTCCGTCATTAATAATTTATCTTTATTCAATTTACCTATTATTTGAAATTCTGAGGGTGTTCTGCTCTTTTAGACTTTCAGTCTTCTTTTTCTTTCTGATTGTTTTGACAATGCCATTTAATGAATTCTTTCTTTCTTCAAACAATGTCATTGTTAATGTGCCTGTTTTGCTTATTTGCTTTCGATGCCTTGTTAAGGAAAAGCGTCCTTCTTTTATCGATTCTATCCTCCTTGGCCTGTTTCTTGGACTAAGCTTCAGTTCTCGTTACATCGATGTTTTTTTATTTTTACCTATTCTGAGCATACTTTTTATACAATCCTATATAGAGCAAAAGTACCAAACTATTATTAAGTTTGGGATGTTAATGACGACTGCCACTCCCTTCTTGATATTGACACTTTATTTTCATCAAACTTATTTGGGCTCCATCTGGCATACTCCTTATGATCACCACTATCCATTTGTAGCTAGAGTCAGCGATCTATCAGAAGGAATCAAGTCTCATCTTTCGACACACAACTTTGAAGATTTGCCCCGCAATTTATATCAAACAATTATTTCTCCATCCGCATATGCGCTTCCTGAGGATATTGCTGGAAGAAAAACTTTGCTTCAGCTCATGCCTTATTTAATATTATTCCCATATGGTGTGTTGGTTTTTTATCAAAGGTTTAACAAACTTTTTTTTCTTTCATTCTTGTTGTCATTAGGAGTATTTTTGTTTTTTTATGGTTCGCACTGGGCTTTTACAGCACACGATTTGAAACATCATTGCTTACGATACTTAATTAGTTGGTATCCATTTGTAGCAACAATATGTTTATCAGCAATTGTCGAATTAGTACGTATGGGAAGAAACAGGAAAATTCCAAAGAAGGAAGGATTGTTAGCTACAGTTGCAGTCGGAGTGGGAGTATTATCATTTCCCCATATAGATGGAAAGATTTTAGAATCTAAAATCATTGCAACAGCAAAATATAACATTGAATCGGAAATTGTAGGACAAGATATGACCCATGTTTCTGATTATGATTTGAGCACCTACACTGAACTTTGGGAGATAAATAAACTAATTGAAATATCTTTCGATGAATATACGAATATCAGTGAAATCCGATTCAATCTATTGAATGATGCAGAGCGTTATTTTCCTAAAAAAATTAAAGTTATGGTTTACGGCAAAGAAGGCGAATGGATTGAACCTTCGTTTTTAAAAAGCAGAAGGCAAAACCATATCTGGATTTTATCATTTAAGCAGCAAGTGGTTAAAAACTTGAGAATTATCCCGATCATGCTTGATCACTACAAAGGTGTAACTTATCCATTCAGAATTTATGAGCTTCAGTGTTTTTCCTAGCTCTGTTTCATTTTGACGATTGATCTAAAAGTTTCAGTCTTTTTTAATTTGTATCTGAATCATTTGATAAACCAATACAAGTATCTAAATGCAGCAAGTCCTGTGAAAATCCAAATACTTTTGTCAAGTTTGTTTGTTTTCTCAGATTTTGAAAGAAGAATTATAGTGTAGATTGCTAAAAATACCCTGCTGTATCCCAGATGGTAGGTTAAAATTGCCATGGAACTTTGTACGAAAATTAATAAGTATCCACAAGCAGGGATAAAAAGTTCTATTTGACTTTTCCATAGCCCGGGAAGTTTAGCGATCAAGTACAATGAACCTATACATAGTGTAAAATAATACAAATATTCGTTTTTATTTACATGTTCCTTTAATAAAAAAAGCTGTTGAAGTTTTTCGATATGTCCTTGTAAAGGGATTCCAAAATTGCCTAATTCGCTGAGTTGTCCAACATCAGTAAAAGTCATCGAAATATATAGATGCCAACTACAAAACGGTATCAATGCTATAGCTAGCCCTGATACCAGTCTCCAATTTTTGTTTAAGATTGCGGATATTGCGTAACCCATCAAAAACAAAATTGTTGTTTCCTTTGTTAAGCACGCAAGTAAAATCAGTACAGATGTTAGAATGGGCTTCTCTTTTTTGTAAAAATAGTAGCTTAAAATAACTAATGAACAAGCAGCCGCTTCAACTGTAGATAGGGAAAAACTAACCCAAATTCCCGGAATGCACAAATAAAGAAGAGGCCTAAGCTGTTGTTCACTTTGTTCGCCGATTCGCTTGTTTAGAAAAAAAATAGCAAGAAAAACAAGCAGTCCGTTCAAAAAGACAAAGGAATAGGGGATCAATGAAGCTTGCCCAAAACTAATAATGTGGGCGAGAGCAGGCATTAGAATTCGCTTCATTCTGTATCGAGGGAAATCGAGAGATTCCACAGAGTCTTCATCACTCATTGCTGGATCAAGTGCAATTGTCAAAAAGAACTGCCCATCATATCCAATCTGGTCTTTGTGGATTACTAAATCATTTTCATTAAGATAGGGTGAAACAGGAAGTTGATCGCCAATTCTAAAAAAGCCTGTAATGTTCCAATTATGTTTAAAACTCATAAGTAAAAGAGTTGCAGTTAAGAGAATGATGAAAGCGATAATTGGAGCAAATCTTCTTGTTTTAAAGATCGAAAGGCTTTCTAAAGCAGTCATGTTCTTCCTTGCAGAAAACTAAGATTAAGCTGTTATATGAAAGAGCGATCACCTATAAACGACTATTGGGCTCATACTCGGCTTGGCTGTTGAAGTAACCATGAAAGCAATCTGTCAAGTTTGAAGCAATGTGGCTTTTCTTGACATAGTATTGCTTTCTAAATAAAAATCATCATCCAAGTATGTATGCATTTAGTCAATTATCATGCTTAGTTGGTTTCAATTGCACTGTTTAAAATGATTAACTAGCAATCTATTCCGAAATTCTTTTCGTCTCTTTTAAGATATGCAAATAAAAAAGCTTTCTATAATCATTCCAGCTTACAACGAAGAGTCTACGATTCCGAAAATTCTATCAAAAGTTAATAGTGTCAAACTATTAAATGCTATTGAAAAGGAAATTATTATCGTAAATGATTGTTCTACCGATAATACCAAGAAAAGTATCTTAAATTATATTGAGAGTACTTCCGATGACATCCAATTATTTAATCATGAAAAGAACATGGGTAAAGGTGCTGCTCTCCACACCGGGATTAAAAAGGCCTCTGGTGATTGTCTTGTGATTCAGGATGCGGATTTGGAGTATGATCCTGCAGAATATAATTTGCTGTTACAACCCATATTGGAAGGGCATGCTGATGTTGTTTATGGTTCACGATTCATGGGAGGATCTCCTCACCGTATACTCTTTTTTTGGCATTCAATAGGAAATAAGATACTGACTTTTATTTCAAATATGTTTACAAATCTAAACCTTACAGACATGGAAACATGTTACAAGGTATTTAAAACTGAAATTATTCAAAGTTTGAATTTAAAAGAGAAGAGATTTGGCTTTGAGCCAGAAGTAACAGCCAAAATATCTAGAGTGCCAGATATTCGAATATATGAAGTTGGCATTTCCTATTATGGCAGAGGCTACACAGAAGGGAAGAAAATTAAAATGAAAGATGGATTTAGAGCTATCTATTCAATATTAAAATATAATATTGTCTCAAGACGCTAATTAATCCACTAAATATTTGAAAATGTAGAAAAATTAAAATTCTTATCGAACAATAGGTTGAATGACTTCCTCCAAATTAAGTGCGAAATTTTTTGTTTATTTATCGCTCGCCTTTTTATTGACATGTATAAGCTATTTTAAGTTTTATCATCACCATTTAAATATACCTAATGGATGCGATGAATTTGGATACCTTTACCTGGCTGATGCAATCTCAAAAAAGGTTACTTTTAAGGATCATTCTGAAAGAAGGTTTTCAGCTCAATTGATAGATTTTCTGGAAGCAAAGGGAGTAGCTTTTTCAAACTATGCATGGATGATTGCACCTCATGCATACCATGTAGAAAAAAACACAAAGCGAATAATTAATCAGTATCCACCAGGAACATCTTTTTTGTTGAGCTTTTTCGCAAAAGAAAATCGGCAAGTATATTTTCCAGTTGTTTCTACCTTCATTTTTGTATTTATTCCATTCTCGATATTGCTTTTTTTGAAAACTAATGAATTCAATCCTGTCAAAGGGATGGGTTTAACAATACTATTCATTTTGATTTCTTTTGTCAGTTCTCCACTGATGCAAGAATTCCACAGGATTAATTCATTAGCACCAACTTATGGATTCTTGTTAGCAGCGGGAATAGCTTTAAGAAGAAGGCCTGAGATTTCCCTCTTTTTGATCGGATTATCCGTTATATTTAGAATTCCAAATATTATATTGTCTTTCCCAATTCTTGTGCATTTCATAGCCTTAAAGTCAAAAAAAGACCAATATGCATTATTCACTGATGTAAAGTACTTGCTTAAAGGTTTAGGAATACTTTCCTGTAGCGGTGTTCTGATTTATCTGATTTATGTCTTTTTTCTTTTAGGAAATCCTCTTTACCCAACATATTCCACTATTGACCAAGAGATCGTAAAAGCAACTGCTTCAATAAGCAATATCCAATATTATTTTGATTTTGATAAAGGCTGGTTCGTATTCAATGTAGTTGCATTTTCAGGAATCTGTCTTTTAAGAATATTCAAAAGAATTGAAAATAAATACTTTGTAATAATAATATCAATCCCAATTATTAATTATGTTTTTTTTATCACTCACCATGTTAAAATTGAGTACTATCCTTATGCATCCGCCATTCTTCTATTCGGTGTATTGATTTATGAACTGGCAACTTTAAAACTTATAAAATCAAAAAAAATTTCTAAATTTCTAGTAGCTTTTTTAATATTCGTCACTACTGCTGTATTTATTAACGGGGTAAAAGATCATCAAGAAATTCATAAAACACAACATTTTTCTCAAATGCGTGAAATAGAGCGCTGTTTAGGGTCAAATGATATAATATGGGCGGAATTAGGTTCAAGTACTGCAGAATATGCGACAAGTAAAGCCGGATTTAGGTACAACTGGGGAAATAGCGAATCTAGAATGCTGATTATTGATTGGTTGTGGAGAAATAACTATCATCAAGCCTTTTGGGTTGATGATATCGGTGTTCCAATTGAGGATATTGTCAGCAATCTTAATACCACTAAAATTGAACACACAGTGGTTTCATGTGGAACTTTAGGACAAATAGTTATTGCTCAAGCTAAGAATAAAATCAAGAAGCCCAATTTTTGAATTCGAAATCCTGGCTATTTGTTTTTCTGAGCTTTTTCTATTTTTGCCCAAGAATCCCTTAATGTAACGGTTCTGTTAAATACGAGACTGCCGGTTGTCGTTTTTAGTGGATCAGCAAAAAAGTATCCCAACCGCTCAAATTGGAAATGATCTTCTGGTTCTGCTTCTTTTAAATTTGCTTCCAGTTTGGCATTTTTGATGATTTCGATGGAATTTGGATTGATATCGTTTATAAAATTTTCTCCACCTTCTCCTGGTCTGGGTTTGGTGAACAATCGATCGTATAATCTTACCTCGGCTTCGATGGAACCTTCCTCTGCAATCCAGTGAATCACTCCTTTGACCTTTTTTGTGCTGGTACCGGTGCCGCTTTTGGTGTCGGGGTCGTAAGTGCAACGAAGTTCCAAAATCTCTCCTGTTTTCTCATCCTTGATCACTTCCTCGCATTTTATAATATAGGCATATCGTAAGCGGACTTCTTTTTCCGGAGCTAATCGAAAGAACTTCTTAGGTGGATCTTCCATAAAGTCGTCTCTTTCAATATAGATCACTTTGGAGAAAGGAAAAGTTCGTTTTCCCATTTCCGGTTTTTGCGGATGAACCGGTGCTTCCAATTCCTCTGTTTGCTCCTCCGGGTAATTTTTAATTACCACCTTCAATGGTTTCAAAACTGCCATTGCTCTAGGTGCCTGCCTGTCCAAATCCTCCCTGACACATGTTTCCAGCAGACTCATTTCGATATAGTTTTCTTTTTTGGTAATACCTACTCGCTCGGCAAAATCTCTAAGTGATGCTGGTGTATAGCCTCTTCTTCTCATTCCCATCAATGTTGGCATTCTGGGATCATCCCAGCCATCAACTTGACCTGTTTCTACCAATTGATTGAGTTTTCGCTTGCTTGTAATAGTGTAATTTAAAGACAATCTTGAAAACTCAATCTGCTGCGGATGGCAGGGAGTTTCCAATTGATCCAGGACCCAGTCATAAAGCGGTCGATGGTCCTCAAACTCCAAGGTGCACAAAGAGTGGGTAATACCTTCCAGGGCATCTGATAAACAATGAGTGTAGTCGTACATGGGATAAATACACCATTTGTCTCCTGACCTGAGGTGAGGAACCTTCAGAATTCTATACAGCACTGGATCACGCATGTTAATGTTTCCTGATGACATATCGATTTTTGCCCTCAATACATGCTTGCCTTCTTCGAATTCTCCAGCTTTCATCTTTTCAAAAAGATCCAGGTTTTCTTCAATAGAGCGATTTCGATAGGGACTGTTTTTGCCCGGCTCTTTCAATGTCCCACGATACTCGCGAATGTCTTCTGCTGACAAACTACAGACATACGCCTTCCCTTTTTTTATCAGTTCAACGGCAAAGTCATACAACTGATCAAAGTAATCGGATGCATGCGTGAGTCTTTCCTCCCAATCGAATCCCAGCCACTTCACAGAAGAAATAATGGATTGCATGTATTCTTCGCTTTCCTTGCTGGGATTGGTATCATCAAACCTTAAAAAACACTTACCTTTATATTCCTGTGCAATCCCAAAATTCAGGCAGATCGATTTGGCATGACCAATATGAAGATAACCATTTGGTTCAGGTGGGAACCGAGTAATAACTTTTCCTTCGTTTTTGTCGTTTTTTAGATCGTTATCGATGATCTGCTGAATGAAATGTCTGGGCTTTGCCGTTTTGTTTTCCATGATTGTGTTTTTTGATTAATAAAGAAAAATATTCGAATATATTGTTTGGTTGTCAGGCTTTAACGATATTATCAGCCAATTCAAGGTACCTCCCTCTGGTGTCGATTAACAGTGTCGCTTGCTGTTTAATGAATTCATAGTCGAAGTTATCATGATCAGTTGTTAACACCAGGCAGTCGAACTCATTGATATTTTGGGCAGTTAGATCTACTGATTTCAAGTCAAAACTATGGGAACGCATCTTGGGGAAAACCGGAATATGTGGGTCTGAGTATTCGACGTGGGCTCCCTTGTCTCTTAGCTTATCCATAATTACTGCAGCCGGTGATTCCCTAATATCATCTACATTCTTTTTATAAGCGACACCCAAAACTAAAACCTTGCTTCCATTAAGAGGTTTTCCGTTGGCATTCAGTCCGTCACTGACTTTGTCGACCACCCAATCTGGCATCTTGGCATTTACTTCCCCAGCTAGTTCAATAAATCTCGTATTAAGTCCATATTCGCGAGCTTTCCAAGTAAGATAAAACGGATCTATCGGAATACAATGGCCGCCTAAGCCTGGTCCTGGATAATACGGTGTGAAGCCAAATGGTTTTGTTGCTGCTGCATTGATTACTTCATGAATATCAATGCCCATCTTATCGGCGACTATTTTAAGCTCATTGACCAAGCCAATATTCACCGCTCGATGTATGTTTTCAAGCAACTTGATCATTTCAGCTGTTTTGGTAGAGGTGACCGGTACCACCTCAACAACTGCATTTTTATATAACGCGATGCCTACGTCTAAACAGTGGGATGTAAAGCCGCTACATATTTTAGGAATTGAACTTGCGCTGTATTCAGGATTACCCGGGTCTTCTCGTTCCGGTGAGTATACTAGGAACAATTCCTGTCCTATCCTGAGATTTGCTTTTTCTAAACGTGGTAACAATTGTTCATTAGTTGTGCCAGGATATGTGGTGCTTTCCAGGGAGACAACCTGACCTTTTCTTAAATAAGGTACTAAGCTGTCAGTTGTACCTAGAACAAAACTTAAATCAGGCTCTCTGTATTTACTTAAAGGCGTGGGAACACAAAGAATCAAAGCATCAGCATTACTTGTTTCGGAAAAATCTGTTGTCGCTTTGAATCCTGAATTTATTGCTTTTTGAATACTGCCGTCAGTTATATGTTGAATATAACTGTTTCCAGCATTAAGTTTTCCTACTTTTGCTGCATCAATATCGATACCTAAAACAGAATAGCCAATTTCAGAGTATCTCAGGACAAGGGGTAACCCGACATAACCGAGCCCGACAATTCCAATTGTTGCTGTTTTGTCTTCTAGTTTTTTGATTAATTCGTTTTTTGTTGAGGTCATAAGTTTTTATTCCAGAAATTCTAGACTCTAATATAAGACAGACTTTACCATCTGCAGGCATTTTTCCTTGCCAAATATATCAACCACAGATCCCAAGTCCGGGCCATGTTCCATGTGGGTGATGGCTATTCTCATGGAGCCCCAGAGGTTTTTGCCTTTGACACCGGTCTCTTTTTGCACGGCTTTCATTACCTGGCCAAAGTTTTCTGAGGACAGACTATCCTGCTGCTGGACTTGTTGAATGAAAGCTGCGAAAACCTTTTGAGGCGCTTCTTCTTTCACGATGGCGAGCAGGCTTTCGTCTGTCAACTCAGGATTCTTGTTGTAAAACAGATCGAGCTTTTCTTCAGCATCCGGCAATACCACAAGGTAGTCGCGAATAATTTGGAGTATCTTTTCCAGCTTGTCCTGATCTGAGTTTGCCGCAACCTCAGGCAAGAATGGTTTCAAGGTCGCCAATAATTCTTCATTCGGTATTTGCTTGATATACTGCTGATTCATCCAGCGTAGTTTCTCCACATCGAATACAGCTCCTGCCTTACCCACCCGATCCAAAGAAAACTTTTCTTTGAGTTCATCCAGGGTAAAAATTTCCTGATCATCAGATGTATTCCAGCCTAACAAGGCAACAAAGTTGATCAAAGCCTCAGATAGAAATCCTTTGTTTCTATAGTCCTCGGTCGCTACATCACCCTGTCGTTTACTGAGCTTACTGCGATCGGTGTTTAATAACAAAGGCAAATGTGCAAATTTAGGAGGTTCCCAGCCAAAATACTCATAAAGCTGCACATGCTTGGGGGTTGAGGGCAACCATTCCTCACCTCTAATGACATGGGTGATGTTCATGAGATGATCGTCAACCACATTGGCAAGATGATAGGTCGGGTATCCATCCGATTTCATTAATACCTGGTCATCAATTTGATCGGTTCCAAAGCTCACGTCACCGCGGATCAGATCGTTAATCAATATGCTCGATTGCGAGCGATCAATTTTCAGACGTATAACATGAGGAGCATTAGCATCAAGTTTTTCTCTTACTTCAGCATCTGTTAGTCTCAGGCAGCGACCGTCATAGCGGGGATCTTGTTTGGCAGCTATTTGCTTTTCTCTCATTTCCGTCAGGTCTTCTTCCGTACAAAAACAAGGGTAGGCATGTTTTTGCTCCACCAATTGGTCGGCATGCTTTTTATAGATATCAAGCCTTTGTGATTGCACATAAGGTCCAAATTCTCCTTCGGCATGAGGTCCTTCATCAAACTTTATGCCCGCCCAGTTTAACGATTCAATGAGGTTTTCCACGGCGCCTTCGACTTTTCTGTTCTGGTCGGTATCTTCGATGCGCAGAATCATTTTTCCACCGGTGTTGGCTGCAAATAGAAAGTTAAATAATGCCGTGCGCAACCCACCTACGTGAAGGAAGCCGGTCGGACTGGGAGCAAAGCGGACTCGTATTTGTGACATTTTAGATTTTAAATTTTATATTTGGTGATTTGTTTTTTGGATTTATGAACTGAGTTCCACAATCATCGATCCAGAAATCATCAATAAATCTTCAGATCTCAGATCATCAATCAAAAATCTTAGATAATGGTTTAGTTATTGAATTGCTTAGTAAGAGATTATTGTATTGAGCATTTAGATAAAAATAAACAGCAAACCATCGATCCGAAAAGAGTTAATTAGAGAAATCGGAGCATAAGAGGTGATATGCATCAGTATATTGAAACAGTCAGAAGTGAAATTGAAAAGGCAGCCGGAGAGGAATCTTATCTAGCAAGCACTCTGTTCCTGAGGATGTACAAGGAATTTGAGTATGAGGATGAGGGAGCGTGCAAGATTGTTGACAAAGCGGGCTATGAGGAAGTTCAGAACAAAGCTGTCAATTCGATAAGCAAAAAGAAAGGTTTTGACATCAAAGAGGAAATTTTAGCCTGGCAGATTGCCATGTTGAGAGATGTTGCCAAGGAAACTTATGGCTGGTGGGTTGACTATAAGGACGAAAAATTCAGAGCTCCTGATTATTTCAGTGATGGTGAGTCCTGTATTGCTTTGGAAGCTACTTGCGAAAAACTGGGTGAAAATCCAACGGAAGCATATACCGCCCTGCTGGAAGTTGAGTTTATCCTGACCAGGCTCTGCACAGCCTGTAATAAATCAGTCATCGAGTTGGATAAATATTGGCAATTTAAATATCACAACAAGAAAAAAGCTCCCCTCAACAGTTTTATCTATAAGCGAATTGAGGCTGAGAGCAAACAGAAAATTATATATAAAAGCATTGAGGCCTTGGAAGAAGTCTCAAAAACTTGTGCCGGATTTGCAAAACAACTGGCAGGAGCCAATCATCTTCTGTGGATGAACCCTCATCATCTATTGGAGTCTGTGATTCATATCCTCAAAGAATTTTTAAATTTTGAATATATCGAAAACACCGATCTTTCCCTTTCCAAGTGGTTGAACGATCTATTTCCAAAACGATTGGATTCCGGACAACCCAATCCAAATTTTCAAAGCGGATTGCATCAAAAAGTTATTGCGAATTTAACGCAAGCCACTCAATGCATGGTCCAGCAAACTGTGAAGAAAAAAGATGTTTTTTCCCAGCGTGATGAAGTCATGTGCCCTTACATTTACGATGCTCTGGAGCAGGTAAAGCGGATGGAATTAAGCAATCTCAGTTCGCAAAAGGGCAATGAGAAACTTGAACAACAGCAGGTTTAAAGAGCCTTTGGATCGAACTCACTATTCGGTCCAAATTAAAAACTCAACAAAAATCTTTAACTCCTTCAAACTTTTCCCTCTAATTATTTTTTTACAATAATCCATACCTCCCGCTTATCGTTGTCCGCTCTTATTTCCCTTAAATTCTTCTCTCCCAAAGTGAATTTCTGTTCATCCCCAAATTTTTTTTTCCTTGAAAAATCAAATCAACAAATCTAGAGTATTTCCTTCGGGTGATCCGCCGTAGGGCTCCAAACTCCGGGCGCCAAGCGGATGCGTACTCTAACAGAATAAGTTTAAAATGAGAAGGATTTTTAGATTTTTTTTATAAGCATTTAATCTGAAATACTTTCGTATCTTTAGTTAAAAAGGAGGTTAGAACCTTGAGTCTAAAAATTATCATTATGCTTTCACTCAGTATTTTTGGGCTTCTGTAAAGAATCTTTGACTTAACTGGACTTGCTCCATAGTATTATTTGTTTGGGTAAGTAACCCTCGCTTTCCGGCAGGAGATCATTCAATAAAGCGCGATCATTTTTATGATATCTCTTTTCCAATAATTCGGATCAGGAGGTCCGGCTATTCTTTTATTATTTTATGCTTAAGTTCTACGGAATCAGGTTTAATCACAACGGAGCGCCTGAACGCTTTTCCATTTCATTTGCCCTCAGTGAATCACTACATGCCGGACTGCATTTGGTCGAAAGGTATGGCGGAGATTCGGAGAAAACAGGCAAGGCAATCGATGAAGAGATTGAAAGCCTTTTCCAATCATCCGATTCGATGAACAATAGCAAACATTTTCGTTTTTTAATTGCAAAGTGGTTTCGCACCAGGGACATCGTCCGGTTTTTACTGGGAGAAACTATTACAAAATCCCTTAAGGTTACTACAGCACAAATACTGGATACGCGAGATTCCATCAAAGACAAATGGCAGCAAATCGAACGCCTAGTCTTGAAATATCTATCAAGGCTGAGCACTGAAGAACGCAATGAACAACTCAGCAATCCCGAATCTGATATCAACCTGGTTCTGCAGATGGTAGGTTTGTTTTTTATGGAACAGGACGATGAAGTTCCGCCGGCCAATCTCGAACTGCAATTCATTCGCTATCAGTTTCCAAAAATCATCTGGAAAAAGAAGGACGGATTTAACGCAGTCAGCAATCCATTTTGGCTACCAAAAAACATGTTTTGTCGTTCTTCATATTTACTGGCCAGGATTATCTCCAAAATATATTCGTCCACTGATAATGTTGAAGATTCAGCCTCATCTGTGCGCTTGGTGCAGAATCCGATATCTCAAAACGAATATGATCTTCCGATTAAAAAGTATAATCCGGTTTCTTTTCATGCCCTGTTGCCGGAAGATTCACCGGATGAGATTCGGCTGGAACTGGATGAGTTGCTGGAAAAAAATGAGCAATTGTCGTTAATCCCTGAATCGGCTGCAGAGACCCTTCTTTCTTTACAAAAAATGATTCAGCGTAAATATTCCCATGAAGGCGTCAAACATTTACTGGGGATTTTAAGACAGATAGCCGGATCAAGTGAGGATGGTCATTGTCGGTTTGATGTAAAGAAGCATTTGGAACTGGTGGCAAAACCTTCAAAAAAAGGTACCTACTCTGAAAAACAGATTACCTTATTCAAACGCATTTATGAGATACTTGCGAAAATTAAGGTGAAACGGCTTTGGAAATGTGAAGACGGGAATAAAGAAACCGTTAACTCATTTGTTCTGGAGCTTTATTCGGAATGTGCCACGCCTTCTGAATGCGGTTCCATCAAAAAGCTCATGTTAGATCCGATATTTCTGCCCGGGAAGGATAATCCGTTTCATTTGGGAATCCATTTACGACTAATCCCTCCTCGCTTGTTTAGGGAGAGTGCTTCCAAACATGCCTTACTGCCAGGGTTGGCATCCTATCTTACCGGTACCTGGTTGAATGAATATCCGCTTCAACAGGGAAAAACGACCAAATCCACCAGGGAAATCTTAGATGGATGTGCCTTTAATATCACGCCTGCCAATAAATACAGGATTATCGATAAACTCAAATCCGAACTGGTCTACATGAAAGAAAAATGCTATATATCCGAATATAGCTGTCAACAAAACGAAGAAGGAAATCCCTGGGATGACCTTCATGATATGGCTGCTTCGGAGGATATTCTGGCCGGCATTGCAGAGAAGATGCAGGTAGTTGACGCCAACAGCAGTTCGGAGAAACTAATTGCCTAAAATTGTTTTTATGGGTACCCCGGAATTCGCGGTGCCTTCTCTCAAAGCTTTGATTGACGCAGAATTTGAGATTCCACTGGTCGTCAGTCAACCCGATCGGAAAAAAGGTCGCGGCCATAAGTTCCAGCACACTCCAGTCAAAGAAATCGCTTTAGAAAATGACCTGGCGGTTTTTCAACCTGATTCAATCCGTTCGCAGGAAGCTCTGGAAATTTTGAACGCCATTGAAGCGGATTTTTTTGTGGTGATAGCCTATGGGAAGATCCTTCCCGAATCTGTGCTGAATTTACCCAAAAAAGCATGTATCAACGTCCACGCATCCCTGTTGCCAAAGTGGCGAGGTGCAGCACCCATCCAGTTTTCACTTTTAAATGGTGATGAGGAAACGGGCGTGTGCACCATGCTCATGGACAAAGGCATGGACACGGGTGATTTGCTGTTGACGGAAAAAACGCCAATTGATCCCGGGGAAAATAGCGGCCAACTGGCAGAAAAGTTGTCTGTGCTGGGAGCGAATCTTATTGTCAAAACCATTAAAGAATTTGATGACATTTCCGCTGTTAGGCAAGATCACGCAAAAGCCACCTATACTCGTCTGTTAAACAAAGAGGATCGTTTGCTGGACTGGCAGCAAACAAACCATTCAATACATTGCAGGTTCAGGGCTTTGTCCCCTTTTCCGGGTGTTGTCACCAGTTTTCGGGGTAAACGGTTGGTTATCAAGGAAATGGAAAAGGCCAATGGCGGAAATACCGATCAGGAAGAAAATCCCGGAACGATTGTTGCGATAGATTCAGAGGGATTCGACATCGCATGCGGTGAGGGTTCGGTAAGAATACTGGCTTGTCAGCCGGAAAGCAAAAAAAAGGTCAGCGCTCTTGAATTTGTAAATGGGCATCAAGTGAAAATCGGTGAAGTATTAGGAGATAACGATTAATTGATAGAATACTCTCAAGAAAAAACACGAGTGCTATTGTTTGCGGTGCACTTCAAGTCGGAAAAGATTGAAAATACGGAAGATTCCCTGGATGAAATGGAATCCTTGGCAACGACCTTGGATTTTGAAATTGCAGGCAGGGATTATCAGACCAGGGACAGGCTTGATTCCAAAAGTTACCTGGGTACTGGTAAACTCAATGGAATTAAACGTTACATCAAAGAAAACAACATCAACCTGATTCTTTTTGATCGGGAATTAAGTCCAAACCAGGGGAAGTTTATTGAGACCTATTTGAATTGCATGGTCTGGGATCGCACCCAGCTTATTCTTGAGATATTTGCCAGTCATGCCAGAACGCCTGAATCGCGGGATCAGGTGGAATTAGCACAGTTGAAATATATGTTGCCGCGTTTGGTAGGCCTCTGGGCGCATCTCGACAGGGAAAAGGGAGGTATTGGCGCATCCAAGGGTACCGGTGAAAAACAGATCAATATCGACCGCCAGCTCATTGGGAAACGCATCTCCCGACTGGAAAAATCCCTGAAAAAAGTTGCAGGGGAACGGCAGACCCAATCCAAGCAGCGATTTTCCTGTTTTCAGCTTGGGGTTGTCGGGTACACCAATGCGGGCAAAACGTCACTCATCAACCGACTGACCGGTGCCAAACTTCTGGCCCAGGACAAGTTATTTGCCACCCTGGAATCCGCCACCAGATCTTTGCCCAGCAAGATCCGACCAGAAATTCTGATTTCTGATACCGTAGGTTTCATCAAGAACCTGCCCCATAACCTGGTTGCATCCTTTCGATCGACCTTGTCGGTAGTAAAAAATGCTGATTTGCTGCTCCATGTGGTAGATGCTTCCAGCCCCAACATAGCTCAGCACATTGAAACCACAGAACAGGTACTGAAGGAGATAGGTGCATTTGATATCCCGCGGCTGCTGGTTTTAAATAAAATGGATCTGGTTTCGGATCAACTGGATAAATTGATTCTTTTAAAGAGCTATTCGGAAGGACAAGCTGTATCAGTTCTGGAAGATGAATCTGTCTTTTCCTTAAAAGATAGAATTGAAGAACATTTTCAAAACGGCTTTTCCAGGGACAATTTAACCCTTCCCTATGATAAGGCTGAAATCCTGTCTCGTCTATATCAGCTGGGAACGGTTGAAGAAGTAAAGTATGAAGAAGATGGTATTCACATTACTCACGCCATCAATCAGACCAATAAGAAAATCCTTTCCAATTTGCTGAAAAGCTGATTGTTCGGTTATCGGTTATCGGTTATCGGTTATCGGTTATCGGTTATCGGTTATCGGTTATCGG
>JANQGZ010000024.1:0-61027 GCA_028282825.1 SAR324 cluster bacterium
GATTGTTTTCATTTTAATAATCAACAATCAAATGATAATTGCGAGTGGCTAATCATGCTGGATAAATCCCCCGGTGGTTTATCCAAAATCAAATAACAGCTCTTCCAATTCGATCTATAGAATTGACTGCAAACCATTTATAGTCAGATTTGCTTTTGTAAAATCCTGAGTTGGCTTGTGACAGTTTGCAATTTTCAAAACTGGAATTAGCTCAATAGCTTGGCATAAGCATTTTCTGTTTTCTCAGCAGTGTTGGTCCATGAAAACTTCCTACTTTGTATTATTGCCCTGTTGGATAAGTCATTTCGCAATGCACTATTTGTTGCGATTTTTTGTAAACAAGTTTTTATTGAGTCTATTGAATAAGGATCAACATAGAGCGCACTATCGCCTGCAATCTCTGGCATTGAAGATATATTCGAGGTAATAACCGGACAACCGCAAGACATTGCTTCGAGGACCGGCAACCCAAAACCTTCATAAAAACTTGGGTACACAAATGCAAGTGCATTTGAATATAAAATTGGCAGCATTCTTTCTTTGACAAATCCAAGAACCACTATCCCTTTTTTTTGCAGCATTTCTTTATCTGCCAATAATTGATTGGAATTTAGCCAACCTTCTCCCCCTGCAATAAGCAATTTAATATTTTCGTAGTTTTTGTTTTTTTTTAATTCCAAAAATGCACTTACTAGATTTGCTACATTCTTTCTTGGTTCCTGGGTGCCTAACGAAAAAAAGAAATTGCTAGGAATGTGAATGGTATTATTCAGACCATCAGATTCTATTTTTTTAAATCTTTTTGAGGCAGCAAGATGAGTGACACTAATTTTTGCTTCATTTAATTGTGGGAACTGATTCAATAAATCTCTTTTTGTAGAATCTGAAACCGTTATGATATGATCGGAGTTCTTAACAGCGTGAACCAAGAGGTTTTTTACTACATAGTAGTGCTTTTTGGTAAAGAACTGAGGATATTTAAATACGACCAAATCATGAATGGTTGAAACTCTTTTGCACTTTATAGTTTTTTTTGTTTGCAAAATGCAGCTGTTATCCATTGAATGGAGTAAAGCAATTTTATTATTCTCCAAGGCAGCAGGAATTAAAAGAGCAGATCTTATCAGAGAACTGTTGAATTTACGATAAACACCGGTAGCATTCTGGACATTCAATTCCTGGATCTTATGAAAATCCGAATTTGGCGATGGGAATCCAACATACTGAAATTTATTTCTTTCAACTAATTGGCAGACCAGTTCCATGGTATATCTACCAATACCGGCTGCATTTAATGAAAAAGTCTTCAGATCAATACCAATAAGTTTTCTCGCTTTCACGTTCATTCTAACTTACTTTGTATGTTGATTTAGCTAACCTAATGAGTTGTCAGTATTTAGCAGTTTTATTGATTGTGGCAATATACAAAGATGCATTTTATTAAGGCGACACAAATACACTTTAATAAACTGATTATGCACGATAAGGGTACCAGCTACTCATGCAACATTGTTCAAACAAATTGGGTTTATTGAAACTATTATCCACGTTTATCAATCAATGCTCTCAAGACATCTCAGAGTGGGGTTACAACAGTATGGTAAATTAATGTTATTGGCAACTTTCTTGATTTTTGATGAAATTGGCTGGATTTTTACATAAAAAAGTACAACAATTGCTCTCCTCTAAATTAGATATTTCACCTAAAAAGGGGCAGCAGTCTTCATGGACGAATTTATTGGTAGCTATGAGTAATATTCTTGATCTTGGTTGTGGGAAAAACAAATGGCCTGGAGCAATCGGAATTGATTTCGCTAATTTTCCCGATATCGACATAAAATGGAATTTAGACCACTATCCTTATCCAATTAAGGATGATTCCTTTGACAAAATTATTCTCCATCACTCTATCGAACATCTGGAAAATCCGGAAAGAACTTTGAAAGAGGTTTTTCGAATAGGAAAAAATGGCTGTATAGTGGAAATTGTTTCCCCGCATTATTCCTCATTAAATGCCTATGCTGATTTAAATCATAGACACCTCATTTCAATGCATTCATTCGATGCATATTGTGGATATGGAAGTTCCTACATTGAGGCAGATATGAGGTTCAAAATTCTGGAAAGAAGAGTAAGTTTTTGGAGACTTCACGATAAAATCAAATTCGTCCCATACAAAGTATTAGGAATAAGTTTAATTGCTAATAAGTTCCCTGCCTTTTACGAGAGATTTCTTACGTTTCTTTTTCCTGCCAAAGAAACACAAATCGTATTGGAAGTTGTTAAATAGGAAAATGAAAGACTCTCAATCAGTGCTTGCCAATTTCATAATCAAGATTGGATCAGATCTATATTCAAGAATTGGTATGTTAATTCTGATCATCTTGATTGCAAGGATATACGGTGTTGAATTGTTTGGAAGTTATGCCCTTGCTTTTGCTTTGGCCAACATGTTGTATATTGTATCCGAATTAGGACTTCATGTTTTACTAATTAGAGATGCGGCCAAAGATGTAAAAAATTCAAAGCAATATTTAGAGAAACTGATTTTTGTAAAAATTATTGCTTGTTTTTCCACAGTATTTATCGTATTCGCAATCGCATGCATTCTCTCCTATTCCGAATTAATATTTCAATTGCTAGTGGCATCAACAATCTGGATGGTTAGTAACTCTTTCATCGATCTAATCAACTCTTACTTCACAGCTTTGGACAAGTTGAAATATGTACTGTTCAACACATTGATATATAGGTCTCTGTTGTATGTTTTTGCCGCTTTAGCATTTTTAATCAAAGTACCACTACTAACAATTTGTTGGCTGCAAGCCGCTTCCTCTTTAATTGGATTCATAATTGGTACTTTGATGTTAACTAGTCAAATAGGCTTTTTCCGCATTGTTGTTGATAAGACATTCATCTTCGAAAAGCTGAAAGCAGCAATGCCAATTGCGATGTCCGGCGTGATGATAAGCATTTACCTCCGAATAGATACATTGCTCCTCTCAAAATTTACTGACGAGTCCCAAGTTGGCCTTTACAATGCTGCCTTCAAATTGTACGAAACACTTATCTTTGTTCCAACTGTTTTTCAAACAGTTATTGTTCCCAAATTGGTTATCTATCTAAATGACAATAAGAAGCTGAGTCATACGACAGTCAAAGCTTCCAGCTTTATGATGATGATATCACTACCAATTTGTGTCGTTATGATGGTGGAATCTGAATGGATTATTGAATTGCTATATGGAGTAAATTATTTAAATGCATCCACAGCGATGGCCGTAATTTCACCAGCAGTATTTTGTCTATTTCTCTATAGTGTTCCTGCAATTTTGCTCATCACTCAAAACAGACAAAGTATCAATGCATTTGCAAGTTTTTGGGCTATGATTATCAATGTTGGAGGAAATTATCTGTTAATACCTAGCTTTGGATTTATTGGCTCAGCAGTTATGGTTAGTTTAACACAATTAATCATGCTTCTTATTTTAATTCATAATTGTAAATCTTCATTTTATAATTATGATTTTTTTATAGTCATTTTCAAGTTTATAATTATTGCTAGCTCATTAAGCCTTTTTTTGTTTTATTTTGACTTGTCTTTTAAGATTTTTGAATTTATTTTGACTGGTATTATTTATATTATACTTCTTGTAATATTTAAAATTATATTAATTAGCGAATTAAAAGAGTATGTCAAGTCTATTCAAAATTACATAAAGTCAGAGAATTAAAACAATTGAATTAATTCTTTAGATGTAATGGATTAAGCCATAGTTTAATTCGTTATACTATTCAATTTGATTTAAATAAAAAAATATCAATCCCAACAAATCAGATAATAATGAAAAAAATAATCCCTGACATAAATTTAAACCAATTTATTATATTTATTATAACTACAGTATACATTTTAAGCACGGCTGCAAACATACATATGTTTCATTTTATTTTAGATATTAATTTAGCAAAGATCGGTATGGCAGTCGCTGTTTTAGGCTACGGTCTTATTATTAATAAGCAAATTATAACTATTCTAAGTCACAAAAATTTAAGAATTTTGTTGCTTATAAGCTTTTGTTGGATCATTTACTTATTTATAAACTCTCTGATTGGCGCCTCACCTATAGTTTCCATTAAGTTGGTTCTTCGCATAGTCGGTAGTTTGATCATTGCATTTGAAATAGGAATGTTGCTATCAATCAACAAAAAACACTTACCAGCATTTCTAAGCTCATTTATTGTTTGTTTAATAATTATAACAATAATATGGGTTTTAGAAAGAAACGAATATGTCACTTTTGCCTACCTAAAAAACCTAATGCCGGATTATTTTCAGACAAGGGGAGAAGCTGTCAGTAGTGGTTTATACATCAATCCTAACGAACTTGGATTCGCCCTAGTAATGCAAACTGGAATAATTTTGTGGTATTCGATTCATCCTATTCGTTCGCTCGCCATATTTCCTCTAACCGTATTTGTTGCTGGACTGGGGATTTTGCAAGTGGATGGCAGAAACCCGTTTATTGGATTTTTGGTCGTTATAATATTTTGGGTAATAACTTATTTGAATTTAGTCATTAAAGCTGCCAAACGGAGAAACAAACGTTTTTATTATTTGTTGCCTTTTCTTGTGCTTGTGCTTGGAAGTTTAATTGTAATTTCAACAACACCACCTAGAGTATCGCATACTATACAAACTTTCTGGAACCGCACTATTGCCAGTCCTAATTTTGAAAGTAATGATCTATTATCGAAAAAATCAATTAGAGGAATTCCGTTGATTCATTCGCGTTTAGAAATATGGGATTTGGCTTATAAATTATGGAAGGAAAAACCGTTTATCGGCATTGGGGTAGGTTCATTTCAAACAGTTCAGAAACTTGGAGAGGGGTTTAATACCCACAATTTTTTATTTGGGGTCCTAACAGAACAAGGAGTGTTTGGGATAGGCTTTTTATTATTGTTTTGTACGACTTTACTTATTCAAATGAAAAAACTAGAAGGAACAACTTTGCTTTGTTTTTTTCCATTAACCTTGATGTTTGATGATACAAGCTGGTCGTATGTTTTTCCATTATATGTTTCCATAATTATCGGATATTGCGTACATTTAGCAATCTCCGATGTTAATGATCAGCCAGACTAGCGTTTTTGAAATCGGATGAGCTGGATTGTTTCCAAACTATATGGGAAATTTTATCGAGAAACTAGAAATCTAGATATCAAAATAGATTCCAGATCAACAAATCATTATGACAAATACTTCTATCATAGCATCCAGGTCTTATTGCAAAAGTATTTGTCACTCCAATCCACTTAATTGCTCTTTGCTTCAACTCACTTTTTAACTGACTCGGATTCGAAATGCTCTTACCTTTTGATAAACAAACTTTTATTAATACTCAACTAATTAATGTGTTGATTATGAGAAAACTCTGGAACAAGTTTTTTCATTTCTTTCAGAATTTCTTCTTTGTTAGAGCTTTCAGCAACCATAAAAAGTCTCATTAAACGGCTCTCAAGTTCTTCCCACGAAATGAAGTCTTCTTTTGCGCAAAATATTTTAGGATGGCTTGTGGATTCACTTTTGTCATGATCAATTAACAACTCTTCAAACAGCTTTTCTCCTGGCCGAATCCCCGTGACTTCAATATCGATATCTTCACCTAAACTCAAACCGCTAAGTTCAATCATTTGTATTGCCAAATCGTAAATCCTCACGGGCTCACCCATTTCAAGCAGAAACACTTCACCCCCTTTTCCCAAAGCACCTGCCTGAATAACCAGTCGAGAAGCTTCCGGAATAGACATGAAGTAACGCTTGATATCTTTATGAGTGATTGTAAGGTTTTTCCCTTCCGTTAGTTGTTTTCGAAATCTAGGTACCACAGATCCAGCGCTGTCCAATACATTACCAAATCGCACCATTATGAAATTTGTTTTAATTTCTGATTTTTGGGAGAATGCCTGCAGGATCAATTCAGAAATACGTTTTGTCGTCCCCATGACATTGGTAGGCCTTACAGCCTTATCTGTGGATATTAGAACAAATGTCCGGACTGCACAATTAATTGACGCTTTTACGCAAGACAAAGTTCCTTTGATATTATTGTAAATTCCCTCTGAAATGTTAGCTTCGATCAGCGGTACATGCTTATAAGCAGCTGCGTGATAGACAGTTTCAGTTTTATGATCGGAAAGTGTTTTCTCTAAAAGCAATTGATTAAGAGTTGTTCCCAGATAGGCAAAGACCGCAACATTTGGATAGTTCTCCTTTAGTTCGATATCAATCTTATAAAGAGCAAATTCATTTAGCTCGAATAAAATCAATTCTTTGGGTTCCAGTTGAATTATTTGACGGCATAACTCAGAGCCAATTGATCCACCTGCACCGGTCACTAAAACTGTTTTCCCCTTTATGTTTTTTTGCATCAACACCGGATCAGGATCTATCTCTTCCCTGCCAAGTAAGTCAACAATATCAATATCTCTGATTTCGCTTATGGAAACCTTGCCAGAAATAATCTCGGACACGCTTGGCATTGTTTTTATGCCGACTCCTAATGATTGTATATTTTCAATTATACCCTTTCTTTCTTGAATTCCTGTCGAGTCCAACGCAAGCAAAATGCTGTTAGCTTCATGTTTTTTAATCAACTTTTTGAGCTGATTAGTCGGATACACTTTTATTCCGTGCATACTCTGGTTTCGCAACTGACTGCTGTCATCAACAAATGCCACAACTTTGTATCGATTCTCACCGGAAAGAGCTTGAACAAGTTGAAATGCGGCTTCACCAGCACCATAAATAACAACTCTTTCTGATTTAGTATCACGTTGATTTTGCACTATTGCTTTATAGACAATCCAACGAATTCCTAAACGTATTGCTACTATAAAAATTAAAGTGATAAAGGCATCCATCACCAGAATTGATCTCGGGAGAGGATGCAATACCAACAGAATGCTTGCCAGCGCAAAAACACCAGTTCCTCCCGTGGAAGCTATCACCGCAGTTCCTAAAAACTCCAGACCGGTATATCGCAAAACTGGTCTGTAGACTCCCACTATCCAGAAAAAAGAAAGTTTGACCGGTATTAATAGTAGAATCTGAATCTGATAGGTCGGGATCCTGATTAATGCATCAAACAAGTCAAAGCGAAGAACAAACGCTAAAAATATGGACAGAATGAAAGCAACAAAATCAGTACAAAGAAAAACTCCTTTTTTTGCACTACGACTCAATTTAAGGTAAAACTGATTGATGATTTCGATTGCAATATTCATGTAGTTCAATATGCTGTATTGTTACTGTGTGATTTACTCCGATTTGCACTAGTAAAAATAAACCGATTTAACAGTCCGATTAACACCCACAAAACAAAAAAAGTATACAATCAAAAGGAAGATGGTAGGTAGTAGTCCAAAGCCTGAAATTCCCCAAATGCTTAGCCCGACAAGAAGTTGAATAAGCCCATAGCTGACAGATATTTTCCAGTGACTTATTTTATGTTCATTAACAAGGACTTGATAAAGATGTCTCCGGTGAGCTGTCATTAGCTTTTCATTTCTGAGAATTCTTTCAATTTGAGTGATTACTTCATCTGCATAAAACGGAAACAAGAAACTGATTAGGATTATAAACTCAAAGAGCGTTTCGACGTACACAATGATAATGCAAGCAAATAAGAAACCGAGTAAAATGGATCCGACATCTCCCATGAAAACGCGAGCCTTGGGAAAGTTAAAGGGCAAAAAACCAGCACAAGAAACTGCAATGCTCAGACTAACCAAAGAGATATTAGCATCTTTTCCTGATAGAAGACCATATAGTCCCATGAGACTGAATCCAACCATTCCCGTAATTGCAGCTATTCCATTTATACCGTCCATAAAGTTGTAACAATTCGTCGTTCCAACGATAAATACAGAGAGCAAGCAAATGATTGTTATTTGCTGAGCTGAGACTAAACGAGGAATACCTGTAAAAGCGCCATCCAGGAAACCAAGAAGACTTAAAGCAGCAATAAACTGTATAACCAACCTTATCAAGGCACTGATTTCATATTTATCATTATAAAAACTAACCAAAGCAAGGATGGTAGCTGGAACCCAAATAAAAAGTGGAAGGTTAACCATGAATGAGCAAACTACAAAAGCGACTAAAATACCAAATCCTCCTCCTTTCGGTGTTGCGTGTTTATGAGAACTCCTGGAATTTGGTTTATCAAGAAGTGAGAATTTCGATCCCCATTTAGCAATTATAAACGCACCAAGCCCTCCAAAAACTGTGCACGCTGCTAACAGCATCAAATCAGTCTTATTCACTGGCGAATCCCCTAGCCGCCTTTTCCAAACCTTTATCAACGCTTATCAATGGCTTCCAATTTAAGATTTGGCAAGTTTTTGAAATATCGACTTGCAGATTACCGCATAATCTAGCTGAAATATCTCCTTTTCCCAAAGCTTTGGCTATAAGTTTTAAAATTGATGTCGGAACTGGAATCAACCGGGTCGGTTTTCCCATTGCCTGTCCCAATCTCGCTAACAACTCAGTTGTAGAAAGATCTTCACCATCCCCTGCCAAAAAGGTTTGATTTGCAGCGGCCGGATGGTCAATGCATGTAATAATAAGATCCACCAAATTATCCAACGCTACCAAGCTTCGTTTATTTTGGATGGAACCAAGAGGCAATGGAATCCTTTTATTAACCCATCGCATCATTCTTAAGAAATTTGCCTTTACTCCAGGTCCGTACACAAGGGGAGGTCGGATAATCACTACCTCCATGCCAGTTTCACCTTCAAGTTTTTTAAGATTATCCTCTGCTTCCTTTTTAGAAATACCATAAGGATCTTCAGGTCCTGATGATTCGTCAGCTTGAAACGGTTTTCCTGGAATAGTTGATTCTCCATTTACTTTAATCGAGCTGATGAAAATAAAACGCTTAACTCCCACTGAAGCAGCCTGACGGGCCAAATTCAAAGTACCATGAACATTGACCTTGCGAAAAGAAGTTAAAGGATCAGATGATGGATCATCCATTACATGAACTCGTGCCGCAAGATGAACTATTACATCGATATCAACTAAAGCAATTGACCAATCTGTCTCACTATCTATGCTATTGATTTGTATATACCTTGAAAAACTATACGTGCAATTCGGTTTTTTCCTGCCAATTGCAGTAGGACAATGCAAACCCTCTGAAAAAAGCCTTTCAGTAAGGTTGCGACCTATAAACCCTGTAGCCCCAGTTATCAGAACCCTCACAGCCAGTCTCCAAAATTCTTACTAACAATTAGCACCTTCGATTTTAAATTAAAATCAGTTGATTAGTTGGGAAAAGTTTTTCGTATAATTCTTTGTAGATACTTATTGGGTTTAAATGAATACTTCTTCAGTCTTTTGTTGGATTATCTTGTCTCGATTATATTCAATATTTAGTAGATTGGTCATATTTGTTGTCATTTGCGTTAATTCTTTTTGTTGAATTGAAACAAATGCTTCAAATGTTTGCCTTATTTCCTCTAAATCATTTGGGTCGGACACCAGTCCTATCTTTTTTTCCTTAACAATAGCTGCAACCTCGCCTTTCATGATGCAGATGATGGGTTTTCCTGCAGCAAGATATGCCTGAAATTTGGCTGGGACAGTCAAAGAAAATATCGGTTGGTCTATTAAGGATATAATCAAAGCATCACTACCCGCAAACCAGGAAGTCATTTCAGATAATGGTCTTCGTCCCCAAAAGTGAACATTAGAAATATTATGTTCAGCCACCAAGTTTTTTAGATTTTGAAGATTTGAACCATCTCCTACAATATTCAGGTTGATATCCTGATCAATGTGAGCAACAGATTTATCTATCAGAGCGAAGCCATTTATGACATTTTCAAGGTTTTGAACTTTGCCAATATTGCCTGCAAAAGTAAAATTATATCCAGCTTTTAGTTTTTCGTTAGGATTTGGATTTCCAACTTCCAATTCCAGGGGTACCCACTGGGGCGAAAATATTATTTTTGCTTTAGGTGCATAACTGATTATCTTATCTTTGAATCCTTTACATGAAACAAATATAGATGTGCAGTTTCGATAAACAAACGAAACGTAAAAATCAAGCAACGCTACCGAGAGTTTATTTTTTTTAAATCCATATGCAAAAACCGAATCGGGCCATATGTCTAAAGTCCAAATATAAAGCTCTTTTCTGAATATTTTCTTTATTAGTATAGCTGGTATTGCTTGAGTAAGTGGTCCTACATGATACACAAAAATCTTGTCGTATTTTCTTCCAAAAAGTAGCGCAAAGAATGAAGCAAATAATGCAAATGAAAGATAGGATCCAATTTTTCGCATCACATTCTTTTTATAACCCAGCAGTGAGTATACTCTGTGAATTTTAATGCCTTTCCAAGATTCCTTTTGATAGATTCTATTATTGTACCCTTCAAATACCTTATCAAAGGGATAGCTAGGAGTCTGACACAATACTTCAACTTTAAACCCATGTTCCTGCCAAGCTTGTGCAAGATCGTTTATTCCAAAGTCTTCAGGATAGAATCGTTCTGTGACAATCAGAACGCTTTTTTTATCACTCATCTGAAAGATATGATATTGAACTAGAAATATTTAATGCTAGAAACTTAACTATTTCGAACAGCACTGCTCATGCCTGGTGGAAAATCCGCTAACTCTTCTATTAAATCCCAATTATCATTAAACCATTCAATATTTGATTCAAATCCTTCAGTAAAATCAATTATAGGGTCGTAGCAAACCAATTGTTTGGCTTTCTCAATTGAAGCAAGTAGTCTTGGTTTGGTATCCCATTTTCTTCTTTCCCTGTAGTTGAGGGGTACGCTGTTCTTTGTTACTTTTAAGACCAATTCAGCCATGTCTTTTATGCTTATCTCTTTACCAGCTGCCAAGTTAAAATTCTCTCCAACAGCTTTTTCATAATAGCCTGATTTTAAAAGACCTTGAACCAAATCCAGCACATAAGTAAAATCTCTAGTCTCTTCACCCGTACCGGTGATTGGAAGTGATTGTCCTTTCATCGACCAATAGATAAAATTTGGAATCACGTTACGATATTGCCCCGGAACTTCTCCTGGCCCATACGAGTTAAAAAATCGGCAGTTTACAGTTTTCATATCATAGTGATGACTATAGAAATTGCAATACATTTCACCAGTCATCTTATTGATTTGGTATGGCGTGCTAAGATGCATGGAAATAAAATCTTCCATCAGTGGCATTTGAGGATAGGATCCGTAAATTGCACAACCGCTTGAGGCGTATATGAAACGTTCTATTTTCGCCAACCTGGAATATTCTAACAGTTTCACTTGACCTATCACGTCAACGTCTGCAGAGATTTCAGGATAATCGATCGAATTCTGGTTCGCAAAGAATGCCGCCAGATGAAAAACTAACGAAATGTCTTCTTTAAACACCCGTATTAAATCGACATCGCTTCTAATATCCCCTTCGACAAACATCACATTGGGCAAGGGCAACACATTCCATGGATTGTTTGTTTTTATCGAAGAGAGATTGTCTAACACAATTACCTTGCCTTTATCTCCCACCAACAAAGAAAGAGCGATCGTTAAATTGCTGCCGATCGCTCCTGCTCCACCGGTTACCAGAATATTCCTTCCTTGGTAATAGGTAAGTAAATCACTTTCCAAAGATATTTTATCCAGATAATTTTGCACCAAATTTAAACGTTTCCTATTTGCTTCCAAAATAGTCTCCTTGTATGTAGTCCAGGATTTGTTGACAAGCTGTACCATCTCCATAAGGATTATGCGCTCTTGCCATTTTATTGTATGCTTCTGAATCGTGAAGCAATATCATAGATTCTTCATAAATTTTGTCGGTGTCGGTACCTACTAGTTTTACTGTCCCGGCTTCTATCGCTTCAGGCCTTTCAGTAGTATCTCTCATAACAAGCACTGGTTTTCCAAGACTTGGGGCTTCCTCCTGAACTCCACCGCTGTCGGTAAGAATTATAGAACTTATACTCATTAAATACACAAACGAATCATACTCAAGTGGTTCAATTAAATGGATATTTGATTCGTTCCCAAGAATGTCGTACACAGGTTTTTGAACATTAGGATTTAGATGCACCGGATATACAAGGTCGACATTCTTATTTTCAACCGCTATTTTTTTTAAGGAATTACATATATTTAAAAATCCTTCTCCAAAGTTTTCCCTGCGATGACCCGTTACAAGAATCATCTTACGTTTTTTATTTTTGACCGATTCTAAATTGAAGTTTGTTCGTTTAAATGTAAATGATTTCAGCAGACGATCTTCAACAGATTCTCTTAATGCATTATCTGACTTAATTCGTTCCAACATCCAGAATAGGGCATCTATGACTGTATTACCTGTCACCTTCACCTTCTTATCTAAAAAGCCTTCATTTAATAAGTTTTGTTTGCTTTTCGTTGTAGGAGCAAAGTGTACATGAGCAATTTGACCCACAAGTCGGCGATTAATCTCTTCGGGCCACGGAGAATATATGTTACCTGTTCTCAGCCCAGCTTCAACGTGACCAACAGGTGTTTTTACATAGTATGCTGCCAAAGCAGCACCAAAAGCGGTTGTTGTGTCACCTTGCACAATAACGAAGTCCGGCCCACACTGCTGGATTGTATTTTGTACTCCTTTGATGATTTCACCTGTAATCCGGCCTAATTCCTGACCAGGTTTCATGAGGTCCAAGTCAAATTGCGGTTTGACTTCGAACAGACCAAGTACTTGGTCAAGCATTTCTCGATGTTGGGCAGTTACACAAACATCGGCTTCAATGTTACTTCCCCGATCTTTTAAAATTCTCACCAACGGACAAAGTTTGATTGCTTCCGGCCGAGTTCCAAAAACAATAAGAATTTTTTTCTTTTTCATGATTTTATTTCATTCTGTAACAATTCTTCATCCACTCAGCGGTTCTTTTAATTCCTTCTTCGGGAGAGATTTTTGGATCGTGTCCTAAATCTTTAATAATTTTACTGAAATCAATTGTCTTTACCTTGGTTGTAAACGGTTCTGACTCTTTATAGGTAACTAGAGAGTCATCCTTTCCAACAGATTTCAAAACCAAATCAGAGTATTCCTTAATGTCCATTTCCCATTCAACGTTGCTTCCAACATTATAGACCTCGCCAGGAATAAAATTGTCGACAATGTTTGCTACAGTCCAGCAAGTATCTTCGACATAGTCGATTATCCGTTTATGCCCTTTGAACACAGTATAAGGCATATCATTTAATGCATGATAGATGAATTTGGGAATAAATCCACGGTATGGTGTATACTCTTCATGGGGACCATAGCAATTAACTGGGCGTACTCTGACAGTCTCTGTGCCAAACATGGCAGCTGAGTTTAAGCACATTAACTCTCCAGACCACTTTGAAATTGCATAGTCATTCATCTGATAGGTGTCACTGATCTTATTCTCTTCCATGACAGACTCTTTCATTTCGCCGGAGTAGTCTCCATAAACTTCAGCAGACGAGAAAAATATCATTTTGAATTTGCGTTTCTCTTGCTCACGCAAGATATGTTTTGTACCGATGATATTTGTTTGCCAAAGATTTTCGTAATATGCTTCACCATTCCATCTGCCATACTCGGCTGCCAAATGATAAACGAAATCAAATGGACCGAATTCATCAAATACATTTAAAACTTGTCTATGATTGAAAACATCGCACCTAACATAGTCATTGCGTTCTGTGTTATACAAATCGCATGCGATTACTTTATGGCCTCTTTTTCTCAATTCGATGCAAAGATTTGTTCCTATGAACCCAGCACCACCCGTAACCAAAATTTTCATAATTACCCTATTAATTTAATTATTTCATTTCCAAAATTTAAACCTGAAAAATACCCAGACAGCAACAAATCCATCTTTCATACGGATTTTCTTACCTTGATCAATAGTCCTGGGGTTATAGTGAATTGGCACTTCAATAATTCTGATACCTTTTTTAATCAATTTTGCCGTGATCTCGTGATCTGTCTCAAATCCATTTGTGATAATATTCATATCCTTGATTACATCTGTAGGGTATATCTTGTATGCAGTAAGGGTATCGGTGATCCATCTGCCATATAACAGGAACGCCCAAATTGTCAGAAAAACACCAGCTATCCAGGACCCAAAACCTTGATCCGGATGTCTTCCTGGAAACGGAAAGCGGCGCTTGAAAAACTGTATTTGTCCTTTGATACGACTTCCATATATTGATGAGTGAGAGCTTTTCAATTGTGAAAGCATCGGCAGATAATCTTCAGGATCATACTCCAAATCTGCATCCTGAACTAGAATGAAATCTCCTGTAGCATCCATGATCCCTCTTTGAACTGCCCTGCCTTTCCCTTGGTTTGCCTGGTGGATCACTTTAATTTCACTACTAGCCTCTGCTAAATTTTCAGCCAGTTCTAAAGTGTTGTCTGTTGATCCGTCATCTACAATAATGATTTCCTTTTTGTATCCCAAGCCTTCTGTGTCAACTTGGCGAATTAGATCAATTAGCTTTAGTAGAAATACCTCCTCGTTGTAGGCAGGAATGACAATGGAAAGCGATTTCATTTTTGTTTTGATTTCAATAAACGTAGTCGAAAAAAATATAAAATAGTGTACAAACCATCAAGAATAGATGTTTTTTTCCCTTCGATCTTTAGCCTTGGAAAGTATTCTACAGGAAGCTCCAAGATGTACTCGTTTTGGTAGGAGAGTTTGGCAATTAGTTCCACCTCTAGTTCCAATCCTTTGGCCTTTAAATCCATCTCAAGTAAAAGTCTTCTTTTGAAAGCTTTTAATCCCGTTAGCGGATCTGTGATAAACCTTTTAAATAGTAGAAGACTTAGAACGCTCAGGGACATCCCACCATACTTAGAAATTAAATATGAAAATATTTTTCCTCTATAAATTCGACGAATTCGTTCCTCAAGATTGAGACATTTTATTGCCCTGCTACCAAAGATTGCTTGTGCACCTTGCGATTGTATTGCCTTGACAAGGTCAACGATATTATTTGGCTCATACTCATCGTCCGAAGGAAAGAATACGACAATATCTCCGAGTGATTGGTCTACACCATACCTTAATGCGCTTCCTCTACCTTTTAACTTTTGTGGCAGTTGATAAAATCGAATAAAAGGATACTCTTTTGCGATCTCTGGGGAACGATCTTTAGATCCCCCATCTACAACAATGATTTCTTTATCAAGACCCATCGGCTGCAAATTTAATAGGTTCAGCCTTGTCAATACTTTCCCAAGAGTCTTTTCTTCATTTAATACAGGAACAACAATAGAAACCATATGGGAAAGAGAGCGCATTTTTGATTTTGCCCTTTCATTTACAATCGCTATCAACTCATCCAAAACTCTTCCCCCAGAGTGTTTCCCCATAGTAGATTCCCAATCTGTAACTAAAACCTGCTTTGCTGGTAAACTAAAGTTTTTTACATCGAATTTCAAAAAATCTGTTTTGTGTTCACTTTCACCAGGAATTTGAAAAAAGTAATGTGTGACTAGATCCATTGGAGGATAATTCAAAATACCTTTTCGAGTCAGGTAAAAATGCAACTTCTGGCACAAAGAATTGATCGTCTCTCCTTGAATTTCGTGGTCCTTTCTGGTGTTTGATAAAAAAATCTTTTCGGCTTTCAGGTTTTTAGCAATTGTTTCGCTGACGTTTTGCGTTAAATAGGACGGAAAAAGTGATGAATGCTGTGTTCCTGGTCCATAAATTATTATATCGGCATTCTCCAAAACGTATTGTGCTTCTTTAGAAATTGAAGGCGAGAAAGATCTCTTCGATAAATACTCTTTCTTGCTGTCCAGATCCTTAAAATCATTTAATTCGTTAACTGCTGCTGCATCCAGATAGTTTTCCAACAAATAGATTTCTTCAATCACTTCAGTATTCTGAGGAGATACTATCTCAGCTTCATCTTGAAGATATTTTCCATCCGATTTCAGACCAACCAAAACCAAATTCTCTCCCTGAGTCACATTAATAACCCTGGCAGAGGGGGAGAAAACCTGGCTCAAGCTTTCGATTGTCTGATTAAAATCTTTTCCGTTATTAAGAAATGCACCTGCAAAAACAAGGTTACCAAAAGAACAATCCGCAAAATCAAATAACTCACCATCATCTTCTTTTTTAGAGCAGTAATCCAGAAATCCCCTCAATTGCCGGTCAATGTATCGAACTTGTTGAAAACTGGTTTTTTCAAAGTCATCCCAAAACTCTTTATTGAATCCGAAATTCTTTTGAGAGTTACTTTCATCTAAAAGATTTGATAACACGCCAAAGGCTGTTTGATAGTCAATTGTCTTTGGTAACCGATACTCCAACAATCGCTTGAGAGCTATTCCAGATCCATCTGTGTCTGAAATCAAACGAGCAATGTTCTTTCTTACATCCGAAGGTCCCAGCAATCCTGAAACGAAACGACGAATACTTCCAGTTGATAACCCATCATCATAGGCATTTACCAATAGAGTGAGATCAATCTGTGGATGATTTATAAATGCTTTAGTAAGAGTGGCTGTGCCTCTTCCACCGGAAAACATTGCAACTCTGACTTTTTTTGATTGGGAATCAGCCAGCCGTTGTTGAATGATAGCTTCTACTTGTTGGGCTTCTTCAATTGTATTTATTCCTAGGCATTCATGTTCGGTTGCAATACGCAAAGTTGTAACTCTGCCTTCCATTGACTCAAACTTTGGAAACAGTTGCAGCAGATTTAACTCCTGAGTCTGGGATCCTATTGACTGTTTGGAGTTTAATCCGTCGCTGAGAACTGAAAACAGGGCATCGGTAGAAAAACTAAAAAATCCACAATCATTTTCGCCTTTGTCTACTTGTATTTCATTTTCTCTTCGCTGTAGAACCTTTTGAATTCTTCCATTGTCATTCCTTTGAAAATGTATGTATGGATCCTTTTTCAAAATTGTCGGAAAGGTCAGCAGATTGTCCGGATTTAGTTGATGAAGCGCTAAGGTCATAAGGATGGTTTTATCCAACAGACATACCTGATCCCCCCATAAAACGACTGTGTTTGGGTTTGTCACAACATCTCTCGCTTGCCATACAGCATCGGCCATTCCAATTGGCTTTTTTTGTATTACAATCTGGACAATTGATGAGTGCGGAATTCTTGTAAGTTCCTTGTCAATTTCAGGAGCTCCTTCCGGCGAAGCCACAACCACAATTTGGCTACAAAACCTCTCCATTTGGCCTACCAGAAAATGAATGATGGGTTTGCCCAAAAGCGGATACAGTATTTTCGGATAATGATAGCCAAGCCGAGTTCCTTTACCAGCAGCTGGGATAACACAGGTCCACTGCTGATCATCAATTACTGCATTAGCCCCTAATATCTCCTTTAAATCAGGTTCGGACATTATTCTTTCAATTCCGGACATTCGGCATGCTCCATTTAATTGACACTTCAAAACTAGATTCGAACTTTAAAGTAATTCATTTCGAGCAACTCTATTAATTCTGAAACAACATTGGTTACTCCAATCGCAGAAAAATCCTGCAAATTATTAAGTCCCAGCATCCCAATTACAGACATTCCTGCCGATTGAGCTGCTAGTGCACCATCAATCGAGTCTTCAACTACAAAGCAATTCTGTGCCTCAATACCTATAGCCATACTTGCTTTTTCAAATATTTCCGGATCTGGTTTGGCCTGATTCACATCGTCCCCCGAAAGAGCAGAAGTGAAAAACGCCCTTGTTTTACTTGATTCTAAAAACACTTCTACGTTTTTTCTGGAAGCAGAACTCGCCAATGCCAAAGTGAACCCTCGACTATACAACTCTTTTAGTACGAGATTGCAATTGGGAGCGATAGGAGGATTGTTGAGAAGCATTCTATTAGCACAAGCTCTTTTTTGGATAGTCAAATCAGCCAGTTTATGCTCGGAAAGCTCTACTCCAGCGATATCAAATATCCGACGAAAAGCCATATCTGTTCTCATTCCTGCGAACACTCGATATGGAGGTACATCTAGTGACTCATCAGCGAGTGTCTGACAAAATGCATCGTAATGAAGATCGCTTGTCAGGAATAAAACACCATCCATGTCGAATACAATTCCGATTTTTCCCATTTTCTTAATATTCTTTTTTTGCTGTTACAAGCGTTTGCCCTATATAGTATGTAAAATTGGTATTTCCCAAACCAACTACTTTGACTAGCTTTTCAAGCCATTTAAAAAGCGGGAAAATAGCCCCTGCCCGTTCAAAAACATAACCTAATTCTAAAGTTTGAAAATAGGGCTCAATTCGTTTTGTATGATATTTCTGCTTTTCTAAAAGCTGGCAAATAGTCTTTGGATTAAAGTAGTACAAGTGGACATTGAGGAAAAATGGCCAATTCATACCCAGTATTTTTCGAGGCCAGGAATTGTATTCTGGATAATTTATTATTAACCAACCACCAGATCTCAATATCCGGAATATCTCTTTTAAAACTGACTCAGGTTGATCTAGGTGCTCAATGACATCCCACATACTGACAATATCGAATTCGTTATCCTTAAATTGCTGTTCATGCAAAGTTCCGGATCGAATATCTAGCCCATACTCTTTCCGTCCAAAGTCACATAGAAATCTACTCGGTTCAACCCCAACAACTTGGAATCCTAGGTCATTCACTGCTTTTGGAAAAGCACCGCCTGCACATCCTATATCCAGGACTTTGTAATTACTCGATGGTAAAATTTTTTCTTTTTTTAACCAACGTTTAAAAACTTTTTTAAACGTACGAATTCGTGATTTATTCTGTGTTATAAAACGGGAGTCAATCGCCTCTGAATATGATTGCAAAATGATATCCGATTTAACTCGCGGGTTAAGATAAACGAGACCGCAACCCGAACATTCAACTAACTGATCCATCAACTTGGTATCGCTTGAAGACTTATACACCTCTAAATATTCTTCTGACGACAATGAATCAGGATATGCTGCTTTTTGTAGAATTTTATAATCTTGACTTTTACAAATAGGACAGCAAATTTCTTCTAAATGACTCATCTATATTTATCTATTATTTGGGATTTAATTTTATCAAGATTTCCAAAGTGAGCGTTTACCAGCCTTTAGCAGAAGTACCAAAGTATGCAATGCTCGATAGGGTACCATTTCCATTTTTGTGTTAAACCGTCTAAAAACAAAGCTGAACGGCTGTTTTAGCAGCTTTAGGGGATGAAACACAAACTTCCATATTAGAAATTCTCGATAGAGTTTTACTCGAAAGCGATTGAGTTTTAAGTAATCTTCCCTCCATGTTGGAGAGAAATTCAATTGTGAATAGTCAGTATAACCAGAAAACTTGTCATAAATTTGAGAACCCGGTACAGGTGTGATAATAAATAAAGCAATTTCACTAACACCTGATCGTGTCAGTTCGTATACCATTTTTCTGGTTAATAAACGGTCTTCATCATCTTCCTGTGGATATCCGAGAACAAAACAAGCTTGTGAGTAGATTCCGACTCTATTCATTTCCTTAACGAGATCTACTGAATGGTCATATTTGAATGTCTTATTGATGGCTTTCATCACTTTTGGTGATCCACTTTCAGGAGAGATAGAAATATAACGACATCCAGCTTTTGCCATTAACCGGATAGTTTCTTTACTCTTTATCGTTTCTACCTTAGTCCCGGCAGAGATTTTCCAACTAATCTTCAATCCACGCTGAATTATCTCTCTGCAAATTTCTTGAGTCCGGGGATCATAAACCGTAGGATTAACATCCTCAATATGAAACTCTTTGATCTGCCATTTCTTTACCCAAAACTCCATCTCATCAACTACGTTTTTTGCAGACCTGTACCGCCACTGACGTGAATTAGTTTTAGGGATAACGCAAAACTGGCACTTGTATGGACAGCCTCGTGACGTGAGGATGGGCAGGTATTTCTTTTCGGAAAGTGGGCCATGAGAATATCGTAATCGCCAATAGTTTTTTACAGGGAAATACTCCCAAGCAGGAAACGACAATACATCCAGATCGTCAACCTTTGTCTCGGGTAGAGTATATTTTTTCTCCCCCATTTTCTTGAAGCCAATTCCATCTATGTTTAAAAAATTTACATCATTCGTTTGCGACTTAATGAGTTTTAATAGTTCTATTCCGCGATATTCCGGCTCTCCCATCAACACAAAATCAGCTCCTGCTTCATAGAGTTCATCCTGAACATTTTCCAATGAGTATGCAGTGACAGCTTGAGTATTTTCTAAAATAGTAATTGGAATTTCATTAAATGCTCGTTTTAGGTGCTTTACAATTTCAACTATTGCGCGATGATAAGTTAGATTGACTGCATAGATAAAAAAGGCATCAGGCTTGGGTATAGGCCCATGGTTTATTTTTTCAATTATTTCAGATGGATGAATTCCACGATATATAAATTCATCTTCTATCCAGGTTTTATTAGGACTTTCACCAAAAGCATCAATAACTTGAAAAGAAAATCCTGTTTTTTTTAATTCTCCTACAAAATAAGCCAAACCAATGGGCATATAGACAATGCCCGTCGTGAAAACATCACGACGATTGAGAACCAAATTAGGATTTATGCAAACAACTTGTCCTTGTTGTCTTGGATTTATCTTTGAACGACCTTCCATTGTTCTGTTCTAATTGATAATATAAGAGTCTCGAATTTGGTAGGAGTGATATTAGTTGGAGATGAAATATTAAAAATAAACCTCGGTTTCAATATATCTGTTTTCAAATCCTTTCTCTTTCAGGATTGCCGTTCCATCATAAATCATCTCACTGTTACCACAAAGATAGAAGCAAGTATTTTTTTCGAAATCAGCCGATTGTAGGTAAAAAGTTAAACGACCACTAAAATCTCCTCCAGTATCATTAGAAGTACATAAAGTGTACCTTGAACGTTCATATTCATGCTTCTCATATGCTTCGTTTGAATATCTCACCCCATGAATAATCTGATAATTGATACCTTCGTAACTCTTCACTATACTGTGGAAAGGAGCGATTCCGGTTCCAGTCGCAATAAATACATGCTTATGTGAGTTTTTACACATCTTGTTAAGACCGAATTTACCATAAGGCCCCCTTATACTAAGACTATCTCCTTTTTTCATGTCTTTTAATCGTGGAGAAACGGACCCGTCTTCGACTTCTTTTACTAAGAACTGCAAAGAGCCGTCATTTTCAGCGCTATATACAGAGTATTCTCGTTCAATATGATCATTAATAACTGAGATGACAAAATGCTGCCCGGCCACAAAGCTTTTATAGTTTCCATCTAAAGTCAAAATAAAAGCTTCATTTGTTAAGTAAGTAATATTTATTATTTCGAGTATCTTGCTGTTGAGTTGTCCCATAAATCTTGTCAGATATTCAACCATTTCAGAAACAATTAAATGCTTTACTTATTTTTTTGTATAGAGCTTTGATACGATTGTTTATGAAGATAATGTCCGTCAGGAAAGTCAAGTTAGATATTTGAGGAGAACTTTTGGAAAGCTCTAAGCAAGCATTACATTATTCATATGCTCACACGATAGAATCGAACTTCATGGAAAGATCCCTTATTGAAAAGTCTCGAAGAACTGATAAAAGATTTCCATGTTTTCATGGTCGATGCCCTTCCGAGAGTTTCAAGATCGTTTAACATTTTTTTCAGCTTGGGGTCTGCAGCAGACCAATCAACAAAGATATATGCGATGTTTTGATCCTCCATCGCTTCTACAAAGCTGTTCACTGATTCAAATGTTTTTTCATCCTTAAAATATCCTGAAATCGGATCGATATTAATATACCTCTTCTTGAGATAGTAAGTTATTTGACTTCTCGCATAAACCATAATTTGATGCTGGTCATTCAGATCAATATTATTAGATATCCATTGATATTCAGAGTAATACCACGTGTGCTTGTGCCACTCGGTTTTGTTTCCCGAAACCAAATACTTAATAGTATCAAATGAATAAAAAATGTTAAATCCACCGTAAAAAACTAACGAGCCTATTAGCATCAACTGACTTATTTTTAAGGCAAAATTATTCCTGAAAGCCTTATCCCAAAACTCAAAAAATCCAGTTAGTCCAAAAGGTATAATTATTGGAAACAGATAGAGAATATATCTTTCTTTTTCAGACTCACCGAATTTTGGCATCATAATCCATAAAATCAGAATATACGACACGACAAATAGCGCCGGTACAAATGATAAATGTTTATGTTTTCTAAATATAAAAATACCTATGAAAATTGCGAGTGGATTGATATGGTGCGGCATAGTAACAATATTGAATAGAGATACTACCAAATTATGCAGGCTTCTATCCCCGCTTAGGAATCCTTGAGTTAAGTTGTTTGCGGCAATATCCCAGCTTTGCTCATGAGCAGCAAATAGTTTTGTCGCAGCTGGCCATACCGGATTTCCGATATATAGATAATTTATAAAATACGGGTAAACCGAATTGAATAAAATGCTAATTAGAAAGACAAACTGGTAAATAGTAATTTTTTTTAAACAAGCAAAAATGGTATGATGTTCAATTGCAAACCATATGAACAATGCTGGCAGGAACATTAACATATTATACTTGATGTTCAATCCAAATGAAAAAAACAATAAAATCACCAAAATCCAATTTAAACTGTTATTTTCCTTGTATCTCAACATCGCATAAATCATACCGGAAACTGCCAAAATCACCGGCATGTCAGATATAATGACAGTTGCTCCAAGCGTAATGAAGGGATTTAGAGCGAATAAGCCAAGACAACAAAGAACGACTTCCCTCCTCTGCAACCGGATGCATATCCTTGTTAACAGTGCCAATACTGCGACAAAACAAGTAAATATACTTAGCATAAAAAACTGCCCATCCCCAATTTCCAGCACTGGCAGATGAAATAAAGTAAATGCATCCGGGATATTGTAATGGGCATACGGTCTTAGGATTTTTTCTCCATGAATTAATACGTCCATCGGTTTTGCTAGCCAGACTCTCATTGCATCTGCATTTCTTGGCGGTGCAAAAACAAACAATGAGCATAAAAAAACCTGTGCTAAAATAGCAATTTTCAGCAACTTATGTCCCTTTTTTAAATTGACAATCTCTTTAACAAAGGAATACCCAACCAATAGCACCAAAATAATAAAAAATACCAGATATAGGAGGCTTGCAAAACTAATTCTATAAAGAGGTAGTTTTGATGAGTATAGAATCGAGTTGATATTCCCCAAAAAAGTCCAAGAAAAGACAAAAAGGGAGACAACGACAACTGTATATTCCTTTTTCTTGAATAAGTTAATTAACATATTGAGTAGAACCATTTCAAAACACTTAAAAGTTAAACCTTACTAGCTGCTACTTCTGCTAAAAAATGAAATGTCTGCATACTGCACCTCTCCCATGTAAAGGATTGAGATCTTGAGTATGAAGCTTTTGCTAAGCTGAATCTTAAGTCAGGCGATTTAACCAGTTTTTGAATTGAATTTGCAATATCTTGCGAATCTTCAGGATTGAAATATACTCCGGCATTACCTAAAACTTCAGGCATTGGCCCCCTGTCAGAACAAGCTATCGGTAAACCGGAAGCCATTCCTTCCAACAAAATGTTAGGCATGTTTTCACAGCTGGATGCAAAAACAACAATGTCCGCTTTTTTATAATGATCATTTAGATTCTCATACGGGATTTGACCGTGATAATGAACAAACTGTCTTTCTGGATCAATACGATTCAGAGTGCTATTTAATCTATCTATCCCCACAGCAGGCGGACCAACCAACTCCAACTCGATTGAAATTCCTGAAGCTCTTAACAAAGATATTGCCTCTGCGACTTGCCATTGATGTTTGTATACACTGACCATTGATACATATAAAACGCGACAAGGGTGAGCAGAAGTAAACCCTCTGAGTAAATGCTGTGGCCGGGGTGGTATTGAAAACCTGCTATTAACGCCGTGGGGAATAATAACATTCTTACCGGACAAACTCCCAATCGATTTCAAAATGCTATTGCGAGCGTATTCTGTAAGAAAAATCACTCCATTTGATTTACGGAATGACTTGCTTTGCGTCCAACGCAGAAACATTAATTTTACTAGAACCAAGGTCCATCCAAATCGTCTTAACTCTTGCCATTCAAATGGAAGCATATTGCGACTCATGGTAACCATGGGTTTGAATCCACTTGAATCAGAACCTCCGGGAAATAGCAACACATGACAACCAGCTTTTCGAGCTAGTTTTTTCAACCTGAAGCGATGCCAGAAAACTCGATATGGCAGACTGCGATCCAGAATAGGATCATGAATTTTTTTTAACCAATCACGATCCTTAATTTTTGCAAGCGTCCCTTTACCACCCCAAATAATGACTCGCCTAAAACCATATGCATCTGGTTCGGCTGCTTTTATCAGCTCAATTAGATGGGTTACTCCGCCACCATCTCTTATATTGAAGGCATCAATTCCCAGAATCATATGTTTTAACAGTCCGACTATTATTCAATGTAATCAAATCCGCTATTCCATTAAATATTCAATTTATATTGGTTTGGTACCACGTCCAACCAGATGTCCTTCGTGCAAAATCTCAATATCGTTAAGATTCGCCCCTTTAAGCCATCGCAGAACCGTTTTTGCGGTCTGCGGGTTATCATAAGCAGGAGCTAACATGTCAAAAGTGTCCAAAAGTGCCCATTCTCTTAATTGATGAGGAGGTAAAGGATAGACTCCTGCATAGTCTGCAACTGGAATCAAACGTTTAAGTCCTTTGCCAATCAACGGAAATTGCCCCAGCCTTTTACTGATTTTAAGTAGAAAAGGAAGCAGCTGTTCCAGTATTTTGAATAGCTTTTGTTCTGGTATACGTTTCGTTATAGGCCTTAATAGATACCTGGTATGCAAAATAGATCTAAAACGCTTCCAGTAGAAGTCAACGCATAATTTTCCTCCCGGCATGACCATCGGTGGCAAAGCCGAAAATGCTTTTTCGACGTTCGGGGTATGCTGTAATACCCCTAATGAGTATACAAAATGAAAAACCCCGGGTGCAAAGGGCAATTCGTAAATATCACCTTGCACAAGATGTAACTCTGAAAAATGTTTTAAATTTTCATGGCAGGCATCTATAGCCGTTGAGTAATCGAGTGCAACCACTTTGGCTCCTGCATTTAACGCTATTTCAGCGAATCGACCGGAACCACATCCAATATCCAGAATCCATTTGTTTTTTAGCTCCTCAGGAGACCAGCCCGTTGCTTTCCAGAATCTATCTGCAGAAATTGTGTGACCAGAGTAACTATCCAATTGTGTTTGTCTGAAAGTATTCCACTGCATACCAAAATTGTCAGCATAATTAGACTTCTGCACAAATCGAGGAATGCCTTTATGTATGGGGTATTTATGCTGAGCATCCTCTGATTTTAAAAAACCAGAGTCCAATTTCAACGTTTGTCCGGACTTTGGACAACGTAACAGTTCCAGAAATTCTGTTTTCACTCTTTGCTCCAATCAATTAAAGGGTAACCCTGTATTCCTTGCGCCATAGTTCAAACATTAACAATGCAAATAATCGTTCGCCATTGTTAAGCCCCCGATCCTGTCCTTTGAACAGCGCGCGAATCATGCTCTGCTTAAAGATACAGTTTTTATCCTGCAAAACATCACTAAACAGTTTGCGAAATGATCCTGCCTTTAGCCACTCAGACAATGGTATGGAAAACCCCTGTTTTCGTTGCCGGTCAAATTGGGGAGGTAACACTCTGGCAGTTAGTTTTTTAAGAAGAATTTTCTTCTCATAGCTGTTAGCTTTCATATGTGCTGGGATTTTTTCAAAGGCAAATTCAATGAGTCGATAATCAAGAAGCGGGGCACGCACTTCCAGTGAATTTAGCATACTAGCTCGATCCACTTTCACCAAAATGTCTTCAGCCAGATAACTGGCCAAATCCATGCGAGTGGCACGTTGCAATAGATCCGGAGTTAATGGTAAGTTTTCTTTTCTCCATGACTCTGCAATATTAGGCAAATCAACGCCTCGTTCAAATAATCGTTTTCGGGCAGCAGCATCAAAATAACAAGCGATCAGTGGCAATCCATTATTCAAATTAACACCTAGGCTTTGTAGCCAGTTACGCCCTTTAAAACCGACAGGCAAAAAGATGCCAGCCAAAAAAGACAACATTTTTTGCATTGATCTCGGAATCAATCTCATGTGATTTTGCATCCACAGTAAGCGGCTGTAATGCTGATAACCACCAAAAAGCTCATCTCCCCCATCACCACCCAGGGCTACAACACAATGCTGGCGGACGAGTTGACTCACCAAAAAAGTAGGAATCATCGAGGAATCCACAATGGGTTCATCAAATTGGTGGGCAAGCCTTAATAACAAATCTGCAGTAGCCGGTTGAGCTACCAGTTCAATGTGTTCGGTACCGAAATGTTGGGCAATTAAGCGTGCGTGTTCGGTTTCATCCAGCGTTCCTTGGTCCGGGAAACGGACAGTAAAGGTTTTAAGATTGTCTGTTGATCTTGCTGCCATCGCAGTGACCAAACTGGAATCTACTCCGCCGCTTAACAACACGCCCACCGGTACATCCGCTACTAGTTGACGACGAACTGAATCCTCAAGCAGGGTTTCCAGTTCATCCAATAACATGCTCTCATCTGATTTTCTACTAAGACCTGAATCAAATTCCGGTAGATCCCAATAACGCCAAACTGAGCAATTACCAGTCTTGATATCAAAGCGAAGGGCATGTGCTGGTGGTAGTTTGTAAAATCCCTGCAGAATACAGCGTTGTCCGGGAACATAACCCATAGACAGGTAGCAATCGAGCGACTCATGGTCGATACGACGCGGGAGAGTCGAATCTGCCATCAACCCCTTCAATTCGGAAGCAAGTCGCAATGTACCTTCAGTAGTGTGATAAAAGAGTGGTTTCTCTCCAACCCGGTCGCGTGCTACTAAAACTATTTGCCGTTGAGCATCATAAAGGACAAACGCAAACATACCGTTCAGGTGAGAAAGACATTCCATCCCCCATTCAGCGTAAGCTTTCAGAATCACCTCGGTATCGCTCTGGGAACAGAATTCTGCCCCTTTAGAGGAAAGCTCCTGGCGTAAATCTGCGAAGTTGTATATCTCACCATTGAAGATGATAGTTAACCTTCCTGAAACATCAAACATTGGTTGGTGAGCAGCAGGAGAAAGATCAATTATGGATAAACGTCGGTGGGCTAAACCCACGCGACCATCTTCTGACCACCATTCGCCCGAGGCGTCCGGACCACGGTGAATCAGTGCGTTGCTTCCGGCAGCCAGCCATGTTCGTTTTTCAATAGGTGTCGTCGCAACAATACCGACTATGCCACACATAAGTAAAAATACATAAGTTTCAAATAAGGATGCTACTAGAACAACCGAACAGATTGATGATTGAAGAATATACAGGCAGGCTGTTGCTTTGAATTGAGGTAGATAGCGGATATAACAACTTAAAATGAATCGTATAGAATAACATTCATTACCACGGTTTTATTGGCATACCAAAAAATGCATCTTAATGGGAAAATTGCACATTAAACAACCCGTCAAGACGCACTATTTGGGACTATTTTTATATCCGAAAATATAATAATGCAAATTTCATTAACTTGCTTTTTATGATCCAAGGGATTGAATTTTTATCTTTTGCCGACATAGGTTTACAATGTTTTAAATTCAATTGAAACTATCTTAGCTTTTATTAGCGTCTGAGGATCATAGAAAGTTTAAATGTTCTATTTTTCAGTAATGCCAGGTTAAGACTTCACAATCAAATAATGGCACGCAATTTGAGAAATATGAAAATAATTCAACATTCTTCTTGATATCCGTTTGCTTTACAAGTGGAACCGCCCTTGAAAATCCAAATTTTTCAAGGAGATAAAATATACACACACAGGATGAACGGAAATAAAAAAGTTGAGCTACTCTGGTTTTCTATGCTTATTCAACCAACTCTGGACAGCGCCAAGAGCTCGCCGGAGCTTATATCGGAATGTTACAGATCACCTGAGTTTACCTTCGAGGATCAGCTTAAGTCGCTTGTGCACTATCATCTGAATAACCCGATCTCAGGCGACTGACTATGATGGGGGCATTGATAACTGCCTGTCTCTCAATAGAAAAGGCCGATTATCGAACAAATTCGAAAAAAGCGAAAATCCATCTTGGGTTCGACATCAACAACGGTGTTCCCTAGAAAGCTCTTGGTCACCAATAGTAAAGCCGACGAGAAAAAACAAGTCGATCGATAGCTTGCTTAACGATAAAGAAACAGGCGTGATGGATCGCTGCTATCACGCTCATCGCTATTTGATAAGACGTTAAAAAAGATGTTCGATATTTGCGAAAGTAGACCCGGTTTTCGGATAACTGCCTTCAAGGTGTTTGAAATTCTATTTTCGTCTGTTTGTGTCTTTTTCAGTTCTACACGCACCATTTCTTCATCAATTTACGCAAATCGGTCGGCTAAAGTGCTACAGCCATTTAGAACGATGCGCTGATATTCCTCGTTGTCAAGATTTCTGGCCAGTGGGGTATCTGCCAGAATATTTTTCAGGGTCCTGTTCAATGACGAAGTTCAACTCTTTATGCGGCTACGACGCTTTTCTCCTCGGCTGCCTTCTGGTTAAAACAAACGCTTCGGCTGATTCCAGTTTTTGTCGCTTTTGGGACAGCTTCCCTTTTTTCTGGAGAACGGCTTGATCCAAAATCGACTCTAATTCGTTGACATTATTTGGCGAATGAAACCCCTTATCGAAGCTACAACTGGCCAGATCAGGAAAGAGTGCCTTGAGCCCTTTTGTAATAGGGATAGTGATATCTTGGTCTGTTTGTATTGTCATAATCTTATGGTGAACGATAAAGCCGTATTGGTCTTCAACGATGCAGACCTTTCGGCCTAGTTTCCGTGGAATCCCGGCATTGCCTTAGCAAATCCATTCAGTGTGCTCTTCGAAAACAGAGAACATCTTCTCGTCGTGGTGAATGGTTCCACCGAGAATGACTTGATGGTGAATCTGGTCGATCTGACGATGGGCATGATTTATATAGCGTTCTATCTCAAAATCCTTTCTATGGACAAGAGATCCTTTCCCAGGTTTTTAAGGGTTAAGGCAGCTTTGTCTAAAAACGAGAGAGATAAGTTAAGGTATGCCAAATAGGCTTCCTATATCGTCTGTTCTCGTTGAGCTCTCTTTTTGGGGTCTTGAGAGGCGAAACGTTTCAGTTGTTGCGCCTTGCGATATGCCTTTTTCAACTTTCTTTTGTTGGGTTCGGACTGACACCAATCGGATAAGTTTTCTTCGGAGCAGACAAGAGACATAAGGGTGATCACCTTGCGCATGGCTTCCAACAGTAGGCTGATATCCGTCGGGTAGTGGACATTGGTTTCAACCACAAAAGAATCGCAGCGAGCTAAAAAGGTATCCTCTTTCGTCTTTGCCTTTAAGCTTTTGCTTGAATTCGACAACAAAACGGTTGATGTTGTCCAGTCATCGGTCGCAAGCAAAGAAGCATTGTGCTTGAGGGTTTGCAATGGATAATGGGAATCAAAATCAAGAATGCCATGCCCTAACATCTGTCTGAGCGTTGAATGGTTGTCGGCAAGTTCATTGAGCTTGTCATAAACGAAGTTGTATGCCAGACGAAGTGTGCCCAGTACCAGGATTTTCCAGTAATTCATCCCCATTCTACCACCATCGGGGTTGACTTCCGGAGGTGTCAACTAAGTTAGCATATCAAAGACGGGCTCACGCAGATCGGGTGTGCAATAGATGTACTGAAGTCCCATCAACAAGTTTGGGATTCATCCCAAGACTGAAGATCGAATTGAATCTGGCTGATATCGCTTTCGCCAATTTTCATTTGTTCTTCGATGATGGTTCTCATAAGATTTACGATGAAGATTACTGAAAAATGATCTCCATCGATTAAGATGGTCTGGTGGAAATTGTGTGTTTTGTTTAATTTTTTCAATTAGATAATAACATCACAATCCCTTCGGGTCTAGCAAAAATTAAGGAATTGGTAGAAAACTTCACGTTTCTTTATCGCTTGTTAACCCCTGTCATTCAACAGTTGACGGTATTCCCGTTCATGCACTAATTAGATAATTAAACTAGATTATTGAGTGTTGATTCTACAGTCGAAAATACAATAATGCAAATTTCCTTAACCTGCTTTTTATAATCCATGGGATTGAGTTCTTATCTTTTGATTGAACAATCCAAAGAATTGGTTTTTTAAATATTCTTACCCCTACAAACAGCAGTTTTTCAAGAAAGATAGGCAATCTAAGCTTTGAAGTTACAAGTCGCATGAAAAAGAACAAATTCATTTCACTACTTATTTTTAATGCTTCTTTTTTTGTCATGAAAATGTCCTTAATTACTGGCTTTTCCAGATATCCTGAGACTTCATCTTCCTGTTCATCCATCAAATCAAATTGTTGACAAGTATCAAATAAAGAACTTCCCGGATAAGGGAAAAAAAAGAAACACTTACCGAAATTTGAACGCAAGGTCATATTCAGTTTGAGTGTTTCTTTTGCCATTTTATAAGTTTCGAATGGAAGAGCTGTTATATTGAATGAAAAGCATTTGATTCCAAACTTTCTCGTCATTCGAAAAGCATTTATAATATCGGTATTGGAATGTCGTCTGTTCAGTACGGTTTTTCTTAACCACTCATTGCCTGTTTCAACACCGAAATCAATTGCCTTGCATCCCGCCATTTTTAGCGAACTAAGGACTTTTTCATCAATTGTTTCGACACGGGCATTACATGAAAAAGGTAATCCAATATTTTCCTTGTAAGAAATGCAAAACTCATTAAGCCACCGTTTATTCAATGTAAAAGTGTCATCTGAAAAGGCTATCTTTTGTGTTTCAGGATAGATAGACAAGTTCTGCCTGATAATATCGATAGCTTTTGATACAGAAGGCCATCTCACATAATCCTTCTTTCTTGGATAAACTGTTTTAATGATGTGATTGCAACAATAGCTGCAATTGTATGGACATCCCCTACCAATTTGCATTGGAAAAACATTGCCACTTTGTCTGATGATTTTTTTGTAGTCAAAAAGCGTATAATCTGGAAATGCCAATTGTTCAACATCAGGAGGCGGCAAGACCTGATTAATAGTCCCAGTTTTATTGAATGCAAATCCAGGGCAATCATAATAATCTTGTTTTGCAGACAATCGATTCAGTAATTCTACTAAAATTGTATCTCCTTCTCCGATGCAAATTGCATCAAATTGATCTATTTCATCAAATAGTTTTTCTTTAACCAACGTTCCATGAACACCTCCTGCTATCCAGAAAGTCTGCTTTTTAAATTCTTTGGTAAAGCGTTTTACGTACCTTAATTGATTTGTTGCAAATGAAAAACCTACAACATCTGATGATCCATGATGAAGGATTTCGCCAGCCTTAATTAATTCGTTTTCAGTCGTAAGATGAAACAACTCTATCTCATGACCTGCATTTTTTATTTGGCCTATAAGATATGCTATTCCGTGATGAAACCCTGGGTAGTAGCCAGTACTTAAATCAAAATATAATAGTGAGAGCTTCATAAAGTTTTGTCGTAATCAGTTATTATTTAACTGTTTGCTTTCCTCTCTGCGTTAGAATTTTGAACAATTTATCTATTCCCATGCTTATGATCGCGTATATAATAGGCATTAAGATACACATCTGTAGGAATTGTTTAATAAAAAAATTATCAAAATCTCGAAACATAGGAATCGCGACTAAAGCACTCAGTGTAATGGCTGCTCCTCTAAACAGAGCTTTACTCATAAGGAATTTTATCAAAAACGGCAAACCAAAAAAAAATAAAGTGGTGCCAATTAAGCCGAAATGAACCAGAAGATTGACTAAATTATGCATTCCCCCCAGAGGTGAAATTACATCGATGCCTAATTCTCCGAATGAGGCAAACAGCTTATGCTTTTCAGGGAAAACTAATGATGGAGCAATATCGAAAATTTTTGATACTAATATTGTCGGATTTCCAAAAAGTGATATTGTATTATTTAACCAAAACCAATCAAGACCTAGACTTAAACCTACCGAATCGAAAAGGAAAACAAACTTCAGTGAAGTATAGTTAATTTTATCAAACTGCCCGGTTCTAATCATCGGTATAGCAGCAATGTATAGGCAGCCTAAAAAGATAAAAATTAACAAAATACCATATCTAATGTTTTTATATTTATAGCAATACATGACTAAATAGGAAAAAACTGTAATTACTATCCAAGTTCTATGTCCAAAATATGCTACTAATAGCGTGATAATTAACACAAAATAGAAGTATTTATTTAAGAAATATTGTTTTACACTTATATCGCTATTTATATACTTCAGATGGTGCAAAATGACCGCGTAAATATTTAACGATATCAAACTCCCTTTAGCAAAAATATTTTCATTTTGATAATGAAATCCAAGCTTAATTTTATCAATATTAAAGAAAAACAAAACAATTAAAATTAAAAAATATAGATATAATATTACATCCAAATGTTTTATTTCACTATTTTTACTTATGGATGTTTTAGATATTTTTTCACCAATGCAAAAGGCAAAATAAAGTAAGTTTATTAATACAAATATTTCTTGAATATTCCCATAACTCAACTGATGATTTTTCCCAGCAATAAGAATTCCCTTAAAATATCCTTTGTAGTATAGCTTTGCCAAAAGAGGTGTAACCCAAAAATAAATGTAACCCAGACTGAACAAAGTGAAGTGATCAATCTTGATTCCACTTTTATAAAATGAATTTTTGATTAAAAAATAAACCGGAAACGCAATACTAATAATCGAAAAAAGACCGAGAACAAAATTCTGAAAAAATAAACTCGTGTATTCTGGTGTGAGAAATAGTCCGAAATAAAAAAGGTTAGTGCTCATGAATCAATTAAGGTTAATTGAAAAACTATACTGTAGCTACAATTGGTAATATCTTTTTTTTAAATGTTTTCCAAGAAAATTTGGCGAGGTCAAAGAAAGAAAAAAATATAATACAATTTTCAAATTATTCTTATTATTTATTATCGCTTTTTGGAAATAATGATTTGACTTATTAACATCCCCGATTACTCCATATAATTTGCCCATGCGATAATACATTTGAGCGTAGCTCTTTTTCAGTAAGTTTTTCGTTGATTTGATCTTTCCTCTTTCAAAGGCTTTATTCAGCACGTACAATTCTTCTTTCAGGTTTAGTTCAAGGTGTGTAATTGTATAGTTGCTGGTAATCCGATATGCTGAAAGCGGTTCATCAATGTATCCTGCTTTAAATTCTTCTGACAACCTAATCCACATGTCCCAATCAGCTGGCATAAAGATCGATTCATCAAACAAACCCACTTTGTCAAAACACTCTTTTCTTATCACAACAGTTGGATTATTAATGAAATTATCTAAAACCAGTCTGTGTGATATTTGTCCTTTGACCTGACTATTCGGGTAAGAGTGGTAGCCAACTATATTATCACTATCATCGATTAATTTTGCAGCAGTATGCATAAACCCAAACTCAGGGTGCGAATCCAACAACTGAACGCTTTTTGATATCTTGTTTGGATAATAAACATCATCACAATCAATAAGTGCAATATATTCCCCTTCCGCTACTGAAATTCCGAAATTTCTGGCACTACAAGCACCACCATTATCTTTTTTATGATATTTTATCCTATCGCGGAAAACCTGGAGTTTTTTTTCAGTATCATCGGTTGATCCGTCATTTACAACAATTATCTCAATATTTTGGTAGTCTTGGCTTAAAATACTTTCGACTGTTTTTACTGTTAATTCTGCTTTGTTATATGCAGGTACAATAACACTTACTTTCTTCATTCTAGGGCATGAATTGGATGTCGAATAAGTTGATATAGTTAAAGATAACCTTTGTAGTACTCTTGCAAATACTCCTTTAGTGCTACTTTCCAGTGCCTCATTTCATTTAATCTCCTGAGTTTTAGTTTTTTACATATTAACCTTTCTGAAGCTGGCCTTTTTGCGAAGTATTCTTTTGCAAAATAGTCCGAGGATACTTTTTGTAGTTTTATCTTACCTTCAAGTCCCAATATCTTAAGAATTTCCTTGGCGACTTCAAACCGACTTGTGACTCCATCACAAACCATGTTATAAACACCCCAGAATTCGACTTCTAAGAGCAATTTGACATTCTTCGCAAAATCTTGTGTATAGGTTGGAGTACCTAATTTATCATCAACTATATGCAATTCTGACTTTCCATCTTTGATTTGTTTGATGATTTTTTGCACGAATTTTTTATCTTTCTCTGGCCCTGCGCCCATCATCCAGCCGGCTCTGACCACAATGTGTTTTCTGACATTTTCTTTGACAAATAGCTCTCCCGAGTACTTTGATCTAGCGTAATGACAGATAGGATTTGGAGCATCCCAATCGTCATATTCTTCTTTGCTTCCATCAAAGATCCCAGCCGTACTTATATATACAAGTGGGACGTTCAATTCATTTGCAATGTGGCATGCATTTTCAACAGACAAGGTATTCGTGACATAGGTATCATCGACGTTTTGTTCACAAAATTCCAAATCTGTGTAAGCACCCAAATGAATCAAATAATCTGGTTGATACTCATACACCTGCTTCTGGTAGTCTTTGTAATCTCTGAAATCACAGAAAGATAACCATGAATCATTCACATCGATATCTGTGCATTTCAAATCAAAAGCTGTAATAAACTGCTTATAAAAAGCTTCCCCTAGCATACCTCCACAACCGGCAATATATATCTTTTTTTTATTCATGTTTTCTACAATACACTTTAAGTTAAATGGTTTTTCAATTCTCTCTGGAGAATCGGAATGATTTCGAATAAGTCTCCTACTATGCAATAATCAGCTGAATTAAATATAGGCGCGTTCGAGTCTTTATTGACAGCTAAAACAACTTTGGAATTATTCATCCCCGCGAGATGATGAACAGAACCTGATAAACCGATCGCGATGTAAAGATCGGGCGATACAGTCTTACCGGTTTGCCCAATTTGAGCATTGTGAGGCATCAAGTTAGCGTCTATCAGGGCTCTGGTTGCACCTAAACCGGCATTAAGATCTGATGCAAATCCTTTAACTAGGTCAATTCCGGCTTGATCTTCGATTCCCCTCCCTACAGCAACTATAATTTTAGCATCTGCCAGATCGACTTCAGCTCTATGACTAGAGATGTTTTTCTTAATCCTCAACTTTTGATCCGGACCTGGATAGTGCAGCTTTGTTTTTTGATCTTTCCCGCTTATGTCATCTGATACGTCAAAACACCCCTCCCTAACGACAATAACGTAAGGATGTGATTGCAGCTGGATTTTTTGTATAATCTTCCCGGCAATTACAAACTTAGAAAAAATGTCTTGATTTCCGATAGAGACAATATCCACAATTTCCGTCATACAGGATGTGTTAAGTCTAGATGAGACATACGGTGCAATAGCTTTGTTGTTTTCTGATGATGAAAACCATATGCCTTCAGCACTGAATTTATTAGCTGCCTGAATGATACAATCAGAGTATGATGACGGAGAAAACGAACCAACACTAGGATCGTCAGCAATAAACTGGAAATCTGCCCCATATTCTGTAAGTGTCTTGGCCAGCAATTCTACTTTGCTCCCAATTAAAACAACACCCACGATTCTTTTTAATTGCTTAGCTTTTGCAATTAATCTTCTAGTACTTGTCTTTATTAAACCGCGTTCAGTGGAAGCAACAATTAAAACTCTTCTCATATAAACACTAAATGATTACACGATTTGAATTAGATCCAGTTTCTTTCTCAAAAAAACACGTCATCACAGGTTTCAAAATATTGGATTTAGATAACGTTTGTTTCTTTAACTAATAGTTCAACAGCTTTTATTGTAATCTCTTCTGGGTCACCTTCAAACTTTCTGGTCAAACGCTTTGAGCTTGGAATTGCATATTCAATTACATTGATTTTTGGACTTACTTCATTTGGATTGTTCTGATCAAGGTTCAATAGATCTGAATTGTATGTCTTTATTTCCATCCTTTGAGCTTTCAAAATGTTTTTTACTGATAAATGTCGAGGTGAATTCATGCTGTCACTGACCGTAACCAGGGCTGGTAGATCCACTTCATATTCTTCAATACCTTCATCGCCAATACGAGTCACTGCTATTTGCTTCTCATCGATCAAGCTGATATTCGTCGTGTTTGTAACGAACGGCAAGCAAGTCTTTTCAGCCAGAACAGCTCCTACAATCCCATTATCTGTATCTTGAGATTGTTTTCCCGCCAACACCAAATCAAACTCTGATTCCTTTTGCTCAATAAATTTCTTCAGCAGAGTCACAATCAAGTTGTATTCACCGACAGTAGTATGAGGTGCTTCAATGTGGACTGCGTGATCAGCACCCATTGCCAATCCTTTTCTTAGCGCAGTAACTGAATTTTCTCCTCCAACACTCACAATCGTTATTTCCGCGCCATATTTTTCCTTCATTCGAATTGCCGCCTCGATTGCAATTTCATCCCATGGATTTAAGACATATTGCAGATCATCTTCCGATATTAATCCGTTTGAAATTCTTACATTCAGCTCAATGTCAATAACTGCTTTCGCTGCAACTAGTATTCTCAAATATTACCTTTTGGGTTGAAATGTTTAATAACTCTAAAACACTTTGTCTTGAAACAGGATGGAAATAATCGTTCCTAATTTTCATTCCTAGGGATAAATATTTTTGGTTGCTGTTGCTTATGGCCCTAGCAAAACTAGATATTGCCTCAGTAATTTCACGCTCATCGTAGCACAATCTCCAGATGTCATTAGGAATTGAACCTGGAATAGGGTTATGAGTTAAGCCCTGGTTGCTACCAACAATAATAACAGGAATAGATCTGGCCAAAGCCTCCAAGCAAGTACTTGAATTATTGCTTATCAATAAATCTGAATTTTTTAATAGATCACCAAAATCACCTTCAACAAACTTAAATCCAATTGATAAATTTCTTTTAAACTTTTCAATTATTTTAGTAACGTTGGTAGGATGGGGCTTGATCCAAAATACAGAGTTATTCAAACTTTGATCTTCCTTAGATTTTGATACAAGAGTCAACAACTCGGAAGCCTCTCCAAACCCAATTGGAAGTGATATTAATATCTTAAAGCTTTCCGAATTGGAATTTTTTTCCTTTTCCTCCCAAACATTTTGAAATCTAAAAGCTGGAGCTTTCGTCATTTTTAAATCTTTACAAAACTCATTTCTTTCAGTGAGATATTTAGAACCAGTTACTGCAACCGATTCGGGAATCAAACCATGCTTATCTTCATAAGATGTTGGAAATGTGCAAAGATAATGAGGAGATGCAATAAATCCTTGATATCCCACTCTTCTTGTCAATGGATAGGTTTTATTAAAACCGGCATTCCAACCTTTATCAACTGCTTGGTTTTCAAACCAATTAATTATCGTATTAATTTTTACTCTCTTTTCTTTCAGACGATAAGAAAACTTATAGTTTAGCAGTGCGTGTATGGCTGATGAGGCGCCAGTTAAAGATCTTAATTCGGCTCGAACTAAGGCAGAGCAATCAATTCCCTTAAAGTAACACGGGGTTATCGTGATCCTCAAAGATCTCCAGATAAATGCAAGTGCATAAACGTAATCTGGTAATTTTAAGAAATCATCTTTAAGTAGAAATTGTCGTTGTGATTGACGGATGTCAGAAATAAATCTGATAATTTTTCTAAATTTAATATTTACGATAGTCGGTACGAAGTAAATATTAGATTTTTCTTCTTTGGATAAATGATCAAGAAGCCCCGGATAATATCGATCTTTATCAATTCCATTTTCCAATAAAAAAGTGTCAATTAAAGAAATAGGTTTCGATATCCCAGGAATATCACATCTTTTGGATTTGAAGGCTGCATACTTAGTTAGTAGTAACTCAGTAGCCATGAAACCTGATAGATAGAACGGACGAAGTAATTTTTTGATCATTAGTAAGGGATTGATTCTTGCCTTAACTATGACTCTGTGAACCTCGTTTTTTAATACTTGTTTCACGACTTTTTGCAGCGCAAGAGAATCGACCAACACTGTTCTAATTTTCTTCTTTTTTACAACTTCTTTAACCAGTTCCAATGTACAACAATTGTAAAAAAGCTTGCTATCTAACGTATTTCTGCTTGCAGGTGCAGAAACCCACCAATCAATACTGGATGCATTTTGATCCGATAAGGTGCCAACAAATTCATTAAATGGTTCTCGTATTTCATAAGCAATACGATCTAAAAGTTTAGATGTCGCACAGTCTTTTTTTGCATTGAAACGAAGATCAAGTACGTGCATTTGGTTTATAATACGTGCTTTCAATTAAATTAATTATTGCTCAAATTACTTCATTAGAAATATTGTCCCAATCAACGATTATTTTTTATCTTATGGAAAAATATGGGATTGATTCTTTAATTTTACGGAAGTAGATCAAAACCGAGGAATAGACTCATTGATTATTTTAGTCATAGTAAAAAATCGACTATATTAACTTAGAATAGTCAAAAAATCATCACCAACTTTGATAAAGCTCGCTCCATTTTGAGTCTCTGACGAGAACCGCACTCCAAAATCCTTCAAAATCAAATCTTTTCCAAAATAGTTTGAAAAATCGAAATATACTATTTTTTGGATACTGATAATATACTTTATCAAAGACTATTCTCCATCCTGAAAGCATAAATAACAGACTCCAGTCAGACTTGGACAATTCAAAGATGTGAGTATTTTCAGCGTAAACTTTGTGCTCTTTCCCCCTTTTAATATAATTGAGACTGACTCGACTTTTATCAACGAAAGGGACAGATATCACAAAACCTTTGCAACTGCTAGTGGACAGGCTTTTCAAAAAATCAATTGGACTTCTCAGATGCTCAAGCATCTCGAATGATAAATACAGATCTGCATTGATTCCATATTGCTCAATATCCTCCGCCTTTGCGCAAATACCCTTTAATCCTTTTTGTTTTACTTTAGCAATAGCATTCGGATTAAGATCAACACTGATTGTATCATAATTTCCCAACAAAGATGTAATGTACTGAATATGAGTGCCTGAAGAATCGCCGATATCAATAATGGTGCTTCTTTCTTTTATGTCTAGTGCACTGACGGCTTTTTCAATCATTGAATACTGAAAAGCGTGCATGAACCTGACCTTGTTTTCCAAATACTCATTATCAATTTTAAAGGTATCATATTGTTCAGTTAGATCGGGCACGACTTTAGCTAAATTTGTGCTGATTTCTGTCAGTCCTTGTTCTCGAGCAGCCTTTTTCAATGAAAATAAAAGCAGTTTTTCGATAATCCTATAAATCCCTTTGATTTGATCATCTGACAGTATCCTTTTCAATATGTCTTTCAAATCAGTTTCCTCATGAATTATGTGATATACTGAGTTAACAATTCATCATGTTCCATTAATTCTTGAACGACTTCCAAATCATTCTCAGTATCAACAGCATAACTCGAAGTATGAGTCATGATCATTTTTACTTTGAAACCATGTTCTAATACACGCATCATGTCTACTGATTCGACAATTTCGAGAGGAGTTGGAGTTAATCTTTCATAAGTCAGTAAAAAATCTCTTCTAAATGGAATTACACAGACCTGTTTTAACATTGGAACTTCCTTTGCGCCCTTTTTCCATGAAGGGATCGGTTCCCTTGAAAAATAGAGGGCATTTCCATTTAAATCGACAACGACCTTAACTTCGTTCGGATCTTCATGTTCCTTTTTTGACTGCAGTTCACTCATTAGGTTTAAAACATCAATTGTAGGATCATTTTTCATCGGCAATATCGCTTCTTGTAACATCAATGGAGTTACCATAGGCTCATCGCCCTGAATCATCACAACAATTTCAGGCTTTTCACCGGTTTCCTTTTCGATTTTCAATAAAGCCTCTTCAGTTCGGCTTGAACAACGTTCATGAGTGTTTTTTGTCATTACAGCTTGGCCACCGATACTTTCAACATAGTCTTTTATCTCCTCATCACAGGTAGCAACATAAACCTCATCCAATAAATTACTCATCTTACAGCGGTGGTAAACGTGGCCGATCATCGGCATACCAAGTATGTTCTTCAAAGGCTTTCCAGGAAACCTACTGGAAGCCATTCGCGCTGGTATTATTGCTATGGTTTTCAATCATCCTCCTTTATTAATAGTCCCTCAACATTCAGCATATCAGGATTCAATTGTTGATGAATTTCCTCTACTACCTTTAATATCCCTTGTCCCAGGTCCATATAAAGTGGTGAAGAGTACTTTTTACCCATTCGAGGACTAAAATTATAAGGAGTGATTTCGTAGTGAGAATTTGTTTCATCCTTGACGATTTTCATATCAACCTCATGCTTTAAAATTTCACTGATCATTTTGACAATCTGTTTTATTTGGATTGTCTGATTGCCTGTAAGCACAATTCTTTGATTTGCATAGTCCGCTTGAAGGAGTTTGACTGTTGCTAGAGCTGCATCCTCGACATGTATGTATTCTCTCAATGCTTCCGGATTTCCAAAATATGAGATTTCTTTATTTTCTAGTGCCTCTTTTACAAAACGATGAATAGCATTCCTTTCGTCAGTCCTAGGGCCATATAGAGAACCATATCGTAATATGGTGTAGTCCAGACCGTAGTTTTGTTGGTACATTTCAATATATAATTCGCATGCTTGTTTGCTGCATCGATAAAAACCTCCTGAATCGCTATAGACGTATACTGAGCTCGCAAATACATACCGTTTAACTCCTTTTAAGCGGCATGCTTCAAGGATGTAGGCATTGCCAAGAATATTATAGCGAACTGTATTTATTGGCTGTTCATTAGCTTCTCCAATATCTGCTATTCCTGCAAAATTAAATACTACATCTGCATCAGAGACAGCTTGTTCAACTTCATCTTGTTCAAGAATATCCCCTACTACCATTTTCTGATCTTTTCTCAGCCAAGGAGATTGTTTCAGGTCAAATATCGTAACTTCGTGATTAGCCTCAGTTAATTTGTCGCTAACATGCGAACCCAAAAAGCCTGATCCTCCAAATACTGTTATTTTCATATAATTCAATTGATTGGATTTTGTCCGCTATTATAAAGAAACACCGCATCTGTTCCATATGCAATGAATTGATATCCTTGATTTATTTTATCAAGCAAATGTTGAACATCAGGCAGCACAATATGAACACCCATCGGTATTTTTGCAAATTTGGCTTTTTCAAAAACCGAGTCCATGGCATTAATAAAGTCAGTATGTTCAAATTGGCCTGTGATACCCATTGAGCCTGACAAATCATATGGGCCAACAATAATTGCATCCAAATGGGTAACGGCCAGTATCTGATCCAAGTGCTCCACTGCTTCAATGTCTTCAATTTGCGCTACAATAACCAACTCTGACTTATGAGAATCTGTATATTTATCGAACATTTTGCCAAATAAATTTGCCCTCGAATAACCAACGCCCCTCGTCCCCAGAGGTGGATAATATGCTGCTTCGATACATTTATTTAACATGTCTGCACTTTTAATATTGGGAAGAATTACACCCTTTGAGCCCGCATCCAAAGCAGTTTTAATGTCACTTGGTTTCGACTGTGCAATCCTCGCAAAAGGAACTGTTCCACCCAATTCCAGGGATCTAAAGATATTTGGCAAGTTTTGTGTTGAAATCTGTCCATGTTCCAGATCGACTGCAATCCAATCATAGCCGGCTTGCCCCATAATTTCTGCGACTGATGGGTCAGCCAATTGTATCCAACTGCCAATAGTCGGTTCTCCATTTTTAAGTTTCTTTTTGACTATGTTTTGGCACATGTTAAAACCTTGTTATTACAGGCATAGTATTTACCTGATTGAAGTATTTCATTTCTTTTAAATTAATAAGAGCATTTTTATGTTTCAATCTGGTACTGATATTCTTCCTCAGGAACTTCGTTCAATAGGGGCTTGTTTTGAAAAAAACGAATTAGGTCATCAGTTGCTTGAATCTCCATCTGACTTCTGCAGTCAAAAGAACACGAACCCATATGTTGTGTCAGAATCACATTTTCCAAATCAGTCAAAGGACCACTATATGGCTCAAGTTCGAATGTATCAATAGCTGCACCAGAGATCGTTCGTTCTTTTAATGCCTCAACAAGGTCTGATTCATTAACCAAGCCACCTCTAGAAGTATTAATTAAATAACTTGATTCATTCATCTTTTTCAGAGTATCTGCATTTATTATGTTACGAGTTCTTCCGGTTAAAGGTAAATGCAAAGAAACAATATCCGCTTCTCTATAAATTTCCTCTCTATCGACTTGGGAAATATTTACACCACTCTTGGAGGCAAAACTGCTAATCTCAGACGTTTTATCTTTAGCGTCATTTACCAAGATTCTTTTGGGCCGAAACTCACTCAGCAAACGAGCCACATTACTGCCAACTCTTCCAAATCCGATTAAACCTATAACAGATTCTCCTACTCGTTTGCCTTGCAGTCTAAACCAGTTACCTATCCTTGTTTGTTGATCTGCTTTGACCACATGTCTAGTCAGTCCAATCATCAGACCGATTGTCAGTTCCACAACTGCCATTGTCACTGCGTCTGGTGTATAGGATACTTTTATGTTTTTTGCTCGACATTCATTTAAGGGAACAGAATCCAATCCTATTCCAACCCTGGATATCATTTTAAGATTTTTAGCTTTTTTTAGAACTATACTGATGTTTTCTGTCCCAGCTATAAGACCATCACAGTCTTTAGAGAATTCTCCCACTTCCTCGGGAGTCAGCTTTCTTCCCAAAGAATTAATAGAATAATCGAATCCACTTTGGTCTAACATTTCGATGGGTGTTTTATCGACGCCACCAAAAGGATCTGTTGAAATGAATATTTTAGGCATTGACAATTAATGGCAAGAAAATTTAGCAAGATAGTTTAAACTAGCTACAAAACATTAAGGTTAGCGGCCAAAAGATCAAACCCCGGAGTTGATGGTGGCCAGACATACCCCTTCAACTCTTCATCGGTGAGAGGTGAATCAGTATGAACATCGAGTATTGAGCTCACCATACTTCCCAAATCCTTTGTAGTTTTAGGAGTATAGACTGGACTTCTATCAGATTGCGTTGGTGCAGATTGACTTGCCGATAAATGCAAATATCGGTTAGTTCCTCCCCACAGTAAAACCGGCTTTCTGGCATTAAGCGCTTCTTCAATAGTCGTTGACGAAAAACTGACAAGAAGTTGAGCTCGACTTAGATCATCTAAGAATGTTCCTTCAGTTTTTATACAAAAATGTTCTGCTTTAGGTAAGAGTTTAAGTAAAGAGTCTAAACTGCATTCTGGCGCCAGTCTGATTCTTATAACAAGTTTGCTGTTTGGGATAGTCGCTGTGGCACGTATGAGAATGATTAATCCCTCGACAAATTCGCTTGATGTTTCATACATCCAAGGTCGGGGTAATCCAAGTGTTTTGTAGGTTCCTGCATGTAGGATAATTCGCTCTTCATTCGAAGGCTCGCTTTTAACTTTAGTCTTATAACCCCACATAATTGGTTTACAGTGATGGCCTTTGGTATTATACCTTTTAGCAAATTTTGCAGCTTGTGGAGATTGAAAATAGTTTGTCGTAGAAAGTTCTGTTATTAACAAACCCTTGGCATTTTCAAACTGTTCTACAGAAGCTATTTTGGTATCTGGTAAGGTATGGGATCCGTGTGAAATTAAGTGATTTTCTATGCCATATTTCTCAGCAATTTCCCCTAAAACCGCTGAATGATGCCATCGAATTTGGTTAGAGATTATTGCTTTAGGCTTAAATTGCTTAATACAGTTACTCATGTTTTGACTAAGAGTTCTAAGGTGAACTTCAGTCTGAGCTATTTTTTTTTCATATAACTTAAAAATAGAACCGACAACCGGATCTTTGATTGAGCTAATATGGTTTGCTAGATTAGATGGGGGCATATTGTTAAATGGGATTGCCAAAAGCGTAAACATTCTTGATTTTGGCATTAAATTGGTTACAATAACTATTAAACCCTTTATAAAGCCTTTCAAACCAGAACTGACTGAATTAACAACTACTGCATATGTATCATCTGTTTTTAATCTAACTTTTTCCCAAATATCTTTTGAACCGTAATCAAAGCTATTAAAAACGAAATTGGTTTTGTCAGCTAGCAGTCTCGTTTGTATACGATTCAACCACTGCAAAAACAATGGGAAAAGTGGACGTCCAGTAGTATTAAACAATTCATCAATGTCTGACTTAAATCTCCCTATTAAATAGAGCTGCACGTCTTTCTTTGTTTTCAATTCCTTCCAAGCTTTATGTTGCCTTACGAAACATGGAGTTGAAGTTCTTGCAATTTCCCAACAAATGGAGGCGTTACTAGCCAAAACATGAGCAATTGATTGAATTGTCAGCCTAGTCGCTTGATTTATTTCATTATCAGCCTCAAAAAACGGTCTAAGCAGTTTATCTACGTTATTCACTCTAGCTATCACTTTAGCTTGTTGACAATCTGACAATATAGACTTGTTTTTTTTTATTTTACATCCTCTATCGACAACAACTGCCTTAGCATTGGGAGTAAGCGGAATAACTTCATCAGATTCTGGTCTGTGCTTTAAGAAATGGATTGCGTCAGAGCGATCGTACAACAAGGTTGGAATCTTCATTTTTTCAACTAGCGTTTTGAATTTTCATTAAATATTGTTCTGCCAACCACAAACCATCGTTATCCCTAACGTCAATTGTAGCCCAAAAGCGGTCGATCGGGACCATCATTATTTCCTCACCAAAAGGATTCTCATTATTCAATAGTCCGAATTTAAACACTGAACATATCCCAGTCAGTTCTCTATACATTTTGACATTTTTGTTATCACCACTACCTTGCAATCTTTTCATTGGCTCCAACTCTTCTCGCCAAAAATTATAATGAACAGGATAGACTGTGAAGATCGAGTCAGCTGTACCTTGAATTGCATTGTCTACCAACTGCTGGATGATGCCTTTTGGGCGGAGCGGATGAGTGATTTCCAAAATTAGGGTGTAATCTGGAGGTTCATTATCTTTGTTGATTTGATTGAGTACATGGTCCGCTACATTGAATAATGTAACAGAATCTTCGCTCAGATGCTTGGGTCTCAAATATTTGGTGATAATCCCGTTCCATTTTTTCAGGTGAGTTTCAAACCGACTATCATCATAGGCTATAATGGTCTTTGCAAGGTAGTTGGTCTCGACAATTTGCTCTATAGTCCAATCCCATAGGGGTTTGCCTTGCAATACATACTTTGGCGTTCCGTCTTCATGACAGCAGTCTGAGTATCTGACAGGCACTACTGCATCAATTTTTGTTTTCATGTTAGGTCTTGTTGGATCAATTCAATCATTTTAACAACTCTTGCAGCTCTTTTCTCACTGCGACTATGATGAATACCATGATGGTGGTAAACGGTGGCTGTTGGTTCATAGATAATCTTATTGTTTTCATTTAGTGCTTTTTTTGCCCAATCCTGATCCTCAACTCCATGAATGTTTTCATTAAATGGGATCCTTTCCCATGTTTTACGTCGTATCATTGAATTTGCATTATGAAAAAAATAATCCTTCCTTTGAATTTTGCGATCCTGGCCAAATGTAATCCACAAATCTCTTTTATCAGCAGGTTCGGAATCAGGTAGAGGAACCTGACGACCGTACACGCCTACAACATCATCAAACTTTAAGTGCATGGCTAATCGATTTAGCCACTGTTCATCGACTGGAATACAATGCCCGGAAAGAATGGCAATCAAATCTCCATCTGCCGCCTCTATTCCGATATTTAAGGCTTTTGAGTAATTAAATTCTTTATCTAAAATAGTAACAATTTTGCAATTATACTTGTCAGCAATTTCCAGTGTTTTGTCAGTGGATTCATTATCGACTAACACCACTTCAAGATCAGGGTAATCTTGATTACAGACTGCAAATAGACAAGAATCCAGCCATCTGTCCTCGTTTTTTGCTCGAATTATAACGGATATAGGTTTTTTCAATTTTTTTAATCGTTGCGGATAAAACCGAAAGTCAGGGCATTGCCTTTTGTCAGATTATATCTCAATATCTTACCGATAACACTTGATTTTAAGTAAGGTGCCAATCCACGTTCTTTAGATTTTCCAATTGTTAAATCTTCTTCACTCAAAAGACTACCTGCTGATAAATCTCTTGATGCAATTAAACCAACTTCTTTCAAATAGACAGAGTCAACTTCTTCAGTTGAAAAAGGACGAGGTGAAAACTGGTGACTATAGTTATCTTGACTTATCAACTCCTCCATGTTTATTGACTTCAAATTCGTGATGATCAAGCCTTCCGGACTTAAAGATATTGCTATCGTAAGTTGGGTCTGGTCGTCGCTTTTTACCAGAAACGGAAATTTCTGAGCATTTAACCATGTCAACTGATCGCAATATGTTTTCAACGACATGCAATTAGAGTTCAGAACAAATTTGCTTGCATAAGTCTCAAGCTCCCGCTGCAAATGGTCCATAGATTTGTTGCCAAGTCCGTTGATACAGATGAAAATGGGCTTCTTGGTCTTCTTTAATTCAGATATCAAATGCAAATCTAAACCATATCCCAAAGGCACGTACCAGCATTCAATGTCGGACTTTAAAACCTCTATTTTACTGATATCGTTTATAATCTGTAAAACCGCATGGGAAGAGTTTTTAGGCGGGACGTTTTGAGAAAAGAATCCCAGATCGACGTGCTTAGACTTTAAGTTATTGTTTTCTATCTGACTAGAGATCCAGAATTTCATTGCAATTTCAGAGGTACATTATATTCTTTAGATAGTTGTTTAAATTCATCAATCGTTGCTTGATCAATCGGTATTCCCTTTTTTGATCTGATTGTAGCTTCTTTTATCTGTGGATCGCCTGGCAACATAACTTGTTCGTCGTTCCGAGCTTCTTCAGAGCGAACCTCATCTGTCATTTTTTGCATACTTTCGATAAAGCTATTTTGGTCAATGCAACCATCGGCTTTAAAGACAATATAAAACTGCCCTAAGTGTCGGGGTTCATTCATGGAAGCTTTGTACATTGAAGGGATGTTTTTTCCAAAGGCCATTCCTGTAAAAACACCACAGAGTATATCCACCATAGAAGCTATACCGTAACCTTTATAATTTCCAATCGGTAACAGGCAAATCGCTTCGTCCGGGTTTGTTGTCATTTCCCCGTTTTTATCTGCGGTCAGGTCTTCGGGCAGGTTTTCTCCTCTAGCTCCGTACATAAGCATCTTATTCCAGGATATCATAGTTGGAGCCATGTCCAGGCAATAGGGTTCATCTTCAATTCGAGGAGCAGCAAAACAAATTGGATTTGTTCCGAAATACGGATGTTTTCCTCCGTAGGACAGCACAAGAGCATCTGCATGAGTAAAGGCAAACGCCAGATAACCTTGACGAGCAGCTTTTAATGCGAAACTTGCCATGGCACCCGGATGGCTGGAATTCTGAACACCGACTGCTCCCATACCATATTGATCTGCCATTTCAATGCAATAATCAATGGCTTTCATTCCTGCAGCGTGTCCAAAGGTATTATCAGCGTCTAATGTTCCAATAGTTGGAAACTTCTTACTAAACTTATAGTTCGGCTTAGGATTTTTTCTACCCATTATTGCTGATCTGACATAATGGGGTAACAATCGAACGCCATGTGAATCCACTCCCCTTAAAGAGGTCTCGCACAAACCTGTTGTAACTGCATCAGCTGTTTCCTCATCCAAACCTGCATGAGTAAGTATGGTCTTGTGAAAAGAAACTAAATCTTCATATCGTATTCTACTCAAAATTTACCTCTACTGTATGATTATTGTTCATCAGACTTGTATGAGCCGCTTCAACGACTGCAGTTGAAACAACGCAATTTTGAAAAGTTGGACGAGTCTTTTCCAGCCACTCCAGAGTGATGTCGCCAGCTTCGTAATCGATAACATCATAAATGAACTGCAAAACGCTTCTAATCCCATATCCTTCATACATTGTCCTTTTTGATTCCGGATCCAATCTAGAGGACGAAAAATAGGGATTCACATCGTTTATCCCTGCTGTATCCCTCACAAGCTGAACTCCTCGATTCTTTTGATCAGCTTGGTAGCGACCTTTTGTTCCAACCACATTAATCTTCTGATCAGAAACTGCGGATGTTTCATCGGGATCGACCCAATTGGTATTGTGATTTGATACAAACGTTCCTCCATCTGTTCGTTGCCACTCGACAGTGACTTGCATTGCATCCCAGGTATCTATTCCTTGCGATTTAAGGTAACCTTTTTGTCCCCATGCAGTAGCTCGAAGTGGGCGAAATCCTGTTACAAATTGTAGGAGATCGACGTAATGAATCCCAAGATACTGAAAAACGGTGCTTTTTTCGGCCCAACTGCGAAACATGTCCCTAGGGATTCTTTTTTGCTGGCTGTATTCTATTACTGCGTAAAGTAATTCTCCCAAGCTTTCTGATTTAACTGCATCATATAGGAGAAGATTTGATTCATCTAATCTCTTGTGGAATTCGACTTGTGCAACCACTTTTGATTTCTTTGCTGCGGCAGTCATTGCTTGAGCCTCTTCCACCGTCGTTGCCATTGGTTTGACCATCAGACAGTGGATTCCTTTTTGGAGCAAGGGGATAGAAACCTGAGCGTGCAAATGGTCGGGAACAGAAATCACAACACAGTCTGGTTTAAACTGTTCAACAGCCCCCAAATATGCTTCTGAATCGGCACCTTCTTTGGGGAATGATACCAATTCAGGATTCACATGCATCTTTTCAGCCAGGTCATTTGCCTTCAAAATTGCTGATCTAGCCGAATCGGCGCTTGTTGTCACAATACCTATTCGTCCGATTAGCTCTTTTTTAATGCCTTCATAGAGTGCAGGAATTATGGTGCCGTAGTTATCTGAATCCTTTCCGACAACATACATGCCACCACCTATTATCAATGTATTTAACTTCATCATTGGTTTTTATCGCAGATATAGTAATAAAAGATTTCTGATTGACTTTATCCATCTGATTAAAAAGACGTTTCTTTTCACAAAGTCTTTTTCAACTTCAATCAAATGGTTTAATACAAGACTTCCATGCTTGCTGCTTTTTTGATCTGTTTGTTCTTTTGGTGCAGTTTTATCGATTAGCTGATAAACGCCTCTGATTACCTCATCCGATTGGACTTCAACATACCCACTATTCTGCATCAAACTTCCTAAAGTAACTGGTGTGAAGTAATACAATGAATTAAAACGTAAAAAATTCAAAAAATTATTAGAATTGCCATATCCAGATGGTAGTTTAACCCTTTTACGTTTTTTTTGAATCCATGTTAATAAATTTGGAACTTCGACAAAGACGTAACCATTTGCTCTGAGCAGCTTTTTTATTTTTGATAGATATTCACTGGGGAGGGGGAACTGTTCTAACTTGTGGGACAAAATTACTAAATCGGCACGAATATTCAAATCCTGCAACTCTTCAATATCGCCCTTGATTAAGTTAAGTCCGAGGTCAATTCCTGGTTTTAATCTTTGCTCATCAAAATCACATCCTATGACTTTTTTTCCATCGACAAAATATGGATACAAATTTGAACCATCAACTCCGCCTATTTCGACCACTGTTTTAATATCGCTGTAATCAATGCCTAAACACTCTTTTACGAAATTACGCCTTTTCCAAGAATAGGCATTTTTTGCGACGCGACTATCAAATATCTCTTTTGAAGTACGGTTTTGGAGTTTTAAATGAGAGTAAAATTGAGAGTAGAATTCTCTATAAAATTTGTTAGAGAAACGATGTAAAGCATATATAAGGCCGCAGATCTCGCATGCAACTATTACCATTGGCAACCCGCTATTCTCACGCTGGGAAATGATTTTTGATCTATTGTGCAAACAACCAGGGCAGTGTTGATGCTGAACTCTCAGGTCTGATTCATTTTCGGAAAGCAGTTGCAGAATTCTCGATAATATCGGCATGAGTATTGTTTTATCGCTACCCTTATCATAATAATAATAGCGTTTAGACAATAGTTGGCTTTCTAGTTTCAAATACTTAATTTACCTTATAAATATAAAATTCACAAAAAATAAACTGATTTTAGCTCATTGCTCGTTATTAACTTATTTTCGAATTTGGAATAATTATCAAATATGAATATTTTATCTATTTGGATTTCAATTAACTATTTCTGAAAGTACATTTACAATACTTTTTAAGTCTAGCATTTGAATTATTTGATCATCTGTAAATTCAATCTCAAATTCTTGCTCAAGCGCAATAATAAGGTTCATCTGGTTTAAAGAATCCCACTCCTCAATATTATCAGGTGAAGCTTCATCTGTTATGTTTTCCAGTGGAATGGATAAAATATCTGACATTATTGTTTTTACTTTATTGATCATAATTCTTTGTTCCTTTTAAAATTTAGCGGACTAATAAAAACAGTTTCAAAAAATATTGATCTGTGTTTGCAAATCTTCCTGTTTTCACTCTCTTAATTTAATATATCCGATGTTAAACGGTTGATATTCATCCACCTCCATTGTGTAAAAAACCGAAGTCCCATTTGAATGCAGCTCTTTAAATGAGAATTGTTTGTACAAATCTTTTACCTGACTGTTTTTAGGTGTTTCGCTATACATTGCATTTATTTTTTTTACCTTCCTTTTTTTTAGTACCTCAACAACATGATCCATGAAAGTAAATTCAATATTGCGTCCGATTATCCGACAACTCATTAATAATGTATCAATTTCGGCAATTCCCTCCTGGTCATTGATTGAAAGCATGCAAAGGCCGGTAATTCCATTATCACCGAAGCTATCTCGTACTGAAATTGCAATTAATTCATGCTGTTCGTTATTGATAAATGACAATATTTGGTTTTCCGTATAGCGCTTGGTTGTAAGATTAAATTGATTTGTCTTCTGAGTCATTTGCGATAATCGAGGAATAGATTCCACCATTTCGTTCACAATTGAAATCGTAATATTCAGCGATCTTAAATAGTCTTCGATAGATGAATAGTTTTTTCTGCTTTTGGATCTCTGCGCTTCCTCAACATACATTTTCGCCCGTGATCTGTCCTCAATAGTACTAGAAAGGCTATAAAACAAGCGCATACCTTGCCGAAGATAATCTGGATACTCAGAGATTTTTTTAGGAACTTGTAAGGCGACCACTTCTGGTAAATTACTGCGCACAAGATTGATTTCAAAATCTGAATCATCTACAAATACAAAGCTTTCCAGTCCAAGGTTCAGTTCTTCTGCAATTTCGCGAATGTTATGATCTTTATTATTCCAATTTGCTTTGATGATAGAAATATGATCTTCCTTAAGCTGCATATCTTTATGCCGTTTAATGACTTCCATTACATCTTCTGGATTATTCTTCGAACACAAGCAAATCAATACGCCCTGATCATGCAATTTCAGAATAATGTTTTGCACTTCGTGAAATACAGCCCCTTCAGGAGTCGCTGGTGACATTTTGATTCCTGCCCACCCATCTTCTCCTAAAATACCCTTCCATAGGGTGTTGTCACAATCTAGGATAATTACTTTCTTTGTTTTGCCATTTATCGAAAAAACTATATAGGATATCGCCTCTGCATACTCCTTTAAAAAATCTACCGAATACGGTGCCTTGGAAGAATAAAAGAATCTTGAATCGAACGACTTATTGCTTCCATTTAACGTCAGTATTTTATCTAAATTGATTAACTTGGAGTTATCTGGAGCAAGGCTAGTCAAACAATTATTCAATTTGGCAGCTAACTTCTCAAGATTGCTTTCAAAAAGATACCAGGATGCAAAAAATTGTGCGGAAAATGAATTAAAGATAACCAGCGGTACAATTTTCAAATTCGAAAATACCAATTCCATTTCATTTTTCACATTTCCCACTAATTGATCTATCTGAAGTTCACTATAAAACTCTACTTCATGCTGAATACCTTCAAAAATATTACTCAGGTCCCAAAATACTATGACCAAATCATATTCATTGGCATAGTTGCTATCCTGTATAATATTGTCATAATTGCCAAAATCGATATATGCCGGAATTCCATTGCTACGTAATTGATATTCTAAAATATCTTTTAACTGATTAACAATAATATTAGAAAGTACAAATATTTTATACTTATCTCCCGATAAACTTTCAGTAAAACTCCTATTTGCTTTTACAACTTCGACAAATGATAAATCCGTCAGATTTTTTGTAATTTGTACCATATGTTTTCTGCTTTTATGTTTTTATTCACATGACTATTTGGTATGACTTCTTTGTTCATTACTTTGAAGTTGAATAGTTCAGTATTCCTCTCAAATTCATGATCTTCTGTAAAATTAAATAAATGATCTTGTTGAGGAATATTTTTGGCAGTTGTTGTGAATAAGATTCCGTTTGATAGAAGCGACTGGCTGCAAAGTGATAGAAATTGAAATGGATTTACTAGATGTTCCAGGAGTTCGATGGCAAAAATGTAATCAAAACTCCCAATATTTCCTTTGAACTCAGTTTCGTATATATTGATATTGGATTTGTTTTTTACGAAATCATTAACAACCAAGTCGTAAGCATAGATATTATTATGATTTAAGTTACTCCTACCCAATAAATTCAATTCAAATCCAGAACCTATTCCTACCACCAGCACTTTACCTTGCACCTCATTGATTGCAGATAGCAAATTACTAATGATTTTATGTCGGTGATACGTGACTGTTGGAGAGACAAGCAAAGCAATGTCATAAGAAATTCGATCGACAGCTTTCGATCCTTCAAGTTGATATGGGTAACAACCTGTCTTTAAGAAGTTCTTGAGATCATTAGAATATTCAATTACAAATTGATTATATATATCAACGATAGCAGAGGGTGAGAGTGAGTAAAAGTTTGCATATTGGTCTAGGTAATTATCTGTTTTTCGAAATACATCCTCATTATAATCATCTAGTGCCTGGATTTTTTTACTTTCAATCCTTAATCGTCTATCAAACTGAAATATTTCTGTTAGCACTTTATTCAAAAAAATCGAAAAACGTGATCAAATTTGGGTTAATTTAGCTAAAGCCAATAGTATTGGAGTGACAATCAATTGCACATGTTCAAAAATCTCTGATTTTTACCACCAGTTCACCATCACAGACTAAAACCTCATCATTGTTATGTATTTCGATATGAATCACGACTAGTGACAGTGCTTTTTTGATCTTCTGGACCGAACCTTTAATGCTCAACTTATTCCCAGGATAAACTGGTTTTTTATAATTCAGCTTTTGTGATAGCAAAAGTGAGTAATAGCCTGGCAAATGCATTCCTACCAAAGTAGACATTAAAGACGACACCAGCATTCCATGAACAAGAACATCATCATATCCACAGCTTGATGCGTATTCACTATCAGAGTGCAAAGGATGATTGTCACCTGTTAACGTAATAAATGTTTGAATGTCTTCCTGCGTAATCGTCCTATTAAATGTATATGACCTTCCTACCTTAAGTTCATTGATTGTGATTTTTTTACTTTGGCTTTCCATGCAGAATTACTTCAGATCTTTAAGGTGTAAGTTATTATTAAATGGGATCATTTCATCTTCTCTGCCATTTAAAAACAGTTTCACTAAATTTTGATTTGCTATTAGTGGTCTGCCAATTGCTATTAAATCTGCAACACCGGAATGCAATATCCTTTCAGCTTTTTCTTTTGAATCCACTCGGCCACAGGCTACTATTGTTTTATCTGTCTTTTGACGAACTACTTCCATTAGGGATTTATTAAAACCAAAAATAGGATTATCAACTTCAATTGTCGAACAATGATAAACATCAACATAGTCATCTATGCTAGCAACAACATGCTCGAAATTTAGATTCTTCTCCGAATACCTTAAATAAGAGTTATCCACCATATGCTGAGATAACCTTACTGCCAGGACTCGATTATTTGGTAGTGCTTGATGGCATTTAATAACTGTCTCGCGTAAAAATCTCAATTTGCTATCGTGCCCATATGCATCTAATCGACGGTTTATTTGGCCATGACAAAACTGATGAAGCAAGTAGCCGTGGGCGCAATGAAGTTCAACACCGTCAAATCCTGCAATTGCTGACAATTTACATGAATTTTCGAATTTCTCCTGAACACAATTAATATCTTGGATGTTCATTTCACGGGGGACTGAAAAAGGAGTCAAACTCTGATAGTGTACATAATCATTGTCCTTTTTTATCATGAAATTCGAGCGTTGTTTATTTGGAGCAACCGGTGATGCAGATATTGGCTGCTCTCCGCAAACTTCTGAAGTAGTTAATCTTCCTGCATGAAAAAGTTGCAAAAAAACCTTAGAACCATATTCATGGATTCGTTCCACAATTGGCTTCCAAGCTTCACAATGAGCTTTGGAAAAATACTGTAGTCCATTGACATATGCTTTACTGGAGCTATCATCGATTGAAGCAGCTTCAATAACAATCAAGCCAATGCCAGATTTCGCCCTGTTAATGTAATAGTCTGCTAGCTCTTGATTTGGATTGCCGTTGGGATCAACATGACAGGTGGTCATGGGTGGCATCACTAGCCTGTTCTTAAGCGTCAGATTTCCTTTTGAATAAGGTAGAAATAAGCTCATGTATTTGATGTTACATTGATTATCATGTTCCAATTAGCCACAATTGAGATTTGCGTAGTCTATAATATTGAAACCACTATGATTTATCAGTCTTTGCTTCGAATCTTTTCTTTCTGTTTGCAACAATTCGCCCCGGATTGCCCACGACGATTGAATAAGGAGGTATGTTGCCAGCCACAACTGATCCCGCACTAATAAAACTGCCATCTCCTATAACAGATTTTCCAAGAACCGAAGCATGGGTTCCTATCATTACATCGTTTCCAATAACAATTGGATCGCTATTTATTTCTTGTTCCTTTATTGGTTTGTCGATATCAGAATGTTCGTGTCCAACAGCAATAATTGAGCAATGGCTCGCAATCCCTACATTATCACCGATAGTTATTTCCCCTATAGCTGCAATCATAGTATATGGATGAATAGATACTCGATTTCCCAACGTTAGATTTTTTGAATTTCTTATGGTCACACTATCACATATATTACAATTTTTACCCATTTTCTTTACAAGAAATTTATAACAATAATTTCTGATTTTCATTGCCACAAAAAAAGGAGAATTTTGAATAAAGCCGACCAAAAAGAGAAGTGGAATTTTCGGAACTTTTAAAATGATTTTAAACATTCTCTTTTGATATTATATTGATAATTGAGTTGAAATTTACTAAAGAATATTGAACTTAAAAAAATTTACCTGCTTTTTATTACTTTACAAGGAACGCCAACAGCTACTGAATAATCAGGGACTTCTTTGGTCACAACTGATCCCGCACCAATGACTGAACCCTTTCCAATTGTTACTCCACCTAATATCGTGGCACGAGCACCAAGCCATACATCAGGACCAATTAAAATTGGCTTTGGAATGACACCTTGTAATTTGATGAGTTTTGATTTATCTGATGTTTCATGGTTTTCGCTTACAATCACACAATGGCTAGCAATAGCAACAAAATCGTCAATAAAAATTTCTCCTGTAGCTTCAATGTAACTATACGGATGAATAGAAACACGGCTACCTAATGAAAGATTTTCAGGCTTTATGATCGTAACACCATCGCATATATTGCAGTTTTTCCCCATGCTTTTTAAAACACGCTTGTAACAGAAATTCCTCAGTTTCATGACGAAGGAGAATGGAATGTATTTGATTAGACCTATAATAATCAGGAAAAATCTTTTCTTTATGGCTTTAATGATTCTCAAGTTTTGAATAATGCGAGAGGAAGTTAACGCAATACTTAACAGCATGGAAGGCAGTAAAAAAACCTAACTGCACTCTGAAACAAGTTCACTCACGTGGTCAGCTATAGCTAAACAGGAAGTTAACCCTGGTGACTCAATGCCCCATAAATCAAGCCAGTTGTTATCCTTATCAGCCCATTCTATGACAAAGTCCGAAACGGGATCATTGGGGCCATAAATCTTTGGCCTGATCCCTGCCGTATCCGGATGTAGACCAGAGATATCGATATTAGGCAGGTATCGTTGAATTGCAGGTATCAGTTCCTCTTTTAGATTGTCCCTCAATGCAAAATCTTCGATGTTTTCTGCAACTTCAACATTAGGGCCGAACCTAAGTTGGTTGTCCAGGTCTGGAGTCGCATCAACCCTGGCTTCTATTTTTCCAGGTATAATAGCCGGATAAACAATGTGAGAAAGAGGCGATTTTCTTGTGTATCTTAAATAGCAACCTTTGGAGGGATAAAGAGTAGGAACTTCTTTATGAGGAAACACCTTTTTGCTAAGTGCAGTCGAGAATAATCCAGTAGAATTAATCACAAACCTGCTTGTAATACTCGATGGTTCTTCACCTCCAATTTCTATATTCCACCCTCCCTTAATTTGCTGTGCATTTTCCACAGGAGACAAAACAGCAAACATTAAACCGTTGCTTTCACCAATTCCAAGCAAGGTTTTCATTAGTCCATAGGTATCAACAATACCAGTGCTGGGAGAAAGCAGCGCAGCACTTCCTACTAATTCAGGTTCAATTTTCTTGATGTCACTTGAATCAAGTTCGCGTAAATCATTGACCCCATTTGATTTAGCCTGCTTGTCGATCAATTCAATTCTGGGGATTTCATCCTGAGATACAGCCAAAAACAGTTTACCTGTTCTTTTATAATTTACCCTATATTTTTCGCAGAAATCATATAACAACTCCTTGCCTTTTAAACATAGCCTTCCTTTCAAAGAGCCTGTTTCGTAATATATCCCGGCATGGATTACCTCACTATTTCTTGCAGAAATTCCAGTTCCAAACCTCTCCTCTTTTTCAACCAGAATGGTTGAATATCCCGCCAAGGCGAGTTTGCTGGCGATAGATAAACCGATGACACCTGCTCCAATTACTATGATATCAGCATCCACATTTTCCATATTTATTTCGATATTGTGTTGTATACTTCTAAAAAACCTTCCATAAATCTCTTCATGATATTTAAGGGAGCCCCTGTAATAGCAACTCCTTTGTCAAAAGGTTCAGGCCATCCACCTCTAATGTACAAGTCTTTTTTCCGCAGCTCGCTCACCAACAAATCCGCTTTGTTTTTGTCACCAATATCGACAAATATAAAATTGCCTTCATTTCCACCGTTATAAGGCAAGTTAATTTCGTCTAAATTGGCCTTGAGGAAGTTAAAACCTTCTTTAACATCGTCGATGTATGATTCAATCAGTTCGATATGATCGATGAAGAATGACACAATTTCCATAGAAACAGAATTGTTCTCATATCCAGTCCTGACTTTCGAAACATAATCAATGTTTTCAGACGAACCTAAAACATAACCAACTCGCACGCCGGCCAATCCAAATGCCTTTGAAAATGAGCGAATCACAAATACATTTGAAAACTTGTTAATAAGCTTTATTGCCGTCGGACCACCAAATGGATAGTAAACTTCGTCTACCGCCAGATAGGTACCACGTTTTTCACAATAGCTGGCAATCTCTTCCACCATTGATAAATCCAATGTTCCTGCAATCGGTACATTGGGGTTTGGCAGAAAAACAATTGAAGAATCTTCATTAATACTGTTAAACAGTCTATCAACATCTAAACTATAGTCTTTTTTATACCCAACAGTTACTATGTTTTGTTGAAACATCTGGCAATAGACCGGATAAAGCGCAAAGGTTGGTGTAGGAAAAATTACAGTTTGACCTGGACTTGTTAGAGATTCGATCAACGACTTAATACCACTACATACTCCATCTGTTACAAAAATCTGATCCTCGTTAACTCCCAGCCAGTCTGATAATTTTTTGTAAAACGGCAACAATTCAGGATAAAGATTAAGTTTAACTTTCTTGGCTACGTGTTTCCAAAGAGCATCTAGAACATCCTGACTATAATTCTGCACTCTCTCGTTCCTATCAAGAAAAATCCCCTTGGTAATGTCACGATATGTTCCTGCTCTCAGCCTTTGTATGTTTACTAGATGTTTTTTCATATTTAATCAGAGTAATTGTTGATTCAAATTATACCAATACATCATATTGAAGTAGCTCTTTTACCTTGGAAGCTTTGACAACAAACTCTGCCAATTTCAAATCTTCTTCGGTTTTAATTATTATTGATGACAGCTTGCTTACGGGGAAATAGCCGACTTTTCCCGTGAAAAATGCATAGCCATTTTTTTTCATTTCTTCGCTAAATGGCTTGGTCCTCCACATCATTACCGAATATACAAATGGTTGCACGGGGGTCAGATCCTGCGTTTGCGCAAACTTCCCTTTGAGATCGAAGTTGATCGGCTGGTTCTCGTAAATCACATGAACTTGTTCGTTCTTCACCGTTATAAGACTATCCAGATTTTCTTTAAAAAAGTATTCAACAACCCTTTTGATCTCCTTGCCGGTTTGCAGGGGAGAGATAGGATTGACCCAAGCTACGGCCTCACTTGGATGCTGCTGCATAAAATCAAGCACAACATCGTCTGATTTGGTTGTCGAGCTTCCAAGATGTTTTGGCCTGTGATAAAACTCTACTCCATAGCGATCAGCAATCTTTGCAAAAACTTCGTCATCGGAATTCAATACGATACTGTCAAAAACACCCGATTTTTGAGCAGCTATAATCGTATAGGCGATCATTGGTTTGCCATCAATAAGTGCCAAATTTTTCATTTTAAGTCGTGTGCTGCCAATTCGAGCTGGAATCATTGCAATCGTTTTCATTTGTAACCTTAGACATTTTTACAAAAATAATGAATAAAATCAGATATTACTGATTTTTAACCTGTACAATGTTGTCATGCCCCCATTGTTTACCATAGCGATCCACAGCCCCGCATAATACATCGTCCTTTCCTAAACCTTGCTCAAAGCCGTCAATCAACCAATTGAGAAAATTGCCGATTCTCTCCATGGCTCGTCCATCTCTGAATGGATCTAGTTGTACAAGTAGTGCATCCCAATTTCCAATCCTTTGGTTTCCTTCTTTGTTTTTAGAAAAATCTGAAATCGCACACCAAAGATCATCCCAATTATGGAAAACAACTTCATTCTTCCCTAAGGCATTTAAATGGCTGTAATGCCAATTATCTTGATCCATTAATAGGGTAGGAACACCGCATAAGGCAGACTCAACACCGGCAGTTGCCGCCCAAATAGTTCCGTGAATTGCCAAATCTGCCGATAGAGCTGCAATAGCTGGAGGAATTCCACTGGACTCAGCCATGAAGAAATGGCATCTGCCTGTTTCAAGGGCTTCCTCAACCAGGTTATCAATCGGCTTCAAACGTTTTCTCAAAGTGTGAGGCTTTTTGGGTTTAAATACGACCCCTAACCAAGGATTTTCAAGCAGTTTATTTAGGTAAAATGAGTACTCTTCACATACCAGGGAGTTGCCGATCGTCCACCTCTCGTCAGTTGAGGAGTTTTCATCAAAAAATGCGATTATTGTTTTTGCGCCATTAGAGCGCAGTTTAGATTTTATTTTCTCCGCCATCGGCGCTAATAACGAAAATCTATAATCCCCTGGATATCCTACTGAAACCTGATATTGAATCCTCGATCCATTCAGCCGCTCTTGTTTTACTGTCAAAGGAGAAAAACTGAACAGAATATCTGCTGCAACAGATAAAAATGGTGAAGGAGTATCATAATAGGACATTTGCCAAACAGAACTTATTCCTCCCAATTCATACATAGCATCTGCTTTTGGAATATGACTGTTATCCCATCTGTACTGAGTTACATGAACTTTAGAATTACTTTGATCAAAAAACTGATACCAATAGTTTTTTAAGTAGTTGTATTTATTTACTTGAAGCCTTAATTCCTTGCTTTCCATCTTGTTAGAACTATCTTTTATCAAACGAGGGAGCTTGTACTTCAAGTTAATATTTGTTGAAAAAACTGGAATATCAAATCCCTTTATAGCCCTACTTTTCAGAGCTATTGAATCCAATTTGTTTCCTATTAATTCCTTGTACTGCTCTTTCTTTAATGGATGATCTGACAAATACGGTAGTAAATTCTCAGCGCAAAGATCTGATTGATGATAATAGGCAAAATCGGAAAAAAGATGTTTTTGGTCAATATTAAATGACCCCATACTTTCTACTGCAATTTTGTATCTATTTGAATTTGAATTTGAATTAATCGTGCAATAAGCGTTTTTCGGCCTCCAGTTGAATGTTTTAATTATATTTTCAGTTTTTCCTGGCCATCTATATACCATCTGTTTAATTATTTCCTTCCATATAACCTTCTTCTTTTTAACTTTGATATCCAGTCCGAATTGATTTGCATATTCGACAATAGACTCCATCCACGGTCTGTAGTCCATTAAAATACTCTTTTTGGAATCATTATTGTCCTCATTTTCAAACTTTACTTTGCAGACATTAATGATAAACAGTGTTTTCCACAGAGAAGAAAATTCAACTTGATTCATTACACTGGCAATCCATTTTTTTAAATACAGAAAAAAATACTGATTGTTGAATGCACTTTGATTGAATAGTTTCCTGTATTCACTCCCTTTTGAGATCAAATCCAGTACATTCTGCAAATCTCTGTAAATGATCTGCCAGCCAATTGTAGTGTTTTTCTCATCTCGAATTTCATCCAGTTTGAAATTCAACTGTTGAA
>JANQGZ010000026.1:0-50048 GCA_028282825.1 SAR324 cluster bacterium
AAAAGTGTTTTTATTAGTCATTCCGGGCTTGACCCGGAATCCAGTCTTTTTGTACATTCCCGTGGATGCCGGATCAAGTCCCATAAGCGCTTAAATAAGGCAAAACTCTGATTATTTCTGGTAACGAACGGTAGGGCGGCCCTACGTGGCCGCCAAGGAACTCGCCTGTTGGCGGGGTCGTAGCCCCGCCCTACCGTTTGAATTGCATTCCCAAGAACCCTTATTTAAACGCTTATGGGATCAAGTCCGGCATGACAGGGATTCACGATTTCAATTGAATCGCAAATTAAGCATTAAATGACTTTTAGGAGTAGACTCAGAATTAAGATCTTAGATTTACAGGAGGTGCAGGCAAAGCCTGCTAATTTTTATATTGAACGGCTTTGCCGGCACATGCTGAAAATCTTAAATCATCAATCTAAGATCTAAAATCTAAAGTGCCAAACCCGTTCTTGTTGATAACATTTAAGAAATCATGTATTTTGAACAATAGAAAATGGGATCGAGGCTTGAGTTTTCCGGTCCTGTTGAAGTTTAAGATATTGAACAAACAGAATTCGAAGGTTTTGATTACCATGGCTGAAGACTATTACAAATTGCTGGGTGTTAGCAAAACAGCTACAAAAAACGAAATCAAGAAAGCGTACAAAAAACTGGCAATGAAGTACCACCCCGATAAAAACAAGGGGAACAAGCAAGCTGAGGAAAAATTCAAAAAGATCAACGAAGCATATGCTGTGCTAAGCGATGACAACAAGCGTAAGCAATACGACAACTTTGGTGCAGAGGGCTTCTCCAACCGGTTTTCTCAGGAAGATATTTTTCGTGGCTTTGATTTCGGGAATATTTTTGAAGAATTTGGAATGGGTGGTGATATCTTTTCCAACATTTTTGGTGGTGGTGGGGCTCAAAGAGGAGGACAAGGTTCTCCCTTTTCCTTTAACTTTGGCGATGGAGGCGATCCTTTTGGCAGAGCCTCTCAATCCAGACCTTCCGGAACCCGGCATCAGAATTTAAACAGAGAACTGGAATTAAAGCTCTCGTTCGAAGAAGCTATTGCCGGTGGGAAAAAAACGATCTCCTTTAATGCCGGTGGCGGATTAGACCGGATTATGATTTCAATTCCTCCCGGTATTGAGGAAGGCAAAAAACTGAAGGTCAAAGGAAAAGGTAGTGTTGATCCGCTAACGGGAAGAAAAGGAGACTTATACTGCCGAGTGATGATCAGCCCCCATCCTGATTTTAAAAGGGAAGGCAACGATCTTATTATCGAAAATGAAGTCAAGCTGACAGATTTGGTATTAGGTGGTAAAACTGCTGTAACCACACTGGACGGATCCAAAATTGAGTTGAAAATTCCTGCTCTGTCCAAAAACAACTCTTTTCTTAGGGTCAAAGGAAAAGGCGTTCCTGTTTCCGAAGGTCAACCGGGAAACCTTCTGGTCAAACTCGTGGTCAAACTTCCCGAGGAACTCAACACCAAACAAAAAGACCTCTTCAAAAAACTAGCCGGAACAGGACTCTAGGTATTTTAGATTTCTTTACCTCTTTTTTTGTCGACGCTATAATAACCGATCGTTATTCATTTTGACCTCAAAACACCGGATGTTTCATGGCTATCGAAAAACTTACCCCGCAAGAATCGTATTCCAAACCTGCCAGATTATCCTTTCCGGTTCATGAAGCCCGTCTTGATTGGCTCCCCATGTTGCTGGACATCTATTTTATAACCGATCAGGGTGTCACCGAGGGTATCCGACGTGAAACGCAAAAAGGTCGGAAATTGGCCTGTTTTAAAGGGTGCTCCGCCTGTTGCCGTTCCCACGCAACCATTCCCATATTTCCCCTGGAGATCACAGGGCTTTATTGGTATGTCATCGAACTAACCGAAGGAGAGCTGCGGACAAAACTAAAAAAACAATGCGAAACACACCAGGTTGGACAACCCTGTCCGTTGCTGGTTGATGGAGCTTGTGGCGTTCATCCCATGAGACCCCAAGCCTGCAGACATTTTAATGTGTTTGGGACGCCTTGTGCAGAAGGGGAAGATGCATTTTACACTCGTAGACAAGACGTGCTGACACCTTTAAAAAAGTACAAAGATGAAGCTGCCGTGAAAATGCTGCCATTCCACAAAATAACCGGTCGCAACCAAAGAAGAGATGCCATCAAAAACAACGTCTTAAATCAATACGTCCAGGTCCTGCAGGAAATTGAATGGCCAAAACTAGCCAAACGCATAGCCTAATAATCAGTTTTCCTGCTCCCTGAAATGCAACCCTTGACTATCAGCAACAACAAAAGAGTTGCAATGTCATACCGATTCTTATATCAATACTTTTACAAATCAGCATGAATACTCGGTATCAGGTTTTGAGTCCGCTGATTTTATGAAATGCACAAACTAAAGGCGGGTTGTCAGCTCAACGTTTAAAAGACAGAAAACGAATCTCTCACATAACAAAAATCTTAATTCCTAAATCCAAAATCTAAAATTCTTATAAGGGGTTCCATGGGCATTTACGATTTCACAATTTACGATTTTATCTGCCGCAATGCTGAAATCAACAAGAACAGGGATTGCCTGGTTTTCAACGGCAAAAGAATAGGATTCATCGACTACAAAACCAAAGTTGATCATTTCGCCGCCGGATTGACAAAAAATGGGATCAAAAAAGGAGATAGGATTGCAGTAGTAGCCCATAATAGTGCGGATTATATGATTCTATACGGCGCAGCAGCAAAAACAGGTGCCATAGTATTGACTGTTAACTGGCGGTTTCAACAGGAAGAGGTGGAGTTCGTGCTCAAGGATTGCACACCCAAACTGGTTTTCGCAGGTGAGACCCTGCAGTCTTCAGTGTTTGCAGCAGCTTCAAAAGTACCGTCAATTGAAAAGTGCATTTTAATTGGCCCCGGTTCTCCGCAAGATGGAGCCTTGCTGTTTGATGATTTTTATACGAAAGAGGGAGCAGAAGAAAAGCATGATATTGATGCAAACGACGGATATGTCATTATCCATACAGCCGCTGTGGAAGGCCACCCCAGGGGTGCTTTGCTCAGTCAGGCAAACCTGGTTTATACAAACGTTCTAGCCATGTTGCAGTACAACCTCACCAAAGATGACTGTTACATGGGTTTTCTCCCCCTGTTCCACGTCGCAGGTCTCACACAGGCAATGGCTCTGATGCATGTGGGAGGCAAGCACGTCATTACGGAGCGCTTTGATCCGGAAGAGACCTTAAACCTGCTTCAGCAGGAAAAAGGTACCATATTCTTCTCTTTTGCCCCTATTCTAGGCTCCATCCTCGATAAATACGAAGAAGGATCTTACGATATTTCAAGCCTTAAATATGTTGGGGGTATGGAAGGGAAGGAGAATATTGAACGGTTGATGAAACATGCACCGCAAGCCATGTTTTATACCGGTTTTGCCCAAACAGAAGCCATGGGGGTGAGTCGGGCTCCTTATACCGAACGACCCGGCAGCGCTGGCAAGCCAAGCGTTTTAACCAGGGTCAAGTTGTTTGATGATTACGACAATGAAGTCCCAGTCGGAACACCGGGTGAGATCTGTGTGCAGTCTCCTACTGTATTTCTCGGTTATTGGGGACTTCAAGAAGACACTGCCTATACATTCCGAAACGGATGGCATCATACCGGTGATATAGGCAAATTCGATGAAGATGGCTATCTCTGGTACGTGAAACGAAAAGCGCAGAAAGAGCTGATCAAACCCGGGGGGGAAAATGTTTATCCCATCGAAGTGGAAAAAGCCATTCTGGATCATGAAGCTATTGCCGAAGTCTCAGTTATCGGGGTGCCCGATCCCAAATGGGGAGAAGCCATCAAAGCGATTTGCGTGCTACAGTCCGGTCAGCAAATTAATGCAGAGGATTTGATCGCTTTCGTCGGTGAAAAGATCGCCCGTTACAAAAAACCCCAGCAGGTGGTATTCGTTGAAGCCCTTCCCAAGGCAGATTCGGGCGAAATAGACCGGGATCAGGTTAAAAAAGACCATGGAGGAAAATACTAAAATGTCAGTCAAGCGCAAGCTTGACTGACTGTTGGGCGTGAATTTTGGCTGTATCGAACATGGGGATGGGTGTTTTCTCCTTACCCACCAGGAGAGCTATTTCGGTGCATCCTAAAATCACTGCCTCCGCACCGGAGTCCTTGAGTTTTTCGATTACCTGCATGTAGGCATTTTTTGAGTTTTCATTGAACTTCCCCATACACAATTCATTGTAAATCACATCGTGAACAAGAGTGCGATCTTCCTGGTCAGGTGTGATCACTTTTAATCCATGTTTCTCTCTCAATCTGCCTTTGTAGAAATCGTGTTCCATTGTGAACGCCGTTCCCAGTAAACCTACCTTGTTGATTTTGCTCTTTTTGAGTTCCTCAGCTGTGGCATCGGCAATATGAAGTATCGGAATGGTCAATGATTCCTGAATTTGTGGCGCGACCCTGTGCATGGTATTTGTGCAAATCAGCAGAAAATCAGCTCCTCCATTTTCCAGATTCATAGCAGCTTTTGTCAGGATTTCAGCAGTACCTGCCCAATCTCCCTTATGTTGCAGCTTCTCAATCGGATCAAAGTTCACACTGTAAAGCAATATTTTAGCTGAATGAAATCCTCCTAATTGTTGTTTTACTAATGCATTTATTGTCTGGTAATAAGTGACCGTAGATTCCCAACTCATGCCACCAAGTAGTCCTATTGTTTTCATAGTCTTTTAGATTATTGTTTGAAGCTCCAAAAATGACGATATTTTAGTAAATTCTTTACTATTATGCAGACTCGAATTCCTATCCAGCAGGATGGCGTTCATTCCCATCCTTTTCGATGCTTCCACGTCGTTTTCCATATCATCACCGATAAACAGGACTTCTTCAGATTTGACACCAGCCAATTTCAAAGCATTGTTGTAAATTATCTGATTGGGTTTCCGCCAGCCTACTTCAAATGAGGTCAATATCCATTCAAAATAATCGATCAACTCAAATTGGGTCAAAATTTCCCGAATACCGTTTTCGATTTTGAAATTGGAAACAACACCCAATCGATAGTGTTTTGAAAGCTCTGGTAAAACTTTTTTCACATCGTCATGGACAAAGCATTTGGAACGATAAGTCCGAAAAAAGTTTAGCTCAAGTTGTCTGGCAACCGACTCTATTTGATTTGGCGCTATTCTAAGGGTGATATTGCAAATGCTGCGGAAGCGTTCCAGCATTGACCATTCCGCATAATTCTCATTCGATTTGGAAAGATGGTGGCTGGCTTCTAGGTAAAAGGAATGAAACTGGTTCAAACCACCCCAGAATTCCTCCACACCCGACCCATTAAACGCCCATGCAGCATAATCGGCAGGTCCCGGAATCGGATCAAAATCCACCAGGGTTTCCATACAATCAAAGAACAACCATTTGTACGGCATTTTAGATTTCAGATTTTCTGTTTCGTGCCGGCTCTGCCGGTCATTTTTAAATATATAATTGAAAGCGAAGCTTTCACATCCCAAAAATCTTAATTCCTAAATCTAAAATCTAAGATTTAAAATACCAGCGGTATTTTGATAGTGAAGCAGCTGCCTTTTCCTAATCCTTCGCTTTCAGAGGATATCTCGCCTTTTAGCAGACCAACCAGTTTTTTCGAGTGGGTCAAACCGAGACCAACTCCGGGGGTTTTGCCTGTTGTTCCTCCCTGGACCTGGAAGAACGGCTCGAAAACTTTTTCCAGATGTTCCGGAGCGATGCCTATTCCATCATCAGATACACTGATAAATAACAAATCCTGATTTAAGGAGGCTTTTAGTTCTATTTTTCCATCTGCATTGGAGAATTTAATGGCGTTGGAGAACAGATTGAAAAGAATTTGTTTCATGACGCGTTCATCCGTTAGGATGACCTTTTCCTCCATCTCTTGAGGAATCTCAACAGTGACTCTAAAATCAGACTTCGAACTCTTATTAACATGATTGAATGCCATGTTTTCCAACAACGTTTTCAGACGAACTTCCGAAGGACTGAACTGCTTGATTCCCTGGTCAATATCGGAGATGTCCAGAATATCATCGATCATCTTCAGCAAGTGCCTGGCTGCATCCAGGTTAGCTTGAATCAATTCGATCCCGTCATCATCCTGTTTTTCTTGAAACCCCATATGGATTAATTCCGAACTGGCTATAATCTGATGCAATGGGGTACGCAATTCATGTGAAATACTGGTAAGAAAATTGCTTTTTGCCAAGTTGGCAACTTCGGCTGCTTCTTTAGCTTGTAAAGCCTCTTCATTAACCTGTTTCAACTCGATGTTCTTTTTGCGCATACTGGTTTCATGTTCCTTTGCCTGCTGCAAAGCTAGCTGCAGTTCCTGTTCGCGTTGTTTTCTAAAAGCAACAACCCGGTTGATCAACGCAAAGGCAAAGAAAAACATGGGTAAAAGTACACCGGTATTCAGGATAAATTCAACATCCTCGTAGTTAGCCCCCTCCCTCCACAAGGTTGAGAGCGCTTGTGCAGCTACCAAAAACAATACAATCCAGCCCAACAAATAATAGGTCGCAGGCTTAAACCCCTTGAAGCGAACATATACAGCCCCTGATAGCATGAGCAGGATGCATACCAGTCCACTTATATGTATGATTTCAACAATATAAATATAGCCACTAACCAGCACTGCCAACAAGATCAACCAAAAAACCTGAATTACCTGAAACAATCTATGCAGTCGAGGTGTATACGTTTTGGTCAACAGAAAGCTCTGTTCAAAACGAATGGCAAACAAAAAGGTGAGAATGAAAGAAGAAGAATATAAGATATTTATTATGCCAAACTGGTTTCTCCAGATATAAGTAGCGCCCAGTCCTTCAATACACGATTTAAGTATCGATATAAACACCAACCAGCCTGCAAAATCGAAAAAGGAGATATCTCGCAGCACCGGCCAAAGAATGAAACTGAAAACTGCAACAGCCAGGATGGCACCGTAAATAAATCCGTAAACCAGATGTTCTGTGGATTTTTTTGACAATAACGCTTCAAAAGTCCAGATTTCCAAAGGAAATAGCGCCCAGTCGTTATCGACCCTTAAATAAATATCTGCCTTTTCCCCATAGGCAAGCGGCAATTCAAAAGCAAACCTGCGATACTCAAAATCTCGATTTTCGACCGGACGCATCACGCCGGTTTCCACAACCCGGAATTGTTCCTGCCCCTGGACTTTATAGTAAAAAGTAACATCTCTCAGCATGGAACTCTTGGTTTCCAACAACCAGCGATCCTTTTGTTTTGATTGATTTACAATCTCCAGGTGAGCCCAATACACCGATCTGGTAGATCCGAAATTGGGATTTTGATTGGGACTGGGGAAAAAACGGTCTTGAACCTGAGGAGAATCCATTTGATCGATGGTCAAAGATCTATCAGAATCTTCCAAAAACTCCGCATATCCACCAACAGGGTAAGATGGTCGCTCATCGGTTAAAACAAATGGGGTAGAGGCAAAAACAGAGGCAAAGAAACTAACGCTGAGTAAGCCTGCAATTAGAACCGATACGATCCTCACTCCTTTATTCATCTATATTCAGCTGTTTTGATTTGAGAGATATTTCGCTGGAATGTCTTTCGTTATCATAAGACACTTTTCAAAATGGCTCCTGATTCACGGCTGACTCTTCTATCAAGCAGGATACTTGTTTTTTATCGGTTTTACCACCGGTAGAATGCATTTATCGTTTAGATTCGTTTATTCAAGGCTCGAAATCAGCTTAACCCCGTGAGCATTAGTATAATCGATTCTTCCCTTCTAAATCAAACATGATCATGGAACAGCCGGAAATGAGACTTTGCTTTGACCAGAAAAATTCGCACTTTTAGGTACAAAAATCCTAAATGGCTCTGACCATCTCCAGGAAATCATAAGGATACGGTTTTTCAATTTCTGAAACCTCATCCAACGCTGCCATATCTTTGCCATTCAGACTCCAGCCAATGCACCCCAAGTTATCTTCCAGATGACTTAATTTGCTGGCTCCAAGAATGATCGACGTCACGTTATCCTTATTCAACAACCAATTTAACGACACCTGGGCAGGACTTTTATCCAAACGCTTGGCTACTTCCATTAACTTATCGATAACTTTCCAGGTGGATTCCACGTTGTAGCGTGACCATTTTTCAAACCAGTCCTCTTTCTCAGCCTCTTTAATGCGTCCTTCCGGTGGTTCGGTCATTCCTCTTTGATAACGTCCACTTAACCAGCCGCCAAAAAGCGGTCCCCAGACCACAAATCCCAATCCGTTTTCCTGACAAGCCGGCAACAATTCCCATTCCGGTTCTCGTATAACCAGGTTGTATTTGGCCTGCAGAGCTATGCATGGAGTGTATCCTTTGAAAGTACTGAGATCCGCAGCTTTTTGAATATGTCTGGCTCCATAATTACTGATTGCCGCATGCCTTATCTTCCCCATTCTTACAAGATCGCTAAACGTTTCCATTGTTTCTTCCAATGGAGTATCGAAGTCCCAGGCATGAGCGTAAAACACATCCACATAATCGGTTCTCATTCTTTTTAAACTGGCTTCCAATGACTCAACTATATGTTTTCTTCCCAAGCCAGACTGGTTGGGCTTATCCCCCATGGGGAACCTGACTTTGGTAGCAATGACAAATTCATCTCGCTTTTGTTTACTTAGCCATTCTCCCAGAATCTCTTCAGATAGACCGGTTGAATAAACATTCGCCGTATCGATGAAATTGCCACCGGCTTTCATGTACATATCCAACATTTGAAAGCTTTGATCCCTTGGAGTCTCCCTGCCAAAGGTCATTGCCCCCATGCACAGTTCACTGACAATCAGTCCCGAATTCCCCAGTTTTTTAAGTCGCATTGTATTCTCCTTTCAGAGGTTGTGTTTTTCGTTCAAATTGAGTGTTTTCAGTGTGATGTTTGGTTGATGTAAAGATTAAAAGAGATTGATCGCCCGTTAACCAGGTCTTAAAAAATGATAAGTAATAACCACATGTAGTTCAAGAAATTAATCGCGATCTTGAAACGATTGATTCTGTTTGTGTTTATCTATTTTTGTATGACGTTAAAAAGCGATTGATTGGACTAAGTGAAGTTATGCAGCTAGGTTATGATCTATAAGCACACCTACGATCCGGCAATCAAGCCTACTTTCCTGCGAGCGTCACATGGCAACCATCACCGTGGAACTGGAAGATAATCTGTCCCCTGCGCAAATTTCAAAAATCAAGGACCTGCTAAGTATGATCCGCGGAGTGGCAAGGATTTCAGGCGGTGATTCTCATCAGCTGGGGTCAATTGTACCCTCCGATCCCAGTGGATTTTCCGCTCATACCCAAGCCCCGGGTCAGCAAGTAAACCTGGACAGTCTCAATCCTCGTCAAAAAAAACACATCATTTCCAAAGCCATGGCCTGGGGTTCGAAAAACGGGAAAATAACCCTAAACCGACTGGAAAGGCTTTCCCCTGAGGAAATTATGAATCTGGCTACCAGTTTTCTCAGCGATATGTCGGACAGGGAGAAAGACGAAATTTTCAGGGAAATATCTTGATCTGACCCAATGATCTTTTAAAACAGCAGGCGGAAGAATCAATTAGTATCTGCCTTGACACCTCAAAAGTGAGTTCAATATCATATAAGGTGGGAAGAAGATATTGATGATGCATGCAAAGGTACGATTCGATAATTGAGATCTTGAATTCTCTCTTGACGTTGATATTTTGCAATCACAATTGGGCACAATTTGTTGATGGCAAAATGGGTGAACAATGTGACCAGAGATTCAAGAGCAGTTGAACGTTCAGAAAAACGTAAGAAAGATCACCTCAAGATCTGTATCGAGGATGATACATACCAAATCGAGGATTCCGGTCAATCCGGATACGACGATATCACCTTGATTCACCATGCCCTGCCCGACCTTTCCTTTGATTCGCTGGATACCTCCCTGACATTTCTTGATTACGACATCACCTATCCTTTTTTTATATCCTGCATGACAGGTGGGTTCAACAAAGCCAAAAGACTGAATCACGAACTCGCCAAAGCTGCCCAGCATCTTGGTATTCCTGTTGGCACCGGCTCGATCCGTGCTCTTTTCAGATATCCGGATCTGTTTGCAGATTTTCACCTAAAATCCCTGACACCGGATGTACCCGTAATCTCAAACCTTGGGGTAACCCAGCTCAAGGAAATTCCGCATGTGACAATCTATGAAATACTGAAAAAATTGGAGGTTCAGGCAATCGCCATCCACCTTAATCCTGGTGAAGAGCTTGTGCAACCGGAAGGAGACAAAGATTTTACCGGCTTGATGGATGCCTTTGCACGGTTTGCTGAAAATTGCCCGTGTCAAGTGATCGTAAAAGAGACGGGTTGCGGAATAAAACCATCACTGGTTGAGGATATGTTAAAATTCGGAGCGGATTTTGTTGATCTGGCAGGAGGCGGCGGGACCAACTGGATGTTGGTCGAATCTTACAGACAGGTCCCGGTTGAACGGGACATAGCCAGGGAATTCGACTCATGGGGACTTCCCACTGCATTAATCCAGGCAGTTCTGGGACGAGACAATAAACGAATTATCGCATCGGGAGGAATTCGAACAGGCCTGGATATAGCAAAATCAGTAGTCATGGGTGCACAATTAGCAGGCCTGGCGCTACCTTTCATTCGCGCGGTTTATAGCAACGGGTTTGATGGAGCAGTAGAGCTCGGTAACAAGCTGGCTAAGGCCTTAAAAATGGTCATGTTTTTGACTGGCAGCAGGAATCTGGAACAGCTTAGAGCTGCTCCTTTTCTGATGGAAGAAAGCTTCAAAAGCAAAGTTGAACAATTAACATTCATCGAAGGAATACAGTCATGAGCTATATCGGTCTGCCACGCAATTTCAGACGACTGAATCTCTGGCAAAGAAGAGAAGAGATAGAGAAGTTGAGTGGCATCAAAAAGGAAGATTTTCGCTCCACAATCCCCCCGGAAGACCTTGATGAACTCATCGATATTTCGATTGAATCGGCTATAGGTTCAATTCCGGTACCCTTGGGGGTTGCTTCAGGGTTGATAATTGACGGAGAACTCATCCACATTCCCATGGCCATCGAAGAACCTTCAGTGATTGCCGCAGCCACGTATGGAGGACGGACCATAGCAAAATCGGGCGGATTTCGCACAAAACCTGCTCAACCTGTTATGGCGGTTCAGATGTTTCTGGAATATGCCGGCGATGATGCCGAAAGAATTGTTTTAGCAAACACGGAGACTATCAAATCCAAAGTAAATCAGCAGTTTCCCAAAATGGCTCAACGGGGTGGCGGTTATTTGGAGTTGACTACAGAGCGCTTGAAAGAAACCCGCTTATTAAAGATCACGATCTTCATCGATGTTAGAGATGCATTTGGTGCCAATTTGCTTAACACCGCCGGAGAGGCCATGGCACCTTTTCTGGAAGAACTGACGGGTGGCAAATCTTTCATGAATATCCTTACAAACAGTGCTAACAGGCGTGTAGGAAAAGCTTCTTTTGCAATTCCAGTGGATAACCTTGCCAGAGCAGGTCTTTCCGGCATTCTTGTGGCAGAAAGAATAGAACTGGCTTCACAGCTGGCCGCCGAGGACCCGGAAAGAGCCGTTACAAACAACAAGGGTATAATGAACGGTGTTACCGCACTTGCCCTGGCAACTGGAAATGACACCCGCGCTCTGGAAAGTGCCGTACACATGTATGCTGCAAAAAGTGGCACATATCAAAGCCTGACAAAGTTTTACAGAGATCAAAAGGGGCAGTTGGTCGGTGAAATCGAGATCCCCACCCCACTGGGAATTTTTGGAGGCAATATCAGTTTCAATCCGGCCAGTCGATTTTCATTGGGTTTGCTTGGAAATCCGGATGCACAAAAGCTGTCTTCCATAGCAGCCAGTCTTGGACTTGCACAGAATTTCGCTGCGATCTGGGCACTGGTTTCCGAGGGTATTCAGCACGGCCACATGCATCTTCACGGCAAACGACTCGCCTACCAGGCTGGCGCTCGTGGGAACGACATTGAAATACTTGCTGCCAGGCTTTCCGGTTCAGGAAAGATAGACCTTGCCAACGCCCAAACACTGCTTAAAGAAATGAAGCGGATCTAAAGGGAATGGACTCTGTTATTGTCCAAGCATCACCCAGCCTGGCCCTGGTTAAATATTGGGGTAAACAGCAGGTGGGAAAAAACATTCCGGCTACTTCATCCCTGGGAGTTACCCTGGATAGACTGGTAACCACAACAAGTATTGAGTGTACCACCGGTCAAGATTCAGTGACCATTGATGGTGTGGGTTATCACGATGCAAAGGTCATGGACTATCTTTCATTTTTAAAAAATGAACTGCAATTGAAAGACAGATTTATCATTGACAGTAGTAACAGTTTTCCCGGTGCCTCGGGACTTGCAAGCTCCTCCTCGGGAAATGCCGCCTTGGCGTTGGGACTCTCCCAATTCAGTAAGAAGGAACTAACTCAACAGCAGCTATCAAGGTTAGCCCAAGTGGGTTCCGGTTCTGCAGCTCGATCGGTGTTTGGCGGATTCACAACAATGATAGCAGGATGTGATTATGCTGAACAATTGCATAGCGCAGATTTCTGGCCGGATTTGCGAATCATTGTCTGTGCAATAAGCAAGGAAAAAAAGGAGATCTCTTCCGGTGATGCCATGAATCATGTTCGAGATTCTTCGGTTTTCTATAAAAGCTGGCTGGAATCCTCAAAAGATTTGTTCCGTGCAGGGCTTTTGGCCTTAAAAAGCAGGAACCTGGAATCACTGGGAAGTGTGATGCAAAGAAGTTACAAACAGATGTTTGCCACCATGCTGGGTGCCGATCCACCAATTTTATACTGGCTTCCCCAAAGTATTGAGCTGGTACATCTTTGTCATTCACTTCGAAGGCAGGGAATTGGTGCCTGGGAAACCATGGATGCCGGCCCCCAGGTCAAAATACTTTGTCTTGCATCTGAATTATCCGCCATTAAGAGTGCCTTGGCTAATTATTTGGACGAAAATCAAATAATTGTTGCAAAACCGGGAAACGCTCCAATATTGCTCAGGCAATCAGAATTCCAGGTAAATGCGGTATCATGAGAAGGCAAACTCTGAAGGTACCAGGCAACATACTCCTGCTCGGAGAGTATGCAATTTTGGAAGAGGGCGGACTTGGCATCGCAATGGCTGTCGATAGAAACATTGCCTTTCATGTTGAAGAGTCCGATTCTTTCAAAATAGTCGGAGACCACGGCGACAGGCAAACACACTGGAAGCCGGAAGAGCCTGATTCGGATACCTTCCTAAAAGCAATCTATGAAACCATCATTGAAACCCTGAGCGATGACAGGTTAGCACAAAGAATCCAAAAATATAAAATAACCATTGATTCAAGCTCTCACCACTCACCAACTGGCAAGAAATACGGATTTGGTTCCAGCGCGGCGATAGCAAGCGGCTTAACAAAGCTGGTTTTTAGCCTGGTTGGAATGCAAAAAGACAAGGCATTTCATTTCAATTTGGCTTTACAATGTCACCGCCGTGCACAGGGCAATCATGGCAGTGGATATGATGTCGCGGCTTCTGTTAATGGTGGTATCGGTTTGTTTCACGGAGGAGAAACCCCGACCTGGGAGCCTATCCGTCTACCCTGGTTGCCACCCGGTTACCTAATTCCCGGTCCTGAGTCGGTCTCTACCATATCTGCAATTAAAAAGTATCATCAGTTTAAAGCTGCAAACAAAAGGGAAACAGAAAGGTTTTACGCCTTTTCAAACAGCTCGATTGAGCATTTCATGAAAGCCGACAACTGGGAAACAGCAGCAGAAATACTTGGCAGTTACCAATTAGAATCCGTGCAATTCCAAAAAAAACTGGGCATTGATGCTTCAACAAATGCAATTTCAAATATGTTGCCCGGAAACAAAGGAAACATCGTTAAGTCTCTTGGAGCCGGGAATGAACTTTTTTCCGTTTGGGGAATCGCAGCAGCAGACCTGAAATCGACCATACCCATTCATTTAAGTCTATCAGGCCCTGAATGGATGTAGCCGGGCTACCTTTTAAAAAATGGAATGAAACTTTGGACAAACGACAACACTCCCGGGCATTTGCTCATGCAAAACTGCTGTTGTTTGGTGAGCATGCTGCCGTTTATGGCTTCCCGGCAATAGGCTTGCCTTTGCCGTCTAAATTGACGATTACCGTCAGCACATATAACGATAGCCTGAATGAAGACAGTGACTGGCAATACGAAAATGTTGCTCCGGCCCATATTCCTGCTGTCAACGAATTAGTTAAAAAACTCCAAATTTTGATTCCCGATTTTCAAACTATCAAAACAGGCAAGATAACCATTGCTTCGGATATTATCCCAGGTGTTGGTTTAGGGTCGTCGGCTGCTCTCTGTGTTGCGCTTGTTAAAGCTGTTATCGAACTTTTTCCTTATCTGGAGGCAGATCCAAGGCAAATTTGGAATTGGGCACATCAATGTGAACACATTTTTCATGGCAGCCCTTCCGGCATTGATACCGGTTTGTCGTTTCATGAGCGGTTTTGTGCATTTCAGCCGATAAACGGAAATCTACCCAGGTTTGAATATCTAAACAATTTAAAACTTTACCTGTTGATAGGTGTTTTACAAAGAAATTCGAATACAAAAGAGTTGATAACCCAATTAAAAGACTCCATACAACATAATGATGAAATCAAAAAGAGAATTTGGAAACTTGGACGATTAGCTCGTGTGGCTATTGATCAGTTAACTGACAACAATAAATACCTTCACAAAAGCATTGGAGAATTGGCCCTGGAAGCTCATGTTCATCTATCAAGGCTGGGATTAAGCACACCAGAACAGGATTTGATTATAGAAGCCGGTATGAAAGAAGGAGCTTCAGGTGGGAAACTAAGCGGTGCCGGAGGTGGAGGAGTGTTTTTTTTGGTTGCTGAGGATTATAATCATTTAATGAACCTGAAAGACCGCCTTAATAGCTTTTCAGAATTGCTTCCTTCGCATTCCAAACCTCTTCTCAAAGCGGTTATCTGGGAAAACGAATGTCCCCGTTTCGTATAAAACCAAAAGTGAAATCTTAAATGGACTGTTTTTCAAAACACCACAAGACCTGAAACGTTTTTCAAAAGAAAACGGGTATGGGAGAGATAGTTTAAGATTCATCTGCTCCCGGGTTAAAGAGCAGATTAGAGATTTTTCAATTGGTTAATTGAGTACCACCAATTGACCCGAATCTTTGTAGACGCCGATGATTTGAAGGGTTCCACTTTGATTAGCCGAAACAATCTCTGCTTCGTAGAGAGTTCCTGAATCATTTACCGAACCAACCCTTAAGTCAGGGTTCAGTTGGTTAATATGTTGAGACACAATCTCTACAGCCTGTTCTTTGGAAAGCGTTGAAGCAACACTTTTAGCATCCGTTTTTCCCCATCCGCAAGCATAGGCCTGATTGCCATAAGGCAGCACTGCAAAAGAGAAAACAAAGGTTGCGGCAATACCAAGAATAGCAGCTGAAAATATCGCTTTCATTTTTTCTCCTGAGATTTAGGTTACCAACAAAATGAGGCTGTTTTTGCTGCGATTTTCACGCCAATTTATCAGAATCTAGCAGATCAAAAACGGATCCTATGATAATGTCAAATAAACAGCCTCTAGTTCTTTAATTTTTATGGAAAAATAATCTTCATCCAATATTTTTTTTGCTTATTAATGAAGGAATTGATGTGTTTCATCTGTATCAAAAAACAGCATTTGAAGCATATCTGTATCAAAAAAGATCAATACAAAAGAATCACCAAAATGATCATTCTTCAGATCTGCATATAAGCTTCCGTATGACGTAGTTGCCAGATAATGTTTTTATATTTGGGATACCGATAAAAAATGTTGTTTCAACGTTTTAAAATCATTCAAGAAATTTAACACCACTTCGTATTTCAGACCGATCTCATGTTACACCGTCGCATTCGGCCGGCCTTAACCATGATCATAATACTTGTTGCTGTTTTGTTGACACCGGTGCCTATGGCTCGTCTAAACCACCCGGCAGCCATCAATGGTGCACTGGATCTGCGAGACTGGGATTTCGAAAGGCAAGGGCTCGTTGAATTGAAAGGAGAGTGGGATTTTTAAAGTGTCCAACAGGAAGAAATGGGAGTATCCGTCAAGGATTCTGGAGCGGGGATTCCGGAAAAAGAGTTGGATGCGGTAGTTAAAAAATATGTCTAAAGTTCGAGTACCAAAAGTAATTTTGGCGGAACCGGGTTGGGTTTATCGATTTCGAAGAGGATTGTATCCGATCATGGAGGCAGAATCCGGGTCGAGAACAATGTAGACAGGGGAGCCACCTTCTGTTTTACCCTGCCAAAGTCACCGGCATTGACAATAAATTCAAGCTATCTGCCTCAGAATTAGGGACCAATCATCAAAGCTCTTACTTTCTCTTTGGTAGATAGAGATCGGTGATCGTTCCTTCAAAAATTTCTGCGGAAAAGGATATGGATTCCGCCAGTGTGGGGTGCGGATGAACAGTTAGACTCAAATCTTCAGCATTACAACCCATTTCAATAGACAACACCATTTCAGCTATTAACTCACTGGCATTGGAACCGACAATCCCGGCACCGATAACTCGTCCTGTCGCCTTGTCAAAAATCACTTTGGTTTTACCTTCTTTTCTACCCATCGTCAGAGATCGCCCACTGGCAGACCAGGGAAATACCGCCTTGGAAAAATCCAGTTTTTTGGCCTTGGCATCTCGTTCTGTTAGCCCTACCCAGGCAATCTCCGGGTCGGTATAAGCAATGGAGGGGATGACTGCATCATCAAAAGAGGAGTTCAAACCGGCTGCCACTTCAGCAGCTATTTTCCCTTCATAAGAGGCTTTATGTGCTAGCATCGGCGCTCCAACAATATCTCCAACGGCAAAGATTCGGTTGACATTGGTTCGCAGTTGATGATCAACCTTAATATGTCCGAAACCATCCAGTTCCACACCGGCTTCTTCCAGTCCCAACCCTTTTGAATTAGGTTTTCTTCCCACAGCAACCAAAACAATATCATACTCTTCGGCAGTGATGGCATTCTTACCCTCAAAGTCGGCTTTGATACCCGAATCTTGAGGTGTCAGCGAAGTAACACTGGTTTCAAGCAATATGTTTTTAAACCTTTTCTTTACGTAAGTGTGTAAGGGTCGAATCAGATCCGTATCCGCACCCGGAATAAGTTGTTCTTTAGCTTCAACCACAGTTACTTCCGATCCCAGGGCATGATAGACTGTGGCCATTTCCAGTCCTATGATCCCCCCACCAACAATCAACATGCGTTTGGGTATTTCTTTTAGTGACAAAGCCCCGGTTGAATCCACAATTCTCTCATCTTCAGGAAAACCTGGAATCATGATTGGATGGGAGCCTGCGGCGATAATAGCATTATCAAAACTGACGACCTGATCCGGTTCTTCACCGGTTACCTTAATCTCACCTGGTGAAACAAAGGTGCCGGTTCCCTTCACAACGGTAATATTTCTTTGACCCGCCATGCTGGCAAGTCCGCCTACCAGTTGGGAAATCACATCATCTTTCCAGCCCTGCATCTTATCAACGTTTAATTCCGGAGCTTTAAATGCAATCCCCAATTTATCAGCCTCCATGGCTTCATCCACTATTTTTGCCATGTGAAGCAATACCTTGGAGGGAATGCAGCCAACATTCAGGCAGACACCTCCCATGTTGGGAGAGTTCTCAATAATGATAGTTTTTTTGCCCAGATCTGCAGCACGGAATGCTGCAGTATAGCCCCCGGGGCCACCACCTAAAACTACCACCTCGCCATGCAAATCTGCATTGGATGTTGTGACTTGAGCAGCTTCTGCAGGAGCTTCTTCGGAAGGCTTGCTGTCTTCCCCGCTGGCATCCTCCTCCACGTTCATGATTAGAGTATCTTCCGAAACAGTGTCACCATCTTTGATAAAAACCTCTTTTACCACGCCATCGCATGGGGAGGGTATGTCCATGGAAGCTTTATCACTTTCCAGGGTAATCAGCGGATCTTCTTTTTTAATCTCCGCGCCAACAGAAACCATTACCTCGATGACAACAACGTCTTCAAAATCGCCAATGTTTGGAACGCGAACTTCAGTAATTTTTTTCATAGGAATCCTTTATTTTCTGTTTAAAATTGTTTTCGTGCTCGTCCCCGTAAACGTGCATATTGACAATTATGGTGCAAGTGAAACCGCAGGATGAGTAACTGTGCCACCCATCAATCTTATGTGTCGCAGCTCCAGAGCTTTTTTGTTATTATTGTCCGTCACCTGGGATAAAAATCCTTCCAAATTTTTCTCCTTTTTGGTCTGTTGGTGGGTTCGTCGTTTCACTCCTTAACCCACCCTACATCCTGACCAAATATTAATCTGATGAAATTGTAGGATGGGCAACTTGTTGCCCATCAACCTCAATATTCATTCTTTTTACAACATCTTGCGAATGTCCGTTAATAACTCACACACATGAGCCAGGAACTTGGCCGCTAATGCTCCGTCCACCACCCTGTGATCGTAGGAAAGGGACAATGGCAGAATCAGACGTGGCACGAACTGGCCATTTTGATAAACAGGTTTGATACTTGCCCTTGGAACTCCCAGGATAGCAACTTCAGGTGCATTTACAATCGGTGTAAAATTGGTTCCACCAATACCTCCCAGGTTGGAAATGGTAAAGCATCCCCCCTGCATATCTTCTCTTTTGATAGTGCCTTCGCGGGATTTAACCGTAATCTCCCTCATCTCGCGAGCCAGCTCCACAAGTCCTTTTTGATTAGCGTTTTTAATTACCGGAACCAACAATCCATTGGGGGTATCCACAGCCATTCCGATATGAAAGTATTTCTTTAAAATTAGATTTTCGCCTTCCGGGTCCAAAGAAGAATTAAACGTTGGGAATGTCTTTAACCCACTTACAATAGTTTTGAAGAGAAACGGCATCATCGTGAGCCGATCGCTTTTTTCTTTGGCAGCTTCATTATGTTTTTTGCGGAATTCCTCCAGATCTGTGACATCGGCTTCGTCGAAATGGGTTACGTGCGGAATGGTTATCCAGTTACGATGAAGATTTTTTGATGAGATCTTTTGAATCCGTTTCATGGGTTGCACATCAATTTCACCAAATTTGCTGAAATCGATGGCTGGTGCAGAAGGTAACTGGAATCCTTCCGATTTCTCAACTTTCTTTTCTTTGGGAGCCTTCAAAAATGCTTCCACGTCTTCAACCGTTATCCGACCTCTTCTGCCGCTTCCTTTTACCTCGTTTAAATCAATACCTGATTCTCTCGCCAGTTTGCGAACAGATGGTCCGGCATGAAAATTTAGCTTTGATGTGGCCACGGCCTCTGACGGATGGGGATGACCCGGAAAATCTTCTTCCGGTTTTGCCTGCTTGGGCACGGGTTGCTCCGCAGGTTTCAAAGATTCATCTGCTTGCTGCTGCACGGGTGAAGATTCTGCGGCCTTGTTTTCCTCTTCGGATCCGGAATCTTCTGATACATCGATGGTTGCAATGGGAGTACCTTCCGAAACCTTGGACCCCACTTCAACCACAATCTGCTTAACCACTCCATTGTAGGGAGATGGAATATCCATGGTGGCCTTGTCACTTTCCAGCGTGATCAGTGGATCTTCCACAGCTACCGTATCGTTCGGAGCAACCATGACTTCAATAACTTCAACATCTTCAAAATCTCCGATATCCGGAATTTTAATTTCCTTTAATGTTGACACCTTTTACCTCTCGAATGAATGTGATTAGCCGGTTATAATGTAGCTGGGGAAGGTTTATCCGGATCTATGTTATACTTAACCATTGCATCGGAAACTGCAGAAAGCGATAAATCACCTTCATCAGCCAGACTTTTTAATGCCGCCAAAACAATGTAATGACGATCCACTTCAAAATACGCCCTCAACGAGTCGCGATCATCACTTCGCCCAAATCCATCGGTTCCCAGTACAGTATATTTTCTTGAAATGAACGGTCTGAGTTGATCGGCAAACGTTTTCATGTAATCTGTCGAAGCGATAATTGGTCCGGGGTGGGAACTTAAGGACTGCTCAAGATAGCATTTTTTTGGTGACGCTTCCGGATGCAGGAGGTTGAAACGATCTGCTTCCAGCCCATCCCTTCTTAATTCTGTAAAACTGGTAACACTCCACACTGACGCACTTATATCAAACTCTTCCTCAAGCAGTTTGGCGCCCTCCAACACTTCACGCAAAATAGCGCCGCAACCAAACAATTGAACAGACAATTTTTTTCCTTCCGTGCCTTTTTTCAGAAGGTAGATCCCCCTGCGAATTCCCTCTTCAACCCCCTCAGGCATTGGAGGATGAGGATAGTTCTCATTCATCACGGTGATGTAGTAAAACACCTTTTCCCGATTGCGATACATACGCTGCAATCCGTCTTGTATGATTACCGTGAGCTCATAGGCATAGGTTGGATCGTAGCTTATACAGTTTGGTACAGTAGAAGACAGGATGTGGCTATGTCCGTCCTGATGTTGAAGCCCTTCTCCTTCCAGAGTTGTTCGTCCGGAAGTGCCGCCAATCAAAAATCCGTTTACCTGGGCATCACCGGCTGCCCATGCAAAATCTCCGCATCTTTGGAATCCAAACATGGAGTAAAAGATGTAAAAAGGTATCATCTGCACACCGTGATTGTGTCCCGATGTGCCTGCTGCAATCCAGGATGAAAAGGCACCGGCCTCGGTAATACCCTCTTCCAGAATCTGTCCATCCTGATCTTCCCTGTAGTACATGACCTGGTCTGCATCCATTGGTTCATACAACTGACCGCTGGATGCGTAGATGCCATATTGACGAAACATCCCTTCCATACCAAATGTTCTGGCCTCATCGGATATAATAGGCACCACATATTTACCCAAATGTCGGTCTCTCAGCAACATGTTCAATACGCGAACAAATGCCATGGTAGTTGAGTTTGAACGATTTCCTGTCCCCTTCAACTGCGCTTCGAATGCCTCAAGCTCCGGAACAATCAACGACTCTTTGGATGGGTTTCTTTGCGGTAGATAACCACCCAGGTCCTCCCTGCGTTTTTTCAGATAGATCATTTCGGGACTGTCTTCGGCCGGTTTAAAGAACGGTGTGTCGGTGATCACATCATCGGAAATAGGAATATTAAAACGATCTCGGAATGATTTGAGAGCTTTTTCTCCCATTTTTTTCTGTTGATGCGTTATATTCTGCCCTTCGCCTGAGATCCCCATGCCGAAGCCTTTTACTGTTTTGGCCAGAATCACGGTCGGCTCGCCTTTGTGTTTAACGGCACTGGCATAGGCTGCATACACTTTTTGCACATCATGACCACCAAAATACAACCGCCAAATATCCTCGTCGGACATATCGGCAACCATTTCCTTTAATTCCGGTGCCTTGCCAAATAGATGCTCCCGCGTGTATCCGCCACCCCTGGCAATATAATTCTGAAAATCACCATCCACAGCCTTTTCAAGTTGATCACGAAGTAAATTGTTACGATCTTTTTCAAAGAGACTGTCCCATTTTGATCCAAATATTACCTTGATGACGTTCCAACCATGTCCGTGATAATCGGATTCCAGCTCCTGTATAATCTTGCCGTTACCCCTTACAGGGCCGTCCAGTCGCTGCAGATTGCAGTTGATGACAAATATGAGATTATCCAGTTTTTCGCGGGAAGCGAGAGAAACGGCGCCCAATGATTCAGGCTCGTCCATTTCGCCATCACCGATGAATGCCCAGACCTTTCTGTTTCCGTTTTTTAGTAAGTTTCGATTTTCCAGGTACTTCATGAAACGAGCCTGGTAAATGGCTGTCATGGGCCCCAGGCCCATGGATACGGTTGGAAACTGCCAGTAGTTGGGCATCAACCAGGGATGAGGATAAGAGGAAATACCACTGCGGCTTATCTCCCTGCGAAATCCATGGAGTTGTTCTTCAGAGAGCCTGCCTTCCAAAAAGGAACGTGCATAAATTCCAGGTGCGCAATGGCCCTGGATGTAAAGCAGATCTCCACCATGCTGTTCCGATGGGGCGTGAAAGAAATGATTGAATCCAACTTCATAGAGAGCAGCTGAAGACGCAAAACTGGCTATGTGTCCGCCTACTCCTGAATCTGAATTCGCCTTGACAACCATAGCCATCGCATTCCAACGAATCAAAGCCATGATTTTTGATTCCAATTCAAAATTCCCGGGATGTTGTTCCTCTTTGTCGATAGGAATAGTATTCAGGTAGGCTGTATTGGCATTGTACCTGAGGTAAGCGCCTGATCTGCGTGCCTTTTCCACCAATTTATCCAGCAGGAAATGTGCTCTTTGCGGTCCGTCCGTTTTTAAGACCGACTCCAGGGCTTCCAGCCACTCTTTGGTTTCCAAAGGATCGATATCTTCACTTTTAGCATTTTCAATCATATATTCTTCTCCAGAAAGACTGTTGAAACAAAACTAAAAGCCAGTGCTCCATGCAGAGTCCGAAGTGTTTCAGACTCTCTTCACTTTTCTCTTGAAAAGTGGTTCATCCTTTTACTGATGGCTTACACAAAAGACCAATAGATCTTTATTAATCCTTAACTTTTTATTTTAATAACAAACTTTTTTTTTGGGTAGCTTATAAATTCAAGAAATTGGCTGCTACCCCTCGTATACTTTTATTTGCAAGCAACAGCGGATGTTTTTGACAGCATTGATTTGTATAATAAATTTCACAATCGATTTCTTTGACATTTCCTTCTCAGTAAAATCTAATCCAGATTGCCTCTTTCAGAAGTATATCCTACTAATGAATTATTTTTCAACTTTTTATTATAAATATTAAAAAGCTGTAGAGGTCGGATTCAACGCCTCCTTATCGTGTTTTTGCAGTCAATATATAGAATTTTTCCAAAGCGATTGAACCTTAACCGGTCAAAAATCGATTCTATATTGTATTAAAAAACTATTAAAAGGAAACTGGTTATGCGACTAGTAACGAAAATATCTGGTGTAGGAGCATATGCACCGGAAAGAATTATTACTAACGATCATGTCTTAAACCTGCTGGAAAGAAAAAGTTCCCCTTACCTGGCCCCCGAAGAACTCCCGACTTTCATGCAAAAAGCCAAAGAAAAAATAGAAAAGGCTGGAAACAAAACCCGATATTGGTGCCATGAAGACGAATATTGCACCGATATTGCTCTTGAAGCATCCAAGATTGCCTTGGAAGATGCCGGGGTTCAACCAAATGAAATTGATCTGATTGTATTTACGGGTATGTCCAAGGCATTTGTTGAACCTGCAACATCCCATGTTTTAAGAAATGATTTGAAGGCTAAAAACGCCAACGTAATTGATACACAAGACGCGTGCACCAGCTTTCTTAAATCGATTGAGATGGTTGATGCACTAATTAAAACAGGCGTGTACAAAAAAGTCCTGATTGCAGCAGGTGAACGCAGCTTTGATTGGGCAAACTTTACATGCAAGACTGTGGATGAACTGAAATGGAAGCTAGCTTCATGCACCATCGGAGACGCTGCAGGCGCAATCGTACTGGGAGCGACTGAAGAGCCGGAATACACGGAAGAAGACAAACACATGCGATTTTTTAATAAAATGTCCGAGGGAGATTACAGTGTGTGTAACATTGGCCTGAACCATGCTGTCGGGGATCGATACCAACTTTACAGCCACTCAGCCCGACTTCTTAACACCGGCCGAAGGGTCATGTCGGAGTTGATGGCAGACATATTTGCCCAGGACTCCTGGAAGGATTTCGTCTTTGATAAAGTCCTGCATCATGATGTGGGATCATGGGTGAACAACGCCATAGTAGAAATTCTTGAGGAATCGGAAGTAAAATATCACGATGGGCACGAACCCTATTTTTCCGAATATGGCAACGTAGCTTCGGCAAGTCTGCCGTTGGCAATGCACCTGGCGAAAAAGGGAGGACGGTTGAAACGAGGCGACAAATGCCTTTTTGCATGTCCTGCAGCTGGTATTCAAGCGGGTGTGATGACTTTCAAGTATTAAACCTCTCCACCCGTTTTCGGTTGCTAAAGAGGGCGTTATAAATTTTGAAGAAAAATTGCTCAGCCTGAGAAAAATCAGGCTGAGCATGGGTTCAAACCTTATTCAAACGACTTGCCGGAAAGCTATATTATAATCCGAAGGTCTATCATCCCATCTCAGGCAAGAACTTCAATTTTTAACGCTGCTTGCATCTGTTCATGTCTCATATTTTTACTTGGGAATTGTTTCCAGCCAATTTTCCAATTTCGCTTTTATTTCATCGCGTACCCTTCTGAATACGGCCATCTTCTCTTCTTCAGAGCCAGTTGCGTCATCAGGATCATCAAAAGGCCAGTAAAATCTATGGTTGTCATTTAAACCAGGCCACACCCTGGGACACTTTTGCGCCGCATTATCACAGACAACAATCAAATAAAAAACCGTCTCCTTTCCCAGGTAGGTGTTAAGGCTTTTTGGTTTTTGATTGGAAATATCGATTCCGATTTCTGCCATAGCTTTGATGGCTAACGGGTGAATCTCTTCCTTTTCTTTCATCCCTGCACTTATCGCCTCAAGCCGATCCCCTGCCAAATGCCTAAGCAGACCTTCTGCCATTTGGCTTCGACAGGAATTACCGGTACACAAGAACAATACATTGCTTTTTCGATTCATGGTTCACATCTACAAAGGTTTTGGATAATGATCAATTGTAACCAATGAGGTGATAACGTTTCATGAACCTGGCCAATTAAAATCAGAGTTTTGTCAAAAAAAGGTAAAGTGTATGTCGGAGAAGTTTGAGGAGATGTAGAAATGGTATGACTTGTTAGGCTCGCAGAGTTGATAGCAGTCCTTTGGAGCCTGCGGTTAACGATTAGTGCTTAAATTAAAATCAGTTTTTGGTGACTTCTTCAACCAGTTTCATAACTTTGTTAATGACCGAAGGAACTGTGAAATTGTATATATGATAGCTTTTATTTCGGACTTTTCTCGTTTCCACAGGACTTCCCATCTCTATTAGTATTTCTTCAGAACCATAAACAAAGTAGGTTTTAAATTCGAAATCCTCATCGTTTCCGGAACTGTATCCCATGCTGAGCTGTTTTCTTTTTACCTCAGCGCCGAGAATCAAAAGCTGGTTGTTTTCCATCTCTCCCCACTTCTCCTGGATTTGATAATTTACTGCCCATTCGTGCCTGGGTGTTCTTCTCTTAATGATAGCGCTTTCACTTATTTTAGAAAGATACTCGCTAACCGTTTTCTGAAATTTGGTATGTTGGTCCGGTGGCATCTTTGTTTGCAACAATGCAATCTGTTTTGAGAATTCCGAATTGACTTCGCAGAAATGTGGATAATCGATCTCCTTTTTTTTCAGGATCTTAATATTGTATTGAGTGTCAAATGTATCGTCCGTATCTTCGGAATTATCTGCGTTTTCCTCATTCTGTTTCTTAGGAACCATGTCTTTCCAGGATGGTTCCGGCCTGTCCGACTTTCCCAGGTATTTTCTGATGGCCTGAATCGATTTCTGGGCCAATTCCTTGGCTTTTTCAAAAAGAATAAACTGCCTGGAAAACTCACCAAATTTTTCTGACATGGGATCAATAGGAGCCTGGTCTTCCTCATTTTGAATCGAGTCATTGACTTCAGCCATCAGGTCGTCAAAAACGTTTTTTGGTAGCCGTTTTAACAAGGTAATCTCCAACTTTGGCGTTTTTTCGATCACTTCGGAAAAAGTCTTTCGACCCATGGTATAATTGTCTAAGATCTCCCATTTCCTTGGATTGTTGGTAAGTCTTTGATTAATCCAGTGAATAAGAAACTCCTGTCGAACAATTTCGTAATCCAGGTAGTTAAATTTAAAAGTTAAGTCTCTACCCTTGTGAATTGCTTTTAAACTGGAGCGGAAATATATGTGAAAAAAGTAATTTCGATAATCGAATTTTTCAAGAACCACATCGTTTACGTAATAATCCTCGGATTCCTTTCTTTCCAGGATGGCTTCAGGTTCAAAACAATCTATGGGAAACTCACCAAGAATTTGGTCATGAAATTCCTGCTTAATACAGATTTTCACCAGCAAAGTCAGTGCTTTTTTGAGCGAACTCAGGTTATTTACAACGTCTGTACGGGTGAAAGAAGAGATAAACGGTTTGGGTCCCGAGACATGTTTTTGCAGTATGGAAATTGTTTGCATCGTTTTGATCAATTTATTGATATCCCATAAAATCCGCACTTCCCTTTCCGATTTGTTCAAATATCTAAATTCCAGGGTTTTCTGTTCGGGGCTATCCTTGAACTGAAAAAAATGAAGAAAAAATTGTTTCACATTACCGGTTTGATTAAATGGGGGCAGGGCCAGCAGATATTTGTTGCGTAATTCCGAGTTGTCCACTGACTCTAGAACCCAATCCAATCGCTTGGTCAGAAAGCTTTTCAGAAAGCTGTTTGCCATAAAGTATTCGGATTGCTCGTCAACATAGATCTCTTCTTCCACCACCTTGTCCAGCATGTTATTGATCCAATCCATCCAGGTATTGATCCTGGCTCGATATTCTTTTTTTAAATCTTTGTCCAGACGTTGGCTATCCAGATAAATCAGGTCGACCAGCTTTTTTTTAGTTTTCATATGGTGTCGCTCTAAATATCAAAATGCTTCAAATTTTTCTAACACACATTTTAAGTTTCACAAAACGTGACAACATACTAGCGCCTGTAATGCAAACCTAAATCACGTGGCATTGCAGTCAGTTTTCGGTAATCCGCTATCGGTCGTTAATGAAAGCTCCGCTTTTAAACAAAAACCGTTAACTTATATAAAAAAAGTATACCTCTTTTATCACACCTTTGGGGATTTTTTAATCGGGTCGGATCAGACTATGAACTGAAACAGCAAAAAAGGGGGTACACGGAAGATTATGCTGTCAACGTTCTAATTTTGAATAATCGTTTCACAACGATTCATTTTTTCGAAAGTATCTGGAAAACTCCGGAAAACAGATTTGTTCGAACAATAAGCAGACCCACCTTTGAAAACAGATGATATTGATTAACTATCACTCACATTCGCACTGCAAGCTAATGCGGCATAGTAATATAAATGGCAATAGATACATGTACTCATTCGATCTTTTATCAAACATTGTATTAGCCTCCACTCAACTATTGAAAACCGAACTGAATTTTAAAAAAATCTTTGTCTTCTGGTTTCCCCTGTCACTCTCCTGGCTGATGATGGCTGTAGAAGGACCTTACGTGGCGGCAATAATTGCGAGACTGGCCGATGCGAAATATAATCTGGCTGCCCATGGTGTCGCCTTTTCTTTTGCGTTGATTTTTGAAGCCCCGATTATCAGCATCACGGCGGCAACCACCGCCTTATGTAAAGATAAGTATTCCTACAGAAAATTACAGAGATTCGTGACTGCATTAAACCTGGCTATCACCGGATTCATGCTTTTCATGCTGATCCCGCCGGTTTTCAGTTTTATGATGCTGGATCTAATTGGCTTACCGCAAAACGTCACTGATTTGATTCATGTTGCCCTGATATTGTTATTACCTTGGCCTGCCGCTATCGGATTCAGGAGATTCTACCAGGGTGTTTTGATCACCAGGGGCTTAACCCGTCGCATTACTTATGGAACTATCGTCAGACTTTCAGCAATGGGAATTACCGCTTTGATCCTTTTTCAATTCGATCTGAAGGGAGCTTATACGGGTGCAGCTGCCCTTTCCATGGGTGTACTGGCAGAATTGATAGCGGTTGCCATGATGGCTCATTCTTCCATCAACCTGTTGAAAAATCAGGATCCGGCGAATGTAGAAAAATCAAAGGAACTAAGCTACAGCTATATTTTCAGGTTCTATTATCCATTGGCAGCAATGACAATCCTCAGCCTCGGTGTTCATCCCATGGTTACCTTTTTCATGGGAAAAAGCAGATTTCCTATCGAGTCCCTGGCTGTGTTACCGGTTTTAAATTCCCTTGTCTTCATATTTCGAGCCATCGGGCTTTCATACCAGGAAGCAGTTATTGCTTTGATCAAGGACAACCGTCGAAACCTGGATAAACTGTTCCAATTTGCTTTGCTGGTGGGAATGTGTTTAATTGTGATTTTGTCATTAATCGCCTACACACCGCTTTCCACTATCTGGTTCCATCATATCTCGGGACTTACCTTACATCTTTCAGAATTTGCCAAGCTACCACTTAAAATCCTTGCTCTGATGCCGGGTTTATCTATCATCATCACATTCCAATGGGGTGTGCTTGTGAATAGCGGAAAAACCAAGTATATCTCCATCGCCACTTTGATTGAAGTGGTTGTCATTGTACTAGGATTGTTCATTTTGACAGGGTTTTTAAATGTGATCGGAGTAACAGCAGCTGCGATTGTCTTTGTGGTAGGTCGGTCGTTTGGAAATGTTTACCTGCTGCCTAAAACAAGAAAACAAGTTGCCAAACTCATCTAGGATTTTTCTGGCTTGGTATCTTTTTCAAATTTCCTGTCTTTTTTACTTCTCTGACAGATCCTAAAATATCCAAACCTGGAACTCTCCGATCCGGTTGCCGGTTTTTAATTTTCATTTTGACTCTGCCAATTGTTCCGCAAACCGATACCTGATAACCGGTAGCTCAGTAACAGTCCGGCATGAAGTACCAGGTTTGCTGCATTGGAAGGAGTGGGTCAAACTCTAGGAAGTGGTTTTATCAGAGAGAAACACAGCACATTCCTATCCTGAAGAACGCCTGCATGAACTGGGCGTGAAATAAACACACCCAGGATTTTTATTTATTGATGTCGGTATAGGATTGTTTTCTATTTGGAAAAGACTCTTGTAAACACCATAGTGCTCTTAATAGGTGCCGATATAGTCGGATTTCCCTATCTCCAGACCGTTGTGCCGTAAGATCGCATAAGCGGTTGTCACGTGAAAGTAAAAATTCGGCAGCGAACGATGCAGCAGGTATGGCAGTCCCTCCATAGTGGCTGTCTGGCCATGATGCGGATAGTTGATCTGGTTATTCTCTGACCCGTCGACCTTTTCTTTATCGATGGTTTTCAAATAATCAACGGTTTTGGAAACCCTGGCTATAAGTTCTGCAAACGTCGATTCATTGTCTTCGTAGACAGGCGGTTCCTGTCCTGCCAAACGAGCTGCGCATCCCTTGGCTGTATCCCCTGCTATCTGAACCTGGACAGACAAGGGCAGCATGTTGGGATACAAACGAGCCTGGATCAGGGCTTCCGGATTAATCTTTTTATTCTCGGCATGAGCTTCCGCTTTTTTTAGAATATTCAACAGGCTTTGCAACATCTGGGTGAACACGGGTACAGAGGCATCGTACATTGATATGGTCATCGTTTTTCTCCTGTGAATTTTAAAAGTCAGTTAAGCCCGGTCTTTCTAACAGAGACATACTTCTCTATTCTCCCTTTATGTTTAATTTAACTCTTATCGTTTTACTGCATCAAGGAATAATTATTACAGGTCTAGATTCCTGATTTAACAGTTGAGTAGATTCTGATTTCAAGCATCCATAAAAAACTGCTTCTTTATTTAACATGAGTTATCGATTATCATGGACAGTAGATAGTCAAAAACTCACAAGATTCCCATTCAGGAAGCAATAAAAAACAGCTGAAAGGACAAGACGGTGGACATCTTTAAAGCGATTTTTCCCGATTTACCGAATCTAAAAAATGCAACCCTGGACCTGGCAGATTCAGATGATGCGGAGTTTATCGCATTGCTTTCCAAGCATTATGTAGAATCAGGAATGTCGGGCTGGAGTTGGAGTCCCATGCGTGTTATCCGACAGATCCAGAATCCTGACTCATTGGTTCTTGTCGGTCGTTCGGACGACAGGATAATTGCGGGAGCAATTGTAGAGTATGGCGCTTTGGATGCACATTTGAATTTGCTTGCTGTTGAGCCCCTTTATCAGCGCAATGGCATTGGAACCTGTTTAATGAAATATATTGAAAATTCGGCATTACTTGAAGGGAACACCAGGGTTTGCCTTGAAGTTCGATTGAGTAACCCCGGGGCACGGGAATTCTACAAAGCTCTTGGCTATAAGGAAATTCATATTAAAAACAACTATTACAAAGGCAGTGAATCCGCTGTATATATGCAACGTAATCTGACTACCAACCCTACCGATCAGACCTTGAAAGACCAACTATCTGATTAGACGATCGATCATTCCTAAATGCGCTTGCCCTTTATATTAACGATATGAGTGATAAATCCAGCCGATTAGCCCTGACGTTTTCTGCAATCGGGCACTTTTTTTTTCATTACATGGCTGCCATGTATTTTACCATTGTTGTGTCCATGGTGAAGAATTGGGACCAGCCCTACCATGAAATGATTGCATTATGGACCCCGGCTTTCCTGCTTATTGGTTTGGCGGCTTTGCCAGCCGGCAGAATGGCAGATCGTTGGAGTTCAACGGGCATGCTGGTTCTGATGTTTTTTGGGATGGGTACGACCTGTATCTTTTCGGGATTTGCTCAAAACGGAACGCAACTGCTTATCTTCCTTGCCGGTATCGGCCTGTTTGCAGCAATCTACCATCCTGTTGGAATCTCGTGGCTGGTTAGGATGTCCAGCAAAAACACCGGAAAAAAACTTGCCATCAACGGAATATTCGGCGGTTTAGGTGCTTCAGCAGCAGGCTTGATTTCAGGAATGCTTTTGGAATATTTCAACTGGCGAATTGCCTTTTTTGTTCCGGGTACTGTCTGCCTGGTGATAGGAATGGTAATGTTCTGGTATCGGCAATCAGGTCAACTGTCTTCAGCAGATTCAAATAATACCGAATCCACTGAAAGCACATCAACATCCGGGGGAATGCTTTCGGCTTTTCTGATTATGCTGCTGCCGATGTTTGTGATTGGACTGATCTACAACACCACGCAGGCTCTGATGCCCAAGTTGTTTGAAGAAAGACTGGTGAGTATTCTAAGCGGCAACATGGCAAAAATCGGAGGCATGGTTAGCATTGTATATGCAGTTGGAGCGGTCATGCAGCTATTTGGTGGCTGGTTGGCTGATCGATTCTCATTAAAACTGGTTTACATCTGGTGCTGGATATTGCAAATCCCGTTATTGTTGCTGATAGCGTCTCGTGCTGACGTTACCCTGTTCATTCTGGTGGTCGTTCTTGTTAGTCTGAATACGGCTGCCCTGCCCCCGGAGAATATTCTGCTTTCCCGGTTTGCCCCAAAGAAACATCAGGGCCTGGCATTCGGTCTAAAGTTCGTTTTGGCGTTCGGTGCAGGACCACTAGGCGTTGAATTGATCGCTTTGGTGAGAGCCAAAACCGGATCATTTGAGGGAGTGATCTATGGATTGGGAATTGCTGCCGCCGTGACTGCTTTGATTGTCATGTTTTTGCCTAACAGAACGCCAGCGGTTGATTAGGGAAAAAACCGTTTTGTGTGCGCGGATTATTTCAATTGCTTGTACATCCCCAACTCTTCCGATGAGTAACCAAAGAAATGATTGTGCACATTGTCCGCAAACTCCTCAAAATCCTTGTAACCTTCCTCATCCAGGGAAGCCGAGTATAAATTGACCAGAAGATCGTGGGCGATATAGTCTTCACTGATCTCAATGAATCCCTCTTCCCGGGTCCAGGTGACTTTGCTGCTTTCACCACGGGAGGCGATGCCGGAAATCGTGTGGGTGCCATCGATAATAATCGATATATATCGCTCTTTTTTTTCAGCCATATATCGTTTGATCCTGCGATGCGGTACGAGTTCTTGGAATGTATTGTTTTCCCCGAAATAGATCCCTCGTAACATGACACCTTTTTTGATTGCTTTTTTCAGATCATCTCTCAATTCACTGATTTCTTCGTCCCAGATCGATAAGGCTATTCGCTTTTCCGCCCCTTTGATTAAGAGCTTCAGGAAATCGATGATATTGGTACGCCCCTTGATAACCACCAGGCGGTCGTCTTCCTTTTTTTCTTCGTACACATCTTTGGCAAACCTGGAAATGTTTTCGAAAATGCCATCGAAATCCGATTTTAGCCGTTTGATAAAAATATCGGGATCAACCGGGTAATAAAATTTATTCTTGCCTTCTTCTTCCTCAAGAACCAGCTGCTTGTTAATCAGATTTTTCAGAACCTCGTATATCCGCGACCTGGGAATTCCGGAGTTTTTTGCCAGGGTATAACCGTTCAGCGGATATTCCTTTAACAATGCCAGGTAGGCTTTGCTTTCATATTCAGAAAATCCCAGCCGCTTCATATTGTTCATGATCATTAATTCCTGATCCATTAATCCCTCCCTGCGTTTACAATAGAAAAACCAGAAAAGTAACAGCTACCGAACCTAATACCGGAACAATGATCCCTCCTTTCCAGAGTCCGATGATCAAAGCAAAACAAATCCCTGCGATTCCGGCCAAGGGCATATCCGGTGTTGCATCAAAAACACCCGGTACGATCAACGCTCCAATGGCAGCCACCGGAATGCATTTTAAAAAGGAATCCACCCTGGCCGGTATTTGTTTGTTCGAGAGGATTAAAAAAGGCAATAAACGCGGTATATAGGTTACTGCAGCCATGCCGCAGATAATAAAAATCAGATTATCCATTAGCCTCCTCAACTTCTTCCTTACCGTTTATAAAAGCTCCAATGGATGCAATGACGAGGATACATACAATGATCGTCCATCCCTTTGGCAATAGGTCGAGTTTGATTAACGTTGTGTTCAATATTCCGGCCGAAATCGCCAGGACCAGAGATTTCGTGGATTTCTTCAACTCCGGAAGCAAAATAGCCAGTAACAAGGCATAAAGGGCAACGCCCATGCTTTTTGTGAGAACTTCCGGCAGAAATCCTCCCAGTACAAAACCGGCTATGGTGCCACTTACCCATGCAGAATAAGCAGACAACTCCAGAAAAAAAATAAATGTCTTTGAAAGTTGTCCTTTAGTGAACGAAAGCACTGAAAAAACCTCGTCAGTCACTCCAAACGCCAGGGGAAAATGAAATTTTCTTCCAATATGTTTGATTCTTGTGGAAAGAGACGCGCTCATTAGAAAGTGCCGAAAATTCACCAGCAACGTGGTCAAAATAATGCCTCCTGCACTCATGCCGGTGACAACAAGATTCAAGGCAATAAACTGGCTGGCACCCGCAAATACGATCGCAGAAAATAGAAAACATTCCAAAAATGAAATCCCGACAGCTTTTGCCAAAATTCCAAAAGCAGTGGCAGCAGGAAAGTAGCCGATAAAAATGGGTAAGGCTGCTTTCAATGCCTGGCGAAAATCACTGGTAACAGTCATGAAACTCTATAAATAAAAATGGTTCAAACCTCAAAAAATTCCTTCTAACTTTAACAACTGTAAAATGGGCTACTCGTTGCCCATCAACCGGACCAATAGTTGCCAATTCGACTCTTCAAAACAATGGCCTTAACAATAGTGACTATTTCAGTAACTACTAATTTTAGTCAAGCAATAAAACACACAAAGGTATTGCCCGGCTTGCTTCCGAATCCAGTTAAACCAAACTTAATCAATGCTTAAGCAAGGAAAACATATTGCGCAATTGACTATTGATCGGACAAGGCACAGAATGGAGGTTTGTTGACTGATCAACGATGTTGTTTTTATGTGGGCGCTCACAATCTCCTGATGCAATGAAACCTTATATGAACATGTATACTCTTTTAAAAGAATGCGGTCGTATCCTGAAAATCGGCGCTCCAATCACCATTGCTCAGTTGCTAAACATGTCCATGGGATTTGTGGATACCGTCATGACCGGGAACTACAATGCAGAAGCCCTGGCAGCTGTTTCAGGAAGCCAGCATATGGTAATGCCGTTTTTGTTGTTTGGAGCTGCGGTTATTGGTTCCAGCCAGGCAATTACGGCGCAATTCGTTGGCTCGGGCTCTGAAAAAGGAACCATAGGAGACGTTACCAGACATGCCATGCTCATTGGTATCGCCTTTTCATTTTTACTTATACTGTTGACCAAAATCGCCCCCCTGGTTCTCCCCTTTTTTGGTTTCAAACCAGCAGTTATTGCCTTGGCCAAAGGCTATTTGTTTGCCTTTTCTTTTAGTCTACCTGCAACAATTGTTTTTATTGCCTTTGCAAGCTTCTACGCCGGCATATCCAAACCGATCGTCACTATGTTGATTAGCTTGCTTATGTTGTGTGTAAATATAGTTGGTAACTACAGCCTTGTTTTTGGAAATTTTGGATTTCCTGAACTGGGTGCTGAAGGAGCAGGTTGGACCAGTGCTCTCGCTTCCTGGGTTGGTGCCTTGGGTATCACGGCAGTGACCTTCCTGCATAAGGAATTCAACACCTTCAACCCGTTTAAATCTTTTTTGAAAATTGACAGGTCTCTATTTCACCAAATATTAAAGATTGGAATTCCCAGCGGATTTTCTTCGATTTTTGAAGTCAGCATGTTTGCCGTATTTTCCTTGTTGATGGGGAAATTTGGCGTACATGTTCTGGCAGGAAGTCAAATCGCTCTTAACTGTGCTTCATTGATTTTTATGGTCCCCCTGGGATTGTCCTTTGCCATTACAACCAGTGTGGGAATGTACATCGGTCAAAAGAAATACTATGAAGCTCGATTCGCAGGCTTTTCCGGTTATGTTGTCAATATCGTCTGTAATATCGGCTCGGCAGCCATGTTATTTCTGTTTGCAGAACAGATAGCAAGTTTTTACACCAACGATAAAAAACTGATCGAGATCGCTTCCACGCTTTTAATGTTCGCCGGCATTTTTCAACTCTCCGATGGTATTCAAGTCGCGGGTATGGGTATTTTAAGAGGATATAAAGACACAAAAATTCCCATGATCGCAAATTTGATCTCTTACTGGGGAGTAGGCATGCCTATGGGATACATATTAGGTTTTAAGTTTGGACTTGAGGCCCGGGGAATGTGGATCGGTATCATCTTTGGTCTTACTGTTGCCGCTGTTCTCCATGGATTGCGATTTAAAATCGTCAGTACCAAATTCATAAAAAAACTCCCTGATTTACCCCTCAAAACGATCTAATTTTCTGATCAAACCCTTCGGATCATTGTTCTTTTATCCTCGGATAAACAGACGGAAAATAATAGTGTTGTGTGATGAAAAACAGATGAGATAAAATTGTCTTATAACGAAGTGTTTGCTTTCTTATTTGCAATTTTATCTCTTTTGGTCGGCCGACCGGGAACCGCTTCGATTCGGTCGTATAAACGATAATTAAAGAATCTCAGGAGTATTCAAATGAAAGCACTATTCACTCTTTTTTTCATTTTTTCAGCACCTTTTTTATATGCTTCGGGCAGTTCGGTTACCTATAGCGCAAACGGAAGCCAATATGAAGGCTATTACATCAGTCCATCCAAGAATGCACCCCTGGTGCTTTTGGTTCATGACTGGGACGGATTGACCGACTACGAAGTAAAACGTTCCCAAATGCTGGCAGACATGGGTTATGCAGTATTTGCGGTTGATCTGTTTGGTAAGGGTGTGCGACCGACAAAAACAGCTGATAAAAGAGCACACACAGGTGAATTATACAAAGACCGGCAAAAGATGAGGAAATTGTTGAATGTTGCCCTGGCAACTGCGAAATCAAAGGGAGCAAATGTGAGCAAAGCCGTCGCAGCAGGCTATTGTTTTGGCGGTGCTGCTGTTCTGGAATTAGCTCGTTCCGGTGCTGACTTGAAAGGCTTCGTGACCTTTCACGGAGGATTGGCAACACCACAAGGACAAAATTACAACAATACCAAGGGAAAAGTAGTGGTGTTCCATGGAACGGCAGACAAAGCGATTACAATGAATGATTTTGCCAACCTGGCAAATGAATTGGAAAAAACCAAGGTCCGTCATGAAATGATCACCTACAGCGGCGCACCCCATGCCTTTACCGTGTTTGGTTCCAGCCGGTATCGAGAAGAGGCCGACACAAAATCCTGGAAACGCTTCAGCGAATTTCTTAATGATACCTTAAAATAGGGTTCGAAATGTATCCGGATGTTATTCCAAAATCGAGGCAACCTTCAAAATAATCGAACGATCAAAACAATGCCTGCCCAATCTATAATTAAGGCAGGCATTACGCATTGTACCGATTATGCGAAGGGTTGTACTGCACAATAACGCAGATCCTTGCCTCCGTTTGGTTAATTGTTCAAACCCAACAGATTCCCAGGGATCGGACAACCGGAAAGTTAAGGCTTACCTCTTTATAGATCCTGATCTTGACTTAAAATTTATATCTGATCTGCTGCTTCAATTAGTGTGTCAATTGCTTTTATCCCCTGTTCCGAGAACATATCTGACTGTACCAACCAGTCCCGAAGCGCAGAAAGGGTTCCGGGCATACCTGACTTTTCATCTACCACCGCAGAAACTAACAATAAGCCCATATTCTTGAATCTTTTATCTGCTGCGACTCCGGCTTGCTTTTCAAATTCTTCAGTTAGTTTTTGGGTTTTGCTTGAATCTATTAGGCTCATTCGAGATGATTTTAGAGCTTCGGAAGCTAATTCCAGTTTTTTATAAAAATCGCTTTTTTCAGGAACAGCAGACATTAGTTCGTGTGCCAAAAAGTTTAGGTTACTCTCCATCATGACAGAGGGCATTCCGCGAGTTGCGAGCACATGGCAAAGCCATTTTATTTGCTTGTTCAGATCGTGCTGTTTAAGATCGGGTAACGTTGCAAGCCAACAATTATCGCTGTCAGAAAAACGTTTACCTCTGTCAGTGTATCGTAGTTGATAATAAGGAAACTCATTCCAGCATCGATCACTGGCTTTTAAAGCTGCCTCAATTTCTCGCTCGTCTTCTGGTATAGGGTGGTTCCCGGCTTCAGGATTAATTCGGATGATGTGACGAAAGCTGTTTTCTTTATCCAAAGGGTATAATTTATTGTAGAAGAGTTCCAATCCTGCAAATGCATCATGTGCAGATTTAAGAATTGATTGCTGGTTTTCCTCATTGTCGATGATGTTCATTCTGTTGCTGAACTGCTTCCACTGATTATTCAAGTCATTCCCATAGTTGTAAAAGTATCGGCAGCCCTCAATACCAGGCAAAGAAAAACAAGCGGAAACATCAGGTTGGTGCATATTGTTTCCCAAAGTGGATCCTTCAAAAACATACAGGTAACCCAAAAGTGAAATCGGATTATCCACAGCACTACGCATTATCGAATCAGCCAAAGCCAGAGCTGATTCTATTGGGGATCTGTTTTCTGAGGGTACCCGTGGAGCAAAAAAGGCGATATCTTCCTCCAGATACTTTAGTTTCCGTAGATTTTCATCCCATACCTTGGTAACAATCTGATCTTTGCTTGACGCAAGTTCGTTTTCCATAACACTGTGAATGATGCTTAACCCCTTTAATTGATTAACATAGGAATCCAGAGGCAGCGTATGGTTAATTAACTGTCCAAAAAAACTCAGTGATTCTAATTTCCTATGATATTCAAACGTTTCTTCCTTAAGTAAGGTCATTAATGGTTTAATTGTTCCATCTTGTTTGCTTGAAATAGATGGGGCCATGGAATCTCCTTAAAAACCTGTTAACACTTCGAATTATTCAAACAAATTAGCAATCGCGCGTATAGTTTAAGGCGGGTAAGCTCAAAAAAGCAAAAGAATTAAGAAAGGATTGCATTAATTTTCCTAAAAATTAGTGACAGCTGGTTACCGCGGCTGAAATCCACGCCGATGGAACTCTCAAAAGAATCGAAGCAAAATACCCGGAACAATCAGGCCTGAGCCCCGAAAAAAGACAACCCCATATCTCGAAACCTTGAATTCAAACGTCAAACTTTTCCCAGGTTTCATAGCAAGCCTTTAACTCTGCTTTTAAGGATTCAATCAATTTTTGATTTTGAAACTTTGGTTTCTGCTTTTGTTGATCGCTTAGCTTCTTTTCGAGAAGTTCAATTTGTTTTAGCAGGTTGTCCTCATTCTCATCCACCGGCTCAACTGGATTCTGAATCCCTTCATTATCGACATCGGTTTCCCGGGATCGGAATGACTCCAATTGACGATCAATACTCTTATAATACTCATCAAGCGTATGAATTTCTGTTAATTTTCCATCTTTTATGAGAGCAAATCGCGTTCCAATGCTTTCGATAAAACTGCGATCATGACTGGTTATCAGCAGAGTTGCGTTGGAACTTGTAAGTTGGTTTTCAAGTTCCTCCCTGCCAAACAAGTCAATATGATTGGTAGGTTCATCCAGAATGATTAAATTCGGTCTTTGAAGCTTTAGAATACAAAACAAAATTCGTGCTTTTTCACCTCCGCTTAACACAGAAATTCGTTTGTTAAATTCGTCATACTTAAACCCGGAGGATATCAACTCCTGCCTGACTTCCTGGGTAGGATTCCCCACTTTGCTTGTGACAGACTCTAAAATCGATAAATCCGGATCAAGAAGATTTTGGCTTTGGTCATAATAGCCCTGCTTCACGTTGGGACCGAAATAGATAGTCCGGGATTCACTTTGGACAGCATATTGGGTAACGATATATTCAATAAAAGTAGTTTTCCCGACTCCATTGTCTCCAAGCAGAACAACCCGATCTCCCCGAAAGCAGGTGAACTTATCCACATTGAATAGAGGTGTTCCTGTTTCTGGTATGGCAATCCGATGATCTTCAACATTGATCATGATTTTCGATCGAGTTTCGGTGCTATCCAGTCTTAAACTGTATTTTGGACCTTTGGAAACAACAGTCTTTTCCTGTTGAAGCTTTTCAATTCGCTTCTCCATGCTCTTGGCTTTTCGGGCCATATCTTCATTATCTGCAATTTTGCCCCATTCAGCGATTCGTTTGGCTGATTTTGTCAGTCGCTGAATTTGCTTTTCTTCATCCTGGCTTCTTTTAAGCGCTTCTTCGTCTCTTTTATCCAACTCCTCCTTTGCGCCACTAAAAGGAAGATTGAAAGTATAACCGGTTCCATCCCTGAGAAAAATTGTCTTGGTCGTCAGGTTATCCAAAAACCGTTTATCGTGAGATATAACAACAAAGGTCTTTTGATTGGAGGCCAAAAAACTTTCGATATTTTTTAAATGGGTGAGGTCCAGATAGTTGGTAGGTTCATCCAGCAAAAGCAGATCCGGTTGATCAATAATCGCCCTAGCAAGCATAACCAGTGTGGCTTGCCCCCCACTCAGGGTTGATGTTTTTTGTTCAAGATCTTTTGGAGAAAATCCCAAACTCTCCAGAATCATTTCCGCACGATACCGCTCATAATCCCGCTCCTGCGGAGGCATTTTTTTGAGAATGGAATCAAGTATTTTATTATCCCATAAAGTCTTGGGCAAAAATTGTTCAACAAAACCAATCTGCAACCCATTTTTATAATGTATTTCCCCCTTATCCAGGGGTAATTTACCGGCAAGAATCCGCAATAAAGTCGACTTACCGGTACCATTGGCACCTACCAGGCCGATATGCTCACCTGCGTTGATGTGTATGTCCAGCCCTTTGAATATGGATGTTCCATCAACGGAATAGTGTATGTTGTTTGCTGAAATGAATACTTCTGACATGTGCTAAAAAAGTGGATGATCTCGTTTTTGAATTTTCGGTCGAAAGGATATTAGCTAATCGGAGGCAAAGCTGATAGAAGTTACCGTTATTAATCATTACTTTAAAACTTAACTGTGAGTTAATTTTTAAATTTTGACAAGCACTCTTTCAACATCACTGTTTTACTGTTACTCACCTGTTACCTAAATGTTATGGTAACATTTTTCCTAAAATCGTGTCAGAGTGGATAATGGATGAAAGTATCAACCTACTTGTTTGCAATCTGTTAATAAACATAAATATTCCAATATGATAAACTACATTTTTGATTATATTGAACTCAAAAACAATGATGGCACAGTTGCTGAAGCAAGTTGTTACCATAGAAATAAAACCAATCAATTATCAGTTTATAAGCGTTCAATGGATTTAACATGAAAACAGCAATTGTCTCGGTTGTGTTCGCAGGTATTTTATTGTCAGGGAGCTTCAATTCAGGGTATGGAGCCCAGATAGGCGGACATTATTACCCCAACAAAGTTACTGCCGGCTCCACAAACTTGGAATTAACCGGTGTTGCCTTGCTTCGCTATTGGGGATTCAAGGCTTATACAGGAGCCTTCTACATTGAATCTGGAGCGGCTGCGGAAGATGCCTTGTCTGACAAAGCCAAAAGACTGGAGTTGGAGTATTATAGATCCATTGAAGGTGAAGACTTCGGAAAAGCAGTCAATAAAATACTGGCCAGGAATTTAGAGCCTGAAAAATTGCAGCGTCTCAAGCCAAAAATCGACTACCATAACGGATTATACCAAGACGTAAAACCGGGCGATCGATATTCCCTGACTTATATTCCGGGTCAAGGAACCCAATTGGCATTGAACGGAACACCAATTGACACGATTGAAGGAGCCGAATTCGCCGCAGCCATCTTTTCAATCTGGCTGGGAGAAAATCCCATCAGCCTGGACTTCAAACAGGACATCCTGGGCTTGAATAGCTGAATGACAGAGATCACCAATGGGGTCAAGTCTTCTTTTGACTTACCTTGACCAATGGGGTCAAGTCTTCTTTTGACTTACCTTGTAAAAACGCAAAATAATGGGATAGGTAAATAAAAACAAATCGCTAAAAAGGATATTTTTATCCTTTTTACACACACGACCTCGCGGCTATCCACCGACTTAACCGCTTGACCCCTAAGCAAGCTGCGATACTGATTCGAAAATCACGTTCCTCGTTAGTGTAGCCAGTGCCTTATAAAAATCGGATTCGGTTTTTTGTTTGATGTGACTCGTCAAAGGCGGTACCCAGTGACTTAAATGATCAATCAGCAACGATTTCAAAAGCTCATCATATCGTTCCTTTCGGTCAGGTTCGTCAAACATCCTTGAAACAGCGACTTTGGTAGACAGTACGTACAAAAACTCAAGCTCGGTCGCTATATGATCGGGGGCATCATGATAATCCCCCACCAGATCAAACCCGGATTTTTTGTATAATTCAAGTATGTTGAGAGTGGAATTTCCCATCAGGGTTCCTTCTTCGCTACGATATACAGACTCATAGGGAGGAGCCAGCATGGCATAAGGGCCTATAAACAACCTGGTGAACTCAACTTGAAGCTCTTCAATATCATCGATCTGTCTAAACGCTTCCAGCATTTGTCTGGCTTCATTTGTGAACTGTGGATAGATCTTTTCAACCAGGTATTCCAGGGACACAATCGAATCCTCAAGTGTACCATCCGGAAGGAGAAAACAATCGGACAGTAACTTATATATCTCCGGTTGATAAGTTTCCGAGATAGAATCTGAATTCATTATCTGCTTCTCGCTGTTGTTAGAAGGTATTGGAGCCATTGTATAAGAAAGCCACCGGCGTGAAATAAGCCATACCGGTGACTCTTTGGATCGTGATCATTCAGGTTTTAGGGATAGTTGGAAATATTTTTCACCCAGTGTATAAAGAGCCAGTACCAGTCCCACTGCCAGTATCAAAACCATCCATTCCCAAATACTGGGGAAATAGGATAGAAACTCAGGTAGCCCTTCGGCTTTTGGTCCGGACGGTCTGGATTGCCCCGAAATTAGGATCTCCATTGTTGCTCCCATGATGGATACCAGGGCTATAACTGAGGCGATAACCTTGCCGGTTATGGATTCCCGCCAGCTTTTTACGGCCATGATAACACAAGGTATTGCCAATCCAAGTACCAACTCGAAATGCTTATCGGTTCCAAAATCGGGCACGGTAACGGCTGTTTTCAAACCAACTCTTAATAAATAGAAAAGCAGCGCCAAACCGCCAACAAAGGCAAAAATAATCCCTATCTCATTGAAAAGGTTTTTCTCTTCTTCGAATGTCGTGTCACCGGTGGTTTTGTGATAAATGACGTTGTATATGGTAATCAACGCGCAGCCCAGGACCAGGGCGATGGTCAAGGAGAAGATCGGCATGAAGGCCCCGAAATACAGGGGTCTTGCCTCGGTGAATCCAAAAACGGATCCCAGCACAAGCGGACCAAAAATAGCTGCAAAAAAGGACACAATACCAACCAGCTTGCTGACACCGCTGTTCCAGTCATTGACCTGAATTCGAATAAATTTGATAACCAACGCCACCAATTCGATAGTGTAAATCACTGCCATCCACCAGATTGGAGACGATGGGTTGGGAGAAGCGACGAAATAAACAGCATGAAAAATACTTCCCAATTCCAACCCGATGGCAACAAACGACCCGATCAATGTTGCTACTGCCATAAATACCAGACGTTTGGTCAACAGTTTATACCTATCCAGACCGAAAATCTGTGGAATGGAGGCAATCAAAGCAATTCCGGAACCGGCAAGTGCCAGGAAAACATACACACCCAGAGGAAGCGTCCACATGATAACATCGTTGGCGTTAAACAATATATGTCCCTGGGAAAATATCCGCACTGCGGCATAAAGTCCCAGTAGGGTTGTAGCTGTCAGAAAGAGCAGCCAGATAATGAAATTGCGATTGGTATTCATCAGACTTCTCCTTTGGAAGGGTTATAGTGTGCGGGATTAAAACTTCTGATATAGAATACCTGGGGTTCGGTACCTACATAATCCCTTAGGCGTTTGGCGCGATATTTTCCCAACAAAAACCTGATTTTGCTGTTGGGATCATCAAGATCACCAAATATGCGAGCATCAGCAGGGCAAGCTTCAACACAATAAGGAAGTTCGCCTTTTTTGACCTTATGGTCACAGAAGGTGCATTTTTCAACCACACCCTTTTCGCGAATACCGGCACTGGTCTCAGCCCTGTCTGAGTTATAGTAGGGTATCCCCTTACCGCGGGCCATTTCCGTCATTTCCCTGGAAGAAGCTGTGCCCTCCATTAGCTTTGTATCGCTATCCCAGAATTCATGTGGCTTTTGCCAATTAAAATAGATGACACCGTAGGGGCAATTAAACATACAATATTTACAACCAATGCATTTATCCGGGTCATGCATGGTAATCCCGTTATCCACCTTATGCATCGCTTTCGTTGGACAACCTCTTGCACAAGGGGCGTTTTTGCAGTGATTGCAAAGAGTCGGAATGTAGTGATACCTCACATTGGGAAAAGTACCGGAAGTTTCAGTGATCTTATTGGACCAGTTGATGCCTTCAGGCAGGTTGTTTTCATTTTTGCAGGCAATGATGCAACCTCCGCAGCCAACACATCGTTGAAGATCTATTACCATAGCGTATCTAGTCATCTGTCACCTCCTTATACTTTTTCAACTTTTAGGCGAGTAACGCCATAATAGGCGCTTGAGCCGCTTAAACGATCGTAATCGGCCGGTATAATGAAATTGTTGTTTCCTCCTCTTGGGGTTTTTCCAAATGCTTTGGCCGCGATCCGTCCATAGGCCCAATGGCCTTGTCCATAGCATTTGGCTATTGTCCCAGGTCTGACACCCTCCCACATTTTTGCCGTGCAGGTAATCTCTCCGGTTTCTGAAATCAGCCTGATCGCATCACCGTCTTTCAAACCCAGCTTTTTTCCGTCAATAGGGTTGAATTTTGCCACATCTTCATGCTTAACATCTCCCGGATCAAGATCCTTGAACTCGTAATACCAATGGGTGTTTGCCGAGCGACCCTCCCTGTTAAGTCGGGATTTGTAGTCCACAAAGACAAACGGATACTGGTCGGCATCACCTACCAGGTAAGGTTCTTCATAGTGAGGAATAAAGGCATGTTCTCCTCTTGCCTCGTATTTACTGGCCATCAGTACATCATCAACAGTAGAGTCGTGCTTTTCGGCATGTTTAAGCAATGCCTGTTTCAAGGTTTCACTATACAACTCAAACTTTTTGGTTTTGGTTTTCATTTTCCCCCAGCGTTTTCGATAAGGATACGGATCAGAATTCCAGACACCGACGGACCTGAAGTGTTCCCAACCGTCAAACTTGTCTCCTCCTTTGTATTGCTCGGGGTCCCACAGTTTATGAGTGGCATGCTTTAATGCGTAAAGAGCGAATTCTTGCTCATCTGTCGGAGACCTCCCGTTTTCCGGGTCCTTGTATTCCTGGAAGTGCTTCAGAAGGTTATCAAATCCCTTGTCAGCCAGTTTTTTCGCCAATAACCAGGGAATTTCCGTTTCATCTGCTTTTAGATTCCACATCGGCTCAATCACGGGTTGCAGCAAAGTCACTTGCCGATAACCGTTACCGATTGACTTGACATACCCCCACTTTTCAAAAAGATGATGGGTGCTGGGAAGAATAATGTCCGCAAACCAACTGAATTCAGAGGCATTGGTGGTGATGTGCACCAGGAAAGGAATCTTCTCCAGCGCTTTTTCCCAACGCTGCCCCTGGGGAGCTGAAAAAGTGAAATTGTTCATGTAACCAATGGCAACCTTAATCTCTGAGGGGTCTTGATTGATAATTCCATCCGCTGCATTGTTAGTAACAACCCCTCCCCCGGATTTTCCCTTATTTAAACTCGGAAAACTCAATCTTCCCCGATGGTCAATCTTGCCGTGCTTCTTCCCAAAGGTAAGACCATTGGCTGCAATGTCATCCACAAAAGGTTTGTAGCTCGGAAAACTGGAAGTATATTCTTTGTTGCTGACCAGTTCTCCGCCGACATTATCCGCAGATCCCACCAAACCGTTCAGTGCGTGACAAGCCATTGCCGTATAGCCGCCTCTGACTTGCATGGCAGGACCTCCACCTACCCAGGAAATGGCATGAGGTGCGGCTTTACCAAATTCCGTTGCAATACGTTTGATTTGTTCCGCCGGTATTCCTGCTTTAGGAGCGGCCCATTCCGCGGATTTATTTTTTAGTTCCAGATTCCAAAGCTTAACCACTCCGTAGGTGAACTTTTCGTCAAATTCTGCTTCATCAACGGTCTGACCCGGTTTGAAGCGATTGACGCCATCTCTGAAATCGCCCACAAACTCTTTATGCCAAAGCCCTTCAACCAGAATGTGATGCATCATGGCTATGGCCAATGCACCATCCTGCCCCGGTTTAACAGGAACCCATTCATCTGCTTTGGCAGCCGTCGCTGACAGCCTTGGATCGACAACCGCAATTCTGGCAGAATCTATAGCATCTCCCCATATATGGGAGTAGTATGAAACCTGCCTGTTTGCTGCCAATGGATCTGCTCCCCAGAGCAGAACATACCGCGCATTTTTCACATCATACTGCCGGTAACCCCAATAGCCCTCCGTAAAATATGATCCAAACTTCTCAGCTTCAGCGCATATGGCACTGTGAGAAATGTTATTCACTGAACCGATGATTTTTGTCATGCGATCGTAAATAATATCTCTCATATAAGAATAACGCCCTCTCATCAGCATGTACTTATGGGTCTCGTTATTCCTTCTTAGATCCATTATTTTTTCCGCAATGGTATCGATTGCTTCTTCCCAGGATATGGGCACGAATTTAGGATCTTCATTTCGTCCTTTTTTGGGATTGGTTCGTTTTAGTGGTACTTTCACCCGGTCAGGATCGTAAACTTGTTGCAACGCCATATGAGCCCTGGGACAACTGGCGGTTCCGTTTACTTTTGAATGGGGATTTCCCCGAACTTTTATAGCCCTGCCGTTTGCCACATAGACCTGCTTGGAGCACCAGGAGGTGCACCCCTGGCAGGTGGCTGGCTTCCATTCTCCCGGTTCCGCCTGATAACCCTCTTTTGATTGGGCGAACGCTCTCAGGCAAAGACGAAACGGATCATTGAGAGCTAAAGTTGCTCCAGTAAAAGCAGAAGCCTTCATGAATGTTCTTCTGGAAAACTCGAAACGATCTTGTTTTTTCATGGTCACTCCTCATATCGATCAATGAATGCATTGTCAAAGGTTAAGAAACATCGTTCAGAATACTTTTCAGCCAGAAATCGACTTCATCCAAATCTAGAGGTTTAGGCATACATGCATATACGCAATGCTCCATTGCCTCTTTGAGATCGGGATGTGCGTTTGTGGCAGAGATTAAAAGAAGAAAGGTATCGGGTGATTTTCGTTTAAGGTATCGAAGCGATTTGGTATCGAGGGGAAAGGAATCTATATCTATGATCAACGCCATTGGATTTTCCGATTCCAGCAACTCTTGCAATGACTCAAGCGAATGTTTTGGAATGGGAACAAACCCTTGATGCATGATATGCGTGCTTAATCCGGCCACCTTATCTTGGGCCTTATCGAGAATAATAACGGATCGTTTCATAAGCTGCCGGAATCAGTTTCAGCAGTTGTCAGGTTAGAAATAGAAAACTGTAACTCACCTTCAGCAATTGGTATTCCTTTGCCTGGGAAAAATACTGTTTTAAAAACAACTCGTTTCATAACACCACCATCTATCTCCTAGGTTAATGATTTTATTAAGGTAAACTTTCAGATTCTCAAGGTGGACAAGATGATATTCCAAGCAGAACAAGGGGGGAAAATGAAAGTAAAGATGTGTTTTGTTTGTGCAGGTTGTATAGAAATTGAACAATGATAAAGCGGTATTCTTTATTTCTTTAATATTTACAGCTATATAAATTGTTCAAAAAAGAAACATTTTTGGCGTGTGAGTGTATCCAAAAAAGCAGATAAAGGAGAATGAAGAGGATTGAACGGAAAGCCGATGAGGTCGAGGTAGAACTCGGTTAGCTTACTGACATTATCAAATATATCAGTTATATATACTATATTTTTTCAATTTCTGATAAAGCGTTCCTCGACTGATCCCCATTTTTTCAGCTGCTTTGGACTTATTCCAATCGCATGCTTCCAGGGTTTTTTTGATCAGATCTTTTTCCGAATCGGAAAGTTTGGTCACTTTTGGCTTGTTGTCAGGGGGAAGATATTCTTTGATAGAAGGGGGAAGGTCGAGCACATTAATTGTAGGATCTTTGGCTAGTACAACGGCGTGTTCAATTGTGTTTTCAAGCTCTCGTACATTTCCCGGCCAATGGTATTCCGTAAGATAATGCATAACTTCGGACGAATAGTCGTTAACCTTTTTCTTCTGCTCGTTTGCAAATCTATTGAGGAAATGCTTCGCCAACAGGAATATATCGTTCTTTCTTTCTCTCAGGGGCGGTAGGTTAACCGGTATCACGTTTAAGCGATAATAGAGGTCTTCTCGAAAGTTGCCTGTTTGAACCTCCCTGGCAAGATCCTTGTTGGTTGCGGCTAAAATTCGGACATTCACCGAAAGGGTTTGCTCTCCTCCCAAGCGCTCGAATTTCCGACTTTGCAAAACGCGAAGCAGCTTAATCTGGGCTGATTGAGAGATTTCCCCAATTTCATCCAAAAACACTGTCCCACCGTCAGCTTGTTCAAATCGACCTGCTTTTCTGCGGGCAGCGCCTGTAAAGGCACCTTTTTCATGGCCGAACAGTTCACTTTCCAAAAGGGTTGCCGGATAAGCCGAACAGTTGATGATAGTAAAAGGCTTTTCTTTTCTGTGACTGCAGATATGGATTGCATTAGCAACCAATTCTTTACCGGTACCGCTTTCCCCCTGGATCAATACGCTGGTGTCGGTTGAGGCAATATTCTCGATCAGTTTGAAGATCATTTGCATCTTGGAATCTTTGCCAATCAGTCCATGAAAATTATTCGCTTTTTCAACCTTTTGATTCAGTTTTCCCAGCTCTTCCTCCAAAGCAAGCGACCGCTGAAACGCTCCCATCGATTGGTTGAGTATGGGTTGAACGACTGTCAGTTCTTCCGGTTTGCAGATGCAATGATCACGGCAACCAACAATCAGTACACCCAGCAGCTCACTATTCCCCCGTAAGGGAAAGACAGCTAACTTGGAGGCTGAAATTTTGGCAGGCAGGTGCAGATACGAGAACGTCTCGGTTTCAAAATAACGATAGGACGTTAAATCGTTTAAGAAAGGATACACCTTATGGTATTCCGATTCGCCAAACTCGGTTTTGTCATGATCTGTCACCAAGTAAAGCTTTTGCAGAGGGCTTATCGTCAAAAAAACCATTTGCTGACACGTTAGTATCTCACGAAATGTTGACAGCAAATAAGCACAAATATCTTGAAGCTTGGGCAGACCGGCGATCTCCTTGCTAATTGCAACGGAAGAACTTAACTGTTTATGGGCGCGCTCCAAAGCCTGGTTTTTTTCCAACAATTCCCGGTTGGATTCATTCAACCTTCTGGTATAGTCTTTCAAACGCGCCAGCATGTGATTAAAAGCGGAAGTCAGTTTTGCTACCTCCTGGCGTCCGCGAATATTAATGGGTGTATCAAGATTACCCTCATCAATCTGGGTAACCTTTGAGGCCAAAACAGAAAGTGGCCTGGTCAGATACACCAGCAAAAAATGCACGACAATCAACGCGATAACGATGATGGCAGCGGTTATGATGCTCATTTTGAACCATAGTTGTTTTACCTTGTCCTCATAAGGTTTCTCTGATAGCCCCAGCCGGACTATTCCGGCATTTCCGTCAAAAATCGGCCAGGCGATATCAAAAATTTTTTCCCTTTTTTCCGTTTGAATTTTTTTGATGCGTCCATGGGTATTACTGATTGGCTTGTTGAATTGAATCAAACCTTTAGGAATACCTTCCTTAAAAGTATGGGCCAGTACCTCACTGTCTTTTTCGATAAAAATATAGGCAACACTGGGAGTCGTTACCAGTTGGCTGTCTAACTCTTTTTGCAGGCTCACCAGATCGTTAATTAGTATAAAGTCCGCGCTGTCTACAGCAAGCTTGTGAGAAATGTTTTCCGCTTTTGCTTTGGCGCTCTCCATTAGCGCATTACTGTATTGCTGGATGACAAACTGAGAAATGGCAAATCCTATTAATATAATCATTACCATCACGGTAAGCTGAAGCGTCCTTTTCAAGCTGGCGTTTTTCATATTCAACTCCCGGGGTTGGCAAGTTGTTCTTTCATCGCCCTTATCGGGCGGTACCATTTCTCTTCAGGTATTGAAAATCGGTCTATCATTAGGTTGTTCAGTATTTGTTTTCCTTTTTTACCTGCGTGCATAGAGAGAGCAGCCTCCTGGATCTTTTCCTTAAGGGAATCGGGCAACATGTTCGAGGCAACAAGAGGAGGACTGCCAAATTTTTCAGATTTTTTGATCACCCGTGTTTTTGATGCATTGATATCATTGTTTGCGTGAAAATACTCCCACTTATGCCCCTCTACAGCTGCAGCATCCACAAGGGATTTTGCCACTGCTAAAATTGAATTGTCATGACTGTACGTGAAGTGCGTCTTGCTGAAAAATGTATCCGGAGTAGCACCCAACTGGTACAGCCAGTAGGTGGGGACGAGGGCTCCGGTATTGGAATTGGGATCGGAAAAAGCAAATGTATGCTGTCGTAGATCGGTGAGTTTTTTAAACTGACTTTGTTTATTGACAATTAAATAGGACTGGTAAAATGGGCTCCCCCTGACAACAGGCGTCGCAATGGCCTGAAACCGATATCTGTCCTTTTCCAATGCGTAGGGACCGCTGCAGATAAACGCCAGGTCGATATCATCTTTGAGAAACATCTCGTTGATTTCTTTATAAGTTTTTCTCTGCACCATGCGGATATCCTTATCTACGGCTTCACCCAGATAGTGTATTAGTTCTTTATAATAAACAAAGGTCTCTTTGGGTGAAATCATGGCGGCAACCGCTACCCGAAGCGTTCCGGATTCTTTATTGCCCTCACTTGGTTTTTGTGCCGGAATCGTGTTGGAGAAATCGATTTGAGCGTATTCCTTATCGGAGGTGCAGGAAGAGACTGAAACCAATAGTATCAATAGGATACCAAATCGAACTGCTTTTTTCATTGTGTTACCTTCGATTTGTTAGCAAAATCTGAGATTTGCCTTGGTTTTCAGCAACTATTATACCCAAATCAGGCGATTGT
>JANQGZ010000031.1:0-18523 GCA_028282825.1 SAR324 cluster bacterium
GCGTTCCCTTTTAACCAATTTAATCTATAGCGCCGTTTATACAGCTCCATTACCAGGAGTATTGCTAAAAAGGGCTGCGAATAACGGATAATCAGATTAAAAATTGAATAAGATAGTTTGCATGCCAATGCTAAACATAGGTGATGGGAACAGTCATCTAGGAGATAGATTGGAATTACATTATGGGAAGAGTATGCAGATAAGAGAAACTGAGAACAGAATACCGAGTAATGACTTTTGAAATATAATTGAACCGAAATTACATTTTGAAGATTAATATCAGATTAAAAAAATATGGAAATACTGTGATTGAATAGCAATATTTATTGAGATCCTTGTAATCTAGCTTAATTTTCATTATGTGTAGATATCTGTATTAATCAGAATCATAATCGATCATTTAATGAACTCGTCTACGGCGACTGACAAAGTTAGATCTTCAAAACTGTCATTGTATTCCGATTTCATTCTATCAATCGTGACTTGATTGCACCGCATATAGTCTTTAATTAGCTTCTCATTTCCCTCAAAGCGATTTCTTGCATAATGATATACCAGCTTTTTTAGGCGATCCGCTGTCACATTGACGTCAGTATCAGCTCATTTGTTAATTTCATTAATAAAATTTTGCAGTGCATAACCATTAAGATGAAATACAGATGATTCCTCATCAAATTCAATTCCCTCGAATTCTTTCCACTGGATATATTCTTGAAGGAAATTTTTTGAATTTGGATGCAATATCATTTTGTCGTAATCTTTCTTTGACTTGTTGTAGTACAGCAATTCGTTGTTTTCAAAATCAATTCCCCAATGTTTAATGCTGAGCAGCTCTACTCGCCCCCTACCACCCTGATAGTAACACGTTCCAAAATAAGCTCTTCCAAAAATTCTATACTCATCTCCAGGTCTGGAAGTTTTTCCTTCATCGACTGAGATTGTGCTATCATCTGGTATCCAAGCAAGCTGTTCATGCTCGTTTAACCAATTCTTGATAGATTCAAAACTTGGTTTCAGTTCAGAATAAGTTAAAGCAGATTCATTTTTAACGGTTATTGTCGGGTATTTAAAGGTCGCCCAGTTTTTAAAGTTATAATTCAATCCAATCCATTTTAAAAAACCTGTTATTGATCGATAAACAGATACAATACTCTGCGTGGATTTCAGCTTTCTTTTGTCAGTCTTGTAACCTGAAAATTGATTGTTACTCGGATCGCTATCCTTACGCAGATATTCTTTTATTTGATTTGCATGGTGTTTTACCTCATTTGGATGATCTAGCGCCTCAATATCATAGAGCTTCAAAATACTTTGTAACTCAAAATAATCAATTAATCTGTTGATATGGGGCCTTATTCTTTTCTCTTCTACTTCTTCCCGAATATAGTACCGTTCGGCAATCTCACTTATTTTTTAAAGCTGTCTTGGGAATAGTTAAGTATTGCTGGACCTGCTCGAAATCCTCCTGTTTGCACTGCAATCTTTTGTGTGGATTCATTTTGAAGCCGCTTAACATCAATTTCAGTACTATTTGATAAATAGTCATCTATTGTTAAATATACATTTGTATCAGCACGTTTATTTTTTGCTGTTCTTTTATCTCCTTTACCTTTATCCAAACGCATGCTGGACTGAACTTTCTTAGGTTTTCTTTGTTTTTTTGTTTTCTTATCTGCTTTTTTTTCTTTTTGCCCTTTGGGTAACTTCGATTTTGAAAACTCTGGTAGTCTTTGACCTTGGTTTGGATCATTCGGTTCCATAAGTACCTTTTTGTTAGGTTGTTAACGATCAGCCCTGGCCCTGACAAAAGCAGAATTTGTGCCAGCTTCGAATTTCGTAATCGTACCAAAGCGTTTAGTTTAAGATATTTAAAGATATATAAACCCATGGATTCGCATCTAACACTAAACGCTGATACGAAAAATAAAAGTAGTAAACTATAAAAGGACCAATCAGGCTGGGATAACAAAGGCTGATCGTTGCAAAAGAAACAACAAACTAGGAAAAAACCTTACTTACATTAAAATGATTTATAGAGAAACTTAAGTCTATCTGTGAGTCACAACACCAAGATATACTCCAAAGCATATCAAAAGCTTTTATAAAGTGAAGTCACAGACGGAGAATGTTAATACTGATAAAGGCGCGCTTCGACTATATTCGCATAAAAATTGGATAAAGTTCAGTCCACAAAGATTTTTCTTTATTTCAGATGTTTAAAGTAATAAAAAGGTTTGATTGGAACAATAAACTCTCATTTCCAGTAAATCGTAGTTAAAACTAATACTAATTCACAACAATAATGTTTATTAATAAAAGCAATCTGAAAAACTGGCTTTTCTATTGGAGAAACTGCCTGGCTGATGCTGACAGAAAGGCTATTGATCCTTATACAAACCCTGTAATAGTACCTCAATACTACATTGAACGTGTGCCAAAAGACATTGCAAAAGAACTCTGGCACCGAGTTAGCAACAACTCCAATGATGATCCAATTGACATTGTTATTGCTCCATGTTTATTTCGACATGCTTATATGCACGCAAAATCTAAATCCAAAGACGACACAACGCTTTATCCGTTTTGGATTACTGCTCAAATGAGTAAAGATGGTATGTTGATTCCTTCAGAGAAACCGTTCTTTGTAAGAGACTATTTAAACTTAAATCCGGAAGATAGCTATAAGATAGCTGAAATAGCGGTAGTCGATGAATACCTACAAAGAGCAGACTTCTGTAAAACTGATTGGAAGAAGTATTGGACAGATTGTGAGATGTTTTTTCAGGCAGTGACAAAAGAAACTTACGAAAGCTATAACACAGGAATTGAAAAAAAGTTGTTCATCGAAATTGGAGATAAAAAGAATTTAAGTAAGAACATTTTGGATTTATACGATGACCTAATAAACGATAGAGACGAGCACCCTTTATTGGAAGCAATCACATCCATTAAGACTTCCAAAACCAAAAACTATCCGGAGCATATTGAATCATGTTTTAACGTCAGGCATCTTGGTCAAATGAGCCCGGAATTCCCCCTATCAAAGTCCCAACGTGAAAGCTTTTGTGCTTTTAAAAATACTGATCAACATGAGATTTTAGCTGTAAATGGCCCTCCAGGTACTGGCAAAACAACTTTGTTGCAATCAGTGGTTGCAAACAGTGTTGTAACATCAGTAATAGAAAATCGCCCCTCGGAGCTTATCATGGCAAGCTCTGCAAACAATCAAGCCATTACAAATATTTTAGAAAGCTTTGAATTAAAAGAATCGTCCGAGTATTCCAGTCGTTGGTTACCGGAAATAGAGTCATTAGGTGCATATTTTTCTTCGAAAGAACCATCAAAGTATCATCTATTCAAGAACACGTTTGGTGATGGTTTCCTACAACAATACGAAAGCTCAGAATACGAATCAAAAGTTGAGTTTTTTAAGACTAAATTTACTACCCATTTTGGTTCATTTGTCGACATTGAAGCATGTAGTCAAAGTCTTTTAATGGAAGTTAAAACAATAGCTGAAAAAATCAAAGAACATTTGAATTCAGCAAAAGAATACCAAAGTATTGAATCAGAATTGGCGGAGCTCGGTTTTAAAAGTCATCAAGAATTGAACAAAAGAATTATAGAACTTCAAGAAAAAATAGTACTGCAAGATACAGTATTGGAGAAGTTACATAGAGGAGAAAAAAAATTAAGTTTGGCAAAAAAAAACTTGCCCCTATTAGATAAGCTATTTTTTTTCCTGCGAGCAAATAAAGAAAGACGTACTCTAAAATATCAGAGAGCTTTGGTTGACTTAAAAATTACTGAAAATATTGATTTTTCGAGATTTAATTTGCTGGTGTCGAAAATTGATGAGCTTGTAGTATCCGAATCAGCTATAAAATCTGACTTAGAAGATAAATTCAAAAATTTAAGCAAAGCCAATCTGCAAATACAAACGATTGCAAATCGATATTACCAACTAATTCACTCATGGAATGCGGCCTATCCCAATAAACTTGACGAATTGATTATAAAGACTGGAAGGGAATACAAAGACCTAGATCCTTTAGAGGATATGGCTGTAAGACTTGATATGTCTTATCGCTTTGAAGCATTTTGGTTGGCAGTTCATTATCGTGAGTCTGAGTATCTTATAAAACTCAAAAGCAAACTGGAAACCGACAGACATGGTAAAGAACGCGCGAAAACTACATATCAGGAAAAGTTAAGGAGATTTGCATGTATTTTTCCAGTATTTATTTCTACTTTTTTTTCTTTGCCACGGTTTTCGAGTTATTTCCGTGATGGTTCTGAACATGTCTATTACGGCCTTTACGATTTGCTAATAGTTGATGAAGCAGGCCAGGTTGCCCCGGATGTTTCAGTTCCATCATTCTCTTTAGCGCAAAAAGCCATAATAGTTGGAGATCTTTTTCAAATTGAACCTATTTGGTCCATTGATCAAAAGATTGATGCATGTAATTTGAAGCTTGCTGGATTGTGGCCTCAGAACAATTTAGAGGGGTTTACCGAAAATCTACATAGTAGAGGTTTCCTGTCATCGACTGGCAGCTTAATGAAACTAGCCCAAAACTGCTGTTCTTATGAAATTGCGGGAATGCGAGGTGTTTTATTGAGAGAACATCGTCGGTGCTTGGATCAGATAATATCTTATTCCAATTGTTATGTTTACAAAAATCAGCTAATCCCCAAGAAAGGCAGAGAGCAAACAGTGAATCACGGTTTGCCAGCGAAAGGGTTTTTGCATATAAACAGCGTGAGCGCAAAATCAGGAAATAGTCGTAGAAATGTTGAAGATGCCGAGGTTATAGTCCGTTGGATTAATAATGAATCTGAACGGCTGGAAAGGGTTTACAAGAAAAAAATTTATAAAATTATAGCCATAGTCACACCCTATCGAACTCAAGCAACATTGATAAAACAAAAGCTTCGCAGCCTAAATGCTAAAAAATTTGCAAGAATAACTGTTGGTACTGTCCATGTTCTTCAAGGGGCAGAAAAGGATATTGTGATATTTTCTTTGGTTCTATCAGTCGGAAATAACACAAGCTTTATCAATAGAAGACCAAACATGCTTAATGTAGCAGTTTCAAGGGCAAGGCATAGCTTTCTAGTTTTTGGAAATATGAATGTTTTGCGGTCGGATGAAAGCAGCCCTCTTGGATACTTAAAAAAATGGCTTTTAGAAGAAAAGAACTGTGATTTACCGGACAGCATCGTTTATGAAAACGATAGAAGATATTCAAATTCAGTCAAGAGAATAAATACACTTGATTTACATAGGAAATACCTAAAGAGAGCCTTTGAAAAAGTAGAATCAGAGCTAATAATCGTATCTCCATACATTTCAATTAATGCAATTGAAAATGATGATATCATCCGACTCGCGCATAGTGCATTTGACAGAAAGGTATTACTCACTGTTTATACAGATTCACAGCTCGACAAGAGAAGTGGTCAAATCAATAAAAACTCTGATATTGGGCGTAAGGCTCTTATAGACAGTGGAATTGATTTAAAGATTGTGAAGTCAATTCATAATAAGACATTGATTATCGACAACGATAAAATTGTTGAAGGTTCATTCAATTGGCTATCTGCTTCTCGAGATAAGTCCAGCCCATATCACAGACATGAGGTCTCCATTTACCTTCAAGGGGATGAAGCAAAAAAGCAAATAACAAAAGCCAAAAAGGAATTGAAAGATTTGGAAAAACAATAGAATTAATCTAGATACTTTCATGAACTACGCTAAATATTATCAAAGAACTATGGAAATATCCGCATGAAAGAAGCAATGATGGGCTATTGTGATAAGAAAGAATAGTTTGTATGGATTTTTGTCAGGTCTTTAATCCCACCTACCCAAATTGATTGAATTCCCACTATCACAAACAATAACGGTCTCTGAACAATCCTCCAGATTTTCAACCATTCATTTATATCAAGCATTGATGGTTGAGGAGAATCTTGATAGTGGGTGTGCCATTCCCCTAAATAAAAAACCTTTCCTTTACTTTTTTTCCAAAGTTTTAGAGCTAATTCACAATGGTAGGCAGAATTTCTCTCAAAAAGTAATGGGAGTTGAGAGTCTTCCTCCTGAGGTTGGCTGATAAATTTAACATCAAAATGCTTCCCTCTGTAATATCCTAAAAGCACGCCGCCTGATTCTGTATCAGTGTTTTCGAGTTGCCGGTGATGGTAAAACAATCTTAGCACAGATTTTGAAAATATGATTTTACCGCCGTTATTAAAAGGACCATCAATACCAAAGTAGTATTTTTCCCACATATAGCACAGATATAATCTTCAATGAGCTATTTTAATGAATGCGATGCCTCGTGATACTTTAAATTACATTATTCTTGTTTTAAATGTTGAGTTTGTTTTGTTCTCGCACATTCTTCACAATTGTCACGTTTCTCAGGATTACAATCCTGAACTGCAATCGTATTTTCCAAATCAATCCTAATAGTTCTAAATCGATTTTTTATTGTGTTTTGATTCCAATCTATGGCCATTTCCAAGCCTAGAGAAGCAGCTTGGGCTGAAACTGAAACCGTGAAAGGAGTGAAAACGGAATTGCATTTATCCGTAACTAAAGCTTCATAATCATTATTGTTGGTTATAGGCATCATATCCTCATATAAACCGTTCTTTTGCTTAAGTCTCAGACATTGAAAACAAGCACCATTGCCATCGTCTAATAATGATTGTGTTGCCAGACCAGGTCCTTTTATCCATGAATACAAAATAGGCGGAGCCTGCAACTTGTGTAATCTCCTTTCGACAATCAAATGATTTAGAAAAACGGATAATCCTTCTTCCCCAGTAGCATCAATAATCAAGTCGACTTTACAATCCCATTCTGAGTGAAAGTTTGTGAAGTCTTTTTTGATTGCTTGAATTTTTAAATGAGTAAAATCATTAATTAGATACTCTCGCAAAGCTATTGATTTATATTTACCAATGTGTTTCATCCCTAGAATATGCCGACCAAGATTTGCAGAACTTAAAACTTCTTTATCTAGTAGGATTAAAGAACCTTTATTACCTGTTCCTGCCCCACATTTCGCCAAGAAGGAGGCTAAATAGCCTCCAATTGTTCCACATCCAATAAGTATAATTTTTTTATCTTCAAGTGTTTTCATTTTTGGTTGGTTTCTCTGATGCATAAAATGGTAATCTATCGGATAACTGGTCAAACGTAGTATAGGTAAATCACGCCCTTCCCCTTCGTTCAGATAATCTAATAAGATCCTGTTTTCGTACTTCTTTTTCCAGTTGTAAGTATCGATATCGGAGTGATATCGTGTCAGGCTGGAAAAAGCATTTTCAAAAGAACTGAAAGCTTGCGATTTACTATATTGAAGTCTGAAACGTGTATTTATCACTATCTTTATCTTCACGCCAAATTGTCCGACTGGAGTATCAACAATAATCGCAAAATCACCAGTTTTAATAAAACTAGTTTGTTGAAGGTATTCTTCGATACAATGAAAGAGACTAAGGTCGAATTTTTTGACCCATTCAATAAAATGTCCCCATGTTTGTGGGGGCCATGTTTTTTCCCAGATGTTGGGTTTTTTGTCAGTCGTATAAAACAGACTTGGAATTGGTGTGATCAACTCTTCATCTTTGTCATTCTCACCTAACAATTTGAGGTGCTTCAATAAATCATTTGAATCTATGGTAAGTATGCCTCGTGCAAAATTATCCTTCTGCTGAATAAACAAACGCCCTTCGTTTCGGTCGCTATTTCGTATATTCGATAAAGTTGGAAGGCCTTGCCAATAAATTAGGAATTCTGGAGGTATGTCTTCAATTGCGTTTCCTTCAAATAGCCTGTTCAAAACACTTTCCGCTTGATATAAGCAACCTAAAATTGACCCTGGAACGTTATATCTGTCTAGAATGCGACTTTCTTCATCAAAATAACAAAGTGAATCATTAAAACCCAAATGAACTGGAAATCCCTTCACATCTGATATTGCTTCTTTAAGTCTAATTAATGGTAGTTTGATAAAATTCTTATCGATGATATCAAAGAAAATTCCAATTCTTTTGTCGTTAACATTTAAACAGCCTTCATATGTTCGGTAAGACGGTGGGACTGCTGTAGGAAGGCGACTGAATCCTTTTTCGTCCATTACAAGGTCAATTATTGAAAGGATCATCCTGCTGTTGTTCTCCTTGGTACATTAGCCGCTACTTTTTGAGATCCAATCGTAGCTACTGTACCCAATACTGCTTTTCGAGATTTAATTCCTGAATCATTTTCTAACAAAGAAAACCTCGACCCTAAGTGTTTTTGTACCTTTCGACACGCATCATTTTCAAAAATTTCTCGTTCTATTGCATCAGCAAGATCAAGGGAAAAAGAATATGCATTCGTTTTAGTCTGAGCAATTGTTTCTCTTCCGATTCGATCAGATAGAATCTCCTTCTCATCCGTTGGGTTAGTGACAGGATAAAAAAGTCTCTTTGGTAACTCTTCAAGCACGTGTAAGAAAGCCAAGTCATCTCTTCCGGGTTTTGCTTGGAAAAGTTCCACTGTGCAGATCATCAAAAAAATGGATGTTGGTCCTCCTGAGGTCCATTTATAATCTCTCCATGATTTTATGTATCGGCAAACTCTTCTTAATTGAGGACCATGCTGTAGAACAGCCTCTTCGAACCATTTAAAGATTTTCCTCGGATCAGAATCGATCCACCCTTCGTTTCGAGTCGCCAACCAGACTTTGTCGGCGTCCAATTCTTCCCAAGTCTGTGTTCGCGCAGCCTCAAAGAAGTCGTGAAAGTTATCAACTGAGTCTAGAGCTAAAGATTCGCTAACTCCACCTGCTACGTTTTTCCTAAGTTGAGAGAACTCAGTATCATTAATTATATATAAAGGAATATCAACATGGATTTCAGAATTCACAACTATTCTAGAACATGTCCTCTTTTTTTTATGTTTGTAGCCATTTTCGCTGGCATATCTAATCAGGGCTTCATCCACAACGCCAAAAAACATCTCGGATGCAACAGTTGGTTTATCTTTCTCCATATAAGATCGTGGTAGATACACACCAAGATCAAAGTCCACTTGTTGTGGAGGCTTATGACAAGGCTGATTCATCGTTTTATATGTCCAAGACCCCTGGGGTAAGAAACGTGGTACAATCTTTTTTCCTCCTCCTTCTGGTGAATGTGTAAATTCAGCAATTTCCTCACGCAAAACATCTGAAATTTTATTTTTTTGATTTAAAAGAATGCTTTCTTGATCCGTTGTAATATTCAACTGATTCAAAAAAGCCTTCTTTCGATCCTTTGAGTAAAAGTTTCTTGATAGATCTGACATAGTATTCCTTTTTAATTATGTTTTAATCATCTTTTACTAACAGTTGATATTGGTTGAGTTGTAATACGTTGGTTTACATGGGACATGGGAAAGAAAGTCTCGTACTTCTTTTTTTAAAAGCATATTTTGAACAGACGATTTTGCTTTTTCTTTTAAAATCCGGGTAGAAGTTTCCGATACGGAATCTAAGGCGAGATATGATGATTCGGAATGGTTAATTGCTTCATTTATATTAACGTACCTATGTTGTAATCTATGTCGAATAATAAATTGAGTGCTTAATTGTTGGGCTGAAATAGTTACATCAAAGAGATCGCTTCCCCAATTTAAAATTCCCTTGTTAGGATTAATACTTGGTGATGCAAATGACCTATTCTCCAACGTGCCTATGCTTAGCACATGAATATCCTCCTCGTTTTTCGATAAGTAATGGGTCGCTTCATGTACACCGAAAAGCTCTGGGGCATTGCCAAACAAACCACCATCTATAAAATAGCCCCGTTCAGATATATAATGGAGAGGGAAATAAGTTGGTGCTGCACTAGTAGCAAGGGCGATATCGACCAGCTTCAAATTGATATCGCTGTGTAAGTCTTTATGATGTGGTGTTTTGAAAAACTGAGGATGCCCTTTTGAATAGTTTATGGATGGAATAGTGATCAAATGATTTAATTCTATAATATCTTTAATTGATTTATTGGAGAAAATTGCAGATAAAACTTGCTTTAAGCCTTTATTTGAATGTTTCGCAGATAAGTATCCAAGTGAAAGGTACTTCCTTAGAGTCGAAAAAAAAGAAGGGATTTTACTCTGCTTGAAGATTGTGGTTCCATGTTCAACAAATAAATTTTTTATTTCTGTTGTTGGTATCTCAATCGCCAACCCCAGAGAAATTATTCCTCCAATTGAAGTCCCACAAATTAAATCAAAACATTGAGCTAGAGGCTTTCCTGCATTCTTTTCTAACGCTTCTAAAACGCAAATTGAATACAGCCCCCGGAAGCCCCCACCTGAAATTGCCAGAATTCGAAAAGGTCTATTGTTGTCTATTGATTCGGTATTCATAAAGTATATTCTTTTAATCAAATATCATTATGTGAATTTTCCTAAAGTGCGGTTTACAAAATAATTACAATAGTTTGCCTTGCGAAACATTTACAACTTTATTTTGTAAAAGAACCATTAATAGTATTTGTTAGCACTCAACATAAACGAGTGCTAACTTGAAGTCAAAAATAATTTATGATTTGTTTAAAACTTCATAAATATCCATTTTAACAGGTACTCTGCAGGGTATTTCCAAAAACAACCGACCTACTTTTCCTTTCGAACTCCTTTGAATGGCTTTTTATCAGATTTCTGATCTAAGAATCTGCCAGATTCTGAATCCCTTTTGACCCAGCGATCAGTTTTAGGGTTATGTACTTGGCTACGTTTTCTAACAGCACCTTTTCGATGCCCATCGCCTTTAGGAGGATTTGTTGCCATTTGATTCGCCTCTAATTTAAAAATTGAAAAAACTATTCCTGAAGACTACACTGTTTGCATGGCGAAAGCGCACATTTTTCATGTCGTTTTTTCCATCCTAACTCTCCTTGTTACAAAATGTCAAATTATATATGGCGAATTCGACATTTTTACTATACTTTACTCATGTTTGTTGTTTAACAATAGATGCTGATAAGTATTGGTTATACCAACACTTCGTTAGGCATTGTCATATCGAAATCGACATGTCATATTTGTCGAACATGGTATGACAATCAATATATTAAATTAAAGAGATATCAAGGAAATTATGAGTACTAGCAATCCATCCGACGATTTCCCTAATCGTCTAAAACAAGCAAGAGAAATTAGAAAACTTGATCAAGCCACACTTTCAAAAAAAGCTGAACTTCCAGCATCCTCAATTTCACATTTTGAATCTGGATCTAGAAAACCTTCTTTTGCGAATCTAAAAAAGCTTTCAAATGCGTTAAACGTGACCACTGATTTTTTATTAGGCAGGACTGACGATCCTGAAGGTACTCCCGAAGCAGACCCATTATACCGTAACTTCAAACAGTTATCAGATGAGCAGAGGAAATTTGCTGAGTCTATAATAAAGTCCCTTGCTGACAAAGGGTGATAAAACAGGGCGTTGCTAATGAAAAGGTATAATTATAATTCAATCACGAGAAAAGCAGAAAAATTCTTGCTTGAAAATAATTACCAAAAATTACCGATTAATATTAAACAGATAGCTTATGATTTAGAGATAAAAATCCAAAAAATGCCAAGATCAATAGACAATGTATCAGGAATGCTCTTACGTCATGGAAACGATTTTGTGATTGCATATGCTTCATTTGCAAACAACTGTGGCTTTGAAAGATTCAGCATTGCACATGAGTTAGGGCATTATCTTTTAGAAGGACATTTTGATGCAATATTTAAAGAGGACAAGTTCCAACATCTATCCAATGCCGGATTTGTTGAGAAATCTAGATTTGAAGTTGAAGCCGATTATTTTGCAGCGGGATTACTAATGCCAGATCCAATGTTCAGCAAAGAGTTAATTAAGTATGAGGATGGATTGAAGGCAATTAAGGCCTTGGCTGAGATTTGCTATACTTCGATAACTTCGACAGCAATCAAGTATGCTGATAAAGCTGGTATCCCTGTTGCCGTAGTAATGAGCGAAAAAGATCAAATTGATTTTTGCTTTTTATCAGAAACCTTAAAAGAATTTCCAAATTTCACCTGGTTAAAAAAAGGAGACATTTTACCTGGCAACTCTGAAACACGGCGTTTCAATGAGTCGTTAGAAAATATAACTAATAGCCTGTGCATAGAATGTGAAACAGATCTGGCAGAATGGTTCGAATGTGACTATCCTATTGAAGCAGTTGAAGAAGTATTTGGACTTGGCAGCTATGGCAAAACGCTAACAGTATTGTCTACTCAGCTATCGATAGAAGACATTGAAGATGATCGGGAAATGACTGACAAATGGACGCCTCGATTTCGTCGTTAAGCATTTAATTTTTTGAGACTCCTATTTCACAAGTTCGACAATGAAGGTAAATTCTGATGAATCAGATTACCTAAAAGCCACAGTTCAGGCCCCACCAGAACTTCGATGGTGGCTCTTGTAATTTCGAGGATAAAGTAAAAAATTCTAAAACCTAAGCGTTTGCGGGAAGAATTCCGACAGACATTTAAAAATTTGCATGAGATCTATGAAAACAATTAGCATTTTATGCTTAATTCGCCTCGACACTTTAGAGAATACCAATGAATAAAAATGATAGATACAAACTGCAACCGCACTGGCCTGAAGAGTATAAAGGCTACAAAGTAAGTGACTTGATGCAGGTGTTAAAGGATATCTGTTCCTCGAAAGGGACTAAGGCAGATAGAGATATGATAGGGACAATGAGAGAGTTTTTACATGAATACAAATGTGGTATCCATGGCATCGAACCGCAGGAAGGTGAGATTGTCGTTGATTGAATTGGGCAACACTAATCTTGTTGAATAGGTGATCTGTTCAATATGTCAATTTAAGCATCGACAAAAAGACTCGCAAGAAACACCAGATAGTTGAATCGTCGCCCAAGCACATTTAAAGTTTTACTACCGTAAAACTTGTCCTATGTGAATGATTTAGTGTCATTTATACCTTGAGATATCTGCAACCAGTCTATCGGGTTGTAAGCCTGTTCCACTTATCCTAATTTGCTGAGTTACAAGTTCTCCTCCTAATTTGCACGCTTCTTTCGTTATCGTTTTTATGGCATTTTCTTCGGAAATCACATTAACACTGACTCTACCGATCCAAACCATCTTTTCTTCGTCCAATCCGTCAACAATTTCAATTGGGCAATCAACCGAATTTGCTGGATAAGCTTTTCCAATTCTTGTTACTTCCATCGGAATCGGGACGCATCCGAATATAAAAAACAAGACACCTATCATTACACCAACAATCCATCGTTTTTCCATCATTCTTCTTTCGATTATTAGTTTTGTATAAATACTGGGGAACATATGCAGTGCCGAAATGAAGGCAAACACAATTTTCCATTCTCTGCCGGTTTGGCGTGTCGCGAAAATCGGCTTGCGTATTCTGGAAGGGAAATCAATTCAGAATAAATGTGTGAATATCACACACATACTTCTTAGTAAAGGTCCATTCTTAGGTTGATTCGAAAACCTGATAAAAGAATGGAAGATGAAACAGCGAAATATTTGTGGAGCAAGGATTAAAGAGGCAAGACTAAATAAAAAACTCAAGCAGGTAGATTTGGTCGCAGCATTGTCAAATGACTACGGCATTGAGATGGATCGGTCGGCACTTGCCAGAATTGAAAATCTGGATAGAACAATTCCAGATTATGAGCTGATAGCAATATCTGAGATCTTGGATGTTACAATAGAATGGCTGTTTGCAGGAAAGAAGAGACTTTCAGAGTGAGCGCCCCTTGGAAAATCTAACAGTCAGATTGTTAGATTTAGGTTTCAGTTTCTCAGCGAGTTGTCTTTGCATCGATTCAATCCCCTTTTGATTATAGCTCTTAAGCATTCTTCGATATTCATCAATAAGCAGTTCAAAAGCGTTATATGCCCACTTAGGTTTGGAACCGCGTTTCATAAGATAGAACTTATAAATGTTTTTAAGATCAATGGATGTTTTGTCTACATTGCAGTCTTCAGCTAGATCATCTCGATAGGCACGCAGTCGTTCGACAAGAAAAGATTCTTGACCTTTGATGTTACGATAAAACAACTTATTCAGAAGCTTGTCCTGATCCAATTTACCTAAGCGCATGTCCTTAATTTCAGATTGAATTTTAATTGCTTTTTCTAGATATTTAACATCTTTTAAGTCTTTGGTAATTTGTTTATCATTTGCTTTTAGTTCTGCCACTAAAAGTCGGTAGTATTCCTTACCTGGCTCCCCGTAATTGCCGACTATAGCTTTTTCGTCAGAATTCAGTTTTTTCTTTTTTCTGTATGCAGAAAACTTGATAACCTCCTCCTTATCTATCACGGGCAGTCTTTCAAAGATCCTTTCTTGGTCATTAAAACGCTCAACAGAGCGTGGATTTTTCGAATTTGCTGAAGCAAGCAGTTTATTACGTTTGGCAAAGACCATATCTACGTATGAATGAATGTCTTCTTCGGCCAAGTCAGGGTGTGCATCGACAATTTGGGTTTTAATCTCAAACTTTTCCTTTTGCGATTTATATTTCTCCCAATTATGCAGAACCGCCAGTTTTACAGTAGGATCGTGGATATTATGCATCAAAGTCAGATTATCCTCTGCCCTTTTAGCCTTTTTTGGATCTTCTGATTTAGCCTCGTACCTCTGTTTTTTAACAAAGGGTATTATCTCATCACCAAATTCTTTAACAACATTATTAGTAAGATAATCTTTTCTATTTGCCCGTTTTTTCCTGGGATTGTTCTTTGCTTCCAATGAATCTATGTTCTTCAAAGTAGCGTAGTAATTTAAACCATTTTCTCTTAACGAATTAGCAAAGTCTTTACGAAGGGAATAGGTAAACGCTTTTTTGAAGTCAATTTTTTTATTAGTAATATGGTTTTTATTATGAACTATCAGATGAGCGTGCAGGTGTTTAGTATTCTTGTGTATAGTGAAAAAAGAATCAAAACCGAATGATGAGAAATATTTCAACTGCACATTACTTACACAGTTTTTGAGTGCCTCAATGCGGCTTTTACTTTGGGACTCCTTTATGGAAAAAACAATATGAGTGGTGTAACGAGGCTTATTCACAACAGGGGGCTTTCCTTTTTTCTCTCGTTCTTTAGCACGTGCTTGATATGATCTATGGTCATGGCTATTCATCTTGTTCCAAAGAGCTACAGATTTTTCAATTGTTTCTGCATTAGTGGGAGCGCCAAATCCGTTGAAAACAAGCTTTTTATCTTTCGTCTTTTTAACATCTAAAACGTACCTTGCAATTTTGTTGGAATTGACTGATGACTGATGATAAATCCTTATAACGGCTTCCTTGGAATATTTTCTTCCATCCACGATTGTAAAATACGAGGTATTGTTCCCCCGGTTTTTGTACTCATCCTCACAGATCTGTATTGCTTTTCTAAATTTCCAAACAAGATCAAGTTCCGGTTCTTCTTCAAATATTCTAAATAAAGCCGTCATATCATTGTGGTTCGTTAAACTTTATCGAACTGCTTAATTCAGCATTGTTTAGTAAATTCTTGTGCATCAAATCCTGCAACTCTTTAATTGCTGCAACTAAATCTCCTGCTTGTGGCACCTTTCCATGGTGATAAAGCTTAACCAGTTGGTTTAGATTGTTACCTATCTTACTTATGGCTACGGAAATCTCATTCAGTTCAGCCATGCATCTTGTGAATACACCAATCGAGAAGAATGTTCTTTCATCAAAAGCAGATTTGATAAGGAATCTAACGGCTTTAGAAAAGTCGTTGATATCATGTTTTTTTTGGATCTCTTCGACCCTATTGATTTCTGCAGGAGAAAAATGAATGGATTTTCGCATAGCATTGTTCATTTTTTAAATAGTTAAATAGTCATTGAACTACACAGCTGCTTTTATAAACATGTATTATTTTCAAAAGAGGTTCCTAATATAAATATAAATTTTTATTGCGAAATTCAAGCTATCATCAATAGTAGAATTAAAACTTTTTTCAACATAGTGCACAATCAATTTCTTGTTTTATCGAAAATTTTCAGTCGTTTTCAAAAAGGATTTGTAATACAAATTAAAAAATAAATATCCAAAATGTATTACAAATTATCAATCAAACGATTATCTATACATATCAATAATTTATCTCCTTTGGATATAGTTCTAAATTAAAATTTTTGGTAATAATCTTAAGCGACCCCTTTTAGTTTTGGAATTGATCATACCAATTCCGTATCCCGCTATCCTTTTACATAGTTTTTTTTTGATATTTTAGCGTTTATGATCAAATATCAAAAATGTGAATAACCTAAAATCGTATGTGGAAACCAGTTTTTGGAGTGTGTAAACCCAAAAACAATATGTGTAAAAGTGCGATAAGGATGTGATTAGTTAAAAATGAGTAATTTTTACTTTGGAAGAAATCGGCCTGCACTGAATTGAATATTTCCAGGAAGTTGGATTTTTGTTGAATTTGCAGAATTAAAATGGAAGGCTTTATTGAAAGGTTTTTGATGAACCAATCAGGTTCTTTAAATTCCTTACTCAAATGATGTTAGATCTCAAAGCCGAAATTAGATCAACATCATGCAAGCCCAAATTGACCGTAACTGATTTCAGTTTGAGCCGAAAAATTAATCATTTATGGGACATTCTATGAAAGACAGAATTATAAGAAACAAAGAACTATGCCACATAACTGGCCTGAGCCGCTCTACGTTGTATCGTTTAGAGAGAAAAGGAGAACTACCTCGACGCATTAAGATATCCAGCAACACAGTAGGTTGGAGTTTAGCTGCGATTCAAAAATGGATTGAAGGTCGTCCAGCAGTTTAATTCCAGATTCATTCTCAAAATTTGGGTTTCTTACACGTAAGCCTGGTTATTAACCCAAGTTTATTTTCAACACTTAGCCTACTGGTAAAATTATGTTTCTTAGCGTAACTCAAGCCAGAGATTTATTTAACAAACTCATTTCATCTGGCGTAACAGTATTAATTACAAAGAATAAAAAGACAAAAGCAGTCCTTTTGCGATATGATGAGTACATCAGATTGCTGAGCTGCCAACGCGACGTATGGGGATATAGCACTACATATAATGAGACCTCTTTAACTGATTATATTAAAGCCGTCATTAAAAGAGAGTTAAGATCGTCAAAAAAATAAAAAACAAGGCAACTTAAAGAAAGGCTTTCAAATGAAGAAATACCCGATTCGGATCTCCATTTCAGCATTTAAAGTGAACTCAAAAAAAGTGTTGGACGAGTTAAACAAAACAGGGAATCCGATATTGCTGACACGACACGGTGTGGCTATCGCAACACTAAGCCCGCCACCTTGCGTTAATAAAAGGGATTCGTGGCTAGGAAGCTTTAAGGATTCAGCCAAAATAGTTGGAGATATCTTGTCTCCGTTATCAGAAAGTCTTGAATGGGAAGTGTTATCTGAAACAGACTAATTTCAGATAATGCTTGCCCTTTTCTTGCGATTGTTATCTTTATGTACAAGTTGAAGATTGCTTTTTTTTTCCTTTCCGCCGACTGCCAACGGTATTCTGTGATCGACCTCAATTTCATCTCCCAGTCTTAACCTTGCACCGGAAATCGGGCAGATATAACCTTGCTTTTTAATCAAGAGTCTTATTTCTTTGTCGCTGAGCACAATAGTTCGTTTGTCCTGTGAATATTTAATATGGAATTCATTAATGGCGCGAATGAAATCCTCATACGCATTTATTATCTCCACATCATGACTGGTCGCTCTAAATTTTTTAAAGAGATTTCTAACGTCTATGATAATGTCATCTCTAAAATGCTTAACCATCTCGAAATTTATTGGTGAAATCAAAAGCCACAAAATGTAATAATCCTGACGGGTTCTTCTAAAGTTCTTTCTACCAAAGGGATTGAATAGCCAATCCAAATTCCGTTTCAGATAACTTGATAATTCGCTCTTTACCTTATTTTCTTGGAGGAGAAAAGTTTTGCATTTCTTGACGAGTGAGACTGTTTCTTTGATTTGAGTAAGAAACATTTTTTTCTTTTCCAAATCAGTAGATACTTCAGTCAATACATGCGTGATGTCTTTTTTATTTCCTATCCTGGCATTCAACCTGTTGTCCCTTGGATGTAAAACGAGGAACGAGGTTTTTGATCCGATTTGTTTTTTGTAATTAAAATAAGATAGCGTCATTAACAGCTCCTCGTTTTCCATCCTATCTCGGTAGTTACTCTTATCCCATGATTTTAAGAAGAACCACTCTTTTGAATTCTCTGTGATCTTCTTAACTTCAGCGATTATTTCCTTATCCACCCAGGAGTTCCACATTTCAAACGAATTCTCTTTAATCGGGTAAGGTTTATCGTTCAGCCTGATAAACAGTGTAACCACCGGTTAAGTATAAAGCCAAAAGCAACGGACCAAAACGATACCATCCTCAACGGTTGAAACAGAGCCATCCTTTTTTCAATTTCCGCAGT
>JANQGZ010000040.1:0-25242 GCA_028282825.1 SAR324 cluster bacterium
AGTGATGGACAACTACCCACTGCTTGAAATGATTTCGCCGGTTTTTGAGCAGCATAACCTCCAAATTATTTCCTCAAACCTTTCAGAGGAAAAGTTGTACATCAAGGCACTTTCACCTAAGTTAAAATCTGAAGTGAAGGTCGGTGATGTGGTTCAAGCTGGAATCTGCATTTCAAACAGCGAAGTTGGAGCTGGAAGCTTATCAGTCCAGCCGTTAATCTATCGCTTGATTTGCACTAACGGTATGATTACTGATGCAGCACGCAGAAAATACCATGTCGGCAAAAAGCTTGCTGAGTTTGAAACATTCAATGAGTACATTACTGATGAGACCAGGAAAGCAGAGGAAAAAACACTGTTCCTTTGCCTTCGAGACATCATTAAAGGTTCGCTCGATTCAAACTTTTTTATGTATTTGGTGAATCGATTGCGTCAAGCTTCAGACCAAAAAATCACTGGAAAGGTCGAAAAGGTTGTTGAAGTCACCAGAAAGAGATTTGGAATTGGTGAAGAGGTTGGCTCGTCAATTTTAGAGACTTTGATTCGAGGCTCAGACTTCACACAATGGGGATTAGCAAACGCTGTGACCGATGCAGCAAACTCTGAAGACATCGGCTCTTACGATAAATCGTCAGAGTTAGAAAGAATCGGTGGCAAAATTATTGAACTCAAACCAAGCGAGTGGGAGGTTCTTGCAGGTTAATTGAATAGGACAAGGGTTTAGGCTCTTGTCCTTTTGAAGGATTTATCGTCTCAGGCTCTGAAGTTCTAAGTAAGTATGAGACGTTTCAAAAAACTTTAAACTTTTTTAATAGCAGTGAGTTAAAAGAAAAAATTGCTAATACTCCTGTTTGGGAAACAAATTAAGTTAATTACAGATATTCTTTGACATATCCTCAGTAGAAGATTGAAGGCTCTGGGCTGCCTACAGTATTCAAAATTATCCCCCATGGATATTTATCTAGTTGAGATGGTTCATATTGATACACAATACACTGAGGATGGTTCCCATCAATTTGCCTTCCCATATTAAAATTGAAAGAAGCTTGAGCGGCACAGAAAACATGAACACTGCTAACATTTTTCCCTTTCAGATCAATCAATAATTCACGAAATCTTTTCTGCATCTGTTTTTGGGATTCGTATGAAGCCATATTGTCATTCGAGTGTTTACTTGGAATTGCTGAAAATATTGCACTTTCATTGAACTTTGCTTTAATTAGCGAGATATCTATCGGAAAACTCATTGGCAAAACTACACAAACTTCCGAACTAACTATTCCTTCCTGGGAAAAGAATGGGACTTCAACCATCGATGGCTTATCGAGTGAATACCAACAATTCTTACCTCTTGAGTCTCTATCATAGTCCCATACTTCAATATCATTTTTATTTGAAAACAAATATCCAGCTGCATAAGCCAAGGGTACAGGCGCCAGTCCTCCGTATATAAATGATATATCATCGGAACTACTATCTCCAATTGATGATTTAGCATGATCAATACGTCTGATCGTCTCTTGTAGTGCTTTCTCAGGTAAGAGGACGGATCTATCCTTCATATAAGGGATTAAATCAATCTTTATGGTATTAACATTTCGATATTTGGATTCGATGATCGCTTGTAGAGGGTTTGTAATGGTTTTGTCTAATCCTTGATTCATAATAAAAATTGCCTTTTTTCTGCTCTGAGCCTTCAAGTCTCTTATAATTTCCCATGAAACAATGAAAAAAGAAACAATCATGATGAGAAGAAGAAGATAATCCAAAATGGCGCCAGGACCAGCGTCTTGAATTTGCAAGTTGAATTTAAGCTTCCCATATTGAAAGCCAAAGAAAATTCCCTTACCACCTAATGTTAGCAGGGATAAAGTAAAAATTCTTAAACTTACTTTTAACCTGACATTTCTTGGGCGAGTAACCCAGTTAATCAATCTTGTAACAACTGCAATTATGTTTGTAATAATCATGCTATTAATTGATTTCCTCGTTAGAATCTTTTGTATGTCTGTGAAGTTTCGTTATTGTCCCAGTGTTTTTGTCCCCCTCCCAGCAACAAAGTTCTTTTGTTCCTACAATTATGAAATATAAGTAATTCCCATGAAATAAATCCTGAAATAACGCATTTTTCCAATCTATTAAATCAATGGATGACGGAATTGGTTTTGATTCGGGGTGTGTGTGCCAGTTTCCTAAATAAACACATGTACCTTCTGTCTTTTCCCAAATCTCCAAAGCAGTTTTATGATGTCCAGGTCCACGAAAGAATCCATAAACAGATCTTTGATCCCCAATTCGCGGGGTTGAAACTTCATCAATTGCTAGGTGATCGCAATCCAATAAGTGTCTTCCTAGAAGAATTCCACCTGCTTCTTTAGCATTCGGTTTTGTCTGTTTAAAACTATTGAATACTGAAATCACTGATGTATCAATTACCAATCTCGCGTTTTTTACAGTCCGGTCAAACCTAATAGTTTCATCCACAAATTAGACACTCCTTGGAAATAAAATTACTATTATCCACTGCATCGTTATCAGTCCATCTATAGAACCAATTAGAGGCTTCAAAACCATTTTCGACTAATAACTTATCATTACCTCTCCAACTTCTCATCATAGGGCTTGAATCGCCATTCAAACAATCGATGGCTAATTGTGATGCAAGAATTGCGGTTTGTGTTGCATCATTAAAAGAATAAGGAGTGAATACTCCAGAACATCCTCCCAAATGTTTGCTAATCGTTTGCCCTTGCTTAATAAAAGAGGTTTTTGGATGAAGCATACGCCCATTTAATGTCGTGTAAAGACATTCCAGGCATCCATGTTGAATATTGTTTACTCGAATCGCATGTCCTCCTACCCCAAAACCGTCCTGCCATGCATAAATTGTTGATGGGACATCAGCAAATTCTCTAAGCTTTTCATTGAACACCAGTTCATGCGTAAAACTTCCCGTTGCGACTATTATCAGATCATATCTACTGAGAACTTCTTTATTTTCTAAAAACTGAAGTAATCTTTTCCGGAAAAATTGTGATTTTAAATATGGTATATCTCTTCTTAACAAAAATGCTAACTGAAGCGCCTTGTTGTACGACTCCTCAAACAACATACTGGCACCTAAAACATGGCGATATAGGTTTTCCGCTTCAAATACATCTGGATCTGCCAAATCAATTTCTCCAATTCCACTTCGCGCTAGTTGGAATGCTATTGTACCTCCTACTGAACCACAACCAATAATTAATATTTTTTTGTTTATCAAAGTATCGGTACTTCCGCCTCTAATAAGAAGGTAGTCTCTTGAATGGCGACGAATTGGAACTGCTTCTGTTTTCCAGTTTGTGTTGGTACTAATTAACGGATGTATTGCTGTGTCGGATCTTGAGAACTCGACACACCACATAGCGCTTGTGCCGTCTGGCTTTGGATGACTAAAGACTAATAAATGATTAGACCTCCATTTTTGTTTTCTTGCCCAAGCCAAGGCATTGATCCAAATATCATCATTTACCGCTTTTTTAATTTTCGTAATGAAATCAGAATGAATTAAGTTGCTTTTAAACGATGGCAAATCAATCGGTACAGCCAAAGGAATATAGATAGCAGAATATGAATGCTTGTTTTCAATTAACGACTTTATTGGGTGATAATCTAAATTTTCATGATCGGAATCTACAATCGCCGTCCATTCATCGGGATTTTTTATCTTGTCCTGCTTTGACTTTTTGTTCTTACTTTTCTTCGAGAATTTGTGCCGGAATGACTTTATTTCCTTGATTTTATCGGATGGTTCAACTAAGCACCATGTCTTCACCCTTTTTTTACTTGAGCTTTCCCAATAAGCCTCAAATTCCATCTGAAGTTCAAATCTATGCTCATCACTACTATTCTCATGGAGGGTTGAAAGTGCTTCATAAAGACACCCGTGTAAGACTTCTTTGGATTTTCTACGATCTATTACTAATCCTTGAGAATCCTTATAACAGATTAGCCCGTTCCATTCGACGTGCCCCATCGGCTTATAGTTTTCACAATCTTCTAAGAAAATGGCAGGTAATGAGTATGGGAAATCTTCGGGGACGATAATTAGCAGTTTCCAAATATCCCCCATATACTTGCAACGCAAAAGATAAATTTTATTTAGATCATGCTCTGAGTTGTTACTGTGACCATTTGAATTTCCCCAGACTTTAACGCTTTCTGTACAAGGATGTTCTAATAAAGCATCCTTAATTCTAAATGTTAAACGCTTTGCCTCTTTCATGACGATGAACCAACATTTGTGAAACTTTTAACAGTTTTCTGAGCTGTCGATTCTTTTGGAGGAATTGGAAAATTTTTAAGATGCTTACTAATAAGCTCACAGGCTACTTCTGGCCTTTCTTCATCTACAGCTTCATCCAAATCATTTTTAAATTTTTCTAGTTTTTCTTTGAATGTTTTCATCTTCTTGTCAGTTACTTTGGCAAAAGTATCAGAATATGGTTGGCATGGAAGATTCACACTTATTCGATAGATAGGACTTCTCTTTTCATCATAGCCAGTAAAATGAAAATTGTTTAATATGCTTTGGACAATGCTTCTTAGCGCTTTTAGGTCGTTTGGCTTATTTGAGTAAAAATCAATATACTTCACAAAGTAGTAACGTGAAAAAATTGTAATAGCTATACTTGGAAGTGGATTGCCATCATTCATTTTATGGCTATTCCAATATTTAAGGTATTTAACAATTCTTCTAAACTGAGCCCTTTCATCACTATCATCAGAAATTCCATTTATCCAATCAACTAAATATTTTGGATCAGACAACTCCCAGAATTTTTTATCTTCAGAAGATCCTGACTTACCCATCGCAATATAATAACTACCGTTTTCTTCCACGTAAACTGGCATATCGACATGATACTCGTTCTTTCCATTTTTGATGTACTGGGTAGTAACACAAGGACGTCGAATCTTAGGAATCCTAAAATTATTCTGCAAGGCGGTTTTGACAATCTCTTTTAGATCAACAGGTTCGTAATCATTTTTGTTGCAATCCAATACGACTCCAACGTCAATATCATAATCTCCATCTTTAGGTATTATGCCTGTATAAATCGCGTAGCTTCCTTGTAGTAAATATTCTTTAACAGATGGATCTTCTTCTTTTAAATTCTCTTCAAGATCATCTTTAAGTTTATCTTTTTTCTCTTGAAGCAGCTTGTTTTCGTCAGTCAGTTTGATTGAATCATGGAATTCATTGAATTGTTTTTGTATATCTGCCATTTTTTCCTTTATGGAAGGGGGTTGATCAAAATTCTGATTAAATGAATCAGTTTAAGGAGAGGAGCAAAAGAATCCCCTTTTTGTTAACTTTATTATAACGTCTTAATCTGGTTAAATCAACTTGTTTAAGGAGAAAATTTGATAGAGTGATAATTATATTCGATGCCACCAGATTCTGCGATATCTTCTGAACGAAGTATGAACCCCTGAGTAACAAGTTTTTTCAGTTTTGTGCTCGCGTTCTGGATGGTGACGTTTAAATCCGAGGCAACTTTTGAGGCCGTTACAGTATGATTCTCCAAAATATAATCAATGAGAGCTTTGGCAGAACTACTAACATCCGGACCGATTAATTCGAAATCTTTATCATTCCAAATTACGAAAGGTTGATCTTTAGCTTTAGCTGCATAGCTCCAATTGTCAATTAAATCTCTCGATTTAAAACCTTCAAGAAAGAAACCTCTTTCACCTCTATATTGCTTAGCAATGGATACGACACTTTCCCGTGGGAAAGAAGCATCAGTCGCCTCTATGCCAGCTAACGAGATTCCAAATATCTTTTGTGTCGGGTGATCATCAATGAATTCCGCAAGCATTCTAAATGTTTCCTTGCCTTGGATGTTACCAAATGGATGATCGTCTTCTGTAAAGTCGATTAAGTTTATCATAATATTATTCTGCTTCATTTTGTTAAATTAACGAGAAACAGGTAGTTTAGTCAAGATAGAAGTCGAAACAAACATGTGTACCATATATCAGGGGCATATTAATATTATAATACCATTCGTTTAGCACTCCATTGCGATACTTCAGTATTAATTCAAATGATTCCTGACGCACAGAAATATTTGCATTGTATCGTACTGCAATTTCCTGGCTTCTCTTCAATCCTAAACCTCTTCCAGTTTCTGAAGGAAAACCTGTTTTGGTTATTTGACCTGTTTCTAGTATTTCTTTCGTTAATTTTACGTCGGAGACTGGGTTATCGAAATCATATTTTTTGAATAATTTTGGATAATATTCTCCTAAGACCGGTTTTATCGATCCGATTATTCCTATTCCGCTATCTGAAACTACAGTCTGAACATGAGAATTGCTCTTGCCATACTTTTGAAGTGCCGCAAATCCGGGAATCTTTGTCTCTGAATGTTCACAAACATTTCCAAAAAGTTCAGAAAATACAGTAAAAGCAGCGTCAGAATATTTTTCTCCCGCATGATCGACAAAGCAGTTTTTTAATTGTTTAGGCAAACTGTTATTGGGATTTTCCGGATCAATTTCCCCCATTTCTACTAAATTGTCGCTTTTTCCTTTATATCTATTTGCAGTGGAAATAACAGGTCTGCTAGGCAAGACATCGACTTTGAGATTGAGATGATCAAAGAATCCCATCCTGTTAAAATAATGAAGCGTAGATTTGCTGTCAGAAAAATCTATCGTTACATCCTTTCCAACACTGACTAGTTGGTTAGTAAGTGCCAATAGTCTTGCTGATGCCTCAAGTAGTATTCCTTTGTTGTTCGATGTTTTAAATATAACAGTTTTGCAGTTTGATCTTAAAACGCATCCTGCTGTTTTCAGAGATTTCTCGAAAGAATGACAATCTATCCAATTACGGTCCTCGAAATGTACAACAATCTCATTATCGCAAGGATAAGACCAGAAGTATTCATCATCTTGGATGAAAACATCTCTATTATCATGCAAAAATCGATTTACTGCCTTCTTTTCAAGTTTGAGTAAACGAGCTATCTCTCTACCCTTTAGTCGCTGATTCCTAGTCAATAGATCTATAATTTTCTTCTTCATTGTACTTCATTCAATCAAGTTAATAGACTGAAATATCAGTGTCTAACACTGCTTTTCAACAAAACTTTACTCTCATCAAAAAACTAAAACAAATACTTAGCAGAGCAAAATCAAAGATTAAAGTTTTAATGCTTATAGTTCCCTTCCCTTATACAACCCTTATAACCTCCAGGCTCCATACTTTACCAGTTAAATGGCAAAAAACTTCAAAACTACCATATGATGAACAAAGTTCTTTGTCCCGAATTTATTCTAGCGCACGTTCAACAGCGATGAAATCTTTTCTGTTTTTTCAGTAACCGTTACCGATTTTTTATGTGTCTTCAATTTTGTCATTCCACTCTGGTTCAGAAATAGGTGAGGCTAATCCCGGCTGAATTATTATGCAATAGCTTCCTTCATGTATATTTCGAACAGTTTAAAGCTTGTTTGCTACACCTATTCTAACCTTAACTGTTTTATTTTCACTCTATCATTCTTATGTAGCTTCTTAAGATTTTACGATTAGTAAATTTTCTTTCCTGATTATTTTATCAATTTGTGAAAAATCACATAAATAATATGTATTCACTAGTATTGATAAGTGCTGAAATATAAACCTAAGTATTCCGACTTCACTAACCATATAAACCTACTCTATGTTTATAACATCTCTTCAGTTAGCTATATTTAAAGAGATTAAACAGGATTTTGATTATTGTTGATAAAGGATCTTGCCAAAGTATTCATGACTTAATATCTTTTGAAATTTTTTTAATTATATTTTAATCGCTTTTGAAAATTTAATTTTATATACAAATACTAGTCAGTTTTAAAAAATTGTTTATACATATTAGTAATGTATAAAATTTTAGACAAATAAGATTTGACTTCTAATGTTTTAATGAATAACAATCATTTTTAATTTTTGTTTAGAGTTGCTTACGAATTATATATCCTGATTTCTACGAAAAGGAGGGACCATGAAGAACTATTTATATGTCTTTTTTATAGCTTTAATCATTCACTTTGGGATTAGTGGATGTACTGGCGAAAATTCCGGAGGGGGGACGACTTTAAAAACAGAGACTGTTGAAGAACCACCTGAAGAAAATCCAGCGCCTATTCATGGCCTTTTTTCACAGGAGCCGGGAACACTTGTCCAAATATCAGCCCTTTCAGGTTCTGTCGACGCAGTTGGAACAAATATTGTTGATGATTTTGATGGGGATGGACTCATAAACGATGATGAAGATACTAGTAATGTGTGGGTAGCAGATTATCCGGCTATCGGAACAAGTATTTCAACACCTGTCACCATGCAAATTGAAATCCTTTATGCCAATGAAACCAGTTCCAAAAGTATCGCCACAGACATTATGTCAGAAGATGTGGAAAGCACCAAAGAGGAGTCTGCTGATAAAATCCACCGTCAGGAGATCAATGAGAGAACGGTCCAGTACCAGGATCGAGTCGTCACTTCAAGTTCCAATAGCGCAAGTATTGGAGCCTCCAGGATTGATGGATTTAGGAGAGGGAGGATCTCAGCAAACATCAAAACAGCAGGGATTGGAAACATCAGAACCAAAAACACAACTAGTATCTCGGCTTCTTATTCCAATAGCCACGATGAAACCAAAACCTACTGGAAAGACCAACCATTCAAAAACAATGTGGATGCCAACAGTTGGACTCAAAAGGATAATGTCAAATCGAAAAAGGCCAAACAGCTGAGACGGGAATACAGAGAGATTGTTGATACCACCAAAAAGATCAAACCAAACGCCGGGTATGTGAGGGCCGCTCTGTATATCACAAACAACACTGTAAACATGCCGGTCAAACTGTCAAACATGCTCTGTTCCCTGATGTTAGAAGACAATTTTGGAAGACTGCTACCGGTTCAGAGTTTTCGACTGAGAAACGATGACTACTCCATGTTTGAGTTGGATCTGTATGGAGATACCACCTTTGGTCCCTATGTCATCGAACTGGAAGGCCTCAATACCCTGGAGATTAAAAATGCCATTACCAAAGGGTATAACCCGAGAATCTTTCTGGTGGATTATGACATGACCCATGTAGCTGACTCCAATTACCGAAAAGCGTTGAGCAGTCGGTTTGCTGGGAACAACCTAAAAATTATCGAAGAAAACGCCAAAGGGAGAACCGCAGGAATCAAGTTGGTTTACCCCGGTGAACGACAATTTTTTAGAGTATCAGCCTTTGATACGGATGGCATTGAGTCACGCACAGGATCACAGGGCATCACTACCTTTTCTCCTGGTGTATCTTTGGAAAAAGCGCTCAATCGGATTTCCTATTCTGGGGTGGATATCAAATACGCGGATGTAGTGATCGATACCACAGGGGTTGAACCATTGATGTCCATTCCCCGCTTCCATGTTCGAGTTGTGAAAAGCATTAATGGGGTGGAGATGAAATTCCCCTTTCCTGTGGTTGACAGCGTTCCTTACAAAACCGTTGTAGGAAATCATGTCGACAAAGATGGGGTTGCCCTGGGTGGTTCCTCCACCGCCTACCTGATGAAACCTGTGGATGAATGGACCTATGAAGAAATCAAGGCCTTTAAAATGTGGGCGGTTTTTGAAAACGGCCGGTATTACTTACATACAGAAGATGTTCTAAGAACTGGGGATGTGTCCACTTACTTTGAATACCAGATTCCAGGTCAAGATGTTGCGAGAGTACCCATGGTAAAAGGGGTTCAAAGCATGATTTGGCCGGGCGATCATTATGACATTGTCTGTTTGGAATACAAGGAACAGGAAGAGGAACAACCGGATCTACCCTCGGAGGAAAAACCCTTTGGTACCAATCCATTTGAAACAGGAGAATCCATTAGCTTTAACACCAAATGGAATCTGGATTCCATTGAGCAGTTTCCCTTTCAGCCGGATGCAGGTTCTGCTTACTTAGGAGAGGCGATTCTTGGTGATACCATTGAATTCAACATCAAACTCAGTGAAACCCGCTATCTTAATCCAAGTTTTGGAGAGGCTGAATCGGTCGGTGGAAAACGGATATACAAAGCATTCAGCTACGATCTGGATAGGTCTGCCGTCAGTAGAAAGTTCGAAATCGATGAGGCGATCGATTTTGAGATCAGTTTTGGGCTGGGTGGCCATTACAAACACTGGACCAATTTGGTTGATCCTATCTTTAGAAGCCCCTCCTCTATTTATCCGCTGGATGTGAGTGATCGAAACTGGAACTACCTGGATCAGGAATTCACCATTCGTATTCCCATTCCTATGGATCTTGATGGTGTTGGCCCTGATGGGACAGTGAAAGTGTTTATCCGTCCTGCACGTAACAATGCATATCGTGAGTCTGTCTGGCCATTACCTTATGACGAAGTCAAACAATTCAGGGGAAAGCTAAGTAAAAAAGTAGCAGAAGGGGAATCCCAACTGGAAATCACAGACGTGGTCGGATCTGCCTCCATTGGTGATACGATCTATCTTGATGGGTATGGATACGAGATCAACGCTTCCACCATTCAAGATGGCAAAACCATCGTAACGTTAACCACTACGACATTGTCGGCAAATCCTACTGGCACTAACGTGTTTGTGAATCTAACCAATCCGCTGACCGAACCGATCATTCAAATAGAAGTGGATGATGGTTTTGAGGCAGCTTGGAATCTAGAGAATCCAGATTCATCTACAGACAACGGTGATGCGTTTAAACCGTTGACTGAAGTAAATCAGGATCCTTATTCACCAGCAAACTACCTGGGTTACTCCCATGACATGCTGGAAACGAACTGGGTTGGGTATAACAACTACTCGAATCCTTACTGGAACCAGTGGACCGATGCTTCGAATGTAAAATCTGATTTGAAAGATTTTAAGCTAAAACTAACTGCTGCAAGTAAAAATTTTTCATTGGAATTCACCCAGTTTGATAGTGACTATTTGAAAGTTGGATCTGAGTTGATGTTAAGTTCGACTAACCAAAGTAGGCAAGATTTTCTAGAGATTGCTGTGTTTGAGACAACTGCTTTGGCTGTTTGGAGCTCACAAGATTCAGGAAATTGGGATATAAGAGGGCAAGTAATCAATCTTGCTGACGGCAGTGAAGGCCAGCCTATTGGTAATGAGATCCTCATTAGCACAAGTAATCAAGGTTCGCAAATTTCAGCAAAAGTTGCAGTAGTAGGTACTAAGGCGATAGTGGTTTGGGGCTCTGGAGACAACGGAAGTGATGACGATATTAGAGGTCAAATTATAGATTTATCACCTGGAAGTGAGGGGACAAAAGTAGGGAATGAATTATTAATTAGCACAAGTGCAGGATTAATCCAAAGAGAACCAAAAATAGCTACTACTGAAAACAAAGCACTGATCGTTTGGCAAACTCTGCATCCTACAGTAAGCAATCGAGATATTCATGCACAAGTTTTAGACATGTCACCAGGCTTTGAGGGGAACAAGCTCGGTGGTGAAATTGCAGTAAGTACTGTGTCAAATAAGGATGAAGAACATCCTGAAGTTACAATTGCAGGTAATATAGCAGTAGTTGTATTCGAATATGGAATATTCAATCAAGTCGACTCAGAAGTTATGGGTCAAGCAGTAAATCTAGCTAGTGGACATGAGGGTGAATTAGTTGGTTCAGCTATAGCAATAAATTCAGTAACTGCTGGAAGCCAGGGTGTGCCAATGATTGTTTCTACGGATGATAGTGCATTGGTTATTTGGTATTCCAAAAGCTCAAGTACACCAAATCTAAAAGGTAGAATAATTGATGCACGAGAAGGCAGCGTTGGTAGTTTAATAAGTGGTGAGTTTCCGATTAATACAAGTTCAGGAAACGAACTTAGCTATTATGATATCAAAATTAGCAATGAGAAAGCTATGATTGCTTGGTATTCGCACGATGGATCCCATGGACGAATAAAAGGTCAAATAATCGGCATGTCATTAAACAATGAAGGCGAGAAAATCGGACCAGAAATTGCCATTGATGATAGGGCAGGATTTCGATTGAGACCAAAAATTCCAGCATTTGGTGATAAAGTTTTAATCGTTTATGAGTCCATGTATACTGGTATTGAAGGACGGATATTAGACATGTCAAAGGGTTGTGAAGGAAAAATTATCGGATCTCCGATTCTCATTAAGCCTAAAATAAACAACGAATCTGGACCGATGGTATCAACCTCCAACGGTAAATCTCTTGTCGGCTGGGTATCGTATAATGGGACAGATCACGATATAAAAGGGCAAGTTGTTGATTTAAATATGCTAACAAATCTAGAGAATTATTTTAATGCACCTCTTGTGGAAAGAAATTTCGAAGTAAAAGCGGAGATTTTGGAAGAGTAATATTTGATTTTAATGCAACTTAGAATGACTCAAAATTTCCTTACAACTGCCTGAGGCAGTTCGCTAACAGAACAAGGTTAGGAACAACCATGCAAAAAACATTTATCAGATCCAATTTGTTTTCTTCTTTTAAAAACATCTCTAAAACCCTGCTGGCTGGTGCTGTATCAGCCCTGCTGATCGTGGGGTGTGATGGTAATCCTGAGAGTAATGCTTCTAGTAATGCAACCCCGGAAGAAAACACCAAACCCGGCTATGATCTCTCGGCTATCGATCATGACCAGTTGGCGCAGGAAGCGGCGTTTGGATCTGATTCCCTTTCCGCCTCCACCAACTTCAGCGAGAGGGTGGAGGATAAAAGCGAGAAAGCTAGCGGCCTTGCTGGTGCTGCTTTTGTCGCCCCTCCCAAGATTAGCAACTATGGTACAGTCACCCTTAATTACGAAGTAGACGTTCCCAAAGGACGTGCGAACATGGAACCGGCGGTGGGGTTAAGTTATGCCTCTACCTCCGGGGATGGTTTGCTAGGTATTGGCTGGTCTCTCAAGGCTGGATTGGGTTCCATCGTCCGTGTTACCAAGAACGGTCCTTTGTTTTATGATCAACGCGATACCTTCGAATACAATGGCAAGCGACTGGTCAAAGTCTCCGGTCCCTCAGACAGCGAAGATGGGACCTATCGCCAGGAGATCGAGAGTGATTTTGTCAAGCTGGAACTGAACAATTCAGACAACGGCGGAGTCTGGAAAGTCACCGATAAAGCAGGAACCATCACCTGGTTTGGTCAAACCTTAAACAGCCGCGTCTATATTCCCACTGAGCCCACCAAAACTTATACCTGGAAATTCAACTCTGCCCAAGATCTGAATGGCAACACCATGAGTGCTACCTATGATGCTTCAGATTATAAAACCAATCACCTGAGTTATCTCCAGGAGATCCGTTATACCGGCAATACCAACGCAGGCCTGCCTGCCAACCAGTTCGTCCGTTTTGATTATAAATCCCGACCCGATCCCTATATCAGTAAAACAGCGGGATTTATCATGAGAATGGACAGGCTCCTGGACACCATCACTGTGGGCTGGGATGACCCCGATGGTTCAGATAACATCACCCTCTGGGATTACCAGATGGTCTATGAGACCTCTAAAGATTCTAACAGACCCCTGCTCAAAACAGTGGTTTCATCTCACGAGAGTACTAGGCCCGATTTCAGGTATCTTAAGGGCACCCACAGCTTGGTCTGGAAGCAGGCAGTCAATCCGGATTACGATGCCTACCAAGATATCAATCCAGAGCAGGTGCAATATTTTGAAGGGGATTTTAACGGGGACGGTATCTCCGATATGGTCTTTTTTAATCCGGAAACCGGTCTTTGGCGGGCAGCAGAAGCCAAAAGAGCCGGTGGGTATACCTTCAAAACCTATGGTCAGCGCTTCCAGGGCTATAGAACCAAAGACCAGATTCAGTGGTTTAAGGGCAATGCGGTGGGCGATTACAACGGAGATGGCAAAGCCGATATTGCCTTTTTTCTGCCCCAAACTAGAGAATTCTGGGTAGCAGAACACAACGGTGAGATATTTGAATTCAAACACTATGGCATGCTCAACATCCCAAATCTCAATCTCTTCAAATGCGAATGGTTTGCCGGGGATTACGATGGTAACGGTCTTTCCGATAATGTGCTTTTTGATGAAACCACCGGCTCCTGGATTTTAATGCGGAACCAGGGGGGCCGCTTTGAATTTATCAAGTTCTCCCAGCATTTCAAAAACCTGTTTCGCGATGACTATTTCCCCGATCACAACCTGGATAGCCCTAACACCCTTGATGCTTCTGAAAAGGGAAAAGACTACACCAAGATCCGCTTTTTCTCTGGGGATTACAACGGCGATGGTCGCACAGATATCGGCATCTACGATCACCGTAATGGCAAGTGGTATGTCGCAGAAAACTACCGAGATCCCATGGCTATCTTCAACCTGGAATGGAAACTCTACAAAGTGTTCAATACACCGGAACAAGCCCTGTTCAGTTATAAAGTGTTCAGTGGCGATTACAACGGGGATGGTCTTTCCGATTTCCTGATCTACCACCCGGAAAAGAAAGAATGGATCTTAGGCGCCACCGGGGATCAGACCGTCACTTTCAGAATAATCTCCCGCATGCCACCCTCCGTGGGTGGAGTCACCCGCTGGCTCAATGGGGATTTCAACGGCGATGGTCGTACCGATGTGAGCTTTTACTCTAGAGATGATAACAAGCTTTGGGTAGGAGAATCGATTCCCAGTGGGTTTCGGTACCGGGTCTATGGCAGTTTGGATGCCGGTCTGGCACCGGATTCAGAAACTGTGCTGCAAACACCCCTGCCCAAAGATGAGGTAAAGTTAAAAGCAGCCCAAACGGTCACTCACAACACCACCCGCACCGATCTGCTGAGCTATGAATACAACGCCAATCCTTACGGTGTCAGCGCTGAACAACCCTTCCTGGGGTATTTCAACACCGATGAGAAACCCACCCTGGTGCTCTATGACCAAGGCAAACAATCGTTCTACGAATTTGATCCCACCAAACCAGATGATACGGATAAACGGGTTCTGATTGCTGATAATATCGATCTATCTTCAGATACTGAAACCTTGCTCAATTTTGAAAGGCCGATTCGTTATCTTGGCAAAGATGCTCTGCTCTATCACCAGACCCAAACCAATTACACCGGTACCTACCAGACCTTTCACCTAGTGCAGACAGGTGCACCGGTGCAGATGGTGGCCAAAGCCCAGGTCACCAATTTCAAGATCAAAGACTCCCTGGTGCTGACCGGTCAGTTTGCAGAAGCTGCAAATCAGTCCATTCTGCTTTTGGATGATCAGGCACCTAAATTGGAAAACACCAAGTTTTATCTTTACAAACATGACACTCCGGAAACAGCCATCCCTCTCAATATCGAAGAGACCAGCGATCTGAGAAAACAAGATTTTCATCACCTGTTTCGTTTGGGTAACCAGGGGATCAATCGTATCAACAGAAAGCAGTTTCAGTTTTTTGTGGGAAAATTTACCGATGGTGAACTGGCTTCCATCCTAATGGTGGATAAACGAGACGGTATCAACCAGTGGTACCTGGGAACCTTGAATTTGCAGACCAAATTCATCAAATTCATGAAGCTGGTCAACGGATACAGTGCCGATCTTCCCAACCAAGGATTTGACGAGAAGTATCTGGTTAAACCCGATGGCACCATTCTCATCGCTACCACCAATATCGGTGGATTGAGATTTCACAGGTACAATCTATCAGGCAATACCATCACCGGATACAACTACCCGATTATCAGCAGTGAGTACTCTTTTGATTTCCGTTTTGATAAGGATCTTAATCCAGTGCTTACTAAAGAAAAAATCCGTTATACCCTGACCTTAAGTGTTACTGGACAGCAACTCAAGACTCTTGTGGCGAATCCCACTCTCAAGATATACCAGCAGAAGATCAGCAGGCCTGATCTGATCAAGGCTATGTACCCCTATCGCTGGATTCAGGGGGACTACAACGGGGACAACAAAACCGATATCGGTATTTTTCATTTGGGCGAGCCGGTCTGGTATTTTGCCAATACCACGGGCATGGTCTCTGATCTGATCCATGAGGTAGACAATGGTATCGGAGGTTCTTACCAGATCAGCTATATCAACTCCACCACTCTTGACAACACCGGCACGGACAACATTCCCGATCTATCTCTAAACTACAAGGTCTGTAACGAACTAAGAATCTTTGACGGACTGACCAACGAAATCATCACTCGTTACGAATACAAAGATGGATCGTCCTTTAGTGCCTTTATCAACGGTAAAAAGGAAACGGATTATTTTGGTTTCAGCACGTTCATTGTAAAAGATGCATTGGGAAGTAAAAGTGTTAACAACTACTACAGCATGCCTTATGAGGACTATCGCAAAAATAGAGCATTAGCTGGAGCATTAAAAGAAAACTACTTTTTGGGTGCGGATGCAAAGTTATATTCAAAAGCTCAGCATCTCTATACTTTGCATGAAATTGCTGAAAATGTTTCACAAAAGCCAAGTTTTCTAATTGAACCAACATCTTTGAAGAAATTTGTAAGGGACTTTCAAACTGGATTACTAACACCATATTCGGAAACTATCTCACAGATTGTCTTGACGCCCAATCAATACCAGATGGAAAGCGAGACGGCCAGTGTGACTGATTTTTATAACGATGCCGTTCATCAGACTACGACCGTCAGTACCTATAAAGAGTATGAAAGCATTCCCAACACCAATGAGACCCGAATAGCTTTAAAAAAATCATTTCATGGAACTGATCTTGAGGCTACAACCACTTATACATATGATGCACAAGGTAATCTGGATCAGGAAATAACAAGCTACACAGGAGCTGATCTTGAGATTCCGGACAACAAAGTGATCGATTATGATCATGATGTTTATGGAAATGTGATTCGTGTGTCTGATCTTTCCGGAATACCTTCACGAATCAATGAGACCGATTTCGATCTGAAGTTGCACCAGTTTGTGGCGGCAGAGAGATCTCTCAAACAGACCGGTCATTTGGAAACCCGTTATGAAATCAATTATGGATCAGCTTTTGGTAGCACCAGTCTGACCATTGATGCTAATAACAACAGCCATTATTTGATTTATGATGAGCTGGGTCGTTTGATTCGCGAAGACGCCGATACGGAAACCGGCATCGAGACCCTGACCACTTATTTCTATGATAACAGCTTTCCTCTCAGCGCCAAAACTAAACAACACGCTGGAAACGGTTATTTGGTAGAAACTAGGGTATATATCGACGGAATGGGTCGGGAGCTACATACGGTGCAAAGCGCTTTGGGTCAAGCGGGCAAGGGTTACACTCGCTCGGGGAAAAAGGTCTGGGATGCAGTGGGTCGTTTGATCAGACAGAGTCAACCCGATTGGGCTGCAGATGATGAGATCAATACCTTCCGTTACATTACCAGTGAAAAGCATCCCACCATTTTTGAATACGATGCAAGCGGCAGGAAAAAACGGGTAATCTCTCCCGAGGCCTATCCCGGAGAACCCACTACCACTGTGGAATACAACTATGATGACCCCTGGTCTGTCACCAAAACCCACAGCATCGGCCGGGGAAAAACCACTGTCAAAAACGCCCGGGGCCAAGTTCTTTATGTCACCGATTTTGGAGAAGGAGACAACGGTGCTTCCCTGGAAGCCAAGATGGGATTTGCCTACGATCTGGCGGGTAATCGCATCAAAAAGATGGATCTCAACAGCACCACCATGGATCTGACAGTTGATCCTTTATCCTTTGATCCAGCATACAGGGATACCTCTGGTCACAATATTGTTACCTTCAAATACGATGGGTTTGGCAGACTGACCCATAATTATGATCCGGACCGGGGATACTCCAACCATCAATACAATGCCTTTGGTGACAAAACCGGTTTTACCGATGCCTTGAATCGCACCACCACCTTTCAATACGATCGCCTGGGCAGACTTGTCCAAAAGAACCTGCCCGGTCTTGAAGGAACAGTGATCTACACCTTTGATGAACTGGCAGAAGGTACTAACCTCAAAGGCAGACTTGCCGCCTTGGATGATCCAGCACAGCGCAAAATCTTCAGCTATGACAAGTTGGGTAGACGCACACTGGAAAAGAGGACCTACAAGGATACCTCCACACTGGAACTCTCCAAGGTCTATGAAACCACCTTTCAGTATGATCTATTGGACCGGGTCACAAGGATTGTCTATCCCAAAGATCCCAGGAGAAACACTTCTGTCACCGTGGATTATGTCTATAACGGTATGAGTCTGGTGGATCAAGTGAATGCACACACCACCGAAGGCTGGCGACCCATTATATCCGGTATAACCTACAACCCCTTCAAACAGTTCGACAGCATCTCCAGGGCCAACGGGGTCCGCACCGATTACACCTACGACCACAAACGCAGACTCAAGAGACTGGTCTCCTTGCGAAACGACGACACCAACCGCCGGCTGCAAGATGTGGCTTATGAGTTTGATACCTATGATAACATCAAAAGCATCATCAACAATCCCACGGAAGCGGTGACCAATGGTCATACCGGGCAGACCGAGATGCACTATTTATATGACGGACTGAACAGGCTGATCGATGCAGAGGGCTTGTTTGATCCGGTATTTGGCCCCAGTGATCCCACCACCGATGCCAAGAAGTTCAGGCGCTATTACAACTATGCCTTAAACGGTAATTTGACTCGCAAGGATATCGTCAATCCCGACGATTATGTAATCGAAGACCGCTGGGATTATACCTACGATAACCATCAGGCCAAGACCATCGAAACCACCCAGTACGGAGTCAACCGGTTCGTAATGCAGTATGACGCTGTGGGGAATATAACCAGCCAGGTGGATGAAGGCAAAAGCAAATCAAAGCAGATGGTCTACTCCTCTGAAAACCGCATCACTGTGGTGACTGATCTGGTTGGTGCCGAGGTGATTGGGCGCTATGTCTACGATGACCAGGGATTCAGGGTTTATCGTTCCGCTAAACATCTCAACGAGCAGGGACAAAAGACCAATTTTGAGGTGGCCTACCCTAACAAATACCTAAGCTATGAGCTGCAAACCACGGATGCTGGCGTGGAAGTTGCCGGGACCTGGGCTGTAGCCAATCATGTCTATCTCAATGGCGTGCGTGTCGCCGCCATCGGGCACAACGGCTATGCTAACTTTTACCTCACCGACCAGGTGGATTCGGTCAAACTGGTAACCGACAATGATGGTACTGCAATTACACGATTCGAATACCTGCCCTACGGCGAAAGCTGGTTCACCGAAGGCGAACAAAAGAACGCCCCTAAATACAACAGCCAGGAGCTGGATAAAGAAACGGGCTATTACTACTACAACGCCCGTCATTACGATCCAGAAATTGCCCGTTTCATAACAGCTGATGGCATAATTGATAACGAGCGTAGCACCCAAGGTTGGAATAGATACGCCTATGTTAAAGGTAATCCGATTAGGTACTCTGATCCTACTGGAAATGTACTTGAATCGGGATGGGATCTAATAAATGTAGGAATGGGAGCTGCTAGCTTTGCCGATAATATGTCGGAGGGTAATTATGGCTGGGCTGCTCTTGATGCAGGAGGATTAGTTTTAGACGTTGGAGGCTTGCTTTTCCCAGGTGTTCCTGCCGGGGCATCAATGTTTCTAAAGGTGACCAGATTTGGTAAGGCAGCATCTTACGCTGGTAAGATGTTAAAAAAAGGAAAATGGATTGAAGCCGGTTTCGATGCAATCAAAGAAGGAAGACCATTGAAGGGACCGATTGGAGATAAAATCAAAAGCGCGTTTAGAAGGCAGGCCCGTAATTTCTTTAAGAATCCAGGAAATAAGAATAGTGCTATTAGTGACGCAATTAAAAAATACGGTAAAAAGATTGAAATACACCATCGTGTTCCATTAGAGTGGGCTCATAAGATGGGGAAAAATTGGAATCCAAATGATGTTTCAAATTTAAGAGGTGTTCCGAAAGAGCATCACAAAAAAATATCCAATGCATGGAAACAATTCGCAAAACAGTTTGAAGGTAAAAAACCCCCTACCAAAAAGCAAATTCAAGATTTTGCAGAAAAATTGGATAAAAAATTTGGTGATAAAATGATTAAGGATAATCCAGCAAAGAAATCTCCTAAATCAAAGCCAGATCCAAAAAGTAAAAAAACAAAAAAAGAATAAAACAATATGAAAGAATCTGATGTAAAAAAAATAGAAAACAAGCTTGAAATAAAACTACCTGATTCATACAGAAAAGTTATTTTGAAAAGGAAAAGGCATAGAAATGCTTTGCTTAATGATTACAAAATACTTCTGGAGATAAATGAAAAATATCGAAATGAAGGAGTGAAAGGTAAAGACTGGCCAATGTATTACTTCATAATCGGCTACAGACCTGATTATGAAAATGTTTACTTCATTAATATTAAAAACAGCAAAAACGAAAAAGTTTATTTCCTAACAGAAGAGCAAAATTTCAATCCAAAATCTGTAGGACAACTAATCGCTGCAGAAGATCTTGAAGAACACTTAGAATTTGATGATATGATTCCTGATGTTGATTGAATGTGAGTTGAAAAGATCATGGGGAACTGCGTCAACAGGAATCGTTGAATCAAAGTATTGGCCGATAAACAGGCTACATAAGGTCAAAAAACACCCTATTTTATAAGTAAACATGTTTATCATTTTTATACAACTCTTATAACCTCCAGCCACCATCAATTACCAGTTAAAATGGCAAAAGAAAATCTCGAAACAAAGACACGCAAAGCAGTTATATCGATTAATAGTAAAGTCGCTGACATTGCGAATATTTTGCGAGATGTGAGCATGCAATTATATCATGTGATTAAGTATAAATATGATGGATACATTACCAATCGAGAGGGATACTAATTCTCGTCGTTCTTGATATAATCGCCATGGATAATATTTTGGAAAAGATAAAGGCTGCTGGTTTTGAAAATTTTGAAGAGTTTGTGAAAGCCAATCTTGAGCATCTATCAAAGGATAGTCAAAAGCTTTTTTATAGCATTCAGGGCTTAAATGACTCAAGCTGTGAGAAAACCACGACTTGCTAAAAGTATTCAGGATGACTTTCTATTTTTTATTGGTTCCCAGCTTTGATTTACTTTTTAAGTTGATTTCCTCAAAGATTTGGGCTGATAAGTCTTTTAAAACCTCTTGTTTGAAGTTTTGAAACTGTTTTTTAAAGAAGTTAACAGTCTCTTTTAGTTCCTGAATTTCCTCGTCTTTCTTTTTTTCGTTTAAAATTAAAGTTCTATCCAACGGATGTCTGCATTTGGGGCAGATGGTTTCAGCAAAGCCAGCCACTTCGCCACAAAAAGCGCATGTTTTTGATTTGGGAGTCTCTGTTGTCTTTTTGTCTAATGGAATTAGACCTCTTTTTTGTAGCGCCAGATTTAATGCGTCATCCTGATCACTCATATCATAAGTTTTTAATTGTTTTGTGCTTGTCCACCTTGCTGCATGCTGTATCTCTAAGTCGGTATCCCCTCGAAGCCTTCTTAAAGTTACTCCAGATCTCTTCAAGCTGTAACAGGTAATCGGCTTATCAATACCTAAATCCTTACAGGCCTTTTTCAACATCTTATTTATGTTGAAAGGCGTAAGTTGGTAAAGTGTATTTCTATTTCCTGTGTTGATGAAAATGTAGGCGTTTTTATCTTTCTTCTGAGGATGAACTTGTAGCCATTTTAATACGTAGGGGTAACTGTCAATACATTGCAAAAAGCTTGGATTCTCTTTGCAATGGTCAGACAAGTATACCTTAGCATATGAATCATAGTGTTCTATTTCTCCAATTCTTCTGTAGAGAAGTTCTTGCGGTCTTACAAGACTTTCCAATTGCAAAGTGAGGTATGCTTGTATTCTTGGGTCTTTGGCAAAGTAGTCTATGATTTGTTCGAACTCTTCCCAGGTTAGTTTGTCTTTTCTAAGTTTCTTTTTACTGACATCAACTTTTCCTGAAACATGCCGGACGACATAGGGGACTGTTGTTTCATCTGGTCTTCCTTTCTCGTCGAGTTCGGGAAAAAGAATTCGCCAGATATGCTTTAGATCCCTAATAAAGCTCTTCTTGCTGTTAACAGTTTTATTTTTTGTGTGCATTAGAGCCAGAATTTCGTTTGTATCGTCTCTAGAACAGTCCTTTAGATCTTTTTTGACACAAAACAAAATCAGTTTAAAACTGCTGATTTTCCTGTTTCTGTTAATATACGAAAGGTCTTTTGCCTCAAAGTGTAAAAAAAGAGATTTGAAATATTTTAAATTACTTGGATTTCTACAATAGTAACTCCTTTTGCTGGTTTTATTTGGAACAGTTAGAAATGATTTTAGGTTTGCTTTAAATTTTTCATACTTTCTTTTATTACCATATATATCTTCCTCTGCCATTCTTTCCGAATAATTGAATTTACTTAAATTTGTTATTCAATAATTGGAGAGGCATTAAACCAAGTATGATATGGTCCCACGAAGCACCCCATATCTGGTTTAATGCCCATACCTAATTGAACAATATTTAGAAACTAAAATGCCTTTAAATATAAATACTTTTATGTTCACCCAAGAATTTTAACAGTATAAAAACGAGATTTATTCGTTTCACGTGATGGGTTTTCTACTATGTCCAAAAAATTTACCAGCGCTCGCTCAAACAAGAAATTAACCTTCTCCTTCTCGCAATAACTTTTGATTTCATCCGGACTCAATTTGAGCTTTTTAGAAGCATTGTCAACGGACAAACTCAATACGTTCCCGTTTCTGCCTATGTCGACTATTGGCCCGTCTCGAAAAACTAAATTACCAGTTACCTTATCATTATGCGGGTTGTGATAGAGGTAAAGAGTATCACTTGATTCCCGATAGTCCAGAATTATGTCCTTATTACCAGACTCTTTCATTCATTTTTAAAACTAAGTAAATATTTAAACCTTACCCAGTACCTCTGAACAAAATTCTTGCAATTTTGTACTTTGGAGTTTAAGGTTTTAAAACTGTTCAGACCCCTCTCTACCTTCTTTCAAAACGCTTTCAACATCTTTTTGGGCTACTTTTCCTTTCCCGCTTAACCAATAGAATCGTCTTAATTTCTTTCCATAAATCGGACATCCCCTTATTATTCGTCGAAGCTTTGGTTTTAGCTCGGTTTCCACCAGACCTTTACCTATCAGTTCGCTAAGTATTGTTTTTGTGCTTATTCTTGTCACACTATTATTAAATTTCAAAGCTTTTCGCATGATCTCATCTGAGGTTCTTTTAACTGAGTTCAAAACTTTCAAAATTATTGTTCGCTGTCTTGGGCTTGCTAGAATCCAGCCGACAATACACCAATCTGAACGAATTCGGCTTTTGAACAACGGTAGATTGAGCAGTCGCCTGGCTTTGGATGTAGTAACATAAAACCTGCCTTTAACTGCCCCTGTATTCAAAAGTCTTAACAATCTGTTTTTTAGAAATGGGCGTAGGGTTATTTTTTTGATTCCAAGGAGTTTTTCTGCTTGTCTGGGAGTCGTTGGAAACTGAAAAGCCTCAAGTATTTTTACATTCTTTTTTCTGCTTATCCATTCAATCAAATCATTTGTTTTTGCCATTCAATCAATCTTATTGTGCCTCTTTTTAACGGTCATACAAGGATGAGAGAGTATGGTTTCTATTTCCATTTCCACGCTCCATTATTACCTTCATCACACCCCAATAGAAATAAAAATATATTACCGATGGCATCGGATAAATCTTGAATAGTAAAATATACAAAGATAGAAAACATACGGCGAACAACCGCAGATACGGTTCGCCGTGTTCGCAAATAATCCCGCTTAAAAAGCAAACTAAATAACAAAGCTAATTCCCAAAATTCAATATGGCGGGCGTCGCTGGCACAAACGAGAGCCCGCCGCCGCCAATACATACTCTCAACACAAAAATAATAAAAAAAAACAAAACAACAAACTAACTTAGTCCAATGTGCTAAGTAAAAATTTCAAAGAACAATCCTTTTTCGCTAAAGTCCTAAAGAGTAAGGTAACAAACTGCTGAGACCGTTCTTTGTCTTTGGCAATTTTTCCTATGCTTGACCTATCAAGGTAAAACCAAGAATTACCAACAGTTACTTTATACTGTTCATTTTCAATTGAAAAACTAATTTCCATTTTAATCACTCCCCATATTTACTTTTACTGAGGACTATGCCCTTCGCTAAAAATAGGGCGTAGTCACAAAAAGTACTGTAGAGAATGTAAACGAATCAAAATATTTACGTTTTTCCCCCTGCTTCAAATATTGGGGGAAAGACCTAAATAGCTTTGATTTGCTCGTTCTCGTGCCTATAAAAACCAGTGCTATATCACCGCTACTAATTCAATTACGCAATCAATTCCTTCATATAATCAAATAATTCAATCTTACTAACAATCATCAACAACTACCAAAGTATTACCCTGGTTCTCAATTCAACCTCTTCAACTCTTAATCATACCTAATCTCCCAATCTAATTCGCATAATCTCAATCAGCCTTCCCGCCTAAGCCTAGTTTCCAGTTTAAACTTCACACATTCCAAACATCCTGATCATCCATACCTGACCCAAACTTCACCTACTACCTAATTCTTAATACTTATTATTAAATCCTGTCTCTACTACCGACACTCACATATTTACACACGACATATCAATCTCAACTATCAATACACACCCGCTAATCCTGTTAGTCAAACCCACCAGCTTAATTCGCTGGCACTCAAGCCCAATGCACCAATACAATAATCCTAACGCCCAATATTTCGATACGTTTTTTAATCGTAATAACGAAAAATCATTGATTCATTTCTTCATCTGCTGTTTGATTTCCAGGTCTTATTCAGACTACAAATCTACTCATATCTGTTCGCCCAAATCGGCGAATCTAAATTACTTTCAGCATTTCCTGATGACTCTTACACAGGGAGTTAACAGAACAATTTACGTAGATTCGTGGACTACTTTAAATGCACGAATATCGATAAATTTTTCTGTTGAGGGGGAAGCAATTTTGGATTTCTCGCAGGGAATCGAAATCCAAATTTGCGAGGCAAAAAGAAAAAATAATTTAAAATTTCAATCTATTGAACGGAATTTTAAGTTATTCAATTCATGGTTGGAAAAACACAAATCCTATAATTGAAGAACGATGAGTGATGATTTTATACGATTTGTGTTGGCG
>JANQGZ010000081.1:0-18912 GCA_028282825.1 SAR324 cluster bacterium
ACAATTTCTCCAGTGTTGAACTCATCGCATCGTCAGTCGCCTTCAAATTCCGCCAGGAGTTAATCGCTGCGACATTGTGGTTGATTCTTAAGCCCATAATTTTTCCTTAATCGAGATTGGAAATCACAAAAATACACTAAACAAAGCCTTTTACTCCTATGTCGGAATAATGGCGAAAAACTTTAATACTATTTTTCAACCAGCTTTAAACTGATTTCTTATCTCCCCTATCGGAATCTGAAGGAAAAGCTTTAAGAATATTTTGAATTTAATCCGCGAAACACCGTGTGGCCCTTTATCAACAGGAATTATGAAAGGTCGTAGGATGGGCAAATTGATTGAAAGGAGTGGGTAGGCAATTGGAAACCCTTAGCAATATGCAAAACTGTGAATTATCCTGGTTTGCCCATCGGGAGATTTAAAAAAAGGAAGAGATAAAAGGTCGTAGGATGGGCAAATTGATTGAACAAAGTGACAAGACTAATACTCAGTTCTCACGATTTAAGAGCAGGCAGGACCGGTACAAGGTTGCCCATCGGAAGATTTAAAAAGGGAAAAGGAAAAGGGAAAAGACAGTATTGAAAAACAGGAATAGCGAATATTTGGCAAGGTGATGGGCAAACAAGTTGCCCATCATACATTTTTCGAAGACGCAAAGCTTGGTATTAGCAGTTCAATTTAATCTTTTTTCTTCATTTTTGCTGCCATTTCCTTGCGATAATCTATCATTGCCTGAGCATAAGCTGAGATTTTTGGACCTTCTTTGTGTATGATAACTTTGAAATCATTGTCCAAGTCATATGCTTTTTTAAGCTCTTCTTTAAGATGTGTTTTATAGTAACTCAGGTAGAAATTGATATCGTCGATGGGTTCTCCTGAGCTTCTGGTAGGGGGATCATCATCTGCCATTAGATATTCCCCTGTAAAAATAGAACGTTGATAGTAATTCACTGCGATATCAAGCAACTCTTTGACATCTTCGTCTTTTATTGATTCCGGAATTCCCTTTGATATATGGAAATCGATGGTTTTGTTGTCGTCAGGATTGAGAGATGCAGTCAGTTTTACGGTTTCTGCATAATCCAATGCAATATCGATATCCTCTTGTGAAAATGCCATTTTATTTTTTTACTTATATATATTAACGAAATACCAAAAGGTACCCCATAAAAACAGGACGGGCACACCATTTCGTTTCTCGAAGGAAAAGAGCTGATGTGCCCGTTTAAACTAAATTTCTTTATTCGGAACTGATTTTATTTTGCTACTTCTCTTTTAACACCGAGTGCGGCTTTGTAGAGAACAGTCAAAATCAATGCTCCAATTGAATAAATTCCTATGGTTACTAATACTTCGTAAAAACCAGGAGTGTATTCGGTTATTGTTTCAAAAGGAGTGATAGCGAATCCACCGATAATCAAGCTGATTCCTTTATCAATCCAAAGTGAAGCAAAAATAGATATACAAGCAACAGCCAGGATAGTTGTATTTCTTCTTAATGCAGGGTTAATCAATAACACTATGGCAAACAGACCAATTATCATTGACGTCCATGCCATAGGTGTTAATGCACTCTTCCCGTGTAACCCGGCAAACAGATATTCCCAGGTGTGCATGTGACCAGGAATGTTACTATAAAACGCGGTAAACAATTCCATGGCTACGAAGAAGAAATTTACTAACGCCGCGTATGTTACGATGGTTCCCAGCTTTTGAATCGCTTCATCACCTGCATCAAAATCGGAGATTTTTCTGAGGAGCAGGCAAAGAAGAATCAATAAAGCGGGACCAGCAGCAAATGCTGACGCCAAAAACCTTGGAGCCAGAATAGCAGTCAACCAGAAATGTCTTCCAGGAAGACCGGCATATAAGAACGCCGTTACGGTGTGAATACTAACAGCCCAGGGGATAGAAATGATAATAAATGGCTTGATCCACTTTGGTGGAGCCACTTGTTTTGCTTCAGACTGCAGAGCCACCCAACCGCAAAGCAGGTTTAGCCCCAGATAGACTGATAGCACCGTTGCATCCCAGAATAAGATCGAATTCGGTGTAGGATGCAGAAATACATTCATAACTCTATTCGGTTTACCCATATCCACCACTACAAACAGCATACACATTGTAACAGCGGCAACAGCCAAAAATTCGCCGAGGATAACGATCTTTCCGAATTGCTTATAATTATGCAGATAATAGGGCAATACCAACATGACAGCTGATGCAGCCACCCCAACCAGGAAAGTCAACTGGGCAATATAAACACCCCAGGAAACATCCCTGCTCATTCCAGTCACGTGAAGACCTTGGGTTAAGTGCTGCCAATAAGCGTAAGACCCTGTTGCAATCAAACCTAACAGGACAAGTATCCATGTCCAATAGGCTTTATTTCCTGTTAACGCCTTTTCAATCATGACATCCTCACACTATATAAAAGACAGATGGACCCGTTCCGAGTTCAGACTTACGTTGAATTGTGTTGTTTTCTTTGAGAAGTTTGCGAACTTCAGAGTTGGGATCGTTAAGATCACCAAATGTTATCGCTCCTTCCTCGCATTCTTCTGCACAAGCAGGGATTTGACCCTTAGCCAATCTTTCCGCGCAAAAATTACACTTTTCAACAACGCCTCTTTCACGGGTAGGAAACTCAGGATCGATCTTACCGCCACCAACAACAGTTTTTCCGTCGCCTGATCTTGGATCTTTCCAGTTAAAACTTCTTGAACCATAAGGACAGCCGGCCATACAAAAACGACAGCCGATGCAACGGTGAAAATCCATTATGACGAGACCATCATCACGCTTAAAAGTAGCCTTGGTTGGACAAACCCGAACACAAGGTGGATTTTTGCAATGATTGCACAGCACTGTCACTTGCTTGGATTTCAAGGTATCACTCAAAAACTCACCCGCTTTAGTTGGAAAGGAGTTGTGATAAGGCTCTTGCCAGATCCATTTGATTTCATTCTTCAGGTCCGGGCTTCCATCCTCCAGGGTAAATTCCGGAACATTGTGAATTGAGTGACAGGCTTTTTGACACTTGTCAAATGCCGAGGTGTTTTTCCTGGTGTCAATCACCATGCCCCAGCGTGTTCCCGAAGTTTCTTCAACAGAACTTGCTGCTTTTCCTTCCTTCTCTGTTACCACACCAACAGCTGAAGCTACACCAAGCCCAACCAGGGTACCGACACCTGCTTTTTTCAAGAAATCTCTTCTTTTCTCATCCATCAGATTTCCTCCTCTGGCTCAATGTGACATTCCCAGCAATATGGAGTGACTGATGTATAGTTGTGACAACTATCGCAGAACTCAGCTTTGTTGGAATGACAACTCGTACATGAAGTTTTTCCGGCACTGCTCAGGCTTTTATCAAATTTGGTACCGAAAGCTTTGCTTACATAAATTCTGTCATTATCGCGAACGACTTCATCACGCCATTCGTCCAGAATCTGCATGTGGTTGGCTCTCATCCAATCAGCCTCTTCAACGCAGGTTCCACTAACTTTTACTACCGGCTCCGGTGCTACATCAGAATCACCAAGACTTCCCCAAATTGGAAAAGTGACAATTCCAACAAAGATGACCAATCCGGCTATTATTTTTCCAGCATCATACATGATCAGTCCTCCACGCCTAAATACGGTTCCTCACGAAGATCCATATCTCTCACTTCGTTTTCGCCTTCCATTACCAGGGCATTCGCAACCATTTCGGTTACACCGGTAATTTCGACGTCAGGAGCCCAGTATTGAGTTAGAGCCAGCAATGTTGCCCGGTCAATCGCGCACACACAAGCCATCATATTGACGTCGTGTTTTTCCTGAACATGCCTTAAGGCACTTGCTCTAGGTAGTGCGCCTCTCATTCTGACATCCATAATTTCTTCAGTGTTCAATCCACTACCTGCACCACAGCAGAATGTGTTTTCCCTGATGGTATTTTCAGGCATTTCGAAGAAATTATTACATACGTTTTGAATCACATAACGAGGCTCATCCATCATACCCATAGCCCTGGACGGGTTACAGGAATCGTGGAAAGTTACCCTCAAGTGATCATTTCGGCTTGGGTCGAGCTTCAGCTTGTTATGCTTAATCAAGTCCGCTGTAAATTCAGAGATATGAACCATTTTGGTTGACTTGGCATTTTCAAACTTGGTTCCCGTAATCGGAGAAACAGGCTCTTCCATATTGCCAGGTGACGGGCCGTTCATGGTATCCATATACTGATTAATCACACGCCACATATGCCCACATTCTCCACCCAGAATCCATTTGGATCCCAGTCTTTCTGCTTCATGGTACATCTTGGCATTCAACTTCTTCATTAATTCATTAGAGTTGAAGAGACCAAAGTTTCCACCTTCCGAAGCATAAGTACTCAGGGTGTAATCAAGTCCAATATGCTCGAAGAGCATAATGTATCCCATCATGGTGTAGACACCCGGGTCAGCAAAAACATCACCGGACGGTGTGATAAAGAGAATTTCAGCGCCTTTTCTGTTAAAACTCGGCTCAATCGATATACCAGTGATGTCTTCAATATCATCCATCAAAGATTCAACCACAGTTCTGAATGTATGTGGTTCGATTCCCAGGTGATTACCGGTCCTGTTACAATTGGACGCAGGATCCATAATCCAGTTGATATTGATACCGACCAGGTTTAACAATTCCCTAGCCATCATAGTAATCTCGGCCGTATCGATTCCGTAAGGACAGAAAACAGAACATCTTCGACATTCCGTACATTGGAAGAAATAGAGGAACCACTCCTTCACCACTTCCATGGTCAAAGGTCTGGCACCGGCAAATTTCTTCAACAGTTTTCCTGCCAAGGTAAAATCGTTTCGATACACTGATCTTAGCAGCTCAGCTCTAAGAACCGGCATGTTTTTGGGATCACCGGTACCGAGAAAAAAGTGACATTTGTCCGCACAAGCACCACATCTTACACAGACATCCATAAAAATCTTAAAAGATCTGAATTTGTCCAGTCTTTCACGAAAACCTTCACTAATTATTTCTTTCCAATTTTCCGGAAGTTTCCAATCTTCATTTTCTGGCGACCACTCTCTTGGATTCGGCATTTTCAAGGCTTCCAGGGCAGGTACTTTTGCACTGTAAGCCCAGTTTCCTTCTCTGAATTCTGCCGGTGTATCCATCCATTCTTTTTCAGGACTTTTCCCATGCAACAGGGTCGGAGATTCCGCAATGTCCTTCGCCAGTTCTTCCGGTTCAAGCATTTTTGACATATTACTCCTTATCTACTGGTAGTCCAACTTTCTTCATGTTTTCCCTGTAGTCGTCTTCGTACTCTTCATAGGTACGTATCTTAATATCGGGATTCCATGGATTAATGTGCCTGACAGCCCGGCTATTGTTGGGCAGATTCCTGGTGGGACTTAAGAAAACGCCACCCAGGTGCATCAATTTACTAAACGGAAAATAGATTGCCAGCACTGAAACAAGAAATAGATGGGCATAAAATAGAGGATCCAAGCCTTCAGGAATACCTGGACTGAAAGTTACCAGCCCTCGAGCCAGTTCTTTAATTCCAACAATATCCACCCTGGTAAAATACCTCATCATTACGCCGGTAACGGCGATGGCAAGTATTAAATAAAGTGGAAAGTAATCTGCAGGTTGGGAAATATACTTGACCTGGGGTACTACAACCCTTCTAACAAACAAATAGGTTACAGCGACCAGAATTGCGGCGTCCGTCATATAAAACAGGGGAACACCCATTTGCATAAAGCTATCGCCTTTTTCCACTAACCCGATCAGGCCTGGAACAGGCTCCAGAAAAAATCTGCTATGTCTTATCAAAATGATTAAAAATGACCAATGAAATACGATTCCACCGAGCCATAACCACTTGCTAGATCCGTAATACACTTTTGCATTGTCTTTAACTTCTGCCTGCGTGTTTTTAAACAACGATCTGAACAGAAGAATTTCAAGGGCCATTCGAACCACAACACCGACCGTACTGAACGGATTATCAAATTTGTTTTGCTTAATCCATGGCAAGGACTTTTGCTGTCCACTGGTAGTTGGAATTCGAAAAGGTACCGGAGATTTTGCCCAATTGATCACCTTATAAATGAAGCCGATAAGGAAAACAGCAATTGCAATGTATGGTATAACCACTGCAAACAGGGCTGTCAGTCCGATTCCTACCCCGACATAAGCAAGCGCAATAAGTGCTAATACAATTATCAGAGGATTTATAATTTTCATTCTCTCTTACCTCGCTTCCTTTTGTTTATCCATCTCATTTACTCTTCTGACAAGCATATGAGTTTGGTTTTTAATTTCATTAACCCTTATTTCAGCCAGCTTCTCTCGACATTCAACAAATATATTGAATCCCAGCTTGGCCAGGTTGTCGATTTCCTGTTCCATCGGTCGAATCTGATCATAAGGCATAGCCTCCCCCTTAATTGTTTCATCTTTGTGATCAAACAACACAGATTTTAGATCAAAAATAAACTGCAGGGCCTCGGACGGAGAAAAGTCCTGAACGGCCTTGACTTTCACGATTTCAGCAAGGATAGGAGATGTGCGTTTAACGTCAACTCCCTTGAGAAGCTCATCGAACAACAGTTCGATGTTTTTTGAAATGATATGGGAAAGAGGATTAGCGAACTGGTCTTTATTACGCTTTAAAACACCCAACGCTTCCGTAGGATATGCTTCCATCGTAATTCTGATCCACGAACGCACAAGGTCTTGTTTTTTCTGACTTAACCAATCTACTAATTCCATATTTTTATGAGATGATAAAAAAAAAGTCCCTCTGATCCCTAGGAACAGAGAGACTTTTTCCAGAAACAATTAAACCATGTCAATCAAGCCACAAGGACATTCTTCAGCACACTTGCTACATCCAATACATTTATCCCAATTGAATTGAAAGTGCTGGCCCTTAGGCAGCTTGTCAACGGCACCGTCACCGCAGAATTTCCAACAGTTTTCACAATCAAAACACTGACCGCAGCTCATGCAGCGCTTGGCCTCTGCCAACAGGGCTTCTTGTGAAAATGGAGTTACATACTCTTCAAAGTCGGCAATTCTTTCAGAACCTGGTCGTTCAGTAATTTCATTTCTTTCCAGGGTCTCATAGTGACCGAAGTTCATGGCTGCAGCCAAGATTATCGGCATTTCTTCCGGTTTCTTGTATTCAACACCCATCAGGAATCGATCGATGTCTTCAGCAGCTACACGACCATCACCAACAGCTTCTGTAACCAGACCCAATTGTCGAGTGATATCACCACCTGACCAGATTTTTGAATCTTCAGTTACACGGCCGAAATCTGTTGCTACGGTTGTCCAGTTCTTTTCGTTTTTGAGTTCTTCCAAACCTGTGAAGTCAGCTTCCTGGCTAATAGCAGGAATCAGACAGGTAATGTCCATCTCAAAATCGGAACCGTCAATCGGCTTGAAACTGGCTCGACCACTTTCATCCGGCTCACCCAGTTCCATTCTGATAAGCTTCATTCCTGTAACCTTGCCACCATCAACTTTCAGGCTTGTTGGTGTGCACAGGAATTCGAAGTTGATGCCTTCCTCTTCAGCGCCTACGATATCTTCTTCAATCGCCGGCATTTCGTTTCGACTTCTTCGATAAACGACTGTTACGTCTACACCCATCCGCTTTAAGCTTCGAGCACAGTCCATAGCGGTATCACCACCACCAACAACAATCGCTTTGTTACCGATTTCCATTTCCTCTTCCATGTTATGCTTGTAGAGGAATTCAACACCGGTATAAACGTTTGAGGAATTTTCACCTTCAAGACCCAAAGTCCAACCTACTTGAGCTCCAATTGCACTATAAATAGCGTCGTAGTCGCTCTTTAACTGGTCCAGGGGGATGTCTTTACCAACAGCTGTGTTCAACTTCAATTCAACACCAAGGTCAAATACTCTTTGGTATTCTTGCATGATTACATCTCTTTTCAGACGATATGCAGGGATACCCCAGCGAATCATACCACCAACTTCCGGCTTGGATTCGAACATGGTTACTTCATGACCTCGACGTGCCAATTGATAAGCACAAGAGATTCCGGAAGGTCCACTACCAATTACGGCAACTTTCTTTCCTGTTTTCTCATCTGTCAGCTTCTTGAGGCCTAGCTTGTTAGCGAGTCCAAATTCACCAATGGAAAGCTCAACTTTATTGATGCTTACGGACTTGTCTTTATCTTTTCTGTTACATCCTGATTCACAAGGATGAGGACATACACGACCCATAACAGCAGGGATTGGGTTCTTATCTGTCAAGATATGGAACGCCTGCTCCATGGACTCTTCATGACTTCTACCATACTCCTCGGCTTGGGCAATATAGGTCAGATAACCTCTAATGTCCTCGCTACTTGGACAAGTATCGGTACATGGAGGCCGCTTAACGATATATCGGGGTAGCTGTGTGGATTGAGACTTCTTACCACCGCCGATATGAGCTCTAACCGGTCTCTTAATTTTTCTTACAACGATAGCCATATTTCTTCCTGTATAATTAATTCAACATTCAAGAAAATAGGCAGTTTCCAGGCAATTAAATATTACCGTATCCACCGACCATGAATTAAATTGTTTTAATCCGGCAATGTAGTCTTTATTTAGCCGGTAAATATTAGTTCAATTGTTCAACAACTTGCCGTCTGCCAGTCTCTCGATCAAACAAATAAAATCGCAAGTGATCTATCAAGTGACCTACAATATGAACAATGTTTGTTACCGGTAAAAACCCTGCGAATCACTTACTCATCGTCCTTGCAGGATGTGCAGGACGGGTTTCCTTCGGGATCGCATCCGTCGGGAGAAGTTTCGCAAGCGTCTTTCTTGTCGTTTGGGTTAATAAAAACGAACTGCTCCTGTCCCTCAAAGTCACGAAAATCGATGACCATGGCTTGTACATTCTCAACAGAATCGGGATCTACAACAACATTGATACCGTTGATCGTTGCCTTTTCATCTGTTTCCTTGGGATTATCGAATCCCAGGTTGTATTGCATTTCCGCACCCAGAGGCGACTTTCTGGCAGTTACCCTCAATGACAAACTATTATCACCAATTGATTTGGCGGAAGCTTGAAATTGCTTTGCTGCACTGTCTGTAATCTCGAACATTTAGTTCTCTTAAGGAAAAGGTTTCCTACCCCAAATTGCATTGGGGTAGAATGAGATCACTTACTAGCTCTTTGCAGCAGCGTCGTCTGCAGCTTTTGCAGCGCCTTCCTGACCCGGTAACTCAACCCATGATCCGTTGAAATATGTATAGACCAGTCTTTCACTGTCAATCAGAATTCTCATTGCAGCCTTACAATCCTTCTTTGTCAGACCTTCGTCCTTATATTTCTTGACCATTTCCTTGAAAACGTCGCTTGGTTTATACTTCTTAATACCAGCAACCTCTTCAACCATTTTGAACATATCATCAGCTACTTGATTTAAATCTACTGCCATTTTTAACTCCTAGAATCTGAGGTGAGCAGAGGTGTTATAGGATTTGAACGCCAATTTGAAATCGTCAATATGATACTTGGTAAATTCAAAACCTGTTAATTTGAAGAATTTTGCCCAACCAATTCTCTCAATCATTTCGCCAACACGCTCATATTTCTTGGCGTTTTCCTTATAAACCTTGATAACTGTTTGAACAGCCTCAACTACTTCCGGCCATCTTGGTGGGTTGTTTGGAAGGTAAGGAACCAACAGTTTAGTAAAACCAGGCTTGGAACGAGCATTAGAGATTTTACCACCAACCCAGATTGAACAACCGTCATTCAATGCGTCAGCGATTGGCATATTTGGACAAGCTGTGTAGCAAGCACCACAGTACATACATTGATCTTCAACGATCTTCATCGCTTTTACGCCATCTACGATGTCCTGTCGAATAGCACCGGTTGGACAAGCAGCGATTGTTGTCGGGATTTCACAGATTTGACCCAGCATGTTGTAGTCAACAATAGGAGGTCGTCTGTGGATTCCGAGTACAGAGATATCGGAAGCATGTACAGCACCACACATGTTCAGGCAGCAAGCCAATGCCATTTTCAATTTACCAGGAAGAGTTTCAGTTGTGAAATCTTCGAATACAGCATCCATGATCGCCTTAACGATACCGGAAGCATCGGTAGCTGATGTATGACAGTGTACCCAACCTTGAGTATGAACCATGTTGGAAGCAGTTCTTCCGGTTCCACCTACAGGCCAGCCGTCAGCTTCAACGTCTTTGATGATTTTCTCAATGTTTTCTTCCTTGTCAGTCAGGAATTCAACGTTGTTTCGTGTTGTCCAGCGCAGAAAACCTTCACAATGTTTGTCTGCAACTTCCATAAAAAAGCGGATAGATTTGGTACTCAGCAATCTTGGAGAACCAATTCTAACGGTATAAATCTTGTCGCCAGATTCGGCTACATGGACCAAAACACCCGGCTTTAAAATTTCATGGTATTTCCATTGACCATAGTTTTTCAACATTGTTGGATGCAGGAACTCTTTATAGTCCTTCGCCCCCTGGTCAGTAATTCTTTCTTCTGCCATTTTATCCTTTTATAATCTCAGGTTATTGAAAACTTGAACGTTATTTCGCATACGGTGATTTTCGGTTCAGGCGAGGGCCTAAGTACCATCATCCTCAAGATATTCATCATAGAAGATATATGGGTTCTCCCTTGGATGGAAGATCTGGTCAGGCAGCACGTCAAGTTCAAGTTCTGAGTCATTATCTTCCAGAACTTCAGCAACGGCCTTAACAAATTCACCTTTACCCATTCTTTCCATGAATTCACCGATTCTTTCTTTGTTCTTTCCGTCTTCATCCCAAACTTCCCAGAATGCTTCAATCAGCTCTTTTAATGGCTCATAGGGAGCTTCCATTTCCATAAAAGGAACGATTACAGATGAAAGCATAGCACCTTCAACAATTGGTGCCTTTGCACCTAACAGTATAGTGCAGCCTTTTTGTTTACCAGTTGCCAGAGCTTTTGGCATCTTGTTGATACAATGCATACAGCGGACACAATTTCCGTTGTCAATGGTCAGTTTTTCGCCTTCCAGATCCATACACTGGGTTGGGCACATCATCACAACTTCTCTCAAAACGTCAATTTCATCGCCTTTCACATATTTTGCTACTTCAGCGTCGTCCTGCTGGATATCGTCTTTCCAGGTACCGATCAAGGAAAGGTCAGCACGTGCAATCGAAGCAACGCAGTCGTTAGCACAACCGGCAACCTTAATTTTAAATTTGTATGGGAAAGCAGGTCTGTGCAGTTCATCCTGGTAGTAGTTGGTCAATTCACGTGTAACTTCCATGGTATCAAAACATGAAAATTCACATCTAGCAGGACCTATACAGCAGCTAGGTGTTCTAAGGTCTGAGCCGGAACCACCGAGATCCCAACCTTTGTTAGCGATGTCTGTAAAGATCGGTTCCAACTGGTCTGTGTTTGTTCCCAACAGAACCAAGTCACCTGTGGAACCATGCAGGTTAGTCATACCTGAACCACGCTTGTCCCAGATATCCATAATTTCGCCCATTCCCTTGGAATTATAAACGAAACCGGATGTTTGGTTCACACGAACTGTATGGAAATGAGCTACTCCGGGAAACTCTTCCGGCATATCAACATAGCGTCCAATAACTCCAGCTCCATATCCTCTTACACCAACAACACCACCATGCTTCCAGTGGGTCTTCTTGTCTCGGTAAGATAGCTCGAGAATATTGATAAGATCTCTAGCCGTAGCACTTTTTTCCCCGGCTCTTCTAATTTCCCTGACGAAACTTGGCCATGGACCCTTTTCCAGTTCGTCGATCATAGGTGTATCTGACATTAATCCTCTCCAATAGTTTACAGATGCTTCAAATCTCAGGAATTTTTAGTGATAGTGGACTTAAAGCAGCCATAGTTGGTGATAATTTGAAAAAATCCCTGGCTGAATTGGCACCAGGGAGTGCAACCATTCTGATCAAATTCTACACACAACCTGTCGGTTTTGGCAGACCAGCAATTTTACATGCCTGCTTGGCAGGTCCTGCAGGGTACAGTTCGTACAGCATCTTTGAAGCATCACGCTTGGAAAGATCCATAACTTTCATGATTTCTTTGATCAAAATTTTAATCATTGGGGCAATCTGGTATTCCTGGTAGTAACTTCTAAGGAAGTCGATGATTTGCCAATGCTTTTCTGTCAGTTCCGGAATTTCTTCCTGTTCAGCAAGGAAATTTGCAACATCTTTATCCCAACCACCGATGTCAATTAAATATCCATCTTCATCAGTTTCATACGTCTTGCCATTCAGTTCAAAACCCATGTTATTTCTCCATATTAATTATTAGTTCCTCAATTAGTCTAAACGTGGCTATTACACCATGTTTTTTTCTTAATTGAAAACTTTGTTTTATTGCAGCCTTGATCTCGATCTTACAAGGCTGCATTTACTCACAAAACAAGTTCGCTTGATTTAACAATGCAATCAAGTATTAGCCAACCCAAACACACTGGCTAGCAGGCGTTCGACAGTCAATTGGGTTTCCACGACTTCTGTGATCTGCGATCTCAGCGGAACAACCAACCATTCTGGCGAATTGGAAGAGGGTAAAAGCGATGTCCTGCATATCTTTTTCAGGCATTTTTCCGCTCTTGATGTCTTTCCAGATTAAGTCCAGGGAAATGGTAGCGATAACTGCGTCGATATTTACGCAGAAGACGTTTTTGGTTGCTCCGGCGTTAAACAACTGTTGAACTAGGTGATGATAAAATTCCTGGAAAGGATTCACCTCGTCCCTTTCCTTAAAGATATCACGTATATGCGTTTCACGTGGATCGTAGTTCACCGGCTTGTTTTTGAAAACCGGGTGGTTCACACAAGGCACCTTAAAGTATTTCAGGTCACCTTCCTCTTTCGCTTTTTTCTTGAGGGAAGCGTAGTCTGCTGCTGCTGCCTTTGCAATCTCTTCAAGCTTGGCGTTCAGTTCATCTTCTGAACCGGCTTTGTACGGATCAAAATCAGCCATCCAATCGTTGACATACTTGATAGCTTCGAAACCGTTTCCACCATGGTCACGACCGGTGTGTACCATCCAGCCTACATAACTGGAAGCGATTGGGTTTCCACCACTCACGGAACCTTTTGATCCTTTCGCACTAACTGTTCCAGGACCATTGGAGATAGTCAGGTTCAGCATGGCGTTCAGAGCAAACAATTCTTTTTCTGCCGGTTCCCTGTTAAAGAGAATTCTAAAACAGGTATCACTGAAGTTCATGTCCAGCATTGACAGATCTTCCTGAGCTGTCAGCTTTTTCCAGAATGCATTGTTGTCTGGATCTGGAGCAGAACAGGCTACGATTACACCGTTTAGATGCAGGTAGTTAGGAATATCCAGTGCGGTTTCCTTGGGAATCTGTCGACCTGTCAGAGCTTTCCAGGAAAGTGACAGAATCATTGCAGCCATCAGAACGTTCATCTTGTTACATTTGTTCTGCTCAGCATATTTCACAGCATACTTGGTAAAGACGCTTTCCTGACCGGTTGCAGCAACACGCTTAACGAAATACTCATATGCAGCTTCTTCTTCGGCTGCCATATCACGTTCCGGAAGAACACCTTTTTGGCCAAGGACTTCATCGATTACAGCATCGTTAACCGACTTGTCTGTCCACACTTTTGTGTAGAAAAGATCGATCATCTTATCGATTATGGCTCGATAATCAGCGAATACTTGTCGGTCACCATTCATTAGAACAGCAGCACCCAAGTATCCATTTGGCAATGCATCGTTAGCTCTTGTTGACCTGGCAACTTCAAAATACTCAGCACCAATGGCTGTGAAATAGTTCATGATGGACTGAACCAGGGGTAATTCTTCAGCTGTTGGTTGAGCTTTGGTCAAAGCAAACAGGTTGGTTCCGGCAAATTGTTCTGTAACCAGATCCAAGACAGACACACCGTGAACCTCGGTAATCTGAGATTTTGGATTCATCATACTGGCACCGGACTTGTTCCGCATAGCTTCTCGAGTCAGCTGAGCACCAATCTGATTTCCAAGCTTTTTGATGGTGTCATTGTAAGGAGCCATGGCTTCAACGGCTTTCATTTGAAGCTTTTCCGGATATCCGGCTTCCTGGTCATTAACAAACCAAGGTTTAAGACTTAAATCACCTGTGGTTGCAAAATCAGGTTCAGTAACACCGATTTCCTTCATCACTGCTGTCATTGCAGTTGGTGCATCCTGAATGGAGGCAATCCTCACACCCTTTTTTGAAACTTTAGGATTGGCGGGATCAAATTCGCCCACGCCAAAATACTCGTCAAACCATTTTTCTTTAGCCAGGGCATCATCTCCACCACCGGCAATCGCACCGGCATGTCCAACCGCACGTGTCAGGTTTGCCTTCCAGCGACCAGTTACACAAACAACAATCGGCTTGGAACACTTGATTGTGCCATCAGCAATCCAGTCCAAAGCTTGTTTTTCGTAGTATCCACCTGGCTCGATGTAAGCCATGATCGCTTTAGTTCTGGAATCATTTTCAGCTGCATAGAGGAATTCAGCAAAAGCAAACTGAATATAAAGGTCTTTTCCACTACTCAGAACAGTTGAGGTTCCCCAACCACCTGTTTTCAAGTATTCAGGAACAGTTGTACTGAAGTTACCGGAGTTACTGTAAACAGCAACACTTCCCTTCACAAGACTTTCGCCAGGGGCATTACCGCCAAGAGCACCACCTACGCGAACTTGTTCCCAGGAATTACCGATTCCAAGGCAGTTTCCACCAAAAACGTCGATCTGGTTTTTCTGAGCAAGATTACGAACGAACTGGGAGTCTTTAACGGAGACTTTTTCAGTTAAGATGACAATCTTGTTCAGTTTTGGGTTGTGTGTCACCAATTCATCTGCAGCTGCTGCTACAGCTGTTGGTGGCAGATAGATAACACCTGTATCAAATTCGATACCGGCATCAACAATTTCCTTGATACTTCCGTATACCGGAATATCACCAATCTTGGTTTCCATTTTCTGACCGGATCGTCCGTATTGAACACCAGCCACAATGTTTCCACCACTGAATTCATGTGACGTTGGAGTTACACCTTTACTCTCGCCACCCAGAATATTCATAACAACACAGCGAGTCTGTTTATTCGCTATCTCTTCTAAACTATTTATCCCACAGTAGAATGGGAACGGATTTGTTTGGCTCATAGCTTCTCCAATTAAAAAATTATTTTAGCAGATTGATAGTTTCAAATTTTCTTTGATTGTCAATTTTGGATTTTTCTTGGATAAGCCTATTACTTTTTTGATTCCAGCCAGGCATCCAGTTCCAAAGTGTAATTCAATACACCAATCATACTACTGTCGAAACCGAACATTTTGTAAGGTATTTTCAGACTGTCCAGGAGGTCACGGGCATAGATCATTCCCTGTACCACATTGGGTCCTCCCCGTCCGATTACGACGTGAATATCTGGATTCAGCTTGATGTTCTCTCTTAAGGCATCGAGCATCGCTTTGATGGTTACGAAAATATCGGTATTGTTCGCCTTACCACCAATAATCTGAACAATGTTGGCATCCTTTAAGAAATGCTTGTAACAGATGTTCGCAATGTCTTTCATCTTTTGATATGGAGGGTTCCCACCAAAATCAGAGGAGAAGATTGCTCGATCGCCAAGAACTTCTGTAGCCGCACTATTAGCACCACCACCAAACATAAACGGTAATACGGTTCCGTTTGGATTCAATTCCACCACATCACTTTGACCTTGATAGGTTCTGAGCTGGTTAATTTCAGTTTCAAAATCTGTCAGTTCAGTAGCAAAGACTTCAGCTGGAAGCTTTACGCGCTTATGAGCAGGATCGTCTTGATCGAAGGCCGCCTTAATATCACAAGCAACCGGCATCGGCCGTTTACCCTTCTTCATGCGAATCGGGTTAATTTCGATCATGGTCATCCCGTAATTGTTATACAATTCCCAAAGCTTTGGAATTTGCTGCACTAAGGGACTGATAAAAGCTTTCGGGCAACCCAGTTTGATCAACGCATCATTCACATGAAATCCTTTTAATCCTTCAAACGGATCAAACGGAACAATTGCTTTTTTCTCCGGAGGAAGTTCCTCAACCTCAACACCACCTTCTACGATCAGCATCATAACTGGTTTTCGGTCGAGAGTTGAAGTAGTTATGCTGAAATACAGTTCAGCGTCTGACTCGATAAATTCTTCAAATGTAACACCCTTGGCTTTATGCTCCGCATTACCTTGTTTGTATTTGGCAAAATGCAGCTCTTGTCGGGCTGCGTCAGCATCAGCGTAGTTATCAACAATTCTGATCAATCCTGCTTTTCCCTTTTTACCGGCAGAGCCCATAAACGAAGGCTTAACAACAAGCTTTTTGGATTCTTTCAGCATTGCTTCAATTTCCTCTTTGGTAGCCGTTTCAGTCAACATTTTAGCTACTGGGAAATCGACAATATCCATCAATTGTCTTCCGTATTTCAATCCAGTTAGTTGCATTTTTCCTCCCAGATTATTATTGAATCATAGAAATCATCTCTTTGAGGAGATACAGTTTGACTGCCCACTGAGCCCAGAAAACCCAGGGAATCAGCCAGAAGTATTTTTTGTTTAGCAAAAAAGAACATTATCAAATGCTCAAACAAACATAAAGAAATTTCTCTTTATTATATGCCTCGGAAAACTAATATATTTCGGATGTTTGTAACTAACTAATGTTCCTAAAATCCTTAGAAACAAAAATTCCTTTATGCCCCGGGGGCAGTGTCCTTTTTCTGACCCCGGTATTCACACATAATATATATGGTTAATTACACACCAAAGACTTTCTGCAGAGGAGGAACAGTCTGCTTCTTTCGACTCATCATGCCGTCTACCCAAACAGATTGACCATCCAATTTAACACCAAAAGCCTTTTCAACGATTGAAGGATCATCAGTAACTGCCATCAGGTCACTTCCTTCCTTCATGATATCAGTCAGCATTAAAAATACTGAATGTCGTCCTTCAGCTTTAACTTCCTGAGCTGCTTTGTACAGATCATCTCTGATATTTTCAACCAGTGAAAGATCAACCAGTTCCAACTGACCGACACCAATCTTGTTACCAGCCATATCAAAGTCTTTATAGTCTCTGAAAAGCAGATCTTTTGCAGGGACGCCTTCAACTGCAGATTTAGCCTTGAACATTTCCATGGCCAAACCGTCAACGTCAGTGATTCCAGCAATTTTAGCCAGTCCCTCAACAGCCTTCTTATCTTCTTCAGTGGTTGTTGGTGACTTGAACATAACTGTGTCACTGATGATAGCACAGGCCATTATAGCGGCAATATTCTTGGGAATTTCTACTTTATTAGTCTCGTAGAGTTCCTTCAGAACTGTTCCTGTACAACCTACTGGTTTTGTGTAAAAGAAAATGGGGGCGTTGGTAGTAATATCACCAATTTTATGATGGTCCACAACTTCAAGCAATTCAGCATCACCAATATTGTCCGGGGCTTGAGCAATGTCACCATGGTCAACCAGGATAACTTGCTTGCCGGCAGCGTCATTTAATTGCTGGGGTGCTGCAAAACCAAACTTCTCCAGTACCATTTTGGCTTCAGGGTTTATGTCACCCTGGCAGGCAGCAACACAATCCATTCCCATGGTTTTTTTCAACTCAGCATATGCAATAGCGGATGTGACGGAATCCGTATCGGAATTCTTATGTCCAACAACATATACAGGCATTGTAGATTCTCCTATCAATGTTTGATTAATAAAAGATGTTACCAGTCGATTCAGCAACAGTCGTGAGTCGATCAATAACGATTCAGATGACAAAGTCGGGAAGACCGTATTGTCATCCCCGTGCAATTACCAGCGATGAGGGAGGAGGGATTGGCTGTTAATTCCACGTGAACGACAAAACCAGAGAAGAACCTGTCGTCACTTCAATAAGCAACGACAGGCGTATATTTGAACGAGTAATCCGGTTCCTAAGAACCTATTGTTCGTTATACCTTACCATGCACTTTGATCTCTACTTTTTCTTTCAAGCCTGCATAGTACTTGCGCAGGATATCGAGACATTCTTCACGACCAAAATGATCTACAATCTCTTCACCATCTGACAAAGCTTTTCTCAGTTTTGTTCCACTAAGCTTAACTCGGACAGAGTCATCGTGTGGACATGTTCGCAGAGAAGCCATTCCGTCACAAGTCTTGCAGTAGAATGTCCAGTCAATTTTCAGAGGAGTACAGAGCAGTCGCTTGCCATCATCTTCTGGCTGAGGAATCTTATCAAAAATATCCTGAGCTTCAAACAGTGTATAAAAGTCACCAACACCAGCGTGGTCACGACCGATAATCATTCTTGATACACCATAGTTCTGTCGGAAAGTCGCATGGAGAAGACCTTCTCTAGGACCAGCATAGCGCATATCCAGAGGATACCCACCTTGAAGGACGTTTTCCTTGACAAAATAATTGTCGATCAAAGTATTAATAGCGTCGATCCTTACCGGAGCTGGAATATCACCAGGCTTCAAAGAACCCACCAATGAATGGATAAATACACCGTCGCAAACGTCAACAGCAATCTTGGCAAGATGCTCATGAGATCTGTGCATTGGGTTTCTAAGCTGAAGAGCTGCTACAGTTTTCCAGCCTCTTTCTTCGAAAATAGCTCGACTTTGAGCAGGTGACATGTATGTGCCAGCGAACTTCTCTGGAAAGTCACCTTCTGAAAGAACCTTAACAGGACCAGCCAGGTTGACGTCTTTCTGAGCCATAACCATCTGAACGCCAGGATGATCATCTAAAGCAATTTCCCAGAACTTATCGCCTTCACTTTCTTCGCCTGAGCCTCTGTATAC
>JANQGZ010000085.1:0-62232 GCA_028282825.1 SAR324 cluster bacterium
GATATTTCCTTTACGGTCCCCTGGTACCAGTTTTCATTCAGATTCTCCTTTGAGATCAAAATAGTTTCACTCAAATAATCAATTAATTTAAGCTCAACAGCGGATGGATCACTCATTGGTTTACCATTTGAAGCGGACAGTTTTTCAATTCGACAACTTTAGTCGGTAGTTCTTTTTCTTTTGTTTTCTAAGCTTTTTCTTTAGTTCCTTTCTACCAAGTTTATCTTTTTGAAAATCGATAAGCTGATGCAACGTACTGACTCCCTTTTGCCTTAGTTGCTCCATAAACTTGCAAAGAAAAAAATGGGTGGCTTTTACATCGGGCATGGCCCTATGTCTGTTTTCGATTGGATATTCAAAATACAAGGAAAGTCCATTAATGCCCCGAGCCCTTACTTCTGGCAGAAGTTTTTTTGCTATTCTATATGTACAAATATCTGTTTGATTTCTAAAACCTTTTAAGTCAAGGCGTCGAATTTCAGAATTTATGAAACAAAAATCAAACAATGAATTGTGAGCCACAAAAATACCTTGATCTGTAAAATCTATATAGGACGGTAACACTTCTTCAATTGGAGGGGAATCCTTTACAGTGGAATTCGTAATTTTCGTTAGCTTTGCAATCTGTTTTGAAATATTTTTGTGAGGATTCACCAAAGACTCAAACCGATCCAAAATGTCTCCATTTCTGACTTTCAGGGCTGCTATTTCAATAATCCTGTCCTTGCCTCTAATCGACCCAGTGGTTTCAATATCTGTTATGACAAAAGTGGTTTCTTCCAGTGGTTTGTCTTCCACAAGGTCATCAATAGGAGCACACTTCCATCTATTGTCGCAGCAATCTATAAAACGGCGATCCGCATCCAAGAGCCTGTTTAATTCGTTAATATCATGCTTGGAAGTAATTCCCAATGCATGCCTGATTTGGTTTTCAGTTACTACACCGTCAAACCTGAAAAGGAGTTGAAATACTGCTTCGATCAAACCAAACACCTGACTATTGTTACACTTCTCAAATCGATCCGGTTAGTTTTCCTATGTTTAACAATCTTGCCCAAACACTTAATGAATACTTACCTTAAAATCATCCTTTTATCCAAAGATTTAAAAAGAATTATACGATCAACCTGGGAATTCATATAAAACTGTAAATATCAACTTTAACGTATCAATGTACCTCAAAATCCTGAAATGCTCATTGATCAAGACAAAGATGTCTCAATATTTGATAGTTACACTTAAACCAGTGATTATTTCAGTTAATATCTCCAACGTTATTTGATAATCATTAATTCCGGGTAACCTAGGGCCAATGACCTTAAAGAAGCAACGGTTTTTGTTTGCCTTGGTGAAATCCTTAAGCAATAATGACCCACCAACAGTTGAAAAGCCATGTTAAAATCAAAAAGCAACGCTTTGTATTTTGTTTCAGTCTAATCGACAGCTATCAAAACCAACATGAAAATTCCAACCATCAATGAACTTTTAAGATCCAAGCTGTTAACAGCGGGACTAATATTTTTTTTAGTTAATATTGGATATACCTATAAATTTTATCAGGTTAATAGCTTCAAAATTTTAATGGTGTTAGTTGGTGTCAGTGTTTTAGCTGTCTGGAGCGATCTGTTGTTTCCCAAAAAAGTAGATTCACACTTTCCTTGGAAGCAAACATTGATTGTTGCCGTGCCATTGATTGCTACATTGCCTGGAATAATCTGGTACCAGGGAGATTACAACTATAATTTTCGATACGAACTGGCTTCTAATTTGATCCTGATTGTATGGATAACTTATCTCTACCGCGGAACTGAAACCAAGGATGATCTACATCCATTTTTCTTGTTGATAGGTGTCACCGTTATCTATGCCGGACTTTGGGCCTTTTTGGAACGAGCCGGTCTGCATCCCTATAATTGGGGGGCTCCTGTTTCGCGGGTAAAATCCACCTTTGGCAACATCAACTATTTTGCCGGTTTTTTGGTGGTTCTGACACCGTTTTTGCTGACGCTTTTCCTTCCCAATTCATTGAAAGATTTGCGTTCTTTCAAAGCACTTTTTCCGGCGAGCAACCGGGCGTCTGTTTTTTATTCGATCGCTTTTATCTTTGCCGTAGTCTGCTTGATGTTAACTCAAACCAGGGCAGCTCAAGGGGCCACTATGGTGTCCCTTGCAGTCGTTGTATTTTTTTATGTTTATGCGTTCATTCCTGCGGATTATAAAAAAATGACTTTGGTTGCGGGAATTGTAATAGGCGTTACAGGAGTGCTACTGATAGCGCTCTTGTTTTTGATACGTGATTATTTGCCTGAAACCAGATACACATCACTGCTGTTTCTTGAAGGCTGGACGCCCCGCTTTGCCGGTTGGATCCCGGCTATTAATTCTATCAAAGCTTCTCCTTTGATTGGGTTTGGATTAGGAAGCTCTTACAATTTATATTTCTATTTTATTGATCCGGATTCGCGGCTAATCCATGCAGAACACAGTTACAACCATGTCCATTCGGAAATATTGGAATACATGCAAGAAGCCGGCATTTTAGGTTTTGTCGTTTATCTGCTTTTTTGGAGTTATATTGCTTTTTTGCTTTTTAAAACAATTAGCTCCGAAAAAAGTGATCCCTTACTTAAAAAAATCGCAGTTGGAATCATTGGAGGATTCATCGGATACCATTTGCAGGGTGCATTTTCGGTTGCACCACGTATGATGGTCGTTAAACTGCCGTTATTTACATTGATAGGTTTAACGTTTGTCCTGGTAAAATTGTCATTTGAGCAGAAAACCTTTGAAACCAATCACAGCATGTTAGCACGAACAAAATCGTTGTTACCGGCTTTGATAGTTCTCACATTTGTCTGGATTATGTTTAGTCCCTGGTTAATTGGGCAGAATAGCTTTATCAAAAACAGAAGCAGCCGTCCCTCTTTAGCCCAGGTGGAAAAACTGGAAAAAATAGTTAAAAAGTATCCCGATGCCTATGCCTTGGATCATCTTACTCATTTGCAAATAAAGTACAGGCGCACAAAACAACTTCAGGAAACGGTCGATATGATTGATCAGGTCCTCCCTCATTATCGTGATCTGGGATATACCAAAGCACTTCTGGCGTTGATAAATAAAGAAACTTTAAAAGGCAAAAAAGTAGCAATTGAATTCCAAAACACCCGTGACAGGTACCATCAAGCTAACATATTTTTGCTGATGGGCATCGCTATCGATTCAAACGATTACGAACTTTTCAAAACCCAAATCGAGTTGTACACGCGTAAATTGATATTTGATTTAAGAATCTATTACAGTCTTAAAGCGTCCGACGTTCAGATTCAATTTCGATCCTTAGACTTACCTTTTGAATTCAAAGATCTTTCGAACGGCATGCAGATAACATGGAATGACAAACTCATACAAAGCATCTTCAATGCCGGAAAGTTGGTACGAAAACGTTCTGCCTACTCTCCCAATGATAAAGCCAACTTGATAAAATTTCTCTCTTTTCAATTCAGCAGGCATGACTATTTTAAATTAACACTTAAAGAGGGTTATCAAGATCAAGGGTTTAAGGAAATAAATCAGCATTTAAGAAATTATTTTACTGTTGAAAAATCAATTGGAAAAAAATCCAAGGAAATATCGGACAAACAAAAGAGGGTTTTGTTCAGAACAAAACCATTTGACAGACCGGCATTGCAGCGCAAACAAAGCAAAGAAATACAAAAACTTTTAAAACCGCAACAGGACCAATTAAAGACACACAGAGATTTTCTTATGGAAAGAACCAACTGGGAAGCCTATTTAAAAAGGCGAAGTTTTGCCAACAGATTTACTGAGGATGTGGTAAATATTGTATTTCCCCAGATTAAACCCAAATAAGAAACATCTGACTGACATTTTGAGATTGAATTCCGACTACCTTGTCCTTAGAATGCATAAAACACAAACGGTGCTTTTTATGCATTTCTATTGAGCTAGCACCTATTCTGTATAGCTGGTTAACAATAAGCCATTGCGATGAAAAAAAACTACCCTACCTTTCTGATTCGTTTGATTATTTTAAGCTGTCTCGGTCTGTTGATTCATGAAGCAATTTTTGCCCAGACAGTTCCTATTCCAAGCTTTAATTTACAGGTCGGTCAATCTTCAGACCCTAAACAAGTCGCATCCACACTACAGATAATCGTCTTATTGACAGTGCTGACGTTAGCACCTGCCTTGATTGTCATGACCACATCTTTCACCCGCATTATCATAGTATTGTCGTTTTTGAGAAATGCTCTTGGTACGCAACAGTCGCCTCCAAACCAGGTGTTAGTCGGATTTGCCCTGTTTCTTACCTTTTTCATCATGGCGCCTCTCTGGTCCAATGTATATGAACAAGCCTTGCAACCTTATTTTGACAACAAGCTGAGTCAGGAAGACATGATAGAAAGGACCACGGGACCTGTAAAAAAATGGATGGTTCAATATACCAGGCCCAAAGACCTGGCGCTTTTTGTTGGGATAGCTAAAATCGATCGCCCAAAAAACCTGAACGATGTACCGATTTGGGTTGTTATGCCGGCATTTGTGATTAGCGAATTAAAAACCGCCTTTCAAATGGGATTTATCATATACATCCCGTTCCTTGTAATCGATATGGTTGTTTCAGCTGTCTTGATGTCTATGGGAATGATGATGTTGCCACCCATTATGATCTCATTACCATTCAAAATTATGTTGTTTGTGCTTGTAGATGGGTGGTATTTAATAACAGAATCCCTGGTAAAAAGCTTCACCGGTTGACGTAGCGGTTTTTTGGCAAACAAATCTTAAGCAACGAGAGATAAAATGACTCCTGAATTTGTAGTTTCATTTGCAACCGAATCAATAATAATAGCGACCAAACTTGCTGCTCCTTTGCTAATCACAGCACTGGTCTTGGGTCTGGCGGTCTCTATCTTCCAGGCTGTGACTCAGATCCAGGAAATGACGCTTGCTATTATTCCTAAAATGGTGGGAGTTGTTGTACTGCTGATTTTATTTCTACCTTGGTTTATTAGCACCGCTGCAGAGTTTATGTCCAAAACACTGAGCAGCATTCCATTTTACATTGGACTTGGTTGAATTCGTTTATTCAGTTAGTGCTCTGCAAAACTTAATCTCATATCCCGATTCATTGAACATTGAATTGACTTTCATTCGATGACAAACGGGCATTATCGAGATTCGATTCCAGGATAAACTGTCGATTCCATCTAAAAAAGCCTGATAAGATCCGTTTCCACTTTTCCTGTCAATGCGACTCCTGCTTTTATTCCACCTATAACTCACTCTTTCCCCGGGATCTTCAAAGTCTTCATCCCCGTTCAAATCAAACGAAAAGATCAGATCGTCCAGATTAGTTGTATTTAAACCATTTTTTACTTCAGCCGTTTGATAATCTTCCTCAAATTTTAACAAAAATATAAGATATTGCTCCCGAAATATTGCCTGTTCATTAAATGCCCAAGCCAGTTTCCGAAGACTATTAATATTGGTGCTTATCAATCCGATTACCATACCGGTAATTATCAGAGTGATCATCAACTCCATAATGGAAAATCCTTTACTTTTCATCGATCACTTTAAAGACGATCCACTTGAATGATTGATGCTTCAGACTGATCGCATGAAATTGTGCTGCACGGACATTCGGCAGATTCGTTTTCTCCCATTTTACAGACCAGTCTTTTAAATTCATTGGTTTCTTTATTTTGCTGTATGGAAAGTCATCGGTTCCAATTAGAGACGTTTCTAAAGAATAAGCCATGGTGGAGACAAGCTTGCTTGACTCTTCGATTAGATTAAGCCAATCCTCGACGTTCACTGCCACAAAAGAATGTTCCATACCTTTTTTGACAAAATCCGATGCCATGCCCAACATAATTGAAAACACCACTATGCTAATCATCACCTCGATCAAGGTAACACCCGACTCAGATGATCTCGCTTCGTCTTGTCCTTCCATTAATATTTATGATTAGTTGTTGGTATCTCTGCTCCAATTGAATCGTTATCGATTTCGGAGAGGCAAATCCCTTGTTATCAAAATAAATGCTCCCAGACATTAAAGCCTTTGAACTCTCGCTCAATCGGTATTTGTTCCAGCCAAGCCATTTATCATTGTTTTTTTTTCTGAATATCAAATAATGACCTTCAATTTTCATTTGGTAGGTACAATCCTCCACAATGGCTTTCAATCTCAACATCTGCACCTGCGCATCTACCTCCGAAATCGATTGATGCAATTGATGTTTTTGCCAAAGCGGTTTGAGAGACACTATGCCAAATGAGGAAATCACCCCGATAATGCAAACCACTGCCATCAATTCAAAAAGAGTAATCCCTGGCCGAAATGCTGTGTAGTTAAAGAAATGTCTAGAAATTGCACACGTAGGACGAGACTTATTCACATTCGCCAAATGATTTCATTTTCCAGTGAAAGATTTTTTCTTTCAACGATTTCAGGTTATTCTCATATATTCAAAATGATTTTAAATAGCATTACAACTATTAAAACTCAAGAAAGAATAACCTATAATCAACTTTAGCTAGAATTGTTCGCTACTGAGAGGGGAAGTTTCAGTACAATTTCGGTCCCGATTTTTAAATATTTGCGGTGCAATACCCTGCGATTCCAATATTTAATTTTCCGAATCGGAACGTTGTACTTTTGGGAAATCCGCCAAAGAGTTTCTCCCTTCTGTACAACATGAATTTTTGTAACCCCGGGAAGTTTATCAATGTCGCGCAGGGCAAGCTTGGTTTTGGAAGGTATTTTGGGAGGATTCCAATCGATAGGTACAGGCAACATCAGTTTCTGACCGATTCGCAATATGTTTTTTCTCTTCAAGCGATTATATGTCAGAATTTTGCTCAGTGGAATTCTATAATATCTGGAAATAGACCACAAAGTCTCACCTTGCTTAACCCTGTGAACTTTCCACTTTTCGTGTCTGTTTTGTTTTAGGCGATTAAGTTGTTTTATGTGGTCTTTACCTACTTCAAGAGAAGCAGGAAGTGCCACAGTAAAGGTGCTTAGAGTTGGTGGAGTCAAACCTCTAAATCTCAACCTGGGATTTAGCTCTTTGAGCACACCAGGTTCGATTTTGAAAAGCTTAGCCAACTGATTCAGTGCTATTCCTCCTCCGACATCCAATTGTTGTTTAGGTTGAATTACGAATTTGGATTGATGTTTTTTAAATCCATACTTTTCAAGATCTGCAAATATAATCGAAACGGCATAAAAAGCAGGGACATAGCCTCTTGTTTCTCGAGGAAGTCTTAAAGACCAATAATCAGTTGCCTTGCCTTGCTTCTTTGCTCGTCGAATAGCCTTGCGGACAGTCCCTGAACCACTGTTGTACGCAGCTAGTGCCAGTTCCCAATCTCCTTTGAATCGTGTATGCAATTGTTTCAGGTATTTTGCCGCTGCGACTGTCGAACGTTCCGGATCATACCGATCATCATGCCACCAGCTTCTTGATAGCCCGAAATGTTTACCTGTATACGACATAAATTGCCAAAGCCCAACAGCGTTAGCTCTGGATATGGCATTGGGATTCAAATTGGACTCTACAATGGCCAAATAGGTGAGATTCAAAGGTAGTTCGTACTCTTTGAATGTTTTGGTTATCATACCCTGATATTTGGGCAGCCGTTCAATCGCTCTCATAAAAGCCTTGCGCTTCTTTTTTGTGTAAAGATTTATGAAAGCTTCAATTCTTTTATTTGTGTAAACGGGAATATCCGGAACAGGGTAGTCAGGTTCGGTATGAGCCAACGTTTTGAACGGTTTTTCGGGACATTGCAAAGCTTGTTTGTTATCATTCGAAGCCTTACCTTTCTGTTTGGGTGAATTGGGGGTTACAGTCTCTTCGTAATCAGTTTTATCGGAACATTGATTTTCATTGTTTACATGGCTGTCAGAAGCAGTAGAACCATTCCTATAAGGTACCGATTCGTCATCAACATCCGTGAGTTCAATTTCTTTACGAACATCAATTTGGGAATCATCTTCAAACAAGGTAGGGTAAACTGCCCATTCCCCCTTCTTGTCCTCTGGACCAACAAGCAGATCCTGGACAATCGATTCCAGAGAAAGCATCCCAAGCACAGGATCATTTGAATCGCAGCACGAAAAACCTGGTTTGCCTGAATTGGATTGTGCACTATTTTCCGGAATGGGATCATAAGAAATAATGGAGTCAAACAGGAAGGAATCGTATCGAGAGTCAATCAAATCACAATGATCATCCGCCTTTTTTGAAGCTAGACACTGGTTATCATGAGTCTGCTGATTGGCATAACTAAATCCGGAGAATGTATATGTGATGACCACTAGTATGAAAAAACGAGTCGTGTTTTTCAAAATCATGCAATTACCTTTTTTAAATTTCCGAAACAACAGCTAGTCGGCTTCGACAAAAGTCCTTTTTTCATTGACACAATAGACATGTGAGGCTTTTGATTATCTTGAATGCAGACCAGAAAGCAAAAAGCCTGAATTCTGCTTGCCTTGGACTAGCAGAATTCAGGCCGTAATTGATTGTAAAACCTCTTGTCTATCATGCATACGCTGTTATCTTTGATTTCGCACAGTCTAGCAGGTTAACTGGGACATGCAATAAAAAAAGCCCAACATGCATTACAAAGTATTGATTTATCATTCATTTCAGCAACGCGTCAATGTAGGCAGTGATTACCGACTAAGAGTGCAAATCTAACCTTTCAATCCCCTAATTTACGGGTCTTAAACAAAGAAAATCATGCACAATCCATTGATCTCAATAATTATTCCCACCTTTAACAGAGAATTGAAAGTCATCGAAGCAATCCAATCTGTACTAAGCCAGAGTTACAAGAATTATGAGCTGATTGTGATAGATGATGGATCAACTGATCAAACCAATCAAATCGTTGCTACAGTTAAGGACTCCAGGCTTATTTATAGGGCGATTGAAAGATCAGGTGTAAGCAGGGCGCGAAATTTGGGGGCATCAATCGCAACAGGGAGCTTTTTAGCTTTTTTAGATTCCGATGATATCTGGAACAAAAATAAATTGAAAAAGCAAGTGGCATTTCACTTGGATAATCCACAACTATTAATTTCTCAAACACAGGAAATCTGGATCAGAAACAATAAGCGAGTTAACCCAAAACATAAACATGCAAAACCCACAGGCTATATTTTTCCGGAAAGCTTACATTTATGCACCATTACTCCCTCATCTGTCATTATGACTAAAGAGCTGTTCGATTCATTTGAAGGCTTTGATGAAAAAATGCCTGCTTGTGAGGATTATGATCTCTGGTTAAGAATCACCGCAAAACATGAAGTCGGATTAATTGATGAGCATTTGTTAACAAAATATGGAGGGCACGAAGATCAACTTTCTCAAACCCATGCAGCAATGGATAGATTCCGGATTTACAGTCTGGGAAAGATAATCTTAAGTGGAAAGCTTGGAGAATCCCAAATTCAGCAAGCAACTCAAGTGTTTAAAAACAAAGCCAAAATTTTATTGAATGGTGTTCATAAGCGAAAAAAGAGGAATAGCAGGCTTATCGAATTCCTGGAATGTCTCCAGGAGTTCGATCTGAATCTGACAAGTTTTCTTCAGCAAAGCGAAGAGTTTTTGTTAGCTGAGGTCAATTTCGCGTAACGTCTCGACTATCCTATTTTTCAGCCGCTGATTTCTCCAGTACAATAACAATAACAAAACCTACCAGGGCAAAGACAACGGCCACCCAGAATTCAGCGTTCAATTGTGCCGGAAAAATATTGGCTTCGCTGATGATATGCTCTTTCCCCCGAATCATTTTGGTTTCTACAACCTCTTTCCACGGCCAGACTTTCCTTAACGACCCGCACATAATTCCGGTAAGCATCGCCATTGTTATGTTTTCAAATCTATTCAACATGAAGGAAAGCAGCCTCGAAAAAGCAATGATACCAAGCCCGCAACCTACAACAAATAATGACAATATAACGAAATTTTCCCAAATAAAGGGATTTTTGACAGCTCCGGTAATGTACTCATATTTGCCCAGTATCAGCAGAAGGAACGCCCCACTTAAGCCAGGTAAAATCATCGTACAGATCGTAATACCCCCAACAAACATAATGAACCACCAGGTTTCCGGAGTCGAAACCGGGATGAGCCCGACAAAAAGGTAAGCCCCAGCTGTTCCCAATAAAAAAGAGATACCCCCGGCACCCAACCAATGATCGATTCGAAGACCCATAACTATGATTGAGGCGATAATTAATCCGAAGAAAAATGCCCAGGTGAAAATCGGATAATTGACGAATACAAAGTTCATAAGGTGCGCAAGGGAAAAAATAGCAACCGCAACACCCAAGAACAGTGCAAACAAAAAACGCAAATGAACGGTGTTTAGAGCTTCCTTAAACTGGAAGTTTTTTAAATGCCTGATTGTATTCATATTGAATGAACGGATGGCAAACAGGAGTTCCTGGTAAATGCCTGTAATCAATGCAATAGTACCACCGGAGACACCGGGAATAATATTGGCCGCTCCCATGAACAGACCTTTTATGAACAAAATTATTGAATCTTTAAGATTAGTGGGACCTTTTGTTGCAAATATGGCTTCTTTCCAACTCATTGAGTTGGTATTCGTTGTTTTCATATCACTATGTGTTAAACATTAAGTTAAAGGGCATGACAAAGAGCCAAATAACCGGTTGACGGCCTTTTACCGCTGCGATTTCTTGACCACATTTTGGATTAATGTCACTATGAAAGTCAATCTCAGGGTTCCCTGATTACTGATGAACACCCCTCTAAACGTTATTTATGGAACTTGAAACTGTCATCGGACTGGAGGTCCACGCTCAACTGTCAACGAATACCAAAATGTTTTGTTCCTGTCCCACTGAATTCGGGCAGGAACCTAATTTAAACACGTGTCCTGTTTGCCTTGGTTTGCCGGGTGCTTTACCTGCAATTAATGAAATAGCAGTTAAATACGCCATTCTGCTTGGATTGGCGACCAACTGCACCATTAGAAAAGACTCTCAGTTTGCACGCAAAAATTACTTCTATCCTGATTTACCCAAGGCCTATCAAACATCACAATTCGACCGACCTATTTGCGAAAACGGTTGGATTGATATCAACATAGAAGGGAACAGAAAAAGGATTGGCATTACCAGAATTCACCTCGAAGAGGATGCAGGAAAGCTGGTCCATGATGGAGATGATCCCGGTGCCAGTTATGTTGATTTAAATCGGGCTGGGACTCCGCTGGTAGAAATTGTTTCAGAACCTGATATTCGAAGCGCAGCGGAAGCAAAAGCCTATATGGAAAAAATCCATTCCATAGTGACATACTTAGGGATCAGCAACGGTAACATGGAAAAAGGAAACCTCCGATGTGACGCCAATGTGTCCATCCGACCATTTGAGCAAACGGAATTTGGAACACGAACCGAAACCAAGAATCTTAATTCCTTTCGCAATGTACAGGCAGCTATTGAATTTGAGATTCAGCGGCAAACTGAGATGGTATTCGAAGGAGAGAAAGTTATTCAACAAACAAGACTTTGGAACGCGGATAAAAGAACTTCCAAAGCGATGCGCAGCAAAGAAGATTCTGACGATTATCGATATTTCCCCTGCCCCGATCTTCCGGTCGCATATGTTGACGACACGACCATAGAAACTCTGAAATCGGAGCTTCCCGAGTTACCGGATGAAAAGCGGGAAAGATTTCAAAAAGACTATGGATTAACGGAAAAAGAAGCCTCAATACTTGTGGCTGATAGAAGTATGTCCGAATTCTTTGAAGAAGTTGTAAACATTGGAATTGACGCAAAACCAGCAGCAAACTGGATGTTAAGTGACTTCTCAAGGTTATTGAATGAAACCAAAACCGAAATCAGGCAATCCTTTGTTACACCAGCGCATTTAGCTAAGCTCATTAAACTGATACAAAAGGGAACCATAAGCGGTAAAATAGCAAAAACCGTTTTTGAAGAGATGTTTGCAAGTGGAAAATATGCAGAAGTTGTTGTTGAAGAGAAGGGTCTTAAGCAAGTTTCGGATGAAGGAGCAATTGAGGGACTATGTAAACAGGTGCTCAATGACAATCCATCCCAGGTCGAAGAATTCAAAAGCGGAAAGGAAAAAGTATTGGGATTTTTTGTGGGACAGGTGATGAAACAGTCAAAAGGAAAAGCAAACCCTCAAATGGTCAACCAAACGTTGAAGACACTCCTCTCTGAATAAAGCGGCATTTCGAAGGTCAAACTTTGCTGATTTTATAAAACCAGGTTCGGCATAAGATCGGCACATAACTATTTCTTCAAATTAATCAAACCTTCTCATTATATATCAATCTGCCAACACTTTGGATTAAAATGAACCAAAAAACGCCCGAAACCATATATCTAAAAGATTATAAACCACCCGCGTATCTGATCGACACGATTGAACTAACATTTGATCTTTTTGAAGAGCATTGTATCGTTTCATCCGAGCTTAACTGCAGGATCAACCCGGTTGCTTCTGAGAAAAATGCCCCCTTCATTTGCTTTGGCGATAACCTTGATTTGCTGTCTATTGCCGTTAATGATAAAGACGTTCCCGCTGATAACCTGGTTTTTGATTCGGAAACCCTCACAATTAATTCCGTACCCACGGAATTCAATCTTAAAATAAAAACGAAGATATTACCGCAGGAAAACAAGGCACTTGAAGGTCTTTATAAATCCGGCGATATGTTTTGTACACAGTGTGAAGCTGAAGGATTCAGAAGGATCACCTATTATCCTGATAAACCGGATGTTCTGGCTGTCTACTCCACCAAAATCATTGCTGACAAGAAAAAATACCCGGTATTGTTGTCCAACGGAAATCCCATCGAAAAAGGAGATTTAGACAACGGCAGACATTGGATTCGGTGGGTTGATCCCTTCAAAAAACCATCATACCTTTTTGCCTTGGTTGCGGGAGATTTGGTTTCCATCGAAGATTCTTTTACCACTCGGTCTGGCAGGGATGTAGCACTTAAAATCTATGTTGAAAAAGAAAATTTAGACAAATGCGACCACGCAATGAAGTCGCTTAAGCAGTCTATGACCTGGGATGAGAAAGTCTACGGCAGAGAATATGACTTGGATATTTTTATGATCGTTGCTGTCAATGACTTTAACGCCGGAGCAATGGAGAACAAAGGGCTTAATATTTTCAATTCCAGTTTAATACTGGCAAGACCCGATAGTGCAACCGATCAGGATTATGAAAGGATTCAAGGAGTGGTTGCACATGAGTATTTTCATAATTGGACAGGCAACAGAATCACCTGCCGGGATTGGTTTCAATTAAGCTTGAAAGAAGGCTTAACGGTGTACAGAGACCAGGAGTTTTCAGCTGATATGAATTCCAGAGCATCCAGGCGGATTGCAGATGTCAATGTAATCCGCACGTCTCAGTTTGCTGAAGATGCTGGTCCAATGGCTCACCAAGTCCGGCCGGACTCTTACATCGAGATTAACAACTTCTACACAGTTACAATCTACAACAAAGGTGCAGAAGTCATTCGCATGATGGCTTCGATATTAGGGAAAAAGGATTTTTTTAAAGGCATGGAGCTCTACTTCAACAGACACGACGGACAAGCTGCAACAACAGAAGATTTTGTCCTGGCGATGGAAGATGCCAATGGAGTGGATCTCAAACAATTTCGCCGCTGGTATACTCAGGCCGGAACTCCGGAAATAACTATGAATTCCGAGTACAATGAAAAAGAAAAGATCTTCAATTTGACTTTGAGCCAAACTTGCCCCCCTACCCCGGGGCAGGAAAAGAAAGAACCATTTCAGATTCCTGTTGTTACCGGTTTACTTGGAGAAAATGGCAGCCCCATTATGCCCGAATTAGAGGGTGTCACCAATCCAGCGGATTCAGACTCCATTACTTTAGAGCTAAAGAAACCAACTCAGACATTTGTATTCAAAAATGTAAATTCCAGACCAGTACCATCGGTTTTGAGGGGTTTTTCAGCTCCGGTAAAACTCCATCACGATTTAAGTCATGATGACCTCGTGTTTCTCATGGCTCATGATACTGATCCTTTTAACCGGTGGGAGGCAGGTCAACAAATTCTGGCCAAAACAATTTTAGACCTTGTGATGCAAAGTCAAAAGGACAATCCAAATGAAGACGGATTTCAGGAATTGGTACTCAAAAAAGTAATGGGAATTATTGCTGCTTTCAAAAATACCCTGTCAGATGATGCTTTGGAGATGCAATTAAAGACTCAAACATTGTCACTTCCTGGCGAGGCCTATTTATCCGATCAAATGGACGTCATTGATGTCGATTCCATTCATAAAGTTCGTGAAGCAGTTAAAAGATCCATTGCTGCTGCCTTGACAACAGAATTCAAGAATATTTATTTATCACTGCATGGAACAGACAATGTAGGATTCGACGCTGAATCTGCCGGAATCAGAAGCCTTAAGAACCTTTCTTTGGATTACTTAACGACTTTGGGGGACGCTGACATTCATCAGCTATGTTTCAAACAATATGAAAATCCAAAAACCATGACAGACGAATTAAAAGCGTTGGTTTGTATCGTTAATGAAGATAGATCCAGAAGAAAGGCTGCCTTGGATTCTTTCCATAAAAAATGGAGTGGAGATCCTGTCGTGTTGAACAAATGGCTGATGATTCAATCTACATCGAAACAAACAACCACGGGAGACATAGAAAATCTTAGAAACCATCCTAGTTTTAATATTCAAAATCCAAATAACGTAAGATCTTTGATTGGCGGATTCGCCTCAGCAAATCTAATCAACTTTCATAACTTGGACGGTAGTGGTTACACCTTTTTGAGTGATCGGATATTAGAAATTGATAAAATGAATCCTCAAATTGCCTCCAGACTCGTAACACCGTTTACAAAGTGGAAAAAGTTTGATGCGGCTCGCCAAAATCTCATGAAAGACCACTTGGAAAAAATCTCTAAAACCAAAGGTATTTCCAAGGACGTGTTTGAAGTAACATCAAAAAGTCTCGTTTAGGTCGATTTACCATTCAAGATAGAAAAAACCATTAAAGTTTATTTTTAAGACGCCGATAATTGTAGTAAGGAAAAATGTATCTCTGGGCAGCACTCAAGTACTTATACATACTATAGTTATAGTAGTTAAAGAAAAGTAAAGATTTGCCGATAGAGATAAACAGAGTGTATTGAAAGTGAGCCAGAATTTGAATTCCTTGATGCCGGGATTCTCTTTAAGCTCACTGTTACTAACAGTTTGAGGTATTGTGATGAGACCGCTAAGATTGATGAGATGCCTGGTTGTTCTTGTTGGCATATTTTCGTTTGTCGTGAGCTATGGTATGGCGCAGCCGCCCAAGGACAGCGGAAATATTTATACCAAGTGGATTACACTGGCTTTGTTAGGGAAGAATCAGTCAGAAATTGAATACTTTTTTCGGAATGAAAAAGAAACCGCTATCCTCCAGGTAAAGGAAAGAATTCGATTCGCTGTGCTTGAGAATCTCCGCCGTTCCGGGCTAAAATCCATGATTGCAAGAATTTCAGACGCTGATGATTTCAATGTCATCATCAATAAGATTTTAATCGAAATTCGATATGCAGGAATGGAGCATGATCAAGATTTGATGCTGTCGATCAAGGAAGAATTCGGAGTGGAGATAGAGAATTTGTAGCTGGTTGAACTATTTTAGATTTAAAGCGCAACCAGTCTCAATAATTATTCAACCAGCTTCCATTGAACTGTATCGCTCGCCTTCAAAGGAACCACATAATCATCTGCAAATTCGTATTTATCAGGGACGATGGTTTCTTCTTTTTTGAACGTAATCGTCTCCTGATTTCGCGGTAAGGAATAAAAATCCGCCCCAAAAAAAGAAGCAAAGCCTTCCAGCTGATCAAGTTTGTTCTCTTTTTCAAACATTTCTATATAAATGGGTAACGATACAGGAGAGCTGTATATGCCTGCTTTTCCTGTAGCTGATTCTTTTTCCTTCCGAGCATGAGGAGCACTGTCTGTACCGAGAAAAAACTTTGGGTTTCCGCTGGTCGCTGCATTTAAAACAGCTTTCCTGTCTTCTTCAGTTTTCACAACCGGCAAGCAATAGTGATGTGGTTGGATGCCTCCGACCAATATGTTATTCCTGTTGAGCAAAATATGATGTGCTGTGATCGTAGCCCCGACATTATTTGAGCAGGACTCAACGAATTGCACAGCATCTTTTGTAGTAATGTGTTCAAGAATGATTTTTAAATCCGGGTATCTTTTTACCAGAACCGATAGATGCTTTTCAATAAACACCTTTTCTCGATCGAAAATATCGACTTCTGAATCAGTCACTTCCCCGTGTACTGCAAGTGGCATACCTATTTTTTCCATCATTGTAAAAACAGCATCGCATTGGTCAAGATCCCTGACTCCCCGGGCGGAATTGGTAGTTGCTCCGGCCGGATAGAGCTTGATGGCATATACAATTCCACTTTCCTTGACTTCCAAAACTTGTTGACTGGTGGTATCTCCGGTCAGGTAAATTGTCATTAGAGGTTCAAAACCAATGCTATTGCCTAATGCGCTTAGAATGCGTTCACGATATTGTCTGGCTAGTTCCAATGTAAAGACCGGATTGGCCAGGTTTGGCATCACAATCGCTCTTTTGTAGTATTTGGCTGTGTGCATAACAGCAGATGCCATCTGTTGGTCATCACGAAGATGTAAATGCCAATCATCGGGTTTTGTGAATGTTATCTGATTCATTTCTCGGAATAATTTTAATGTTGCAGGAATCTAAAATGAATTTGACAATATCAACTCAGTTCAAATAAATCAAAGGCAAGAAAGGACAGTAATACTTTCTTTCCCATCAGAATTAAACGACCAGGAAAAGAAATAATTTTTCTGTATCGATAATGCAAATCAAACAATGCAAAAAGCAATAAAAATCAAAACCGACAAACGAGAAGAACTCCTTGATATAACAAATCAAGTAAAAGCTGTTGTCGAGGAAAGCCATGTGAGAACGGGAATGATCAACGTTTACTCACAAGGTGCGACCTCTTCCGTCATGATTCAGGAAAATTGGGATGAGAGTGTTCAAACAGACGTGGTTAATTTTCTTCGAAAAATAATACCAAAAGGTGTTTGGTTGCACGACAAGCAGGATGGAAATGGTGATTCACACATTAAAGCAGGCCTTGTGGGACCTAATGAGACTATTCCGATTATAGAAGGAAAGCTCGGTCTTTCCCGCTGGCAAAATATTTTCTTTTGTGAATTTGATGGTCCGAGGCAGGAAAGGAAAGTGATCTGCACTGTTATTGAAACGAGTGTTTAATCTCTCAAAGGCGAGAACTTACAGATTGTTATGTTAGCAAAATTGATCAAAATCCTGTTTTTTGTTGGTTGTATAAGCTTTACGAAGCCTCTGCCTGCTTCGACTGATTCAGACGGCTTGATTCTAAGTCAGTATTACATTTCAGTGGCGGACAGGCTTTATGAAACCCAGGAGCTTCCTGGCAATCTTGAGATGTCTTTATCCTTTTACAAAAAAGCGCTTCCCTATTCTCATTTGCGTGAAGACATAGAATGGAAACTTGCTCGCTGTTTCTGGACATTGGCGGAACAGACAGGTAACCACCAAAAAAAAGCCATCTTTTTTAAGAAAGGGATTCAATACGGCAACGACGCGGTCAGCCGACATCCTAAAAACAGTTTTGCCCATACCTGGCTTTCATTAAACACCGGATCCAGCGCTTTGCATGAAGGAGTCATGAGATCTTTGTACAAAAGGGATACTGTTAAAGAGGGATTCGAGAAGGCAATTGAGCTGAATCCAACAAATTCCGTAGCCATGGCAGGACTGGCAAGCTGGTATCACCATGTTCCTGCATTATTTGGGGGGAATCAACAGAAAGCTTTGTCGTTGATCGATCAAGCAATTGATCTTGATCCGAAATACATGGTGTCGCGCATGCTAAAAGCTGAGTTTCTTATTTCAGCGGAACAATTCGCAGATGCTGTTAAAGAGCTTGAGGCACTGGTAACCATTTCGAAACCGCGAAGCAGGTGGCAAGGTACAAAATATAAGTTGAGAGCCAAAGCCTTAATCAAGAAACTGAGAAAGGATCTTTCAAGTTAGTTAATCGCGGGAGGTACCAATTTTATTGCTTTCTTATAATCCTCGCGATGAACGTAGAGCTGATGAACTTCGATCTGTTTTGATTCAGAACCAAGCAAATTAGATCTTTCGGCCAGCGGCACGATTGTTGTACGACCCATTTCCTCATCAACCACCAATATGGTTTCCTGGTCTATTTGGCTGTTTTTGAGCTGGGAGGAATAATTGTTAGACGAATGGGAGAGTATTGTTTCGATGCCTTTATCTTTTAACATTCTGTCTACTTCATACAAGCGCTTCAATTTGGCAGCTTCCGAATTTTCTACTCTGATCAGACTTTTTGCTGGAGTTCTATTGAAAATCTTTCCAGACCACTTTCTATCACGATTGGTTCGAAATTCTTCAAGCAAGCGAGTTTCAGTCAAATTTAAAAAGTTAACTACAGAACCATCAATTTTGTAGTCAACTTCACCCTCTTCGTAAGCCCTGATCAAATAATGTCTGTAAGCCCCAAGTGATTTATGAAAATAGATCTGGTGAAACATGTGAACTCTTGCCAGTAAAAAAATTTCATAAGACGGCACGCCTTCCCCGTCTAAAGCAAGCAAAAATTGATTTGATGACGTTTCAAGGCAACAAACAAACGAATTAATCAATCGATCCAGATCATATTTACCGTATGGAACACCAGCAAAATAGGAATCTCGAAGCAGGTAATCCATTCGATCCACGTCTATCTCACCATTGATCAATTGGCATAACAACGGATAGATCATGGGTTTTCCGCATTTTGCATTCATCCGTTCTGATGGATGCTTATTCTTTGAAAGAATGCATATGATATCAGCTGCCTCTTGCTCACTCAAAACCTTCTCTTCGATAGCCAGATACTGGATGATCATTTGAGAAAAATCTTCATGGGTAGACTGTTGACCATCTGAAACTTCACCAAACAGAGATGATTCCAGATTTTTTAACGGAGGTAAAAGAGATTCGGCTGCATGAGAAAAAGGTGGATGCCCGATATCGTGCAGCAGGGCGGAAAGCCTTAATATTCGCCTGAAATAGGAAATCTGGTCTGTTGTATAATGTTCTGCCAAAGAATGCAGGGAATTACTGATCAATCGATCAAAGACCATTCCTGCCAAATGTATGGCACCGAGCGAATGCGAAAACCTGGTATGGACTGCTCCAGGGAATACAAATGATGCGAATCCCAATTGAGAAATATGTCTGAGTCTTTGAAAAAACGGACTGTCGATGAGCTTGAGTTCATTTTCCTCTAAAGATACAGACCCGTATATTGGACATCTGACGACTGCCGACTTAGGATTCATTTCTGATCACCTTTGTTCCGCTGATTCGATCGTGCAAAGGAATGGGTGCGACGAATAGAAGATTGATCGCCAGAATTGGAAGCAACAATAGCATCAATACTTCTCGCACTAAGAGGGTAACTATTCTGTTAAGTCCTTTTTTGTTTGATTTTATAATCAACGTGAAACTGTATTTTCCTAATGTTTGACCATTCAGCGAAATGGTTAAAAAATTATAGGCAAGATACCAGACAAGAGGATTTCCATAAAAATCGGAATTGAATGACTGAACAATTATCAGGCAAAGACTGACCAAAAGCAGATCTAGTAACCTGGCTAATAATCGGACGAAATAGTAGGATTTATTCATTTCGGTTCTATTGCAGAAACTCACCAGCGATGATTATTGCGTCTTTACCAGCCTGTCTCGCTCCGTTTGAAAGTTCTTCAATGCTTTTTCCGGGCGGCTGAGTCATCAAATAAATCAACATAGGTATGTTTAAGCCGGTGATTACTTCGACCTTGTCTTTTTGAATGTAAGGAATAGCAAAGTTGCTGGGAGTTCCACCAAAAAGATCTGTAAGAATGATAGTCGGCTCAGTTTGGTCGACAGATTCCATGGCCTCTGCCATCTTGGCAGGGTATTCGGATTGATCCAGGGTGAGTTCAAAACTGACAGGAATAATCTTATTTGCCGATTTAGCAATATTTTCGGCAATGCTGACGAATTCATCAGCAAGATTACCATGGGTAATAACAAGGATATTTGCCATGCTCGGTTTTGGCTGTCTGAGAGCGAGAAAAAAGGGGTTATACGGCCTTGTTATTCATTTTCTTCAATAAATGCTAGTACTTCCGAGGGCTTGTTCATTGAAAGCAGGCTTTCTCTGAACGAATCTTCCCTGAACAAGCGTACAATTTTTGCACTTGCTTTCAGGTGTTCAGCCCCACCCTTTTCAGGTGCTACCAACAAAAAAAAGAAATGTGCCGGTTTATTGTCCAATGATTCAAAATCAATTCCCTCCTTGGAAATACCAACAACAATCTGAACATCTGTCATCTCGCCGCTTTTGCAGTGTGGAATTGCAATCCCGGACCCTATTCCAGTTGTCTTTAATTCTTCCCGTTCTTCAAGTTTGTGAACGATGTCATTGGTATCTTTTATTTCAACAGTATTTGTTAGCAACCTGACAAGATTGTGAATAATCTCCTTTTTATTCCCGCCTGTCAGATCCATCAAAATCCCATCTTCGCAAAGATAATCAGATAGTTTCATCTGGTTTAGCCTTTAATTTCTTATGTTTGAATACTTATTCGCGATTCTAAAATATTTTTGGAACGCTTGTATACTGGTTTTTTAACAAGTTAATTGGAATAATTAGATCCTCTTCTTCCTGTTTTGCAGGTATTTCCGTATCCCTTTTTTTACCTCATCACGATCTTCACGAAATGTCACGCCAAACCATCTTTCACTGGTTGGAAGAACTTTTACTCTGCCTAGATTATTATTAATAGCGTAATCCAGAACATCGGGAATGAAAAATTCTGCGTTCGGACTTTCTAAATTGTCTTGTAAAAACGCTACAAAGCGGTTTTCCAGTAACTCAAAAATTTTGGGAGTGAATCCCCAGAAATTCATTGAAACCATACTTTCAGCAGAAAGCTCAAAAGACTTGCCCGCCGTCTCGCCGGAAATGCTATTATTTTTTTGTTGGATGTTTGAAAATTCCTTGACAGAAGAGAGGTATTCTCCTGAAACATCACACAACCCTCTTGAAACTCCACCATGGGTCGACAGCGTATTGAAGAGCCGATACCCGATCATGCAATAATCAGAAGAATCAGGCTCCAAGGTAACCAACTCATTTTTCATCTGTTGGTAAGCCGACAACCCGTAAAAATCATCAGCATTGATTACCGCAAAAGGACCTGATACAGCCTCACGAGCAGTAAGAATTGCGTGAGCAGTGCCCCATGGCTTTTTTCTCTCCACAGGGAGAGTGAACCCTTGAGGCAATAAGTCCAAATCCTGATAAACACATTGTATTTCAACAAGCTGATGATGTTTGACAAGAACTTGACTGTGAATCTGGCTTGATATCTCTCGATTAATCACTAAGACAATTTTGGTAAATCCTGCTTGTATAGCATCCTTGATTGACAGGTCCATGATGGTATCACCTGCCAATCCGATTTCATCCAATTGTTTGAACCCACCATATCTGCTCCCTAAACCGGCTGCCAACACTACGAGAGCCGGATGTTGCTCATCACCCATAATTGTTACGATCCCTTCACCACAAGATGGTTATTCAATGATTTATTCTGCATTATAAACAAATGCCTATGGACCCTTCCTTGCAGAGTCTGCCATCGGTCCAGATCGCCCCGCTAAAATCTGCATTGGTTAAGTCGGCTTCATCTAGATTCCCTCCTACGAGTTCTGCCCCACGGAAATTAGTATTGGATAAATTAGCCTGAGAAAAATCGACATCCTTCAAGAAAGCTCCCGTCAGATTTGCTCCTTGCAGATTGGCACCTACGAGCTTTGCACCGTTAAGATTAAACCAAAGCAATTTACGATTTCTAAGGTCAACAAAATGTAATTGACAGTTTTTGCAAGACTTTGTGCCAATCAATTGCATCAAAGGCTCAGTAATACAACGACCTATCGATCCTTTTTTACAGGTTTGACCATCCACCCAAATGGAATCTGACAAATTGGAACCTGAAAAATCCGTTCTGAAAAGCCTGGCTCCCTTTAAACTAACCCATTGCAGATTGGAATCTTTGATAACAGCGTTTGTCAAATCAGCGTTACGAAAAGTGGATTGCTCAAAATTGGTTTCGGAAATCCTGGCATTTCTTAAATCAGAGCCCGATAAATTCGAACGATAGAGATCCGATCCCTGTAAAGATACTTCGGTCAGATCTGCTCCTTTAAAGTATCCATAAGGCAGGCTGCAGTCATTGCAGGTTTTATTTTCCACTGCGTTTCGAACATTGTTGGTAATACAGTAGCCGATGGAACCGCCTAGACATTTTTCACCATTAATCCAGGTCGCTCCTATAAAATTAGCATTCCTGAAATTTGTGTTTTCGAATGTTGATCCGTTTAAATCAGCATTCTGAAAATTAACATTTCTAAGATTGGTTTTGTTAAACGTACTTCCTGCCAGGTTGGAGTTGTTGAGGTCTGTGCTTCTGAATACAGTGCCATCAAAATTTGATTGTCTCAAATCAGAACTACTTAAATTCGTCCGTGTTAGATCTGTGTTTGTAAAGTCTGACCGATTCATCAGGGTCTCGACAAAAAATGCCTCCGTTAAAACAGCCTGGAAAAAATTCGATTGCGTGAGGTTGTTTTTGGTAAAATTCGACCCTTCCAACACAGCTTCAGCAAAATTAGAATTGGCAAAGCTGCTGTCGCGAAGGTTCCCACCTCTGATGACAGCTTTGGAAAAGTCATGGTTATCCAGGGCAATGTGACTTAAATAGCATCGATTGCAGATTTTCTCTTTTTTAAATGCTTCTAGCGCATCGGTTTTACAGATACCTACAGATCCTTCCTGACATCGCTCACCTGTAACCCAGGTGGCGCCTGTCAAATCCGCCTGCATTAGATTGGCACCACTTAAATTTGCACCGGAAAGATTTGCGTTGCTGAGGACGGCTTCTGTGAAATTCACATCAGACAAGTCAGAGTCCATCAATCGAGCACCCGTTAAATCACTTCCCCTAAAATCCGATCCTTTAAGTTGTGCTCCAACGAAAAACGCCTCTTGCAGATTTGCAAAAGGGAGGCTGCATTGGGGACAGTTTCTGCTAGCAAGCGCATTGACTTGTATTTGAGTAACGCACTTCCCATACGAACCAGGTAAACACGTCTGACCATTCACCCAGATAGCATTTTCAAAATATGTCTGCGTAAGTTCTGTTTTGGTAAGATTGGCACCGGTCAAATTGGCTTCTCTTAGGTTGGATCTATTGAGACGAGCCTCTGATAGATCAGATTTTTGTAAATCAAGCCCAAAAAGATCTGCTCCTTCCAGGTTGCATTTTTTGCAGACCTTTGTTTCCTTGAGCTGCTGTACATCGCTTGCACTAAATGCCGACAACCAGCAAACCCCCAATACAAGTAAACACTTTTGTGCAAAACCAGGAAGCTTCCATTTTTTGATGACTCGTTTCCTTTTCATCCTTCACCCTGCAACAGATTCACAACGCGGTAAAACAATAATCCAGAAGTGACTGTTCACTGCAAATCCTTAACGATACAACCTTATCGGTCACCTCCGCAATCGTTCAACTAAAATCGTACACAAGTCCTGGTCATTTTGAGCTAAAGTTACTTGGTTAAAAGACTATTCAACGTCAAGTTCAATCTATGTCATATGAAGTCTGAACATCATATGGCATGAACTCTTTTGATTTAGTAAGAGAGAAAGATGGTTGATTGGTTTGAATTTAATCAAAAGTAGTGGACATCATCCTATCTGTTAAACCACTGTTTAGCATATTTTATTCCAGAATTCAGGTATTTTCATGAGTACATTCCAGTACCCATTTTCGGGAAAAACACCAGAACTGATTAGAGATATTCTGGTAGAAAATGATGGTACAATCATCTATCCCACCGAAACTTTTTACGCCTTGGGATGCGTTGCTAATAATCCTGTTGCGGTAAACAAAGTCTATGAACTGAAAAACCGAAATCGTGCAATGCCTTTGCTGGTTTTAGTGGACGACTGGAAGATGTTATTTGAGTACACAGGTCATATCCGTCATACGCATATGGAAACACTCAAAAAGTACTGGCCAGGGCCTTTGACAGCAATATTGCCTCACAAAGGGCTGTTAGCAAAGGAACTAAATACTAATAATGACTTTCTGGGGTTTAGAATGACTTCCTCGAAAATTGCCAAAAAGTTGATTAAACTCATTGGAGTACCACTTGTCGGTACAAGTGCGAATGTCAGCTCTCAAAAGGAAGCCAGTGAAATTCAGACAGCACAAAAGACCTTTGGAGATTCTGTCGAGATTTACATCGATGGTGGTAAAACCCCCGGCATCAAACCTTCAACGCTGGTTGACATGACCAGGGAAAGCTACAAGGTTGTCAGAGAAGGCATGATATCAATATGATCAAATTCGTTTTGTACCAATTCAAACAGGGTATATTTCAGTTGCTGTAATCATTAGCTGTCAAAGTACCTAACCAATTCCCCATGCTCTGGGATTCGTTTTTATGTGGAGTGAGAATGTCAAAAAAGAAAAAGGTTGATTTTAAAGAGATAGGTCTGGACATAGGAATAATTCTGGCCAAGCAGTTCTATAAAACCGAATATCTGCACTATGGATACTGGACTGATGGTCTTGAAGTCGATTCTTCCAATGTACATGAAGCCCAGGAAAACTATGCGCAATTGATTCTTTCTCACATCCCAAAAGGCGTAAAAACCATCCTTGATGTCGGATGCGGTTCCGGCAAGTTTGCCCAAAAAATGCTCGATGAAGGATACCAGGTGGATTGCGTCTCACCCAGCCCGAACTTAACCAAACATGTCCGGCGACTGGTTGGAAATCGCAGCGAAATCTTTGAATGCGGTTATGAAGACATCTATACCGAAAAGAAATATGATCTCATTCTTTTTAGTGAGAGTTTTCAATATATACCATTTCGAATCTCCATGCCCCTAAGCATCAAACTGCTCAATAAAAACGGATCAATCCTGGTTTGTGACTTCTTTCGGAAAAAAGTAGAAGGAACCAGTCCAATTGGTGGGGGGCATGACCTCGACGAATACTATGAGTATGCATCGAAGCTGCCCTTGAAGAACATTGTAGATTTGGATATCACCCGGGAAACGGCACCAAGCATCGATATTGTTGATGATTTCTTAACCAACACCATGGTTCCCATTTACAATCTGATCTTTTATGTGCTGGACAACAACTATCCAAGATTTGCCAAATTCTTGCGTTGGAAATTCAAAAAGAAATTGAAGAAAATTGACTATAAATACCTACAACGTAAAACAAATGCAGATAGTTTTTCTCGCTTTAAATCCTATCACCTGATGGTTTATGAGAAGGCTTGATTGGCATTGCCTTCCTTTATCAGTTGAAAATCCTTTGTTTCATTAAATGATAAAACTCCAGCCAATTCATGACCCTGGTCCAGGATTGATCCCGGACTTCTTTGTTGTGCGGTCGATCCATCAAGTAGACTTGGGAATCGGGAAAATTTGATTTAACATCAAGACAATTTTTTGGATGGTCATCAAGGAAAATTATTTTCGATTCCGGCTTTCTCAATTCTTTAATTTTTTGGGATTTGGTAGGATAGGACTCATCGCCAAAATTGAAATGCCCTGCCAGATGTAATCCGGAGTACTCCAATCCATGGAGATTCAAATTGGCCACCCGCCCTTTGAACTGGGCGTTAGGAATATTTGTGACCAGATAGAGAGGAAATGTCGATGAAAGGTTGTTAAAGCTTTCTTTTTCAGCAATTAAAGGCATGCAACTAAAGTGATCGCTATTAACAAATTTACCCCATACCTCTTCAATATCCAGGGATTTGAATTCCTCACCCATTTCCCAGCTTTGAAGAATATAGTCGGCTGGTAAATCCGGAATATAGTAATCTCTGACAAAATCTACAAAAGAGCTTTCAAAATCCAGGATCACTCCATCAATATCCAGATAAAACTCAATCATCAACAAACCCGTTTTAAAATTTCTAAAAGTTTAAAGCTTCGTGTCGTAAGCACTGCGATTGTCATAATATCAAACCTCAAAATGGATATAACAAATATCCTTTTTGATAAGGGACCAAAATCAATGATTCCTCTATCCGGCGCAAAATTAGTATTGTTTCACTTTGCCAAATTCATTTTCTATGATAGCCAATAAGCCAAGACAATCCCAGACGATCTGTCTATCGAAATCCAAACAAAGAGCCTGCGGAAATGAAAGAAACAGAACCGGCTAATTCTTTTACGATTAACATCAATAAGAAGAAGTATATGTTCAAATGCCCCGATGGGGAAGAGCATGTAAGGGAAATCGAACACAAGTTAACATCGACCATTGCAACCGTATCCGGGGAACAGCCGGGGCATATATTATCGGATTATGCAGTTAAAGTAGCATTGCTGCTGGCTGATGATGCCATTTGTGAAAGAAAAAACAGGGATCGGCAAGTTCATGAGATTGAAGAAAAAGTCGTTCCAATGCTGGAAGAATTGGACCGAGTACTGGGAAATGACGAGCAATTTTAAGTGGACAAGGGTTTTGCTACCGGTTAGAATAAGTCCAACTTAAGATTGATAAGTAATCTGCCCTGTTCGTGGAATTTAGGTAAAATTGAGCCGTTTCTAACTTTAAGGGACTGGTCACTGTTAGCTGTGTGCACGCCCAACTCATTGGGAAGCCTAAAGTTATTACTAACTACTCCCACCTGGTCTTGCCAGGTTCAATTAACCCCTAAATCACGGCAGGGCGGTCCTCATCTGATTTCACACCGTAATATCGATCAATCTCTCCTCTGCAGCTTTTTTCATCCTTCTTTTCCTGGTTTCCTCTTTTTCGGTCTCAGATGCTTCTTGTAGCTGACGTACGGATTTAAGTCTCCGGTTGACTTTACGCTGTTCAATAATATTCAAAATTTGGGCACCGTTTGCAGCACTGTAATGCGGACCTTCATGCAATCGGTTCAAAACCGGCGACTGGGCAATAATGCCTTGGAGATTGTGTATATCTGCCATTTGAATCCCCTGTTCTTGCTTGCTGAGGTGATTATCAGCAAGCGGGTACTAAAAATCAATGCAAATTCTTTGCTATCCCTTTTCAGCTAAGTATTCGCATGTGCACCGAAAAGTGATTGACCATTCAATCATCATCATTTGCTTTTCAAGTGTCTTTTCCTCATAATACAAGGATATGACATAATTGAAAACACTCAAATCAACCTACTGATTTTAAAGGTATTGCCCCATGAAAACCCTGTCGGAATTATCACAATATTTTAAAAACCGTCGTCCGCTTTTGAACATTATTTTAGATGGATACGGGCTGGGCAAACAGGATCATACTGACGCGGTTTTTCAGGCTAAGACGCCGTTTATGGATCATCTTAGATCAACTTACGCGAAAACCGAACTCGTCACTCATGGCAAGTTTGTTGGGCTCCCCGGAAAAAAGGATCTTGGCGGTTCAGAAGTAGGGCATTTGACCATTGGTGCAGGTCAGATGATACCTCAAGGTCCTACGCTGATTACCAATTCCATTGAAGACGGTTCGTTTTTTAAGTTTCCAGTCCTGAATGAAGCCCTTCAAAACGCAAAATCGGGGGCACTACACCTGATCGGTTTGCTTTCGGATGGCAATGTTCACAGCCATATTGACCATTTTATTGCGGTAATAGAAGAATCCGTCAGGCAGGGAATTGAAAAGGTTTATGTCCATGCCCTTCTGGATGGACGAGATGTTGCCATTCAATCGGCCGATCAATATATCGACCAGCTGGAATCCCTTTTTGCTTCAATTCTGAATGACCATCCTGATTGGGATTATGCTTTTGCATCCGGAGGAGGAAGGGAATTGATCACTATGGACCGGGATAAAAACTGGACAAAGGTGGAAGCCGGATGGCAGACCCATGTGGAAGGCAACTCGGGTAATAACTTTAAAAGCGCGAAAGAAGCTGTTTTACATTTTCGTTCAAAAAACCCGAGTCTGGTTGATCAGGATTGTCCAGCTTTTAACATCCTCTCCAAAACTGGCGATTTAATTAAAGTAAACGATGGCGATTCCGTGATCTCAATGAACTTCAGAGCAGACCGGGCTGTTGAATTGACCATGGCTTTTGTCGACAAAGATTTCAGCGGATTTGCTATTGAGCGTCGACCGGACATCTATTTTGCGGGCATGATGGTTTACGATGAAGATAATGATCTGCCTCAAAACAGAATCATCGGAAGTCCGGAAGTGCCAAATCCATTTGGAAAGCGAATCCTGGAACTGGGCCTCAACCAGTTTCGTCTGGCAGAGACTCAAAAGTATGCCCACGTAACTTTTTTCTTTAACGGGGGATATCGAAATCCGTTGGATCCGGAAAAAGAAATTTACCATCTCATCCCTTCGGATAAAATCGATTCCTTTGCACGCCAACCAAGAATGAAAGCACAGGAAATTGCAGACCAGGCTGTTAAATTGATTAAATCAGGTAAATTCGATTACGGCCTGATTAATTTTGCCAATGCAGACATGGTAGGGCATACCGGAGATATGAAAGCAGCTATAGAAGCTGTTGAGACTGTTGATGCAGCACTGGAGAAAATATGCAAAGCTTTGACTAAAGCCGGGGGAATCGCTTTAATCACTGCTGATCATGGCAATGCCGATGAAATGATTATTACCAATAAAAAAACCGGAAAAGAAGAAATCAGCACCAAACATTCAATCAACCCAGTACCTTTGGTTATATTCGATTCTCGATACAGTGGTGAATACTCTTTAAAACCTAATTCAGAGCAAGAACCATTGACTCTTTCGATGATTGCCGCTACTAATTTTATCTTGATGGGGCAAAACCCGCCAAATGATTTAGATCCCTTTCTTTTCGCGTTATAAACGCAAATCAGTTTGACTTGTTTCCTACAAATAACCCTATTCAAAATATTGTTTTATGAAGACTCTCACGCTTAAAGAGATTGCCGAAGCTTTGAACGGAAATCTAATTGGTGATCCAAACGCAGAAATCACGGGCATTAACGGAATTATGGAAGCCCAACCAGGCGATATAACCTTTCTTGCTAATCCCAAATACAAGGAACACCTGCCTCTATGTCAGGCATCGGCTGTATTGGTCGGAAACGATGTTGAGGTAGAAGGAGTCACACTGATCCAGGTTGAGAATCCACGCATGGCATACGGAAAAGTGATATTGCTGATGAATCCTCCAAAACAGGAAATTGCAGGTATATCAGATGATGCGTATATCGCAACCTCTGCTGATATTGGTGATAATTGTACAGTCTATCCGGGAGTCTATATTTCGGAAAACGCTTCGCTGGGAAAAAATACTGTTGTATATCCTGGAACGTTTATAGGAGAAAACGTACAAATCGGCGACGATTGCATGATTCACGCAAATGTGACAATAAATCAGGGGTGTATAATCGGTCACCGCGCTTTGCTGAATTCCGGTTGTGTCATAGGTAGCGAAGGTTTTGGATTTGAAAGAGACAAGGACGGTGATCCTCATAAAAAAGTGCCACAGGTAGGAATTGTGATCATTGAGGACGACGTTGAAGTGGGTGCCTTATGTGCAATCGATCGGGGATCTATCAAAGCAACTGTTATCAGGAGAGGAACCAAATTTGATAACCTGGTACACGTTGCACATAACTGCCAAATTGGTGAAGACAATTTAATCATGGCCCAAGTGTGCCTGGCGGGCAGTGTCAAAACAGGTAACAACGTTTGGATGGCTGGTCAGGTTGGATGCAATGATCATTTGCAAGTCGCTGAAAATGCCAAGTTTTTAGGTAAAACCGGGATAACTCAGAACATAGAGGAAGCGGGTCTCTTTGCCGGTTTCCCTGCCAGACCTTTCATGGATTGGCAAAAAGGATCAGCCATGTTCTATAAGACCGATGAGCAAAGAAAGAAGCTGTCTGCCTTAGAGAGACGTGTAAATGAACTTGAAGCAAAGTTAGGTGTGGAAGAAGAATAGGTCTGGCGGAAATAATGACTGAAAAAGGGGATGGACATAAACCTGTCTATACCCTTCCAAAATCATCATCCAACCGCTCAATATCATCTTCACCGAAGTATTCACCGGTTTGTACTTCAATAAACACAAGATCCTGCGATTCCGGATTTCTCACCCTGTGAGCGGTTGAAACAGGGATATCAACAGCTTCACATGGAGGTACGATTTGCTCTTTATCATCTAGTGTGACGACTGCAGTCCCTTTCAAGACATACCAGTGTTCGGATCTTTTTTGATGTCTTTGCAAACTGAGTCTTTTTCCAGGTTTCACGACGATTCGCTTCACCTTGTGATCCTCTTCATCAGCGAGAATAACGTAATAGCCCCAAGGTCTGTGATATTCCGTGTTTAGTTTTTCCATTTTAAACTTTTGCTTTGGTTTACCGTTGTCTAGTCAGTAATTTCTCTAAATTACTGACTATTACATTGTAGACTGTCCAAAATCAAGCCAGATAGTTTCTGCTGAAGAACTGTATAGGAATAGTATTTTTTTGCCAGCCTGTAGTTCAATTCAATCATTTCCTCTCGATATTTTTTATTCTTTAGCACCTTGTGAGTCTCCTCAACCGCTCTCTCCGTTACAAAGCCATCAATTTCTATGGTTTTAAATCCTTTGGGTTTTATATCCGTTCGATAAATGGAATAGTTATTAACCAAAATTGGTTTTTTGAAATAAATTGCTTCCAAAAAGGCATTTCCGAATCCTTCAATATTTGAAGGGTAGGTCACCAAATCCGCGAACGGATAAATGTCGTAAAGCGTATAGATCTTTTTTCCGTCTTTGGTCTGGCCGCGTTTTTCATCAATAATATCGGAAACAAACAAGGTATTGACACCCATTAATTCGGAGTAGTCCTTCACTCTCATTTCATAATCGTATCCCTCATCACCGGAAGCGTGTGAAATAACAAGCTTTGCCTTCAGTCCCAGGCGATGGACCAGTTCAATAGCATGCTCAATTCCTTTTCTTTTTACAACTCGTGTCGGCTGCAGTATCAACAGTTCATCATCTTCCATTCCCAACGCTTGTTTAACGTCTGAAGCGTAGTCATCAGGAGCAGGAGGCGGGTTATCAAAATCCATCACGTTAGGAATGATAGTGGATGAAATACCGGTTCTCAGGCTCAACTGGTTATCCCCCGAACTGTTTATCACCACATGTTCGATAAATGGCAAGTGCGGTGGAAATGCCATATTGAGGAATTCCCAGACACCATTAACAAGAAATTCCTGTCTCTCCCAAAAAAAATCATGATGATGGGCAATGGTTGGCATACCGGATTCTGCAATCAGCTCAGTAAGCGCTATTCCGAGTGGAAGATTAAGTGGAATTGTTAGTGCATTTTGTGGTACCAGAACATCAATTTTATATTTCTCAATAAACTTGTACAGCTCAACCTTCAGTTTTTGAGTAAGTTTATGTATTTCCTTTGTAGTCTCCTTATCCCTGGTCCTGACACCAAAAGTCTTCAGGTATATATTTCTGATATCACATTGACGAAAATGAGCCTCTTCACAAAGATAAGAAACCTCATTCGGCCTGTCCAACTCCCCGGCAAAATAGAAACAATTAAATCCTTCTTCTTTGAATACGTCTGCCCATTTTGTTATCTCAAGCGATACACCGTCTGTTCCGGCAATTCTGGTTGATACAAATCCAACGTTATGTTCTTCCCCGCAAAATCTGCATTCTGCCATTCTTCCTCTTTTATTTGTGAGAATGTTTAGACCAACCTCGTTACACTATTTTTCTCAGTTCTCGATGTTCTTGACTGCAAAACAGGGTTTCATGTAGTTAAATAGGAAGCCCTGAACCTAATTTAAAAAGGAGGGACCATGTCCCAAAAACGCATTTTGAACTTGCTGAAAAAGCTTTATGGTGACTCACAAGGTACTCTTGCTCATGAAAAAATTAACGGTCTTATAATTAATTTTCCTAAAAAATCAGAAAAATATCAAGAATCATTTTCTTCAGCGGATATTGTCCTTATCACTTATGGTGATTCCATAAAGTCCAAATCTAAAGATTCCCCTTTAAAAACACTCCATTCCTTTTGCAACAATCATCTTAAAAACATTGTTTCTACCATCCATATCCTTCCCTTTTTCCCTTATTCTTCGGATGACGGTTTTTCAGTAAAGGATTTTCATGCCGTAGATGAACATTTGGGAACCTGGGAAGATATTCAGGCTTTGAACCGCGATTTTGAGCTGATGTTCGACTTTGTTCTGAACCATATTTCGGCTCAAAGCGAGTGGTTCCGGAAATACCTGGATGGCGATGATGAATTCAAAGATCTTGCGATTGAAACCGATCCAAACCTGGATCTTTCTCTAGTAACCAGACCCAGATCTCTTCCGTTGCTCACTCCAGTCAAAAAGAAATCCGGGGAAGAGGTTCATGTATGGACTACTTTTAGTGCTGATCAGGTTGATGTTAATTTTGCCAGTGTTACAATCCTTTTAAAGATGGTAGAAATCCTCCTGCACTACGTAGCCATGGGAGCAACGATTCTGAGATTGGATGCTATTGCATTTCTGTGGAAAGAAATTGGCACGACTTGTCTCCATTTGGAAAACACACACAATATGGTAAAACTGTTCCGATTAATTCTGGATGAGGTTGCCCCGGAGGTAAAAATACTTACAGAAACAAATGTGCCGCATCCGGAAAATATCAGTTATTTTGGTGATGGAAAAAACGAAGCACAAATGGTTTATAACTTCACATTGCCACCCTTGCTGCTTCATTCTTTTTTGAAAAAAGACACTTCCCTATTTTCCGAATGGGTTTCAACTCTCAAGCTTGAATCCAGGGAAAACGCCTTTTTTAACTTCACTGCATCACACGATGGAATCGGTGTACGACCATTGGAAGGGATATTGGATAAAGCAGATCTGGATGAAATCATTAAGATGGTCAAAGCCAATGGCGGTCAGGTTTCCTACAAAAGAAATACGGATGGTTCCGAAAGCCCTTATGAATTGAATATTACATACGTAGATGCCTACCTTCGAGGAGAACTTGGAAGTGATCCGTACCAGGCCTCACGATTTCTGGCCTCCCAGGCAATACAACTCGTGCTTCCGGGCGTTCCCGCTGTTTATATTCATAGCTTGCTTGGAACCCACAATTGGAAAGAAGGTGTGGAACAGACTAAAAGAGCTCGAACAATAAACAGGCGGAAACTACTTATTGAAGAACTGGAAGAGGAACTTGCTGATAAATCCAGTTTCAGATCTCAAATCTTTTATCCCTATTGCGAATTAATTCGAAATAGAATTCAACAACCGGCATTTCATCCCAAGGCAGATTTTAATGTTTTGAATATCGAACCACGCCTTTTTTGTGTTGAAAGGAAGAATGATCAGCAGAAAATCATCTGTCTGACCAATGTCACAGACCAGAAAATCGCCATTTCCCGCAAAAATGAAGATTTAATACACTGCAATTATGACATTCTAAAAGGTGAGACTCTGGAAGGCGACCAATTGACTTTCCAACCTTTTCAATCTTGCTGGCTAACAGTTAATCCGCAGACTGCATGAAAATAGCCTTTATTCACTATCACCTCAAGCCCGGGGGTGTCACAACCGTTCTTAAACACCAGTGCGACGCTTTACGCGAATTTGGCAAATCCTTGTTGTTGTGCGGAGAAGCTCCCCGGGAGCATTGGCAAGATGAAGTGTCGGTTATTCCCGGGATTGCCTACGACAGCATTCGGACAGATTCACATTCACCGAAAGACATATCGGCTTCAATTCTTGATTCAATATATGCCAAATGGCCAGATGGCTGTGACTTGATCCATATTCACAATCCTACACTGGCAAAAAACAAATCCTTTTTAAAAGTCGTTGATCATCTTCAGAAGTCAAAGATCCCTTTGTTGTTACAAGTGCATGATTTTGCAGAAGACGGACGACCCAATGCATACTTCTCAGAGCCTTATCCCAAAAATTGCCACTGGTGTGTAATTAACCAAAGAGATTATGGAGCATTGATTCGAGCCGGTGGTAACAAAGACGGCATACACTATTTACCCAATGCTGTGGTTGTCAATCAAGCATCAGCCGATACTCGTCAACTAAATGACTGTATTCTCTACCCAATTAGGGCGATCAGAAGAAAAAACATAGGAGAAGCGTTTCTTTTATCCTTATTCATTAACAACGATTTGCCGGTTCGTATCACCTTGCCGCCAAACAGTCCGGTGGATAAGTTAAGTTATTCATCCTGGCAACAATTTGCATCACGCCATCATTTAAATATTGAATTTGAAGCTGGCCTCATACACGATTTTCCCTCCCTCATGAACTCATCAAAATGGATTTTAAGCTGCAGTATCATGGAAGGATTTGGTTTTAGTTTTCTTGAATCGTGGCAATTTGGGAAAGCGGTTTGGGGAAGATATCTTGAAGGAATCTGCACTGGTTTTGAGCAGGCGGGCATTGCTTTTCCGAATTTCTATCGTTCGATCGATGTTCCGTTAAATTGGATTGGCGAGCAGGAGTTTTTTGAAAGCTGGCACAAGACAATAATCGATGTTTACGAGGCATACAATATACAACCAGATCAGGAAAGCATTCAAAGTGCCGCAGGAACAATCAAAGATCAAGGGACAATTGACTTTGGTCTTTTGAATGAACATTTTCAGAAAAAAGTCTTGACCGGAATAATAAATGACAAGTTCGCCCTTGGGGTTTTGGCTGAACAAAACCCTTCGTTGATATATGCTTCAGAAACAGATGCAAAAAAAAACCTGATTGAATCTAACGCCCGGATAATTGCAAACGAGTTTAACCTCAAAAACTATTCAGCTCTTTTAAAAAAGACTTATCAACAGGTAATTAATACGACAGTACGTCAGGAAATTAAAAAGGGCGTCCTGCTTGCCGGTTTTTTAAATCCTCAAGCTTTCAGTCTGCTTAAATGGGGGAAATATGTTGAGTAAAGAGCAAGTCTCACCCTACCTTCAAAAACTGGAACCTGAGCCAACAGGCCTCCGACCATCATGCGAACCAAAAGAAAATATACGCTGCATTCTATTCGATATCTATGGAACCTTGTTTATCAGCGCAACAGGCGACATCGGATTGCTACAGGCAGATACGGTAAAAAGGCAACTCCTGCAAGATCTCTTGAAAGACTTTGGCCTCGAAACAACAGCAACACGGCTGATCGAATCATTGACTGTTGAAATCAAAAAAATACATGCCCAGAAAAAAGCACAAGGAGTTGACTATCCGGAAGTAAATATTACAGATGTTTGGTGCAAAATTCTTAATAAAGTGAAAGAGCTAACATTGGCTCAAATAGAAGATTTTGCGATCAGGTTTGAACTCATTGTAAATCCGGTATATCCGATGCCGGGATTAGAGGATTGCCTGCGTTGGTGTGAAAAGAACCAAAAATTAATGGGAATTGTCTCCAACGCCCAGTTTTATACTCCTTTGCTTTTCAGTTGGTTTCTCAATGCTGCCCCACACCAGCTTGGATTTAGGGAGAATTTGCTTTTTTATTCCTATGAGCATAAGGTTGCTAAACCTTCCTCCATGCTTTTTGAAAAAGCCACCCGCATTCTCCAAAAAGAAGGAATCGAAAACGGCCAGGTTGCCTACCTCGGAAACGATATGCTCAAGGATATGCTTCCGGCTAAACGAGCCGGGTTCCAAACAGCATTGTTTGCTGGAGATTCCAGATCTCTTCGACTTAGAAAGGATGTGCCGGACTGTCAGGGACTTGTACCCGATATGATCATCACCCATCTGAATCAATTGACAAATTGGTAACCCACATTTCCCAAGCCTGATTCTCTCTTTTTGGAAATAGCTAGCCGTCAGCTAATATGACCTCACACAGAAACAATCCAAGTAATAATCTCGTGTTTTAAACTATTCCTAATTTTGTTAAGTCAGATCTTTAAAAAATGTAGCTTCCATCAGATCGCTTTTGAAAGAAAGGCAATCTGTTCAGCAATAAAATTAGTTTGTTGCAAACACAAACAATGAGCGTAAAATAGTCACGCAATAACCAAGAGAGTCCAATGGCCGGAACAATCAATGATAATAAACAAGAAAGGAGTGGAGGATTTAGCTAAGTGGGGTTAAATGCCTTTGTCTTCGATACCGTAATCTCAATATCTTCAAAGAACTTCGTAGACAAAGGCATTTTAGGTGTTGACGTTCAAATAGTTGATTGAACCAGAATCGAACACAACGGAAAGAATCTACATAAAGCTGCTAACTTGCATCTCTGTTGGAACCGGGGATTTTCCGGAAAGGATTTTCCGATGCATAAAGTCTTTTGAAATGTCTTCCCAATAAAGTCGAACGATCTTGGAAGGATTAATTCCTACGAAGTGAAGAGCATGTTTCAGTTCTCTGAGTTCAAAGAGCTTTCTTTCTTCATCGTTGTTCTTCAGCTGCTTAAACTCATTAATCATTTTCTTGATCAGTCTGATGTTATCATTATCCAGGGTGACATCGTTATGAATACTGTTTTGTGCAACCATGGAAGTTGTCATTTCCACAGCTTCGTTTTCTTCTTTTTCGCCTGATTTTTCCTGGGCCAGGAAGTCAAGCACACCCATTTCAAAAGAGTCCTTATCATTATTCTGCTTAAACTCGGCAAGCGTGCAGGTAATGGTTGTTTTACCCACTTCAGTCAGTTCCTGGACATCTTTTAAATCATTATAGCTAAGCTGATGAAGTTCCCGTTGTGAGATTCTTCCACTGTCCAAAAGTCTGGTTAAATAATCTTCAACCATTTGTTTTTTGGTGGTTCTCTTTTCAGGAAGTTGTATTCCTTTTTTGATCTTGTAGGCGGTAAGCACATTGCTTACTGTCCTGTCACCTATACCTTCCAGTTCTTCTGCATCACAAATGTCTCTGTAATTCAGGGCTTCAAGCTCTTTAAGTCCAAAGTCGCCTCTCTGTAACAATTTACTCAGGTACAATTCCACTTGCTGATATTTTTTTAGTTTTGCCATGGCTCCCTCATTCTTCAATCAAAGCGATAATAACAATTGTTATACGGAGATATCTGATGCTCAAAGTGATATATTACCAGCCACAGATCTTTTAAAGTTGGGCCGACTTTCTGTGGGGTAATTCTTTTATGTCACTTGTTAAATGGGAGACTAACATGGGGTATTTTAGCGACAAAGAAAAAGTCGCGAATGTTTCCTCACAGTGTTGCGAATGTGGGTAAACCAGAAGAGTGTGGTAAAATTTAATCTTTCAAATCATAAGGTTAACATTTTGAACCTGAATGAAATTGCATTTGAAATTGTGTCGCGAACGTAGGAAATTTCTGTTTCAAAATATGTATAATTTGAATTTAGGACAGGTCCTTTCAAACATTTTTATAACCGGACAGCTTTGTATTAGAGCCGATATCTGCATTATTTCAGTCACTTAAAGTTGACTGTTTCTGATTGTTCCTCAAGGAAGGCTTTTTTTTCTGTTTTTATTTTAAGATAGTGTGCTTTTTGCATTTTCTGCAAAAACCCTAGATGGTTTATGCTGCTGCATGTTCAGCTGGTCACGCTCAATAGGACGGCACCGGCTGCAACCGGAGAAGATATTCAAGAGAAGCAGCGAAGATAATAAAGAAAAATACAGGAAGTTATTCACGAACGGAGAATTCAATGAAGATTGTAAAAGTAACTCTAGTCACAGTTGTTTTAGGATTGTTCGCAAATGGAATGCTGGTAGCCCAGGAACAGGCAACGGGCATCTATCTGGACACTTTCGAAAAGTGTAATAACTATGCCAGGCACTTTTGCCTGAACGGTAGTCATGAAGCAGCTGTCAACAGGGAATTGCTTGATATGAAAAGGAAGGGATACCGCATCACACCAAAAGTTATTCGCAACGTGGCCAAATCAACACCTTCCAGACTGCGAAACCCGGTATCTGCAGGGACTCAGTAAGCGTGTACTTTTAGTACTTGCCAAAATCATTGTCATCTAAAATCGGAACCTTTCTTTTTTGGTATCATCTTGTTTAGTTTCAGGTTTGTAATCCTAAGCCAGTGATTCTTTTTTGGAATCACCTTGGGTTCCGGCACAAGTGCCACCCCAACCTTTGGAATATCCTCGTCTTCAGCCACTTCTACAAGAGTTGATAATTTCTGACTGAGATAAAATCCCTCCATCGACTGTTGTAATTGAGTAGCCTGGACTGAAAGTTCCTCTGAGGAAGAGGCAGTTCCTTCTGATATGGACGAATTTTGCTGCACAATCTCTATTTAACTTTTTTACACTGACAAAACAAAGGTTCTTACAGGATTCTCATGGCAGATTCAGTGGCAAAAATTCGCAACAGAGTTGTAAATGCAATCGCTGACTACGATATGTTGGAAGACGGCGACAAAATATTGGTAGCAGTCTCAGGAGGTATTGACTCAACTGTGCTTCTTTCTCTTCTTATCGAAATACAAAGACGGGCTCCGTTCCAATTTAACTTGCAACCTGTTTTAGTAAATCATGGCTTTCCCGGGTCAGAAACAAGTCATTTTGCAGAATGGATAAAGCAGCAGGGATTCAACCTCACGATACTTGACTGTGAGACCTACCAAATGGCGAAACGGAATCTCAAAGAAGGTAAGTCCCCGTGCCAAATTTGCTCCCGATTGAGGCGGGGTGTCCTTTATACCTATGCCGTCAACAATGGGATTTCCAAGATTGCACTGGGACATAACAGAGATGATTTCAATGAAACTTTACTTTTAAATATGTTTTATTCCGGAAAACTGGCAGGCATGCCGCCAATTTACAGGGCCAGCAATAATCAAATCAAGGTTATCAGGCCTATGTGCCACCTTGCAAAAGACCAAATCGGGGAATACGCAAGTCACCTCAATGCTCCCTTGATAGAAAACCAGTTTTGCAAAGATATACCTAACAATTCCAGATATTTGATCAGAGATCTTCTCAGCAGACTAAAAAAAGAAAATCCTGCAATAAGCACTAATCTCTTGGCTGCTCAATCCAACATCATGCCTTCCCTGCTAATGGACAGGCGTTTTTGGGATTTGTAAGCGAAAAATCAGGTTCATGATCCGTAATTAGGGCTGAATAATCCCCAATCAACTCTTTGATTCCAAGCAAGTTGACGTTCTCCAGACAATAATGCCACTATTTTTGGGTTCAACAACGAAAAACAACCCCATTTTCAATCCACCAAAAACACTCGTGGTCAATCGTATATCCATCCTAATAAACCATTATGTCTGAGAAAAAAGCAGGAAACACAATAAAACTTGTTTTAGGGATCATCATCAGCATCATTTTTCTTTATCTTGCATTTGGGAAAATTGATCCGACGAAAATGAAAGAGTCGTTTCTGACTGCTAATTATTGGTTTTTCATTCCGGCGACTTTGGTTATGTTTTTTTCCCATTGGACCAGGTCTGTTCGATGGAGATATTTCCTTAAATCAATAAAAACCATCAGGGTAAACAGGTTATTTTCGGCCACACTGATTGGATACATGGGGAACTCCATACTTCCTGCCCATTTAGGAGAAATTTTCAGAGCCAATGTGGTGGGAAGAAACGAAGGTATTCCGACAAGCTCGGTTCTGGCAACTGTGGTGATTGAACGGATTATTGATGTTCTGACCCTGCTGATTATCATGCTTATAGCAGTGTTTGCCTATCCATTCCCGGAATGGGTGACATTGAGTGGATATATCATGTTTGCCGGAGTGGCAGCTCTGTTTCTTTTTCTCTTTCTACTGAAACAACAGCACAAACTGACTGTCAGTCTAATGAATTTTGGTCTGAATATACTGCCACAAAAGATTTCAAAAAAACTGGAGGAATTAATTTATACTTTCATCGATGGTTTGAATGGTATGAAGAAAAGGAGGGATTATATTAAGGTCATTGTCTACTCTCTTGTCATTTGGTTTTGTTATTGGCTGGTGTTTTATATTCTGTTTTATTCCTTTGATCTTGTTGAGACATACAGTCTTAATACTGTTTCTTCCCTTGTTTTGTTGGTAATAACCACCATCAGCGTTGTGGTCCCTTCGTCACCCGGATATGTAGGAACCTACCATTTTTTGTGTATGAAATCGCTTGAATTGTTTGGAGTACCGTCAGCAGTAGGGTTATCATATGCTTTTATTGCTCATGGCATCAGCATTGTCCCTACTGCGATTGTGGGGTTTGTGCTGGCCTGGAAGGAGGGAATCAGCAGGCTCAGCCAAAAAGACACACAGTATTGAACTATGGCAGGAAGTCTTCTCTAACCGGAGAAAATACTTCAACGGCGACAGAATCCTCAATGATATCCGCCCTGTGCTCAACACCTCCCGGTATACACCAGCTATCCCCAGGGTGGACTTCATGAAGCGTACCATCGATTGTTAAATTGATTCGACCGGAAATCAGTAATCCCGTTTGTTCATGAGGATGCTCGTGTTCAGGAAGCACTTTGTCCTTTTCCAGCTTGAATTTTGCCATTAAGGTTTTATCACCATAAGACAGCGTTTTGTAATGGATACCTTCCATTGGGGTTTTGTAACCTTCTTCATTTTTTTTAGAAAACATCTCAGGCTCCGATCTATTTTTTTTCAACTACTTGCTATCATTGATATAATGTTGATAGCGCTGTAGTTCATCCAGAAAATTTGGTGTAAACACCTGCTCCCTTGCTCTACCTTCAATCTCACTAATTGTCCAGAATCGTCCTTCCGATATTTCCTCTTGATTGGTGATTATCGGTCCATCCCACACACACGAGAATGTGGATACGTATTCCGATTCAAAATTGTTACTATGGAGGTACTTGTACAAAAATTCAATCGTCATCGGTTCAAAACCCAATTCCTCCCTGGTTTCTCTGAGGGCCGCGTCTTGATAATCTTCTCCCAAATCAACATGCCCTCCAACGGAAGTATCCCATTTTCCAGGTTGGACATCCTTTTGCGGTCCTCTTTTCTGGAGGAACAATTGTCCGTTGGAATTGAAAACCAACACGTGAGATACCCGATGAATCAGCTCCGGATTGCCATGTACCTCACTCCTCGTAGCTTTCCCAATTGGTTGATCATCTTTGTTGACAACAGTGAATACCTCTTCTTTCATAAAAACAATACTGGCAAGACCTGTTAAGTGAAGGATTTGAAAACGTAAACCAACAAGAATTTAATTAAAAACCATGTGATCTGAGCCTTGCAAATCAGTTGTTTGTCCAATAATGGCAGAATCAGAGACCCCTGCCTGTAATAGTTTGTCCAGAAGTTGGTCTGCCTGATCCCCTCCTATGCTTATCAGCAGGCCGCCGCTGGTTTGTGGATCGAATACTATTTCCTGGTGCCAGGCTGGTAAATTAATATCGAATCTTACGTGTCCATCAGTCAGCAATCGATTCTGGTCATTAACCCCGGTTGAAACACCTTTTTGATACATTTCCAGGGCTTCATCCAGAATTGGAATGGCATCCATGGATATCTCCAATGTTATACCGGAGCCTGTTGCCATTTCGTAGCCATGACCAACCAGACCAAATCCCGTAACATCTGTCACAGCACTTGGTGAAAAAGCTTTGAGCACTTCCGCAGCATTTTTGTTAAGTTCTTTCATGGTATCCAGACAGCGACCAATTGCTTTTTCAGAAACCAGGTCCTTCAAATTGGCATTTAGCAATACACCGGTACCAATTGCCTTGGTAAGAATCAATTTTTCGCCTGCTTTTGCTTTATTGTTGGACCAGTATTTTTGGGGGTGGACAATTCCGGTAACCGATAAGCCAAATTTTGGTTCATCGTTTTCAACGGAATGACCACCGGCTAAAACAGCTCCTGCTTCAGTGATCTTGGAAAGTGCCCCGGCAATAATCCGGTGCAAGACGTCATCATCCAATTTGTCAGGAGGGAAGTTGACCAGATTCAAGCATGCTAAAGGAGTCCCGCCCATGGCATATACATCACTAATCGCATTGGCTGCAGCGATTTGACCAAATTCGTAGGGGTCATCCACAGGTGGAGTGATAAAATCAGCGGTTGTGACTAATGCCTGGTCATCGGAAATTTTATACACTCCGGCATCGTCGCTGCTGTCATAGCCAACCAATAGATTTGGATCATTGTTTTTTGGCAAACTTGCCAATAGTTTACTCAGTCCGACCGGACTGACTTTAGCAGCTCAACCGCAGGTTTTTGAAAGACCCGTCAACGTTGACTTTTGAAAAGGATTCCACCTGGCCATGCAGTTATCTCAAATTCAAAGGGTGATAGTTAGGTAGCTAAAATGCAGATGCACAAAGTATCATATTAGATCGCAAGCCGAAATTCCGTCAAATAGAGTTCTTTGAACATCCGGAGCTCGTTGAACCGAATAAGCTTGGGTGACCTGGCACCATAACCTTTACTTGCCGAGACTGATTCCATGAAAACAGACGAGCTCCTAACATCTCTTCAGCACCTGATACAAGATCAGGCGCTAACGGACAAAAAAGAGTGGTGGGAAAACTATTTGAAGCATGTCATAACTTTTCGAGGCGTCGGTATCCCCGGTATTCGGGAAACCGTAAAAAGCTGGTATAAAAATGAAGGGATCTCAGATCTGTCGCTGGAAAACCAGCTTGACATTGCCATGCATTTGCTGGAAGAACCAATAGCTGAAGACAAACTCGCAGGCATTCTGATTTTACAATTATTTCTTTATGAGCGCATCGACTTCAAAGTATCATTGAAACGCTTTGAGAAACTATTTGATCAGAAAGCCATATTTGACTGGAACACTTGTGACTGGTTTTGTATCAAGGTTCTGGGTCCCATGATAAAGTTGTACGGTACTCCCTGCGCCAAAGCTGTTTTGAGTTGGAATCAAACAGAATACTTATGGCAGGCAAGAGCTTCCATTGTGTCGTTCGTATACCTTTTGGAAGATAAAAATTTTCACACCGGGATTGTATCAGCCTGCAAAATACTAATTCAAAGAGAAGAGCGATTTGCAAAAACCGCTGTTGGCTGGGTTTTGAGGGAACTTGCAGAACATGACAGGAAGACTGTAAAGCTGTTTTTAAAAAAGAACCTGAAACATTTCACAAACGAAGTACTCAAAAATGCCACCAAACGTTTTGAATCTCAGGAAAAAAAAGTATGGTTGAAACAACTGAAATTAATAAAATAGATGCAAGCCATGACACATACTGTTGCTGAACTGTTGAACAAATTACACAAGAATGAAGTTAAACTGGCATTTATTGCCGCCGGCGGAGGAGTTGGATTATTTGAATTATTTAAAATTCCCGGTGCCAGCAAAGTACTGACAGAGGGCAGAATGTTATACAGCAAGGAATCATTCGAGTCATTTCTTGAGAAGCCCATTTCCGGTCCATTCGTGTCACAGGAAACGGCTAATCTTCTGGCCACTCGGCTGGATCTTTCTTCAGAAGCTGATATTTGCCTTGCTTTCACCTGCGCATTGTCAACAGATAGAGAGCGCAAGGGTGAAAACCGTGGTTATCTTGCATTGTGCCACAAACAACAAATCATCGTTCGGCGGTTAATAGAAGTTGAAGGAGAAAATCGAGCAGATCAGGATAAGTATGTCACCCGGAAAATCCTTAAACAAATCATACATTACCTTGAAAAGGAAAGATGAAGCTTTATGATAAATCAGGTCAGGCACAGCCACTGACAACACTGGCTGACTTCAAAAATCTGGCAGTGTATCCGGGTTCTTTTAACCCGCTGCACGGTGGTCACAAGGGACTGACTGATCTGCTAATTAGCCATGGATTCAAGATGGTATTTGAGATCAGCCGATCACGCTATCAAAAACCTCCTTATGACAAAAATAACATGGACCGACTGGTTAAACAATTTACCGGCTATGCTGATCTTCTGGTATCCGATGCGCCGTTGTTTAGTCAGAAAAGAGACCAATTGGCTCAATTCGATCCTTATTGGGTAATGGGATACGATACAGCAAAAAGATGGCTGGATGAAAACAAAAAAGTGGATGATGCCGAGTTGAAAAGAATCTCTAACATGAAAGTGATATTTGTTGGACGACTTAGTGATGGCGTATACTACGACCCGTCAAATCTTCTGAATGGTTCCGAAACATTTGAAACCAAGATATTTCATTTCCATTGTGACATATCGTCTACCAGAATCAGAGAGTCCGGGAGATAAACTGCTCTCCTCCGCTCCCGGCCCCACACTGACCAGAGCAACCTTCCTTATTGACCTCAAAAGGTGTTAGCGTATAATACAATTAGTAATTTATAAACAATAACAATTAAGTGAAGAACCAATCCCAGACACAACCACTTTGAAAAACCCGAATAATACCAAATGGTAAATATGGAAAACCTGATTATTGAAGCGACCAAATACACGCCAACTATTTCCTTTGATGCAGGTACAAATATCCTGGAAATACATGGCGAAACCTATCCTGAAAACACTGCTGAGTTTTATTCACCGGTTTTCGACTGGTTGGAGAAGTATTTGAACCAACTGAGTGACCAACAAGTGATTGTCAATATGGAAATTGTGTATTTTAACAGCAGTTCCTCCAAAGTATTAATGGATTTGTTTGACCGGTTGGAAGAGGCCGTGAAAGAAGGAAAAAACATCACCTTGAACTGGATATACGATCGGGAAGATGAAAGTGCCTTGGAATATGGTGAAGAATTCCAGGAAGACCTTGAAATTCTGAAGTTAAACCTTATTGAAAAACCGAGTTAAAATGGATACCAGTCCTCTGTTCAGCCTTTTTAAGATCAACCGGGATTTTGATCAACGGGGTGTTTTTTTAAATCTTTGCGGACCGCTTTCCCAGAATCTCATGGTAGAAATGGGCGGTTTGATGAAAACCAAAATGGCTTTGGAAGGTTCTGATGCAACTACTATAAGAAAGGCATTCTCGGTGTTAGTAGAACTAAATCAGAATATCATCCACTATTCAGCAGAAAAAGAACCCGACAAATCAAACAAGCATGTGAGATGTTTCAATGGCTGCGGAATAATTTCAGTCGGAAAGCAAAATGGCAACTACTTTCTTCTGAGTGGAAACCTGGTTGAAAACAGCAAAGTGGAAAGGCTAAAATCCCGTCTCGACAAAGTTAAGTCCATGACAAAAGAGCAGTTAAAAGAGGAATATCGAGCCCAAAGGAAGAAAGAACCCGAGAAAGACAGCAAAGGAGCTGGATTGGGTTTAATAGATATCGCACGCAAGTCGTTGTCTCCTTTAGAATTCAGATTTGATCAGCTCGATGATCTGTTCACATTTTTCTCATTAAAAATAATAATTTAACTACCAGGTTTTGGTTTTGAGCCAAGGAGGGCAATGTTTTCAAAAGTGAAAACAAAACAATTAAGGATGCCGAAGGAATTCTTACTTTGAGACAATTCAAAACCAATCCAATGTTTAGGGTAAAACAGGATAAAAACCAACTCCGAGAAGCATTGCACACGAACTGAAGGGCAATCGCTGACGAACAAATTAAAGACAACTGCGAAGTCGGAGAGAATTAAGCATGAATGAATTGCTACAGTTAAAAAACAACCTGGATGAAAACGGCATCTTCTTAAGCTTCAACGGTCCAATATCTCAGGATTTGATGGTGGAACTGGGAGATATTCTCAAAAAACAAATGGAAATGGCGGATGCCGATACGTCCACGATTGTAAAGGTTTTCTCAGCTTTGGTTGAACAATCTCAAAACATCATTCGGCATTCGGCAGAACGTTTACCTGTAAATAATGACGACAAGGACAAATTGATGTTTGGTACCATAGCTGTTGGCTATACAGAAAATAAATACTTTGTATTGGGTGGAAATAAGATCAAAAAAGCAGATGAATCGATGCTAAAAAAACATTTGAAGCGAATTCAGAACCTTAGCAAGGAAGAATTAAAAAAGCTTTACCACAAACAACGGAAAGAGGGGAGGTTGGAAGAAGGAAATGCTGCCGGGCTTGGGTTGATAGATCTTGCCCGCAAAGCAAGTGAACCGATTCAATATGAATTCATTCATATTGATAAGAAACAGACGTTTTTTTCCATACGTTCCTTCATTTAACTTGATTCCACAAGAATATTAAGGTTCCAGAAAAAGCGAACTCCATATGAAAAATCACTCTCTATTTGACAAAGAAAAAGAAATCATCGCCCGTAGTAAAACAATAGCAGAAAAATACAAAAGTGATGACAATCCTTTATACTCCGAATTCGTGCAATTGTCAGATCATTACGCCAAATTGTTCAAGCAGTTTTCCAGAATCGTCAAAATCAGTGACAAAACCCAGGAGCAACTTAAAGAGTCCCGCGAGTCGATAATCAAATACAATGATGAACTAAAACAATTAAATGCCACCAAGGACAAGTTTTTTTCGATTATTGCGCACGACCTGAAAAGCCCCTTCCAGGCATTCTTGAATTTAAACACCTTCCTGGTAAAAAGACTTGATGCTTATTCAAGAGAAGAAATAGCAGAATTAATCACCGAGCTTGGTGATGTGGCTGATAATTTGTTTAAACTCTTGGAAAACCTGCTGAGCTGGTCTCGCATTCAAATGGGAAAAACCCAGTTCTCTCCGAATGTTTTTCCTGTCGATCAATTGGTAGACATGACCCTGGAAGTGCTGACCGTTTCAGCTGAAAACAAAAACATCGATCTTGTTAAAAGAATTGAAGACAGCGTTTCGGTATATACCGACCCCAATATGTTTAACACCATTCTGAGGAACCTGGTTTCCAATGCAATTAAGTTCACACCAAAAGCTGGCAAAGTCACTGTAGCAGCTGGCAGGAATGACAAGTCAACCGTAATATCGGTATCCGATAACGGAATTGGTTTGAGTGAAGAAGACCAAAACAAACTTTTCAGACTGGATGTCAACCATTCCACACCAGGCACAGAAGAAGAAAAAGGCACCGGTTTGGGATTAATACTCTGTAAAGAGATGGTAGATAAACACGGCGGTAAGATCTGGGTAGAGAGTGAAAAAAGTGTTGGCACCAGTTTTTATTTCAGCTTGCATTCCACCTCCCCCTCCTAGTTTCGAAAAATGATATCCAAGCATTCCACCTATACCGGACAGGTCTTACACAATCGATATAAAATCCTCGAATTGATAGGCTCCGGCAGTATGGGGCAGGTTTTTAAGATTCAGGACACCAAAAAAGACCAAATTAAGGCCTTAAAACTGGTAAACATTCATAAAAACAAGGTGCCTTTTGAAGCATTAATCCGGTTTCGTACAGAAGGCGATATTCTGCGAAAATTGCAGCATCCTTCCATCATCAAATACTTTGATTTCTTCAACGAAGGAGATTTATACGGTCTGGTAATGGAATACCTGCCCTCGCCGAATCTTTCGGAACATTTAAAAAAAGCAGGTCCGTTTTCCCTGGAGAATGCTTTAAAGCTGGTTAAATCAATAACCGAAGCGTTGGTGTTTATCCATGATAAAAAGTTGGTTCATCTGGATTTAAAACCATCTAACATTCTGATCTGGTTTGAAAACTCAGGTCAAATGGAGATCAAAATACTGGACTTCGGATTTTCCCAAATCATCGGCATGTCGGAAAACAAAACAGGAGGGACGCTTTCCTACATGGCACCCGAACAGACCGGCATTTTGCACAAAACCATTGATCATCGGGCAGATCTATACGCGCTTGGAATTATTCTTTACGAAATCCTGGTAGGACAGGTTCCCTTCAAAGATAAAGATCCTGCGATTTTAGTGTATCAGCACATTGCCCAAGCCCCCGAAATTCCCACTCAATTCCGGGCCGATATTCCCGCTGTTTTTGAAAAGATTCTGTTGAAATTGATCAGTAAGGATCCTGATGATCGATACCGCACCACAGGGGGACTGTTAAACGATCTGGAAAAGTATCAGCGTTTGACCGCAGATGGTTCCATCGACCAGGTAGAATTTGTTCTGGGTGAAAACGATCATTGGGATAGTTTCCCTCTGGTCAATCCCTTTGTCGGCAGAGAAAAGGAAAAAGAAACCATTTTTTCCATTGTTAACCAATTGACCCAGGGTACCAGTCATCCCGGCTCTGATTTTCCACTGCACATTTTAAAAAACAAGGCACTGGAAAAAATACACGGAAAAACCGAAGGAAACGGAGCTCTGGCTTTAATTGAAGGTATCAAAGGTACTGGCAAGACATATTTCCTCTCAGAAATATACAATCAATTACAATCCCAGCCGGGATTGACCTGGTTTTATCATGCTTCTCCCGAAGAATACGAAACGCCGTTTCGAACCACAAAAGCAATCCTTGGCAATCTGGAAAGTTATGTTAACCAGCTCCAACATGCGCAACAATATAGTGTCCGCAAATTCCTTCAGAAACAATTTAAAGGAAATCTTGGTATTATCAAGGACCTCATTCCCGGAATACCTTTTTTAAAGGAACTTGAACAAACCGAGCCTTCCCACCAAATCAGGTCTCGGACTCCGGAAGATTTTCTGGAAGCCGTGTACTCCTTATTAACAAGGGTCATAAAAACCGAGCAGCAACTGGTAATAATTATTGATAATTTTCAGTATGTTGAATCTTCCTCTACATCACTGCTCTTTAAACTTTTGGAAAAGATCAGCAAACTACCGATATTATTTATCTTTTCCTATGTTTATGAAGAATTAACTGAGGAGCACATAACATTATTCAGCCGTTACCAGAATCATTCTAATGTTCATCATTTAATCCTTTCATCACTCAGTGATTCTGAAGTAGCACGACTCATTCAGCAGCTGTTTTCCAATAAACTGTATGAAATGCCAAAGTTATTGGATTCCTTGTATTACTCTACCCAGGGGAATCCTTCTCAAATTAGAAATCTTTTGCAAAAACTTATCGACCGAAGATTAATCTATTTCGAGAAACAGGCATGGCACGCCAGGACGGCAGAAATTTTCTCTTTTCTAAAAGAACAACGCACCGTAAATGCTACTCTCGCTCCGTTAATGGATTGGAGCCAGGAAGAAATCAAGGCATTGGCAAGAGCTTCTATCTTTCTGCGTTCGTTTTCATTTGATGCTTTGAAAGCATTGTGCAAAGTGGCTCCATCCGTTCCTCTGTTTGAAGACAACCTGCTTGATTTATTACAACGGGCTGTTCATGCCAATGTTTTAACCGTCAGTTCCAAGAAGCTGTATTCCTTTTCTAATAATGACACACGCAATGCGTTGTTTAACGACTTGGAACCGGGACTGAGAACAGTTTTATACAGCTGTGTGGCAAACTACCTGGAGAGCCATATTTTAGAGCGTTCCCCTGAAGCTGTATGTGATATAGCCAGGCACTGGGAAAACGCAGGAGACCTGATCAAGGCCATGAACTACTATGTATTGTCTGCCCAATTGACAGACAATGGCATGTTTAATGACCGTCAAGCCGAAATATATTATCAAAAAGCCTACCTTTGCTTGAAAAAACTTGGGAGCAAAGCCCCACAGAACCCGGAGACACAGTTTGATCTCAGATACAATGCTTTAAAACATACAATGACGTTCAGTAGGGAATACGACGGCCATTGGGAACAGCTTTTGGAAATGGAGCCCTATATCCTGGATAATGAAGTTCGTCTTCTGAAGTATCTGGCTTTGAAAGTAATACTATCATTTGTTCGGGGTAAAAAAGGAGACATGTTGACATACGGGCAGCAGCTCATTTCGATGGATATCAAGCCGGAGAACGAACCATACACGGTTGAGACCATCATCCAATTGGGCAGTGTGGTCAGTGATAAAAAATTCTCTGAAAGGATTGAGCTGCTTAAACGAGGAGTTGAACTGGCTTTGAAACATGGATTGTTCCATTTGACCATTGGCTCTTCCGCAGTTTATTGCGTTCTAAGCAGCTACCTGCTGCAGTTTCAGGAAGCTGAGACCACCCTGGAAACCTATTTAAAGCGTTTGGACAAGCCGGAATTGGCTGAATTCAGGAGCCTCCTGGTCAACTGGTCCAAAATGTACCTGGAATTGGAAAAAGGTAATTTTAAGGCTGCCTTGAAAATCGGTGAAATGTTAATGGAATACGTTCATCTCACCGGTCCTGTTGCTTCCGGATTACTCCAAGCAGCCATGGCATACAGCCATGGAATGCTGGGTCATTTCGGAGAATCCTTGCAATTTTTCGACAAGATTCTGCCGACCCTGGAAAAAGCCGAACAACGCGTTGAAGCGATCTCAATTCTCTTTGGCAGAACCCAGGTTGCTCTACGCATGAAGGAACAGGAGACCGTTTTAACTTATTTTGAACAGGCTATTTCTATCCTTAAGCTACGTCCGGACCCTTATATGGAAGCCATGTTCAATATATTAGCTGCCAATGCGTATCTGGATCAGTACCAATTGTCCAAAGCAGCCCCGTGTCTGGAAACAGCCAAACAATCATCGATTCGACTGGAAGCACCCCTGCTGGACTTTCACTATCAATATGCAAAAAATCGATTCGACTGGTTGGAGAGTTCTAATGGTGAACTACTGGAGAAAACCAAACGGTTACTGGATGACATGCTGGAAAAGGGTGTCAATGGATTCTATGAGATTTACAAGGAACAATTAGACAGCTGGCAGCAGCATTCCTCTCGTTCCTCCACTTCGGCGTCGCTATACAGTTCGAGTGATACCAGCGTTTTGAAGCTGTTTGAGATCAGTCAAAAAATCACCACCACTCATGAATTGGATGAACTTTTTAATGCCGCGTTGGAAGGGGCTATGCAACTGAGCGGTGCGAATCACGCCTATCTTTTCACTGATCCTAAAATAGATGATTGTAATAATGTCGATACAACAACACCTCAAGTGACGAGGGATGCAACTGGAAAGCCTATTCCCGAAAAGCATTACCAATACAGTTTATCGATTCTTAACAAGGCAATGGAAACCCGGGAAATCATCATCACCAGGGATGCCCAGACCGATGCAAATTGGAAGACATGTGAGAGTGTGGCTCATCACCAGCTACGTTCCATTCTCGTTGCTCCTATTGTCTTTGATGAGATCCTGAAAGGTTTTATCTACCTGGATAACAGCCATGCAAAGTCGGTATTTACAACCAAAGACCAGGAGACTGTCGGTGTTTTCGCAACCCAGGTTGCTATCGCCTTAAATAATGCGGAAAGTTTTGCCAGACAGCAGGAAATCTCGGCGGAAAATCAACGCCTTTATCAAGAGATCAAAGAAGTCAACAAAACCTTGGAACAGCAGGTCGAAGTCAGGACATTGGAATTAAATAATAAAACCAGGCAACTGCAAGAATTAAATAAAAACCTGGAAGTCCGGGTTTCGCAAGAGTTGGATCACAGGCTGGAACAGGAACAATTGTTAATTCAACAATCAAAAATGGCTGCCATGGGCGAAATGATCGGTATGATTGCCCACCAGTGGAGACAACCGCTTTCGTCGATCAGCACCGTTGCCGGGAATCTTCAGATTTTTCTGGACCTTGACCGAATTGAAAAGGAAGAATTTTCTCAAATGCTCACAACCATCAACGAACAGGTCCAGTATTTGTCGAACACCATTAACGATTTCAGGGATTTTTTTAGTCCTAAAAAAAAGGCGGAATCAGTTAACTTGCAGGAAATTCTTTCCAAAACCTTGAAATTAATAGGGAAATCGATGGACAATAAAAACATTTCTTTGGAAACGGAATGTCACTTTTCACGTCCCATTGTTACGTTCTCTAATGAAATCATGCAGGTTTTTCTAAACATTATTAAAAATGCCCAGGATGTCCTGCTTGAAAAATCGATTTCATTTCCTAAAATTAAGATCAGAGGAGAAGAATCCGCTGAATTTCAGAAGATAATTATTTCCGACAACGCTGGTGGCGTGCCTAATGATTATCTGGAGAAAATCTTCGAACCTTATTTTTCGACAAAAGACGAAAAGACTGGCACCGGACTCGGTTTATACATGTCAAAAATGATTGTGGAAAAACATTGCGGGGGAGAACTCAATGTTTCCAACACTGGGGAGGGGGCATCCTTCGAAATTGTGTTGCCGTTGAACAATGATTTGCAGGAAGGTCGTTAAACATCACTTCCATCTAGAAGGACCATTTAGCAACCAGCCTTGAATCCAATCACCGTCACATCATCCCTGGTCTCATTGTTTCCTTTGTAGCGGTTGAATTCGTTTAGTACATAATGCTGTTGTTGTTCAAATGGCAGATCATGAATCTCTTCCACCATGCCTCTGAATCGTTTATTACCAAAGCCGAAGTTTTTATCACCTCCAACCTGATCAATAATCCCATCGCTGAACAGATAAAACGACATCCCGTTTTTTATGTCTATAATCCGTTTTGAAAATTCATAATCCAGCTCCGACTTGCGATAGCCTATGCTTTTTCTATCGCCTTTAATCAATTCTGCATTTCCTTCATGAACGGTTAATAGTGGTAGTCGGGCCCCTGAAAAACTCAACAATTTTTCTTTTAGATTCACAAAACAAATAGCAGCATCCAAACCATCATCAGACATGCTGAATTCCGTATCCTGCTGAAGAGAGGTCTTTACAATGAAGTTCAGCCTTTTAAGAATTTCTGCCGGATCAAGACATTCCTCATCTCGGGTGATCTGCTGAAGGCCGGTTGATGCGATCATGGTCATGAAAGCCCCGGGAACACCATGACCCGTGCAGTCCATCACCCCGATCAAAAAACTGTCTTCGAAAAACTCGGTAAAAAAGATGTCACCGCCGACAATATCGCGGGGCATCCAAAGAAAAAAACTATCAGGCAGATTCTGCTGAACCACTTCCATGTTTGGTAGCAGGGAACGTTGAATGACTGTGGCATAATCGATGCTGTCCATCAATTTGCGATTCGCCCGTTCCACTTCCGCCAAACTGCGATTCAGCTCTGCAGTGCGTTCCTCCACTTTCTGTTCCAGGGTAAGGCTGTATTGTTCCAACTCTTTGTTCAGTTCTGATAACTCCCTGGTTCTCTGCTTGACAGTCTCTTCCAACTCTTTTTTGTAATCCGTTTCCATCTGCCGCAGCCGCACCAACTCTATTGTTTTTTCCAGAACCAATAGAAACTTTTTAATATCAAGTGGTTTCAGGATAAAGTTATTAACCCCCATGCTGATCAACTGCAGCAGATATTGGGATTCATCATGGGCGGATGTGATCAGGATTACCTGGCTATCATTCAACTCTTTGATATTCCGAACCATCTCAATACCATCCATTTCCGGCATTCTAAGGTCACTAATCACAATTTCATATGATCCCGTTTTGTACTTCTCCAGTCCCTCTTTCCCGTTGGCAGCGGGCTCTATATGATTGAAAAAGGTCGATAATAAACGCAGGGTATCCTGTCTTAATTGATCGTCATCTTCCACATACAGAACATCAATATGTTTTGAATACTCAATAAGCTCTTTAAGTTTGTCAGCGTTTTCCATACTATTGTTTTTTTTCTGCTACCTGAAGGCAGGCCTTGTGTATGACTTGAATGAATTGTTGAATATTCAACGGCTTGAAAATAAAGTCGTCAACCCCGGCTTTGCGGAGTTCATCAACATATTGCTGTTCATCATGAGCTGAAAGAATGATGAAGATTTGTTCCGGACTCATTTCTTTGATACTTCGAGCCAACTCCATACCATTCATTTCCGGCATCACATAATCGCTGATGATGATGTCGAATTCTCCCGATTGGTACATTTCCAATGCACGTTTGCCGTTCTCTGCAACTGAAATATCCTGAAAAAAGGTGGACAACAATCGAAATGTATCCTCTCTCAATTTCTCATCATCTTCGGCATACAACACTCGTATGTTCGTCGAATACTTCAATAATTCCTTGGCTCCTACCATGACTATATTTCCTCTTCGCTAAGCATCGGCATACTGATAATAAAGCAGGCTCCATCGTCACGATTCTCTGCTGTCAATCTTCCTTTACAATGCTTTTCAATGATCAACTTGGACATATACAACCCTAAACCGGTGCCGGTTTTTTCATCCTTGGTGGAAAAATAGGGATCAAAAATCTTGTCAAAGTCCTCATTGGGTATTCCCCCGGCGTTATCATGAATTTCAATTATCTGGGTCTGGTCTTTCTGATAACCGCGAATGTTGATTTGTGGTTCAGATAGTTTTCTTTCCACCAAGACATCCTGGGCATTTTTAAGAATGTTTAGAATAACCTGGGTAATTTCGTTAGGGTAGGTGATTATGGGTGATAAAAATGAATAATCGCGTTTGAGGTTGATACTTTTATATTCCAGGGATCGTCCTATGATATTTATGGTCTGTTCCAGGATCTCATTTAGTCTTACTGATTCCTTTCTCTTGTTGGGATTAAAAAAGTTTCTGAAATCATTGATTGTTCGAGACAAAAACTGGGCATGATCATTGATGTTTCCCAACAGCTCCAAAAACTGGTCACGATTATAATCATCCAGTTCCAGATAAACCATTAGATTACCGGTAATGGTGCTGATGGAAGAGAGAGGCTGACGCCACTGGTGAGCAATCATACTCAGCATTTCTCCCATTTGTGCCTGCCTTGCACTGCGCAACATTAGCTGATCCTTCTTCAGATTTTCCTGGACTTCCTTTTTTACTCTTTCCTCCAGGGTTCGATTCAGCTCTGCCAGTTCCTCCGATTTCCTGTTCAATTCGGAGGTTCGCTCTTCGACTTTCTGTGAAAGAGTATTGCTGTAATCTTCCAATTGGTGCCTGGACTCCTCCAGGGCTTGCCGCATCACTTCATGAGTATCCGCCAGCTGGCTTAATTCCTTAATATTACAGGTGATACGTTTACCCTTTTTAAGATCCCCCTTGCTGATCTTTTCACTTTGCTCCAAAATCTGTTGCACTGGCAGGATATAGCGCCTTGCCATTTTTTTTGAGACAAACACGGCAATCAACAAAGCAACAATCAACACAAAAATAACCGACATCCCGCGAGCTGCATCGTAATGCATCACATCAGACATAGGAGCCAACATACCTATTTTTATTATCGGTACACCTTTTTCGGGAAACTCAACGATGGTTCCTACCCAACGCTGATTGTTGCTGGCAAAATGCACTATTTTGGAAAACCGTTTTCTTTTTTTTGAATACCAGTCGTCAATCAGGTCTTTGATAGGATCAAGGCTCGTTTCATAAACCGATTTCAAGCTCAGATCCTTGATATTCATATCACTACGATCGAGGATGTTGCCAGACAACCCGACAAGCCTGTCATCATTTGTAGTCACAAAAACTATCCCATTATCAGAAATGACCGTATCCTGCATGATATCTTGTAATTGAGTCAGCAGGATATCGAAAGCCAATACATAAACTTCGCCTGCCCTGCCCTCTACCTTGATTGAAACAGTTACAGCCAGTTCCTGGGTCTCTTCCCAAAAATAAGGAACACTCCACCCTAATTTATCTGGTGCTCCTTCGATCGCCACCCGATACCATTCTTGCAATTTTAAATTTGATTGAGCCTTTTTTCTTTCTTTTGTTTTCAGCTCCAGATCTTCATTCCAACTGGAAATCAAAACAACAGATTGGCTCTTATCAACGACTGTGCGAGTTGTAATCCAATTATCCCCTTTACGTTGAAGAGAAAACCCGTTTCCATTATCATCACCGCTTTTGACACGAACGATTGAGCTGTATTCTTTGATGATAGGAATAAACATCTTCAGCATCTCTTTGTCTTCCAGATCAGTATATTGCCTGGATTTGCCCCAGTAAGCAGAGATATTGATGTTTTTGATAACAGGCTGAAAGTCTTTCTGCAGTTCCCTTTCCAGCTCTACCATGGCTTCCCTTATTAACCGACGGCTTACCACAGATAGTTCCGAGTATTGTATAATTAGAAATGCTGTCGTAAAAGACACCAGAACCAGGACAATCATAAGGGAGAAATTACGCAATAGACTGGATCGTATTGAAATTCCTTTTACCTGATGCTGACAGTCTTTTCTTTTAAAAATACCTAACATTCGTACTCCGTATCGGACCGGATATCTTTAGGGTATTCCTAACTTAGTCTTGGAAATATTGATCATCTGGATAGTTACCCAAAAATTATTGTCGAAGATATCCTGATTGCGTTGTTTGGTCAAAACCGGTTGATTGTATGGATACTTGTTTATCCTCTTATATTAAAAGACAATTGTAAAAAATGTTTTAAGGACGAGCCCGCGGTTTATCGAGTATTCACTTAAATTGACCTGTCAGACTTCCTTGGTCACATAAAAAGAGCAACCATTGTGAAAGCAGCTAAATTCAGATAACAATAAGGATCAAAATGAAAACTGATATGTGTCAGCCGAAAAAGAGTACTACATCCTGAAAGTAAGTACATAAATCACCAATATACGGAGCTTTAGCAATTGATCACTGTTTTAAGATTCATGTTCAAGTTTCTTTTCCCCCCCTGTCTGATTGCCGTACTGATTATTAGGTCCCTGGCAGAAAAAGAGACTGGTGTGATTAGCCACTCCTTTTACCCTTACCTGGATATCACTTTCAAAATTCTCCTTTCCTCGATGGTGGGCTACTACACCAATTTTCTTGCCATTACCATGCTTTTCAAACCCAAGAAAAAGACCAAACATGGCATACAAGGTCTAATCCCCCGAAATCAGGAGCAAATTGCTGAAAAGCTTGGCGAGGGCATCTCTGACAACTTTTTTGATCCAAAAGACTTGAAGGCATACATCATCGACAACAATGTGGTCGATGAATCGATTTCAGCGTTAAAAACGTATGCTGAAAGGAATCTTGAAAATCTTGAAACACAACGCCTGATCACCAATTGGATTTTGCGCAAGTTTCAAATCAACTCTCCCAAAATTTATTACGGTTTGCTCCAGGTATCAGAAATAAACATGGTCAATTACCTGCGTGAGAAAGTTGACTTAAAAAAGCTGATGGAGGATTTGTCTTCGCTAATTGAAAAAAACATCAAAAACGGCACGATCAATCTTAAAGAGGTATCAAACAAGATCTCGAGCCATTTGGAAGACCATACCCCGGAAATATCGCGCTTTATTTACGATCAACTGAATAAAATGATTGACCGGCAAAGTGCAATTAAAAAAGGGATGATGAAGTTAGCCGTTTGGACATTTGATGTGGACCAGGAAACCATTGCTAAAATACTCTATGATGCCCTTTCATCAGACAAATTTCGAAACAACGCTTATAAGTTTCTGGAAAAAGCCGTTCAGGATTTTTCTGATTTCCTGAACTCAGACCAGGGAACCAAGAGAATCAATTTAACATACCAACGCCTGGTTATTGAATTAAACGAACAATTTCGTGAAAAAGGTGTGCCTAAAATTCTGCACGAGATAAATCGCTACCTGGAAAAAGAAAGTTCCTGGAAAAAGATTGAGGAACTGCTAAAAAGAGCACTTACCTTCAGTCAAGAATCGATTGATGAATTCGTGGGCAGCGATCGGTTTGATACCTTCCTCACCAAATCGATGCCGGCTGTATTGGAAAGAATAAAAATCTCGCAAATTGTGACAGACAAGGTCAAAGCCTTTGACACTGCGGAGTTGGAAAAGATGGTCAAAGATGCTTCAGGCGAACATCTGGCCGCCATAGAAGTTCTTGGAGGCATACTGGGAGGGTTTGCCGGTATTGCTTTGTTTGATCCGTTGCTGTTTCTCATTATCCTTTGTCCACTCACCGGTATAGGCTTAATTGAGTGGTTCTTGACTAAAAGACAGAAAAAAAACTCAGGCTAAACAAAAGATAGTCATTTTTTAAAAACCCATGATTATACTAAATTCTCTCTTCCCCGTGTTTGGGCTGCTGATACTTGGAGGCATTCTTAAACGCTGGAACATCACCAATGACATCTTTTTAAAAACTTCCGACAAGCTGATCTATTTTATTTTTTTCCCGGTGATGCTGTTTTGGAAGATTGGCAGTGCACCCAGCGAGATAGGGTCCAATGGGGGGCTTTACCTCGCAGCCATTTCGGCTGTTGCCATTGTATTCATACTTAGCACGTTATCCATTAAAGTGTTTCGTATCAACAGTTATCAAGCCGGCTCATTTTCCCAGAGTTGCTACAGATTCAATACCTACGTTGGCGTTGCCATTGTTTTGAACGCTCTTGGGGATGAGGGCATTCAATACTTTGGAATACTGATCGGACTGATTATTCCCATCATCAATGTGTTGGTGATTATTATTCTGATCTGGCATTCGGGTAAAGACTACACACCAAGGGACAGGCTAAAATACACCATGAAAGCCCTGGTTTCCAATCCGCTGATCCTGGGATGTCTGGCTGGTATTCTCTATTCGAAAACGATTAATACCTTCCCGGTTTTTCTTGATAATACCTTTTCCCTGATGTCAATGATCACTCTCCCCCTGGCTTTGCTTTCGATTGGTGGAGCACTGACCTTTCAATCGGTCAAGAGCCACTTTCGGGTGTCATTGATAGCTTCGGTTTTTAAATTGTTGATACTGCCCTTGGTGGGATATACTTTACTAAACTATTGGCAAGTAACCGGAATAGCCTTTAAAACAGGAATGATCTTCTTTACTTTGCCGACCTCAACTGCACTGTATGTTCTTTCTGCGCAACTTAACAGTGACACGAATCTGGCATCTTCTTCCATTGTCCTTTCCACCGTGCTCTCGTTCCTGCCACTCTCCATTGCATTGCTTCTGTAAACAACGACCGTATTAAAAACAAGGCAGCGCCGCCGGTATGTTCTTCGTTTCGATCTTATCAGGAAGAATCACCAAGACATCAATTAAAAATAGCTTTTTAGGAAATTCTCAAGCACAGTCCAGTACTCTTCGCTGTCGGGATATTTCTTCCATAAGGCTCTTGAGCCGTGTTTACCGGCTGTATCTGGTACAAAAGAGAGCTTCGAATCGGAATTGATGGCTCCGTAAAGTGCAGACCAGCGATTTTTCTCTTTTTTGGCAGATGTAATAAAAACAGGAACGGTAATGTACTTCGCCGAATCCATTACCCAGGTGTGGCTCATGCCGTTTTTTACAAAATATTCAGCCGGTGAAAAGGCCACGACCCCGTCGACCAGATTTGGATAATCGCCTGCCACCCTTAATGCCAGTCCAGCTGAATATGAGCTGCCGAGCATTAACAATTGGGGAGGTTTGTAAGTTTCCCTGACAAACTTTAATGCTGCCACCATATCCTGCATCGCATCAACAAAGCGAGTTTGTTTGCCCTTTTCCCTGGCGGCCTGGGCTGTTAAATTTGTAACCCCCCTGACTTTATTGCCGGAACGCAGATCTACAGCCAGGCAATTAAATCCCAGTCGGTTAAACCTGGGTGCCGTTTCCCTGAACTCTCCCCTACTCCACTTAGCCTGGTGAAACAAAACAATAAAAGGTCTTTTTGCCGGTTTATCGGTGAGATACACATCAGCTGTAATTTTCAAACCATCTGTTGATTGGAATGTCAGGCTTTCTGATTCTTTTGCCGTTACAATCCCAACAAAAATATTAACAATGGTTACAAGCATTCCAATGGCAAGGAGGCTGCTCATAATCATAATCTTACGTCGTGTTAGAAATCCTTTTTTTCTTCTCATAGGACTTATACCAATCGTTGATCACTCGTTTATTTATCTGTGGCTGATTTCATCCGCGACACTTTTTCATGAAACAACCTGATTTATTAAATAACATCTTTTTATCTGTTGTTTGACATCGGTTTGATGTAAGTGATAGTTTCACTTAGCAATAAATCCAACTTAAAAATTTAAACCTATATTTCAGTATTTTAAAGAAGAGTCTTTTAAAAAATCAAAAGACGTCAGCTAAATCTTTTGCCAACTCCGAACACTTTAACTGCTCATTGTGAATTTGTCTTTATTTTGACCATCATTAAGTCAGTTAATAGTATAACAAATTGTGAAACAAAACCCACATATTTTAGAAATAGTCGAACAAGCAAAAAATGGATTGTAATTGAAGCCATGAAAATCAGAAATAACGCCCCGGAAACCACAGCTCCAAACTGGAAGAAAGCAATTTACAGAGTCGTATTTGAGGCCGATACAAAACCCGGAAAGATATTTGATGTTGTGCTGTTGTGGACAATACTTTTTAGTGTGTTCATCGTGATGCTAGAAAGCATCAGCGAATTCAAAAGCTCATTTGGGATTGTTTTTGTTAAACTTGAGTGGGCTTTTACTATCCTTTTTACGGCTGAATATTTGTTTCGGATTATCTCCGTTGCCAAACCCAGAAGATATATTTTCAGCTTTTATGGCATTGTGGATTTCCTGGCAATCGTTCCGACTTACTTGAGCCTTCTTGTTACTGGCAGCCATTTTTTGGTAGTCGTCAGGATTCTGAGATTGCTGAGGGTGTTTCGCATATTTAAGCTAACCCAGTTTTTGTCTCAGGCTGAAATCCTTTTAGCCGCACTTAAAGCAAGTCGACCCAAGATAATTGTTTTTCTGTTAACCGTATTCAGTATTGTCATCATCATCGGATCGCTGATTTATGTCTTAGAGGGACCCGAAAACGGATTCAGAAATATTCCTCTCAGCATCTACTGGGCCATTGTGACTTTGACCACAGTCGGATATGGCGATATTTCTCCCCAGACACCGGCAGGCCAATTTTTCGCCTCAATCGTCATGATTATCGGTTATGCAATTATCGCCGTACCAACAGGAATAGTATCTGTTGAGCTGGCTGAAGCCTCCAGGAAAGGGAAAGGCAGGGTTTCGATTTGCCCGGGGTGTAAAAATAAAGATAATGACGCGGACGCCAGGTTTTGTAAACGGTGCGGTATTGAATTGTTGAGTGCAGACTAGAATCAGACAAAGATAGTCACAAATTTTCGGCTGATACCAGGAAACAAAAATCGAAAGTATGCCCCCTGGTTTCAGCAGACCAAAAGGAATACGCGATATTAGGGAACTAAAACAATATTTCCACAATTGCCGGATTTCATCACCTGTACGTGAGATTGTGGGGCCTCTGCCAAGGGCAATTCGGCAGAGATAACCGGTTTGAATGCGCCAACTTTCATTGCTCCTGTTAGTGCTGCGTGCGTCTCATCCGTTTCTTCAATGGTTGCATTAAACAATGACATTCCCCGGATATCCGTTTCTTTGCCCATGGTTGCCCTGGGATCAATTTCAATGCGTCCTCTGCTGCCTACAATCACCACCCGCCCTCGAGGTGCAAGCAGGTCTAAATCATTTTCCAGATTGACGTTGGCCAGCATCTCTATAATCAGGTTGATTCCATTTTCTTTAAGTTGTCCTTTTAGATCAGCTAGATAATCGTTTTTTGAATGATCAAACACAGCTGAGGCACCTGAATCCTTGACAGCCTTCAAACCCTTTTCAGTGCTTGCAGTTCCTAATACCTCCAAGCCAGCGGCCCTGGCTAATTGAACTGCGGTAAGACCAGCCGCCCCGCTTGCTCCATGAATAAGAATACGTTCACCAGCTTTAGCCTGCCCACGATGAAACATTGCCCTCCAGGCCGCAACAGCCGGTACCCCAAGGGATGCTCCCTGCGCAAAACTTATTCCATCAGGCAGTCTGTAAGTCCTTTCTTCCGGCCCAACCATAAGCTCCGCATAGCACCCACCGTGCCTGCCGGCATGATAAACCCGATCACCAGGATTAAACCTGCTAACGCCTTCTCCAATTGCTTCAACAATACCAGCTGCATCCATGCCGGGAGTGTATGGTAAATCCGGAAGGACCGGATACGCGCCGCCTCTGATATAGGTATCCACTGGATTGACACCCGCAGCTTTCACCTTGATAAGAACTTCTCCCCTGGCTGGTTTGGGTTGTTCGATTTCTTTCACCCGCATTACCTCAGGGGCACCAAAAGATTCTACCAGAATCGCTTTCATGTTTTCTCCTTTTATCGGTTATCGGTTATCGGTTATCGGTTATCGGTTATCGGTTATCGGTTATCGGTTATCGGTTATCGGTTATCGGTTATCGGTTATCGGTTA
>JANQGZ010000104.1:0-68428 GCA_028282825.1 SAR324 cluster bacterium
ACAATTTCTCCAGTGTTGAACTCATCGCATCGTCAGTCGCCTTCAAATTCCGCCAGGAGTTAATCGCTGCGACATTGTGGTTGATTCTTAAGCCCATAACTTACCTGTTTTTTGATGGATTACATTTTATAGTTCACAAAAAAGCCTACTTGTTTCCCTTATCGGAATACCAATAGAAAACTTTAGACTTTTTTTGCCTTTTCATTTTTTCAATTACCTCCTTATCGGTAGAAATTCTGAAAACTTTACCTTTCATTTTAAATTCTTTACTATTTCGACACACACGGCAGGAAACAAGAGTATAAGGTAGGGCTTCAACAACTCATTGGATTAATCATTCAAAAAGAATATTCGGATGTCAGTGAATTTGGTAGAATGTTCTATCTGAAATTTCTTAATTGTAAGTCACCTGATTTAATAAAATCTTTTGCAACAATAATATGGTAGTTGTTGATCCAATCATTACGACAATAAACGGTTTTCAAGTAAGATACTTCGGGATCTTGACAGCCCTTGGATTGATATTCATATATATAAACGTTCACTCAAATTTTAAGCAGGGCAAGTTCAGGCTGACCAGGGACGAAATCTTAAATTGGCTAATCGTTGTCTTTCTATGTGGAGTAATCGGAGCAAGGATTTATTATGTGGTCTTGAATGCCGGATACTACTTTGGTAAGCATTCAAAATGGTATGAATTTCTGGCAATCTGGCGAGGTGGCTTCGCCATTAATGGAGGAGTATTGCTTGCGGCGATTGCCTTATGGTTCCTAAGCAAAAAGGCAAAACCCAGCCTTGAGCAGCTGACAGATCAGATTTTACCTTCCTTGTTTGTTTTACAGGCGTTAGTAGGCATTGGAAGTTTTATAAACGGGGAAGCATACGGTTACCCGACGGAGCTGATAACAGGGCATGTTTTTAAATTCGGACCAGCTTCAAAGCTTTATGCAGAAACAGCCATTCATCCGTTAATGCTTTACGAAGCGGGCTTTTGCCTGTTTAGTTATTTCGTTTTAAATGCTTTTCGAACACAGCGTTTTCGTGATGGCTTTACATCTGCCTGCGCATTACTTTGCTATTCAATAATCAGTTTTTTTGTAGGATCAATGAGAGTGGAAGGTTCGACTATTTTGGGACAGGATGAGTCTGTGATGTTCGGGATTTTCGGGATGTTGGTCTCGCTGGGATTTATTTTAGGAAAAAGGCTGTACAGGAAACTGCCCTCACCCACCGAGCAGTTTCCCTCAACCAGAAAATGGTCCGTTTAACTCTGAAAAACCTCAAAAACAGTTTAGAAATACTCTTCAGACTTTCTCCACTTTAATAGCGCAAGCCTCTTCGTTGATTGACCATTGAGCAAAGGATTGATCGTTTTCTGCAAACTCAATAGAATCAGTCAAGGTCTCTGTCTTAATATATGAGATGTGTTGATCAATTGCCTTCTTCAAAACCTCACCCGTATCAAACTGAATACGGATGCGATCAGTTACTTCAAAATCCAGCTCCTTTCTGGTCTGTTGAATTTTGTTAACAAACTCCCTGGCAAACCCTTCGTTTTTAAGATCTTCACTTATCTGGATATCAAGTGCCACGGTAATATCGCCTTCGCTTTCTGTCACAATACCTTCTTTTTGTTCTCGTTGAACAAAGAGTTCATCAATACCAATACTGAAATCCGATCCGTTTAAATCAAGATTGATGGTCCCGCCATTTTGTAGTTCTACAATCTGTTCCGAACTGAGATTTTCAATTTGGGGCCGAATCTTGTTCAAATCCTTGCCGAGTTTTGGTCCCAAAGCCCTGAGATTTGGTTTTGCGACCAGAATTACCAGATCTTCCTCATTCTTGGAAATCTCAACGTTTTTTACATTGAGTTCGTCTGTAAGCAGTTCGGACATTTCACCCAACACTCCCTGGGCAGCTTCATTTTTTGTCAGAATTGTTATTTTGCCAAGAGGCTGGCGGATCTTAATCTGGTGCTTTGCACGCAGTGCTCTGCCAAGATTGACACTCTTAAGAATAACATCCATTTCCTCTTCCAGGCTCCTGTCAATCAGTCCCTGGTTAGTTTTAGGAAATTCACAGAGATGAACACTCTCTGGCATTGAATCTTGTTTTAACACCTGGTAGATATTATCTGAAATAAAGGGGATAAACGGAGCCGTGACCTTACTTAATTCCAAAAGCACCGTATATAAGGTTGCATAGGCTTGCTGTTTGTCTTCACCCTGATCAGATTTCCAAAATCTTCTGCGGCTTCTTCGAATGTACCAATTGGTCAGCATATCGATGAAACCAACAAACGGAGACACTGCCCTGTTTAAATCGTAATCATCCATGGCATTGCGAACATCTTCGATTAAATGATGCAATCGCGATAAGATCCATTTGTCCAGTGGATTCTTGACCTGGCTCGCATCTGTCACCATCTCCACTTTCCATTCATCGATGTTGGCGTAGGTAGTAAAGAAACTCAGCACATTCCAAAGCGGCAACGTAGTGCTCCGCATGGTTTCCTGCAGACCGGACTCGGAAAACTGCAAATCATCTGCCCTAATAGCTCCTGAGTTCAGCATATACAGCCTGATAACATCCGCACCGTATTTATTGAGCATATCCCAGGGATCGGGAAAGTTTTTGAGGCTTTTGCTCATTTTTTTACCGTCTTCCGCCAGAACCAGGCCGTTTACTATGCAGTTTCTAAAAGCAGGTTTGTCAAACAGTGCTGTGCTAAGAACAAGCAGGGTATAGAACCATCCCCTGGTTTGGTCCAGACCCTCACTAATAAAATCCGCCGGGAAATTCCCTTCGAACTGCTCCCTGTTTTCAAAGGGATAATGTTGCTGGCCATAAGGCATCGAGCCGGATTCAAACCAGCAGTCCAGAACCTCGGAGGTTCTACTCATTTTGGCATCACATTTTTGGCAGGAAATGCTTAGTTTATCGATAAAGTGAGAATGCAGATCCTCGACTTTTTCGCCTGACAGTTTTTCCAATTCCTCTCTGCTGCCAACGCAGTATTGGTGGCCACATTCCTTGCAAATCCAAACGGGAATAGGATTTCCCCAGTATCGGTTACGGCTGATTGCCCAATCTCTAGCACCTTCAAGCCATTTTCCCATTCGTCCGTTTTTAATATGTTCCGGTTTCCAGTTGATTTGCTGGTTGTTTGCCAGCATTTGTTGCTTGATTTTCTCTACATCCAGAAACCAACTGCGAATTGTTCTGTACATTAACGGCGCGCCGGATCTCCAGCAAAAAGGATAGCTATGGACAATTGTTTCATGTTTCAAAACAAGATTTCTATCCTTCAACTGTCTGAGAATAGCCTTATCGGCATCTTTGAAAAACATACCATCAAAATTCGGCGCTTCACTGGTAAAATTACCGCTGTCATCCATAGGGAAAATATGAGGAAGACCATAACGTTCGCCTGTCTTAAAATCGTCCTCACCAAAACTTGGAGCGGTATGTACAATCCCTGTTCCAGTCTCGATCGATACATAATCCCCTAACAATACTTTAAATGCTCCCTCTTCAGAGAGATTTGCGAAAAACGGAAACAATGGCTCGTATTCCATGCCTTCCAGGGTTTTGCCGACAACAGTTTCCAGGATCTCAACGTCAGCATCCTTACCAAAAACACTTTCTATTAATGCTTCAGCCAGGTAAAACACTTCTCCGTTATTCCGAGCCTTAACATAAGATAAATCAGCGTGCACGGTGAGTCCCAGGTTGGAAACCAACGTCCATGGCGTGGTCGTCCATGCCAGAAAATAAGTATCCTGCTGACCTTTAAGCGGGAATTTTATAGTAACCGATGGATCCTGCGTATCCTTATATCCCTGGTTGACTTCAAAGTTGGAGAGCGGTGTGCTGAGCCTGGGACTGTAAGCAACTATTTTTTTACTTTCATAAATTAGCTTCTTTTCCCACAACGTCTTAAATACCCACCAGATCGATTCCATAAAAGACACTTCCATGGTCTTGTAATCATTATCCATATCGACCCAGCGACCAAGGCGTCGAACAGTTTTTCGCCATTCATTGCTGTATCTCAACACGATACTGCGACATTTTTCGTTAAATTTACCAATGCCCAGTGATTCGATATCGGCAGATCCTTTGAGACCCAATTCCTTTTCAACTTCAAATTCAACCGGCAACCCGTGACAGTCCCAACCAAATCGACGTTCAACGCTGTTGCCCAGCATGGTTTGATAACGGGGAACAACATCTTTAATTGTACTTGCTATTAAATGCCCATAGTGAGGTAATCCGGTGGCGAATGGCGGTCCATCGTAAAAGAAAAATGTTTTGCCTTCCGATTTTGGTTCCAGAGATTTAAAGAAGATCCGATTTTCATCCCAAAAATCGAGTATTTCTTCTTCTATTTTTGGAAATTCAACTTTGCTTTTTATTGTTTTAAACATATTCAGTTCCGGTTCTATTGGGCTATATAAAATTGATATCTAAACGCACCATTTATCCATTAAATTGTGCTCAATAGGATTAGTATTATTGTTTCCACTATGTTTTTTCAATGGAAAAGCTGAATAAATATGACATACAGCTATGTGTTGGATTAAATGAATGAAATAGATTCCGAAAAACAAAGAGCCCTGCTTGTCGAACCCGGTTCTGTTCCTGATCTTGTTCCTACTCCTGTTTCCCTGCCAGAGCCCGTTCTTAATCTTTATCTTTATCTCATCCAGCAAATTAAGTGCTTAAAAAAATCGTTGTAGGCAAAGCGGAAACCTGGAAGATTCGGGTAGCGTAATTGAAGAAGATTGAAATAGTTGGATTAAGAGCAAGATTAAGGTTAAGAGCAAAAACAAAGGCGCGATGATATCCTGGCTGGACGAGTCTGCTTGACTGGCTGTCTATTTTGCCCACGCTGAGCCAGCCTTCGGTGGTCTGAGGAGTGGATTATTTTGAATGGAAAAAAGAAAAAAAAAAAACAAAGGATCGCATTGGGAACCAAGGAGTTGCCAATTCTCTTTTAAATTTAAGGACTCTGAGTATTTACATTTTGATCAAATATCCAGATGGTAGCCGGTGAGTTTCTCCTTTTTATAGTCAGCCCTGTTTTTTACAGCGTTTTGGGTTTCGCCATAAACTTTTTTAAGCACGGCCAGTTCATTAGGTTTCAAGTTATTATCAGGGCTAAGATACAGATTTCTTATGTAATCAACAAAAGGACCTGCTATACGAATATCGTTTTTATATAAGGCGATAAAGATCAAAAGACGAGCGCTTCTGATGGCAATGAGATTATTGGCGGCATTGCGAAACAGATCATCCGCAATTGCCATGGCATCATCCACTGTTTCGTCTGCTTTTGCTTCGTCGCCGTTATTCATCAGAATCTCTGCCAGAGTCAGCTTTAGAGTTACGGCTTGCCATTCATATGACTGATCCTTGCTTGTTTTAGCCAATGCCAGGTTTGTGCGAATAGCAGCGGTGTATGAATCGATAACAACTTGCAATGATCGCACAATACCATCCAATTCTTTGAGATCGGCAGTCAATCTGCTTTTTCGCTGACTGATTCCCTTCAACCACTGATCTTTAAATTTGGGAGATCCCAGAACCGGCGGTACCTGGTCTTTGCTACTTTTTCTAAACAGATTTTTATCCGTACTTGCAAACAAGCAGTCCGTACAGACAAACACCCTGATTAGATTGAAGTCGATAAAATCCTGATCACCCAGGCTATCCAGATAGGTGGTAATACCGAATATATTCCGATTAGGTTCCTGGCTGTGCGGTTTTAACTGGAATCCTTTCAACGTTTTAGTTGAATCGCAAGCAAAGCATTCCAGGTTCCTGTAAAGGACCGAATTATTGCCGGGGAACGGCACCAAGGGCCCGTGGGTTTCAACAGGTCTTGATGTTACGCTGAGCGAGCATTTTGCAATCAGCGGATTTTTGTTCTGCTTCCAGTCTATTCCCTTATTGCACCAATTCACCGCTTTATCCAACAACTCGCTATCAAACCCGCAAATATTTGCAATATTCTTTAAATGCCCCTGCTCTGTGTAAGAAAGGGATTCATCTGCTGAAACAATCAGAATTACTTCAAAGAATATCAGCAATAGAATTTCTTCCGGAATGCCCGGAGGTTCGGTGATTGGTGGCGACATCTTATTCCTGACATACCCGACGAGCTGCTGTTGGTCTTTCTTATTATCCAGGAAGGACATAGCAGCTTTTAGGAATTGCAATTCCGTATCTTCTATCAGACCATCCAGCATAATGGTTGCAATCAGGACCTTTGCATACCATTTTTTCTGTTCCGAATTCAATTTATCGAGTGGCACATGGAAGTTTTCTATTTTTCCATCCTTTCGTACCAGGTATCTTTGCGAATTTTTCCATTCAAGCCCTTCTTCACCCCAATGCATTAACTCGGTAAAGTATGTGTTGGAAAAATTGAACAGTTTCGCGACCTCTTTGAGATAAGTTTTTTCTTGGTCGGCAAAATCCAGATCTGAAATCATTATCAGAATCAATTCAATGAATATCGCTGCCAGTATTTCTTTGGGAATGCCGTTTGGAGGAGTCAGGGGTGGTCTTTTTTTCACGCTGATCAATTGCATCAGCTCTTTTTTGTAAACAGGTGAATCGACGATTCCAATAACCTGTTTTAAAAAATCGACTTCCGACGGGCTGATTTCGTCATCCGCCAAAATGGCTCCAATGACGAATTTTGCATACCAAATCTTTTGTTCCCTGTTTAGTTGTTTTACTGGAACGCTCATGAACTCCCTTTATGATTTACGTTGCGCTACCAACACACCGTCACTAATGGCAAAGAAATGACAATCAAATCCTTCATGATTCGAAATTTGTTGATTAAATAGTTCAAGGGCTTCGACTGCTTTCCTGTACTTCTTTTCCTGGTCATCAGCAAGTCCCATGACTTTGCCATTATAAAATATATTGTCCACTATCAACAACCCTCCCGGCTTCAGACTTTGATAACAGTTTTCCAGCATTCCTGCATATTCTTTTTTTGTTGAATCCTGGAAAATCAGGTCAAAGGTGGATGTTTGGGTCTGAAAAAAGTCTTCGGCCCAGGTGCGCTTCAATGTGACATTACCAGAAAAACCCGACGTTTTTAAAAAGTCGGCGCACATGTCCAATCGGTCCTGGTTGTAATCCAGGCCGGTAATTCGTGCATTTGGATGTCCCAATAGCATCCAGTGAGTTGCATAAGAAATCCCACAACCAATTTCCAAGATGGAAGCAGGTTTATTCAAGGCACAAAGCATTTTCAAAAATCGACCCATATCATCATCGATGATCGGAACTTTCCTCGCGATCCCAACCCTTTTAATCTCTTTTAGCCAGGGGTAGGGCTCTTTTTGAAACTGCTCCAGGTATTCCAAACCCCGCAGATAGAAATCCGTTGAAGCCATAACAAACAATTCCTCCCTAAACCTAGTACTTATCAAGTACAGTTTGTTTCATGCGCAACTTGGCTTGAACCAACCTCAGGTCTTTGGTCAGGTCTCTTATCTTTTTACGGGTTTCATTCCTGAATTTAACAAACTCGACTTTGGAAACTGTATCTGAATCAGAAAGATCCCGGGAAGAGTTTTCTGATTGCACAGTTTGGGTTTCTCCACCCGCCAGTTTTAATATTAAAATCTGTTGGCCTTCGGATATTGATCTGAGTTCATTAATAATTTGTATTGCTCCATAAAAAAAGCCAATTATAAATAGCCCTGCTAAAATAACTGATGCAATTTTATAGGGGTTAACCGAAGCTTGGTTGGTCAGGGTTGGATATCGTTTTAGCTTTGCCATAATTTTTTGATTTATATACTTAAGTTAGCCGATTCAAAATTAATATAGAGGTACTCCGGAACGTGAGGATTTTAGGAATGGTTGGGATTCTTGTATGCATCCCGAAAATTATCAAACCTGAACTTGTTGTTTAAAATCCTTCAGGCTTAATCAGGATATCGATGCGTCTGTTTATTGCCCGAAGTGCCGGACTATCGTTGGATACTTTTGGCCTTGTATCCCCATAACCAGCAAGTTCCATGCGATTGCTTTCAATTCCGTATCTTTCCAGCAGCCTGGCAACTGAACCAGCCCGGGCACCGCTTAACTCCCAATTGGAAGGAAAGGTGGGACTGTTTATGGGCACATTGTCGGTGTGCCCCTCAATGATGATTCTGTTTGGTATGGCGTACAAGATCCTGGCAAATTTCTCAATAGTGTCAACCCCGGTTTGTGTTGGTTCGGCAGAACCGGGAGCAAACACCGCCGAATCACTAAATGAAACGGAGATTCCCCTGTCATCCATGGTTATATCAGTTACTTCTGCAATATCGGCCTTTCTGAGATTGTCTTCCAGACTTTCCATTGGTGTTGGGGCACCGGTAAACATAAATGGTGAAGCCGGCGGGCCACCTCGAAAAGAAGCAGAAATGGCTTTAAACTTCTCTTCATCTGTTTTGGACATGGCAAAAAGCAGCACAAAGAAACATAATAACAGGGTTACCATGTCTCCATAAGTATAGATCCATTCTACCCGCTCTTCCCCACATTCGCATTCGACTTCTTCTTGTACAGCCATTATTTACCTTTATCGCTGCTGAATTTAAGCTCTTCGTATTTTGCCTTTAATTCAGGTGTCAAGTAGTTCATCAAATCCTGCTCTATAAATTCTGCCCGTTCGTTTTTCTCGATAAATAACACGCCGTCCCTGACCATTTCGTATAAAACAAGCTCATTTCTGCGTGCTGTATCCAATGCGGTTGCCCATGGAAGGAAAACACCATTTGATAAAAAAGCTCCATACAATGTGGTTATAAGAGCGATTGCCATGTTAGGGCCAATTGAGTTTGGATCACTTAAATCAGCCAACATGAGAATCAGTCCAATCAGCGTTCCAATCATCCCAAAAGCCGGAGAATATGTGGACATCAACTTTACAACCTGTTGATCCAGGTTTCGCTTTTGATCCGCATATTTCATCTCAGACATCATGATGTCTGTGACCAGCTCTCTATCTACCCTGTCTACAACCAGCCGCAATCCGTTCCTTAGGAATTCGTTTTCTATGCTGGGCAGGGAATCTTCAATGGCCAACACATTCTTACGGGCGACTTTTGCTACATCTACAATGATAACGAGAGTCTCGATTAAGGGAACCGATTTCGACTTGTAAACTTTTCCCAAAGACCTGGGCAGACCGGTGATGACTTCCAAAGGGTAAGAACCGATAGTGGCCATGAGGGTTCCAACCAATACGATGATAAGACTTGGAGCACTCCACATTAAGGCAATGCCACCCATGTTTGTAAAATTAGCGGATGACCCCATCACAAAGACGAAAAAAACGCCTATTGTCCCGATTAGAGCAGCTAGATCCATAACAATAAACCTTTATATTTATTCAGAGTGTTGATCTAAAACCCTATGAATCATAAGGTTTTGGATTTTCCTCTATAATTAGAATATTCTATGTCATAGCATTTTAATTAAAGTCATGTAAAGCAGGTTCTTGGTATAATCGCTTGTAATAAGGAGCAAAGCGGAAAACGGATTGAAATTCGTATCCTAATAAACCAAGGTTTAAAGATTGCATTTTTACCAAACAATTAGTGATGTGGTGAGTCCTATTGAGGATTTCATTTTGCATGTCTTAATTTATGGTGGCTAAGCAGCTTGCCAGTTTTGAATCTAACAACCTGTAATTAATATAAAAGACAGACTTTATGAAAAAGTTAATGATCTGTTGTTTGGTGTTGTTTCTGTTTTCTGCCTGTCAATGGTCATCCGCACCCAGAACGCTGGAAAGGATAGAAATTGAATGCGCCGAAACCCGTTTGGATGCAGGATTTGCTTTCCATGAGCGCGCCAAGGAACTGTTTCGCTCTTACTATAAAACCCGCAAAGAGAGCGAATTATTCTATGCCTGGTACTCTTCTGAAGACTCAAACTACATGGCAAATTCTGTCAGACGATGTTTTGACAAAAAAAACAAACACTTTTATGCCGTTCGCAGTCTCTTCCAGAAAAACAGAACCTTGCAGAAACTGATTGTCCAGAATATGCGACAAGATTCGCAGGCTCAGTTATCCGAGCTTTATTTGGATGAATATCGAGAGATTTTTGTACGAGACATTCAATGAAGCTGGTTGTATCCTAAAAACACACTAATCATAACCAGTAACCTTTGAGGAAATAGAATCTGAAACCAATCCGGTAAGCATGACATCAGGTTTTAACGATACGATCGCCGGAATAGCGACAGCACCCGGAGAGGCGGGCATTAGTGTCATTCGCATCAGCGGGGACTCTGCTTTGGGCCTGGCTGCCCAAATATTTAAGCCAAAAACAGTGTCTTCATTTGAACAGGTCAAAGACAGGACCATGACCTACGGCTGGATAGAATCAAAAGATAAAACGTTTGATGAAGTCCTGCTTTGTACCATGAAAAAGCCGCATTCGTTTACTGTTGAGGATGTGGTGGAAATCCACTGCCATGGCGGGAGTTTTATTACCAACACCATATTAAAGCTGATTTTGGAATTAGGAGCGCGACTGGCTGCACCCGGAGAGTTTACCCAACGAGCATTTTTAAACGGTAGAATTGATCTTACACAGGCGGAAGCAACCAATGATATGATCAAAGCCCAAAGCCAGCTGGGTTTGAACATGGTTGTTAACCAGTTGAAGGGCAAGCTGTACGAAAAGATAGAAAAGATCAAAGAGCAGGTGTCGTGGGTATTATCTTTGGTAAATGCCGGCATAGACTTTCCGGAGGAAGACACTGTATTCGCCTACACCCAGGAAATCCGGGAGAAAATGAATGACGCCAAGCAGGAATTACAACGACTGATTCTCTCAGCGGAGACAGGGATTAAAATACGAGAAGGTTATAAGATTGTCTTGGCAGGTAAACCAAATGTAGGAAAATCCAGGATTTTAAACGGACTTCTGGAAGAGTCTCGCTCGATAGTAAATCAGACTCCCGGTACAACAAGAGACACCATTGAAGAATCCTGTTCGATCCATGGAATACCGGCTTCGCTGATAGATACAGCCGGTATTCATGAAACAGCGGATGAAATAGAAAAGGAAGGCATTCAAAGGGCATTCTTTGCTATTCAGAAGGCTGATTTGATATTGTGGGTAATCGACGTCAGCAAACCATCGTTCAGCATAAAACTTGCGGAATATGTTGATATTTCGAATATACCGATCCTGATTGTTCTGAACAAAAAGGACTTGTTGCCAAATCAGACGATATCCTTGCCTGATGAATGGCAGGATAATGATAATATAGAAATGTCAGCCCTTGAGGAAAACGACATTGAGCGATTGAGAAAGAAAATCTATGACTTCATTTCCGGCAGCAAAGGCAGGTGGATGGAAGATACCATGCTCACTAACCTCAGGCAAAAGCTGGCCGCAGAGAATGCCCTCACAACCCTTCAACATGCCACAAATTCTTTGGAAGCCGGTGTGGGAGAGGAATTATTTGCCGTGGATCTTACCCAGACCTTGACAGCCCTTGGAGAAATAGTGGGAGAAACCACTCCGGATGACATGTTGAATCAGATTTTTTCGGAGTTTTGTATTGGAAAATAATGGCTTAAATGCTTGTGAATAAATAATATGAAAGATACTTTGCTAAGAGAGCTAGTTAAGAAGAAAAAGTCTTTGTTGGACGATCTCCTTGTGCTTTCAATTCGTTCCGTTTGCGATATCGAGCAGGAAGAAGTCGATATTATTCGACGTTCGGACCTACTAACCATGCTTGAAGTTAACGATCAGGCGATATCGACCCGGGAAAAGCAAACTGGAATCAAAGCGACAGGTCAGGAGAAAGAATTACTGACCGACATCGGCATCTTGCTAAACTCCATTAAGGAAAACAACCAGGCTGCATTGCTTAAATTGGAGGTCGCAGAGAAAACGTATGAAAAAGAGCGGTCTCGACTGGGAATGGGGAAAAAACTGTCAAGGTACGTCGCGCAAAATAATACCATTCATCACTATCGAAAAAAAAGTCCATTGCATAAGGCAGCGCCAAAAAGACTTAAAGGACAGCTTTGATTCAAGGAGGTTAAGATGAAAACTGAAAATATTCCAATGAACAAAAACATGTCCTATGACATAAAAGATAAGGGTAAGGCTGAACCAAAAGAGGATGAGACCCGACACCTTGAAAAAGCGAAGGAAGCCAGGACCGACTTACGGCCAACCAAACGCATTGAGTTGGAAAAATCTGCAATCAATAACCCTGAAGCTGTTCAGAAACTCATCGGAGAAAACATTCAATGGCGTGAAATGAAATTCTATCAACGCCAGGAAGGCGGCCAATACTATATTGATATTGTAGACAAGGCGACTGGAAACGTAATCAGAACCATACCTGACACCAAGTTTGGTGAAGTCGTGGAAAAATACCGACAGCTTTCAGGCTTAAAGATAAACATCAATGGATAAACTGCCTAAAGAATCATATAGAATCGGAAAAATTCTGAAGAAGCTGACCGGTATTAAATTCATAAAATCCAAGCAGACATCTGACATATCCCAAGACGGTGCAAACCAAGCTGCCGCATACCGGCAGAAGAAAAAAACCTCGCAGCATAAGAACAAACCAGAAGCGATGCGTCCGTTACCTGCCCATGAAGACAAGTTCGTCCGCTATCAAAAAGAGTTGGAAGCAAGTAAATTGTTGGGAGGAAAATCCAAACCCAGCTCTCCCGGTCGAATCCCGAAACTCACAACCGGAAGAAAAGAGATTATGTCAATTTCTGAAGAGTAGATGAGATCTGTTAAAAACCGAATTCAGCCAGTACCTTATCGACATCATCCTGTTTGGCAATCTCCTTTCTGGCCTCTTTATTATCTTGGGGACCATACAAAACAATGCCATCGTTGGTTTCCTTGCCAACGAGAGGAGATAATTCCTGGGGAGAGCCTACTTCTGGAAACGTTCCAACTGTTCGACCGCTGTATTTTTGAAGGATCTGTAAGAGGTTAAATTCCAATTGCTCGATAAAGTCGATAATCTTTTTCAATGTCTGACCAGTAATATCCTGAAATGACTGGGCAGCAATGATATCAAACAGAATGCCTTCATCATCTTTCAGCATGCGGTCTCTTTTTTCGAGACTCATGATCAGTTCATCCTCGACCGTTCCGATCACCTCATCAAGTTCTGCAGATGATTCCGGATGGGATTCTTTCACCGACTTCAACTGACTGATAATTTTGCCACATTTATTTATCAGTTCTTTGTTAGTTTCAATTTTTTTGTTGTTCTTTTCAATCAGGGATTCCGCATTATCCAACGTTGAATTAGCAGACTCCTCCATGCGCTTGATGACAAGGTTGAGCTTATCGATGGCATCCGGCATTTCATCAACCAGATTAGGCTCCATCTCTTCCACTTTCACGTGAGAGCTGAAGTCCTGCAGTGAATTATGAATGTCTCTTACCATGCGACCGATATCATTGATGACAAAATAGCTTTCCTTATTGGCAGTGAGGTGGTGCATATGGTTAATATGATTATCCATATCATCAAAATCCCTCCGTACGATCGATTTGAAAAAACTGGCAATGGTTTTTAGTAAGAGACGAATTTTATCGACGTTGTGGGGGGGCAGCAGGCGAACCAGGTAGTACACCTTTTCCTCAACTTCTCTCAGGTCTTCTTCAACTTTCTGGATAGTTTTGGAGACATCCAGAAATCCATCATTGAGAGAAAAAAAATCGTCATTCAGATTATCGGGGATAAGAAATGTTAACTTATCCCCTTTGAATTTCTCTAAAGTGAATCTGAGATAGGTGCCCAGAATTTCCATCGCCTTGACATTCACGCTGCCGAACTCAAGTTGATTGATCCTACTCTGAATTATTTTTCTTATATCCTTGGGATCGAGAGTTTTGTTGCCAGACACCAGATTGATTAATTCATCGTAGTCTTTTATTGCATGATACAGTTGAACAAAACTTTCCAGAAACTCTGAACGTGAGATTGTAACCTTGTTACTCGGTAACGCTTCCATTATTTTTTTGGGGATACGATTATTGAATCGAATTAAGTTTTTCTCTCATTAATTCAATATTCTTAATTACCTGTTGATTTCTGGAATAAGATTCAGCCTGATCCAGCATACTGATCAATTCGTTGGCTTCTGATCCACTGACCTGTTCTGTAGCAAGTCTGTCTTTGACGTAGTCCAATGAAATAACAATCACATTGTTGCGCAGTTTGTTGCGCTGCATTAAAGCCGCATACAGTTGAGAATCCTCACCTGCCATCAAGGCAGCCTTCTCAAATAACTTTATACTGTTCACCAGCTTCAATATTCTAGGTACAGGCTCCTTTATTCCTTGTGATTCCTTATAAAGTTCAGTGGCGGCAATATATGCTCTGCTGTAGTCTGAATCTTTTTGAATGACTTTCTCAATTTTGATTTCCTTAACGGAACTTTGCTCAGCCTCCTTTCTATGTTTAGCTTCCAATAGCATACCACGGCTCAACACACTTTGGTCAACCAAATTGAAAAAGTTAACAAAAACCGTGTTTTCTCCGTTTTTATACACCAAAGGTGGTATATCCATTACAGATGGATTTAAGGATGATCTTAGCACTAGCCTTTTTGGGTACTTGGGATCTTTAATTACATGAATGTTGTATAGGTACTCCAGATTTTTGATGGGCTTAACTTCAAATCTTTCTTCGCTGTTGGGAACAGTGAAGTCGATATAGAATTCCCTACGGTGTTTACGGGTTCTACGATCAACCGTATCTTTTTCATAGATAATGTAAGGAAAATGTTCCCCTAAAAGATCAACCGATTGATTGAAGTGTATTTCAATTCCGAATTGGGAAACACCATTTACTGATGGTCCCTTTGATCGAGGTAAAATCCGTGTGATGTGATACGCTTTTTCAAACGTTGTATCCTTGAAATTGTTTTCGTAAATTAAAGATTTACTTTGTTGCGCCTTGTATGCATCTTCGTAGGTCAGAAGTTCTCTATTGCCGTTATAAAGATCCAATATATAGCGATATTTACTTCCGGTATTATCTCTTCCAAAGGCTGTTTCGTCCGGGGAAATCAAGCTGAAACTTTTTATTCTGAATCGAAATTGTTTGCCATATAACGGATCACCTACTTTGAAGTCTTTGACAAATACATTTGCCTGCAAAGCCAGCTTATGAAATAGGTTTTTATCCAGGATTTTAAATGTAGAATCAGCCGGATCAGGAAAAAGCAACGCCTTATTTCCACTTAATCTAAGGCGGTCTTCCCTGGCCCATTTATAGATTTGATCAATGAACCATTTCTTCGAGCTGCCATCACTTAAAATAACCGAAACATAATAATTGTTTATATCCTCGTTTTGGACATAGGTAGACGTAATGGTATAGCGGCCAAAAGAGCCCTCATCCAGTACTCTGGCTAGTCTTAAAGCAGTTTCCTTATCGGTGTATTTGGGCACGGCAGCCAAATTACCGACAATCAATATTACCAGTCCAAGAATTAATAATAGTTTGATACGTGTTGATTTCATCGCGAGTCCCGAAAGATATGGTTTCGATTCAATTCGATTGTGATCTCGGAAAACAATAAACAGTTTGCTGATAGATGCTTATTTATAGTCCTTGCCAAGGTAGATCTCGATATCTACTCCCTGCCGCTCTTCCTGGTCCGGCAGTGGAACAACTCTTTGGTCACCCTTAATCAGTTTGGCTAAAAATAAAGCTGGTTTTAGATAATTATTTCGGAAATAAATAGTGGAAATTTTATGATTTTTATCTCGTGCATTTGAGATGTTTACAATCTCCATTTTCATTCCCAAAGATTCTTCAATATGTTCTTTTTTTAATTTACCTAAATATACTGATAGCCCGTAAGCTCTTTTGGAATAGCCACTGGCATTAAAAATGGAAATCTGCATGATACTGGGTTTGCGATATCTTTGAAGTATCGCCTCGACAGATTCTTTTGCCGTAGCCTGGGCCAACCGTTTTTGTTTTTGAATTGCCGCCCTGAGTTTGGCAGCTTCTTCTCTCTCCCTGGCCAATGTCTGAGCCGTCACTGCCTTTGTAACCTTGCCCTTCAACAAGATTCTAACTTCACTGGATGAAATAGGAAGTGCCAATTCGGGATTCAGGTTTTCGTTACCTTCCACATCGACCGTTAAGACAAACATGCCTTCCCTGCCGATATCTTTCGAGATACTATTGTTTATTGTAATATTTTTGACCGGATCAGTTGCTTTGAAGCGCCTCGTCACGGGCTTCATGTCTTTGGCATCCCAAAGAGAATTCAGAAAAGCTATCGTAAATTGATTTGATCCTTCAGTCCTGCTTATGGCAACATCTGCACGACCTAATGTTTTTATGGTACCTTTAAATACCAGTGCCAGTTTTCCATCCGCGGTGGTTATGGAAACATCGCTCAGCGAATTTTGATCCAACAGTGCAACCTGGGAAAATAATGTCGAAACCAAGCAAAAATTTACAAAAAATGCGGCAAGTAATAAGGATCTAAAAGCCTTGCACTTTTTCATTTTACTGCTCCAATGGATTATTATTATGGTAATTCACAATTTCCTTTTGTTTTCATGCCCGAGCATCATGCATAAAAAAGACCATAATGATGACAGCTTTGTCCTGAAAACACCATTTTGATGCTGTTCCTATCGATAACGTAGCAGTTAAGGCTTGATCTTAGCAACAATATTATTATGACTGTCCTCTAAATACCATACTGATAACTATCTGTAATTAAAATAATTTTTATGCTGTATCGAGCACTGAATCAGGCATTTTTGAGTTCCGGCAACATCATATTCATAATGCATGAATAATATTTTCAGTTAAAATAAATATCATCATTACCTGAAGACAATATTTGAATTTGACTAAAACGACTCAGCCTAAACATCAAAAATAAATTATACCCAAATCAATTGACTTCAATCGACCAGGCAAATTTATTTGTGAGGAGTAATTTATTTGCATTAGCAACATCAAATCCTGAAATCTTTTCTGTGAAGGGTTGTGAAAAAGCTGCCCCCAATTTATTTGATACAATGAGAATATGGCCAACATGTTAGGTTTCTTGGCAACGTTGATAATGAACTGATAAAAACATACAATCCTTTGATATTTATAGATTTTATCATTACATCATATCACGTTCTCCATGCTCGTCAGAGTCGAAAAGCAGATAGTCTTTGCATTTCAAGTTGATTTATTTTACGATTTGAGGAAACATTGTCTTAAAACTTCAGAAGTATAACACGTTTTATGAATTGTTTTATTCTCGATTCACGACATAAGTCGGATTCAAAAAATAACACCTCGTTGCCTGTTCAAACGATTTCAAGTATTTTAGCTTGGAGATCAGAAAGCATATCCAGTAAAACACACATTTGAAAAATAGGGAATCGATGTTTATTCAATGCCAGAGCTGTCAGACAACTTTTAAGATCGATGAAGACAAAATTCCACAAAAAGATTCTGCAGTTCGCTGTACCACTTGTTCGGAACTTATTCCCTTAAGCCCTGAAGAACAGGGTGAATTGTTAAAAAAGTCACCCAAAAAATTCATTGTATGTGATTCATGCGGCACCCAGTATTCCGTCCCTCTTAGCTCCATCACGCAGGAAACGACAAAAGCAAAATGTGGGAAGTGTGGTAACCTTTTCTCTATTTCGGAATCAGACGATAACGACTTATCCGACGAATCCCCCTCGGCCAAGGCATATGAAGAAGGTCTGGGAACAGATGATATTAGACTGGACAACATTGATATTCCCGAAGGAAGTGAAATCGAAGTTGACGATCTATTTGGGGATGTCAGTGCCAAGGAAAACAAGGGGAAAAATAAAGAGAAAGGGAAGAATGCAGATGAAGAATATCTTGAGTCCATCAAGCTCACCAATGGAGAAGAAGATGAAGTACTTGATGATGACCTGGGTATCAATGAAATCTCGAAAGATCACAAATACAAAATCTTTCTAAAACCAAAAGGTAAAAAGAAGAAAGGCAAAAAAGACGAATCAGCCGACTCCTGGCCGGAAGCAGAAGATGACTTGGCACTTGATGATTCGAAGAAAAAGGCAAAAAAGAAAAAGCCTAAAAAGAAGAAAGATACCAAGCCTGGGAAGAGTAAAAGAAGTGTCTTTTTGTGGTTGATTTGGGGATTGATAGTAGTTGTCTTAGCTGCGCTTGCCTACGTTGTAATCGAAATGCAGGAAGATCAGCCCAACATTGTACCGCTAACTGAGTCGTTTGATAAAAAATCAAAAATTGCTGTTTTGGAACCTTTAAACGGTGGCTATTTTAACAACAAAAACTTTAAATCACAGATTTATGTGCTAAGCGGGCAGGTCTATAATTTGTATGGAGAGGACACTACACTCAGCCAAATTGAAATCGAAGGGTATCTTTATGAAAAAGGCAAAAAAGAGAGGATTTCTTCCGTGAGTATTGCCGGAGAACTACTAACCGAAAGTCAATTGGCTTCGTTAACAAAAAAGGAGATAGAATCCATTTTGACAAATCAATCCAAAGATTCCGACTCTTTGAAGGAATTCGGGTCCAATGAAATTATCGATTTTCAGGTAGTCTTCTTTTCACCTCCGGATTCCATCAATTTAGAAAGGATGGGTGCCGACATCCTCAGGTGGAATCGTAAAACCAAAACAAGTTCTGAGTGAAATTTATAAATTATTAACAACTGAAAAAAAAAAGGCACCCACTTGCCGGCAAGGGGTGCCTTTTTTGTTTTTAAGTATAGAAAACCGTTTAAGCTTCCACGTCCTCCAGTGTCTTATCCATCGTTTGCAGAACGGATGTAAATTTCCTGTCAATATCGTCACTGATGATAGATCTAGGTCTGTTGCCAGCATATGCTTCCACTGCTTGATCCAGAAATCCTCTCGATACCTGAAACAGGAACTCATTAAGAACATTGGACATTGAACTCATGGTGGTTCGTTGTTGTTTCACAGAGGTGATGTCAACATCCAACACCAGACCTTGCTGAATATGGTGAGGATTGATCTTTGAAAACAGTTCCTGATAGTTGTCATCCAGAAAATTGATACGCTCTTCAATAATGAATCGCTCACGAGGATGCTGGTTACCATAAATCTTCAGCACTTTCTGCTTGATGATTTTCAGCTGGGCTTTCAACAACTGGGAATGATGACGTTTGGTTGTTGTATCGGTTTCATTGGCGAAAGCTTCCATAAATGTCAGCTCATTCCACAGGGTATCCTGCTCATCAACCATGGCTTCTTCAGTTTTCCAGAATTCCCACCACTTCTTTCGTCCTTTTTTGCCAACCTTTAGAATTTCCTGGGAAACATTTTCATAGTTTTGAACACCATTTTCATAGCACCAATCCTGGAAAATCTGCTCAACGACTTCTGCAACTTTGTTAATCTCATCTGAAATCGCTTCCAATTGTCTGTCATACGCCGCACGCATCTGCTTCAATTGATCATTGTCCAGGTAGCTTAGACGGATATTGAAGCATTCATCAGGGATATGGTTCTTATCTTTGATTTCATATTCTCTGATAACGCAGATCCGGGCATTTTTATAATTCTCAATAAACTGGTATCCCATTTTACTAACATCAAGGATTGAGGTCAGTGCATTGACAACCCTGTTAAAGCCCTGGTTTTGTATATTTTCTTTTTCAATAAGCAATTTGACAGCATCTCGCATGTTTTGATCTTCTATACTCTGATCGGCCATTTCCAGATCGCTGGCTCCCAGGGCATCGATAAAACGCTTTGCTACAAAGTCATATCTTTTTGCGTTTTCATCATTTGGATCATCGTCAAACGACAGGTGCTCTTCCAACGCTTTCAGTCGTTCCAGGAATTTCTGATCACCGTCCAATTCCGACTGACCGCCATCCACACGCCTAAAATTGACCTCTTCAATCTTAGAATCAATTTTTTGTTGGATATGGGCAGAGATGGATTCTTTTAGCAGGTGTTGAATTGAATTCTGGTAATGATAGATAGGGGTGATTAGTTCCGAATCCAGAATATTGATAGCCAGTTTTACGTCAAATACAGACTTAGGCTTTAGAGCATTGTTTTTGAAGGCACATTTTACGATAGCATAAGCATTTTCTTTGCGGATAAATGAACCAACGTCGTTCTTTTGCCTCAGCAATGCGTTAGTGGATTGCTCAATCTCGGCAACACCTCTTTGAATGTGTCCCTGTAAATGGCCATAAACATTAGCGACCGATTTTTCTATTTCAGCAGTATTGAATTGATCTTCACCTCCAATTTTATCCAAAATTTCGGAGATGTTTCTGGCAGTATAACGATTTAACTGGTTATATTCTTCCTTATCGATTAAATCCCTGTATTTCTTTTTCAGCTCATCTTCGACCGTAACCATGTAGCGGTTATGCATGTTGTGAAGATTCTGATTGTAATAGTTTTGGATTTTATCCTTGACGCCACCCATGACATCAAGTTTATCCAGAACTTCAGGGGGTAGCGTCGCTTTTACGTGATTGAGGATTTTATCAATCTCTTCGTCAACAACAAGCGATGATTCTTGATATTCATCCCGATTATCGCGATTGATACTGTTTCTGCTCCCAACAGCGCTAGGCTTTTCAGGATGGACGAAGTTGGGACCTTTTGCCATTTTTTCTTTTACCACGCTCGCACCTCCAAGATTAGAACAGGATTTTGATTATCTCCGCATTGTGAGTTGGCTTGCAGTCATTTCAAAGGACCGTTGCCACTGTGTTTGTACTAAGCTGTGTCTCTTATTATTCTTACGCCTTTATCAATGTCGCTTAACTACGGTTTGATTTGAAAGCATTTTAGGGAAATTGTCAAGAATATAGATGTATTCCGGCTCGCTATATTCCTGCTTTTACTAAAATGAGTCATATCGCTGACAAGTTATCGACAATAATTTTGAACTATTCTACCGAAAAACCAGCCGATTCAAAGTATTATTTTGTGTTCGCAGAGAGATTCAAAAATAAGGCTTAATAACGTGAGGATTATTCAGAAAACGAAGGATATTGGGAGGGATTTAAAGAATAATAAACGGAGATTGGTTACAACCTCCGTTTATGAATAATTAACCCATAACTTTAGCCATTGTCTCACCGATAGCTGCAGGGGTTGGAGCGACAGAAATACCACATGATTCCAGTGTTTCAATCTTACTGGCAGCCGTGCCTTTTCCACCAGCGACAATAGCACCGGCATGACCCATTCGTCGCCCCGGAGGTGCTGTTTTTCCGCAAATAAATGAAACAATCGGCTTTTTCACATATTGTTGTGCAAATTCAGCCGCTTCTTCTTCAGCTGTACCACCGATTTCACCGATCATAACGATACCTTTGGTCTGCTCGTCATCCTGGAACGCTGTCAGGCAATCGATGAAGTTTGTTCCGTTGATTGGATCTCCACCAATTCCGATACATGTTGACTGACCAAGACCAACCTTGGTCAGCTGATCTACAGCCTCGTATGTCAGTGTTCCGGAGCGGGAGACAACACCAATCTGACCTTGCTTGTGAATAAAACCGGGCATAATACCAATTTTGGTTTCACCAGGAGTGATGATTCCCGGGCAATTAGGACCGATCAATCGGGTTTTGGAACCACGTAAGGCCTCTGCAACAACAATCATGTCTGTTACGGGAACACCTTCGGTAATTGCGATCACCAGATCCAGCTCTGCTTCAATGGCTTCCAGAATTGCATCGCCACAAAACGGAGGCGGAACAAAGATCATTGAACAATTTGCTCCGGTTTGATCAACAGCAGCTTTGACAGTGTTGAATACCGGAACGCCTTCATGATCCAAACCACCTTTACCCGGTGTAACACCACCAACAATTTTTGTATCGCAATATGCGCGGCAGGCTGCCGTATGCAGTGCCCCTTGTGAACCAGTAATTCCCTGGACAATGATTTTTGTATCTTTGTTAACAAATATGCTCATAATGTTTACCTTTTATGAATATTTTCCAAATTGAATTCAACCCGTTATTTTATTTGGCAACTTCTACCGCTTTTTCTGCTGCATCTGCAAAACCAGGAACCATAATAATTTTGTCTCCCAATCCGGAACCTTTAATAATCTCTTCTGCTTTTTCAGCATTGGTTCCCTGCAGTCTAACCACAACAGGGATAGACAGGTCGACTTTCTTAAACGCTTCTACAACACCACCGGCAATCACGTCACATCGGACGATACCACCAAAGATATTGATCAGAATCGCTTTTACGCTTGGATCCTTGGTAATCAGTTTAAAAGCTGCTTCAACTCTTTCTTCTGTTGCTGTTCCACCAACATCCAGAAAATTGGCAGGTGAAGCACCAAAATGTTGGATAATATCCATAGTAGCCATAGCCAAACCAGCACCATTAACCATGCAGCCAATGGTTCCGTCCAGCTTGATGAAGTTCAGATCAAACTTACTGGCTTCGACCTCTGAAGGATCTTCTTCATCGAAATCTCTCAGTTCTACAACATCCTTGTGTCTGAAGAGGGCACTGTCATCAAATGACATCTTGCAGTCAAGGGCTAGAATTCGATTATCACCCGTGATAACAACAGGGTTGATTTCAAGCATGGAGCAGTCTTTCGCCATGAAAGCTTTGTAAAGGTTCATCATAAATGCTGAAGCCTGGCGCACCAGTTTGGGATCAAATTTATCAAGTCCCAGTCCAAAAGCCAGTCTTTGTGTCTGAAAAGGTCTCAAGCCAATCGCCGGGTCAACGAATTCCTTGAGGATTTTTTCCGGAGTTTCTTCTGCAACTTCCTCAATATTCATTCCACCTTCTGTAGAGGCAATCAAAACAACCTTGTGAGTTGCACGATCAGGCAAGATGGAAAAATAAAGCTCTTTTTTGATCTCCATTCCTTCTTCAATCAGCAGAGTTTTCACCTTCTGCCCTTCCGGTCCGGTCTGCTTGGTAACAAGTTGCATTCCCAGAATATTTTCAGCGTTTTTCTTTACTTCATCCAAACCCTTGGAAACCTTAACACCGCCTCCTTTTCCTCTTCCACCGGCATGAATTTGTGCTTTAACCACGCAAACATCACCCGGAAGTTTTTTGGCAGCTTCCAAGGCTTCATCTACGGATTTTGCCACATATCCCTGGGGTACGGTTGCACCGTATTTGGAAACGATCTCTTTTGCTTGATATTCATGTATTTTCATGGTTTTTTTCTAAAAAGTTATAGATGTTTATTAATCACATAAGAGACAGAATTTTGATGTTAGAGCGGCTCACGATCATAACTTGCGATTGTTCCAATGCTGCCTAAACAAAAAATCCCGTTAAAACAATGAACATTCCATCAACCTCCAAATTAACCTGACCCTCTAAACACCTGCCGATGCGTCATTTTTACAAAATCGGCTCCATGCCCCAGGAGTTTTTTTTGGAATGTACATTCGCCCTAAATTACGCTTAAAACAAGTACCAGCTTCCTATCTATAATGTTTTGCCAGAGTTTTTACAGACTCAAGGTGAGACTCTAAAATGGAGTGACTTTCCCTCTGTAGCAGGCTCCTATTTATAACAGACTATAATATGCCGCAATTTTACAGGTTTTTAATTGAGATGTATCAAGGATTAAACGACACTGGCTGCAATCATCGTAATGGAAAGCAAATAGTTTTCGTGCAATATTTAACCATCAGGGCAACGTTGCAGCAAGAGAACCAGAGATCTCATCAGCCAGAAGCATGCCGGCGGTGGTCAGTCTCAAATGACCGGGGGAATGTTCCAACAGCTTGTTTTGTTTTAATGTCTTGACATAGCTGTTCCACTTTTCGTTTGCAACGGTTTTGTGTTTCTGGAGAAACTCGTCGAGCAGAATGCCGGACTTCAGCCTCAAACCCAACATAAGCTCTTCATCTCTCTTCATGGTTGGGTCTAATATTTCCCAATGTTCTCTTGGCACTTTTTGAGATTCAACGCTCCGCTTGTAGTCGACCAATCTTTTGAAGTTGCCCTGCCTGTCAGCATCAAAATGGGAATGCGCCCCTGTACCTAATCCCAGGTAGTTTCCGCTTTGCCAGTAGATAAGGTTTTGCTGAGACTCAAATCCTTTGGCGCAGAAGTTACTAACTTCGTATTGACAAATGCCTGCCATTTCCAGTTTTTCAACTATAAGCCGGTACATAGAGGCAATCAAGGATTCGTTTGTATCAATCCAGTTTTTCCAGGCTGTGTTTCTGTTTAAGGCAGTTTTTGGTTCTATGGTGAGGCTGTAAACCGATGCATGTTTTGGATTCCAATCTATGGTTTCCTGCAGATCTTTTTCAAGAGTGGCAATGGTTTGTCCGGGAAATCCAAACATCAGATCGATATTCAGGTTCTCAATCCCGGCTTTTAACAACGTTTCAATGGATTTTCTTGACTGTGCAGCTCGATGCTGCCTGTGCAGGCTTTGCAAATGCTTGTCATTAAAGCTCTGGACTCCTAAACTGGCTCTTTGAAATCCCAAAGAAACCAGCCCTTGTGCATATCCATCGGTAATATCCTCGGGATTAAGCTCTATGGCCCATTCCACGTCGACAGGCACATCTGCAAGTTGTCTGATCCAATCGACCAGACGGCTCAATTCATCAAAATTTAACTTGGAAGGGGTACCACCGCCAACATATATCGACTTCAGGCATGTAAAATCAAAGTGCAGATGTTTAGAAACCAGAAGCCATTCTTGTTTAAGCAACTCCAAATAATGCTGATGTCGAGCAGGGTTATCTTTTAAAACGGCAAAAGAGCAGAATGGGCATACTTTTTCGCAAAATGGGATATGAATGTAGATCGCAGGAATTGAGATACCTTCATGATTCATCTCACCAGTCCTTTTCGACAGGAGTTTGGTTGCCGAGATCCTGAATTCCAAATTGCCTTTTTCGCCTTTCCTGCTCCTCCCTGGCTTTTTTCCTCAACTTAGCCAATTGTTTTAATGCTTCTTCAGCCTCCATTTTCTTTTTTTGAAGTGATTCCTGTGAGTCTTTATCAGAATCGTTCTCATTACTTTTCTGCTGCTGTGCTTGTTGCTGCTGCTTTTTGGGTGCTTGATTTTGCTCGTTTTTTTGTTGGCCCGGTTGTTGATTGTTCCCCGCTTGGTTTTGAGATTTCGAATGTTGACGCAATTTATCCAAGGCTTCTTTTAAGGTCTCCAATGCATCAGATTCAAACTGAATCGCCTCTTTGAACTTCTCTTCTTCCAGATTATCAATGGCTGCAGTTTGCAAATTAGCAGAATCGTTCAAAAGTTCTTTCACTTCATTAAGTACTTTTTGCTCTCTACCTTGCTTATCCGCTTGTTGACCGTCGACTTGGGAAGATTTATTTTGAGCTTCCTCCAGTTGCTTTTTCGTTAGGGTCGCAGCAGCTTTGGTTTTCTCCCTGTTTTTCACCTGGTCGAAAATCAAGTCTTCAAGCTTCTTGTTCGCAGCTTCTTGTTGCGACATCTTTTGTGCACTCGCTTTTATTTTCTTTGTTTCATTTAGAATAATTTCCTCTTTTTCTATCAATTGGTTGATTCTCTCATCTAACGGCATTGTCGCTTCCAATAAGATATCCAAATCTGCTAATACCTGGGTTGTCAAAACCTCGGCTTGATGAAACTCACTGTTTTCAAGATGCTTATTGCTTTGAAGCAGATTTTGCTCAAGTCTCTGGTTAAGGACTTTAACCTGCTGTTCAACTGTTGACGGGGTATTTCCTGTCAATGCTGATTCAAAAAAACAGGTACACAGCAGGATTAATAAAAGGTGTTTCACTCTATTTTGCCACATGATCTACTTTGGAAAGGAAGCCTTGCAATTTTTTTATTCGATTTACTGCAAGTGGATTAAAAATGTGCTAGCATGTCAACCATTGATATCATGAATTGTTTCAACCGGCTGATGGATATCTGAACATGGTCATATTTGACATGACACTGCACAGTCGGATGATCAGGAGTGATAAATCGCTCTTTGGTTGATTTGGTGGAATTGATAACAAGAAATTACGCTGCTTACATCATCAATTTGCTTTTTCTCAAATAATAGAAAAAAATTTTGGTCATAGCAATTGCGATTATCATTCAAAACATTGATAGATTGAGTGGCACAAGAGTGAAGCAAACAGGATCTTCCCGCAATAAATTATCTGGTCAATGCCGGATGATAGGTGATTTAAAAAATTGTTGCAGGTACTTCAAAATTCATGAAAGACTAGATCATGCAGGCTTCTTACAACATGTTTGATTTTTGAACCGCATGAACTGGAAGACTTGGTGCTCACAGTTTTTATTAACTGCAATATTGCAAATCTTCAGATACTAACCCAACAACAGACAGCTGAATATGGAAATAACCGAACTACAAAAGAACTTAAGAGACCTGATCGACTCTGTTCCTGATGCCAAAGAAGATGTACTGCAAAAGCTCGTGTTTGAACTTAAATCATTTCTGCAATATATAGAACAGGTTGATAAAAGTGCAGCTGATGAGGTTTTAAAATCTTTGGAGTCGACAAGCGACAATATGCTGTTTCAGGAAGTAGGAAAACTGCTTAGACGATTCCATGATCAACTGGTGTTGATTAGAGAAGGAATACCTGAAGATTTGGGGAGAATTGCCAGTCAGGAAGTGGTTGAAATGTCGGAGCGGTTGCAAATGATCGTCTCAATGACTGATAAAGCCGCTAACAAGACCATGGATTTGACCGAAGGTATCATGGAAACCATTGGCAACCAGGGGCAAACACTGGATCAGATCAGTGATTCCTTAAATTCTGTCCTTGCTAACGGCTCACTTGATCCCGAATTAGCAAAAACAATCGAATCTGCGCTGAATCAAGTCAAAGAAATTACAGGCGATAATACTGATACCCAAAACAAACTGACAGAAATTCTGATCGCTCAAGATTACCAGGATTTGACCGGGCAGGTTATATTCAAAGTGATTAATTTACTGAAATCATTGGAATCAGATCTTGCCCAGTTAATCGATCGATTCGGTCAGGTGCTTATTGAAGCTGAACAAGTTAATGAGACCAATCTGAAAGGTCCGCTAGATGAAGAAGACAAGGAAAAAAGCTCACAAGGAGACGTGGACGCGTTACTCACAAAATTTGGATTTTGAAAAATTAGATATTACAATGCATTAAAGGTAGTGGAAAAACAATAAAAGTCATTTCTCTTTTTTAGCCAATCAGATACAATGCCAACAACTCTGGTGCAAAAAAACGACCCGGTTGGAAAGTCAAGATTCTCACTACCTTTTTTGGCATTAATATGAAACCTAGGTTTTTTCAAATTATCCTGTCCTTTCTCTTAATTGGCTTATTATCCTGTGAATCCGGCAACGACTACATTGAGACGGTTGTAGAAAATGATTCGCCGGACACTATCGTTCATACGGATTGGGATCATAAAAAAGCGCAACAGCAATCCAGAAAGAGATCCCCCAAAGCCGATAAATCCACCGCAAAATCCGTTACATCCAAAACTAAGAAACAAATTACACCTGCAAATAAAGACACCTTTCAACTGCAACTCGGTGCATTCGTGAATGAAGGAAATGCAAATAAACTGATAAAACGCATTGAGAAAAAAGGGTATCAGCCTTATATCGAAGATTCCGAGTTCAAAGGCAAAAAGTGGCATTTTGTGAAGATCGGTCCCTACCGGCGGCAAAAAGACGCTGTTTTAACCGCGCAAAAACTCGCACCCTACCTTAAGTCTGACATTATCATTTTAAAAAACAAGTCACTTTTAGAGAGGATAAAAGCTCCTGTCGTTATTGAAAAAAAGCCCGTCTTGTCTGCCGGCACATCCAAGGAAAAACCAAACACTTCAAATGCTGTTCTTAAAAAAGAAAAGGCGCAAAAAGCCGCTAAGACAGCATCCAGGAAAACCGATAAAAAGCCTGTGATATCAAAACCGACGAAAAAGGCAGGAACCCGAGTGACTTCGCAGTCTGCCTTAGAGGAACCTGTCCTCAAAAAGATACCGAAGGTATTTAAATCAAAAGCAAATCCAAAAGCTAACAAAGCAACCAGCCCATATTCTTTTCAAATTGGAGGATTGTACACACAGGAAAACGCAAAAAAACAACTCAAGAGATTTCAATCGAAAGGCTATATGCCTTATTTGGAAATTGTGAAAGACGAAATAACCAACGAGAAGTGGTATTCGGTCAGAATCGGCAGGTTTGAGAACTTACAGGACGCAGTTGATGAAGCCGGTATTTTCTCCATCAAGGAACAAATGCCGGCCGCTGCTCGACCATTGAATTATTGAACCACCTATTATCGCCCTATTGTTCCAAACAAAAAATGCTTCTAAAAATCGGTGAAAATCAGCTGCGCTTGCTTATCACATTTCGACATTTCCGGTTTAATTTGTTACTAAGTTGGTGTATATCTGGACAATCACACAAGAAAAAACGAATGGAGCCCTAATTACATTTGATTTACCAACGCTGTAATTTTCTTTAAATTTCATATAGTTACAGCCATTCTTTTATCACTCTGTAATTATTAGGTTATCTACAGTTCAAAAAGGGTGTTGTATAATTCGACCCATCCTGATAACAAATCGAAGAGCATTAGAGAAATAAAGGCAATAGAACATTTTATAACCCCCTTTTTTATAACGGATTGACTAAAAAAATGCAGGAAGAATCTTACGACGAGAAAAGAATCATTGTTGGATTAGATATCGGGACCACCAAGAACTGTGTTGTTGCGGCAGAAGTCAATGAAGATGGAGATTTTCGAGTAATAGGAGTAGGTAATTCGCAATCTGAAGGACTGAACAGGGGAGTGGTTACCAACATTAGATCCGCAGTAAAGTCAATTCGTAAAGCTGTTGAAGAGTGTGAATTAAAGAGCGGTATTGAAATTGAGAATGTTTATGCCGGAATCGCCGGTCACCACATTCTGGGTTTAAACAAAGAGGGAGTTGTTGCTGTTACCGGAGATACCATTACAGAGTCAGACATTCAACGTGTTGTGGAAGCAGCGCGCGCAACAAACTCACCTGATAAGGAAATCATCCACACCTTGACACAAGAATACATCGTTGATGGACAGGATGGTGTCATTGATCCCATCGGCATGGCAGGCAAGCGCCTGGAAGCTCGTGTGCATTTGATTCTGGGAGCAGTCAGCTCAGCAGCCAACATTGTTCAATGTTGCAATGATGCCGATCTCAACGTGTTAAACATTGTCCTTGAGCCGTTTGCATCAAGCCTCGCTGTTCTTGATGAACAAGAAAAAGAGTTGGGCGTGATTTTGCTTGATATCGGAGGTGGAACTTCTGATATGGTTATATACAAAAACGGATCAATTGTTCATACTAGTGTACTTCCTTTGGGCGGCAACCAGGTCACCAATGATATTGCCATTGGGCTGAGAACCACTAAATCAGAAGCCTTGAGAATAAAACATGACTATGGAATCGCCTTGGTTGACAGGGTCAATGAAGGTGAAACCATTCATCTTAAGGGTCTAGCCGGAAGGGAAGAAAGAATAATAGATAAACGCTTGTTGGCAGAAGTGATAGATGCCAGATTCAGAGAAATTTTTGAGCTTATTCAAAATGAAATCAAAAGCTCAGGATTTGGTCCGGGGTGCGCGGCCGGTATTGTTTTAACCGGAGGCTCGGCAAATATGAAAAATCTGGCTGAATTGGCGGAAGATGTTCTAAAAATGCCGGTTCGTGTAGGGTCACCATCAAATATTGAAGGTCTTTCGGATCTGGTCGAAGCCCCTGAATGTTCCACTGTTGTGGGACTGATTCAATACGGAGCGAAGACAGGGCAGGAAGAATCAACTATTCTGCAAAGTAACAATAGTGATAGTCTGTTAAAGAGTATCTCACAAGCCTTCAAGAAAATGGTAAAAGGCTTTTTCGATCTATTTTAACCATGCGGGTAAAATCGGTATTGAAGAAGCAAAATATCGTAATATTACTAAAAATTATGTAGGAAGTTCAGATGGTAATCGATGTAGATAATTTTAAATCTCAACCAATTCCAACCGGATTACCAACAATCAAAGTCGTAGGTGTAGGTGGTGGTGGCGGAAATGTCGTCAATCGCATGATACAAGATGGGATTAAAGGCGTTCATTATATCGCAGCCAACACCGATGTCATGGTATTAAACTCTTCAAGGGCTGATACGACTTTACCGCTGGGCACTCAAATTACAAAAGGTTTGGGTGCAGGCATGAAGCCGGAAATTGGAAGAATGGCGGCTGAGGAGGACATCGAAGCCATTAAAGACGTGTTGGAAGACGCGGATATGATGTTTATTGCTGCCGGAATGGGAGGTGGGACCGGAACCGGTGCCGCACCAATCGTTGCAGAAATCGCCAAGGAGAACAAAATACTCACCGTTGGCGTTGTCACCACCCCATTCAGATTTGAAGGCAGCAAAAGAGCCCGTATCGGTGAACTTGGGATCGAAGAGCTTAAAAAGCATGTCGATACCTTGATGGTTATTCCAAACGATAAATTGCTCGAAATTGCTTCATCAAAAACAACCATGAACGAGGCGTTCTCTATTGCCGATGACGTTTTAAAACAAGCAATTAGTGGCATCACAAACCTGATTAACCTGGAAGGAGTTATTAACTTAGATTTTGCCGACCTGAAGACAGTTATGTTAAATAAGGGTCGTGCGATTATGGGTACCGGAATTGGTACCGGCGAAAACCGCGGATTAGAAGCAGCCAAAAAAGCGATTTCAAGTCCATTGCTCAGTGATAAACCAATCAGCGGAGCAACAGGGGTCATCATTAATATTGTGGCAGACGAACAGTTTTCTTTGCTTGATGCAGAAGCAGCAGCAGACTTCATCCAAAGTACTGCCGACCAAGATGCAGACGTAATTTTTGGATTGGTCACTGATCCGAGCAAAGAAAATGAAGTTGTCATTACCGTTATAGCGACCGGCTTTGAGAACCCCATGGATGAAAGTGCAGTCAGATCTCCAGACAGAAAACCTTTACGTGTCGTTGACAGTTTAAGAAACACTGTTCCTGAAAAAGCTACAGAACAAGTTGACGGCAGCTCAGTTGAGGACACCTTCGAACCACCGCAATTGGAAGATACTGAAAAAAAGGAAAATGAAATTCTGGAACTGGATCCTGACCAAGTTGGCTTACAAAAAGTCGAACAGACACTACATTACCCTGATCAGCCTGAAGAATCCCCAGAAAGTGGAAACAAATCGTCTGACCAGATGGATCCCCAGGATTACGATATTCCTTCATTTATGAGGAAAAAACGTTTCAAGGGTTAATGAGATTCTGCGATTTATTCAAATCTGAATTACGCCCCATCCAATTCCCGCTACCAGTTTAAACTCGTCCGGAAACAGAGCTGGCATCCAATTGATATAACATTTCAATTAATCCAGCGGGCTTACCTCTGCATAAATTAAATTTTAGCGGATATAGCTGTATTTTTATAAACATCGTGGTTTTATAACAACATATGAGAAAAAAAATATCGTATTATTTGATTTATGGTTTTGCATCTGCCTTGATTATCTGGTCTTTACAAGAGCTATTTCTGTATCTGTTCAACGACCTTCCCGTTTCCGAAAGCTTAACCGGAGCATTATATGGTGCACTCTGCGGAGGATTGTACGGCGGATTGATTGCCGGCATGGAAGGTTTTTTTTCAGGAAGTAAATTTCTATTGAAAAAAGGACTCCGGCTGGGAGTCATTTTTGGTACCATCGGTGGACTTGTTAGCTTTTACATTGTCGATCAGATTGTACGCTTTGCAGCTCTAACGGATCTAAATCCGATGGTTCCTTTAGTCGTTTATTCGTTAAGATGGCTCACAATCGCGCTGTGTATTGGATTTGCCATTGGTATTCGAGACAGAAATCACCTCACCCTGGTGCGAAGCATAATTAGTGGATTGTTGTCGGGAATAACCGGCGGACTGATTATTTCGTTTTCCATTCAATATATCGAATCAATTCTCTTGGCACGAGGAATCGGCTTGATCGTTTTTGGAATGCTTTTGGCTGGTTCGGTGTATCATTTTTCATTTTATGGTCGTAAATCCTGGCTCAAAGTACTCAACGGCAAACTGGAAGGCATGGAAATTGAGCTGACCAAGGAAATTCACTATTTTGGTACTCAAGATAATGATGATATCAACCTTCAGGACTATCAGGAAGTTCAGCAGGCACATGCCAAGCTGATCCGATATTTCGACAATTACTCCTTAGTAGACAACGATCCTTTTTGCCAGACCTTTGTTAATTTTAGAGGGATCAAAGAGCAATTCCTGAAAAACGGCGACATATTAAAAATTGGCACGGCCCTGTTTCAATATTGTACCGTAGAATAGCCGAGCCCAACCAGTTAAGACTATTAGCTAATAACTATTCACAAATAGCAATAAAAATGAAGAATTTATCACTATTATCAATTACCATTCTGTTGGCTACAAAAGGCATACAAGCGGCTGAAAGAGATATTCTGATTACGCCGGATAATCCGCTAACTCTTTATGTTATTTTACCGGTGTTTTTTGCAGGTTTGTTGCTGATGTTTGGCACTAAGTTAAGATTTAACCGTAAACCTGCAAAACAACTCGGCTTCATTTCCATTACACCCAGGCGACCTCAAAAGTTTTTTCCTTTAACTGAGGAGGTGAATAACATGGTGCCGGTTGTCGATGAATTGGCTGATGACCAAACCAATGTCTATAGTAATTTAAATAAAATTACACTTACCAGAAAGCCTTCGGGAGTATTTCTGGAAGATAAAAATTACAAAATTTCTATCTTGATTAACAGACGCAGGTCCAGGCGCAGCATGTTGAATGATGGAGATATCCTGGACATGGGTGAGCTGACCATTATGTTCCAAACCCCAGAAAACAGACCTGCCAAACGTGATTTTCAATCTCATTCATCCGGTCATGCCATTCCTCGTGCTCGCAGGACCAACAGTCGGATAATCAAAAATAGCCCTAGCCTGGTTCCGGCTGATCAAAGACAAAAAACTTATTATTTGACGAAAAACATCACCTTGATTGGCCGATCTGAAATGAATGATCTGATTCCCAAATCCAAGGCTGTTTCGCCCATGCATGCCAGAATTGAAAAAGTGGCAGGAAAATATAAACTCGTGGATTTGACCAGTTCCCAGGGTACTTTTGTAAACGGCCGTAGAATCGACAGTCGCTTTTTAAACGACGGTGATGAAATATCATTTGAATCGATCAAATATGGTTTTTCCATTTCCGGAAAATCCAGATAGATTTTGTAATTAAAGCCATGAGTGCCCATTCATCGACATTTCCAATACCAAAAGGATTTCGCTGTTCCGGAATAACAAGTGGAATCAAGGAAGACAAATCCAAAAAAGATTTGGGTCTGATAGTAGCAGACAGGGATGCGTTGCTAGGTGCTGTTTACACTCAAAATAAGTTTCCTTCAGCTCATGTCGAATATTGCAAAAAGTTAACTCCTTGCAACCAATTCAGGGCTCTCGTTGTAAATTCCGGAAACGCCAATGCGGCAACGGGAATTCAGGGAATTAATGACAATGACCATCTGGCTGAATCCCTGGCTCAGAAACTATCAATCAAAAAAGGGCAGGTGTTTACCTCTTCAACAGGTATCATTGGCGTTCCCTTTCCGATATCCGTGATCAAAGACTCTCTTGATAAGTTAATCAGTGAATTGTCTGACGATTGCGCCGATATTTCTGAAGCGATTATGACAACCGATTTAACACCCAAACTAGCTTCGCAATCAATCGAAATCGCTAACCAATCTTATACTATTACCGGATTTGCAAAAGGTTCGGGGATGATCTATCCAAACATGGCCACAATGCTGGCTTATGTGTTGACAGATGCGCCTATTCCGTATTCTGATATCCAACCGCTAACCAGAAGGATAGGCAATAGAAGTTTCAATTGCATAAGTGTGGACGGAGACACATCCACCAATGATTCTTTTTATATTATCAGTTCCGCATCTGAAGAATCGATGGATCATAGCCAACTCCCAATGATCGAAAAAGCTATTGAAGACGTTGCCATATCCCTGGCAAAACAGATAGCAGCAGACGGAGAAGGTGCAAACCATCTCATTGAAACAACCATCCGAGGCGGAACCTCGGATGAAGTCTGTCGCTCCGTGCTTCATGCCATCCTGAACTCCAACCTGGTCAAAACAGCCATCCATGGCAAAGATCCTAACTGGGGACGACTGCTTATGGCCGCCGGTAACGGACTGAAAGGGTATGACATACCGTTAAATTCACCGCTTTCCATATCCATTCAAGGGATTCCGGTTCTCATCAAAGGAGAACCTTCACAGTTTGATGAGCAGGCTTTGACAACGTTGATGGACAATCATCTGATTAAAATCGAGTTGGATCTGCATGCCGGAAGCTGTGATTTGACAGGATGGGGCTGTGATTTAAGTAACGAATACATCCACATTAATGCCGACTATACCACCTAAATCACTCAACGTCGCATTCCAAAAAACCTCATTGAATTCAAACTTAAACATTATTGCAGATGAGAAGATACTTCACGTAGTTCAAGCCTTCTCAACCATAGGAAACGTTGTTGTAAAAAGCGGAAATGATATTGCTTCACCTGACGTGGCAAAGGCTGATGTGTTGGTAACCAGAACAACAACAAAGGTTTCTGAAAAGCTTCTGGAAAATTCTGCAGTTAAATTTGTAGCAACGGCAACAGCCGGAACAGATCACATCGACCTGGAATACTTAACTGCCAAAAACATCGGGTTTACATCTGCCCCTGGCTGTAATTCGGAAGCAGTTGGAGAATTTGTCGTTAACGCCCTGCTCAGGCTGGCTGCAAAAAAAAAGATTGACCTATCCGGCAGGACGATCGGAATCATCGGTGCGGGAAACGCGGGCTCAGCTCTTAAAAGAAAAGCCTGTTGCTTGGGGCTCAAATGTTTGTTAAACGATCCTCCTTTATTCGACAAAACCAGCAGAAAAGATCTGATCCCCATAGATGACCTTGTAGCCAAATCAGACATCATTTCACTCCATGTTCCGTTAACCAAAAACGGTCCTCATCCCACTTACCACTTAATTGATCGTAAAATTATTTCGGCAATAAAACCGAACTCCATTTTCATCAATACCAGCAGGGGTGGAATAATAAACGAATGCGTTTTGGTGAAGAACCGGGGCAAATTCAGCGGAATTATCCTTGATGTCTGGGAGGGTGAACCGCATATTGATCCCGAATCCCTTAAAATTGCTGATTTTGCAACACCTCATATAGCCGGGTACTCTTTGGATGGTAAGTTCAAAGCAACAGAAATCGTCTATCGGGAAACCTGCTCATATTTTGGACTTGCTCCTACCTGGAAATCCCCCAGACAATACAATTCAGAATCGCTAATAATCGACCTGAAAGACAAAAGGTGCTCCTTGGCGGAGGTTTTAAAAAGGACCTACGATATTTACGAAGATGATAAACGTCTGAGAGAGGTCTCGACTGTAGCTCATCCGATTAGTCACTTCAGATCGTTACGAGGCAGTTATCATTTTCGGCAGGAGTTTGCCAATTTTGAAATTAGTAACTATTCAGGTCTCACAAACGCCACCATTGATTCCCTGAAATGTCTTGGTTTTGTTTTATAGTAGTTCAATTTCTGAGCCGTTTCCATCTTGCTGTAGCTTCGAAAGCAGATTACATTGAGTCATGTTAAAAATGAGCTTGTTTCAGGGTAACCGGCCTTTGTGACGACTCTGGCTATCATCTTTTCCCGGAATAATAATCAAACGAAAGGTTCGACAGGTTCTTCGTCTGAGGCAGCTGTTTAGCAAATAATACACTGGAATTTACACTATGTAACTGTTATCGTAACCTCGAAATACAGGTGTTCAGATTTTTTATCCAATTAAGAGTCTTCTGGGAATTACTAATGCATTACTTTTATCCTGAATAAAGAACCATCAAAACAAGTCGTTCCTATTTAGTTTTAGTTCAATGTTTTAGTCAGTTAACTTTCAATCTCCAATTACCAAAATGGCAAACAACAAAGATATCCGACAGAGTAGCGATCTTAAAAGTATTGGTTTGATATTAAAAAAGAAAAGAGAAGAACTGTCCTATACTCTGGAACACGTCTCAGAGATCACACGTATAACACTGACCTGCCTTCGAAATATTGAAGAAGGAAACATGAAAGCCCTACCGGGTTTAGTCTTTGTCCGTGGTTTCATTAGAAATTATTCGAAGCTACTGGGCCTGGAAAGTGATTGGATGATTGAAGCATTGAATCAAACCTATGCATCGGGCACGGACGCTCCTCCAGTGCGTGAGCCCTCCTATAATCAGGATGAAACTTCCTCCGAGCCCAAAAACAATGTGTTCCTTTATTCTTTTGGTGTCGCAACTGTCCTCGCGATTATTCTTGTGGTTTTTGTAGTGTATAAAAGACCGTCCAACCAATTGAGTTTGAACAGCGAATCGGTAGAAACGGTTCAGGCAGTCGCGCCCCAAGAGGAGATTACTGAAACAGTCGTCAATGCAGCAGAAACCGGAGAAGGTGGTATCCAGACTGTGGAAGCAGCTCAAGTAGCTGCACCGATCATAAGTCCCTTGACACTTACTCTCGTTGCCCAGGAGGACGAATGGATTCGACTGGCCATCGATGAACAGGATCCCTTTGAACTCAAATTAAAAAAGGGGGAAAAATATGAATGGCCTGCGGAAGAGGAATATGCACTGATTCTCACCACTGGCAAAACAGCAACGATTCACCTCAATGGTGAGGAAATTGTAGAACGTGAATCTTTTTTGGATCAGCTGTTTGAAGTCAAGCTTAATAAATTCACTTTAAAGCAAATCAACAACAGATAAACAAAAAAGCGACTATAAATGAAAGCACTCGTACTGGCAGCCGGTCGAAGCAAAAAACTTTCACCTTTTTCAGATACCAGACCAAAATCGATGATTACAATTTCGGGACAGCCGATTTTGGAAACTATTCTGACGCAATTAAAAGAAACCGGCATTGATGAAGTGTGGATTGTCGTCAATCACCACATGTCCATCATCCAGGAGCATTTTAAATACGGTAAATCCCTTGGACTGAAAATCGACTACATACACCAGACAGAAGAAAAAGGTATTGGTCACGCTGTTTCTCTTTGTGAATCTGTGATTGGCAATGACGATCATTTTTTGCTGATCTATGGTGATGCACTCATGGTAGGCAACCCATTCAAGGCTTTGATTTCCCGGTTTTCCCCGTCTTCTTCAAAATCTCTTGCCACAGTCAGTCACCCATTGTCAGACGGAGCCTATGGTAACATCTATCTGGGACATGACATGACCATATCCAAGTTTGTGGAAAAGCCTGAAAGTAAAAGACTATCCAACTACATATTTGGCGGGAGTTTTATTTTACATAATAGTTGTTTTGATTTTTTAAAAGCCAATGAGCTGAGCATGGTATCTTACTACAGTTCACTCATCGCAAATAAGCAACTGGAAGCATCGATCTGGGAAGATTCCTGGATCGATATCAGCCGACCATGGCACATTTTGGCAGCGAATCAAATGATGATGAAACCATGGGAAACTTCTATTGTACCAAGTACGGTTCATCTGGATGCCAATGTAAACATTAAGGGAATAGTGCAATTTGGTGAAAATGTCCATGTGAGTTCGGGTACAACCATTGTCGGACCGTGTTATATTGGTGACAATGTCTACATAGGCAACAGTGCATTGATCAGAAAGAACTCATCCATCGGCCCCAATTGTAAAATAGGCTATGGAACTGAAATAAAGAATGCTGTTTTGTTCGGAAACTCCACCGTTGGCAGGCTTTCGTTCATAGGTGACAGCGTATTGGGAGAGAATGTGCAACTTGGTTCGAATACAGTTACCGTGAATTACAACACACTGGGTGACCCCATTTTCTATCACTCAAAAGAAGAAGATCCCATAGATACCAAACTTGCCAAGCTTGGGGCATTCATTGGAGATGAATCCAAAGTGGGAACAGGACATCGTATTGCACCAGGTACTCCGATCGAACCCGGAAAAACAATTCCGGACCTGATTTCGATATCCCAAACGACGCTGGAATAAGACAATTATCGTATTTAGTATATTTGAAACAATTCTGATAGATCTTAAAATCAGTTAATTACAAGAGATATCAACCAAGATACTGATCAAAGATCTGCCGGTAGGCAAAGGAAATAAGATGTGCGGAATTAGTGCGATTGCCAGTCATAAAATCGTTTCACCTAAATTGTTAATGACCTTGCAAAATCTTGAGTACAGAGGGTATGACTCATGCGGTATGGCTTTGTTTCACAATGATAAAATCATCCTGAGGAAGAATATCGGGAGTGTTGATGAAGTCAACTCCCTGGAGAAGTTTGAAAATATGCAGGGAACCCTGGGCATTGCCCATACGCGTTGGGCTACGCACGGTGGTGTAACAAAGGAAAATTCCCATCCCCATTTTTCCAACAATGAAGAATTCGTCATTGTTCACAATGGTATTATTTCCAATTACCAGACCATCCGGAACAGACTTAGAGACATTGGTTACAGGTTTCACTCCGATACAGATACGGAAGTTTTTTCCAACCTGCTTGAGGAGGAATTTAGCAAGTGTAATAACGTTGAAACAGCTTTTTGCGATGCAATCGATCAATTGGAGGGATCTTTTGCCATCGCGATGATCACCATCCATCAACCGGATACGATTTTTGCAGTGAAAAAGGATTCTCCCCTGGTGATCGGTATTAATGATGGAATTAATTATATAAGTTCCGACATCAACGCTTTTATCTCTGAAACCAGAGATACCATCATACTGGATGATTATGATTATGTTCTGATCAAAAATGACGATTATGAAATCAAAAGTCTGAAAACTCGCAAAAAAGTATCCAAACAGATTGTTCAAGTGCAGTGGGACAGGCAAACAGCGCAAATGGGCGGTTTTTCTCACTATATGCTGAAGGAGATATTCGACCAGCCGATGACTGTCAGAAATGCCTTAAATATTTCCAATGATCAGATTGAAACTATTGCCAGGAAATTTATCAGTAAAAAACAGTCTTTCTGTGTTGGAGTCGGCACTACCTATTACGTTGCCATGGTGGGAACCTATTTATTTTCAGAATATGCCGACTTATACGTCCCCAGTATTTCTGCTGATGAGTACCCAAGTTTGATACCGGTAACTGAAAATGATCATGTGCTGTTCTTTTCTCAAAGCGGTGAAACCTACGACACCAGGATGGCAATACGAGCTGCAAAAAGTAAGGGAGCTGCAACTTCTGCTGTAGTCAATGTCGTTGGATCATCAATCAGTCAGGAAGTAGATGATTGCATCTTTCAGGGATCTGGGCCGGAAATCTGTGTAGTTTCCACAAAAGCCGCTGTTTCTCAAATTATAATCCTCTGGCAAATTGCTCTTGAGGTCGGGGTGCTCAGAAACAAAATCACCCGGAAATTCGCCGACAGTTTTAATGACAAATTTAATGAATTTTCAGAAACGATTGAAAGAGTATTGAATGAAGAATCAGGGCATATCCGTAATCTGGCAAAAGAGACCAGCCATATTACCAATTGGTTGTTCATGGGAAAAGGCATCTATTACCCCATTGCTCTGGAATCAGCCCTCAAGATGAAAGAGGTCACCTATCTTCATGCAGAAGGCTTACCTGCCGGATTTTTGAAACATGGTACCTTGGCTATGGTAGATGAGAACATGTATAGTCTTTTTTTCCTACCTTACAAAGACGATTCCGAACTTTACAAAGCAACATTGATGTCAATTGAAGAAGTAAAAGCACGAAATGGTAAAGTGATCGGATTCTGTGCTGAAGAAGATCAAGAGATTTCCAAACTGCTGGATCACGCTTTATATATTCCCCGGGGCAACACGGAACTCATACCCTTAATTCAACTAATTATCGCACAACTGTTTTCTTACTATTCTGCTCTCAACCTGGGTTTGAATATTGATAAACCAAGAAATCTGGCTAAATCAGTCACAGTGGGATAATGAACCCTGTTAAATTTGACCTTCATATTTTTGATATCGACGATACGCTGGTCAATACAAAAGAAGCCTATTGGTACGCACAAGAAGCTGCCTTAAAAGATGTCTATCCTGAAGTCGCCGAAGAAGACCTAAAGGCTTACCTCCCCAGGTTGAAATGGCTATGCGCTACATTTGGTTCCGGCAACATTGAGGAGTATTTTTCCGCTTTCCTTTCATCAACCTCCAACATCTTTCCTTTCAGTGTGGAAAGATTTAACGAAGTAGTTGCAAAATACCGGGATTTTTTTAAATCTCAATTCAAGTCATTCGAATACGTTAAGGAGTATTTAAGGTATTTGCTTGACGAGAAAAAAAAACTCGCCATTGTCAGCAACGGGGTCGTTGATTCACAGTTATCCAAACTAAAAAGAACAGGACTGTTAACCTTCTTCCCTCAAAACACAACCTTTGTTTCTGGCCAGTTTCCCAAGCATTTAGAAAAACCTTCACCGTACATGTTAAAAAAAGCTTGTGAGCATTTAGACGTATTACCTGAAAAAACAGTGTTTTATGGAAACTCTGATGTGGATATTCTGGCGGGTAACTTGGCGGGGATGACCACTGCCCATTTTGCAAGAACTACAAAGGTTTCTTCGGAGCTTTCACTATTTTCCTCCCCTGATTTTGTTTTCAGCTCCTGGTCGGAGTTGTTTCCCTGCTGACGTGCACCGGGGCAGAGTTTAAAACTCCGCCCCGGTACGTCAAGGAGAAAAAATCATTAATCAAGCAATCGCATTACCTTCTGCGGTATCTGGTTTGCTTGCGCAAGCATCGCCGCACTTGATTGCATGATTAAATCGTTTTTAACAAACTCTGCCATTTCAGCAGCCATGTCTGTATCACGAATGGTCGACTCGGCAGCTACCATATTTTCTTTGGCAACACGCATATTTGCCGCGTTAATTTCCAAAGTATGGTTCTGAAAAGCCCCCAATTCAGCCCGAACAGCAATAACATCGTTAATGGCCTTGTCGACCAATGTCATTGTATCCAGAGCTCCCTGGGCTGTTGTTACATCAACATCTTTCAGAGATTGAAATCCACTTTCATTTTCAATCCCCTTTGCCAACGCTCCCGAAGAAACGTTCTGCATGGCGATATTGACTTTCTGGCCCTGGTTTGGTCCGATCTGGAAGGTCATGGCATTTTGATTGACGTTAACCTTCCCCACCAAAGTTCCCTCCTCGGTAGCTGAAAAATTTGGATCATCGGTATTGAATGCTACCGTTAATCCATCCGTATTCAAGTTACCAACGATACCAGTCATGTTGACCCCCATCCCTACGGTGGGTTCTCCATTGATGGTACCACGGAGGTCTTTACCTTTGGTGGCTGACACAAACGAACCGGCTTCCTTGGAAATCACACCGGCTGTGCTGCTGGCTGCAGTAAACATGTGTGTACTTCCATAGAGATTGTGTTCAATCTTAATAGCTCCGTTTCCGCCATTGGAGATTGACACATTCAAACCGGCCTTTTTGGCTGCATTAGCGAAACCAGCAATAGCTGCATCAACGGTGTCGGTCTCTTTAGTTACGTAGGTTGCCGTCTTACCGCCCTCCGTAACAAAAAGACTCTCACCTTTTGATATTAACTCCTGTGTTAGCGGGGTAGTTCCCATGATATTAGCCTTGGTGGCCAACTCGCTCACCCTGACTTCATATCCTTTCTCCCCACTGGACTTGGTTTCTCTGACTGCACTAACGTATTCCAACCCATCACCGATAGCCAATCCTGACACACCGCTTGAACCGTCGAGTAGTTTCTTTTGTCCAAACTGCGTAAATTGACCAATCCGGTCGATTGATTCGAGCATGTTCTTAATTGATGCCTGGTTAGCTGCAAGCATAACCGCATCGTTCGAACCCTCGTTGGCGGATTGAATCGCCAACTGTCTCATCTCAACCAGGGTGTTGTTAGCTTCGCCTAAAGCACCCTCAGCCGTCTGCACCATAGCTGTGGTGGATTCCGTGTTGCGGATTGCCTGATCAATACTGGAAATCTGCGCACGTAACTGTTCGGAAGCCATCATAGCGGCAGCACCGTCACCTGCAGAGTTAATTCTCAAACCGGATGACAGGCGTTCCAACGATTTTGCGACTCGTTCGTTGGCTTTTACCAAGTTTCTATGGGCATTCAAGGCGGTGGTGTTTTGATTTATTCGCAAACTCATAACAAATCTCCTTTATGAATGCATACGGTAAAACCGCTGATTCATACTAACATCCGATGTTAGATAAATCAGTTAGCCGTGAAAACGGCTCAAGAGCATTTTTGAAACGTCCTATTCAAGACCAGGAGTTACCATTTCAAAAAGCGGCTCCCGTGAACCACAATGTTAATGCATTCGGGGTTCGCGGCAACCGCTCGTGCTCGACCACCCCCTTCACACATTCAGGAGAATTTAAATATTGCTCCATGTTATAAGTTTAACTGAAACCAAGTTTCTTACAACACCAACTTTCAAGTGGTATTTCAAGATTCATTGCAGACGCCTGGTTGACGCCTACAAAAGTTAAAAATTCCACTTTTGCCTGATGTTTTTCAAAAGGACATTATTCTTTTGAAAGTTCGAGTTCCAAATGCATAAATGTCTTTCGAAAACGGAATCGCCAAATAGAATAACAAAACCTTCAGCAACTCCCGGAATCTTCTGAACTCTATTTTCAGAAGCTACCGGCAACAACCGAAGAGTTGATCTGGTCGTTGGTCATTTCAAACAACCAGGCAAATCAGGCATCAATTTCTTTCAACTGCTTTCCTGGTGCCAACCTCTTCCAGTTTGACGAAAAGAGGTGCATCATCCAAAGCGAATATCATTTTCAGACCCGGTGAAAACTTATCGATCGATTGAGAATCGAAACATAACTGCACAATTTTTTGCTTGTTACTATTTTTATAGTGATTTGCTGCAACCAGTCTCTTTTTCATTCTACCCTCCTTGGCATTATTCCAGGCAAAGGCACGGTTTTGGCATTTCCATACATGTGATTTATTCGCAAACTCACAACACCTCCACGTGATAAGCAATTAAGGATCAGGTGAACGCCTCCCATGAGTTACTTGATCCTTTCCTCTCCCCAGCTTCAATTTCCAGGCATACCACTATACCCGAAGTAAATACACTTATTCACTCATTTAAAACGCTCTCAAAAATCCTTTAGGGACAATCCTCAGGACATTAAACTATTCCCAATATTCGACTTATCTTAGAAATTACCCTTTTATTTCAATCGTCTTGATTTCGCTTCTGTTGTCAAATTGATTTGCTTTAGCTGCTTCTTTTTTACTGTTAATAACTCCCCGCCATCCGGCACGCAGTTCTTCCAGCAATTCACAGACTTCTGCAATGTAGGCTTTGTTCTTCTGTATATTGGCGTCTATCAAACGATTAAACATATAGACATACAATGATTTCAGACTTGCACCTACTCTGCCCGAGTTTTCGGAGTCAAGTGACGTCAACAACTCCGATATAATGTTTTTGGCCCTGACGATGGAGGTATGCGCAGCTTCCAATTCCTCTTTTTCAATCTTTAAGATAGCTGTTTTCAGAAACCTGATGGCACCGTCGTAAAGCATCAAGATAAGCGTCCCCTGATCTTTTGTTGTAACAGAAGCCTTTTTATATGCGTTGTTACCTCGGGCATATGGATTCATGACGACCTTTTTTGATTTTCGTTAATTTATAAAATGAGGTTAAAAATAAACACTTAATTATCCAAGCTTGGCAATCTCACCGGCCAGATACTTTTGTTCGTTTTTCAGCTGCCCCAATTGAGACTCCATTTTTGCAAACTTTATGGTTAATTTCTCTCTCTTGGATGAAATCCTTTGTTCCAGTTCGGCAATTTCATTCTCGTAGTTGTCCAGCTGCTCTTTGACATTGTTAGTATAAATATCCAACGATCCCAGTTCGGGGCTTGTAATCTGGTCGATATATTCCCTGACCCTGGTTCCTACTCCTTTGGTAAAGACAATATTGCCCTCTACCCCAGGACCAATCTGATTGGCAGTTAAACTGACGTATAACTTCAAACCTTCATATTTCGTGTCTTCAGCTCCGGAAAGAATCTGGCCACTTCCTTTCATTGGCGTTCCATTGATCATCCCCTGAACATCTGTGCCATTTCGGGAAATCCCGCCTAGAAGTGGATGATTCAATATGTCTTCTGTGCTACCAGCTCTTATACCCACATTGGACTTGCTGCCTGACGAATTGGAACGAATTAAAATGGATCCGTTCTCTGACGTGACCACAACCCGCATTTTCCCAATGTTTTTATCGTTAATAATTTTTTTCTGTAGCTCCCTGGCTACATCTTCCACCCGCCTGTTACCTGTTTCCAGGGTAATACTTTCAGATTCTCTACCGTTTACCGTAACAAATATTTCCTTATTCGCTTCGGTTATTGTCATAAAACCATTTGCAGGTTTTGTCGTGTACATTCCTTTGGTAGCAGCCCCCGTTATATCAATATCATACCCGTTTGGACCGCTGATTTCCGTTTTGTCGTTGGATGCAAGATAAATAATTCCCGTATTATCCATGGTTCCGAAACTACGGAATAAATTTGCCACGGTAGTCAAATTATCATTAATAGCATTGGTCAGCTTATCCTCATCAATTTCGATCATGCTCTCTTTGTTGATTTTGAGGCCGATCGAAATCATCATATTTTTTTCGTCTTCTATACCGAAAACAGGATTGATAAAAATATTATTGGTTTCCTTTTGTATCTTCGGTAAATTTCTATCACCCTGTAACGGTCCGCTTTCACCTGTTTCAGGTTCATATTTGGAAATTTCCTTAAAAAACATCAGCATTGAGTTATACGATTCTGCAAACTCCCTAATGGTTGCCAATGCTTTTTCCGTATCCCCTCTAATACTGATTGTAACAGGCTTTTCCGATGTCGAAACCAAGTTCAATCGGACTCCATCTATTACATCATCAAGCTCATTCGTTGAATTGGTAATCACCAATCCACCCCCAAGTTCGGTTGCACCAAGCCTGATCTCAGCATCTTGGGGAGGTTGAATAACGGGCGTATAAGTCCGAAATGTAAACGAATCGGTTTCAAATACACTACCTTCTCCAAGCATCAGGGAAAGCCCGGCATCAAATTCTATGGGTGCTCCAGCTCTATAATTGTCCCCACCAATATCAAGGATACCGGAATTACCCTTATTGTCTTCCCATTTAATCTCCAGTCCTTTGGTCACCCCAACGCTACCGCTTTTTAAAACTGTAAACGTATAAAACTTGGGATCATATTCAGTATAGGTTCCAGCTATCTGCCTGCTGGCGTTACTTAGTCTGGCACCAACCGGCTTTTTGGGTCTCAACAAAGCTGCAAATTCATCTTCATCTTCATCGATTTCCTTTGAAATCCACTTGGTCAGGTTGGTTATCTCTCCGCCTTCATGACGTTCGTTGTCATCCAGCCACCAGTAATCAGCCGTCGATTCGGCCTGGTATTCAAAAGTTGCTATGTCACCATCGTTCAATAAACCCGGCTTTAGCGATATTTCCAGACCTTTTCCAAGGGAAAGCTTTGAACCTGGCTCATACCCCTGGCCAACAAAAACAATCCCCCTTTCGCCATTTTCCGATTCATACTCAATCTTCAGATCTTTAGCTTGACCGATCTGACCACTTCCCATGACCGTCAGGGTAAAAACATCATCGTCTTCACTATCCAGCTTACCGGTGATGATTGGTCCACCTTCTGTTGATTGGCGTTTCCAACTGCTAGGCTGACTCACCATCGGTGCTCGTTCGGCATCCGACTTCCACCAGTAGAGTTCGGACTCCTGAGGTTTGGCTTTGGCTGTAAACACATCGTTTACTATGATTTCACCATCACTCAAAATCAGACTCAAACCATCCACCAGTTCCAGCGGTTCGCCAGGCGTGTAGTTAAACGAACCTAAGTCCAGGTAGCCATAGCGCCCTTTATTATCTTCCCAGCGCATTCTCAGGCTTTCACTTACACCGACTATTCCCGTATTAACCGCTGTAAAGGTCAATTCCAGTGAGTCTTCGCCAACATACTGCCCAACAATTTCCGGAATCACTGTCGAGGCTCCGGTCCCTGTTGGCTTTTTGGGAATTTCTTCAGCTTTGGAAATTCCCTTCCATTTGCTTGGCTGCAGGTAGTAGGGTTCAAATGACGGCATTTCGCCTTCGGAAGCAAGACTTGACGAAATAAAAATTTCACCTTCTTTTCCTGTTTTCTTGCTCGTCAACACTACCTGAAACGGCCGCTCTTTATTGCCGGTCTTGATTATACTTGCCGTCACATCACCATCAAGACCGTTGATTGCATCTACATACCCCTGCAGATTGTCATTCGTTTCATCAATAACTATTTTCTCGGGTGGTGACTCACCAATGGTAATGCTCACCTCTCCCCGGGCAATTTGCTGCTCTTTGGCGCTAAAGCCCTGAGAAGCTATTTGATGGCTCAGTGCAAGCTTGTCAACAATTAGTGTATGCTTGCCAGGCTTTGCTCCGGAAGTTGCAAACGCCTCTACAACCTCCGGGTGACTGGAAGTTACTATTTTTCCTTCCCAAAGTGATTTCTTCGCCAGAACATCAGCCGTCACTTTGGTGTTTTCCAGATATGCCTTTACCTGTTTCCAAGCGTCCAGCTCCAAAATCTTCTCATCTTTCCTGGCAATGATCGGCTCTACTTTTTTTCTCTCAGCCGCAATCATTTGCTCGACAATGGATTTTGTATCCATTCCCGATGAAAGACCGGTAATTACATTCGGATTTGAATTGATTTCAGGTGCCATTACTATCCTTGGAAATCGGTATTATAAGGCAATATTTGCCTTACACCAATATCCGTGCAGATTCTTGCCGCATTCAGTCAGCATCGAATCATGCCACGAATATAAAACGGTTTTCCCCTGCCTGATGCAATCGCTGATACTGGAAGGACTGCACGCGGACTACTCCACCGTTAGTATAATTAGCGGGATTGCACACCAATCCGCACTTTTTTTCCAAGAATAGATTTACAATTACTATTCCATTACCTAAATCTCAGGTCTTAATTCTTTATCGGCGTATCTCCTGAAAACTTGAGTAAAAATCATAAAAAAAGCTAACATCCTAAATTAACTACCTTTAAAGAGAATCCCATCCCCGATCACTTTGACGGTTTTGAAGCATAAAATGGCCCGTCTTCCCGCGATAGACAACCAGGTATTTACTGACCGGACTTATACTGCCGAAAGACGTTTAGCTCTTTAATATAGCCTCATTGGACCGATAGTTTGCAGTAAGACTAAGATCAATACAACTATCCAATACGACTTTCTTTCTTATCGGTATTTCAGGAAATAACTTGAGTATTTTTTTTATGTGGGTTTTGGCAACGGCGGGCAAGGAAGGCGTGGTAGTGAATTTAGATATGTCAGGTTATACAGGTAGGTAGTGAAAGATGACCACTGCCGGGTTACATCAATTGTCTTGGTTTGAAGAGAGATCTATTTTTTTGTTTGGGCGAGTAATTGATCGATACGATTTGCGTGATCAAATCCTTTATCGAACACAAAGGAGAGTTTAGGAGTATTTCTTGAGCGGAGGGTTTTTGAGAGTTTGGATTGGAAAAAGCCACTTGCAGCGTTCAGTGCGTCAGTGATAACTGCAGGATCCCTTTCGGAACCATAAACAGCATAAAACACCAATGCACTGGATGAATCCGGACTGAGCTTTACATCCACAATGGTTACACCTTCAAATGCGGGATTGCTGCTGGACTTGTTTAAAATACCGGCCAGTTTGACTTTGATCAGCTCTTTTTTTCGTTCGCCAGTTACTTTTGACATTGTATTACCAACCGGAATTTCAATTGAGGTTACAATTTTGCTGCAGTTTCAAGACGAAGGTAAGATTCCAGTTCATCTCCGATTTTGATATCTTTGTATGCATCAATGCCGATTCCACATTCAAAACCTGTCTGAACTTCCTTGGCTGCATCTTTGAATCGCTGCAGGGAAGAAAGCTTGCCATCATGAATAATAACATTGTCCCTGATGACTCTGACCGGACAATCCCTGACAAATTTTCCCTCCACAACCTTTGATCCGGCAATAACGCCAATTTTCGGAATATTGAATACTTCCAGAACCTGGGCTTTGCCTTGAATTTCTTCCCGGACAATCGGTTTGAGCATACCTTCCAAAGCTTGTTTCACATCCCCAATGGTTTCATAGATGATGCTGTACAACCGAATATCGATATTTTCTTCCTGGGCAATTTTTTTAGCCGTTGGATCGGGACGGGTATTAAAACCAATAATAATCGCTTTACTGGTGGTAGCTAGCAATACATCGTTGCTGGTAATGGCTCCAACAGCTCCACGAATGATGTTGATAGCAACCTGTTCATTTCCCAGTCTCAGCAACGCGTCAGACAGGGCATCCAGAGAACCGTTGACATCTGTTTTAATGATCAGGTTTAGAATACTCTTCTCTTCCGCACCAATCGTATCGAACAGATTCTCAAGGGTTCTTTTCTGTTGTTGGGCCTGTCTTCTTTCCTTTTCTTTTTCGGTCCTGAGCACAGCGATCTGACGAACTTGTTTTTCATCTGTTCCAACGTTAAACGGATCTCCTGCTTTGGGAACACCGTTCAGACCAACAATCTCCACCGGAATGGCCGGGGGAGCTTCGCTGATCTTTTTTGCCCTGTCATTCCACATAGCTCGTACACGACCATATTCGGTACCAACCACATAATTATCACCGACCTGCAAAGTTCCATTCTGTATCAGAATAGTCGCGACATTACCACGACCCTTATCTACCTTGGATTCGATCACAACGCCTTGAGCCAGACGATTTGGATTTGCTTTGAGTTCCATGATTTCAGCCTGCAGATGCACCATTTCCAGTAGTTTGGAAATACCGTCACCGCTTTTAGCCGATACTTTGATCATTGGTGTGTCTCCACCAAATTCTTCAGATACCAGTTCATGCTCCATCAACTGTTGGATGGTTTTTTCAGGATTGGCATCCGGTTTGTCACATTTGTTGATGGCAACGATGATTGCCACTTCTGCAGCTTTTGCGTGGTGAATAGCTTCAATTGTTTGGGGTCTGGGCCCATCATCAGCTGCTACAACCAGGATCACGATATCAGTTACATTAGCTCCTCTTGCTCTCATCGCAGTAAAAGCCTCGTGACCAGGAGTATCCAGAAATGTAATACGGCCCTCTGCAGTTTTTACATGATAGGCTCCGATATGCTGGGTAATTCCACCAGCTTCGTCATCGGTGACATTACTCTTTCTTATTTTATCGAGCAAAGAAGTCTTTCCATGATCAACATGCCCCATAATAGTTACAACCGGAGATCTCAGTTCCAGATCTTTGTCGTGATCTTCTTCCTGATCGATTGCGTCTTCGATGGATTCAAACTGAACCTTGAGCTCAATGCCGTGTTCGGATGCCACCAATGCTGCTGTTTCACCATCGATCGACTGGGTGATCGTTGCCATGATCCCCAGGGACATTAAAGTTTTAATAATTTCAGGAACCTTAATTCCGATGATTCCTGCCAAATCCCCTACCGTAATAAATTCACCTACTACAAGTTCCTTTTGTCTTGGATTAAACACGTGTTTTTCCTTTTTAGCTTCCGCTTGTTTTTTTGCTTTTTCCCTGCGCTTGGCTGATTTTGACATCCTGCGTTTTGCAGCAGGTCTTGGAGTTCTAACTGGCGCTGCTATTGGTTCGTCTTCAAATCCGATTGCCAGATCATCATCTTGAACGTCCTCATCAAGCTCTTCTTTGATGCTTCGTTTGTCCAGCTTAACTTTATCCTTTTTCTGAAGACTTTTGATTTGCTTCTTTTCATATTCGTCTATCGGCTTATCAGGCTCTATGACTTTCTCAGATTTTTTATCCTTTTTCCTGACTTTAACCTCGGCCTTTTTCTTGTCTTCAGCCGCTTTAACGTCTGCCTTGTCGTTTTTTGACGGTTCGGCATCAGTCGGAACGTCAACTTTATTCCTGACAGTAACCTTGACAGGCTCTTTTCGAGCGGCAACTTCTTCTTCGGTTAGTTTTACCGGAGCCTCTTCTTTTTTCTTTCTGGGTTCTTTTTTCTTTTCCGGCTTTTTATCTTTTGTCTTGACTACTCTTGGTTTTGCAGGTCTCCCTTCTTTTTCATCAGGTTTTGTTTCTTCTTTAGCCTCAACAGGTTCTTCCTTAACTACTTTTTCTTCTTTTTTCTCAGCGGGTTCTTCCTTCTCTTCTTTTTTTTCTGCTGCTTTTTTTGTCTTTGTTGTCGGTTTTTTCGTTTCCGCTTTTGTTTTGGTTTTGGCTTTTGGTTTTTCTTCCTTTTCTTCTATAACTTCAGCTGCGATTTCAGGCTCTTCCTTTTCGGCCGCCTTTTTTCTTACTACCCGTTTCGGTGCTTTGGGTTTGCTTTCTTCGGTTGCAACTTCTTCTATTTCGGCGTCAGCCTCTTTCTTTTTCTTTCTGGTCTCAATGTCTTTTTCCAGGGGCTTGTCCTCAATTTTCAAAGAAGCTTTAATCTTTTTGCCTTCTTTTGCCTTTTTCGCTGAGATGATCCTCCGCTTTACTTTTTTAACGCCGGTTTGACTGGTAACCTCCGCCTCCTCAATGCGTGTAGAAGGCTCAAGCAGATCTTTTTTGACTATGACAATATTGTCATCGGATAATGAAGAAAAGTTACCCGAGATTTTGATGCCTAAATCATTGATCCTCTTGATCAATTCCTTTGTAGGAATATTAAGCTCTTTAGCCAGTTCAAACACTCTCAACGACATGAACAATCCTCCAATGATATTTTACTTTTCCGGTGAATCCAAAAATACCGCATTAAGTTAAGTTATTAGCAAACAACGGCTGTTTTTGCCTCGCCAGAGTAACTATACATTATCTTTTTCAGCTTTTGACATTGATTCATCGCTGCTGTTTTGGTTTGCATCAGTTGCATCTTGATCTTCAGGAGCAGATTCAGTTGGAACTTCTTGGTTTTCAGCAAGACCCGCATCATTAGTTTCTGGCGACTTATCCACCTGTGCTGCCTCTTCAATAGGGGTTTCATCCTCAGCACCGGCAGCTTCGGCCTTCTTTGCTTCAGACTTGTTTTCAGTCTCTGCGAATGAAGCTTCCAAATCTTTCAATTCATTTCCAGGTTCCCAGGCTGTAATATTAATCATAATGCCTGTCAGCTTTGATGCCAGTCGAACATTTTGTCCTTGTTTTCCAATGGCTAATGAAAGCTGATCCTGCGCTATTTGAATATCAGCAACTTTTTTCTCTACATCAAGATCGATGCGCATAATATCTGCCGGAGCCAAGGCATTGGAAATGAACTGTTCCAGATCATTTGACCATTCAACGACATCGATCCTTTCATCACATAATTCCGAAACAATTGCCTGAACCCTGGATCCCCTGGGGCCAACACAAGCTCCAACAGGGTCAACATCCGGATCATTCGTATAGACAGCAACCTTGGCACGCTTTCCCGGTTCCCTTGCCGCAGCCATCACATCGATAATTCCTTCATATACTTCCGGAACTTCAACTTCAAACAGTTTCATTAAAAAATTGGGATGAGTTCTGGAGACGATCAGCTGAGGACCCCTGCCTTCTGATTGCAGGTCAAGCAAATAGGCTCGCACGTTGTCCCCGGGTTGTAGTTTTTCGTGTGGTATTTGTTCATAACGGTCCAACATTGCCTCTGCGGTATTACCGATCATGATAATCACTTTGCCTCTTTCTATCCTTGAGACTGTACCGTGAACAATGTCACCCTTTTTGTCCGAGTACTTATCCAGCACCGATTCTCTTTCCGCTTCCCTGATTTTTTGAAAAATCAACTGACGAGCCGTTTGAGCAATAACCTTGGAAAACTCTTTTGCATCAATTTCATACTCAACTTCGTCACCGCATTCTGCCAAGGGATCGAGTTTCTTTACGGAGTCCAGCGAAATCTCATTATCCGGATCTTCCACCCTTTCAACAACGACTTTGTAGTGCATTAAATCGATCTCACCAGTCTGTCGATTAAATGTTGCTTCAATCGTGCGGTAATTCTTATATTTTCTGTATGCAGCACCAACAATCGCATCTTCGATTGCTTCAATAATCGATTCCTGTTCCAATCCTCTTTCATGGGCCAATTCGACTATCGCTTCCAGTACACTGCCAGGTTTCATGAAACGCTCCTGTGACGTCTTGTTTAACAATAGCTAAACAATGATGACTGTTTCTTATTTTGGGATTCCTAAAATGATTGTTATAAAACTGCCTGAAGTGCCGTCGTGAAAAGTTGATAAATCAGATCAGATTTCATAAATCAGGATACAATTGGATTTTTTTTATATGTGTCAGTTCGACTTCAAGCTCACTCGCTTCATCGCCCAAAACAACAACTTGTTCAGTATATGATTTTAATAATCCAATGAACTCTTTGTGTCCCTTCTGCGGGGTTTTAAAGTTGGCTTTGATTCGTTTGCCAAGATTCCGCAAAAAGTCTCGATCTTTTTTTAATTCCCGGAATATTCCCGGGGATCCAACCTCAAGGTAATATTTATGCTGGAACAGATCTTCAACATCTAACAACAGAGAAACCTTTTCACTGATTACAGCACAATCATCAACCGTGATGCCCACATTTTTATCGATGACAATATCCAGGATACTTCTGTTCCTGTCTTGCCTTAAAACAATATCCACCAATTCAAGATTTGTTTCGGTTACCACAGGCTCTATCAATGCCCAAAGCCGGTCAGAAATATCCTTTGTGAGTCGCATTACCTTATTGAAAAGGCTGTCAATGAATCTTTAGCTCTGTTTAATTTAATTTTTCAAAATAACATAGGCAACAACCAATTGCAATGTGATTCTGGTTGAAATTCCGATAAATTGCACGCTATCGGAAGAAATAAAACAGCATCCTACTTCCGTTCAATATCCCTTTGTTATTGCTATACTATATTGTATCTTGACAACCAAACTCACCTGTTCAGAAAGCCTGCAACACCGGCATTTGTTTTCACGGTCGGCTTATCAACAAAATAGGGTCGTTTGTCAATTAGTCGAACCTGCTTGCTCATTACAGGTTAACCTGAACCAGTATCAACCGTTCAATTTGATGACCTGGCACAGGGACTAACATGGAACGACACCAAATGTGTAAGGTAAAACAATGGAAAAAAGACTTTTACTTTTCACATTCATACTTTAACATTCATCTTATAATTTTCCATGCGTGGTTAGATAAGATTTCCTGGCCGACTCAACTGCGCGGGCAACAGCAGTTCCCATTGCCAGGTATTTCTACCGAATAATGTTATCGAAAGCTAAATGCGGATATAGCATTTTCGGCTATGAACGAGGCCAGTATTGATAACCGATTACAAAGAGGGGTCTATGAAGATTAGACATTTATTTATTTTGATCGCAATCGTTTCCCTTATTGCATCAGGATGCGGTAAAACGAAGCCAAAGCAGATACCTGTCACCGAAGAGGAGTTTTTAACACTGGCTGATATCGGTGGCCGCACCACATTTCGTGAAGATTCACCTGATGTACGCGTAATAAAGGTCAAGGCAAAGGCGTTGATTAAGAAAAACGATATTCGGCTGGCAAAAAGAAACGCCCTGGAGAATGCAGGAAAAATCGCTGTTGAATCCATGGTACGTGAGTTGATGACATCAGATGATTACAACCGAAGATATGAAGAAATTGAGCGCTATTTTTCCAAGAATATCGACAAATACATTGTCGACAGGGAAATCGTGGGAGAGCGTAAAATCTATAATGACCGGTATTACGGCATTTCAGCGGCCTTCAAGGTCAGTCGGCAAAAAACACTGGTTGCCCTGCAAAAGGATCTGCGCTTTATTGATGCGAGCGGTAGTACTTTAATTACGGTAATCACCAGTAAAAAAGGTTTGGATCTCTCTGCTGCCGGTTACAAATTCCAGGATATCGAAGATATGTTGATGAACCAGGTGCAAACCGACCTGAATCAGCGTGGCTTGAGGGCCATGGATTTCCGCAATGCTGTCACTGCCATGCAATCCGATGAACGAAAGCGGAAACAATTTGCCAAGCTCTCCAAAGAGCAATTCATGACTATGGTTGCCGGCAGCAGTGCGGGTGAAGCTGCATTTAACAAACAATTGAAAGAGGCGGAAGAATATTATTCAACCGGATTAACGCTTCTCAAGCAATTGGCTAAGGTTGTCGTAGAAATCAATATCCTTTCGGTTGACAGGACAGATAAAGCGCTTGTGCTGGGTGTGAATGTGACTGCCAAGAATATTTCAACAGCTACCGGCGGAGCTTTTGCCAATGAAACCTTTAATGTGGCAAGAAGAACCGGCCCTAATACCAGTTCAGCCGCCATGATCACTGAGCTTGTTCGAGATACGTATCAGGAGATGAAAACAAGGTTTATTCCACAAGTCATTAAGGAGATGTCGACCGTGGATGTTACCGGTGATAAACTGATCCGTTACGAGCTTGTCATGAAAGGATTTGACGGCCCGGAATTTAGAAAAGTCAGACGAGCTGTTGAGCGAGCGCAAACCGATAAGTTCAGATACATCGATTATGATAATACCCTCAAGGCAGCCAAACCTTCCATTAACATCATGTTTGTCAGATATGCAGGTCGCCTGTCTGCGCTTGCTGACATCGTCATGGATACGCTGGATGATGCCAAACTGCCTGCTGATGATCCGATAGTCGCGAGGGACGTAACAGACCTGGTATTTGAAAGACTAAAAAAGAAATAGGATTTATGGGAAGGATATATTTCAGTTCACTGCCCGTCAGACTTACGGGCAATTAGATTTTGTTCAACTTATAGAGGATATCATGAAGAGAACAAATTTATTTCGATTCGTCATCTTTATCGGCGGATTTTTGTTTTTGCTGAGCGGCTGTGCAAGCCTTGAACAGGCTCGATCCTTATACGACCAGGGTAAGGAAAGAGAAGCATTAAAAATGGCCGCCAAATACCTGGATGATGGCGATCCTGCAGTTCGGCTTGAAGCGGTTGAACTGGTAGGTGAAATAGGCGGTAAAGAAGCAGCAAAGTTGCTCATGCCGGTTCTGGATGATGAAGACAGTGAGGTGCAAATTGCTGCCATAAACGCTATCGGCAAGATCAAATACGCAAAAGCAGCAAAGAAGCTCGTCGCCATGTCTATTTCAACCGATGATGACGTGTTTGAAGCAGTGGCAGGAGCCATCCGCGATATTGGAGATCCGGCCACACAACTGCTGGTAAAACGTTACAACAAAGCTGGTAGCACCAAAGAAAAGAACGCATACAAAAGAGCGATGTTTGAGGTTGGACCCAGCGTTGCAGCTGCTATTGCCAAATCATTGAAGGGAAAGTCCTTCTTTGAGAACAGGGCAAATTTTGATCTGCTAATCGAATTTAAAAACCCAATGGTTGGCGAATGGTTGCTGGATGAGCTTGAAAATGAAGAAGTGGCCGATATGGTAGCTGAGGCTTTGGTCAAGCTTGGTAATAATGCCATCAATCCGACATTAAAGAGACTGCGTTCTATCGCTAGAAAAGATGGGCATGTGGACTTAAAAGAGCGATTGATCAAAACACTGGGTGAATTAAAAGCCAGAAAAGCCGTATCAACCTTGGAAAGAATGACAAGGGACAAAAGCGAACGGGTCAGCAATGCTGCCGAATTTTCGTTACGAAAGATCAGAGGATTTTAGATTTCACATTCTCCCGGTTTTAATTTCTTTGAAACCGGGATATCCCTCCTGAATCAGTACTCTATTCCTTGCCTGGCTTCGATTCCATTTATATAGTAGTGTCGAATTTCTTTCATTTCGGTTACCAGGTCCGCCTCTTCAATGAGCTTTGTATCCGCTTTTCTTCCGGTGATAACAACGTCTACGCCAGGATTCCGATTTCTAACAGCGGAGATCAATTCCTCAACCGAAAACAATGCAAAATAGGTTGCAATGTTGGCTTCATCGAGAACAACCAGTTGATACTCTCCCGACACCAAAATCTTCCTAATCTCTTCCAGACCCGTTCTAGCCAGAGAAATATCCTCGGATTCAGGCAGGTTGTTGATAAAGCAATCCCTGCCGTATTGCTTTAGAACCATGTCGGGAAAATGTTTAGCAATAGCATTTAGTTCTCCGTATTCCATCCCTTTCACGAATTGCCCAATAAACACTTTGGCACCGGCACCAACTGCTCGCAATGCCAGTCCTAATGCAGCAGTTGTCTTTCCTTTACCATCGCCGGTGTAAACATGAAGCATTCCTTTGATAGATTCTGTCATGACTCGAATATTTCTTTATCTAATTGAAAAGATGTTGTATTTACATCTATCCCTGACGATCCTTCATTGCATGAGGACCGTTGAACATGTAATCTAAGTCAAGATTTCTTGTTTTTTGACCATCTCGTCAATCAAATTTCCAGTCTAATTCGATGAAAGTACCGGGCATCCTGGGGCATATTGCGATTAAAATTGACAAGGAAGGAGGAATTCCCATTCTTGTTGGTGGGGCAGTGCGCGATTTTATTTTGGGATCGGAAAGTAAGGATTTTGATGTCGAGGTATTCAATATACATTACAACCAGTTAATAGCTGTATTAAAAAAATTTGGCAAAGTATCAGCTGTAGGCAAAGCATTTGGAGTTTTGAAGCTTTCAAACGCAGGTCATCAATTCGATTTTTCACTTCCAAGAAATGACACGAAAACCGGGGAAGGACACCGGGGATTCAGAATAACCACCAATCCAAACATGTCATTTCGTACTGCAGCGTCCCGGAGGGATTTTACCATCAATTCCATAGGATTTAACCTGATCTCCGGTGAAATTTTAGACGAGTTTGGAGGTCAATCGGATCTAAAAGACAAGATTCTCCGCGTTGTTGATCCCGCTACTTTTGTTGAAGATCCTTTAAGGGTGTTGCGAGGAATCCAATTCGCTGCCCGTTTTAATCTTGAGATACCTGAAGCCACCAAATCGATTCTCATCGATTTAATCGACACCTTGGATCAACTTCCGCGAGAGAGAATTTTCAAGGAAGTTAGAAAGCTTTTATTAAAAGCACAAAAGCCATCTTCGGGGCTGTTAATTGCTGATGAAATTGGCCTCAACAAAAAACTCTTCCCGGAACTAAACGCTTTGCATAGTATTCCGCATGATCCGGACTGGTATCCTCAAAACGATGCCTGGTCCCATACCCTCAGTGTGATTGATGAAGCAGCAAGGTTGAGATGCGGGGATAAATTCAAAGACATGGCTTTGATGCTTTCCGCTTTATGTCATGAATTTACCAGTTTGAATCCGATTGAATTTGTAGATGAACAGTGGCGAAAGCAATATAGAACTGCTCAATGCCCGACCGTTACCAAGTGTTTCATGAATCGAATTACCAACGAATCCAGATTAATCGAAATGGTGGATCGATTGGTAACAGAGCATCGCTCCTTGGCTAAAACCCTGCGTTCAACCAATATCAAAAATGGCGATATTCGCAGATTATCCCTAAAAGTTGATATACCACTACTGGTAAAATTGGCTGAAGCGGATTATTACGGCCGATTTAAGGAGGAAGAAAGACCGGTCAGTTTTCCGGCTGGTGAATGGCTGTTAAAAAGATTCCACGCTCTTAAGCTTGAGAGCGGGCAAAATTTGCAGCCTATTTTGTTGGGTCGGCATCTGATTTCCCTGGGGTTAAAACCCGGACCGTTTTTTGGGCAGATCTTAACCGATGCCTATGAGAAGCAACTGGATGATGAGTTCATGACCCTGGATGATGCCATCTCCTGGGCCCAAAACCAGATAGATCGGGTGTCCGGAGCAAAACCAAAGCGTTTCGGGAATTAATGTCAGATCATCAGTTGCCAATCCTCTACCAGGATGATCATTACATCGCCATCAACAAACCGGCAGGTTTGCTTGTTCATCCGACACTTATCGACAAACATGAAAAAGAGACGGCTGTTGGTTTGCTTCAGGAACAAACCGGGAAAAAACCCCTGGTAATCCACAGACTGGATAAACCTACCTCCGGGATTCTTATTCTTGCATGGCACAAGGATGCCGCCAGGAATGGAATGGAAGCCTTTGCCAGATCTGATGTGAAAAAAGTTTATTTGGCCGTTGTGAGAGGATTTACAGAAGATTCCGGCACCATCAAAACCAAGTTACCTCCGGTTGCAGATAAGTTGCTGGATTCCAAACAGCCAGCGGGGAAAAAATCAAAATCCGCAGTAACCGGATATCGCACCTTAGGCAAATACGAACTCCCTGTTTTCATCAGTCGCCACCCACAATCACGCTATTCACTGGTCGAAGTTCATCCAATAACAGGTAGGATGCATCAAATCAGGAGACATTTAAAACATATCCGTCATCCGATAATTGGTGATACAAAATACGGCGATCACAAGCACAATAAATACTTCAGGGAAAACCTGGCATGCAGGAGGTTATTGCTGTCAGCTGTGGAGTTGACTTTTTTTCATCCCTTTACCCGGGAACACCTTAAAATCACGGCAGCATTGGACACAGTGTTTCTTTCCGTGATCGAACGATTTGGATGGAAAGACTCGCTCCCGTCATCCTGGTTGAGCTGAACCGTCAATTGTCGGCCATGACAGGTTTTGGATAGCTCCCCACCCCTTTGCTGAAAAAAATCAGGTAGAGTATGACAATATAGCCGACTACGGAAAGCAAAGCCATGGAAGGATAATAGTCACCCAGTGTCCCGGCAATCACAATGGTAATCCAGTGAACCGTAATGATCGTCTTAGAGTGAAGTTGAATGGGAAAGTCATAAAACCGGCAAATTACTGTTAGTCCGCATAAATTCCATCCGTACAAGGAAAAGAAAGCATGAAGCCTCAAGACTCGAGCTTGCAAAGAGTAATTAATGATATCTGGAATTTCAAGGATAATATAAGCAATACCGGTAATAGCCGAAGCTAATAAAAAAACCAGTCCGGAAATTAGAAAACTTTTTTGCTGCATGCGTTTGCTAAAGCGATAAAACAGAAAGAGTATCATAATCACGGCAGCAAACAACATTAACGTAACCACAACTTGAGGGATCAGGACGTTAAATATGATAAAACAAAAAAAGATGATAACTCCAAGGTTGACTACCCAAAACCCTATTTCCTTATAGTTTCTGACAGATTTGGTTTTCTGCTCATTGATCATGGAAAATATAACAGACATCGTAATTAACGATACCGGAAAAGAGAATCCCAGGAAGAAAGTATCCAGGTTAAGCTTAGGAAAGTTTACAATTTGATAAAAGTTATTATTGATCGTTACCAGGGAAGACAATATCAATCCGATTGAAAGACAAAGCAGGGAAGCCTGGTGAAATTTTCTGTAAATGGGTTCTTTGATTTGAAAAAAACCAATAGGAAAAACTGAGAATTCTTTGATTCGTATGCTTTCAACAATAATGGAAAGTACAAAAGCTATGACAATAGATGCCTTATAAACTTCCAGAAAAGCGGTCACCGCGAATGCAAGAGCCAGGACCAGGAAACTGCAGGTTTTAACGGTCAGCCGTTTCACTCCCTCCGTATAATACAAAATTATCGTTCCACCGCTGCAAAGATTAAACAGAAAGACATGCAAGCGCTCAAAGTTATGATGACTTCCTGGCAGGAACAGATGGAGGAATCCAAATAATAAAGCTAAAGGCATTAAAAATGCGAATACTAATCTAAGTTGAAAGCTCATTGCTTACCTTAATTTTCTTTTCCTAAAACATGATGAAGCAGTTCCGGCAGGGTACCGTGTCTGAAATCAAAGCCAGAATTTACCAGCTTTTCCGGCAGCACACGAACGCTTGACAATAATACTTCCTCACCTTTTTGTCCAAAAGCCAAACGGATAAACGATTCCGGAATATTAAACTTGAGTTTGCCTCCGGCAACCCTGGCCAGCTGCTCTGAGAGTGTGTCACTGGTAACGGGAGTGGGGGCGACAATATTCAAAGGTCCTTCAATGGATGAATCGAACATTGCATGATAGATAGCATCAATAGTGTCGTTTAGGCCGATCCAGCTCACATAATGCTTTCCGGATGCTATACCCGCCTTGATCCCAATTTTTGAGCCTAACAGAGATCTTTCCAGAGCTCCACCCCTCGGATCAAAGACGACTCCAATTCTCAGCATTACCGTACGTATTCCCGATTGCTGGGCGACGGATGCGGTCTCTTCCCAGCCACGGCAAACCTCGGCGATAAAATTTTTCCCGTAGGTGTCGTTTTCACGTAATTCCCGATCTCCCCGGTCACCGTAATATCCAATAGCTGATGCACTTAAAAAAACTTTCGGAGGTTTTTTCATTTTGCTGATGGTTTCAGCTATTAACCGTGTTCCTTTTATGCGGCTGGATAATATTTTTTCTTTTTTGTTTTCGGACCAACGCCCATTTCCAATATTCTCTCCTGCCAGATGAATAATACTGTCAACACCTTCAATTCCCTCCGCATCAATTTGAAATAGATTCGGGTCCCAGAAAACCTCATCTTCATACTGCGGTTGATAGCGAACCAATCTTATTACTTTATGCCCTGCTGTTGTTAGAAACGGAATCAATGCTGATCCGATCAAGCCGCTTGCACCTGAAATCAATACAGTTTGTGGTTTGCGGTTTTCAAAACCAAGCTGTACTCGCAGATCATGCTTTAAAGTACGATGACGATAGGCGAATATAGCTGACAATTTATTGTCAATGAGTTTGTAAGAAAAAGACTCCCGAAGAGGATGGGGAAACAGGCGATACTGAATAAGGTCACGCACAAAGCAGGCACTGCTGCCATCAGGTTCAAATTCATGGGTATGTATCCACTCGCTGAAAGGCCCGCGGAGTTGTCTGTCCCGGAAAATCCTGTTCTCCTCATAGTCAGTATGCCGGGCGTGCCATCGGTAAGGGATTGGCCCTGCTTTCATACGGATAACAACCTCAGCATCTTTTTCTATGCCACCTGTTCTGTACAACACCTTGATCGGGTCCCAGGGAGGACTGTATCGCTCGATAGCCCCAATCCGGGCATGCCATTGAAAAACCTCTTCTATTGGTGCTTCAATCCTTGATGTTTTTTCAAATATTTCATTTCTCATTCGGAACAACCGTCACTGGTTTGCTTCTGTTCACCATAAAGAATCCAATAAAACAAGGACCATATAATTTTAATACTATAATGAAAGATCAGTCAGATAACAATACTAATTCAAATTAAACCAAGGTGTTGTCTCTGTTTTTGGGTCTTTTACACTGAATAACCTCACTTTGGTTTGCAAACAATTGTAGATTGCTTAAAATAGGCGAAAAAGAAACCAGGGGAAACTTATCAAAGAGAGCTAAGCATGACTAAACCAATCATTAACTTAAAAGCAGTTGAGTTGCACCCATCACCTCCGGCATTTCGCCCCTCCGGCGAAACAGCCGCAAAATACGAAGCAAAAATGGGAAGCATAAGTAGAATCCTGGGAGCAAGGCTGTTGGGATACAATATAACAGAATTACCTCCTGGCAAATCTGCTTATCCATTTCACAATCACCGGATCAATGAAGAAATGTTTTTGATTCTGGAAGGAACTGGAGAAATTCGAATAGGTAACGAGTCTTATCCGATTGAAAAACACGACATCATAGCCTGTCCCCCCGGAGGCAGGGAATCAGCTCACCAAATCATCAATACCTCGCGGGAAACATCCCTGCAATTTCTCGCCGTGAGCACCAGGCATTCTCCGGAAATTGCAGAGTATCCGGATAGCGACAAATTTGGCGTGCTGGCTGAATTTCCCGATGAAGAGGATGCGGATCAAAGGACCTTTCTCTATGTGAGCAGAAAACAAAATAGTTTGGACTACTGGGAAGGAGAATAATATTCTGATTACACACAAAAATAAATAAATTATGGAAAAAATAAAAATTGTTGATATCGATGAAGAAAACGTGCACGATTACGGCCTTTGTGGGTACAAAAGTCCAAAAAGACCTGGATTTCCGGAAAAAGCCGATTGGATGAAACAACGGTTAAAAGATGATCTTGTTATAAAAACTCTTGTTACAGAAGACGACGGATCTCAAGGTATGATCGAATACCTGCCGGGAGAAAAATGCTGGAGACCCGTGCAAGCAGACAATTACCTATTTATACACTGCCTGTTCGTAGGATTTAAGAAGATTTATCAAAACCAGGGATACGCCTCCAGATTGATTGAAGCCTGTTTACATGATGCCGAAAAACAACATAAATCCGGTGTTTGTGTGGTCACTCGCAAAGGTTCGTTTATGGTGGACAAACCAATTTTCATTAAACATCAGTTTGAGGTTGTCGACAAAACAGAGCCGGATTTTGAATTGCTTGTGCGGAAATTTGATCCCACAGCTCCCAACCCAACCTTTAAAGACAACCGTGCTTCAATTTCTCAAAAATTTAAAAAGGGTCTTACTATTATTCGATCTCATCAATGCCCGTATACCGTAAAAAATGTGAATGAGATCTGTGAAACCGCAAAGAAATCATTTGGCCTGACACCGGAGGTGATCACTATTGATAATTACAAGGATGCTCAAAACAACTACCCTTGTGCTGTGGGCAATTTCACTATTGTATACAACGGAGAGATATTAACCGCGCACCCCATCAGCAAAGGAAGATTTAATAACATCATGAAAAAACTGTCATGATAGCCTGAACTTTTTTGATTCCTTATTCCGTGTTCCTATTTTTTATCTGTAATGGCTGTATCCATGTTTACAAACAATTGTGAATTCGGATAGAAAAGCAGAGATGCCGCCATTACACATTTTTTTATCAGTCTTGAAATTGACTTTGTTTGCGAGCAACCAATTGTTAAAGTCTATCCTGCTGCTGACTATCGGGATATTGTTAACTCCCGTTTCCGTTATTGCCACCCCTGCCAATTCGACTCAGAACTATTTTAAAATCATGCTGACCCCTTCTTCGGTCAAACAAGGCGAGTCTTTCACCATCTTTGTGGATTCCGTCCAGACGTTGAAAAGTTTGAAATTGAAAGGGTTGGACCAAGATTTACCTGTTTATCGCATTTGGCATGACGATCACGATCATCTTTTTCGAAGTTTCATCGGCGTTCCGGCAACCAAAAAGCCGGGTAGCTATAAAATAATTGCCGAGGCAGTGGATATTAATGGCGAATCATTAAGAATATACCAGACCCTGCGCGTTCAAAAGGCAAATTTCAAAGTTCAGCACATCAATCTTCCAAAGAGAAAGGTACGTCTTTTAAATGTTGAACAGCTCAGGAAAGAAGGAAGGTTGTTGGGAAGCAGATTGAGACTTAAAAACAAACGGGTCTACTTTGCCAATCATTTTATCAGGCCCGCAGAAGGCCGGATCAGCTCGTTGTTCGGTGTCAGACGCAAATACAATGATGAAGCGTTCTCTTCGTATCATAAAGGCATCGATATAGCGAATGTTACAGGGACCCCGGTTAAGGCTTCAAACGGCGGACGGGTTTCGCTGGCCGAAAGCATGAAATCCAATGGGAAAATTGTGCTCATAAATCATGGACACGGAATAACAACCATCTACAGCCATTTGAACACCATTAAGGTAAAAGAAGGACAATGGGTTAAACAGGGACAGATTATTGGCTTGATTGGTTCCACAGGCATTTCCAGTGGACCGCACCTTCATTTTGGATTCAGTGTCAATAATGTCAGGGTGGACCCTAAGCAGTGGCTTTCCAAAACAGTAACTATATTCTACAACTCCCCTGATTGACCTTCAATACCCGGGTTGACCTTTCATTTCAATATTCAATAGGAATGAAATCTGCCGTTCAGATTCCTGATCCCTTTTACAAAACCGCTTTTGGAGAAAATCACATAGGTTTTATCTAAATCAGGCTGCGTTTGCACCAGTTCGGATTTTCTTACCAGATCTGCGTAAACACTATAATCGATTCTTCGACTCTGCCATTTGCATTCAATAAAAGCCACTTTTGTTGAGCCGATAGCCACCAAATCGATTTCTTCGTAATTGTTCCACCAGCGTCCGAGCTTTTCCGGCGTGAACCCTAAGTATTTTTGAGGCTTATCCAGAATCAGCTCTCTTGCATATTGCTCAAAAGCAAAAGACACAAACGCCTGATTAAACGATTTTTTTACTCGGTTTAACACATAATCCACATTTCCGATTTCCAGGTAAGATTGGTTCATAAACACATAATGCAGCCAGAATTTTATAAAATTGTCCTTAATTCGATACTGCCCGAATTTGCTTTTTTCCGGCCATTTTTCCGTAACCGGAACTTCCTTTTCCACAATATCCAGTGCATTTAGGCGCTGCATGTAGCGGGAAAGATAAGAGGCAGGGACGCCCAGTTTACCGGCAATTTTACCAATTTTTGTTTCTCCCCTGGAAATGGTTTCCAAAATTGTAAAATAAGTGACAGGCTGACTGATTTCGTCCTTAAGGAGAAATTTAACTTCCGGGTAAAGATATGAATTTTTATCGAGAATCTGTGTGGCCACATTGGTCCAAAAAGGTAATTTGCTATCGTAAAGCTCAAGATATTTAGGCACGGTACCAAATGACGCATAAATATTCATTTGATCCAGTTTAGAAACTCCCCGAACGAATTTACTGATATGTTTGAATTTAAGGGGTTTTAGATGAATGTTTGAGGTTCGTCTTCCATACAAAGGGGATTTATAACTGAGCAATTCCCTGTGAATAACCGATATGACAGATCCGCATAAGATCAGATGGATCCTGCTGTTTTTGAATGCCGTGTCCCAGGTTTTCTGAATCAACCCGGAAAAGGATTTATCCAGTTGGGTCAAGCGATGGTATTCATCGATAACCAATACGATTTTCTTTCGGCTGATGTGGTCGGCCAGAAATAAAAATGCTTGTTCAAAACTGTCAAAGGAATGGCTACTCAGGTAATTCTTACCCGAATAATCAAGGACTTGTGAACTGAACTGTTTAAGCTGGGATTCCAGATTTGCTTCAGTGGCGTAATAAAAAATGGAAGGCTTGTCTTTAATGAACTCAGAAATCAAAGTGGTTTTTCCCACCCGTCTTCTCCCGTAAATAACGGTAAAAGATGCTTGTTTTTTGCGATATTCCTGATTAAGTACCCCTAATTCCTTTTTTCTATCAATGAACATATATGTTTTCCGTTATTATGTTTTGTAACATAATAACGGAATTTATAAAAAAAACCCAGTAAACCTAGCGATGCCTGGATTCATGCTCTAATAGCTTTTTTTTCCGCCAAAGTCCGCCGCCATAGCCGGTGAGCTTTCCACTTTTACCTACGACCCGGTGGCAAGGGATCACGATAGATATTCTATTATCACCGTTAGCTTTGCCGACAGCTCTTACAGCATTTGGTTTTTCGATAAACTGAGCCTGTTCTGAGTAACTTCGCTTTGTTCCATAAGGTATCGTCATTAAAGCGTTCCAGACCGTCACTTGAAATTCAGTTCCGGCAAGATCCAACGGCAGGGAGAAGGTGGTTTGTTCGCTATTAAAATAATCTGAGAGCTGTTGTTGCAATGCATCCAGGTATTCGTGGCTACCCTCAACCACTTCTGCTTTCAGAATACGAGCCACCGTATTCAATTGCCGACTGGCCCTTTGTTGATCTTCAAACTCCAACAGGCAGATGCCTTTCGTTGTACTACCTGCCAGGAGAGAACCTAATGGGGAATTAATGGTGGTGGTAACTATTTTGTTTTTCATATCGATCGCTTTAACTTAAGAGTCAGCGGTGGATCCCACTAAAACAGTCTTTTTCGCTTCTTGTAATCAATCCGGTTAACGGGCAATGAGTTGCTCATCATACCACTCCATACGAAATCCAAGGACTCCGGATTGCATCGGTCACGATAATTCATATTTAATAGAATATCGAGGGTTTGCCGAAGTTACATTTGATCTAAGGCCCATTCATATAACCTCACAATCCCGGCTTCCATCAAAGTGCTGCTGTACGGAGAACCTTCACTGTAAACACAGCGTCCGATTTCAGTATGTTTGAGGTTTTCCCATCTTTGTGAATACCAGGAGTTCGTATCGGCACAGAAAGAATGGACAGCAGTACCCAATACCACAGGGGCTCCTGTAATTATATGGTATATTTGCGGTTTGACCAAACCGCTAAAAAACGCATTTAAATCAGCCCTTCTTGAATAATAACCGGAATTTAGCGGATTGGTGCAAGTGGGCTGTCCGGAGGTGTTGAGCTCGTTTTGCCCCTTATTGGGAACAGCGTCCAGTATCCCAACAAACACGGGAACGTTGTTCCACCCGGAACGCTGTTTGATTTTTTTAGACATCCTCATAGCCAGCGTTCCACCTCGACTTGAACCAAATATAAAAATCTTCTCAACCCGATCGTATCGGCCATGTTTCAGGAACCAGTTTGTGAATGCCTTTTCAGCCTTAACTTTAGCACTGGAAGTGTTCTCCCAGTTAAAATTTGAATTAAAGACGATCCCCACAAAGGTGTTGTAGGAACTGAAATAACCTGAATCAAGCATCCGTCCTGCAAGAGACAAGTCTTTAATCGAAGCGGTTTTAGAGCGATCTCCCTTGCCCCAGCCGTTATCCCAGCTATCGTCTTGCCCGGTTACACAGTTAGAACAACCTGTCGAGCCAGACGAACCCTGTTGACCTGCGATAAACAACATCATTGTTTCAGCATTGCCGGAACCGGGATTCCAGACACGGGATATATAGGTTTTTTTTCGATATTCGGTCCAGATCCCTTCATTCTTCCACTCCGGGTAATCCGGATGATCTTTCCAGACAAATGTTTTTTTCTTCCAGCGTACCCTGTCCACTGTGACAGATTTATCAGCCAGAAGAAATCCTGGTATAATCGTCAGAAAAAAAACTAAAATAACAAATTTAATGGTTGCTTGCTTCATACCCCCTCCCTTGTGATTTTGAATAAAAATCGAGTGGTTCAAAATAAAATGCCACAGTGAGTATTCAGCAATACGATTTCATTGTCAAACCGATTTCCAAATCCTCACGGAATGGGTAACTAGCGATGCAAAAGTGAAAGGAACCGGCGCTATTATCCGATTCGCCAATCGTGGTTTTTTGGGGAAGAATCAAAATACAATATAATAAATGAACCGAGAGCTATTCATCATGTTCAAACTGACAAAAGATAGGATAATGGTCAGACGCCGCTTTGGCTATTTCATCCTTTTGGCAAATTGATCCTGAGTCCATCACATACCTGAATTTACTTTCAGAAACAATCATGTCGGGAGATACGAGGATATGATCGATCCATACACGATGATTCTTGCTGTAGGAGACAATTTGATCGGGAAACTCGGCCGTCCACAATTCCCGGTTATGATCATCGGAAGACAGATGCCAAAGCGCGTTGTGCATGATTTTTTTTGGATCAAAGATTGATCCCATCAGGGTTTCAATTGAGCTGGCTCCCACTTGCTTTTGATATTCATCCAGGCCCGGTTCATCATTCATGTCTCCCATGACAATAACAGGAATTGGATTTTCCATATCCAAGATCTGATCCAGTCTCCTGCGAATCTTTTTGGCCTGGGCAAACAGTTTCTTTCTATTGGAAAGTGCCATCCTCTGGTAAGTCAGCAGATCGTTGACAGCAAATACTCCCTTGGATTTGCTCAAGATTAAAATCAGATAAAAGCGGATATCCGTTCCTTTGATGCGAAATAGTATCTCCAGGGGAACTCTTTCAAAATCGCACAATTCCTGAATGCCATCGTCATCGATATCTTCCAGCCAGGGTGCATAAAAGTCCACATTGGTATCAACTTCCAGCACTTCAAAAGGATCTCTATAGTAGACCACCAAATCCTGGGAGCCACGGTTTACCTCGCTTTTTGCTATCTGAAATCGACCATTGAGGTAATCGGGATCATTCACGAGGACTTCGTGATGCTTTAGCTTGTTACTCGCCTCTACAACACCAAGAATATGGGGATCGATATTTTTGATAATTTTTGCAACTTTCTGTAATCGCGTTTTACTATCCTTTCTAACGTTGTTTTTATTGAACATTTTTCTCATATGCTCAATATTGTAGGACATCATTGTGTATTGAGGCATTCCCTTCCTCCCAGGTAGTGCAGTTATCGGTTATCGGTTATCGGTTATCGGTTATCGGTTATCGGTTATCGGTTATCGGTTATCGGTTATCGGTTATCGGTTATCGGTTATCGGTT
>JANQGZ010000106.1:0-54997 GCA_028282825.1 SAR324 cluster bacterium
TTACCAAACTTTGATTTAGGCGCCGGGCAAATGGTAGGGCGGCCCTACGTGGCCGCCGGGGATCTTGCCTGTCGGCGGGGACGTAGCCCCGCCCTACCGTTCGTTTTATGAATTATATAAGAATCAACTTTGATTCAACGACAGTCTTACCACTGAAAACCGTTTAGATTCCGGGGCAAGCCAGGAATGACTAAATGGTGAGATCGTGTAGGATGGGCAACTGTGTTGTCCATCAATTCTTGTATCGCTCCTTTGTGGCAAACGGAATGACTGGTGAGACTACCAATTAATCCGGTTGGTGGGTTCGTCGTTTCACTCCTTAACCCACCCTACAGCCCATCCCGCAATTCTTAATTGTAAATGGTGAATTGATAATTATTAATTGTGAATGATATTAAAAACCCTCAAACGGTTCTCGTTTGATGAATCGGCCTCTTCCTACTTCGCCTACGAAATCCACTTGTTCACCGTTCCATTCTGCTACTTTTTTACCCCTGGAATAGACCTTCTCCGGCATGCCCGTGATTTCAAACCCCTCGTAGGGGGTGTAATCCACATTCATATGCAGTTTGGATTGGGTGATGGTGAATTTCCGGTTGGGATCAAATACCACGAGATCTGCATCCTTACCTACCTGAACCGCCCCTTTGTCTTTCAGTCCGAACATTCTGGCTGTGCCGGTAGACAGGGTTTCCACCATTTTTTCCAGGGAGATTCTTCCCTTCACCACCCCTTCGGAATGCATCAACATCAACAGGGTTTCGATACCGGGTGCACCGTTGGGGATTTTCTTATAGTCATCCTTGCCGAACATGTCTTTTTTACCCTGGAAATCAAACGGACAGTGATCCGTGGCAACCACCTGCAAATCACCGCTGTTTAAGCCGGCCCACAAGGCCTCGTTGCTTTCCCTGGTTCGTAAAGGTGGAGACATCACATATTTGGCCCCCTGGAAATCCGGCTCCTTGTAACGTTCCTCATCCAGCAACAGGTATTGTGGACAGGTTTCCGCATAGACATCAATGCCGTGATCCCTGGCTTCCTTGACCTTGAACAGGCCTTCCTTGGAGGAAAGGTGAACAATGTAGATCCTTGAACCAGTCATTTCCACCATTTTAGCGGCCCTGGCGATGGCTTCCTCCTCTGCGATATTAGGTCTGCTCACCGCATGGTAGTATGGTTCGAGTTTGCCTTCTTTTTCCAGTTCTGCATTCAAATGATCAATCATATAAACATTTTCAGCATGAACCTGGACCAAACCCCCATATTTCTTGGTTTGTTCCAGCAGCTTGATCATGGTGGCATCATCCACCCTGAAATCGTAAACCATGAAAATCTTGAAACTTGGCGTACCATAATCCAGAATGGCCTTTTGCACCTCTGCAATGACCTCCGGACGGGGGTCCATCACTGCAGGATGAAGAGAATAATCGATGGCCACCTTGCCTTCCGCCCAGGATTGTTTTCTTTCGATGGCTTCCAGCAGAGATTCACCCTTTTGCTGTAGATCAAAATCGACCACCGATGTCACACCGCCGCAGGCAGCAGCAATGGTTCCTGTTTCGTAATCATCCTGGGCATGGGTGCCCATAAAAGGCATAGCCAGGTGAGTATGAGGGTCGATGGCACCTGGCAGTACGTATTTCCCCTTGGCATCAACCACTTCATCTGCCGGATTATCCAAATTGCTTCCAATCGCAGTGATTTTATCACCGTCTGCAAATACATCCGCTACATACCGGCCGGTAGACGTTACGATTGTTCCTCCCTTAATCAGCACTGACATTGATTTCCTCCTTATGTTGTTGGTTTATAAGGTTCATATCTCAATTCGGACTCCAGGCCCGGATCCATGATTCTGGTTTCTGTGCGTTCCCAATCCTGCGGCATTTCTTTATATGAGATTAAACCGGGTACGGGGCATACGAAGCTGCAAATCATACAACTCAGACACTTATCTTCGATCAGTTTTGGTTGTCTGGTTTTTTCATCCCACTCCAAGGCTTGCCCTGCAGCATCACGACAAACAATATAACATTGTCCGCAGCCCACGCATTTTTCGGTATCGTATTGGGTGATGCCTTGCCGGTTCAGATCAAATTTATCCGTGGTATCCAACTTGTTCAAAGCCTTGCCGACCAGATCCTCGACCTTGTTGATTCTCTTCGCCTCCATGAAATCGGTTAAACCTTCGATCATATCCTCCACAATCCGATAGCCGTAATGAATAATTCCCGTACAAACTTGAATCGTCGATGAACCCAGCAACAGATACTCAAGAGCATCGATCCAGGTTTCAATCCCGCCAATGCCGCAAAGTGGCACATTCAACTCCTGACATTTGGCCAGATCGGCAATAAAATGCAGGCCAATGGGTTTGATTGCCGGACCGGAAGTCCCGCTGATGGCACCGATACCAAACACGTTTGGTTTTGGAACCAGATCGTCCAAACCCACTTCCGATATTCCACTGACCGTGTTGATAGCCGAAATAGCATCCGCTCCACCGTTTTTGGCGTATAAGGCCGGCTCAGTCATATCGGTAATATTAGGGGTCATTTTGGCAACCACCGGGATGGCTACCGCTTTTTTCACGGTCGCAGTGAATTTTTCGATCAGATCAAACGCCTGACCGACGTGATGTCCGGTACCTTCCACGCACATATGGGGACAGGAAAAATTGAGTTCCAGCATATCTGCGCCATTGTCCTCAGACGCCTTGGCCAGGTATTCCCATTCGTCATTGGAGAATCCCATGATACTAGAGATCAGCACATGATCCGGGTATTTCTTTTTTAGATAACGAAAATCCAACAGGTTATCCTTAAGCGGACGATCGGAAATCTGTTCCACGTTTTGCAATCCCACCAGTTTTTTATGACCGTAATGATAGGAATTCATGCGCGGAGATGGATGGACGATCGGGATTCTGTCGGAATTAAGCGTTTTGAAGGCCACTCCGCTCCAGCCCATTTCAAAAGCCTGCGCAACCATTTCGGCACTGTTGGAAACCGGCGAGGAAGCCAGGAGAAATGGATTTTTAAAGGTCACACCGCAAAAGTCGATGGAAAGGTCTACTTTGTTGTCTGACATACCGGTTCCTCCTAGTTCGCTAAATAGTTAATGATTGCCTTGGCTGCATTTTTTCCGTCCTGGACTGCCTTAACAACCAGTGCGGGTCCGCGTACAATATCACCACCGGCGAATATTCCTTTGACTGAAGTTTCCCCGGTGTTTTTGTCTGCAATCACCAGTTTGTCTCCGGTGACCTTAACGTTGGGATACGCTTCCGGGGAGTTCTCCTCGGCCTGGTTTCCGATGGCTTCAATGACTACGTCTGTATCCAGCGTCCACTCCGACCCCTCCACGATAACCGGTTTGCGTCGTCCGGACTCATCCGCTTCGCCCAACAGGGTTTGGGCGATCTTCAATCCCTTGATGACACCGTTTTCAGTGACATAATCAAGCGGTTGATTGAGAAAGAGAAAATGAACACCGGCATCCATGGCATGAATTCTTTCTTCCTTCTCAGCCGGCATTTCCAGGTAGCTGCGTCGATAAACCAGGTAAACATCCCTGGCACCAAGTTTCTTAGCTGATTCAACACAATCCATGGCGGTCGCACCACCGCCTATCACGGCAACAACCTTGTTTTCAATGGTTTTTTGAATCTCATCCAGTCTGCCGTCCCTTAAAGCGGAAAGATAGTCCATACAATCATACAACCCTTTATAGTCTGCACTCGAGGCAAGTAACCTTGTTCCTGCCCATAAGCCGGTTGCCAGGAAGACAGCGTCGAATCCTTTTTTCAGGAGATTTTCAGCGGCGCCGGGTCCTTCTATTTTTGAATTGAAGGTGAATTCCACACCCAATTCTTTAATTTCTCCTATCTCTTTACCCAGAAAATCGAGGTCAAATCGAGAAGGGATTACTCCATAACGCAGCATGCCACCTGCATCCGCTTTACATTCAAAGATAGTTACCGAATAACCGGCTTTTGCCAGCTCGGCAGCACAGCTCAATCCAGCAGGCCCGGAGCCAACAATGGCAACTTTCCCGGGTTTTGGATCACCTTTTTTAAGGACACTGAATCCCATTTCCCAGGAGTGCTCTATCAAAAATCGTTGAATTTTACCGATGTTAATCGGGTTGTCCCTGTCGCCCGGATGACCGACTGACCGAAGTCTGGCCGAACATTCCATTTCGCAAAGATTTTCCGTGGGACAAAGCACACCGCAGGCACCGCCGAGGGCGTTGTTGCTTTTGATGGTGCGGATAGCACCTGTCATATTTTTGAGGCGAAATTTCCGAATGAAGTCAGCCGGTCTGGTGTCCGCAGGACAAGCCTTGGAACAGGGGGCATCATGACAGAGCAGGCAACGATCCGCTTCCGCTATAGCCTGGCCCAGGTCATATCCATCCGGCATTTTATGAAATTCACTTGCTATACTCACAATTCCCTCCGTATTTAGACAATCTTGATAGCTGTTTTGTGAATAGATAGGTTTGATAATTCAATCATGCCTTGATTGATGTAGATTACAAACGGTAGGGCGGGTTCTTTGCTGCAAGCCTCGCAAATTCAGCTTCTCCGCCAACAGGCTTCAGTTATCATAAAATCAAAGTAGCCACTCGTATGTTTGAATCAAGATAAAAACCTTTTTTACATTTTGTTGTTTCTGCCCCAAACCATGACCCTCGGCGGCCACGTAGGGCCGCCCTACCGTTTTCACGGTGCATTAATCAAGGTATAGTCTTGATTTATCCTTTCTCATTATACGAACGGTAGGGCGGGTTCTTTGCTGCGAGCCTCGCAAATTCAGCTTCTCCGCCAACAGGCTTCAGTTATTATAAAATCAAAGTAGCCACTCGTATGTTTGCATCAAGATAAAAACCTTTTTTACATTTTGTTGTTTCTGCCCCAAACCATGAACCTCGGCGGCCACTTAGGACCGCCCTACCGTTTTCACGGTGCATTAATCAAGGTATAGTCTTGATTTATCCTTTCTCATTAGCCGATTTGAGCATGCAATGTAACAGCACATTAGCCCCGGCTTCACAGTCTTCCCAGGTTGTCTTTTCGATTTCCACATGACTGCGGCCACCGATGCTGGGAACAAAGATCATGGCGGTTGGTGCGATCTGGTTCATATAACTGGCATCATGCCCGGCCCCGCTTACCATCCGTAAATTGCTATACCCCAAGGCCTCAGAAGCGTCCAATACGTTTTGCACCAGTTGTTCATTAAACGGTGAATGTTCCACCCGCCAGGTTTCTTCTATTTTTATGGGACAGCCGCGTGCCGCCGCCAAATCCTCAAAATCTTTCCTCAAGAGATCCCAGGCGCGTAAAGCCAGATCATCATCCCAGGATCTTATATCTACTGTGAAATGAACCTTGTCCGGAATGATGTTTCTGGAGTTCGGGTAATTCTGGATTTCCCCAACTGTCGCCACCATATTACCGCCCATGAGTCCCGGCAGTTCGTTTACTTTTAGAATCATCTCCGCAGCCGCGCAGAGAGCATCGTGCCTTCCCTCCATGGGTGTAGGACCAACCTGGTTTGCTTCTCCTTCCAGATAAATATCGTACCAGTGGAGACAGAGAATTCCCTTGGGAGCACCTATTTTTTTACCTTCCATTTCCAGAATTGGCCCCTGCTCGATATGATATTCGTAATAAGCGTGGATGGGTCGTTTTTTAGCGGGCACCTTCCCTTTGTATCCAATGCGAGTTAACTCGTCTTCAAAGCGAAGACCGTTGATATCCGTGCGGTTATATATCCAGTCTCTTTCCAAAGCCCCTGCCCAGACACCGGATGCCGCCATCGCCGGGGCAAAGCGTGATCCTTCCTCGTTGGTCCAATCAACGACAGCGACCGGTCTTTCTGTTTCAATTTTGTTTTCATGCAGTGTGCGCAGCACCTCTAGAGGTCCCATAACCCCCAGAATGCCATCGAACCTTCCGCCTTTAGGTTGCGAATCGATATGAGAGCCGCTGAGCACGGGTGGTAAATCATTATTTTTACCTTTACGCAACCCGAATATGTTGCCCATTTCATCAATGGTTACATCAAGCTCCAGTTCGTTTAGCCAGGTCACAAACAGATCCCTTGCCTGCTTGTCTTCATCGGTTAAGGTCAAACGTTGCACACCACCCCCGGGAGTTGCACCAATTTTTGCCATGTCTTCCAAGGTTTGCTGCAGGCGTTTGCCATTCACTCTAAGGTCTTTCAATTCCATGCCATGCTCCTTTTTGGCTAATTTGGCCGTCTGGCCTTTTCTATCTGTTTTCGGCTACCGAATGCCCCTCTTTAACCTACCATGCAAAGGGGAGTTACAACCCGGCCCTGTTGTGGAATCTGACGACAGAAGATAGGATTTATTTCGATACGTATAATTAATCATAATGATGACAAAAGTCAATCAATAAAATAGAAAATAATTCGAAATTAAGTTTTATCTTTCTCCTTTTCTGCGAAATTCATCTATTTTTACAGTTTATTTCAAAATTTAACAATTTGGATGATTTCGTGTTTATTTTGAATTAATATTATCTTTTTCGCTGTTATTGATAGAATTATTTGTTATTATAGTATTTTATTCTGATTAAATATCTACTTTTCGCATCTTCTATTTAGAGTCAAATTTTACGAATTTCCGAATTTCTACAGAATTTCCTGATATCAAGCCCCTATTCAAGGCCAGGAAGTTATGTGAATTTTGGTGTTGTTCGCCGGCCATATGGTCTTGATGCCACTGTCATCCAGCTATTGTTCAGGTTGATGGGCAACGAGTTGCCCATCCTACAACTTATCCCGCAGTCACGTAGGGCTGTCCTATCATAGCCATTGCCTTTCGGTTTGTTTTTTTTTGTTAGGCATTCAGACCCTAAAAACATTCATCATCGAACATCAAACGGCACAATTCTCGCAGATTTTTATCCATGGTTCGGCTAACGTTCAAACATGGCATCTAATATCTCTTAGGATCGTTACCAAACCGCAACCACGCTCAAAAGGGGTAACGTTAAATAACGTTACCCCTTTGCTTTTTCCTCATTGTGGTTCCCATCTGAAAAATCCTTTTATATCAATTTATTATCAGTAGCCTTCCATTCCAAATTTAAATGGGTTGTTTTCGCCTGTTAGACTTCAGCTTGTTTTCAAACGCTAGATTTCTCCCATAGTTTCAAAGTATTACAAGCCGTTTCAATAACTCTTTTAATGAAAGGCATACGCTCTGCAAAACAGGGTAAAATCCAATGAACATGAATGGGATGATTTATAGTTTATATCCAGTATTTCAGATATTTAGAGAAAATTGAGAACGGGAGAAAGCAATGATACAAGCAGAAAAAAATGAAAGTCCCTACCTGAACCCTTACCTGGGAGGAATTGGCATCGGTGTGATCTTATTCTCGGTGTTCTTCCTGGCAGGAAAGGGACTGGGAGCTTCGGGAGCATTGACACGACTGTTCACGTTTACAATGAATAAAATAGCCCCCAGCTATGTGGGTGGTATCGACTACCTGAATAAGTACCTGGTTTCGGAGAGTGGTCCTTTGTATCATTGGTTGTTTTTCATGTTCATTGGCATCTTGATTGGGGGATTGTTTGCCGGAATCCGGGGTAATCGGATGAAAACCGAAATGTTTAAAGGACCCAATACCACCAATCGAAGACGTGTGATAACAGCTTTTGCCGGGGGAATCCTGGTTGCCCTGGGTGCCAGATTGGCCGGTGGATGCACGAGTGGCCTGGCATTAACCGGTGCGTCAATTCTTGGTGTTTCGGGGTGGGTTTTCTTCCTTTCCGTGTTTGCCGCTGGTCTGGCAACAGCGTTCGTGGTTCGCAAAGAGTGGCTATAACAAAATAACAAAAAACATAGGAGACAAAAATGGTATCACCACTATATAAAACGGGCATTTTAGGCGAACCGGTAACGATGCTTATAGCAGTCATAGCAGGGATCGCGTTTGGTTACATATTAATCAGTGTCGGCATGGGCAATTCGAGAAAAATCTCTGCCGTGTTTTACGGCGAAGACTGGTCTGTAATGAAAATCATGTTTTCTGCCGTTGTCACCACCATGTTGCTGACGTACACCTCTTTTTATTTTGGTCTGTTGGATATCAACCTGGTGCAACTAGCCAATGTTAATCTTGCTGCCGTTATCAGCGGAGGATTGATATTTGGTGTTGGTATGGCTATCGGCGGATACTGTCCTGGAACATCCATCGCTGCTGCCGTTACACGTAAGATCGACTCATATATCTTTATCGGTGGCTTTTTTGTCGGATTGTGGATTTTTGCCGCCAATTATCCCCTGGTTTCCAGATACCTGTATTCCGAAAACCTGGGAAAACTAACCCTCAGTGATATTTTTGGACTGCCCTATGGAGTAATGGCACTTCTGGTTGTAGGCGTTGCTTTAATTACCTTCTTCTTTCTTGAGAAATTTGAGGGAAAGATCTATCGACGGCCTGTGCTTTCGGAAAACAACGCTTAACAGTGATTGGCAATAAGAATCCCGGCGGCTACGTAGGGCCGCCCTACCATTTGTTACCAGAAATAATCAGAATGTTGCCTTATTTTAAGCGCTGATGGGGTCAAGGCCGGAATGACACAAAGGCCTAATCATTACAACTAGATAAAATCTGACTTATTGCCAGGCATATATTAACGCTGCGAGCAGCGGATGTTAAACCTAGGTTTCGTGATGAAAAAAGGGAAGGAGGAAAATACTATGAAAAAATCACTATTAACACGAAAAACGCTTGTGATCGTTGCTGTCGTCTGGGGCTTTGCTTTGGCTGTCAGCGGCGTGATCAATGGGAATCAGGCATTAACCGCACCTGATATGAAAGAACTGCAAGATACCGTGATGAAGGAAAAAATCAGTGAACACGCCCTGAATTGCTGGATCACCAACCAGCGATCCGATTTCCTGATTCTGGAATTTGCTAAAACCAATCAATGCTCCACCCGGTTTGGAAATTTCCCTGGTTATTCTTGTGTTCACGAAAAGGCGTTGAATAATCCCAAATGGATGAGAAACGCCCTGCAAAAAATCGATAAACAGTTGATCGTTTTTGGAGAAACTGCCGAACAAAGCCTGGATGCCACGGCCAAATTTAAAATGCACGGTTATGCTGTCAGAATGCTGGATCGAACCGAATCTCTTGAGTTTACTCAAGATCCGATACAAACCCGGCAACCTGTTTTTAAACCCGTGCAATCATCTCAAGCGACTCCTGTGACTGCACCGGCGATAGTAACAGACGCTCCCCCCAGTGAAGAAGTTGAAGAAGAGGAAGGTTGCTGATTTATCCCCCTAAAACCGAATTTCGTCCGGTTGATATCTCCTAATAAACTGCCAGTTCCAAGCTCACTTGATCCGGCAGTTTTCATTTTCTCCTGTCTTAAATTTTTTGTAAAATTCAGTCAAAAAAAGTGCAAATTTGCCTTGCATCACCGGGATTGATTGAGGCATCTTGAACGAACGTTCGTTAAAAAACGATTTGATCTTCGGGTTATGTTTCGATGGTTAAAAAAGTATCATACTGAGATTGCAGACTCTCTATTTTCCGGAATTTACAGTTCGCCTTGATTTGCTTGAAGATCCGGAAAAAACATTATCCCCCTGCAAAAAGTAAGGCTTTTTAAAGAAAAGGTATCTGTTCAACATCATTACCCCCCTGCTGTCAGTTTTCACGAAGAAGACACGAAGGGTATGAAGCTTTATTTTTTTACTATTCTAAGTCTTTTCTCTGTAACCTCTGTGTCTCCGTGGTGAATAGTTACAAGAAAAGTTTGATTAGAAATCATTCAGCAATGGAATGCTATGAGTTTAAAAAAGATTCTAAATCGGTTTGTTCCCGATAGGTTTCGGGACGACATCATACTTGCCAGTAAGGCCAGGCTGGCAATCGGTGCCATGTTTGTATTCGGCATGTTTTTGGTGCCTAACACCTTACGGGCCATTCGGATCGGGCGACCGGATATTGCCATCCTGACACTCACGGTTTCTATCATCATGCTGTGTTGTCCGTTTATTTTAAAAAAGAGCCAGTCGATTACTTTTACCTCTAACCTGTTTATTTTGGTATTCGTGATTCTGATAACCTATGTCACGGTGGAGCGGGGAGGTGTCACAGCATATTACGCAATGAATTTTGTGCTGATTTCAATACTGGCTTATCTGATTGCCGGATTAGGCACTGGCATCTCCTGGGGAGCAATTTCCATAGCAATTTTAATGTCGATGAAAGTTGCGGAAATCAATGGCTACCCGTTTGCAGTGGTTCAATCGGATGCTGCGCACATAAATATAACTGTCATCCTGATTGTGACGTCCACCATTGGAGGCATCTTTCAGTACAGCTCATCGGGCCACCTGAAGAGATTCGCCGATCAAACAGCCGAAGCTGATGCTGCAGCGGATGAATTAAGGGCCATGCTCAAAGAAACAAACAGGGTTATGTCAGGCGTAGCCAAAGGGGATCTCTCCCGACAAATTGACATTGGAGCAACTGGTGATCTTCAGCAACTCAAGGAAAGTGTTAATTTTGCCGTGAAAATGCTTGGTGAGTCTGTGATACAGGTTCAGAAAACCTGCGAAGATATCAACCGGGGCGTACAGGAGCTGGCCAGCGCAGCCCAGTCACTTTCTGCAGGAACAACAGAGCAAGCTGCCAGTCTTGAACAGATAACTTCATCCATGAACGAAATCAGCAATGGTGCCAGGGATAACCACGAAAATGCAAATGAGGCCCAACAGCTGACCTCTGATACCGCAGACGGGGTGCTAAAAGGTAATTCCCAGATGTCGGAAATGCAAAGCTCCATGAACACAATTAGCAAGACCAGCAGTGATGTAGCCAAAGTCATAAAGGTAATTGATGAAATCGCTTTCCAGACAAATCTTTTGGCTCTCAATGCTGCTGTAGAGGCTGCCAGGGCAGGAAAATACGGGAAAGGATTTGCCGTGGTTGCAGAAGAGGTCAGAGCGCTCGCAGCCAGAAGCGCAACTGCTGCCAGGGATACCACTGAGTTGATTCAGACAGCGTTGGGTCACGTTGAAAAAGGTGTGGCTAATGTAGATTCTACTGCTACAACGCTGGAGGAATTTGTGAACAGCATGCAGAAAATCAGCGAGCTGAATGCAAAGATTTCCAAATCATCCGGAGTTCAATCCAACAGTGTAAATGAAATTAACGGAGGTTTGAGCCAGGTGAACAACGTTGTTCAGCGTAATTCATCCATTTCCGAACAGACCGCTTCTTCCTCGGAGGAGCTGTCAGCGCAGGTGGCAATGTTGCTTAACCTGCTTGGCAAATTCAAACTTCCTTCTGTTGCACGACCGCAGATTGCCATTGAAAATCAAAATTAGGTTTGAAATACAAGAGGTGGATCAAGCGAAACGGATCCACCAGCTTGCATTGTTAAGCGTTCCGTATTTTCGACCACTTATCGCCTGTTCCTTTTCTCCACATAAAAATCTTCCCGATCCTTGCGCTACCCTGTAAATTAGCCATAAGTTTTTATTTACGTAACGCATTCTTGTGAATAACATGGGTGCTAAATTCTGCAAGTAGTCCTGCTCGACTGTGATCCGTTCATGTTCGGCAAAAATAAGATTTTCAGGACAAAACCGCAACATTGAGCAGCCTGGTCACATCGAATAAATCCGGCATCAGGTCGGCCAGGATATCAAGTTGCCAGTTTCATAAACATTACCAATACCTGGTAAACCATTTAACAGTTTTAAGACATTTGTCGTATTGACCACCGGTAACCATCGGGATTCGTCTATATTCGACCAATCTGGCGGAGAGATAGATGGTACTCATGCTACGTGAAAAAAATAAGATTTTGACAGATACCATCAAGAGGCTATTGCGTCGCGGGGCAACGGCCAATCTGTACAAAATCGTGGATAAGACCCATGCAGCGGATTTATCCCAGGTTTTCAAAGCGCTGACACTTGTCAGTCAGCGTAAGCTGTTTGGGATGATCAAGGATCTGGAGAAAAAAGGTACGTTGTTTTCCGAACTGGACGACAAAGTGCTGCTGGATCTGATTAACAGTCTGCCACTGAATAGTATTGTTGAAGTCCTGGAAAATATGGCTTCTGATGATGCTGCAGATATCCTGGGTAAGCTTCCGGAAGAGATTTCCGATACTATTCTGGAAAAGATGAGAGAAGGATCGGAAGAACTCGAAGACCTGCTGAGCTATGAAGATGACACGGCAGGAAGGATCATGGTAACGGACTTTATCGCCCTGAAAGAAGACAGTACAGCCAAGGAAGCGATTGAATCCCTGCAGACCAAACACCAGGACACTGAAATGGTGTTTTATCTTTACGTTGTCGATGAATATTCCAAACTTGTGGGTGTTCTTTCCCTGCGCCAACTAGTTATCGTCCCGCCTGATACACCGCTAAAGGAATTCATGACAACCGATATTTTCTCCGTCCGCACACACATGGACCAGGAGGAAGTGGCCAAAATTGTGGCCCGTTACGATATTCTGGCTGTTCCCGTTGTGGATGACGCCAACACACTGGTGGGTATCATCACGGTTGATGATGTTATCGACATTTTCAGGGAAGAAGCCACAGAGGACTTTCTAAAAATGGCCGGGGTCGGAGATGAATACGTTGAGACCCAGTCCATATTCCGCAGTACTAAAACCCGTCTGCCATGGCTATTCGCCAGTTGTATCGGTGGTATTCTGGCCTTTTTTATTATCAGCGGATTCGAAGCGGAACTTGCCCGTTTTGCCTATCTGGCAGCATTTATTCCGGTCATTATGGGAATGGGCGGCAATATCGGTACCCAGTCCTCCACTATTGTGGTCCGTGGTTTGGCTACCGGTCGTCTTCATATCAGGGACTTCTGGCCTGTGGTTTTCAAGGAGCTTTCGACTGGATTGATCCTGGGCCTGGTCTATGGAACATTGATAGCGGTTGTGGCGCAAGTCAGTTTTTATGAAACTATCCCGTCAGGTTTGTTTGCAGCCTCAGTCGGTATGGCGGTCATCAGTTCCATGTCCATAGCTGCTCTGGTCGGATCACTGGTACCGATGCTTTTTGCCAGGGTTAATGTCGACCCGGCGGTGGCTACCGGTCCTTTTGTGACCACAGCAATAGATATTATTTCGGTTTATTTTTATTTTGTGATCGCAACTCGCTTGCTTGAATTGTAGTTATCCGGGTTGAAACTGGCGGTTGCCTCACCCGCCTTTTTTCCTTTCGGAAATCAGACGGGTGAAACAGGGGGGGAGGGAACTCAATATTCCTTTTAAGCTGCTTGATAATTTATCCGCTTACTGGCCACAGAATCCAGCAGATGGCGGTATCTTACTCCATAGTGTTTCTCCAGCACGTTCGTCATGTCCTCAAGTGTTTTTTTACAGTCGTCCAGAAAACCCTGACCGAGTTTGTCTTCTTCGACCTTGAAACGCTGTTCCATTTCCTTCTGTTCCTTTTTGCTCAACTTTCTTTCCACCCAGGGGAAAAAAACGTGGTTTTCACGATTTAAATGAGCCCGTAAAAAAGAGTTGTAGTCGCCAAGACTGCGCCAGAAAATGGACGTTTGTGTATCATTACCTTCCACATAACCTTTGAGACATCTGCGCATCTCCCTTAAGGCTGCATCAGCTTTTTTGTGTTGATTTTTAAGAGCCGTGAACTGGCTGTCCAATTCCCCTTCCAGCTTTTCCACTAAAACGGGAAACAACACTTCTTCCTCTTTGACATGGTGATACGTTTCGATAAAACTGTCTGCAAATTCGAAAACGAGTTCAAAAAAATCCTCGGATGGGCGTTCGCCCCAACCATATACCTCTGCGGCAACCTGGATCTTGTCGATATAATCCCTGATCAAATGATGCTCGGCAGAAAGAGTCCTTAGTACTGACATGTGTCCTCCTCAACGGTAGTTTCCGGTCGCAAATTTCAACTCGGTTTTTCACCCGGTTATCATTAACTGAGAGTAGGATTTAAACTGCGAGAAATGTACCAAGGGAGGCTGATAATAGATATATTGATGGGCAGGCTGCGCCGGCCCATCCTGCATTCTTTCAGCGACCACGTAGGCAAACCCTGGCGTTTCATCGAAATCAGACATGTCACGGAGACAACAATTGTCTCGATTTAGATTGAGACAATGACACGCTTAGTCTTTCCAGGTGGGGAGTTTACTGTTTGGTTTCCATAGGGTTTCCGGAATTTCCGTTTTGTGAGAAACCCAGCGGGCCAAAACAAAAAACAGGTCGGATAAACGGTTTAAAAACCGTCTGACGTTGGGATTGGTCATTTCATCCCTGGCAAATCGAATCACAAGTCGTTCTGCCCTGCGACAAACAGTGCGTGCCTGATGAAGGTGCGCATTAATGAGGTTACCACCGGGAAGTACAAAACTTTTTAATGGTTCAATTTTTTCGTTTAAGGCGTCTATCAGCCCTTCCAACCATTGAATATCCGATTCTTCCGCAGTAATTTGACCTTCATAGCTGTCATCGCTGTGAGTTGCGAGCTCCGAACCAATATCAAACAGCTTCTGTTGAATGACCAGCAGGATTTCTGACAGTTTGTTCCAATGTGCTGCCGGCTCTTGCTCCAATACAAGGCTACGAACAACGCCAATCACCGTATTCAACTCATCCACAGTCCCATAAGATTCAATTCTAACATGGTCTTTGGCCAGACGACGACCTCCAACCAGACTTGTGTTACCTTTATCACCGGTTCTTGTATAAACCTTATTGATTGTTACCATGGATTTACTCCTGGAATCCCAAATGTTAAAGATTGCAAGCAGCCACCTTTACGAGGTTTGTGCTGTAGTTTGAAGAAATCAGTGTCCCGACCAACCTGTGATGCACTTATGTAACAATGTTAGTTAAAACCAGATCCAGTCGAAAATTACCTTATATCAAAGCACTGTATTGAGACACTTAACTGACCTTGACATTGTCTCACTTTACAAGATCCCTGCATATCTGGTTCCTAACATCTTGTGAAACGCTTTACAATTAAAAGTGTCGATGGTACACTTCGGATCAAATCATCCTATAATTCAGATCAATAGGACATTAGCATCGTTCGGTTTTTGTGGCATTGTTGAGCCGGTAAATCGTCGTCATATCAAGCACGACTTTTCAAATCCGACAAAAAGTTGAGTTTGAACTGATTGATCCGAAAACCTGTTATTGCTGCGATTAAACTAGACTTCCATTTCCGGATAGCTGTTTCAGGGTAATTGATTTTTTCACAACGGCACAGCATTTGAAAAAGGAAAAAACTATTAATTTTTATTCATTGTTAACAGCTTGATAGAGTGCCGGCTTTGAGGGCAGTACTTGAAAAACCAGTGAGGTGGCAAGCTGTTTTATTTTAAAAAGAATCCATAAGTCAAAAAACTGTTGGGAGGTAAGTATGGTTAAAAAAGCATCCGTGTATTTTTCAGAAAAGCATAAGGTCGTCGTGGAATCACTTTGGAACGGCGATCACGAGCTTCAATGTGATGGCGAACCTATGGTTGAACTCAAAGCCAACACTGTGGATGCTACTGTTGAAAAACATGTTCCGGTAATTGAAAGAGACGGCAACAAGGTTACCATTAAGGTTGGTGAGGCTGCTCACCCCATGGATCCAAATCACTATATTTTGTTTATTGAAGTGCTGGCAGGCAACAAAGTCTACAGACAAGACTTCAAGGAAGGTGACACTGTTGCTGAAGCAACCTTTTTGATTGAAGAGCAGGACATCAAGGCGAGAGCTTTCTGCAATCTTCACGGATTCTGGGAATCCACCTAGATGTTTACATCAATTACAGCCTATTCATCCATAGTGATGAACTATCATTAACACAACACACTTTTTGGGAGGAAGAAAATGGAATTTAGTTCAATTGACGACATTATCCAATACGCCATTGATAAAGAAATTGAAGCTGCAGAGTTCTATGAAGCTGCAGCCAAAAATATCAAACTTGTTGGTGCTCAGCAAGTTCTCAACGATTACGCAGCTGAGGAGAGAAAACACGAACAAATCCTGAAAGAACTGAAAACCAATAAGGACAGGATCAAAGAATACAAGTTTGAAAAAATTCAGGATATCAAACGAAGTGATTTTCTGGTTGAGATGGAGTATCGACCGGATATGGACTATGTTGACCTGATGCGACTGGCCATGAAAAGGGAAGAGAAAGCAAGTAAGCTGTACGCCTCGTTAGCGGAGTCTGCTGAGGAACCCGAATATGCCGAGTTTTTCAATGTGCTGTCACAGGAAGAGCTGAAGCATAAAAACGAGCTGGAAACCATGTACGATGACTACATGAATCAGCACGACGACTAAATTCAGTCAAAAAAAGAAGCCCCGCGTTGACGGGGCTTTTTTTTACAACATTCCCAATTCCAATTTGGCTTCTTCAGACATCACACTGGGATCCCAGGGTGGTTCAAACACCAGGTTCACATCCACATCTTTAGTCCCATCCAGTTTTGTGATACATCTTTTAACCTGTTTGACCAGCATGGTACCTACAGGACAGGCCGGTGATGTCAGTGTCATGATAACATACACATTGTTTTCGCCATCCAGCTGAACATCATAAATCAATCCCAAATCGTATATATTCACAGAGATTTCGGGATCATGAATGGTACGCAGGGTTTCAATTATTTTTTCATACAGTGTTTCGTCCATAACTACTCCGTGGTAACAACCTTTTCCGATTCGTGAATGGCAGCATTCATAATGTGCCAGGAAAGTGTTGCGCATTTTACCCGCATGGGAAATTCCTTAACACCTGATAAGGCTTCCAGTTTTCCAAGATCCTCATCATCGAACTCGGAATCATCTGTAAGCATTTGACGGGTTTTATCGAATAATTCCTTTACATCTTCAATCGATTTTCCCTTGATTGCCTCCAGCATCAGAGAAGCGGATGCTTTGGAGATAGCGCAGCCTCTTCCTTTAAACCCGACATCTTCCACTATGCCATCGGTTACAGTCAGATAAACACTGAACTGGTCGCCACAAAGCGGATTATTTCCTTCGGCACTATGACTACATGCCCTGGGAATCTTATTGAAATTTCTTGGGTTCCTGTTGTGATCCAGGATTACTTCTTCATATAGGCTTCGTAGGTCATCCGTCATGCAAACACCTCCCTTACTTTTAGTAAACCTGCAACCAGCTCATCGATATCGTCTTTTGTATTGTAGAGCGCCAGTGATGCCCTGGTTGTGGCAGGCAAATCAAATTTTTCCATAACAGGCATGGCGCAATGATGGCCTGTTCGTACGGCTACTCCATGCTGATCTAAAATCGTTCCGATATCATGGGGATGGATATCTTCAAAAACAAAGGAAAGAATCCCCGCTTTTTGTGAGGCAGTACCGATCAGTTTTAATCCTTCAACTTCCTGCAAGCTCCTTGTGCCATAGTCCAATAGTTCCTGCTCAAAATTGCTGACAATGTTCAGATCCATGCGGTTTAAAAAATCCACAGCTGCCCCAAGCCCTATGGCGCCTTCTATGTTAGGCGTACCTGCTTCAAAGCGATAGGGTGGCATGGCATACGTTGAACCAGTCAGTCTGACTGTATTGATCATTTCTCCACCGCCCTGGTAGGGTGGCATATCATCCAGCAGATGTTGCTTCCCGTATAAAATTCCAATCCCGGTCGGACCATACATTTTGTGACCGGACAGCACGTAAAAATCGCAGTCCAGCTCTTTGACATCAATTTTCCGGTGGGGTGCAGCCTGTGCACCATCCACCAGAACTACGGCTCCCACCTGGTGAGCCTTGCCAATGATCTCCTTGACCGGATTAACAGTTCCCAAAGCATTTGAGATATGGCTTATTGCAACCAGCTTTGTCTTTTCCGTTAGTTTTTCTTCCAGCTCGTCCATAATCAATTCACCCGCCTGATTGATATGGACTGCCTTTACAACCGCGCCTGTTTGTTCAGCCAGCAATTGCCAGGGAACAATGTTCGAATGATGCTCCATTTCGGTGATGAGTATTTCATCGCCGTTGCCAATGAATTTTCTGCCATATGATTGCGCCACCAGGTTAATTGCCTCTGTAGCTCCCCGAACAAACACAATTTCTTTGGTGCTTGCCGCATTTAAAAATCGCTGCATCTTTTTTCGTGATGCTTCATAAGCTAGAGTGGCTTTTTCACTCAAGTGGTGCACACCCCTGTGAACATTGGCATTGATCTCGTTGTAATAGGCCAGCATGCTCTCTATCACAACTTTGGGTTTCTGGCTGGTAGCGGCGTTATCAAGATACACCAGTTTCCTGCCCCTGATGCTTTGCTCAAGAATGGGAAACTCACTTTGTATTGCATTTAGAACAACATCCTGTAACGATGATGCGGTTTCTTGTTCCTGATAAGGAAAATTCATTGCAGAAGCTCCTTCAAATCTCCATTCGATGCCAGCTTGTTTAATAAAATAGTCTCCACCAGTTTTTGGACATCTGCCGATTCAATTTTCTCAATCACAGTGTTGGCAAAGGCGTAAACCAGCAAATTGTGGGCCGCTTCCCTGTCCATACCTCTCGAAGTCAGGTAAAATAACTGGTCTTCATCAAGTTTACCGGAACTGCTGCCATGGTTGCACTTGACATCATCCGCATAAATTTCCAACTGGGGCATGGTATCAATCTCGGCATTATTGGAGAGCAGCATATTGGCGTTGTTTAATTGGGCATTGGTATGCTGGGCATCCTGATGAACTTTGATTCTTCCCCGAAAAACACCTTTGCTTTTGTCATCCAGCACGCCTCTGAACAGGGACTCACTCCGGCAGTCCGGAACTTTGTGTTCCATCAGCAGGTAGTTATCTGCCTGTCTCTCGCCATCCACCAGGAACAGACCGTTTACCCGGCACATGGCATTCGGTCCGTTTAACTCGACAGTTAAATTATACCGCGTCAGTCGACCGCCAAAATCCTGGGTGTGGACTGTTAAATTACTGTTTTCGGCCAATGAGGCACGATTCACCAGAAAATGGAAGGCGGAATCGGATTCTTCCTGGATTTTCGTATATTCAACCGTTGCCCCGGCATTCAAAACCGTTTGGGTAACTGTATTCGTCAGATATTCTTTATCTTCAGACAGGCTGATATAGCGTTCCACAACAGTAGCCCTGGAATTTTCTCCAAAAACCAGCAGGTTACGAGAGTGCACGGAAAGATGCTGGTTCTTTTCTGAAGAAATGCTCAAAAGCTGTATGGGTTCCTGCAAAACCCTGCCTGCTTCCAGGGAAAGGTACACACCATCGTTCATGAAAGCAGTATTTAATGATTCAAAAGCTGAAACGGTTTGGGGATAAGAAACAAGGTAATCCCTTACCTGCACCAAACGCTGATCAACTGCATTTTTGAAGCTGGAAAGGGTAAGCCCTTGTGTTTCGGCATTGTGTGTCACCTGGTGAAAAATGCCATCCACAAAAACGATGGTAATCGCTCCTTCCAACTCCTTTAGCAATGTATCAATCCGTTCCTGCGGGATATCATGTGAGGTTGCATGCCTGGTTTGAAACCGGGCTTCCCTGACGGGAGTCAAATCGGTATATTTCCAGTCTTCCGATTTTATAGACGGAAACCCTTCTGAAGTGAACTCGCTTATTGCTTTCAGTCTCAGTCGATCAAGCCAGGATATTTTATAACCGGGCAACTCTGACCAGACCGACGAAAACTCGTTTTGATAGTGATCGGTTTGCTTTGTCATAATCAACCCTAATTTTTTATCCAGCCATAGCCTTTTTCATCGACTTCGAGAGCCAGGTATTTATCTCCGGATTTTACAATTTTGCCATCGGCCAGAATATGTACAAAATCCGGCGTGATATAGTTAAGAATTCTCTGGTAATGAGTCACTACAATGATTGATCGTTCTTCATCCTTGACACTGTTGATGCCGTTGGTTACCACCTGCAGGGCATCGACATCCAGTCCCGAATCCGTCTCATCCAGGATTGCCAGTTTAGGTTCCAGTACGGCCATTTGCAGAATCTCGTTTCTTTTTTTCTCACCCCCGGAAAAACCTTCGTTAACAGGTCTACTCAGGAAGCTCTTATCCATATTCACCAATTTTAATTTTTCTTTTACCAGCTTCAGAAAGTCCACCGCATCTAGCTCTTCCAGCCCCTGGTGCTTGCGCTTGGCATTTAAAGCCGCCTTGAGCAGATAGATATTGTTTACCCCGGGAATTTCTATAGGGTATTGAAATGCCAAAAACAACCCCTCTCTGGCTCGAACTTCAGGCGACATCTCCAACAGATCCTGATTCAAGTATTCTACACTGCCATTGATAACGTCGTAACCGTCTCTTCCGGCCAGGACCCCAGCCAACGTGCTTTTACCGGAACCATTAGGCCCCATGATGGCGTGCACTTCACCAGGCTTAACTTCAAGGCTCAATCCTTTCAGTATTTCCTGGTCGGCTACTTTTACTTTTAAATCGTTTATTTTCAGCATGATTGCCTTTTCTAGTTTTTATCAATAATCAATTGTGAACCGTGAATTATTAACTAGCCGTTTCGCGGCTAACCAACGCCATCCTCCAGGCTCACCTCCATTAACTTCTGGGCTTCAACGGCGAATTCCATCGGCAAGACATTGAATACTTCCTTGCAGAAGCCGTTAACGATCAGGGAGATTGCCTCTTCTTCGGACAAGCCCCGTTGCTTGCAGAAGAACAGTTGATCTTCTCCAATTCTGGACGTGGAGGCTTCATGTTCCACCTTCCCGGTGTTGTTGCGCGATTCGATGTAGGGAAAGGTGTGAGCTCCGCATTTATCACCCATTAACAACGAATCACATTGGCTGTAATTGCGGGCACTTTCAGCCCCCTTGCCAAACCGAACCAGCCCACGATAGGAGTTTTGACCATGACCGGCAGAAATACCCTTGGAAATGATGGTGCTTTTGGTGTTTTTGCCGATATGAATCATCTTAGTGCCGGTATCTGCCTGCTGATAGTTGGCAGTCAGCGCAACCGAATAGAACTCGCCGATGGAATTGTCACCCTGCAAAATAACGCTGGGATATTTCCAGGTGATTGCCGATCCCGTTTCCACCTGAGTCCAGGATATTTTAGAATTTTCGCCTTTGGCTTTTCCCCGCTTGGTGACAAAGTTATAAATTCCGCCTTTGCCATTTTTATCACCGGGATACCAGTTTTGAATGGTGGAATACTTTATTTCGGCATTATCCAGGGCGATTAGCTCAACCACCGCCGCGTGCAGTTGGTTTTCATCTCTCATGGGCGCTGTGCAGCCTTCCAGATAGCTCACATAACTGTCTTCTTCGGCAATGATCAGGGTCCTTTCAAATTGACCGGTTTTCGAGGCATTGATTCTAAAATAGCTGGAAAGCTCCATAGGACAGCGCACGCCCCTGGGAATATAAACAAAAGATCCATCGCTAAAAACTGCCGAATTCAATGTGGCAAAGAAGTTATCTTTGTAAGGTACCACCGTGCCCAGGTATTTCTTTACGAGATCGGGATGATCCTTAACTGCTTCCGAAAATGAGCAGAAGATAATTCCTTGTTCACTCAATTTGTCCTTAAATGTCGTGGCGACGGAAACGCTGTCAAATACTGCATCTACAGCAACGCCCGCCAACATCTTCTGCTCTTCCAAAGGAATCCCAAGCTTGTCGTAGGTTTCTAGAAGTTTAGGATCAACCTCATCAAGACTCTTCGGTCCATCACCTGCTTTTTTAGGGGCCGAGTAATAGATGATATCCTGGTAATCGATTGGAGGATGCTTCACGGTAGACCAATTTGGTTCTTTGATGGTCAGCCAGTGTCTGAAAGCTTTTAAACGCCACTCCAAAAGAAATTCCGGCTCCTCTTTTTTTGCGGATATTATGCGAATTGTATCCTCGTTGAGTCCCGGGGGAATCGTTTCAGATTCTATTTCGGTTACAAAACCATGCTTATAGTCCTGTTCAACCAGGCTATCCAAATGTGCTTGCTGATCGTCCATCAATCATTCTCCGGATTCAATAGTTCAATATACAAATAGTTATATCAGTACGTTTTTGGTTATCAATGTCTGTTCCCATAACAACTCATCCGTAAAACATTACTAACTTCGGTAAGTGCCGAGGGCATCAATTTGAACGATTACAAGACAATGTTCAGCTGTTGACACACCTTTCCCTATATACTGAAAGTTCCATGCCAACCAGCATTGCATATGTCAGGTCCGGGAGAGACTTATCCGCACAACGGCATTAAATGGCAATACCGCTAACTGACTGTTTGCATGGTTCTTTGTAAAAAAAAGTATTTATTCACCACGAAGGACACGAAGCTTTTTATTTAAAGGTTTTTAAGCACGGGAATCGGAGTGCGTTGTGAAAATAGTCTTGAAATCTCATCCATCGTTGATTGATATTTATTGCACATAACATCCTCAGGAATCTGAAGAAAAACCTTTGCTGCTGACGGATTCTATCTAATTTCTTTTCTTTGCTTCGTGTCTTCGTTATGAATAGTTACAAAAAAAACAGCGTTATTTATGACTTAATCAGTTTAAAATTCCGGATCGATTCGCAAATGATGGCAGATTGAGGGAGGGTGATGTATCATAAATCATATTTGTCTCATTTACGAGACAGTTGCTTGATTTATCTCAAAAATTCAATTAGTTAGCTGATCACTTGGAAATTACGGAAGTTTTGTCTCAAAATTGATGGTTTTTAATTTGAAACAACAGGCTGTGAAAGCGCTTCAATCGAGGAATCGGGGGCTTTTAGCGTTGAAAGTTACGAAGCTTTAAAAACCAGGGTTCCGGGATGAAAAGCATACCAGGCAAACCAATAGGCGACAGTCACCGGATATTCCCGACCCTTGCTATCTGTTGCCCAACTTGTCGTGTTCTTCTTGTCCCAATGGATATTCAGTTTTTTCCCGGCAATGGTATCAACAAACCTGGTTTTATTTTTTTTAGCCAATTCCAGAAACGGATACGCCTTGAAAACGCCCTTCACAGTTACTCCCAGAACTCTTTCCTTGGGGTGGTAATCCCGCGGCGCCCTGTTTGTAACCGGAAAGTAAGTATGCTCCGAGAGTTCATATCCACTGTAAGGGTCCCTTTCGTAGTTGCGAATCGCCCCGGTTTCCCTGGATAGGACTTTTGTTTTTGGGTATCGTTGCAGCCAATTCTCCCAGGTTGTGTGCATTGCGGGTATCTGGACCAGTTGCGCTCCTTTGAGTTTGCCTGAAATCGATTTTCGCATGACCTGCGACCACAATGATCCTGTCTGCCTGTCATACAACAATACATCGCTATTATATAAAAGACCTGAAACTCCAAAGGTCATCAGGCTGCCTTCGAGTTTTGCCGAAAACACCATTCCTGTGCCGCAAAGTGGACAATAACTTACTACAAAATGATCTGAGCCTGTCTTGTCATTTACAATTTCGTGCCAGTTAAGAATATGAATCGGATAAGCTTTCGCCTGATTTCCCACCACCACTCCCAAAACCAGTTCTTTTGGTTTCATGAAATCAGCTTCGTTTGGTGTAAGAAATTTTGGATTGTCTATGGAAGGAATACCATCTCTTGGGGGTCCGCCTTGAAATATCTGGTTTTGAGGAACTATTGAATCTGCCAGGTCAAATCCGTTTTTAACACTGGCCTGTGCCGGTTTTCCCGGAGAGGCGGAAAACCAGGCACTCAATAAGACGGCCCCCAAAAAGATGGAGGGGGTTTTCCTGAATGGTTTGAATATGTTGGCTAACATTCTGTTTCCCTTTTCTGCCGTGGGCTAGCATGCTTTCCAAATAGCTTGCCTAAATGATTGCAAGGGACATTCCCATTCTCCGAATTCTTTGGCGACCTCTATTTATAAGCAATTGATTCAAAAAGGTAGCATTGAATTTGCAGAAATGAATAAATCATTTGGTTAACGGCTATCCGTTATCAGTCTATTGTGAAGGCTTCGCTTTCTGTTTGATATATTGGGAAATTTTATCAGGTCATATTATGTTCCTGTTAATCTTCATATTTCCTCGTTAACAGTTCCACAAACTGATAGCCGATTAATGTCGTTAACTTAAGAAAAGTTGGCCAAGATGTCATTCTGAACGATAGTGAAGAATCTCTCGGAGGCTCTGACAGATCCTTCACTTTCGTTCAGGATGACAACCAATCACAGTCTCCTTAAGTTTATGACATTAGATAGCCGATGATTGATAACCGCCTCATAGACCGATAACGAAATGACTGTAGTAATTGTGTGTCATCTTAAAAAAACCCAAAATGTGTCCTTGGTAAACAAACCACAAACATCTAAAACAGGAATTAAACATGTCCAATAAAACTTCCAATTCAAATCTTTTATCCTCAACACTGACTGCTTTTCCAACTAAAGACAAAACAGTTTCTCAGCTTGAAAAAGCCACCTTTGCAGGTGGCTGCTTTTGGTGTATGGAGCATCCTTTTGAGGAAATGGAAGGAGTGGAAAAAGTCGTTTCAGGATACATCGGCGGATTTACGGAGAATCCGACCTACGAAGAAGTATGCTCGGGTTCCACCGGGCACCTGGAAGCAGTGGAAATTCACTTTGATGCGGATAAAATCTCCTATGACACCCTGCTTGAGGTTTTCTGGAGACAGATAGATCCAACAGATGAAGGCGGTCAATTTGTAGACAGGGGCTCCCAGTACGGTACGGCAATTTTCTATCACAGTGAAGAGCAGAAGCAGCAGGCGGAAGCATCACGAAAAGCGCTTGATGCTTCGGGCAGGTATGACAGAAAGGTTGTGACTGAAGTGATCCAGGCTGAGCAATTTTATGTCGCTGAAGAGTATCACCAGGGATACCACAAGAAATGCCCTTTACCTTATCAACGATATCGAAGTGGTTCAGGCAGAGATGCGTTTCTGGATCGAGTCTGGAAAGGTGACAGAAAAATCAAACCCGGAACTTCAAATAACAGCAATTCCAAATACAGCAAACCCGACAAGGGTGAACTAAAACAAAAGCTAACTCCTCTGCAGTATAAGGTGACCCAGGAAAACGGTACGGAGAGAGCCTTTAGCAATGAGTATTGGGATAATAAAACCGAGGGGTTATATGTCGATCTTGTTTCCGGTGAACCGCTTTTCAGTTCCGTTCACAAATATGATTCCGGAACCGGATGGCCGAGTTTTACAAAGCCATTGGTTGTTGATAATATCGTCGAATTGGAAGACAGATCATTGTTTCGAAAACGGACCGAGGTGAGAAGCAAACACGGTGATTCTCACCTGGGACATGTTTTTGATGACGGCCCTGAGCCCAACGGACAGCGCTTTTGCATCAATTCAGCCGCTCTCAGGTTTATTCCAAAAGACAAACTTGAAGATGAAGGCTATGGCGAATTTTTGTCTCTCTTTGAGTCATAAATCGCTCTTTCCCGGCATTCACAGGGTCTTCTCCTTAATAAGTCACCTTATTCTAAAATTCTGATGATTATTACCTGGGACCCTGACCCCATCATATTCAGCTTTGGTTTTCTAACCATGCGCTGGTATGGTGTTTTCTTCGCTTCCGCATTTATCGCCGGTGGTATCCTTGGGCATTGGATTTTGAAAAGAGAATCCAAACCACCGGAATCACTGGACCGTATCATGCTTCATATGATTATCGGCACAATTGTCGGGGCACGACTCGGTCATTGTCTTTTTTACGAGCCCGGATATTATCTATCCAATCCTCTGGAAATACTGAAAATCTGGCAGGGCGGTCTGGCCAGTCATGGAGCTGCAGTCGGAATTGTACTGGCATTTTACATTTATGCTCGAAAAACACCCGATCAACCCTTTTTGTGGATCATGGACAGGGTAGGCATTACTTCAGCTATTGGAGCTGCCCTGATTCGAATGGGAAACCTGTTTAATTCCGAAATTGTGGGAAGGCCTACAACGGGAGATTGGGGAATGATTTACCAACGATTGGATATGATTCCCCGGCACCCTACGCAGATTTACGAATCGTTAGCTTATCTTACAATCTTTATCATTTTAGTTCTTCTATACTTGCGGAAGGATTTCGCCAACAGACCCGGGTTTCTTTTGGGAATGACTTTTTTGCTATTGTTGCCGGCCCGTTTGACAATAGAATTTTTTAAGGAAAACCAATCGGCATTTGAGGAGGGATGGTTGCTCAATATGGGACAACTTCTGAGCATACCTTTTGTACTGCTGGGTGTTTATCTCATCTTCAGATCCCTGAGAAACCCAGCAGGTTTAAGCCAATAACAATGCGTTTGGCGGGCAGCCTATCCCTTAAGGAAATCATCGGCTGCCGCATCCCGCATTTTAATGAAAGCTTTGTAAGCATCCTCATCCATTTCGATCTTTTTGATAGTACCACCATTTTTCAAATAATCTTCAACTGCACTTTTTACATAGTTATGGCTCGGGTTGAATGAGACACTCTTTTTCGCTCTTCTTCCTCGTCTCCAACTCATAGCAAACTCCTTGTTAACCCCCAATTTCAGAATAAACAAAACTTAAAAATAGTCAGGATTTTCATTCCACCGCCATTCATGCACTGAACTCTCATTACATTCAGTTGGAAGTGCGGGGCGATACACCTGACGCCTCCATTTGTTCTTACCATCTGAAATAATCGTGCCATCAAAAAAAGACCAGCTTCACTTTTTTGTCAATAGCACAACAAATAACAATATTCCTCTTTATATTTCAAACAATTAATTATGTGAGCAAAATGCATTTTTGCTTTAAGTCTTTTGGCTTATTTACAAAAAATTGTGTTGAAAATTTTGGAAGATTCGCTAAGAAGTGGATCAGTGTATCGATACGCTTTGTGCAGGTGAGACACTTTTGAAAAAGCGGGTCTGCAAACCCGCTTTTCATGAGGAGATTAATCTCCGAAATACCTGGAGAGGAGACCTTTAAAGGCTGCACCGTGGCGTGCTTCGTCCTTACACATTTCATGAACGGTGTCATGAATAGCGTCATAATTCAGCTGTTTTGCTTTGGTTGCCAGATCTTTCTTACCCTGACAAGCGCCATGTTCTGCTTCTACACGAGCTTTCAGGTTTGCTTTGGTATCTGCTTCCACTACTTCACCCAGTAGTTCTGCAAATTTTGCAGCGTGTTCAGCTTCTTCCCAGGCAATGCGCTTGTATGCTTCAGCGACTTCCGGATAACCTTCACGGTCGGCCTGACGACTCATAGCCAGGTACATCCCCACTTCCATACATTCACCGTTAAAATTGGCTTTCAGACCTTCCAACACCTCGGCATCAACTCCTTTGGCAACGCCAATCTTGTGTTCATCCGCCCAGGACATATCACCTTCTACCTTTTCATTGAATTTTTCCGCAGGTGCCTGACATTGAGGACATTTTTCCGGTGGATTGTCACCTTCATGAACATAACCGCAAACGCTACATACCCATTTTTTCATTGGAGTCTCCTAAACTAGATTTTTGAATACCAGATCGTTTTGAGGATATGTGAGACATATCCGTCAATCCGGAAATTGAACAAAACAAATCGATTTTTATTCGATTTGCCAAAAGAAATCTTGCTTTGAAATCACAGCAAGATGTAATGAATCAGCTGACTGTCTGCCAGTAGAAACAGCACCCGGACCTAAAAAGGCGGGCAGTTTCCCTGCGTGAAAATTGGGTCAACCGATTCCTGATTTTATTATTTGCTTTGCAGACTGTTGGGATCGCATTCAGGAGGATCATATAAAAACTGACGACAAATTCGCCCGATTGTCGTCTGAACCTTCAACTGGCAGCTATGAGAATCTATTTTTTGCCCTTCGCTTCTTTTTGCAACAGGTCGACAATTGTGCGTACGGGAACAGCTGTTGCGTTTTTATGGAGATAACCGGATGGTGCATCCAGGTAAGCTGTTCCGGCAATGTCCAGGTGAATCCATTCCGTATTTTTTTCAATAAACTTTTCGAGAAATTTACCTCCGACAATGGTACCGGCTTTTCTGTTTTCGTTGGCGTTGATCATGTCGCAGATATCACTTTTTAAAAGATCGTTGTATTCATCATCCATTGGCAATTGCCACGCTTTCTCTCCGCTTTGCTTCGCAGAATTTAAATATGCCTCCGCCCATTCTTGGCTGTTACTCATCACAGCTGTATGAACATTTCCAAATGAGACGATACAGGCACCTGTGAGAGTGGCGATATCGATCAATTTAGTTGCTCCAAGTTTCTGGGCATAAACTAAGGCGTCTGCCAGCACCATTCGCCCTTCTGCGTCGGTATTGGTCACTTCTATGGTTTTGCCGTTTGAAGCAGTAATCACATCGCCCGGTTTGTATGCTTTGCTGCCCGGCATATTTTCGGCGGCAGCCACAATAGTAATCAGATTGATTTTCAATCCAAGGTTGATAACCGCCCTGAATACCCCCAATGCTGCTGCACTGCCTGCCATATCTGCCTTCATCAGCCACATGCCATGACCCGGTTTAATAGAAATTCCACCTGAATCAAATGTGATGCCTTTACCTAATACACCATAGATCTGCTTGCTCTTGGGATTCCCCGTGTAATTTAGAATAATCATTTTGGAGGGTTCGGCAGATCCGCGACCGACCGACAGAAAAGAATACATTTTCAGTTTTTCGGCGTCTTTTTCATTCAACACAGTCAGTTTTACCTTTTTATTGCCTTTGGCAATCTCTTTTGCCTCCTGTTCCAGGTAGGTTGGAGTGACGATGTTGGAAGGTGTGTTTACCAGATCCTTGGATCGATTGACTGCCGAGAACAGGGCTTTTGCATCATTAACTATTTTATCAACTGCTTTTGCTGTAGTAATAAAATCAAGTTTTTGCAGTGTATTTGTCTTGTCCTTATCTTTCTTTTGATAAAACCCGTCAAACTGGTAAGAAGAAAGCAAAGCTCCCTCCACTGCATTGACCAGGTATTTCTCAGCAGCCGGAACAGCAGATACCAGGTTGCCGACTTTCAAGCGGTTGCCGGTTTTTACTGCCTGGTCCAGCGCACCACGAACTTTGTCAACGGATATATTCCCTTTTTTCCCCAGTCCAATCAGCAGAATTCTCTTAATTGCTTCAGAGCCTTCCAGAACCAGGGATTCTCCACTTTTGCCTTTAAATTCGAAATTGGTGATACCCGCTTCAATTTTCTTTTTGGTTTTAGCATCCGGAATGGCACTTAAATCGTGAGTTTTTGAACCTTCAAACAGGTAAACCGCCATCAAATCAGCTGTTTTTCGTTTTGCGTCTTTTATCCCCCCAATGGTCAGCATCTATATTCTCCTTCTTGTTTGTTTTGCCAGGTTGGCTTTTATGTTGAATGGTCTAGGTCCGGTTCTTTTCCCAATCTGATCATTCCTAAAAGGTTAGCCTGAACGATCCGATCAGACAACCAGAAACCTCTAAAAATTATGGACTTAGGAAGCAAGACCCTGCCAATTTTTTAGCTTGGAAATGAATTTATGATTGGCTTTGGGAAAGGCGTACTTATCAATTAATTCAGGAGTTATCCAGCGATGGTCGGTGGGCCCGGAAAGTTCCACCTCTCCGGAAACAAAATCACAGATAAACACTTCCATCTTTATCTTAAAATGGGAGTAGGCATGCTTGACTGTTGCCAGATGCTCAACCGTCGTCACATCCAAACCGGTTTCCTCTTTAATTTCCCGTATACAGGCCTTGTTTGGTTCTTCATTGTTTTCAAGTTTACCACCGGGAAATTCCCATAAACCGCCCAGAAGACCTTTCTCAGCCCTGCGGGTGATCAGTAGTTTTTTGTCTTTGATAACAACTCCCACGGCAATATGATACTCGGGTGTCTTGGGACGCTTTTTGACTTGTGGGAACTGTTCTACGGTTCCATTTTGGAACGCGGTACAATGTGATGAGACAGGACACTTGGTACAATCAGGATTTTGAGGCTTGCAAACCAGCGCTCCAAGCTCCATCAAGGCTTGATTATAGCTGCCCGGATCTTCATGATACATTATTTGAGACGCCATTCTGTTAAACGTTTTGTTGGAAGTCGTTGCATTGACCGGATCATCAAGACTCGCCAACCTGGCAAAGACCCTCTTTATATTTCCGTCAACGGCTGGAACAGCCTGGTTAAAAGCAATACTCATAATGGCTGCCGAGGTATAATCCCCAATCCCGGGTAGCTTTCTCAACTCGTTTCGATTTTCGGGAAACTGTCCCAGGTTTTTTTCAGCCAGTGTCTGAGCGGCAACATGAAGATTCCTTGCCCTGGAATAATAGCCCAGCCCTTCCCATTGTTTCAAGACATCGTCCAGAGTTGCCTGAGACAGTTTTTTAATGGTCGGGAATCGTTTAAGGAACCTGTTGTAGTAAGGAATCACCGTCCTAACCTGCGTTTGCTGTAACATGACTTCCGAGATCCAGATGCAATAGGGATCAGCAGTTTTACGCCAGGGTAGATCCCGTTTGTTTTGGTGATACCAGGATAAAATTCGCGAATGGAAATCAGTCAAATTGTTCAGCATATTCAACAAATTAAGCAATCTGATTGTTTGGATGGAAGGTCAAGCTGGGATTCCCCACCATTTGACAAGTCAAACGGTTGTAATGCGTTTGTGGGAGGAAGGTTGGGCGAAGGGCGCATTACGCCAAGAACCCCAGCTATTCCAAAATGGCTATCTGTGCACGGATCAGCATAAAAGAAACCAAAAAAACTTTTATACTTGATCCGGTGATATTACTTGGAATATTCGTGCCAAACCAAGGCAGAAATTTGGATATTTTTATTAATTATAAAAAAACAGCTTAGGGCAGAACAAAGATGGGGTTCTTTGAAACCGTTAACGATTCTGCTTACTCATAAACTGAAGGTAATCTGTCCTGGTAATAATGCCCAACAAGCTTTTCCCTTGTACGATGGGAAGGTGTCCGATATTGTTTTTGAACAGCAATTCTTCAATTTCCCTGAAGGTCACATCTTTTGTTGCAGACACGACTTTAGCTGACATATAGCCTTTGACCGACGAATTCATCTGATCGTTTTTTCTACCCTTCATGATATCACGCAGAGTCAAAAATCCGACCAACTCACCTCGTTGGCTTAAGACAGGTGCCCCGGTGTGATTGCATTGCTCCAGAAGCATGGAAGCTTCTTTTAAACTCATGGAATCCCTGATTACACTGACATCCGTGATCATGATCTGTTCGGCTTTGACCGCAGGTTGAAGTTCCTTTTTCAGGTACTCTTCCAATTCGGCAAATACCATCATGCCTGATTTGTTTTTTATCAGCGCCGAAGCAGCCCTGATATGACCGCCACCACCAAAATGCTGGAGAATGGCATCCAGGCGAATGGTGTCTTTTGCACTTCTGGCAATGACAAGACTATCGTTGTTGTGAGTGAAATAGAACACACAGAAGATTGCCTCTGTTTTTTCCACATCAAAGACTTTTTCAATCACCTCAGCCAGACCGCCCACCTGGTTTTGCAGCTCAACGTAAGCCAGAATCAGGGAATGTCCGTTGATGTCTTTGTGTGTCACTCGATTCATGACATCTCTGAACAGCGAAATTTGCTGCCTGTCACTGAGAGTTTCCAGAAATTTTTTGGCAAGAGTAACAGAAGCCCCGTTTTTAAGGAGATACGAGGCAACTTCCAGGTCTTCACTGGTAACATTGTCGTGTTGAAAGCATCCGGTGTCGGCGTAAATACCTGTCAGCCCGATTGTAGCATCTTCAGGTTCCACCTTAATACCTTGCTTCATCAGTTCAAGGCCGATAAACGTGGAATTGGAACCATAATGGCCATAATGGATCGTCGCTCCTTCAATATCGTCATGACCCGAAGGATGATGATCAAACACGTCAATTTCGCCATCGAACCCATCCAGGTGTTTAAAAAACTCCTTTACCCGTCCTTTGGATCGGGTATCCACCACAATAATCTTTTCAACGGTCTGATTAGCCAGCTCTTTGGCGTTAATAAACTCGAATCGGTTCTGGTAAAGATTGTAGAGGTTTCTTGCCGCGGGATGGATCAGATTGCTTTGAACTAACTGATAATCCGGATAAAGATACTTAATCAAAGCGATGGACCCAAAACAGTCCAGGTCCATATTGGAATGACCAAAAATCACCTTCATACTCTAAGCTTCCCTTTTAAGACTGGAATTGAATTTCCAATACTTGCTGAGATCTTTAAAACCCGCCCTTTTCAGGCCGGTCTTAAATCGTCCTCAACCAAAAGTGGTTTTACCCTAGAGTATACACTATTTTCCAAGCAACTTAAAGACACAGATTTTAAGGTTTTAATCGGTCGGTTTTAGTTCGCAAATATAGACTTTTATCCCAGCTTCACCTGCATTATCGGTTATCAGCAGGTCTTTGCACAAGCGCAATGTTGAATCTCGGAAACGTGAATTCATTGTATTAGCAAAATTTAGCGTATTTATTCACCACGAAAACACGGAGGACACGAAGTTTTTTATTTATAGGGTTTTAAGCACAAGAATCAGAGAGCGTTGTAAAATTAGTCGTCAATTCTCATCCATCATTCAACGATATTTCTTGCACTTAACATCGTCAGAAATCCGGAGAAAAATCTTTTCCGTTGGCGGATTCTATCTCATTTTTTATCTTTGCTTCGTGCACTTCGTGTCTTCGTGGTGAATAGTTACAATTTAGCTTATATTCCTGGGAATGTATAATTTATAACTCATTGTAATCGCTAAATAAAAATTTTAGTTTCTTCATAGTTTGCGGAACAATTATTCAAGGTGGAGAGAACAGAGAAAAGCAATTCAGTCTCCGGTTGTTGCTACAATGTTGTGAGGTCAGTTTTGATTGCTCCGTTTGGTTCGAATTGCGCCCCTTGGTTTGGGTTTCACAGGTCGCACCATGGATTGCTTCGGATTGATTTCATCGCCTGGTTTTACTGCTTGAAACCCCCAGGAGTAAAGTCTGAGCAGGGTGAAAATGTACATATCGGTCTTTAAAAAATTGAATTTATTCTCGACAATAACCTGCCAGTCGTCCTTGTTTTCACCTTTCAGGATTTTCGCCACTTTTTGTGATTCCTTTTCAAAACCGGGATTATCAGCATCTTGAAAGGTGAGTTCAGCAAAAAAATTAAGCTGGAGGGGCTGATCCTTCTCCGGTAACTTCTTCAGACTATTGGAAATTGCAATATAAGAGTATTTAAACTGTTCCTTTTCAGGCTCCTCATATTTTTTGACAAATAGTTGTTCCCCTCCCAGGCCGCAGGCACATAAATACGTGTCGTTTTTTTCCCTGGTTTTCTGAAAAATCCGCTCCGCAACAGCCATGAAAAGTTTCAGATAATCAGCGTCATCACCGATTGTTACAGGTTTGCTGTCACTATTATGAAATGTGAATATATCATAACCGGCAGACTGCTTTTCCCAACTCAAACTTGGATTGGTAACTTTTTCAGAGATGTCGGACGGTAATTCCAGTTTATCGAGTATGTTTTGAAAATTCATAGGTATTTTACGGTTGGTGTTGATCTAAATACTTGTCCATTTCCTTGGTAACGAAAGCCAGGTGCTCCTTTTCGGCATCCGCCATTTCCAGGAAAAACTTCTTTGCCTCAGGATTGGTAGCATACTGGGACAGTCGTACATAGAAATCAAATGCCTGGGTTTCAAACGCAATTGCCAGGCTAAATACTTCATAAGGACTGTCTGTGTTTGCCAGGGTTTTAATCAGGGTTTCATCGGCATACCCGCCACCTTCCAATAACTGCACCTGCTTTTCCTGCAACTCTTTTTCGATCAGTTCCTTGCCACTGGCAATAGAGTATGAGTCGGCCAATGCCTGTTTATGTTCTACTTCGAAAGACGCAAGTTTACGATACAGCTTTTTATAGGTTTCATCGACAGTTTCTCTGGCGATTTCCAGATAAAACTGGCGCAGACCTTCTTCCATAGCATATGCCATACTAACGGCATCCGGAAATTCAACATCCTGCCTGATAATGCCAATATTCAAATCGAACTGACCGGAAGCACGATTCCCCGTCCAGGAATCAAATCCACCTTCTATTTCTTTAACATCTTGAAAATCCTGGGAAACAAACCATTGTACGGCGGCTTTGCTCCGTCCCCCCTGCCTGCTGTAAACAATAATGGGTTTTGGGTCGGGTAACGTAACGTTTCCTTCTATCAGATCATTCATTGGCATGGAAACAGCGCCTGGAATGTGACTTTTGGCATATTCCGCAGGCTGACGTACATCGATCAGCACATAACTTCCGGCTGAGCTCTCCGCCAACATTGTTTTAAAAGTATCTACATCGATACTTTCAACCTTTGTTACTACTTTTGACCATTTCATATTTTTACTGTTACAAAATCAAATAGTTAATTATTTACCGCCGTTTGGACTTTTTGATGTTCCTCCTCCTTGATTCTTTCCAGAACCCGGATTCTCCTTCGATCGTTAGCTTCTTCGTTTCTCCTTCTTTCCTCGTCCGATTCAAAAACCAGGGGAGGTACGCTTGTTGGTTTGCCGTTGGCATCCAACGCCACGAAAGTGAGATATGCCGAAGCAATGTGTTTGGTTATTCCGGTTAACACATTTTCTGTTTCCACCCGCACCCCAACTTCCATGGACGATTTGCCGACCATATTCAAGCTGGCTCTAAGTGACATCAAGTCTCCCACAAATACGGGATGATGAAAACTAAGCCGGTCAATTGAAGCTGTTACCACATTGGTTTTGGCATGTTTGACACAGGCCACTCCGGCGGCATTGTCGATTAGCTTCATGATAACACCACCGTGAACATTTCCCGCAATGTTTGCATCTTGAGGTTGCATGACTTGTGACAATATCGTTGAACTGTCTTTGACTTTTCTTCCTTCCATGGTAATCCTTTATTTCCGGCAATATCCTTTTGCCGGTGATTAAACAGCCGATAGACTTTTATCAGCCTCAAAAAAAATTGCAAAAAGGAATACGATTCCGATGCAAAAAAAACATCCGCACGGATCGTTTGCCTATTAGCAGCGATGACACTGAGTTTTATAGATATCCTTCCAACCCGGTTAACTCCTTCCTGTTTTTGCCATTTTCAATCTATGTGCCAATCTAGCCTACACCAACAGTTAAAGAACTTCTTTTGTCCGTTCCAACAAGGCTTAAGCCTTTTTTAACAAACCAGTCAACTCATTCCGACTATTCAGCCTGTACTTGCTAACCAATAAAACAATGGTCTTTGAGTTGTTGCCCGGCTATATCTGTCTCAAAGGTAGAATGAGACATAAGTGATTGTATCACACGCTGTACGAAGCCGACTCAAGACGTTCAGCGAGATTTTCCCGAACGTTGTTCAATGAATACGGGTTGATGCTGAAATGTTTGTAACCGATATGGAGTAAAATAGAAAGTATTGTCGGATCAGCAGCGATCTCCCCACAGATTTCAACTATTTTCCCACTGTTTTTTGTTTTCTGGAATATCAAATCCAACAAGCTGATAAACGATTGTGCGTCGGGATTATATCGATAGCTGACATGGGAATTGTTGCGGTCAACCGCGCAAAAATATTGGAAGAGGTCATTGGTACCTATACTGAAGAAGTCAGCTTTATCCAATAACTCTTCCAATATAAAAACCGCCGAAGGAATCTCAATCATGGCCCCGATGGGTGGTAACGACACCCCAATCTCCTCCGCAACGGATGCAATGATGTCTTTGGCATCAATAAATTCTCTTGTTTCAGTGATAAACGGCACCATCAGTTTGATCTGTCCATTTTTTGACACGTTCAGCAAAGCTTTCACCTGCTCTTTAAATAATTCCGTTTCTTTTAACAGCAGACGAATCCCACGTAATCCCAAGGCCGGATTGTCTTCCGCGATATCACTGCGAAGACGTTTGTCGGCACCCAAATCCAGCAATCTGAAGATCACCGGTTTTTCAGGAAAATTATTCAGGATTTCTCCATATAACTCCATTTGGGTCTGGTAGTTAAAGTCCCCTTTTTTTTGCAGATAAAATATTTCTGTACGCACAAGTCCGATACCATCAGCATTCAGAGCTGCCGATTTCGCTGCATCGAGAGTACTGGAGACATTGCTGTATAGCGTAATGCCGTTTTGCCTGATTAGGGTATCATCAATTTTATCTCTTTTTGTTTCCGATTTCTGTCGCTTTAAAGCGACCTGTTTTAGCCTGTATTCATCGATTGTGGTCTTTGACGGATTGATGATGATCTTACCCTTAAACCCATCAATGATAATGGTATCCGCAAATTCCGTCATTTTAAGCAGATATTCAATACCGCTCACAGCCGGTATCTGCCGGTTTCTGGCCAGAATCGCCGTGTGTGATGAAGGACCGTCTTTTTGGGTTACAAAGCCAATGACTTTTTCCAGGTCCAGTGAAGCAGTCTCACCGGGAGTTAGTCTGTCGGCAATGATAACACTATTTTCCTCCAATTCCGCAGTTTTATGCAGGGCTCCCAGGTTGGAAAGCAGTCTAAGACAGATATCATCGATATCCGCTGCTCGCTCTCTCAAATATCCATCCGGAATTGCCTTGAACTTTCTGATATATTTATTGGAAACATAGCGGATACTGAAGGCCGCCCCTTTGTTGAACTTGCCAATGTGATGCAGCATCTCCTTTTTGTACGAGGGGTCTTGCAGCATAAGCAGATGACCCTGAAAGATATCGATGTTGATATGTTCATCGGACGAGCTTATCTGTTCAATTAAGCGCACCAGTTCCGCCCTGGTAAGTTCAAATGCTTTCTCCAGCTTGTTTATTTCTTCTTTGGGATCAAATTTTTTCTGGCAGCTCTCGATATAGTGATAAATCATATGAACCGGTGTACCAATCGCAATACCGTTGGAGAGAGGCATGCCGTTAAACACAAGGTCCTTGGATTGCTGAATCTGTTCTGATTCTTCGTAGATCTCGGCAATATTAAACTTAAGCACCATCCCCGAAACAATAGATGCAACCGTAACCAGTAATTTCTCCAGCATTGGGGTGTTTTCCTTGTTTTCCACAAACTGGAAAACCAGCACACCATGAGAGGATTTTTTGTCTTTTAAGGGAATGCCAATAAAGGTATTAAACGGCTCTTCGCCGATACCCGGAAAATATTTGTATTTCGGATGATGGGATGCATCCCGTATAAACAGGTAGTTCCCTCCTGTGAACGCTTGACCGGTCAATCCTTCCGATGGTTTCATATTTACTTTGCCTATGGCATCATGATGCAATCCCTGGGTTGCCATTAAGACCAGTTGATCCCTGTTATGGTTGAATAAATAAATAGAACAGGCATCGCTTTCCAGAAACTGGTTCAGGTGTGAGACAATGCTTTGTAAAGCCTTGTCATACGTTTCAGTATCCAGAATAATGTTTCCAATATTGTGCAACAGTTCTAAATCATCCATATCATATCCGGTTAATTGAAATTACAGAAAATGCCTGAAGGCATTTATCGATAAAAACTAACGTGATTCGTGATAAGATCCAAGCAGGTAATTTCAGCATGGTCCAGATTTTGCGATGAGGCTGATATCAGCTACAACGACTCCAATTCTGTGTTGAAAAGAATTTTGACTGTACCAGTTTCCCAAATTCCCTGCAATTTATTTTGGCTCAAGGGTTTTGAGCCTTTATTTAGAGAACATTCACCTATTCAATTATTGTACAATGAAAACTGTAGAAATAAATCCGGTTAAGGATCAAAAGCAAAACAATGCGAAATACATCCATTGGCCTCAATTATATAAAGGGACATTGTTAAAGCGTTACAAACGCTTCCTTGCAGATATTGTGCTCAATAGTGGTGAAACCATCACTGCTCATTGCGCCAATTCGGGCAGCATGAAAGATTGCAGTGAGTCAGGTCGACCTGTTTTCGTCAGTTTTCATGATAATCCCAAAAGAAAACTCAAATACTCATGGGAAATAATCGAAATGCCGACATCAATGGTTGGTGTTAATACCTCCTGGCCGAATAAACTGGTCGCGCAGGCTATCATTTCAGGTGCGGTTGACGAATTAACCGAATACCATTCCCTTGCCCAGGAAGTAAAAGTTGGAGATCATTCAAGGCTTGATATCTATCTTACCGATAACAAAAAAAAGCAGTGCTATGTTGAAGTCAAAAATTGCACCATGGCTCGTGATGGCGTCGCTGCATTCCCGGATGCGGTGACAACGAGAGGTAGAAAACACCTGGTTGAATTGCAGAACCTGGTGAACTCGAATACACGTTGTGTTATGTTCTACCTGATTCAACGAACCGATGCCGAGCTTTTCAGGCCAGCTGACGAGATAGACCCTGAATATGGAGAAGAACTGAGAAAAGCCCATGAAAACGGGATCGAAATTCTGGTTTACGACGTTACCATCGATGAAACAAAGATCGGAGTAAACCGAAAGATCCCTTTTCAGTTGTGAGATATGACTTTTGGGAAACTACTACCCGAAGAGTTTGTTTGTATTACTACCTGGAACAATCAGATACTCTTCATTTCAGGGAATTGATCCAGGAATCTGTAAAGAGTAGCCCTTCCTACACCTAAAAACCGGGCAGCCTTGGCTTTATTTCCACCGGTTTTTACAAGCGCTGTTTTTACCGTCTCCATGTCCAGCTTTTTGGACGGACCCCGCTGAGAAACCGGTGAGTGACTGGCCTGCAATTCCATTGGCAAATCTTCAGCCTGGATCGTCTCTTCCTTGCATTTGACTACTGCAAAGCGGATGGTATTCTCCAGTTCCCGAACGTTACCGGGCCAGTCGTAATCCATCAGAATGGACATGGCTTCGCTGGAAATATTACGCGGAGAGGAATCGTGTCCCCGGGTTTCCTGCTGCAGAAAATGCTCGCACAGGAGCAGGATATCGTTTTTCCTCTGTCTTAGGGGTGGCAGATCAAACGGAATGACGTTAAGTCGGTAATAGAGATCTTCCCTGAAGTTACCTTTTTTCACTTCCTGTTTAAGATCTTTGTTGGTTGCGCTGATCACCCGGACATCCACAGAGATTGTTTTTTCACTCCCCACTTTTTCCAGGGTCCCTTCCTGCAGAAATCTGAGTAGTTTAACCTGCACCTGTTTTGGGAGATCAGCCACCTCATCAAGAAATATCGTCCCACCCTTGGCCAGCTCAAAACGACCCTTTTTATCACGTATGGCCCCGGAAAATGACCCTTTGACATGCCCAAACAGCTCGCTTTCAACCAAACCTTCCGGTAAGGCACCGCAATTTATGGGGACAAAGGGACCGGTTCGCAGTTTACTTTCGTTATGGATCGCCATTGCCACCAGCTCCTTACCAACGCCTGTTTCGCCATGGACATGCACCGGATAGTCATAAAGCGCCACATCGCGTATCTGCTGAAATATCTGCAACATCTTGTGATCACAACCAATGATGCCACGAAAACTCTTTTTCTTGGTCAGCTCGCGTTCCAGAGTTTTTAATTCGGTCGTGTCACTGAGTGAGGCAACCACACCATGCATGTTCCCCTCCACGTTTCTGACAGGCACAATGGTTACATCCAGTTCTTTGCGAAGGCCTTCCACATCATAAAAAATGGTACCGTATTGCTTCTCATTGAAATTGATGTCCCCACCATCACAAAATGAACATTCCTTGCCACAAAGTCTCGGACTAAAGACTTCGTGGCAATCCTTTCCAATAGCATTGGCCGGGGAAATGCCGGTCATTTTAGCTGCGCCGTCACTAAAGAAAAAGATTTTGCGATTTACATCATGCGCAATAGTCGCATCTGAAACACTGTTAAGAATGTTGTTCAGGTTGGCCTGTTGATTGAGAATGGCTTTAAAATATCCGTAGGCAAACAGATCGTGTGAAAGTACCTGGAGTCTTTCTGCTATTTGTTTTAGACGTTCCTTAAACTTTTCGTTCGATCCCCTGTTTAGTGCCGGATCATCGATCTCCCAATTCAGCACTATCGGCGCACCATTCAGGATAGGGCAGCTGCTCTGGTTGACACCGCAGAGTGTGATTCCCATATCAAAGCGGTCAACATTCAGATCATCAATAGTCTTTGGACGCCGGTCTGTAACATCAATATCATATTCGTTCATTACTTCGACGGCCAGCGGGTCTAAGCTTGAATCCGGCTGGGTACCTGCGCTGAAAACGTCAACACCCTCCGGGGCTGCCTGATTAGCAAAAGCTTCAGCCATTTGACTGACGGTTGAGTTGGAAACATCTAAAAATATTAAATTGCTATTTGCCATGAATAGTAATTGTTGCTGATAATCTTCCAGTTAAAACGAAATAAAGAACGGACCTTTCCCACTTCTCAAATCCGCATTTATATGAGTAGCTGTTATTGGGGAGTTGTCTGAGTATTTTCAACGAACGTTGCGCTTTCAAGATAATAGAAAAGCAGGACTTTATCAATGTGGAATGTCATCGAGACCCAAAAATGCACACGTTCGGCGGGAACTCACAACGAGAGATTTATTCAGTTTACCGGCTGCAGCCGTTCTATCCTGCGGCCAATTTTGCCAGCCTCAGGATACCCGGACTTAGCTGGTCAAACTTACTCGTCAAAATGCTTTGTTAGATAATCCTGCATGACGACCGTTGCATCCTGGCGGCATTCTCCGCAACTCGTGCTGATTTTAGTCATTTCCTGCAGGTCGTAAAAGGTGCGCGCTCCCTCCAGTACTGCTTCTTCTATTTCATGATCTGTGATACCAAGACATTCGCAAATAATCTTCGCTTCTTCTTCAACAACCCTGTCCTCCATGCCGTTTTTGAAATAGTAATTGTTGATCGCCTGCCGAAGTGCTTTATCACCTAATACGGAACAGTGCACTTTATTGTCCGGCAATCCGTCCAATTGGCCGGCTATATCTTTTGGAGAAAGGTTGAATGCCTGATCCAGTGTCATACCTTTCACCATTTCCGACAGCACCGATGTGGCTGCAATGGCGCTGGCACAACCATAGGTTTGCCATTTGCAGTCGGTAATTTCCAGCTTTTCTTTATTCACGGCTATATAAACGATCATCTGATCACCGCATTTGATGTTACCGGTCATTCCCTTGGCATCGTAATCCATGTCATTTTCATTGGCCAACACATTTCTCGGATTCATAAAATGATCTTTGACCTTATCGGAATAAATCCATCCACCTGCGCTCATTAATTTCTCCCTTGGTATACGGTTGACATCTGACGAACTCGATGAATTGTGGATGTCAGCTTTTCAATCATGTATTCAATCTCATCTGCTGTGGTTTGACGGCCCATGCTGATGCGGATAGAGCCGTGAGCCAGTTCAGGCGGAAGTCCCATGGCGAGAAGCACGTGAGATGGATCCAGTGAACCTGAAGCACATGCTGAACCGGTTGATACGGCAATCCCCTCCAGATCCAGGTACAATAGAATTGCTTCTCCTTCTGCCCCTTCAAATGAAACGTTCAATGTAGTCTGCACGCAATCTTCCTGATGCCCGATAAACTTGATATCCGGAATATTGTCCGTAATTCCCTGCTTGAGTCTGTTTCTAAACTCGCGCATCCTTTTTTCTTCGGATTCCATCTCCAAGGATCTCATTTCAATAGCTTTGCCCAGTCCGATGATGCCCAGGGTATTTTCTGTTCCGGCCCGACGCCCCTTTTCCTGGTGACCACCTCGAATTAAGGGACAGTATGTGACCCCTTTTTTGATATAAAGAACACCAATTCCTTTTGGTCCATATATTTTATGAGCTGAAAGGGATAGAAAATCCACATCCAGGTCTTTGACATTAACCGGGATTTTTCCCACTGCCTGTACACCATCGGTATGAAACAATGCACCATTTTCATGGGCTATTTCAGCCAGTCTTTTTATATCCTGGATTGTACCGGTTTCATTGTTGGCCATCATGATCGATACCAGACCGGTATTTTCACCAATTGCAGCGCGAAAATCATCCTCGTTAATTTTCCCGTCTGCACCTACACCAACGAAAGCAACCTGGCTACCCCTATCTCTCAGACATTTGGCAGCTTCCAATATGCAGGGGTGCTCAATAGCCGTAGTTACTACCGCGGCGCCTTTATCTGAGGCGCCAATGTTGCAGGTACTATAAGGACTACAAGTCAATGTCTGCAACACCGTGTTGTTGGCCTCGGAACCACTGCCCACAAAAATAATCTCATCATAACTGGCTCCGATGAACTCAGCGATTCGGTTTCGGGCTTCCTCAACCATGGTTCTGGCTGATCTTCCAAAACTGTGAAGACTGGAAGGATTACCAAAATCTTCCATTATCTCACACATGGTTTTTTTTACTTCGGGATGAAGCGGTGTAGTCGCATTGTGATCAAGATACACCATTTTTTGTTCTTTCATTTGTTCTGTCCGCCTTGATGTTTTTTTGGAAGGAATGTGTTTAAAGATAGCCTTTTTTATTCAAAATGTATTAAATCACCCATTCGTTGTCAATATTGTTTATGATGTTACTGAACATTCCTTTCTCCAGACTTAATCCAGGTCAATAAATCAGTTTTTAACCTTTTTTGAAACTGGATTTTTTAACTGATAAATTAAAAAGTATCACACTGTTGAACAATGTTTGCTGATGACCGTCATTTTTCAAAAAGATCTGTAGACAGATAACGTTCACCAGTATCGGGCAAGACCACGACTATCCGCATTCCGGCATTTTCCGGTCGGTCGGCCAATTGCAGCGCAGCCCAGGCTGCAGCGCCTGAAGAAATGCCACAAAGAATCCCTTCCTGCTTCGATAGCATCTGGGCAGTTTCCATGGCATAATCATTGGTCACGACAATGATTTCGTCTATAATATCAGTATTTAAAACCTTGGGAACAAATCCGGCTCCAATACCTTGGATTTTATGCGGTCCCGGACTTCCTCCGGATAAAACGGGCGAATCTACCGGCTCAACAGCAACGATTTTTACGTTGGGATTTCGTGACTTCAATACCTCGCCGACTCCGGTAATGGTTCCGCCGGTTCCCACGCCAGCCACGAACACATCGACTCTTCCATTGGTATCCGACCAAATCTCTTCCGAGGTTGTTTTGCGGTGTATCTCCGGATTCGCAGCATTTTCAAACTGATTCGGCATATACGCTTTTGGTTTTTCAGAAAGAATTTCCTGTGCTTTTCCCATGGCTGCCTTCATGCCTCCGGAGCCTGGTGTCAGCACAAGTTCCGCACCTAATTGTTTTAGCAGGCTTCGTCTTTCCAGGCTCATGGTCTCGGGCATGGTCAATATCAACTTGTATCCTTTAGAGGCACAAATCATGGCAAGTGCCAATCCTGTATTACCGCTTGTCGGTTCAACAATGGTGCTTCCCGGACCAATCAATCCTTTTTCCTCAGCATCCTGAATCATAGCCAGACCGATTCGGTCTTTGACGCTTCCCAAAGGATTTCTTGATTCGGTTTTTGCGAGAATTTCAACATTCTCTGCTTTGACAACATTGTTCAACCTGATCAGGGGTGTTCCCCCTATTGAATCACCAACGTTATTTTTAACGATTGCCATGATTTGCTCCTGAATGTCACGTGCTTTAGAATCAATCCAATTAACCTGCGGATTGTTTGTTCAATGAAATCTCTCCGGTTGGTACCTGAACGAAAACCAACTTAACACCTACCAATAAAAGCTTTAGAAGCAGCTTGGTACTTCGAAGTTTAGCGTTTTCGGTGATCAGCTCTCAGCCGGTTTCTGCCTGCAATTATAATGTCTTAAGCTGAACACTGAAAGCTAACGGCTGACAGTACGTTAATCTTCAGGCTGAATTCCGGCATCTGACACAAGGCTGGATAAAGGTTTAGCGATTTTCCGTTCAGGCATTAGTTATAAACCAGTCGAGGTGTTTCCATAATTACTTTTGTTTTGGGAGGCACCGACTCCGTCAGCCAGACATTTCCTCCAATGATACTGCCTTCGCCGATCACCGTATTGCCGCCCAGAATTGTCGCTCCGGAATAGATAATCACATTATCCTCGATGGTTGGATGACGTTTCATCCCCTTCATTCTCTTGCCTGCATCAATGGGCAGGGAATGTGCTCCCAGTGTCACACCCTGGTAAACTCGCACATTCTTTCCGATCTCCGTGGTTTCCCCAATTACCACACCGGTTCCATGATCGATAACAAAGCTTTCTCCAATTTCAGCTCCGGGATGGATATCGATACCTGTGGTTGCATGGGCATATTCGGTCATATTCCTGGGCAGAATTGGAATTTTCATTTCATGCAGCAGGTGAGCAATGCGATATATCATGATGGCTTTGATTCCCGGAAAACTGAAAATAATTTCATCATGGCTACGAGCTGACGGATCACCAACAAAAGTTGCTTTGACGTCTTTAGCAAGAATTCTTCTAATATCGGGCAAAGATTCCAATAGAGCAATAGCTGTTCGCTGTCCCTGCTCCCGGCAATCGGAGCATTCCTTCTGATATCGATAGCAATCATGTCGGATTGCATTTGCAATCTGCTCTCCAAGCAGATTGTATACTTCCGACACTGATTGCCCCATATTGTATTTTAAATTGTCGGGGTTTAGCCTGGCACTGTTAAAATAGCCTGGAAAAATAATTTCCCGCAGACGGTTTATTATCTCAACCACCGATTCCACCGAGGGAATCGGCTCATAGTCCACATGCGTGAAACACTCGGGATCTGCGCAACTGGTGATAATACTCTCGGTTACATCAGACAGCCGTTCCCTTAAAACACCGCCTGTTTCAGGTTTAATACGACATTTTTTGAGTTTGATTTCCAGCTCTTCCGTTTTCATGGTAGGTCCCCGTTCTGATTGGGTGTTCAATGTCAGGCAGGTTATAACTTCAACATAGCAAAATCCTGTCAATTTTGCCTTAATTTATTGGCAAAAACGGGAAATTCTCTTCCTCACCCGGAACACCATCGCTAAACTATCTGACTTTTACCCATCTGAAAGATTTATGCCAAATATTATTCAGTGCGCTTTGATGGTCAATTCCATGACCATCGGCTATGGGAGATTAAGCCAATCCCAAAATTCCTCTTTTGTATAAAAACGTTTTCTCAAAAAATGGAATCCCGTTTTGTTGCAAAAAAGAATTCGGTACAAATCCCCAATTTAAGCGTGCCGTTGACTTTCAAAGGGTGGTGTAATACAATACAGGCAAAGGAATCTCGGGACTTTAGGGCTGGTCCGGGAAAATCGGAAGTACCCAGGCCCTTTTTTATAAGATGTTATTCGCCTGTCTATGTTCATGCCTTGCCTGAACAGTAAATCGACAATTGCTTGATCAACATAAACCCAATTTCTTTCATTTGATAAGACCATACTGGCTTGCGGAGATGTCTGGTCGCATGTGGGAAGGTTTTAGAAATATCCTTTTTTGATAATTCAATTCTTTTAGAGAGGAGGTAGATTTATGGGGAAAAAATTGAAGTTAAAAGATGGAACCAGTGTTGTGATTCGACCGTTGACCGCTGGAGACCTTGAGAAATCCTTAGCTTTTTTTAGAAACCTTCCTCCCGAAGACCGGCTATATCTTAGGGTTGATGTTTTGGATGAAAAAGCCGTTGAAAACCGGATTAATAATGATGGAATCAGGAATTACAAAAGAATCATTGCAGAAGTAGACGGAGAAATCGTTGCGGATGGGGGCCTGGAGATGCGACCTCACGGATGGGAGCGACATCTTGCCGACTTTCGTTTAATAGTGGGTCCGGAATTCAAACGCAAAGGCCTGGGAATGTTGATGGCTGAAGAACTTTACGAGATGGCCCTTAAAGAAGAAGTTGAGGAAATGGTTGTAGAGATCATGGCCCCTCAGCAAGATGCCAAAAAGATCTTTGAACGCCTGGGATTCAAGCAGGATGTAGTGATCAAAAACTATGTGAAGGATATTAACGGGCAGAAACAGGACCTGGTTCTTATGCGATGCAACCTGGAAGAGATTTGGGATAAAATTGAATCCTATTTTCAAGAAATGGAACATCGAGAAATGCGTGAAGAGAATCATTAAGAACCATTCTCCGGGCCTAAACAACCCGGAGAAAAGGTCTTGCAAAAACAGTTGTCTTTCCCTCCAACCAACCTGTAAAAGTCGGCTCTTGGTTTAGTGATCAGCCGCCTCCACAGCTTATCTTTCCCCGCCTTTTTGTTTTCCCAACCTGGGAAACTATCCAATTGCTCAACCGCCCGGTGAACATGCCGGAGCGGGAGAAGGAGCTGATGCTGCAGCGTTCCCGCCGGATTTTATGCTACCGGCTGACACCAGTTTTTTGACATCACTATTTTCGCATTTCGGGCATTTTTCAACTATTTTGGATGACGATGAAACCAGCTCCTCAAACTTGTGATTACAGGAATTACATTCAAATTCGAACAAAGGCATATAATAAACTCCGCTACTGATACAAATTTACTGTGTACAAGTAAATGTTAATCCATGAATCAAAATAGAACCGGACTGCAAGTTCAGGGCACCCCGGTATAGTCCTTGAAAAAACAATCAAGCTTTTTGAAAATTCATCTTCAAATACCAGACCATCTTACAGGCCAAACAATCCGGTGATCCCCAATCCGGAATATCCAATTTTGGCTATGATGTAACCAACTGGAATATAAACAAAAGTCATCGTGCTCTGGTTGAATGATGAACTCATTATGACACCAAACGTAAAAAACGGAAACTTGACAGCCAATCCAGGGTAACGTTACATTTAAATTAGGTAACGCTAGATTTAGTTCACAATATTCGCAACTAACTCCAAACTTCAAAAAGGCAATATGGCAACGTTTAGTGATATCAATCTCGATGAAAATTTTATCAATTTGATCCTGGATTCCATGGCAGGAGGCGTATTTGCGCTGAACGAACAGGGAAAGATCAGTCTCTGGAATCATTCAATGGAAAAGATCTCGGGTTATAAAGCGGAAGATGTATTGGGAAAAGGTTGTGATTTGCTTAATTTCGACCTTTGAGTAGGTAAACAATATCCCCATAGTTTTGGGGACTGTGGAATTTTTCAACGAGGGTCTGTAGATGGAGTCGAATGCCATCTCAAACACAAAGACGGCTACAGCGTGCCGGTATTAAAGAATGCACGTTTAATGAAAAACAGTGAAGGAAAAGCTGTTGGTGTTGTTGAAACAGTCACCGATCTTACCGAATTGGACAAAACCAAGAAGCAGGTTGAAGAGATCGGACGAAAACTTGGTGAAGTCCATCACCTGGACAGGATCATCGGGAAAAGTCACATCATGCAGCAGGTGTTTCAGGCTGTCAAAGCTGCTGCTGCCAGTGAAGCTACCATCCTTATTCAGGGCGAAAGCGGCACCGGAAAAGAGCTGGTTGCCGGGGCCATCCATTTCAACAGCAACAGGGTTACAAAACCCCTGGTCACTGTTAATTGCAGCGCACTTTCCGAATCGTTGCTGGAAAGCGAGTTGTTCGGTCATGTAAAGGGAGCCTACACAGGTGCCATCAAAGATAGAAAGGGACGATTCGAAGAGGCAGACGGGGGCACCATATTTTTGGATGAAATTGGTGAGATCAGTCCGTATATACAGGTTAAGCTACTGAGAGTCCTGCAGGAAAAAGAAGTGGAACGGGTAGGTGAATCAAAGCGTCGCAAGGTGGATATCCGAATTATCACGGCAACCAACAAGAATCTTTACGACTTGATCCGAAAAGGAACCTTTAGGGAGGATTTATACTACCGGCTTAAAGTATTTCCGATTTCCGTGCCTTCCCTTAGGGAAAGAAAGGAAGACATCCCCCTCCTGGCTGCGCATTTTATCAAACAACAGAATGGCAAAACAGGTAAAAATATCAAAGGATTCACCAAAGCTGCCACCCAGATATTAATGGATTATGACTGGCAAGGTAACGTTCGCGAACTTGAGAATGCGGTAGAGCATGCTTTTGTGTTATGCAATTCTGAAGAGATAGATACGTTCGATCTGCCGGTTGAGATAAGAAAAACTCATTTTATGCCTCCCGCGCCGTTTCAAATGACGCCTCCAAGAAGTCATTCTCAACCGGGGCGAACATTGACCCAGGAAACGTTACTTGAGTTACTTCATGACAGTGATTGGAACAAGGCAGAGGTGGCAAGACGACTTGGTGTCAGTCGAACAGCTGTATGGAAGTATATGAAAAAATGGAACATTTCATTGCAGAAACCATTTGAATGATGATTTGGTATACCCTCTGCAATTTTAAGGAAAAGCCCACAGTTTAGCGTTACCTAATTTTACTTAACTTATTCATATTAAAGAAAAAATGGCTAATATACAAGTAACGGATAAAGCCAGCAAAGAATTGCTGACGGTTTTAAAGCAACATGAAAAAAAGATGATTCGCCTTTATATACAAGGTATTGGTTGAGGCGGGCCAAGATTAGGACTAGCTCTGGATGAGCTAAACGAGCAGGATGAAACCATAACAGCCAACGGGATTGAGATTATTTTTAACAGCAACGAAAAGGACTACTACGATCACAGCATCATCGATTTTGAAGATTCATTTCTGGGAAGTGGATTTGTTGTTCGCTCGATGTTACCCGGCGGTTGCTAGTGGCCGGATTAATCGTTCGTGTTACGGTCGTTTATTGTCAGTCTTGTGCAACAGGCTTTCCCGATGATCATTAAATTGCCCCATACTGCTTAACGGCCATTCATGTGGCGAATCTAAACCGCGATCGATCTGATATTTATAATCTAATAGGATTCAATCTAATAACAGATAGTTGCAATGGAAATACTACAATTATTGTTTTTTATAGTTATCTGGTTTGTCGTTCAAAAATGGCTGTTACCAAAATTGGGAATCCCCACTTGACTAGCGCCGGATGGATGCCGCGTGCCGGATACCCAGGACAAGACGACAGATGAAAAAGAAAAAATGACGTAACTATTCACCACGAAGACACGAAGTTCACGAAGCAAAGATAAAAAATGAGATAAAATCCGCCAACGGAAAAGATTTTTCTCCGGATTTCTGACGATGTGAAGTACAAGAAATATCGTTGAACGATGGATGAGAATTGACGACTAATTTTACAACGCTCTCTGATTCTTGTGCTTAAAGCCCTTTAAATAAAAAACTTCGTGTCCTCCGTGTCTTCGTGGTGAATAAATACAAAAAACTAAGGAATTAAATTTATGGATGCAGCACACAAAAAGATCATTATTTTAGGCTCCGGACCGGCGGGATATACTGCTGCCATTTATGCTGCAAGAGCCAATTTAAAACCAATGATTTTAACTGGTTTCCAAAAGGGTGGTCAGTTAACTACCACCACCGACATTGAAAATTTTCCGGGGTTTCCGGAAGGTATTGATGGAAACCTGTTGATGAGTCAAATGGAACAACAAGCTGCCAGATTCGAAACTGAAATAGAATTTGGAGAAGTATCACAAGTAGATGTTTCGGAAAAACCAATCAAGGTCTACACTACCGATAAGCTTTTTACGACAGATGCCCTGGTTATCGCCACAGGTGCCTCGGCACGTTATTTGGGGATAGAAAGCGAAACCAGGTTCAAAGGCCGGGGCGTGTCCGCCTGTGCCACCTGTGACGGTTTCTTTTATAAAGACAAAAAAGTAGCCGTGATCGGAGGAGGGGATACCGCTTTGGAAGAGGCTTCCTACCTGGCTAATTTTTGTGAAAAAGTCTTTGTGGTTCATCGTCGCGACGAATTTCGTGGCAGCAAAGCCATGCAGAACAGAGTTCTCAAAAACGAAAAGATCGAAATTGTCTGGGATTCGGTTGTAGAAGAAGTTGTCGGTGACGATAGCGGCATGACCGATTTAAAAGTAAATAATGTCAAAACAGGTGACTCAAGGCTGTTAGGAACAGAAGGCATGTTCGTTGCGATTGGGCACACGCCGAACACCAGTTTGTTTGATGGTATCTTGGAAATGGATGACAAAAACTATTTAATAACTCAACAGGGTACCACAAAAACCAATATTGAGGGCGTTTTTGCCTGTGGTGATGTGACAGACAGCGTATACAGACAGGCTATTACCGCTGCAGGTACAGGTTGCATGGCTGCCATGGATGCCGAACGGTGGTTGGCGGAACAGGGATGACATGTATGGCCCGGTGAAAACCGGGTCTGATTAATCACCATTAAATCTTCCGCTCTCCGCCAAATATTTAAGTTCCTCCAGATTGCTAATAACGATCTGCTTGCCGTTTACTTCAATCAGCTTTTGGGTTTGCATTTTGGCAAGAATTCGGGAAAGGGTTTCCGGAATAGTCCCCAGCATACTTGCCAGTTGACCCTTGGTAATGGTCAACCTGATATTTTCAGAGGATTGCTGCTCTTCTGTCAGATAGAGAAGGTAATGAGCCAGCCTGGCAGGAACTTCTTTCAGGGAAAGGTTTTCAATTTGATCTGCAAATTGTTTCAGACGTTGGGTTAGCAAGGCCATCATGTTTAAGGAAAGCGACGGATTGTCAGAAATCACCCTGATGAACTCTTGTCTTGAAAAAAACAGAAGCGAGGTTTGCATCAGTGCTTCGGCATTGGCAGGGAAGCTTTTGCCGGAAAAAACCGCAACCTCACCAAAGGGCTGGCCGGGTTCTATAATATGGAGTATTTTCTCTTTTCCTTCCGAGGAGTTTTTAAAAACTTTAACTCTGCCTGAACAAACAGTATAAAATCCGTTACCTTCATCTCCTTCAAAAAACACCATGCTGCCTTTGGAAAACTCTTTCGGTATTGTGATTGCAGCAAGCTTATCCAAGTGAGCCTTATCCAGTCCTTGAAACAGGGGTGTTTTTGAAAGGGTTTCGAGAATTTTATCCATCATAATGCTTCTTGACTTAAGTCAAACCGATTGCTTTGTATCCGTGAGTTAATAGTAGTCAGATAAGAGTTAATATGTATCTGAAAATTATTGTAGGTTATTCCGGACCGATTGAACATAGGAGTTATCATGAAAATAAAACGAAAAATAATCGAAATTGACGAGGAGCTGTGTGATGGTTGCGGCGACTGTGTTACAGCTTGCGAAGAGGGAGCTATTCAAGTAATTGATGGTAAGGCAAAGGTTATCAATGATGTTTTCTGTGACGGTTTGGGCGCCTGCATTGGCGATTGTCATGTCGATGCTTTAAAGATTGTGGAAAGAGAAGCTGAACCTTTTGATGAAGCAGCTGTTAAAGAGCATTTAACCCAAATTGCTCATGCCAACCTTGCTCCGCCAATGAAGGCAGGCTGCGGTTGCCCTTCTGCTGCCATTCAGCAGTTTACAGACCCGGTAGCATGCGAAGATGCCAATAAGCCGGTCAGCAGACCTGAAAGTCCATCGGCCTTGGCACAATGGCCAATTCAAATTGCTTTGATTCCGCCAACGGCTCCTTTTTTAAATAATGCTGACATACTGGTTGCTGCTGATTGCGTTCCCGCAGCCTGCCCTGATTTCCACGAAGGATTTTTGCGGAACAAAATTCTGATGCTGGGCTGTCCTAAATTTGATGACGGACAAGCCTACGTTGATAAATTCGCCGCAATCTTCCGGACCGCCAACGTTAACAGTGTGACTATTGCCATAATGGAAGTACCCTGTTGTTCCGGTTTACCTTTGATGGTAAAGAAGGGACTTGAGCTTTCCGGGAAAAACATCCCCCTGGAGGAAGTGATCATAAGCATTAGGGAAGGAAAAGTTCTGGAAAGACTGAAAAATTAAACCCGGGAATTTCCTGCGTTTTCTGCGGAAAAATTGCAATTGATGTCGATTCTGCCACCATGCGGAATGCACCACAATGCTTGAAATAGTCCTTGCCAGAGCAAGAATTCAATAGCATAATGTTTATTGGCATTGTGAACATTTAGCTATAGACTGAGTGAGGTTTTAGGAGAGATTATCCATCTCTTGAAACCGGACCAAGTGTTTTAAAAAATCTGAGCTCGGACTCCCGGGCAGAATGCGCCTGTGATGCGCAAATTACTGCTATGAAACTTTCAAGTAAATGCAGATATGGCATTCGGGCCGTTATCGAAATAGCACGCAATTATCAACAAAGACCGACGAAAAGGAAGGAAATTGCTGCAAGTCAAAATCTGGATGATTCTTATCTGGAAAATATCCTGATCGACCTTAAAAACAAAAATATCGTAAGTGCTTTGAGAGGAGCCAAAGGTGGGTTTGTATTGAAAAGAGCACCCGAGGAAATTACCTTGCTCAATGTAATTGAGTCGCTGCAGGGTGATCTTTCACCAGCCGAATGTCTGTCCACCCCGGCCGTTTGCGATCGTGTAGAAAATTGTGTGACCAGGCCAGTCTGGCAAAAGATGAAAAACGCCCAGGAAGACGTACTTAAGAATGTCACTATCAAAGATTTGCTGGAAAAAGAAATGAGCGGTATTCCACTTACTTTTGACATTTAAGCCCCTGGAATAGATCGTGAGTATCATTTCAAGTTCTGTAATACCCTCCTGCCATCTACTATTACTCTGATCAGAGACCTGATTTTACAAACTTATGTAACTGCTGCCTTGTGTTGGATCTCGAATTGGGTCTTGTTTTTAAAGTACTATCTTGGGAGAATAGGAAGCTTAAGCAAACGATAAAACATACAGGTCAACCAGGTTGCATGTCATGACGATTATTACTCCGGAGCACTACCACGCAAAAGCAGCACTCGAATCCACCAATATCACCTGCATTTCAGAAGCCGATGCGGCCAGGCAGGATATCCGACCTCTAAGAATCGGCATCTTGAATATTATGCCCAACGTTCAGACCTATGAATTCAATCTGCTGTATCCACTTGGAAAATCGATCTTGCAGATAGTACCTGTCTGGATAAAACTAAGCACCCATCAATACAACTCATCAAGTCAGAAACATCTTAACGATCTCTACATTACCTTTCGTGATGCCGTTTATGACAAACCCCTAGATGGTTTGATAATTACCGGCGCTCCGGTTGAAGAACTGGAATTTGATAAAGTGCAGTACTGGGACGAAGTACAAAGCATTATTCAGTTTGCCCGGAAAAATATTATTTCCACCTTGGGAATTTGCTGGGGAGGAATGGCATTGGCCAAAGCGATTGGTATTGAGAAAATAACCTATGATACTAAGCTGTTCGGAATATTCGAGACCAAGAATCTGGTGAAGAATCACCCTGTCACCGGGGATCTTGATGATGTATTCCGATGTCCCGTCAGCCGGCATTCAGGCTATTCTGATGAAGTTCTGGAAGCTGAAAGGGACAAAGGCAATCTAAGGTTATTGGCACATTCCGAGGCAGCAGGATATGTAATATTCGAAACCACGGATATGCGCTTTTTAATGCACCTGGGACATCCAGAATACAACTCGGGCAGGTTGGTCGAAGAAACCAGGCGTGATCGGGATAAACAGCGAACCGATGTTAAAGACCCTGTTAATTTTGATCTATCCAATCCAGTCAATTGCTGGCGTTCCCACCGAAACGAGTTTTTTGGTCAGTGGATCAAGAACATCTATACGGAAACCAGCTACAATTGGTCGAGAAGCTAAATCTGGTCAATTTATTGATCTTATTTGACTTTTTCGACATATCTCACCGTTTCCCCCTAACGACATTCTAGATGAGAGAAAGCAATGACAAAGTCATACAGAATTGAAACAGCTGCTGTTCACGGAGGGCAATCCCCGGACCCATCCAGTCATTCCCGAGCCGTACCAATTTATCAAACGACGTCCTATACCTTTGACAGTCCCGAGCATTGTGCAAGGCTGTTCTCATTGGAAGAAGCCGGAAATATCTATACCCGAATCATGAACCCGACCACAGACGTGTTTGAAAAACGCATGGCGGAAATGGAAGGAGGAGTGGGAGCCCTGGCTGTTTCTTCGGGTCAATCCGCAATATTTCTGGCACTTACAAACATTGCAGGTAGCGGAGATGAGATTATCAGTTCCAGCAGCTTGTACGGTGGCACCCATACTTTGTTTGCACATACATTTGCTCATTATGGCATTACCGTTAGATTCGGAAACAGCGATGATCCCGACTCACTAAAACCCCTGATTAATGAGAGAACCAGGGCAATATATGTGGAAACAATCGGAAATCCGGAAGGTAATGTAGCAGACATCCCCAAACTGGCAGAACTGGCTCACCAGCATCAAATACCTTTGGTCATGGACAGTACCTTTGCCACTCCGATAGTTTGCCGTCCTTTTGAATACGGCGCAGATATTATTATTCATTCTGCGACCAAATTTATTGGCGGTCACGGAACATCTATCGGGGGTATCATAATAGATTCCGGTAATTTTGATTGGAAAAGCAGTGGCAAATTTCCAATGTTGACTCAAGCAGATCCTGCCTACCATGGGGTTGTGTATACGGAAGCCTTTGGAAATGCCGCATTCATTGGCAAAGCCCGCGTGACTCTGCTTAGAGACTTGGGTACGGCTGTCAGCCCTTTTAATTCGTTTCTTTTTCTACAAGGCCTGGAAACCCTTCATTTAAGGGTGGAAAGACATAGTGAAAACGCATTGAAACTTGCTCAATTCCTGGAACAGCATCCCGAAGTTTCCTGGGTGAGTTTTGCAGGTTTGCCCAGTCACCGTGATCATGAACTAGCAAAAAGGCAGTTTAAACCAGGTCTTTTCGGATCGATCTTTACCTTTGGTGTCAATGGCGGATCGGAAGGAGGAAAGAGTTTTATCAGCAATGTCAGGCTCGCCTCCCTGGTTGCCAATGTTGCTGACGCAAAAACGCTGGTTATTCATCCAGCGACCACCACTCATCAACAACTATCGGAAGAAGAACAAAATGCGGCTGGTGTCACACCGGACATGGTTCGGGTAACCGTGGGAATAGAAAATATTGATGATATCATCGAAGACTTTGATCAAGCCCTCAATGCTTAACAAGTCTATCAACCGGGAAAGGCCGACCATTCAAAATGAATAATCGGCCTTTCCTGTTGTGTCTCAAATCTGGGGGTTATGAGACTCACTTGTTACAT